>NZ_JAPFCC010000001.1:762500-2227500 GCF_025562715.2 Endozoicomonas gorgoniicola
AAATCCGGGTTCACTTATGCCGAGAACTGATGACGAACCGGCTACGGCCGGGAAGTGGTTGATGCCATGCTTCCAGGAAAAACTTCTAAGCGTCAGGTCAAGGGGGACCGTACCCCAAACCGACACAGGTGGTCAGGTAGAGAATACCAAGGCGCTTGAGAGAACTTGGGTGAAGGAACTAGGCAAAATGGCACCGTAACTTCGGGAGAAGGTGCGCCGGTTCTGGTGATGAGATTTACTCTCTGAGCTGGGACTGGTCGAAGATACCAGGTGGCTGCGACTGTTTATTAAAAACACAGCACTGTGCTAACACGTAAGTGGACGTATACGGTGTGACGCCTGCCCGGTGCCGGAAGGTTAATTGATGGGGTTAGCTTCGGCGAAGCTCTTGATCGAAGCCCCGGTAAACGGCGGCCGTAACTATAACGGTCCTAAGGTAGCGAAATTCCTTGTCGGGTAAGTTCCGACCTGCACGAATGGCGTAACGATGGCCACGCTGTCTCCACCCAAGACTCAGTGAAATTGAAATCGCTGTTAAGATGCAGTGTATCCGCGGCTAGACGGAAAGACCCCGTGAACCTTTACTACAGCTTCACAGTGGATCTTGATGTTGCTTGTGTAGGATAGGTGGGAGGCTTTGAAGTGTGGACGCCAGTCTGCATGGAGCCAACCTTGAAATACCACCCTGGCAATATTGAGGTTCTAACCCAGGTCCCTTACCGGGACCGGGGACATTGTGTGGTGGGTAGTTTGACTGGGGCGGTCTCCTCCCAAAGAGTAACGGAGGAGCACGAAGGTTGGCTAAGCACGGTCGGACATCGTGCGGTTAGTGTAAAGGCACAAGCCAGCTTGACTGCGAGACGTACAGGTCGAGCAGGTACGAAAGTAGGTCTTAGTGATCCGGTGGTTCTGAATGGAAGGGCCATCGCTCAACGGATAAAAGGTACTCCGGGGATAACAGGCTGATACCGCCCAAGAGTTCACATCGACGGCGGTGTTTGGCACCTCGATGTCGGCTCATCACATCCTGGGGCTGAAGCCGGTCCCAAGGGTATGGCTGTTCGCCATTTAAAGTGGTACGCGAGCTGGGTTTAGAACGTCGTGAGACAGTTCGGTCCCTATCTGCCGTGGACGTTGGAAGTTTGAGGAGAGCTGCTCCTAGTACGAGAGGACCGGAGTGGACGAACCACTGGTGTTCGGGTTGTGTCGCCAGACGCATTGCCCGGTAGCTAAGTTCGGACGGGATAACCGCTGAAAGCATCTAAGCGGGAAGCCCCCTTCAAGATGAGACTTCCCTTGACCTTTGAGGTCACATAAGAGACGTTGAAGACTACGACGTTGATAGGCGGGGTGTGTAAGCGTTGTGAGGCGTTGAGCTAACCCGTACTAATGAATCGAGAGGCTTGACCATATAACGCCAAAGCGATTTGAATGTTGACTGTGTTACCCGCTAGAGGATAACGAAGCCCGTTACCCGTAGCCCGTAACCCGTTAGCAGCCATGCACAGCATGAGAGTGTAAAGCAAGAACAAAAGCTTATTTAAAACATATTTTGGATTCCAGAGTATGCAGCAGCCCAAACGGGCTACGGGATACGGGCCACGGGCTACGACCCAAAACGCCCACCCAAGCTGTGACTCAAAAGAATTTGCCTGGTGACCATAGAGTGTTGGAACCACCCGATCCCATCCCGAACTCGGAAGTGAAACGACGCATCGCCGATGGTAGTGTGGGGCTTCCCCATGTGAGAGTAGGTCATCGCCAGGCATTCAATTAGAAAAGCCCGATAGAGAAATCTGTCGGGCTTTTTGTTGTTTGCCCAGCGAAGCGGGCAAACCCGTCAGGCTGAAAGAAGCCTGAGCCGCCCCGACTGAGGGGAAGGCAATCTGAATGGCAAGGGCGTAACTGGCCAACGGTTGGGTCTGAAGGAAGCCATAGGAAGTCAGAGGTACACAGCGCAAGCGAACCTGATTCGGCAGGTTGGGAGCGGCAAGCGTGCGAAATAGCGCAAAGCCCGATACTCAGTCAGTCCCAACTCTGTGCTTGAGGGTGGCATTTCTGACAGGGAACCGTTTAGTAACTGGGGAAGCCTGGCATCAATCTCTGAATCTCAGGGGCTGTTATCGCAAGAGGAAACTCAAGGGTAACAGTGGTGTGAGGTGGCAGATGATCCTGTAGTAGTGATGAAATTCCGGCCTGTGAAGGCGGGTAACCGTTCGGAGGGCAAAACCGGAATGACTACAGCCAGAGTGACTGTAGGGCATGTGTCGTCAAAAGCGGCAGATGTTGCGAAGGGGTGAAGCATTCTTAAAGAACAGTCAGACCGCAGGAATGACACTGTGAGCGCACAAGCTGCCTGACGAGGCAGGACATCTTCGGCTGGTGAGGTTGGGAACAATCCTGCTAAAAGAAAGAGCCGCGCTCGGGAGTAAAGGACAGGTAGCAGGTAGATTGCCTTGAGCCAGAACGCCTGTGAATGTCCATGAAGAATCCGGCCACAGTAGAAGGATGGCGCAATCTGTCTGTCGTGAGACAGTAACTGATGAGAGTATATTATAGCCTGTATGGGCGCTTGCTGACGATGGAAGCGCTTTACAACGGATTCAAAAAGGTATGGAAAGCGAAAGGTGCGGCCGGAATAGATGGGCAGAGCCTGAGCGACTACGCCTCGAATCTGCGTGGGAATCTTGAACAGTTACTGCTTGAATTGCGGGAAAAGCGCTACAAACCGCTACCGGTAAAGCGTGTAGAAATCGACAAAGAAGACGGTGGAAAGCGTCTGCTGGGAATCCCCGCAGTAAAAGACCGAATCGTCCAACAAGCACTTCTAAATATCCTGACCCCGATCTTTGATCCGGACTTCCACCCGTCCAGCTATGGGTACAGACCGAATCGAAGCTGCCATCAAGCCATTACCAAGGCGACCCTGTTCATACGGAAGTACGACAGACGCTGGGTGGTGGACATGGACTTGTCCAAATGCTTTGACCGACTCGACCACGAGTTAATTCTCAAGGCGTTCAGGCACAAAGTGGCAGATGGAAGCATCCTGAACCTGATCAGAATGTTCCTGAAAAGCGGGGTGATGGTTGGCTATCAACTGGAAGCCACGGAAACAGGCAGTCCACAGGGCGGAGTGATCAGTCCCTTAATCTCAAACGTCTATCTTGATGCGTTTGATCAGGAAATGATGCGACGCAAGCACAGGATTGTCCGCTATGCGGACGATATCCTGATTCTGTGTGGCTCCAAAGCAGCGGCAGAAAACGCTCTGAAAGTGGCGACCAAAGTACTGGAGCAAGACCTGAAACTGACGGTCAACCAGAATAAAACACACATAGCCCATAGCGGCGAGGGTGTGAAATTTCTGGGAGTTGAAATCCTGAGCAGCTATACGCGCATACAGGAAAAGAAGCTCAACGCACTGAAAGCAAAGGTAAAGCGAATCACGAAAAGGAATCGGGGAACGAACCTTGAAGGAGTAATCCGAGAACTGAACCCTGTGATACGAGGATTTGCTAATTACTTCAGGATAGCGAACTGTAGTCGTGAATTAAAACGGCTGACAGGATGGATGAGGCGCAGGCTGAGATGTTTACAACTGAAACAGTGGAAGAAACCAGCGAAGCTGCATCGTCGGCTGAAGCAACTGGGTTACAAGCCACCATTTAAGTACATCAAAATGCGTTCATGGAGAAATGCGTGCAGTCCCCTGTCGCATTTAGCCATGCCGAACAACTGGTTCAATGAGATAAAGTTGTTCAATTTGGAAGGCGTTAAAACGGGCGTTCTTGCCCCTTATTGTTAAGGGATAGAGAGTGCAGGAGCCGTGTACGAGGTCCGTACGCACGGTTCTGTGGGAAGGACGGGGCAATAGCCCCGCCTTACCTAATGTGTTCAACAGGCACTTAATTTAACGTCAGCTCGAACTTTGAATCAGGAAACTGAAGGTTCTTCATCATCAGAATGTGAAAGCTGTTCAACCCGGCCATTAACCCTATCAAACAGGGTTTCCATGGTTTTCGATGGCTTTCTGCCCAGGTAACTGAACACCATGACAGCCAGAGTTGCGGCAATAATTCCCGGAATGATTTCATAAAGGTCATACCAGCCACCCTGCTGCTGTTTCCACCAAACGACGGTCAGGCCACCAGCCACAATACCCGCTAATGCTCCCATGCCGTTCATCCGTCGCCAATACAGCGACAGTACCAGCACCGGACCAAAGGCTGCGCCAAAGCCTGCCCAGGCGTAGGAAACCATACCCAGCACCGAATGATCAGGGTTTAGCGCCAGCCAGGTGGCAATCACAGCAATCCCCACTACGGCGATACGTCCAACCAGAAGCACTTCTTCCTGAGGGGCGTTGCGGCGGAAAATATCCTGGTAAAAGTCTTCTGCAAATGCTGTTGAGCAAACCAGTAACTGTGAGTCCGCAGTACTCATGATGGCAGCCAGAATAGCGGCCAGCAGAATACCGGCAATCACCGGATGGAACAGTGTATTCACCATCAACATAAAAATTGCTTCGGGGTCATCAAGGCTAATCCCAAGCCTCTGTGTGTAAACCGCACCCGCGAGGCCTACCAGCAAGGCCCCCAGCATACAGATGCCCGTCCAGCTCACGGCTATTCTGCGAGCCAGTACCAGCTGTCCTTCAGACTTAATCGCTTTAAAGCGAGCCATGATGTGGGGCTGGCCAAAATACCCCAGTCCCCAGCCTAACAGGGATAACACCGTTATCACGGACAACGTTTCACCTTCGACAGTGGTTAACACATTTAACAGTTCGGGGTTAATCTGCTGCAACTCCTGAAAAACAGTATCAGCCCCGCCACTGGCTTCAAGGGCTGCAATCGGTACCACCAGCAGGGCGGCAGCCATCAATAGTCCCTGAATTAAATCCGTCCAGCAGACAGCCAGAAATCCACCATACAGCGTGTAGGAAATCACGCTGATCATGCCAATAATGACTGCCCAGTGATAATCAATGCCAAATACCGATTCAAACAGTTTGCCACCGGCCACCAGACCAGAGCTGGTATAAAAAAGGAAAAAGATCAAAATAAAAATCGCCGAGACAGGTTGCAACAACCCTTTTCTGTCCTCAAAACGATTGGCAAGAAACTCGGGTAACGTTAAAGCTTCATCGGCCAGAGCGCTGTAGGTTCTCAGGCGGCGCGACACTATCAACCAGTTCAGCCAGGTGCCTCCCAGCAAGCCCGCAGCAAGCCAGAACGCCTCAAGACCCGCTGCAAATGCATAACCGGGCAACCCCAGCAGTAACCAGCCACTCATATCAGATGCTCCGGCACTTAACGCCGCTGACCATGGTCCAAGGGAGCGTCCACCAAGAAAATAATCGGAAGAACTCAGAGTTCGACGCCAGGCATACAGGCCGACAAGCAGCATCGATCCAAAGTAAACCAGGAAGGTTAACAAAATCAGGTTATTATCAGTCATCGTCGTTACCGGATTAAGTGATTAGAACGACTGCTTTTCTAAACGGCTTATCTAAATAAAGTTAGTCTACTTCTCTGTATTTCGTCATATTTGCCAAGTTTTTAATAACTGTATGAATTAAAAGGCTCTCTTAAAAAACAGTGTCAGCCCATTAATTTTGACCACGCTCCCGACAAAAGCGCTAACTGCTTTCCCATAGCTGGCCAGAAATGATTCCGGACAGGCAGAGTTGCTTTTATTCCAATGCTTCACCATGAAGCAGCTATCCTTATTGTCCGACGCTAAATTGTCCAGCGCCAGACAAGTACTTGTCAGTTGGCCTGAAACGCTTTATATCTTTAAAGACAGGGTTAACCAATGCTAACGCAGTCACCGTGTACAACCGGCGCTGCTTACGGATTCAATTTATGCCTGAGCATCAGAATCTTATGCCCAAACCTCAGATGACCAGCCTCAAAGACTGTAGCCGGGTATGGATTAACGTAAACCTGGCAACGTTTGACCCGGCTCTGTCAGATGCCTACGGCGTTCAGACAAAATGCGCTCTCGGTGTTCTTGATGGCCGCATCGCCTGCATTGAGCCGATGTCATCTGTCACCGCAACGTCGCTGCCCTATGATGTCATCGACGGCCATAATGGCTGGCTGACGCCGGGGCTAATTGACTGCCACACCCATCTGGTCTTTGGCGGTAACCGTGCCAACGAATTTGAACAGAGGCAACAGGGCAAGTCCTATCAGGAAATTGCCAGAAAAGGCGGAGGAATTCTGTCCACCGTCAGGGCAACCCGGGTTCGCTCAAGAGAACAGTTGATCAAATCCGCTCTGCCCAGACTCGAGGCACTGATCAGGGAAGGGGTGACAACGGTCGAAATCAAGTCAGGTTACGGCCTGAACCTTCCTGATGAAATCAAAATGCTGGAAGTCGCCCGGGAGCTGGGGAGCAGGGTTCCCATCCGTGTCAAAACCACTCTGCTGGCTGCTCACGCCCTGCCTCCCGAGTACGCTGGGAGACCCGACGACTACATCGACCTGGTGTGCAATGAAATCATTCCCACGGTGGCTGAACAGGGTCTGGCAGACGCTGTTGACGTGTTTTGTGAAACCATCGGCTTCGACCTGAAACAATGCGAGCGGGTGTTTCACACCGCACTTGACCACGACCTTGCTATCAAGGGTCATACTGAGCAGCTCTCATTGACCCATGCCAGCTCTCTGGCCGCTTCAATGGGCGCCCTGTCCTGTGATCATCTGGAATATCTGGATGAAACCGGCGCTGTGGGTCTGGCCCAGTCAGGAACCGTTGCCGTTCTGTTGCCCGGTGCTTTTTACTATCTGAAACAGAGCAGAAAACCTCCCGTCGAACTGCTTCGCCGCTTCAAAGTGCCGATGGCGGTTGCCACCGATATCAACCCCGGCAGCTCGCCTCTGGCTTCAATCCGGCTGATGATGAACATGAGTTGTATTCTTTTCCAACTGAGCGCAGCCGAAGCCATTGCCGGAACGACCCGTGAAGCTGCCCGGGCGCTGGGAATCATTGATGACTTCGGAACCATTGAAGTCGGCAAGATTGCAGACCTTTGCTTGTGGGATACTAACCACCCCAACGAATTGCCGTATGAACTGGGTCACTCACCGTTAAAGCAGCGCATCCTTGGTGGAGACATTGCTAATGGGGATAGTTTATGGACATAGCTTATGGACATCGTTTATGAGTGCTGAGTCGCCTAACCCAGAACCGGCCCGCCCTGATTCAAAAGCGTATCAGGAAAAATTGCCCGACATGTCTCTGTGGCATGGAAGAGTTGATGAAGAAACTGTTCCTGAATGGGCTCTGCGCTGGCATCAGAAAGTTAACCGCTATTCAGGCCAGTCTGCGTTACCCGGTGTTACCCTTGCAGGCTTTGCTTCCGACGAAGGCGTACGCAGAAATAAAGGACGCCCCGGGGCGGCATCAGGCCCGGATGCTCTGCGCAAGGCTCTGGCAGGGCAACCATGGAACCGTGACCAGCCAGTATACGACAGCAGCACGATCATTTGCCGGGGTGGTAACCTGGAAGCCGCACAGCAAGCCTTTGCCCGGCACATTTCAAAACTGCTGGATAATCAGCAGTTGCCTATAGGGCTGGGAGGTGGTCATGAAATCGCCTGGGCCAGCTACCAGGGGCTTATTCATCACCTGAATCCGGAACAGAAGCCCAATGTCGGCATTATCAATTTTGACGCACACTTTGATTTGCGAAAACCCGATCAGGCAGGTGCCAGCTCCGGCACTCCGTTCTGGCAGGTAGCGGATTACACCAGACAACAACAGTTACCCTTTCATTATCTTTGCCTTGGGGTAAGCCGCAACAGCAACACCCGGGTGCTGTTTCAAAGAGCCAGAGCGCTGGGTGTCGATTATCACTACGACGATGATATGACCATCCTCCAGCTGAATACACTGACTGACGCACTGTCCCGGTTTATCGATAAAGTCGATCACGTTTACCTGACCATCGACCTTGATGGGTTTCCTGCTGCACTGGCTCCCGGTGTCAGCGCGCCAGCCAGCCGGGGCATTCCGTTGGAAGTAGCGGAACCCCTGCTGAAAGACATCCGGGATTCAGACAAGCTTCGACTGATTGACATCGCCGAGTTCAATCCAAACTATGATATTGACCATCGAACCTCAAGGCTGGCTGCCCGGTTGATTCATTTGCTGACTTTTCAGGAACCGACTCTTTAGGAACCGACTCTTTAGGAAACGATGAGTTATGACAAGTAACAACTGTTTAAGAACGGACAGCTCAAGAACGGACACGTCCCGAAAAATCTCTGCACCAACTGGCTCAATACTGAACACTAAAAGCTGGTTAACCGAAGCTCCTTTGCGAATGCTGATGAATAATCTTGACCCGGCGGTGGCAGAAAAGCCCGAAGACCTGGTCGTCTATGGTGGCATTGGTCGTGCTGCAAGAAACTGGCAGTGCTTTGACAAAATTGTCGAGGTACTCAAACGATTAAACGATGATGAAACCCTGCTGATTCAATCCGGCAAACCCGTTGGCGTATTTCCAACCCACGCTGACGCCCCCAGAGTATTGATTGCCAATTCTAACCTGGTACCTTATTGGGCAAACTGGCAGCACTTCAATAAGCTCGACCAGCAAGGCTTGATGATGTACGGACAAATGACGGCAGGTTCCTGGATCTATATTGGCTCCCAGGGGATCGTCCAGGGGACTTATGAAACCTTTGTCGCTATCGCCAACCAGCACTTTTCAGGCAGTGCTGCCGGTAAATGGATTCTAACGGCAGGTCTTGGAGGCATGGGAGGTGCGCAACCTCTGGCTGCGACCATGGCTGGTTTCTCTATGCTGGCAGTTGAGTGCGATGAGAGCCGTATTGATAAACGCCTTGAGACGGGTTATCTGGATCGAAAAACCGCCAGTCTTGATGAAGCCCTGAAGTGGGTGCAAACAGCCTGCAGACAGAAACAACCAGTGTCTGTGGGACTGCTGGGTAATGCCGCTGACATCCTGCCACAACTATTATCCAAAGTGGTGTCGTCTGAAAGAGTGTCGTCCGAAAAGGTTTTACCTGATGTCGTCACCGACCAGACCAGCGCCCACGACCCACTGAATGGTTACCTGCCTTCAGGCTGGAGCCTTGAAAAAGCCAGACAAGCCAGACAGCAAAGCCCGGAAGAGTTAAACGCCGCTGTCCGTTCATCCATTGCCAACCATGTCCGGGCCATGCTTGAGTTTCAGAAAAACGGCTCGGTGGTCGTCGATTATGGCAACAATATCCGCCAGGTTGCGCTGGAAGAAGGAGTACAGCAGGCATTCGATTTTCCCGGTTTTGTTCCAGCCTATATACGTCCCTTGTTCTGTGTGGGTAAAGGCCCTTTCCGCTGGGCTGCCCTCAGTGGTGACCCTGAAGATATTTACAAAACAGATGCAAGAGTCAAAGCACTTATCCCAGACGATAAACACCTGCACAACTGGCTGGATATGGCTAAAGAAAGAATTCATTTTCAAGGACTGCCAGCCCGAATCTGTTGGGCAGGGCTTTCTGACCGGGCGCGTCTGGGCCTTGCTTTTAACGCCATGGTCAGAAGCGGAGAGCTTTCGGCTCCAGTTGTGATTGGCAGAGATCATCTGGATTCCGGTTCTGTCGCTTCCCCCAATCGTGAAACAGAATCAATGCTCGATGGTTCTGATGCCATCTCAGACTGGCCTCTGCTGAACGCACTGCTGAATACCGCCAGTGGGGCGACCTGGGTCAGTCTCCACCATGGCGGCGGTGTTGGCATGGGCTTCAGCCAGCATTCCGGTGTAGTCATTGTCTGCGATGGAACTGAAGCGGCAGACCGCCGTATCGCCAGAGTCCTGAACAATGACCCGGCTACAGGTGTCATGCGTCATGCGGACGCCGGTTATCAGGAAGCCATTGACTGCGCCCGGCAGGGCCAGCTGGACTTGCCCATGCTGGAGGAACAGTGATTTGTCGCAGTCGATAACCCTGACACCCGGCACATTAAGCTTTGAAACATTACGAGCCGTCTATGAACAACCCATCCGGTTAACGCTCTCACCAGATTGCCATCAGGCTATAAACGACAGCGTTCAGGTTGTTGCAGATATCATTGCCAGTGATAAAACCGTTTACGGCATCAATACAGGCTTTGGCCTGCTCGCCAATACCCGTATTCCCTCAGATCAGCTGGAAACACTTCAGAACAGTATTGTTCTCTCTCACGCTGCCGGAACGGGCGAACGCCTGAGTGACCCTCTGGTACGATTGATTATGGTGCTGAAGCTGAACAGCCTGTCCCGGGGCTTTTCCGGCATTCGTCTGAAAGTCCTTGAAATGCTTGTTGAACTGGTCAACCACGGTATCTACCCCTGTATCCCCTCTCAGGGATCGGTTGGTGCGTCGGGAGACCTGGCACCACTGGCACATATGGCTATGACCCTTTTAGGCGAAGGGGATGTGCGCCATAAGGGGCAACAGATAAGCGCCAGGGACGGTCTGGCTATCGCCAGCCTTTCCCCCATTAAACTGGCACCAAAAGAAGGTCTGGCACTCCTGAATGGTACTCAGGTATCCACGGCATTAGCGCTACAGGGACTCTTTGAAGCAGAAGACCTCTTCAATGCCGCCCTGTTAGCAGGTAGCCTGAGTGTTGAAGCGGCACTGGGCAGCCGTAAACCTTTTGATGCCCGTATCCATGAAGCAAGAGGGCAGCAAGGTCAGATCGACACAGCACAACTCTATCGACACATCCTTGAACCTGAGACGGAAATATCCCGGTCACATAGAAGCTGTAAAAAAGTCCAGGACCCTTATTCGCTTCGTTGCCAGCCTCAGGTGATGGGGGCGTGCCTGACTCAGCTTCGACACTGCGGTGACATTCTCCTCACCGAAGCGAATGCTGTCTCTGACAACCCTCTGGTCTTCTACGACGAGGGGGAAATTCTTTCTGGTGGTAACTTTCATGCTGAACCGGTAGCGATGGCTTCAGATATTCTGGCTCTGGCTATTGCGGAAACTGGCGCCCTGTCAGAACGTCGGATCGCTTTACTGATCGACAGTCAATTATCTGGCCTTCCTGCTTTTCTGGTTGAAAACGGCGGTGTGAACTCCGGTTTTATGATTGCTCAGGTTACAGCGGCAGCCCTTGCCAGTGAAAACAAGATGCTGGCACACCCGGCCAGTGTTGACAGCCTGCCCACTTCAGCCAATCAGGAAGATCATGTTTCCATGGCAACCCATGCTGCCCGCCGCTTACAGGCTATGAATAGCAATGTCAGGGGAATTGTTGCGATTGAACTGCTGGCAGGCTGTCAGGGGATTGACTTTCGCAGACCTCTGAAAACATCCAGTACGCTGGAGCAGGTTTATAATGAAGTTCGCCGGTTTGTTCCTTTCTACGATAAAGACCGGTTTTTCGCACCTGATATTGAATCGATCAAACAACTGCTCTCTTCAGGAGACTTAACCTCCCTATTACCCCAAAAAGCATGGCTGCCTTCATAAATAGCTCTTCGTAGTTAAGCTATGCTTTATTAGAAGCCATTATAAAAAGCCTTCTTGCGAACGAACGCTTTTTATTTCTCACAGCGATCTACAGAAAGGGATTTCGAAGAACATGGACGGTGCAAAAGGAGCTGAAGCGCTCAACCTGCAGAAGCTATACCCCGGAATGGATAAAGAGCATGTCATTAATAGCCAGGGGGACTTTGTTAATCGAAAAGTCCGCAAGCTGGAAAATACTGCCAATTATCTGAACCCTTCTGCTAATCAACGCAAAGCCCACACAGACCAGCACACTGAGCAGGAGTCAATCTATAGCCGCCGAATAAAAATTCTACAAACTCACGGTGACTTCAGGAGTGCTGTCAGGCAGATTGAAACCTCTGAGTTCACGAACGAAGGAGGGAAGCTTGAGGTTACCCCTTCAAATAAGCTGGAAACCAGTATTTCAGGCATTAAAGCGTTTGCAAAAACACCAACGACTAACACTGATACTAAAGCAGCTATCTCTGAAGCTGGACTGCTTCGTCGCTCACAAAAAGACCTGACCCTGTTTTTTGGTCATTGCCTTAACTCAGCTCAGTCTCCCCATGCTGTTTTTCAACTTCAACACTATATTAACCGGGAAGCTGAATCCAAGGGAATCAGTCCTGGCGACCAAAAAACGCTATTAGAACAAATCGATAAAAAATATGATGAAATGGTCAAAGCGCTCCCTGCCACTCTCAACCAGATGACGGCACCCAGACCATCTCCGTCGAATACTGTCTACAGCGCAGAGAGAAAAAAACAGGCTTATGTACACGAACTGTCTGTAGCGATGGCAAAAGGTCAAAGAAACGACCTATTGAAAAAAAGTTCAAGAAAGCTAGCTGATGCAGCAGTACAGGCTTTTACTAACAATACTAATGTTTTAAAGCCCCACAATAACGATCTTGAGAAAACCCTCAGCCGGTACAAAAGCATAGAGGAATCTACCAACAATTACCTGTCGCCAGTACTCAAACTCACTGAGAACGATTCAGGCAAAAAAATGCTTAAACGAGCAAAAGAAGCGACATTAGAAACCGTCAAAACGCTACAAGACCAGCTTAACGTCATCCCTAAAGCCGTGGAAGGAAAAAAAGACTCACTTAATGAGCTGCACAAACTAGAGCAGAAAACTAAGGTTAAAACTCGAGAAGCCTACAAACTGGCAGCTCAATATGAGCAGGCTGAAAATAAATATCTTGAATTAAAAAGAGCTGCCGGCTCTTCCAAATTCAGCCGTCGCTTCAACATTCCCTATCAGATCAAAAGGCATGAAAACCGCCAATATAAGAAACAAATTCAAGACAAGCAGAATGTCACCAGAGAAGAACTAAAAAATATATCTACTAAAATTGAACAGGCACAACACAAATACTCCCTTCAACAGTCACATCTCAGTCAGCTTATAAAACAGTTTGGTGATAGCGTCAGTGTCGTGCATCCGGCACTGCCTGATCCCAATAAAATATTGAAGTCATCTGACTACTCAGAAACCTTTAACTCGTTAAAAAAAGCAGGTTTGTTGCAAGAAGTGGACGCCATTCAGGCTCAAGAATTTTTTAACAAAGTAGACAACGCCATGCTTGTAACAGCGTCTGTGGAATACAGTCAAAAGCCTTTAGCGGACGAATTCGAAAAACTCGTTCGCAATGAAGGTTACAGCCCTCGACAGGCATTATGGATTCTTGAAAATAGCATGGATGAAAACATTCCCGGAGAATTTGAACGGGGCTGCCAGACCGCTATAAATTTCTTGACTGATCATGCAGCCTTACACCCGGAACGAACCGTAGAAGCCACTCCACCTTATGTACAAGGCATTGAAAGTGAGTTATTCCAGGTCAATCCTCACGATGTCGGCTCAACTTCTAATGCAGAAGTTGTTCAATACTTTCAAAAACTCACTACAGAGCATCCTGAGCTTAGCAATGAGATTGATGAACTTTGTCACTTCCTGATCGACGGGTTTGAGGAAGACAGTGAATGGGTCGATGAGAACGAAATGCAGGATCTGTTCAATGACTACTTCACTGCCATTCAAACTGGAGCCAGAGAATTAACAGAAAACAACGGAACCATGGATTCAGCCTTTAATATAATGACTGAATACCTTGTAGCCAGAGAAGCCGAGCTGAGGTCATAGGCTGCGATATTTGTTTTTTTTCCGCAAACAGCAAAAAACTCGACAAATTGCTCTGTCTGGCTTTTCTAATGATTGTCTGGCGATGACATGATATGGTCGGTATCACTGGCACACCATAACCAGAACAGGCTAATCAGCCACTTAAACCAGCATATTGATGAGCCGGTTATTAATGGTTTTTTGGTTTCATTACATTATCCCGGTCTGCAGTTCTGCCTCGGTATAGAGCGGGTAATTGTTTGCATCAGGCAACTGGTAATGCCACCACTCACTCTGGATCGGATTAAAACCGGCGATACTCATAACGCCCGCCAGCAGCAGGCGGTTGTTCTGGGCTTTCTCTGACACCTGGTCATTGCCGTGGTGAGCCAGTGAGCGGAAATCATCAAAATCGGTTCCCATCTCCAGCTCTTGGCCAAAACTGTCCGTAAGGGTCAGGTCAATAGCGATCCCCCGGCAATGCGGGCAGGTGCCGGTTTGAGGGTGTGAAACGTACATGGGATCAGGCGTATGGTCGAACAGTAACTGCTGAGCCTCCTGCGGGCGAAAGGCATCCCATATTTTCAGCTTTAAGCCTAGTGGCGACAGAATATCAATCGCTTTCTCCAGACCTGCTACGGCATCCGGATGCAGGTAGCACAGAGGTTTTTTATAAAGAGGCCTGCCGGTAAAATTATCTCCGGAAGCATAAGCGATGGATAGAGTCACATCGTGACTTTCGGGCGTGATGGCGATAAGCGTCTGTGTCTTCATAATTGGTGTGTCTTTATCAATAGTCATCGGTGGTGGATTTTTGGTCAGGCTTCCATTCAGGCTATCACCCTTTATCGGCATTCACGATGAAATCTGGTTGCTGGCTGGGGGAGCAGGTGTTTTTACAGGTTTAAGCAGATTGACGGTAATCGCAGTGACCAGCATGCCAATAAGCGTGGCAAAAATATACCAGCAGCGTCCGTCAACGACTGGTAAGACAATCCAGCCTCCCCAGGGGGCATTGTTTAACACCCCGGCACTGAAACCAATGATGTTGCCGGTGATGCCTCCCAGTACGATGGCAGGTAATACTCTTAATGGGTCGGCAACGGCAAAGGGTATCGCGCCTTCGGAAATCCCTATCATACCCATCATCAGCGCCGCTTTTCCTGCCTGACGTTCTTCACCTGAGTATTTGAGTGGTGCCAGAACGGTTGCAAGCCACATGCCCAATGGCGGCGTACAGATAGCAATACCCACTCCGCCCATAAGATAGGGGTGGTCCTTGACCTGAGTTTGTGCAAACAGGGTGGCGACTTTGTTGATAGGCCCACCCATGTCAAAGGCAGTCATGGCACCCAGTATACCGCCCATAAGAACTTTTGAAGTCCCCTCCAGGCTGTACAAACAGTCATTAAGGGAGGTCGTCAGGTGTGCAATAGGGTAGCCAATAAGCCAGATAACAATGCCAGAGGTCAGAAAAGTACCCAGCAGCGGGTAAATGAAAATAGCCCCCATAGGCTTCATGGTGACAGGCATGGGGATACGTTTCAGCAGATTGACAATGTAACCGGCGATGAAACCAACAATAATGGCTCCCAGAAAACCACCACCATAACTTTCCGCCAGCCAGGCTCCAATCATTCCCGGTGCGAGTCCGGGGCGGCTTGCTATCGACCAGGCAATGTAGCCCCCCAGTATGGGGATAAACAGTGTAAAGCCTGCCACTCCCATATCCCAGAGGTCTTTTGGAAATCCCGATTCAGGCTGGGCTCCTTCACCATTGAGCATAACGGCAAGAGACAACAGAACACCGCCGGCAACAATAAACGGGATCATGTGGCTGGTGCCGGTTAATAGGTGTATTTTCAGGTTGAGCAGCTCATGCCTGAAGTTCAGAGGTGTGATTGCTGGGACCGACAATTTCATTATCCTGAAAATCTCATTTTCTGGCAGGTGAGTACCGTTATCAATGTGCAGTCATCAAACGGGTTTATGAGTATAGGATGTACAGGGAGGGTTTTGTGATATCAGTGACTCCGTTTCTGCCTCATGCGGCGGTTCAGCATTTCAACCATCAGTGAGAAGGCCATTGCAAAGTAGATATACCCCTTGGGTATGTGGAAGTTCAGACCTTCAGCCATTAGTGAAACACCGACGAGAATAAGAAAGCTGAGTGCCAGCATTTTGAAGGTTGGGTTGTTGCTGACAAACTGACCTATAGGATCTGCAGCAAACATCATAACACCCACAGCGATCATGATGGCGGCCACCATTACCCATACATCGTCAGCCAGACCGACGGCGGTGATGACAGAGTCCAGGGAGAAAACGATATCCAGAAGCGCGATTTGAATCAGGGTGAAGAAAAAGCCACGTCGTATAAGAGCCGGGGCGCCCTCGTCTTCCGGTTCAAAACAGTTGTGTATTTCGTGTGTTGATTTTGCCAGCAGAAACAATCCACCGCCAAACAGAATGATATCCCTGCCAGAGACTTCGTGTCCGAACACGGTAAACCAGGTCGCAGTTAGACCCATAATCCAGGTGATAGACAGCAGTAAAGCGATTCGGGTACCCATCGCCAGCAGGAGGCCGAGATAACGGGCGCGCGCCCGTTGGTGTTCTGGCAACCGGTCGACCACAATAGTAATGAAAATGATATTGTCAATGCCCAGAATGATTTCAAGCAGAGCCAGTGTCGCCAGGGCTATCCAGGGCTCAGGCGTCAGCAGGACTTCCAGGGTAGGCAGGGAAAAAACTGGGTCCATGATGCGCCCTTCGCTTCATTGGCAGTTGTGTTTATTTATATCGGCCTGCTTTATTTTAGACCTTAACTGGTTACACGACAGACAATAAAAAGCCGGTAATTCTCGGAGTGAGTATTGCCGGCTTAATGAGGTTGATGGTCAGTCAGGTTGAGTGAATGGGAAGATCAGCGCTGATCCAGAGGCACGAAGTTTCTGGAAGTCGCACCTGTGTACAACTGACGGGGGCGACCAATGCGATATTCACCGCTGATCATTTCATGCCAGTGAGCAATCCAGCCCGGTGTACGACCTGTCGCAAAGATAACAGTAAACATCTCGGTTGGAATGCCTAATGCTTTCAGGATGATGCCTGAGTAGAAATCGACATTCGGATAGAGTTTTTTCTCAATGAAATACTCATCTTCCAGTGCAATCTGTTCAAGGCGTTTAGCTATTTTGAACAGCGGATCGTTTTCCAGGCCCAGCTCGTATAAGACCTCGTCACAGGTCTGCTTCATCACTTTGGCACGAGGATCAAAGTTTTTATAGACACGATGACCAAAGCCCATCAGTCGGAAAGGGTCGTCCTTGTCTTTGGCGCGGGTGATGAATTCATCAATATTGTCAACACTGCCAATCTCATTCAGCATCACCAGTACCGCTTCATTGGCACCGCCATGGGCTGGCCCCCACAGGGCTGCGATACCGGCAGCAATACAGGCGAATGGGTTTGCACCACTGGAACCGGCCAGGCGAACCGTTGAAGTGGATGCATTCTGCTCGTGGTCTGCATGAAGCAGGAAGATGCGATCCATCGCCCGTGCCAGTACCGGGCTGACCTCGTAATCTTCACAGGGGGTGGCAAACATCATGTGCAGGAAGTTACCACCGTACGAGAGGTCGTTGCGAGGATACATGAAAGGTTGGCCAATGGAGTATTTATACGCCATGGCTGCCAGGGTTGGCATCTTGGAAATCAGGCGGTAGGCACAGATTTCCCGGTGATTTTCATTGGTGATGTCCAGAGAGTCGTGATAGAAAGCGGATAAAGCACCTACAACGCCACAGATCACTGCCATAGGGTGTGCGTCGCGACGGAAACCCGAGAACAGGTCGATCAGTTGTTCATGAACCATCGTATGGTTCATGATGGTTTTCTGGAATCGGTTTTTTTCTTCAGCGTTTGGCAATTCTCCGTAGATCAGCAGATAACAGGTTTCCAGGTAGTCAGAGTGTTCTGCCAGTTGTTCAATAGGGTAACCCCGGTGCAACAGTATGCCTTTGTTGCCATCAATGTAAGTGATTTTAGACTCACAGGATGCAGTAGATACAAAGCCAGGGTCGTATGTAAAGTAACCATTGGCTGTAAGGCTGCGGACGTCAATAACATCAGGACCAGTAGAGCCGGAGTAAACAGGTAACTCCAGTTCCTTGCCTTCTATCGTTAAGAGAGCTTTTTTTTCAGCCATGATAAGGTTGGCCTCCTGTTTTGCCGTTTTATTGGTGTCTTTATAGTCAATCAAGGCCCTGATATGAGTAATTATTAGACAGAAAATGAGCGGGCCCGCTTGTACGGTTCGACCACTATAGAGGGATTAAATCTTTTGTCAAACCCGAAAAAACATGATCGGTAAAATAAAGATCAGTAAGAAAATTTCCTTAATATAGCGGTAAATTGTAATTAAAAACCGAAGTGTATATACTTCAAATCCGAAGTCGTGGAAGGCTTTTAGCAGGGGACGGAATAGCCTCCAACGGCTAACGATAACCTGTAAACATCAGCGTTTAGCAGGTTTGGCACCTGCGCTTTTTGGGGACCCTGAGTATTCTGTCCCGGGGTTTCAGTGTTCTTTCTGCTGTGCACGCCGTAAGGCGTTAGGACAAAAAACGTGAATAGCAAAAGACCAGTTAACCTGGATATAACGACAATAAAACTGCCTCTGCCAGCTTACACCTCCATCTTGCATCGACTGTCAGGCATACTCCTTTTCATCGGGGTAGGGTTGCTGATTTATGCACTGGATCTTTCATTGGCTTCTGAAGAATCCTTTGCAGACTTGCAGGCGATAATGTCATCGGGTGTGGCAAAATTAGTCCTCTGGGTTCTGCTTTCAGGACTGATCTACCACTTCGTTGCCGGAGTAAAGCACTTATTAATGGATGTCGGCATAGGTGAAGAGCTTGAGTCTGGTCGTGCCGGTTCATTAGTAACCATTGTTGTGTCAGCCGTTCTGATCGTTTTGGCGGGGGTCTGGGTATGGTAACCAATATCACCAATTTGTCCCGGAGTGGGTTGTACGACTGGATGCTGCAACGCCTGTCGGCGATTGTGCTGGCAGCCTATACCCTTTTTATAGTCGGATATATTCTGACAACGCCTGAGCTGGATTATGGACAGTGGAGTGAACTGTTCAGCCAGGTCTGGGTTCGGATTTTCAGCTTTCTGGCACTTCTGTCGCTTGTTGCTCATGCCTGGGTAGGCATGTGGACCATTGCCACAGACTATTTAAACCGCCGTGCTTTCGGAGCAAAGTCGGTTTTGATTCGGTTCCCCGTGCAACTGATCTGCTTTATTGCACTGTTCAGTTATCTGGTCTGGGGCATTCAAGTAATCTGGGGGCTCTGATTAATGGCGGCACTTCATACCCTTACCTTTGATGCGATTGTTATTGGCGGAGGCGGCGCAGGTATGCGCGCTGCGCTGCAGTTAACTGAGGCAGGTATCAGGACGGCCTGTATCACGAAAGTTTTTCCGACCCGTTCGCACACCGTTTCGGCCCAGGGAGGAATTACCTGTGCAATAGCCAGTGATGACCCCCATGATGACTGGCGATGGCACATGTTTGATACGGTTAAGGGCTCTGATTATATTGGTGATCAGGAGGCCATTGAGTACATGTGTTCCGTTGGTCCTCAGGCTGTGTTTGAGCTGGAACATATGGGGCTGCCATTTTCCAGAACCGATGAAGGACGCATTTATCAGCGTCCGTTTGGTGGTCAGTCCAAAGAGTACGGAAAAGGTGGTCAGGCAGCGAGAACCTGTGCCGCAGCTGACCGAACCGGACACGCGCTGTTGCATACCCTTTATCAGGCCAACCTGAAAGGTGGTACCACCTTTTTTAACGAGTGGTACGCCGTTGACCTGGTCAAAAACCAGCGGGGACAGGTAGCAGGTGTTATTGCCATTTGCATTGAGACCGGTGAAACCGT
Source organism: Endozoicomonas gorgoniicola (assembly GCF_025562715.2). NCBI lineage: Bacteria > Pseudomonadati > Pseudomonadota > Gammaproteobacteria > Oceanospirillales > Endozoicomonadaceae > Endozoicomonas > Endozoicomonas gorgoniicola. Next base: position 782,087 of record NZ_JAPFCC010000001.1, read on the forward strand.
TTACGTTAAAGCCAAGGCGACAGTGCTGGCAACGGGTGGTTCAGGCCGAATTTACGCTTCGACCACCAATGCCCTGATTAACACCGGTGACGGCATTGGCATGGCGTTGCGTGCAGGCTTCCCGATGCAGGATATGGAGATGTGGCAGTTTCATCCAACCGGTATTCATGGTGCCGGCGTTCTGGTCACAGAAGGTTGCCGTGGTGAAGGGGGCTACCTGATTAACAGCGAAGGTGAGCGTTTTATGGAACGCTATGCGCCGAATGCCAAAGACCTGGCTGGTCGTGATGTGGTCGCCCGTTCCATGATTATTGAGATTCTGGAAGGCAGAGGCTGCGGCCCGAATAAAGACCATGTAATGCTGAAACTTGATCATCTGGGTGATGAAACTCTGAACCTGCGCCTGCCGGGTATTTGTGAGCTGTCCAAAACCTTTGCCCATGTTGATCCTGTGAAAGCGCCGGTTCCTGTGGTACCTACCTGCCATTACATGATGGGCGGTATCCCGACCAATATTGGTGGTCAGGCACTGTTCCCTGATGATCAGGGTAATGATCAGGTGGTGGATGGTCTTTACGCCTGTGGAGAAGCCGCCTGTGTATCGGTTCACGGTGCTAACCGTCTTGGCGGTAACTCTCTGCTTGATCTGGTGGTCTTCGGCCGGGCAGCAGGGCTGCAGATTGAAAAGAGCCTGAATGAAGGTTTTGACTCAGTCGATGCATCCGACAGTGACATTGAGGCGGCACTGTCCAGACTTGACCGTCTTAATAGCAGTCAATCCGGTGAAAAAGTCGCGGAGCTGAGAACCGAACTGCAAAATACCATGCAGCTGTATTTCGGTGTGTTCCGCGAAGGTGGCAGTATGCAGGAAGGCCTTAAAAAGCTGGATGAACTGGGCGAGCGGATGCAGAACATCCATCTGCAGGATAAGAGTCAGGCCTTTAATACCGCAAGAGTTGAAGCTCTGGAGCTTGAAAACCTTTATGAGGTGGCTTACGCCACAGCGGTTTCAGCTGAAGAGCGTAAAGAGTCCCGGGGCGCACATGCCCGGAATGATTTTACCGAACGTGATGACGAAAACTGGCTGGTTCATTCGGTTTACTACCCGACAGACAGGGCAGTAGGTAAACGTCAGGTGAATTTTGCTCCCACATCAATGGAAGCCTTCCCGCCCAAGGCAAGAACGTATTAAGGGAGGCTCAGGATAGTTATGTTAGTAAGTGTCTATCGCTATAATCCGGAAACGGATGCCAGGCCTTTTATGCAGGATTATCAGATCGAGATTCCGGAAGGCAAAGACCTGATGGTGCTTGATGTTCTTAACCTTCTGAAAGAGCAGGACCCGAGCCTGGCTTATCGTCGCTCCTGTCGTGAAGGCGTTTGTGGTTCCGATGGCTTAAGCATCAGTGGGACTAACGGACTGGCGTGCATCACGCCCCTGTCAGAAGCTTCCCGGGGCAAACGTCTGGTTCTGCGGCCACTGCCGGGGCTGCCCGTTATACGAGATCTGGTCGTCGATATGGGGCAGTTCTACAAGCAATATGAAAAGATCAGGCCCTATCTGATTAATGATCAGCCGCCTCCTGCGATTGAACGTTTGCAGTCGCCGGAAGATCGGGAAAAGCTTGACGGGCTCTATGAATGCATACTCTGTGCCTGCTGTTCAACAGCCTGCCCGTCTTTTTGGTGGAATCCTGACAAGTTTGTGGGGCCTTCGGGCTTGCTGCAGGCCTATCGTTTTCTGGCAGACAGTCGCGATACCGCCACTCAGGAGCGCCTGGCTGATCTGGATGATCCGTTCAGCGTGTTCAGGTGCCGGGGCATTATGAACTGCGTCAGTGTTTGCCCAAAAGGGTTGAACCCGACCAAAGCCATTGGGCATATCCGGCAGATGCTATTTAACAGCGCCACTTAATGGCGTTTTCGCTTTTAGGAGTTACAAATAGTATTTTTTTATTGTTACAAATAGTATTTTTTTTATTGTTAATTGTATCTACAATAGAGCGGGATTGTTCGAAGGTGTAGCTGGTTGTATACATAGCTCTGCCTGTAGTTTACTCTTGGATACCTGCCGGTTTTGTGACCAGTTTTTTTGTGAACGGCCGGTAAGTTTTACCAGCAGGGGCGGCCAGCATTGTGTTGGTTAAATAAGATTTGCCCCAGATATACGGGGTGCAGACCATGCAAGAAGGTGTGATGCAGCAAATGTGGGCGACGTCTCATATTGCCGGGGGAAATGCTGCATACGTCGAGGAGTTGTACGAGCTTTATCTGCGAGACCCTAATGGTGTCTCAGAAGAATGGCGTGATTATTTTGAAAAGCTTCCACAGGTGAATGGTGGCAATCCGGATGTGCCACACTCAACCATTCAGGAAAACTTCATCCTGATGGCCAGGCAGCATCAGACTACCCGACCAATAGCAGCCAGCACAGTATCCAGTGATCATGAACGAAAACAGATTCAGGTTCTGCGCCTGATCAGTGCATATCGAATCCGTGGTCATCAGCAGGCGCGCATTGATCCGCTGGGGATATTAAAAAGGGAGAAGTTCCCGGATCTTACCCTTGAATACCACGGCCTTTCCCGGGCCGACCTGGAGATCGAGTTCCAGACCAGCACCATTTTTATTGGCAAAGAACGGGCAACGTTACAGGAAATCATCGCTGCACTCGATGCCACCTACTGTGGCTCAGTAGGTGTTGAGTACATGCATATTGTTAACACGGAACAGCGCCGCTGGTTTCAGAGCCGCATGGAAAGTGTCAGAGGACGCCCTGAAGTGGGTAGGGAAGCCCAGCTGCATCTGCTGGAACGTCTGACCGCTGCGGAGGGGCTGGAAAAATACCTTGGTACCCGTTACCCCGGAACCAAGCGTTTTGGCCTTGAAGGTGGTGAAGCGTTGATTCCCATGCTGGATGAAATGATCCAGAGAGCAGGCTCTTACGGAGCCAAAGAAATCGTCATTGGAATGGCGCACCGTGGTCGTCTTAATGTCCTGGTGAACATCCTGGGTAAAAATCCTTCTGAGCTTTTTGATGAGTTTGAAGGCAAGAAAATGGCAGACAGCGGCTCTGGTGATGTGAAGTATCACCAGGGTTTTTCGTCTAATGTTATGACACCTGGTGGTGAGGTTCATCTTGCGCTGGCTTTTAACCCTTCGCATCTTGAAATTGTTGCGCCAGTGGTCGAAGGTTCAGTGCGGGCTCGGCAGGATCGGCGTCATGATGATATCCGGGGGCAGGTGATTCCTGTTTCCATTCACGGTGACGCAGCTTTTGCCGGACAGGGCGTTGTGATGGAAACCCTGCAGATGTCTCAGACCCGTGCTTACAGTACCGGTGGTACTGTTCATATCATTATTAACAATCAGGTAGGTTTTACCACCAGTCGCCGGGAAGACGCTCGTTCAACTGAGTACTGTACCGATGTTGCCAAAATGGTGGGTGCGCCAATTCTTCACGTAAATGGTGATGATCCGGAAGCAGTTCAGTTTGTGACCAAACTGGCGCTGGATTACCGTATGGAATTCAAACGGGACGTGGTGATCGACATGGTCTGCTATCGTCGTCGTGGGCACAACGAGGCTGATGAACCCTCAGCCACTCAGCCCATGATGTATCAGACAATCAAGAGTCATACCACGACCAGAGATTTATATGCTGAAACCTTGGTTGGGCAGGGAGCCCTCTCTGCTGAAGCCAACAAGGAGCTGGTGAATACCTATCGGACTGCACTGGACAACGGCGAGCATGTTGCCAAGGCGCTGGTTAAGGAACCCAATACGGGGCTGTTTGTTAACTGGATGCCTTATCTGGGACACGAATGGACAGCACGCCATGATACCCGGGTAGCCCTGGGCAATCTGCAGGAACTGGGACAGAAACTATGCGAAATTCCTGAGGGCTTTGTGTTGCAGCGTCAGGTCAGCAAAATAATTGATGATCGTCGTAAGATGGCAGCAGGTGCATTGCCCATAAACTGGGGTTGTGCAGAAGTGCTGGCTTATGCCTCTTTGTTGAAAGAAGGGCATCCAGTTCGAATCACCGGCCAGGATGTTGGTCGCGGAACCTTTTCTCACCGTCATGCTGTGCATCACAACCAGAAAGACGGCAGCGCACTGGTACCTCTGGCCAGGCTGAGTGATGACCAGCCTCCGTTCCAGATATGGGATTCGCTGCTTTCTGAAGAAGCCGTGCTGGCTTTTGAGTATGGCTATGCGACCACGACGCCGGGGGCGCTGGTGGTCTGGGAAGCCCAGTTTGGTGATTTTGCCAACGGTTGTCAGGTGGTGATAGACCAGTTTATTACCAGTGGTGAACACAAGTGGGGACGCCTGTGTGGCCTGACCATGCTGTTGCCTCATGGTTACGAAGGGCAGGGGCCGGAACACTCGTCAGCCCGGCTGGAACGGTACCTGCAATTGTGTGCGGAACACAATATTCAGGTGTGTGTACCAACAACCCCTGCACAAGTGTTTCACATGTTGCGCCGCCAGGTATTAAGGCCGCTGCGCAAACCTTTAATTGCTTTCACCCCTAAGAGCCTGCTAAGACACAAACAGGCCATTTCAACACTTGAAGAGCTGGCTGAAGGTGGGTTCCAGACCATTATCCCTGAAGTGGATGAGCATAAACACGCTGATGTGCGCCGCCTGATTCTCTGCAGTGGTAAGGTTTATTATGATTTAATCGACAAACGACGTAATGATGAGATTAACGACACCATCGTCGTTCGGATTGAGCAGCTTTATCCATTCCCACAGGACGATCTGGATGAATTAATCATTCAATATCCAAACCTTGAGCATGTTGTCTGGTGTCAGGAAGAACCTATGAACCAGGGAGCCTGGTATTGTAGCCAGCACCACATGCGGCGCTCTGTTGCCCGGCTCAATGATAGTCTGGCGCTTAAGTATGCAGGGCGTGATGCTTCTGCGGCACCGGCGTGTGGCTATATGTCCAAGCATGTAGAAGAGCAACAGAAACTGGTAGAAGACGCATTTACGGTATAAATATTCGTCTTGCGTCGTTCAAAGTGAAAGACGCAGGCAGGTCTAATACTCCAAGGGATCATTATGGCCATTGAAATAAAAGCACCCACCTTTCCCGAGTCTGTCGCAGACGGTGTCGTAGCGACCTGGCACAAAAAAACGGGGGAAGCCTGTAGTCGGGATGAGCTTCTGGTTGATATTGAGACAGATAAGGTGGTTTTGGAGGTTGTTGCTCCGGCGGATGGAACATTAACAGAGATTATAAAGAATGAAGGCGATGTTGTTCTTGGAGAAGAGCTGATTGCCCGGTTTGAAGCGGGTGCTGTTGTTGAAACGCCACGGGAGACGGTAGCAGAACCTGAAGTTGTATCGGCTGAAGTCGCTGCACAGGAACCGATCCTTAGTCCTGCTGCACGCAAAATGGCGGATGAAAAAGGCTTCAACCCCACCGACATTGCCGGAACCGGTAAGGGAGGAAGAGTTACCAAGGAAGATGTGATGCGTCATGCCGATCAGAATCCGGTTGCCAGTCCTGCACCTGTTACTGCTGCCCCCCAGGTAGAGGCCACTACACCGGTGTTTGCCGGTGACCGTGTGGAAAAGCGGGTTCCCATGACAAGGCTTCGTGCCAAGGTGGCTCAACGGCTGGTAGAAGCCCAGCAAACCGCTGCCATGCTGACCACATTCAACGAGGTCAACATGAAGCCGGTGATGGAGTTGCGTAGCCGTTATAAGGATCAGTTTGAAAAACACCACGGGGTCAAGCTCGGCTTTATGTCTTTCTTTGTAAAAGCTTGTACTGAAGCCCTTAAGCGTTTCCCGGCTGTGAATGCTTCGATTGATGGCAATGATATTGTTTATCACGGTTACCAGGATGTCGGTGTGGCAGTATCCAGTGACAGGGGGCTGGTTGTGCCGGTTCTGCGTGACGCGGAAGCCATGAGCCTGGCTGATATTGAGACAAAAATCCGCGAGTACGGACAGAAAGCCCAGGCAGGCAAGCTGGGCATTGAAGATATGACAGGTGGCACCTTTACCCTGTCTAATGGCGGTGTTTTTGGTTCGCTGCTCTCTACTCCGATTCTGAACCCGCCCCAGTCAGCCATTCTTGGCATGCATAAAATTCAGGAGCGCCCGATGGCCGTTAACGGGCAGGTGGAAATTCTGCCCATGATGTATCTGGCGCTATCCTACGACCACCGCTTGCTGGATGGCAAAGAGGCGGTCACCTTCCTTGTGACTATCAAGGAATTACTCGAAGATCCTGCACGCATACTGCTGGAATTATAAGTTGTAGACAATGAGTGGATGACTGTTTCGGCAGTCATCAGATTTATTTGCTAGGAATAGAAATTATGGCAAATCAGTTCGACGTCGTCGTTATTGGAGCTGGACCAGCGGGTTATGTTTGTGCTATTCGCGCCGCTCAACTGGGACTAAAAACCGCTTGTATTGAAAAGTGGTCAGACGACAAGGGGAAGACATTGCTGGGCGGCACCTGTCTAAACGTTGGGTGCATTCCTTCCAAGGCGCTGCTGGACAGTTCACACAAATTCGTTGAGGCACAGAAAGACTTTGCCATTCATGGTATCAAACATGAAGGGGTCGAGATGGATGTGCCGAAAATGATGGCCCGTAAAGACAAGATTGTTCAGACCCTGACCACTGGCGTTGGTGGTTTGTTCAAGGCTAACGGGGTAACACTGCTGGAAGGTGCGGGCAAGGTTCTGGCAGCGAAGCAGGTGGAGTTAACCAGGGGTGACGGCAGTGTAGAAATTATCGAAACCGCTAATGTGGTGATTGCGACCGGCTCCCGCCCGATCGACATACCACCGACTCCGGTTGATAACGATCTGATTGTTGACTCAACCGGTGCGCTTGAATTCAGGGAAGTGCCAAAGCGTCTTGGTGTGATTGGTGCAGGTGTGATTGGTCTGGAGCTGGGGAGTGTCTGGGGGCGTCTGGGTTCAGAGGTTGTGGTTCTTGAGGCCCTTGATCAGTTTCTGCCAGCTGCGGATCAGCAGATTGCTAAAGAGTCCATGAAAATCATAAAAAAACAGGGACTGGATGTGCGTCTGGGAGCCCGGGTGACAGGGTCGGAAATCAGGGAAAAAGAAGTTCATGTTACGTATGTAGATAGTGAAGGCAAAGAGAATTCATTAATTTTTGACAAGCTCATTGTCGCCGTAGGTCGACGTCCTTATACTGAGGGCCTGCTTGCTCCTGACAGCGGTGTAAATCTGGATGAACGTGGTTTTATTTTTGTCGATGACCACTGTGCAACCGATGTACCGGGTGTCTATGCTGTTGGTGATGTCGTACGAGGGCCAATGCTTGCGCATAAAGGCAGTGAAGAAGGCGTTATGGTTGCCGAAATCATTGCTGGCCAGAAAGCCCAGATGAACTATGATCTGGTTCCATCAGTTATTTATATTCATCCTGAAATTGCCTGGGTTGGAAAGACTGAAGAAGAGGTCAAGGCGGAAGGTAATGAATACAAAGTAGGGACCTTCCCATTTGCTGCCAGTGGCAGGGCCCTGGCAGCAAATGATAAAGACGGAATGGTGAAAGTGATCGCTGATAAAGCGACAGACCGCATTCTGGGTGTCCATGTGGTTGGACCCAGTGCGGCAGATCTGGTTCAGCAGGGCGTTATTGCAATGGAATTCGCTGCCAGCAGCGAAGACCTTGCTTTGACAATTTTCTCTCACCCGACGTTAAGTGAAGCTTTACATGAAGCGGTACTGGCTGTGGATGGTCATGCCATTCATATAGCTAATCGCAAGCGGCGTTGATCATTTGATATAAATACTGGAGTTGCTTTTTTAAAGGATTAAGGCAATTCCAGACTGGTAGCAGTGATCAATGGAATAATGCTGGCTCCTGTTTATTTTCAGGCAGTTGCTGCATTAAAGAGTTTGATCTGCAAATGTGGATCGTGGGACTATTTTTTAAGGAAATACAGTTTTCAGACTCACAGGCTATTACTATGCCCGGAAGTGTGAACTGTATTTCTACTCATGGCTGTTTTAATAACAATAATATTAACAACAATGGTAGTGTCAGTATGAATCTCCACGAATATCAGGGTAAGCAACTGTTTGCTGAATATGGCCTGCCTGTGTCTAAGGGTATTGCCGCCGACACGCCGAAAGAGGCAGTAGCCGCAGCAGACATCATTGGTGGCGACAAATGGGTTGTCAAGGCTCAGGTCCATGCCGGCGGACGTGGTAAAGCCGGCGGCGTAAAGTTGGTAAGCAGCAGGGATGAAATCCGGGCATTCGCAGAACAGTGGCTGGGTAAGAATCTGGTTACCTACCAGACCGATGAAAATGGTCAGCCGGTGAGTAGAATTCTGGTAGAAAGTTGTACCGATATTGATCAGGAACTGTATCTGGGTGCCGTGGTTGATCGTTCCAGCCGTCGTATTGTTTTTATGGCATCGACTGAAGGTGGCGTTGAAATTGAGAAGGTAGCCGCTGAAACACCGGAAAAAATTCTCAAGGCGATCATTGATCCTCTGGCAGGTGCGCAGCCTTATCAGGGACGGGAGCTAGCTTTCAAACTAGGCCTTCAGGGTGATCAGGTTAAGCAGTTCACCAAAATTTTTCTCGGACTGGCCCGGTTATTTCAGGAAAATGACCTGGCACTGCTGGAAATTAATCCGCTGGTGATCACATCCGAAGGTAATCTTCACTGTCTTGATGCAAAAGTGGTGATCGACGGCAATGCCATGTACCGGCAGCCCAAGCTGAAAGCCTTTCATGATCCTTCACAGGAAGATTCCAGAGAAGCTCATGCTGCCCAGTGGGAATTAAACTATGTTGCCCTGGAGGGCAATATTGGTTGTATGGTCAATGGTGCGGGTCTGGCCATGGGTACCATGGATATTGTTAAGTTGCATGGTGGCGCTCCGGCAAACTTTCTTGATGTCGGTGGTGGTGCGACCAAGGACAGAGTCAGCGAGGCGTTCAAGATTATTCTTTCAGACGACAGTGTAAAAGCGGTTCTGGTTAACATCTTCGGTGGTATCGTTCGCTGCGACCTGATTGCAGATGGCATTATTGGTGCCGTTAAGGAAGTGGGTGTTGAAGTACCCGTAGTGGTTCGGCTGGAAGGCAACAATGCCGAGCTGGGCGCGCAGAAGCTGGCTGACAGTGGTCTGGACATTATTGCAGCAACCAGTTTGACAGAAGCTGCGCAACAGGTTGTTACAGCAGCAGAGGGCAAGTAATGAGCATCCTGATTAATAAAGACACTAAAGTTATCTGCCAGGGATTTACGGGCTCTCAGGGTACCTTCCATTCTGAACAGGCCATTGCTTACGGCACAAAGATGGTGGGTGGTGTCACCCCGGGCAAGGGTGGGCAGATCCACCTTGGCCTGCCCGTATTTAATACGGTGGCTGAAGCCGTTGATAGCACCGGAGCTGAGGCATCAGTGATTTATGTGCCTGCTCCCTTCTGTAAGGATTCTATTCTTGAAGCGGCAAATTCAGGTATCCGGCTGATAGTCTGCATTACTGAGGGTATTCCAACACTGGATATGCTGGAGTGCAAAGTTCGTTGTGATGAACTCGGGGTTCAGTTGATTGGGCCTAACTGTCCGGGGGTTATTACGCCGGGAGAGTGCAAGATTGGAATTATGCCGGGTCATATTCACAAGCCGGGCAAAGTTGGAATCGTTTCCCGTTCAGGTACGCTGACCTATGAAGCGGTTAAGCAGACAACGGACTATGGTTTTGGGCAGTCTACCTGTGTTGGCATAGGTGGCGATCCGATTCCCGGTTCAAACTTTATCGATATTCTGGAAAAGTTTGAGAAAGATACCCAGACGGAAGCCATTGTCATGATTGGTGAGATTGGTGGTACCGCAGAAGAAGAGGCTGCGGCCTTTATCAAGGATCATGTGACCAAACCAGTGGTTTCTTATATTGCTGGTGTGACTGCACCTCCGGGTAAGCGAATGGGACATGCGGGCGCTATCATCTCGGGTGGTAAAGGTACTGCTGACGAAAAGTTTGCAGCGCTTGAAGCGGCGGGTGTTCGAACGGTTAGAAGCCTTGCTGATATTGGTGAAGCGCTTAAAGATGTAACGAACTGGTAATTTTACGACCAGTTATCGTTGTAAACTATCCTGCCGACAACTCTTGTCAACAAGTCTTGTCAACAACTCTTGTCAACAAAGTAAGCCCCGACTTTTTTCAAGTCGGGGTTTAATTCTGTTAGCCATTGAAAGCTCTGGGTTTGTCGTTGCAACCTGTCTGGTGTTGTGTTCTAGTAGCGCACGACTGATGTTCACCACTTGCAATGGCTCGCGAAATACCAGTCTTTATTTATTTCATAGTTGTCAGGGATTAGCCCGTGGGTACGCCTTACCTGAATCCAGATAAATACCGCTTTATTCGAGCGCTTCGACCATTCTCTTATTCTGTTGCGTTAATTACCTGTGGCCTTGGCGTAACCTTGTCGTTTGTCCATGATTTGGGAGATCCCCTGAGAGGTGTACTCGTCATCCTGGCCGGAGTCTTGTTGCAGGCTGCCAGTAATCTGGCTAACGATCATGCAGACCTGGCTTTGTGGAAAAATCGCACGGGGAGAATGGCTGTGCTGGCGGTCAAACGTATCCGGTTTAATTTTCTGGTTGCAGGTGTGCTTACCTTCATTGCCTCTTTAATGGGTATTTATCTGGTGATTGATGTTGGCTGGCAGCTGCTGGTCTTTGGAGCTTCTGGCATTATTGCCGGTTATTTTTATACGGGTGGACCTATTTATTACAAAAGCCGTGGTCTGGGGGTTCCTGCCGTTTTCCTGCTTACCGGGGTTCTTATGGTCAGTGGTTCCTATTATGCAGTGTCTGCGGAGTGGAGTAATAAGGTTGTATTAATTTCTCTGCCGGTTAGCCTGTTGGCGTCAGCCTTGCTGCTGGCTAATGAATTGAGGGATTACCTTGATGATAAAGCGAATAAAATCGGTACTCTGACAGTAAAGATTGGCTTTAATAACTCTAAAGCGCTGTACGCTTTGTGCCTTTTATTAACTTACCCATTGAGTTTTTATCTGTTTATTATTGGCGCGATACAAAACCCTTTATTATTACTTCTATCTTTAGTCTTTGTCTGGCAACCACTTCGATTGCTGATGTGCGAAGTCGGTGATGTCCAGTTGGTGAGCTTGCCCCCATTGACTGGTCGCTACTTCATTGCTTTTGGAGTGGGTTATATTTTCAGTGTGATGTAAAAAAGGGCTGAAACCAGCCCTTTTTTAATGATGTTTTCTAATCCTTTGATTGCCAGGGAGCCTTATCCTGCTTTCGAAGGTCAAAGGCTTCTGCCTCAAACAGTGAATCCAGGTTGTCCGGCAAGGTGTCAGGTTTGCCTGGCGCGCTTTGCAGAACCCTAAGTTTAGAGAAACGATCCTGTGTGGCTTTCGCTAGTGTTTCAGAGTTCCGCATAATGGTTGGGCGAATAAAGAGCATAAGGTTTCGTTTTTTATTCGTTGTATTTGTACTTCGGAAGAGTTGCCCTAATAGAGGGATATCTCCGAGCAAAGGTACTTTGGACTTACTGGCTCCTGATTCATCTTCAATCAAACCACCGATCACGATAGTCTGACTGTCATCAACCAATACTGTTGTTTTAAGGGTTCGGGTGTTAAATACAAAATCGTCTTCTATGACAACGGTTTGGTCAAGCGTTGAGATTTCTTGCTCTAGCTCAAGCCGAATGCTGTTACCTTCATTGATATGAGGCGTTATTTTTAGTTTGACACCAATATCTTTACGTTCTGTGGTAGTAAATGGGTTGCTGGATGAACCCTGACTACCAGTTTGATAAGAGCCAGTTTTTATTGGTACATTTTTACCAACCTGAAATTCTGCTTCTTCATTATCAAGCGTCAGCATGCTTGGGGTAGAGAGTATGTTGCTGTTGGCTTTTTTGCTCAATGCAGTGACTAGTACACCAAAGTTTGCGCCTCTGAGCGCAAGTGTTCCGATTGGAATATTTTTTGCGTTATTCTCCAAAGGACTGCCAATGACTGAACTAATGTTGGTTTCGCCTTTTTCTCCCCTTGAAGATATAGTTTTGGTTCCATCAATACCCCACTGAACCCCCAGAGCATCACCGATATCACCGGACACTTCAACAATAGCGCCCTCAAGCAAAACCTGCGCCCTTGGAACATCCAGCTGTCGGACAATGTGTTCCATCTCTGTCAGCGTTTCGGGGTCCGCAATAAGTATTAGTGCATTCTGGGTTTCATCAGCTTTTACGAAGACGTTCTGGTTTTTGTTCTTGCTGCTTTTACCGGAGGGCTGCCCTTTTGCCTGTACTTTTGGGGCGGCAGAAGCTGGCTGTGATGCAGGAGCAGACGCGGATGACTTGCCTATTTTATCCTGACTGTCCTGAATGGTACCTGATGCCTCAGAGAGGATTTCAGCCAGGTTTTTCGAGTCGGCATAACTCAGGAACATCACCTTGGTAGTGGATTTTCGGATGCCTTGCTTATCCAGGGTTTCAACCAGTTTTCGAACCCGAATCCGCTTACTGGAATTACCTTTGATCACCAGCCGGTTGCTGCGTTCGTCAGCAATGACCTGTAGTCCACTGGGTAACTGACCCTTGGCAGTTGTCAGGGTGTCCTGAATAATTTTGGCAATATCGCCAACCCAGGCGTGTTTCAGCTGTATCACTTCATAATCATTGTTGCCCGCTTCATCCAGCTCCTTAACCAGCTTGGCGATGCGTTCAACGTTATCGGCAAGGTCGCTGACAATAACGGCATTGCTGGACGCAGAAGCGGCAGCATGACCGTATTGTGCAATAAGTGGCCTGATAATCGGAATCAGCTCGATAGAGGAAACGCTGTGCAGTTCAATGACTCTTGTTGTCATGACTGCATCGCGTGGTTTTTGTGTCGATTCGTTCGGGCTGCTGGTTTTTGCGGTTGTGCTGGGAACAATATTGATGATGTTGCCTTTGGGAATGACGGCATAACCATTGGCTGAAAGAACTTCCAGAAAAACATCGTAAACTTCATCACTGCTGAGTGGTTTGGTTGAAATCACCGAAACGGTATTACCACCTTTTATTCGAGGGTCAATGACAAAAGTTTCACCGGTTATTTTGGCAATTTGCGCAATGAATTCGCGAATGTCAGCATTTTGTTGATTCAGGCTCCACTTTTTTTCTGACGATTTTTCTGATGAAGAATCAGAGGGTGAATTGATTCCCTGCTTGGGCGCCTGTCGGTTTAATGGCGCTTGAGCCAATAGACGATCTGAAATTTGTACATTTGTTTCAGATGATACCGGAGCGGCATTCAGGCTTCCCTGCAATGAAAATAACAGCAAACACGCAAGAAGCGATTTTGGTGCAAAATTAGCCTTGTAGCACTCTTTCATTTTCATCACTTAACCATTGAATAAGTTGTAATTCTTTTATTGAATCCCTTGATTAGCCTGCTGTAACTTGTCTCTAAGTTCCTGCATTCGCTGTTCAAGTGACTTGTCATCCGGATCTTGTGTAAAACCGGGGCGTTCAATTGCTTGTTTCGCATCATCCGATGCCGGTTTTTGGTATTCCTGAAGGGTCCGTGAGTCTATACCGGAATCAGGAAAATAGAGCTTTTCCAGCTGTCCATTGCGACTGAGAATGACATGGTCTGGATGAATCTCCTTCAGAGTGACTCCTCCGGGCAGTGAGTCGCCAGACGAGTAAAGCTTATCCTGACTGTTGCCCTGGATGATGACGCTGGAATCTTCAGTGTTTGAACCAATATCTGCCAGAGCCCCCCTGAGAATTAAATTAAGTTTTGTTTTGGGAATCTCGGCTGACTGACTTCGGGCTTCAGTCTGATTGTTAAACCCAAACAGCAGGTCAAAGTCTTTAGCCGATAAAGCCTGAGGTTCCTGAGTTAATTCTGACTTTGGTTCCAGATTTGTACTGCCTGTATCCTGAATGGTTTTGAAGAGTTGTAAACCCTGAATTCCGAGACTGATAAACATGGCAATGCAAAGCAATGTTGTTATCAGGATTCTGTTTTTGCGCTGGCCCCATTTAAAGTAGGTGGCCATGACCTCTTGATTCATAATGTTCTCTGATGGCTGAAAAAGTGGTTGGGTCATGGACTGACTAATAGTCTAAATAAAGCATAAGGGTTCCATTTTTTAAAGCTGGTTTTCTGATTATGGAAAATCATTTTTTGTTTTGAAGTTGTAAAATGCCAATATTGCATCACAATTCCACTATTGTCTGATCTAGAATAATTCAAATTCAGATGTTGGTGATAAATTTGTGAGCGAAGATTCAAAAAAATGCTCATTCTATATAGAGACCTTTTCTACTAAATAATTATTGATTTAAAGAAGGAGTAGCTCTTGTCCACCCCGACTGACACTGTAGCAGCTGACGTTGTTGAAGAAAGCGAAGAACGTGATCCTGCCTGTCTGCGTCTGCCATTTTCATTTGCCAAGCGTCACGGTGTTGTACTGGTCTGGGATCTGGGAAGGCCCGTTGTTTATTTTACGGTGTCTCCTTCGGCTCATATTTTTGCTGAAATTGTCCGTCTTGCCGGTCAGTCACCTGTTTATCGTAATGTGAGTAATGATCAGCTGGCTGAGGTGCTTTCACAGTGTTATCACAATGACAGTTCCGAAGCATTGCAGGACGCAGCCGGAATTGGTGATGACATGGATTTGAGCAGTCTTGCTGAAGCTGTGCCAGTGACAGAAGACCTGCTGGAGCAAAGTGATGACGCGCCGGTTATTCGCCTGATTAACGCTTTATTGACGGAGGCGATCAAGGAAGGTGCATCGGATGTTCACATAGAAACCTTTGAATCCAATCTGGTTGTCAGAGTCAGGGTTGATGGTGTACTCAGGGAAATTCTGCGGTTGCAGCGCACCCTGGCTTCACTGCTGGTATCCCGTATCAAAGTTATGGCAAGACTGGATATTGCAGAAAAGCGTATCCCGCAGGATGGGCGTATTTCCCTGAAAGTGGCAGGCAAGGAAGTGGATGTGCGGGTGTCTACTCTGCCATCGAGTAATGGTGAGCGTGTAGTGCTGCGTCTTCTCGACAAGGCGGCAGGTCGACTGGAGCTGAAACATCTCGGTATGGCTGAAAGAGATATGAGTGAAGTGTCAAAGCTCCTCGGTCGCCCTTACGGTATCATTCTTGTGACTGGACCGACCGGTTCCGGTAAGACAACCTCCCTGTATGCCAGCCTGACCACATTGAATGACAAGTGCCGAAACATCCTCACTGTCGAAGACCCCATTGAATACAACCTTGAAGGTATAGGTCAGACTCAGGTGAACACCAAGGTGGATATGACCTTTGCCCGGGGGCTGCGTGCCATACTGCGGCAGGATCCCGACGTCGTGATGGTGGGTGAGATCCGGGATACAGAAACGGCTGAAATAGCGGTTCAGGCCAGCCTTACGGGTCACCTTGTATTGTCAACATTGCATACCAATACCGCCATCGGAGCCCTGACGCGCTTGCAGGATATGGGAATTGAACCATTCTTGTTGTCGTCCAGTTTGCTGGGAGTCGTTGCTCAGCGACTGGTACGGATGTTGTGTGATAGCTGCAAACAGCCTTATACCCCGGACGCTGTTGAGTGTCAGGAGTTGGGTGTCACTGTGGATGATAACGTGACCTTGTACCATGCCGCTGGTTGCAAAGACTGTAATCAGAGTGGCTACCGTGGTCGTACCGGCATTTATGAAGTCGTCATGCTGGATGAGAGCATGCGCAGAATGATTCACTCCGGTGAGAGTGAGCAGTCTATTAACGATTACGTTCGTCGTACATGCCCCAGTATTCGTGACGATGGCAGTCGCAAGGTACTGGAAGGTGTCACAACCCTGGAAGAAGTGTTGCGGGTAACCCAGAAAGATTGATCCGTACCGGAGGCGGATAAACTACGATCATGGCTGCATTTGAATACATAGCCCTCGATCCGGAGGGAAAGCAACACCGGGGTACACTTGAGGCCGACAGTAATCGTCAGGTTCGCCAGATTCTACGTGACCGTCAGTGGACGCCACTGTCTGTGGATGCCGTGGACGAACAGAAAAAGAATAAAGCCGGCGGTCGTTCCTCGTTATTTCATCGCGGGGTTTCCGCTGTCGAGCTGGCTACGATCACCCGACAACTGGCAACCCTGATACAGGCTGCCATGCCGGTGGAAGAGGCACTGCAAGGAGTCGCTTCTCAGCAGGAGAAAAGGCGGCTGAAGAATATCTTGCTGGCCATTCGCTCCAGGGTTCTGGAAGGTTATACGCTGGCTCAGAGCCTTGAAGGTTTCCCTCAAATTTTCCCGCAGATGTACCGGGCGACCGTCACGGCGGGAGAGCATGCTGGTTATCTGGACAAAGTGTTAAATCGTCTGGCGGACTACACAGAAGCTCGCATGCAATCCATACAGAAGGTTCAGCAGGCTTTGCTCTACCCCGTTATTTTGATGGTTGCTGCAGTGGGTATAGTCAGCTTTCTGCTGGGGTATGTAGTACCTGATGTGGTTAAAGTGTTTGTTGATACAGGGCAGGAGCTGCCGGGTATTACCGTCGCACTCATTGCTGCCAGTGAAGGTTTTCAGTCTTACTGGGTGGTGCTGTTTATTCTGATTGTCATGACGGTTTTTATTTGTCGTCAGGCACTCAAAAGGCCCTCTGTCCGGCTGTCCTGGGATCAGGTTTTTCTGCGGCTACCGGTGCTGGGTCGTTTCAGTCGCAGCCTCAGTGCGGCACGATTTGCCAGTACATTGAGTATTCTGACCCGCTCGGGGGTGTCTCTGGTTGAAGCATTGATGATTTCTGCGCAGGTGGTGGAAAACAGGGCTATTCAGGGTGCGGTCATTGATGCCGCAAAAAAAGTCAGTGAAGGGTCCAGCCTGAATAAAGCGTTATCGGGTACTGGCTATTTTCCACCACTGATGCTGCATATGATCAGTAGTGGCGAGTCTACCGGTGAGCTGGATGAAATGCTGGAACGAACCGCGCAAAACCAGCAAATGGAACTGGATGGTCGTATTGCGATGCTGCTGGGGCTGTTTGAACCCCTGATGCTGGTGGTGATGGGTGGGGTCGTGATGGTGATTGTACTGGCAATCCTCCTGCCTATTCTCAATATGAATCAGTTGCTGAACTAATCCTCAGCCGTGTGAGCTGTCTGAGGTGATTAAGTGCGAGGCGATCAAGAGTGGAGCAATTAACGGATGGCTGTGTCAGGGAATTCATTAACGAGGTCAGTGAATAATGAAACTACATATACGAGAAGAGCGATATAACAAACGATCAGGGGGGGCGTTCCGTCAGGCAGGTTTCACACTGATCGAGATTATGGTGGTTGTGGTTATTCTGGGAATTCTGGCGGCCATGGTGGCACCAAAAATTCTCAGTCGCCCCGATCAGGCTAAGGTGACGGTGGCTCGTTCAGATATAGAAACGGTTTCTCAGGCGCTTGAGCTGTTCAGACTCGATAATGGTTTTTACCCAAATACCGATCAGGGGCTGGATGCCCTGGTTAAGAAGCCTACTGTTGCGCCTGAGCCCAGAAACTGGAATCCGGAAGGCTATCTGAAGCGGATGCCGGTTGACCCCTGGGGAAATCCTTACCTGTATCTGCAACCGGGCAATCATGGGAAGTACGACCTTTATTCGCAAGGGGCTGACGGGCGAGAAGGAGGAGATGGGCTGGATGCTGATATTACCAACTGGGATGATACCGATTCGTGAAGCTAAAGTTGCAACAGGGCTTCACCCTGGTAGAGCTGCTGGTCGTCCTTCTGATCATCGGCATACTGCTGGGTATTACCCTGTTGAGTCCGATTACAGGAAGTGTTCAGAAAACCACTCAGCAGCAGGCAGGGCGCCTGCAGGTGCTGTTTGAACAGGTACGGGACAAAGCGTTATTGGAAAATGCTGAATATGGCTTTTCGATTGGCGAGGACGGTTTTTATCGCTGGTGGGTTCTGCCTCTGGAAGGCAGGGAATGGTTACCCATCAACGAAAAGCCCTTCCAGCCCTACCGGCCTCCTGCATCCATACAGATGATATTGAATACCGCAGACGAGGCTCTGCCTGCCCTGGATATCACTGACGAAGGACCTTCGATCGTATTTTACTCTGACAGACAGGTTACGCCTTTTGCATTGTCCGTCAGTCCCGTGGAAAACAAAAAACAAACGGTGGTTTTGCAAACCGATGGCTTGTCGGATATTGAGGTTGCCCGCTGACCACAGCAGAGGGTTTACGCTAATTGAAGTAATGGTGGCGCTGGCTGTTTTTGCGGTAGCGGCTGCCATGTTGATGTTGTCGGATGGGAACAGTATTCGCCAGACAAGGTATATGCAGGAAAAAGTTCTGGCTGCCCAGGTGGCTGATCATTACATGAGTCGCTTACAGGCTGAAAAGGTATGGCCGGACAAAGGCGTCAAGGGAAAAAACGAGACCTATGCTGGTTATGACTGGTATATACGTCAGGTGACCCGAACCACCAGTATTCCTGATTTCAGAAAGGTGGTGGTCGAAGTATTTATCGGTCGAGCCAAGCCGGAGGACGATGAGACAGGGCTGTATTCATTAACTTCGTATTTCAGGAAGCCCAAAAAATGAAGCAGAGCCGGGGCTTTACGCTGATTGAGTTAATGATTGCGATACTGATTTTCGCCATGATCAGCACCGCAGCCTATAAACTGTTTGACTCCGTCAGCCGGGCTCAGCAGGTAACTGACGGGATTCTGGATCGTCTTGATGGACTGCAGAGAACCATGGTTGTGATTGAAAAAGACCTGTTTCAGATTGCTCCCAGACCCGTTAGGGACGAGTTTGGAGACCGACGAAAAGCCATGCTGGCTCCCGGTAAAAATGGAGAACTGCTGGAATTTACCCGATTTGGATGGCGTAACCCGATTCAGGAAATTCGGAGCAATATGCAAAGGGTTGCCTACAGCCTCGAGGAAGATGAGTTAGTCAGGTACTACTGGCTAATGTTGGACAGGGCGGCAGATCCGGTGGTGGTTCGACAGGTTTTGATGAGTGATGTGACGGGTGCCCGGCTAAAGTTTATGGATGAAAAAAAGCGCTGGCAACACTCATGGCCACCAAAAAATCAGGGACAACAGCAGGTCGCCCAAACCGCCGCAACCGCTGCCGGTAAAGTAAGAGGAGGTGCGGAAGAGCGCCCACAAATTCCCCATGCTATTGAGTTGACGCTTCAGCACAAAGAGTACGGGGTTTTAACGACGATATTACCACTGTTGACTTATAAACCTTCTGAAACCGAGAAGCCAAAGCCTGATGAGGAAAAAGGCAAGGCTGAAAACAGAATGAAAAAGGATCAGGCTTCACAGATCGAAGAGGAGTCTGACAACGATGATTAGTGAGACCTCAATGAATCAGCAAAAGGGCATAGCCCTGATTTATGTACTGCTTATTTTTTCCATGATCACGCTTATGGCATCACAAATGGTGACCAGTCTCTGGCTGCATACTGAAAAAAACAGCCGGTTTATTGAGCGAGTTCAGGCTAAGCATCATGCTCTTTCTGCAGAGCAGTATGTCGCTTTGCTACTGGAGCAGGATTTTGAAGAGGATAAAAAAAAGAAGCGACAGGTGGATCACGAGGGGGAACGCTGGAATGTTAAGACCGTTGGGTATCCGGTTGAACAGGGGGACATTGAATTGCAGATTATTGATGAGAATGGCCGTTTCAATCTTAACTGGTTAAATGCCGAAGCGCTGGATGGCAAGCGGTATAAGTCTCAATTTGAAACTATCCTCAAGAACCTTGGAATTGATACACAACTGACATACACCATCAAAGACTGGATTGACAGTGAGCAGGAACCGTCAGAGACCGGAGCTGAAGATAACCACTACCTTGTTCTTGATCCACCTCGCAGAACTGCTGATTTCCCGCTGGTTTCGCTGTCAGAGTTACGCTTGATCCAGGGGGTTGGCAAAGAAGAGTTTGAATTACTGACTCCCCTGGTGACTGCCTTGCCAAAAGAATCCAAAATCAATGTCAACAGTGCATTACCAGAAGTGTTGCGTTCCTTGTCTGATAAAATTACAGAAGGGGATGCGCAGGCTATTATTGATTCCCGTACCGGTGAAGGCTTTGCAAAACTGGAAGATATGACAAAGTTGCCAGCCCTTAAAGATAAGACCGCAGAATTAAAAGCGGCAGGATTTGAGTTTAGCAGTAGTTATTTTAACGTTTATATAAAAGCAACGTACCGTGACACTGTTTTCTACATGAGAACGTTACTGGTTCGTAATGCTGATGGAAAGGTTCAAGTCGCAGGGCGTGAAATTGGACCGAACGACTATTGGGTGACAGCCAATAAGGAATCCTGAGGTCTAACAATGAAAAGCATCCTGTTAATACGAATTCACCCACCCTCAGCTGTAATCAATGACAGTACGCTGACTCAGTGGGGGATATTTTCCGGACAAGGCGAACTTCAGGGAGAAGTTCATGTTTCGGAACTGAGAAATATCAAAAGAGACTATCTTGCAGTCAAGGGAATAGAAGCCGGGCAGAATACTCAGATA
Organism: Endozoicomonas gorgoniicola; assembly: GCF_025562715.2. Lineage (NCBI taxonomy): Bacteria > Pseudomonadati > Pseudomonadota > Gammaproteobacteria > Oceanospirillales > Endozoicomonadaceae > Endozoicomonas > Endozoicomonas gorgoniicola. Next base: position 802,646 of record NZ_JAPFCC010000001.1, read on the forward strand.
GAGGAAGACCATATTCCAGATCAGGTAACTGTGTTACTGCCGGGAACGCTTGCCTTTCACCGACTGCTGTCTATCAACAGCGGACAGCGCAAGCATCTGAATACGGCTCTGCCTTATATGCTGGAAGAGGATCTTGCTGAAGATGTTGATACTCTTCATCTGGCCAGCCAGTTGTCTTCAGATAAAGAGAATGTTTCAGTATCCGGTTTTTCCCATAAGCAGTTTCAGATCTTGCTGGCTGTTATGGATGGACAGGAATTGAGTATTGATAATGCGCTCGCTGAAACCCAGTTGCTTGAAACGGAAGCGGGTCAGTTGCTGATCCTGATGGAGAGTCAGTCCGTCAACGTCCTGATTCCAGGCCAGAGTGCCAATCATCTGGATTATGAAGCGTTGCGTTTCGTTCTGGAGGAAGTAAACCGTTCAGGCAGTGAAGATGATATTGTTCAGAGTCCTGATCTTGAGCCAGATTCGCCTGCCGTAACCAGTATAAAACTACGGTTTCCTGAAGGTGCTTTTTCGCTTGATGATGACAAGTTTGAACAGGTACGCTCCTGGCTGGCGGAGCAGGGGTGGCTGGTTGAAGAGAAAGGTCTGAATGCCTCTGTTTTTGAGTACTTTGCCAACCTCTATTTTTCACGGCGTAAAAACTTCCGTTCGATACTGGTTGATTTGCGCTCAGGTGCTTACCAGTGTCCCAGACGTGCCGGTCGACGTTTACGTAAATGGAAGCCAATTGCACTGGTTGCCAGCCTCTGGTTGATGCTGGAAATTGGGCTGATGGTTGGGGAAGGTGTGACTTTTCAACACCAGGCTGACCAGTTCTGGGATCAAAGTGCAGCCTTGTACCTTGAAGTCTTTCCACAGGATCAGCAGGTCAGAGAAGCTCTGGAGAGTGAACATCGATCTATCAATGTTAAAAGTCGAATGGAAAGCCGGTTGAAAACGGCAGGTAGCCAGCCTGGCAGCAAGCCATTCCTGCCTTTGTTGCAAAAAGTATCCGCAGTGTCTGCTTCTTTACCTGAGGCTAAAATAAAGCCCGTCAGTATGGACTTTAACGATACAACCGGCAATCTTGTACTGGAGCTAAGAGCAGAAAGTCTGGAATCTGTCGACAAGCTGCTTGCTGCGACCAAATCAGCGGGTCTGATGGCAAAGCTGGACAGCGCCAATCAGGAAAAAAGCGGTGTTAACGCAAGAATGACCATCAGCAGGTGATTTATGGGAATGCACAAATTAATTGCAGGAATACAGGAAAACCCTTTTTGGCAGCAGTTGCAAACCCGGTACGAGCTTCTGTCATCAAGGGATCGACAGGCTTTACAGTGGCTGGGGACTTTTCTGGCAGCAGCACTGCTTTATCTGATGATATGGGAACCGTTAAGTAGCTGGAATAGTAGTCAGAAAGAAGATTATCAAAGACAGCAAGTGGTTCTGGAATGGATGGGTGACAATTATGAGTCAGCCAAAGACCAACAACGAAAACAGAAAACGGCTGGTGGACAACGAGAGATTTCATCCATTGTTGCCAGTACCGCAAAGCAGGCAGGCGTTACTCTGAGTCGCGTACAGCCTGACAGGAAGGGACTGGGGGTCTGGATTGAAGATGCAGCGTACCAGAAATTTCTGAGCTGGATGGTCGTACTTAGCACTAAGTTTAACCTGACAGTCCAACAGGTCCGGCTGGATAAGGGCAAAGAAGAAGGGCGGGTGAAAATCTATCTCCACCTGTCTAACTGACTATATTTGAACAAACCTGCCAATGCTGAAAGCTTGGCATGATCTTATTAATCAGTCAGTCATGAACAGTCATGAACGAGTGAGATATTTCTCCGTCACCCATTGGTGATGGAAAATTTTCACGGAAAAAATTGTTGACTCCTTTCACTCAATCCGTAAAATTCAAATCCGCTGACAGGGTGATTAGCTCAGCTGGGAGAGCATCTGCCTTACAAGCAGAGGGTCGGCGGTTCGATCCCGTCATCACCCACCAAATGTTATTTTGAAGCGCTAGCTTCACAAAGACCCTTTTTCGAAAGATTCTTTGCAGAAAGATTATGCGGACCGGTAGTTCAGTTGGTTAGAATGCCGGCCTGTCACGCCGGAGGTCGCGGGTTCGAGTCCCGTCCGGTCCGCCATATTTCAAAGCCCTGGCGACATCTGTCGTTGGGGTTTTGTTTTATCTAGCCCAGTATAAAGGGCTGTTTCTGTTTCCTTCGTAGTTTTCAGCACCTGTCGTTTAACTGCATTTTTGCCTGTTTTTTCTCTGTTTTTCTCTCTTATCTCAAACGCCATGGCCTACGGCAGTTGGCGAACCACGGCTTAATTTCCTGTTTTTAATCAGATACTTAGATTTATTTTGTGCTGTGGTTCAACTTTCGGTTCGTTGACATTCCGGCGGTAGGGGCTCGGGACGGTATGCTAACTTTTTTATTTTGCTTGCCCTTCGTCGATGGCTTTTAACGCTTGGTCGAAAGATTCCTGAACATCTTCAAGCCAGTACATCACTTCATCTGGTGCTTTAGTTTGGTTAGCAATATTGCGTATCAGCAGTAATGTGTCTTTCATCTGATTCAAGCTGCCGTGTATTTTCAAAAAAATCGAGTTCGAATTTCAGATCAGTTTTCATTTAGGGGATGGATTTCTTTTCTGTCCCGGCCTCAATGAGAGCCTGGCGCATACTCAGCATCAACAGATCAAGGTCGGCCAGAACCTTCGTCACCGAAGCATCACCAGAAGCGTGACCTGAGGCATCTTGGCCTTGAAGACGTTGCTTATAAAACTCGAGGAGTTCTATAACAAATTTGAGACACTGGTTAAACTCCAAATCAGCTTGCCCAATTAAGCTATTCAGCCGGAATCTCTCGCCACTGAAATGCATGGTCAGATCACCGCTAGTGGGCTGCCGGGAGTCAAGTAACTCACTTAGCGGTGTTTCAGCAGCTAAGTTATTGGGTAATGTCATGAGCTGCCTGCTTATGACATGAATCGTCAGCACCAGATCCTCTATTGCCCAAAATCTATGGGGCGGGCAACAAACATAATCAGAACTCTCCTGGCTTTCAGCATAATTTCTAGCTTCTCTGTAGCTAGTGAAAAGATAGCTGTGCGCTGCTATCAAAGCTTCCAGTAGATCGTACCGGGCAGGACGATTCAGAACTTCACTCAGTATGTTCTCCGGGGCATCCAAGAAACCGGCGTTGTCCCTCAGATTACTGCCAGGAGGGGTTCTCAGATAGAGGGTATTCTCATCGGTTAGATACCTGACCTGGTGCCCGGATTCACCTGTAAATACTCCGTATACAGGCAGCGGTGATACTTCCTCCAAAAGTTCTGCCCGCCTGGTAATTTGCTGGCTGTTGAATTTACGGGTAAGCCAGTAATTATTATTGCGTCTGTGCTTTTGATAAGTTGAAATTACCGTTTCCCATGATTCAGGGAGTGGTATCTGGGCTGAAGCGCCTTCAGCTTGCTGTTCGCCCTCATTCAGAGCTCTGTTTAACTCTTCTCTTAAAGCCACTCCAAGAGCTTCTCTTTCAAACCCTTCAAAACCGATGAAATGTGCCCCAATCCGAACAGTTACACCTTCAGCACGAAGCTTGAAAGGTAAAAGTGCGACACATAAATAGAATACCGAAAATAACCAGCAACTCTTCATTTTTTCTGAAAACCTGGCGGTTCTTTTGACTAAATAAAAATGACTCATAACAATCCCATCCAAGCACCCAAGCACCCAAGCACCCAAGCACCCAAGCACCCAAGCTGATAAATTTACTTTAGCTCTAAGGTAAAGTAGGTTATGAGGACTGTTGCTGCTGATCATTTTCAAAAAATCGAGTTCAAAGTAAGCGGATGGGGGAAGGATCTTCAGGGGGCAAAGTAATCATGGGTTTGAAGGTTAGACGACAAATTGAGTTTATTCCTCTTCATATACCGGCTTTTGAGTACTTACGATTCAAGTCTCGCACTGATTCCCAGCTCATCGCTTCATGAATATGGAACATCAGTTTATCTGAATCCGGAAAGCCAAAATCTTCAGCGACCGCATCTTTCAGGTTTTCCCAGGAACCCTGAAGATCGGAAATGGCTGTTTTGATGTAGCCGGTTGATTCGGTCGTAAAGCTCATGATGTCTCAATCAGGATTATTATGGATGGGCTGAAGTATACTCGATTTACGAGGTGATTTACTGCGGACGAGGATTGGTATGAGACAAGTGTAGTTCACTATCAGTTCGACAGTGACCGGGGAGAAATAGCAGCGATTTTCACAAAGTGTTCTCGTTGTTCATTCCACAGAATAGGAAATGGCTTCATGCAGTCTTTTAGTGAAAGTACCCACTCACCGGTATTGCAAAGAATCGCTTCCTGAATATCCGGTGCCAGACAGGTCAGGCGAGTCACTTTGGCTACACGGCTTTTATCCGTCTTTTCTTTTTTTGCCAATGCTTCCATATTTTTAAACCGACCAGATTCGAGCTTCTTCATCCACCGGTGTCCCTGGATCAAAGCTCTCTGAAGAGACACTATATCCTCATGGCCAATCATGCCGTCAGGTGTTTCAATGGTGGCTTTACCGCCCCGGTGAAAAATCCGGATGGGTACAGTGACTTTGATCAGGTTTTCATCTTCCAGAAACTCAACGGTTTCTTCAGCGGTTTTCCGTATTCTTGCCATTATCTGGCTCCTTGCAGTTCTTGTGTGACGGCGTTGATGCCATCCGGTTGGTAGTAAATGGTCACTTGGTTCAGATCCAGTTCAATGCGCTTGATCAGCAACTCAACCAGACGACGCTTTTCCGGTGCGAACAATTCATCCCAAATGGAAGCGAGGTCGTTTAACGCCGTTCGAATGATGTCTTCACTGATGGTTTTATCTACCTCACTGGCCTGCTGCCACACTTTAAACAGCAGCTCCGGACTGGTCAGCCTTTTGCGGGTTTCTTCAAGTATAAGATTCTCAACAGCAGTGGCAGACAGAGGCGGCAGGGACGCGTTTTTATAGCCTTTGGCTTGTGCAGTGCGACTCACGTAATAACGGAACTGTTGCCCGTTACGGCGGGTGCTGCTGGTGGTTAGGGCATGGCCGTCGTGACCGAACAATAATCCTCTCAAGAAAGATGGGTTCTTTCTGTGTCGTGACTCTCTGGAGCGCAGGCTGGCATGCACATCGAAAGTACCATGGGCCTTTGCCCATAAATCCATAGTGATAATCGGTTTGTGTTCGCCGGGATACCATTGGCCCTTGTTCCCGATTTCGCCAATATAGATCCGGTTTTTCAGAATGCGATGAATCGTATTTTTGGCAAACTCGATACCTCCCCGGCTACCACCATCCCGCAAAGGTATCTGCTTGGTTTTATGACCTTGTTCGTTGACCACTTCACAAGTGGCGATAATCGAGCGTGTTTTGACGAAGGTTTTAAAAATCAGCTTGACAATTTCAGCCTCTGCCGGATTAATAATGAGTTTGCGCTCATTTACGTCATAGCCCAATGGCGGGTTGCCACCCATCCACATGCCTTTCTTTTTCGAGAGCAGGAATTTATCCCTGATGCGCTCGCTCGTCACTTCCCTTTCAAACTGCGAAAACGACAGCAGAATATTGAGAGTAAGTCTTCCCATACTGCTGGTGGTGTTAAATTGCTGGGTTACGGAAACAAACGACACATTATTTTTATCAAACAGATCCACCAGCTGGGCAAAATCAGCCAGTGAACGACTTAGCCTGTCTACCTTATAAACCACCACAATATCGACAAGCCCGGCCTGAACATCCCGAAGCAGTCGCTGCAACGCAGGGCGTTCAACATTACCTCCGGAAAAGCCACCATCGTTATAGTCATCGGGTACCAGTACCCAGCCTTCATGCTTCTGGGAGTGAATGTACGCTTCGGCGGCATCCCTTTGGGCATGTAACGAGTTAAACTCTTGCTCTAACCCTTCTTCTGATGATTTACGGGTATAAATGGCGCATCGTTTTTTCACCAACGTGTTTTTAGTTGTTGGCATTCTGACCTCCTTTCAGGCCGAAAAACAAAGGACCCGACCAGCTAGAGCCAGTAATGGTCTGTGCAATTTTGCTCAGGCTTTTGTAAATCACTCCCCGGTACTCAAACCCTTCCGGTGTGACAATGACCCAGTGTTCCTCACCGTTGTACTCTTTGGTGATGACCGTACCCAAAGGCGGTCTGAACAAACGGCTGTTTTTAGGCTTTGGTTGTGTGTCGCTGGTTGGGGTGGTCAGCTCCAGATTTGTCGCCGGAGTTGGAATTAAAGCTGTTCTCAATTGTTCAATTGGGAATTGGTGGCTATATTGCCAGTCGTGGTTTGGAAAAAATGGCTGTCAAAATAAGAAAATGAACTTAAAACATAAGCTTAAAATTCTGCTTGTTGCTCTTGCTCTTGCTCTTGCTCTTGCTCTTGCTCTTGCTCTTTCTTCTCATGCTTACAGCTATCAGGCTCTGTATGCTTATTATGGATATAGTAAATTCTACAAACCTGAAATAGTTGCAGGATATCCTTTTCTACACGCATTAACTTTGCATTTGCATCAGGCAGGAGATCGTTTTGTTTATGGTGTGTTAAACCTTATTAAAGAGTCACAATACTATCCAGTTGCATTGCAAAGCCTGATAAACCTTGAGCGTGATTTACAACTTGAGTGGATAAACGAATCTCTGATAAATGATCTAAAAGAGAGACTTTATTCCGACAAATGGTGGCAGGGTAAATAACCACTTCTGTTATTGTGTTCGTCGGGGTCCCTGCGAACCTTCGTCTTTTGCGGGTGGGCGGAACCGCCGAATATCGCCAGCGACAGAGTAAAAATCGGGGTTGACAGGTGGTTGACAAAAAGTACTGAAAGCCACGGCTCATAAGGCTCTCAGCTGTCAACCATGAGTAGTTTTGTCAACCACTGCTAAAACACAATCAACCATCATGTCACAGGTTTGCACGAATAAGATTTGAGCAGGATCAATGATTTGGTTGGTCGAAATCCGTACAGTAGGAACTGTCACGAGGTCGGGTGCACACAGGCGCAAACAAGCGCAAACAAGCGCAAACAAGCGCAACGTATTAAACGATTAATGGCATCAGCAGGCAGTGACAGAACTCACGAGTTGCGGGAGCGCAACAGAGTGATAAAGAAGCTTGGAAAGCATCACTTTCAGCGTCAGCATTGGCCCCGTTAATCGGGGCTTTTGTTTATCGGTTTCCAGCCATCGGCATCATGTAGCAAGATCGATTGTATTTTCAGACTTCGGGCAATGGATGTCAGGTGTCGCTTTGAAGAAGAGAGCCGGGGCTGAACATCTACCCAATGCTCTTCCCAATCCCGATGTAAAGCACAAGCCCTTTTGCCCTTCAGGTAGTGCAAGTCTCCCAACTGAATCAAAAAAATAGCTTCATGCAGATTGGAATACCACCGTGTGAGGTGGGGTAAGGTCTGTCGATCAGGATGCAGCAGGAGGCAGGATAAAAAAGAGCCGCTGGTGAGTTCAGCGGCCAGAAGTATCGGGTTCACAGTCTTGCCTCTTATGTGAGAGCTTCCAGTCCACCGGTGATTCGGTAGATTCGGTCTTTGCCTTCCGGCTTTTCAGACTCAATGGTCAGCCCCAGTCGTTTTTTGAGCGATCCAGCCAGCGTTCCCCGAACCGTATGTTGCTGCCAGCCGGTTTCTCGCATGATTTCGTGGATGGCTGCACCTTCGGGACGACTGAGCAACTCAATCACGGTGTGCAGTTTGGTGCCGGTTCGGATTTTGCCTTTGTTTTTGGTCGGCTTGGCTTCTTCATCAATGCCGATGGCTTGCCTGCCTTGTGGGCTGATGTCGTAAGTGTCCGGTGTTTTCATGGCAATCAAAAATCCTTTGTTTACCAGACTGGTCAGTACTTTTTTGGCTGGCCTTAAACCCGACACACGCCTTTCCGTTTCCGAATGGGCCGATGAGCATCGAATCCTGCCCATGAAAGCGGCTAAAGAAGCCGGACGCTGGCGTACTGCCCGCACGCCTTACCTGAAAGAAATTATGGATTGCCTGTCGCCTTCTTCACCGGTTGAACGGGTAGCGTTTATGAAAGGGGCGCAGGTTGGTGGTACCGAGTGTGGCAATAACTGGCTGGGCTATGTGATTCATCACACGCCAGGCCCAATGATGTATGTGCTGCCGACATTGGACATGGCCAAGCGAACCTCCAAGCAGCGCATCGCGCCCATGATTGAGGAAATGCCGATCCTGAGAGAGAAGGTCAAAGACCCTCGCTCCAGGGATTCCGGTAATACGCAAATGGTGAAGGAGTTTCCCAACGGGGTGCTGATCATTACCGGGGCCAACTCTGCCACCGGTCTTCGTTCCATGCCTGCCCGCTTCCTGTTTCTGGATGAAGTGGATGCTTATGAAGACGATGTGGACGGGGAGGGCAGCCCCATCAATCTGGCGATTAAACGAACGGCGACGTTTTCCCGTAATCGTAAAATCCTGATGGTCTCCACACCCAATATTGCCGGAGTTAGCAAGATCGAATCGGCCTATCAGGCCAGTGACCAGCGGCAATACCATGTTCCCTGCACTCAATGTGGTGAGATGCAGCCGATTGAGTGGCAGCAGATCCGGTTTGATAACCATGACCCTGAAACCGCTTGTTTTGAATGCATCTCTTGTGGTCATCGGATGCAGGAGCATGACAAGCCCCGACTGCTTGAAAACGGTCAATGGGTACCGCAGAACCCTGAAGCCAATACTGCAGTTCGGGGTTATCACCTGAGTTCACTCTACAGTCCCAATGGCTGGTACAGCTGGAAAGAGGCGGTTGCTGATTTTCTGGCGGCAAAGGATGATCCGATACTGTTGAAGGACTGGACCAATACGGTTCTGGGACAAACCTGGCAGGAAACCGGAGAAACCGTCGATCACGAATTGCTCTACCAGCGTCGTGAGCATTACCCGGAAGAAGTACCCAGGCCAGTCGAGGTGCTGACCTGCGGCATCGATGTTCAGGATGATCGCATTGAATATGAAGTCGTCGGTTGGGGAGCCGGTGAGGAAAGCTGGTCGATCAACTATGTTCGTCTTTATGGCGATCTGTCCCGGCCCGGGATATGGAACATTCTGGCAGACAAACTGCGGCAGCCTTATAGACGCCAGGATGGTGTATTAATGAATCTGGCCCAGGTGTGCATGGATTCAGGCGGGCATTTCACCGATGAAGTCTATGCCTTTTCCAGAAAGTAGGGGGCTGACTGACTGATTCCTATCAAGGGTGCATCTCAGGCGGGCAAACCCATCGCCACCTTTCCTAAAACCAGGAACAAGAAAGGAGTGTATCTGACCTTGGTTGGTACCGACACTGCCAAAGAGCTGATCTACCAGCGTTATCGCATTCTGGAACCGGGAGCTGGTTATTGCCACTGGCCGGTCAAAGACTGTTTTGATGAAGACTATTTCAAACAGGCCACCGCTGAAGAAAAGATTCGCAAATACAAACACGGTGTCCCTTATTTTGAATGGGATGCCCGCAAGAAACGTAATGAAGCCCTGGATTGCCGGGTGTATGCACTGACGGCTGTTCGTATCCTGCAACAGCACCGAGGTTTGGATCTGGAACGTTTAGCTGAACAGAGACCCGAACCGGATGTGCAGATCGAACAGGAGCAACCCGACACGCTGACTAACGGGATTGATGAGCTTCCATGTACTTTCTAAGTAAATGGTTAATTCGGGTTTGATAGCCCTGACCCTGCTCTTTAAACCACTCCAAAACATCAGAATCCAAACGGATGGTTACAGGCTTTTTCACAGGTACCCGTAATTCAGCCTGATTAAAGAACTCGTCATCAAGCTCTGGAATATCAGATGTATCAATATCTTCATCTTCCATTGCAGCAAGTTGTTTCCAGTCAGTAGCTGATGGCTTCTTCATAGCGACGTGCCTCTTGTTTTGTGGCTTTTCGGGCAGAGATAATTCGAATGATATCGCCTACTCGCTCTGTGTATACAACAACACCAGTGATGTACCGAATTTGGCCGATAGCAACCCAGCGCTCTTCCCCATAATCCGTTCTGTTATCCATACGACTGAGCAGGGGGTGGTTAAAAATGTCTACTGCATCCTGAAAGTCGATGCCGTGTTTTCGGATGTTGGCCTGATTTTTTGCATCATCCCACTCAAAATGCATGACTGGCTCTGTATTTACATTTGTACATACAAAATAGCACAAATTTGAGAACTGTGTATGACTCTCAGACAAAGAATGGCAGGCTGGTTGCTGCCTGAACTGAAAAACCTGGCTTACACCTCGGCAGGCAGAGGGCGGCGTAGCCAAAGCTGGGCAGCGCCGTCCACTGGCTCCAATAACTCTCTGACGGGCAATCTCGGCACGCTGATCAATCGCTCAAGGGCAGCCATTCGTAATGACCCCTGGGCGGCTTCTGGCCTGGAAAAACTGGTGTCCAATATTGTTGGTACGGGCAGGAAGCAACGGATGATGCGTTTCGTAAACAGCTGCAAACCCTGTTTCTGGACTGGACCGATGAGTCCGATGCCGATGGCCTGCTGGATTTCTATGGGCAGCAATCGCTGGCTGTCCGATCCATGTTGGAAGCGGGCGAATGTTTTGTCCGACTGCGTCCCCGCAAACCATCGGACGGTCTGTCGGTGCCTTTGCAGCTGCAGCTACTGGAAGCTGAGTTTGTCCCCTGGGACTATCAGGATGACCTGAAGAACGGACATAAGATCCGGGCCGGAATTGAGTTTAATGGTATCGGACAGCGGGTGGCCTATTGGATGCACCGGCAACATCCAACGGATTACACCAGTCTTGATACCGCTGATTTACGACGGGTGCCTGCTGAACAGGTGTTGCATCTGTATGAACCATTGCGACCCGGGCAGCTGCGAGGGCAGCCTCTGCTGACTCAGGTGTTATTGCGAATGTTTCATCTGGACAAGTTTGACGATGCCACTTTGCTTCGGCAGGAAATTGCCAACCTGTTCACCGGCTTTATCACCAAGCCCGCTCCGGAAACTGAAAAGGTCGATCCACTTACCGGACGCCCCATTGTTTAGGATTTGCAGGGTGTTCCCATGGTGGCCATGGAGCCCGGCACCATGCAGGAGCTTTCGCCCAGCGAAGAAATTACTTTCAACAACCCACCGGGTGCCGCCAGTAACTATCCCGACTTTATTCGGCAGCAGTTAATGGCAGTCGCAGCCGGTATCGGGCTGCCTTTTGAAATCCTGTCCGGTGATATGAAAGGGGTCAGTGACCGGGCATTGCGAGTGGTTCTCAATGAGTTCAGACGACGGATTCAGCAGATTCAGCACAACCAGCTGGTGTTTCAGTTTTGCCGCCCGGTGTGGAATCGCTAGCTGGAACTGGCTGTGCTCAGTGGTGCTATTTCTGCTCCTGGCTTTCACAAGAATAAAGCTGCGTATAAACAATTCATTGTGTCCGAAGGAAACAGCAGCATCAGTCGTGAATTGTCAGCGGCAGGCGAGCTGGCGTCACTGGATATCATTCTCAGACAGGGAGAACAGGGATGAGCTTACTGGATATTTTCAACAACGACGCTTTCAGTCTGACCAGCCTGACAGCCACCATCAATGATCTGCCCTACAAGCCCGGACGTATCGGTGAGCTGGGTTTATTCACCGAAAGCGGCATCAATACCACGACTGCTGTCGTTGAGTCCCGGAATGGTGAGCTGATCCTACTACCCACTTCCGAACGCGGTGCTCCGGCACCCCAGGCCAGCGGTCGCAAGCGCAAGGTGCGGAGTTTTGTCATTCCCCATATTCCTTATGACTCCACCATTGTGGCGGACGAAGTTCGGAATGTGCGTGCCTTTGGGTCAGAGAGTGCTTTGGAAGGGGTGCGTACCGTTGTTAACCAACGGCTTTCAGATATGAACGCCAACCATGAAGTCACCCTTGAACACCTCAGGCTGGGGGCCATCAAGGGGCAGATTCTCGATGCGGATGGCAGCACCGTGATTTATGACCTGTTTCAGGAGTTTGGTGTTACCCAGCAAACCCATACCTTCAAGTTCAGTGATGCGGCCACTGACGTGCGTATCCAGTGTGTGAAGCTGCGGCGGAAAGTGGATGATGCCCTGGGGGCTCAACCCTACTCGGGGCTTCGGGCTTTCTGCGGTGCAGATTTCTACGATGGACTGGTGAGCCATGATTACGTGAAGGATGCCTACCATCGCTATCAGGACAGCGCCCTGCTGCGGAACGATCCTAAATCCGGCTTCCGGTTCGGGGATATCGACTGGGAAGAGTATCGCGGTCAGGTGGGTAATGTTCCGTTTATCAAGTCGGACGAGGCTTATGTAATTCCTGAAGGCACCGGCCTGTTCCGCACCTGGTATGCCCCGGCGGACTTTATTGAAACCGTGAATACCATCGGTCTGCCTCGCTATGCCAAGCAGAAGATTCTGGACTTTGACAAAGGTGTTCAGGTGCATACCCAGTCCAACCCTCTGCCCATCTGCCTGAAGCCCGGGGCGGTGATTAAATGCAAGATGAGTTAAACAACTTGCATCAACAAGTGCTGGCCATCTTTGGCCAGCCTGTCACGATCACGCAAGATAACCAAAGCATTAATGTCACGGGCATTATTTCCCGGGAGCTGATTGCTACGGGATTTAATGATAACGTTTTACAGCAGGTGACTGTGGTGAGTCTGGACAAAGCTTTGCCTGTAAAACGTGGTTGTCTGATTGAGTCTGAAGGTCAGCGTTGGGTAATTGACCGGCCTCTCAAAGACGACGGTCACCTGATTGTCTGGAATCTCCATGAAGATCGATCTTGAGCTGGACAGCCAGATAGAAGACATCGTCAGTGCTTTCCGCGACTCTCCCCGGCGAGTGGACAAAGCCTTAACCCGAGCCCTGCGTAAACTCTCCCGCTTCGCAGAACGACAGACCTTGCGGAATCTCGCCCGTCAACAAGGCATTACTCAAAAGCTACTGAAAGAGCTGGGCAGGGTACGAGTGACCCTGAACCAGAACGGCGGTTATCAGCTGGTGATCTGGATCGGTGTTTTGGATATTCCGGCCCACTATCTGGGTAAACCAGTGCAAACCCGATCCGGTGTTCGGACCGCCAAACACTTCTGGCCGGGGGCATTTCTGATGCAGCCGCTCAATGCTTCTCATCCGATGGTGTTTAAACGTAAAGCAAACTGGAAACACCGATACCAGCGCTCAAAACGATCCGGACGCATGATGTGGATGGGATTACCACTGGCAAAGCAGGGAGCCCCACTTTACGACAGTGCCAGTCAGGTCATTGCTGCTCTGGAGCCGGAATTACTGGAGCGATTTACCACTTTGCTGCAACAAGAGCTGAACTATGCCTTCAACATCGAACCCCGATGAACAGATCATCAAAGCCCTGGTCGCCGAACTGGAAGAGAGTAGCTTTCCGGTATTGCTTGGCTATTCCATCGCTGACCTTCCGGATATTGAGCCCCCAGCCATTCTGGTACAGCTGGACAGTATCCGGGAACAGGAACGGCAGGGTAAACGGGCAAAGTATCAGCTGGAATTAACGGTCAGCGGCGTTTACCGGACGCAGCCTGATTCCACTTATCAGCTGATGACCATTGCCCGAACGATCCGGTCACTGCTCAATAACGCCAACTTTGAAAGTGTCCGGAAAATCAGCTTTTCTGAGACTCAGTTCGATATCGCTCCCAACAATGGACAGCTCTCGTTTGCAGATATGTCTGTGAACCTTGAAGCCGTCTTCTAAATCGCTCAGGCAACCATTCCAAAAATAAATCCAACAGGAGACTTACTATGTCCACAATCGACCGTAGCTTCATTGGTGCCGGTTCCATCCACCTGCAACCCTACGACCAGTCAGCGCCACTGCTGCCCATTGGCAACGTCAGCGAGTTTACCTTCAGCTTTGAAGAAGACCGTAAAGAGCTGAAAAACTATCTGGGCGGTGGTGGTAACCGCAATGTACTCAGCCGGGTGTCCAGTGTTACGGCAAGCATTGTCGCTAATGACTTTACCGCTTCCAATATCTCCCTTGCCCTGCGGGGCAGTGTGGCTACAGCCAGCACCACCCCAATCACCGATGAACTGTTACCCAGTCACGGTGTGGAAGACGAACTGATTCCTTTCAACCATCTGCCAGACTTGAAGCAATCGGTCACGGTTAAAGGCAGTACGGATACCGAACTGGCGGCGGGTGTGGACTATGAACTAACCAAGTCCGGTATCAAGGTGCTGGTGAACAGCGGTATTGATAACAAAGGTGTGAAGGTCAGTTACACGCCCACTGCCTCCAATATGGTGCAGGCATTAGTGGAAAGTGGTCGTGAGTTTGTGCTGTTTATGGAAGGGCTGAACGATGCCCAGGAAGGCTTGCCCTTCAATATCCGGGTGCATCGGGTGAAGTTCTCGCCAGCCCAGAACCTTGGCTTTATCTCGGACGATTTTGCCAGCCTCAGTTTGCAGATAGATGTGCTGGCAGACCCGAGCATTAGTGGGAACGGGTTGAGTCCGTTTATGCAGATTGATCTGGCGACATAAGTTATGGGTTCAGGGAGTGATGTATTGTTCTCTGTATTTCTCAACAGCTGAAGAAATGAATTCAGTGGCCAGTTGATAGTCACAATTTTGATAGATGTCGTAAACCCAACTTCTGAACTCACTGTTGTTATCAAACAAAGTTAAAAAGGTTTGTAGAAGTAGCTGGCTATCTCCACTAAGCGTTATAAGGTATTCGATTAAGTAATTCATTTGTTCTGGCGTCAGCATTGCCATCCCTCCATCGCTAAAAATTAAGGCTCACTATGGGATCAGTTAAAGAATCCGCCTTACGGTTAGTACTCAAGGCGAGGGACACCCTCTCTGGCCCGCTTCAGCAATCGGCTAAATCGCTGGAAAAGCTACGCCATAAAACCCATGAGCTGAAACAACAACTTAGCACCCTTGAACAACAGGACAAGTTGTTATCGGCTTTTCAGCAGCAGAAAAAGACCGTTCAGGCATCGGGGCAGGCGTATAAGCAGGCTGAACAGAAGGTTGAACAGTTAGCGCAGGAATATAAAAAGACCGCCAAGCCCACCAAGGCGATGCAGCGATCACTGGATAATGCCCGTAAGTCAGTCATTGCGGCAAACCGAGCCTATCAGCAGCAGCGGGGGAAATTAGCCGAGCTGCGTGGCTCTCTGGAGAAAGCCGGATTATCGAACCGTAAGATTGCCCAGCAGCAGAACCGGCTACAAAGAGAACTGAAACAAACATCAGCGGCTTACCAAAAGCTAACGGCTAAAAGCCAACAGGCCAACCGTACTTTACGACGCAACCCGTTTAAGAAGGTGGCCAGTGATGCCAGTCTTGCCTCAAAAGGTATTAACGGATTGGCAGGTCGATTCACGGCATTGGTATCCGCTGGTGCTGGTTTGTACGCCATCAAGCGTGCCATGCAGGGTGTTTTAGGAGCCGGGGATCAGTTTGAACGGCTGGAAGTACAACTGGCGGCCATTATGGGCAGTATCGAGGAAGGCAACCGGGCGGTTGAATGGATCAAGGACTTCACCTCTAAAACCCCACTGGAGTTACAGCAGGTTGCTGACTCGTTTACTGCGCTGAAGAACTTCGGGCTTGATCCGATGGACGGCACGCTTCAGGCCATTGTGGATCAGACCTCCAAACTCGGCGGCGGGATGGAACGCCTGAACGGGATGACTCTTGCCCTGGGTCAGGCGTGGGCAAAACAAAAGCTGCAAGGGGAGGAAATTCTACAGCTTGTAGAGCGTGGCGTTCCGGTCTGGAGTCTGCTGGAAAAAGTCACTGGCAAAAATACTCAGGAGTTACAGAAGCTATCCAGTGCCGGGAAACTGGGTCGGGACACCATCAAGCTACTGATTGAAGAGATTGGTAAATCCAGCGAAGGGGCAGCTGCCGCTAATATGAGCCTGCTGTCAGGCTTGATGGCGAATATGTCCGATGAGTGGCTGAAGTTTAAAGGGCAGATTGCCGATTCCGGCTGGCTGGATTACGTCAAAGGTCAGTTAAAAAGCTTTGCCATCAGCATTCAGGAATTAACGGACAACGGCAAACTGGCTGCTGTGGCACAATCCATCAGCGATGGCTTTATCAGCATGGCGGAGAGTATCAAGGCGTCACTTTCTGGTGTCACCATTGAAGGGTTTGTTTCCGGAATAAAAAACGGTTTCCGTACAGTCAGTACCGCTTTGAGCGATGCCAGGTCAGCGTTTGAGATAACCGGCTCTACCGTCAAACTGTTCTTTAATGGCTTTATGGTGGGAGTGAACGGTTTTGGTGCTGTGGTGACTGCGACCTTTGCTTCCATTACCAGCGGTTTGTCCAGCCTGTTTAAAGCGGTCAATGCTGATGAAATGGCTGCAAAAACCGCAGCCATTACCGCCACGCTGGATGCCATGAGCAATGACTTTGCAGCGAAGGTCAAGCAGGACGCTTCCGATGTCAATGCGGCCTTATCGGATATAGGCGACAGCCTTGTCAGAAATAACGAACTGTCCCAGCAAAAAATCCGGCAGCATAATAAAAAGACCATTGACCAGCTGCTGGATAATTACCAGCAGGTCAAGCCCGCCGCTGAAGAAGTCGCAAAGGCCGCACAGTCTGCCTTTGCCGATGCTGCCGATGCCCTGAAACAAATAGACGCTGCCGAAACCCGCACTGAGCTGGCTGACCTTGGCGTGGCACTGGCCGAAGCCTACAGCAACGGCACGCTGACCCAGGAGCAATACACTGAAGCACTGGAACGGGTTAAACAAAAGCTTCAGGAAGTGACACAAGTTGCTCAATCACTGGGCAAAGAGATAGGCGGTCTCAATACTGAAATAACCCACAATAACGACAAACTAAAAACCACCGGTTCCGGCCTGGCAGGGGTCTTCAACCGAACCACCGCCGAACTCCATGCCCTGAGCGCACAGGCAGAAGATGCTTTTCTGGCCATGCAGGGTGCCACCCAAATTGACACCAGCGATACTTCTGACCAGTTAGGCCAGTTAAAACATCAGCTCAGAGAAGCGAAGGAAGAAGCGGGTCGGCTTGCTAATGTCACCAGCGGTTTTGATCCCACCGGGATTGGTAGCTGGTTGTCGGATACCGCAGCCAATGCCGCTTATGTGAAAGCGCAGTTTTTACAGCAGAAAGTCACGCTGGAGTCACTGCTTTCCGGTTATGAAGACGGAACTCTTACCGCCCAAAATCTCGCTTATGCCGGACGCTCTGCCGCACACTCTCTGGACTTGCTTAACCATCAAGACCTTGACCGCCTGACGGATGCCATTGATCAGGCTGAAGACAGTATGGAGCAGCTGGGCAACAGTACCCGCAGTACGCTGGACAGTATGCAGGACGAACTGGATCAGCTCCAGGGCAAGCAGGAGTCTATTGAAAGGCGACGCTTTGAGAGCCGGAACCGTGACCTACAAAGCCAGTTACAAGAAGCCCAACAGGAGGGAAGCGCTGAGTCAGTCAGCAATATTCAGCAAGCCCTTAGCCTCAATAACCAGATTTACAGCGAACGGCGCAGGCAAATCCAGCAGGACAAACTGGAAGAACGACAGCGGGAGTTTAAGAATCTGCCCGCCCCGCCACCGCCCAAAAGAGAGTGGCGCAGCAGTGAAAAAGTGATCCGATTGGAGTACCCGGGAGGTAATGTCAAAGTAGGCATCAATAGCAGTGATGAAGCGAAGTTTCTGGAAGCATTAAAGAATGCAGGATTGAGGTCAGTGTGATGACTCTGGATGATATAGAACTGCCGGATGATCTGTTGTGGGTCAACGAGTTTGACTGGAATCCGGTCGAACAGACAACAGAGCGAAGCCTGACCGGATCACTACTGGTTCAGGAGCAAAGCCTCAAGCATGGGAGACCGATTGAACTGTCCGGCAATGATGAGTCGGGCTGGGTGCCTCGGTCTACGGTAGAAGCCCTGCTACAGACCAGCCAGACACCGAATAAGGTCATGACGCTAACGCTTTCTGACAGCCGAACCTTTCCGGTTATTTTTGATCGACGCAATGGCTCACCGATTCAAGCCCGACAAGTGCTTCCTTTCGCTTACCCGGATGAAAATTATCAATACAGTCTCACTATTCGCTTATTAACAATTGATATTTCTGAATAAACGTTAATATTAAAAACTTCCAATATCAAATCTTCTTAAATAAATATTTCCTGACTTAAGCGGGTTTATGTGTTTATCAACCAGGCAGCAGAAGAAAAGGTTGTTGTAATATTCGTGGTATATGTACTTGCAATGAAGTTCTTTTTTTGGTTCAGCTTTAAAAGAATAGTGATTCTTTATTGAATCTGGATATTTGGTCATATAAATGTTGTAAGGATGCGAATTGAAGTGTTCGGTACTACCAATGAGTCCTTTAGCACTTATCCAATCAATAAAAGGCATTCCTTGTTGATACATTAAAAAGTTGCCTTTCTTATTGAGAAATTTTGATCCTGATTCAAATGAAACTACTGAATTTGAGTTTGCGGCATTAAATAGTATTTCAATATCCGACTTCCATTGATCAATAAAATAATCACACTCCTCAATTGTCAGAGCATGAGTGGCGATTGCCTGAAAAATAATGACTAGTAAGCATAATTTCAATTTCATGCAGGAAGGATAGACCATGGCTATCAACAACGACGATGTAAAGCTCTTCGAAAGCCAGCGCCTCAGTGACGAGGAAGACGGCGGTGGTCGGGCAACTGGCACCGAAGTCATCGACGGCAACGTCAACAACCTGTTTCAGGATATCTCAAGGATCGACCGAACTATTGGTGATGTGGCTTTGCGTAAAGCCTACGTGGGCATCAGCACCGATAATAACGATGCCTACCTTGGCAGCCATCTGATCCTGACCGAACCTCCGGTGTTTGTCAACAAAGTTGTCGCCTCATCTCACGCAGCTTACCTCAGTCGATCAGTGTCCGACCTGTCTGGATTCAACCAGACTTCACGGCTAAGGTTCCCGTCTCTTTTGTATGGTGGTTAGAACGTTGAAGTCTAACCACCGTTGACGAATTTACAGGCAAGCCCGGGATGAATTCGATGAGGAATTAAACTTCTCTGGGCGCTTCTCCCTTGCGGTTGATTACGGTGATGCTGTTTGCTTTTTCATTAAGGCCGTCTTTTATGTCCAGAATAAATTCCCAGGGATCGTTGAGATCGTAAAGAAGGCGGAGCTGATCTCCTGGGGTAGGCAGAAGATCTTTCAGGCTGGTGTCGTCAGCGTAATCATTGTAACGGGGTCTCAGAAGCGGGTCAGCCACCTTGTATATATCACCGTAAAAGTCTTCATAGACAAAATGGTACAGGTGCTGATGGCTGAATGAAAAAGCGCTCAAAACTGATTTTGCCAGTTTTTCAAAACTTGTGCCCAGGGGTACCATGAGAGTTCTCCGGCATTTGTAGGCGGGCATTGAGACATCAATGATATAGCTGTCTTTTAGTTCCGGCTTAACTGGAAGTAGAAGCTGTTTAATGTCATTTCGCCATTGTCGAACTACTTTCTGCATACCGTTAACTTCATAGAGTATGTCCTGACAACCAGAGGGCAGAAAAAGCCCTTGCAGATCAATGGATTTCTGGAAGGCATTAAACAGGGTGACACCCAGAGGAGAAAATTGCAGGTGACCGAGCTGATTGTTCTCTTGCCATCGAATATGGGCGAGGCCAAAAAGATTCAGCAGTGCAACGTTGTAAGCCCCCAGGCTGTGAGGCAGTATTTCAAGAGCTGTTTCTGAAATGGGCTCCTCAGTAAAGTCTGACGTTCTGAGAAAATTAGCGCCACTGCAGCCCAGTATGCAGTGGCTGCGGCCTGACAGTTCTTCACCAATAATGTCTGAGACACCTCTTGTTAGCCATGCGCCCAGCAGGCTGAAGTATTGTTCAACTGCTGTTAGCTGTTGCCACTGAGCTAACATATTTTCGTGGATGATGAGCTTGAATTTGTTGACTCCCACTACAATAACCCGCCCAAGTCCGGATGCTCGGACCAGCAGGTACAAACCTAATGTTGATGGATAATGGATGGTCAGAGGTCGCTTAAGTTCAGGCTTGTCGGGATTGGTTAATTCTTCATTCAGAAGTGCAGTCCATTTCTGGACAGGCTGCCGTTTGCCTTTACTCAGTGGAACCGGCTTTTCGATGAGCCGGTTCAGAAAACGATTGAAATCTTTGACTACAGAGCCCGGCTCCGAGTCTGTGAAAGCTTGAGACCGAATGATTTTCAGAGAATCGCTTGAGAGATCGATAAGTTTCATTTTACTTCAGTTAGCCCAGATAGGTTTCATAGGTTTCTGACAGGGTTTCATGGAACCCCCGGCCCATTTTCGAGGTCTTGTCTAACAGGTCACATAGCTGGTCATCGAATATTTGGACTAACCCCTCTTTTTTTATGAACTTGACAGCCCTGTCATGCATACTTTCCATGCTGCTGTAAAACGGCTCGTCAATCTCGCCATACTCTCTGGTACACCAGACTCCTGATTCAACAAAAGTTAGCATGATATCGGCAAGGCCTGTATTGGAACTGGAGACTTTTTTGTAATCTGAAATGGCTTTTTTGGCGACAGATGCCCGCATGCGCGGAAACTGTCGCCGTCCAGAAGGGATGTATTCATCCCTGACGATTTATTTGTACTTTTCCAGCACAGCAGAATCATCATCAAAGAAAGAGGCCTTTACTCCCTGCCTGCCTGATTTTTTCAGGATGTTGTTACCTTGTCTTGTAATGAGTGGCTGGTACTGGCTACGCTCAGCTCTTCTGAGGAAATCACATCTTTCACCGTCCTTTCACCCTCTGCGATTAACTTCTGAATTTCGCCACAAAAATACCGAACATTCTCAGAGCGAATTGTGTTCTGGTGATCCAGACGTTTTTGGAAACTAATCCTGTATTCTGGACGTATGTCATAGTCGGCGATCACGGCTGGTTTGAAATCCAGATCATCAAGCTTTAGCAAGTCGTGAATCGAAGCCCACTGGTCTTCCTCGCGCAATTTGAGCAGTGGGTTGATGATATAGTGACCCCGTTTTATGCGTTTAAAGAGTTTGCGGTTATAAGGTGAATCCCTTTCAACCTCATTACCGGATAGAATGCTGCTGATGTAAGACTGGCGTTTCCGTCGCTCAGGGAGGACAGAGTCCGGCAATTGCTGTACCCGTTCGGTAATTTCTTTGGCTGTGAATCCACAGTTGATACTCAAGACATTGCCGAGTGTTCGGTAAAACAGGGCGAACATCAGGTTGAGTATAAACAGACCCATCAGTTTTTTGTCGAGTTTGATCAGACGCCCTTCGGCCTGAATGGAAAGGCTGTCTGGCTCCAGTAATTGATAAATGTCAGGTAGTTTATTTTTAGCGTACTTTTCATCAAACAGTGCTATCTCTATAGCCAGTTGCAGCGCATTAAGTCCGTTGCTGCCGGTTTTATTCGGGTTTGCTCCCCGCTCAACCAGCTCTTTAACCAGTCCTGCATTGCCAATACGAGAGGCGACCATCAACGGTGTAAGGTTGAAAATTGTTCTGTGATCAATGCCGTACTGCTCGGTATCCCGCAACACTGAGCCAGGATTTTTTAAATCGTAGGTCATGTAGTGTTTACGGTACAGTTGGGTCAGTGACTTGCCTTCCGGTTGAGACGCAGCTTTTACGCCAGCTTTGACCAGGGCATTCAGGGTGGGGCGATGGTGATAAATAATGGCGTATTCCAGGGCCAGAATCCGCTTTTTCTTATTAGTACCAGTCAGGGCTTCTTCCCGCAGAGCGGTAAAGGCATTTTGATCGAGTACAGGCCAGGGCACAGGTTTCTGTTTAAGGATTCTGTCACGAATATCGTCAGCTTGTTCCTGCTTTCCCTGCAGTTCGAGTTTGCGTGCTTCTTTCTGCCATTCATCCAGACTGGAATCCTGTTTATCGAGGGAAAGGTCACTGCTGTGCCGATCCATATCCAGCAGACGAATCAGGGGGTGCTTCTGACGTTCTTCTACAAGGAATAAATTGCTGACAGCCCGGGTCATGGCCACATAAAGCGCATTGATATAGAACTTGTAGACTTCCAGGGATTTGTCGCTTTTATCCTTTGCACGAGCGTAGTTCAGGGTATCACCCTCAAGTGCTTTAGGGTCTACACCCGAAGCGATGTCCAGAAATGCTTTTTCCTCATCGCTGATAAAGTTGTAAAGGATGATGTTGTCATATTCCAGCCCTTTGGCTTCCTGAATTGAAAAGACCAAGGGCGTTTTGAACCATTTACTGGCTTTCGCTTTCTGGTCAGGGTGCATAACCAGCACAGCAAATTTGGTGGAGTGGGAGGTTTTTGTGTTCAGGTCTTTTTTGACTTTATCGCTGTCGTTCAGTAATTGCAGGCTTCCACGTTGCCCCCCAATACTGTCAACCAGGTAGTTACTCTCTTTATCGATAGAGCCAAAACGGGCATGTTTTAGCTTCAGGATACGATTGGCAATATGAGTGACGACCGGAGAGTTTCTGTAATTTGACTGCAATACCCGGACAACTTCACCATGACCGGTGAGTGTTTTCTGTTCAAAGAATAACGACTTTACTTTTGACCATGAGAAAAAGTTGGGATGTACAATTTGATTCGAGTCACCACAAAGGATAAAGTGACCCGCATTGCGTAACGTTTTAAGAATCAGGTATAGCTGAATATTGGTAATATCCTGGACTTCATCGACCACGATAAAATCGTAGCGGGCAGAGGCTTTGGAGAGATATTCATGGCTGACGATATTGGTATCGTAAAGCTGATTTAATTTCAGGTGGCTGAGATATTTTTCAAAAAGGTCGTAAACACCTGAACGCTCTTCCTCGCTGTATATAGACTGCTTGATGCCCAGCTTAAGGTACTCACTCCGTGATAACCAGGCGGATTCTGTTGATGGGCCTGTGAGTACCCCTCTGAACTCTTCAAACAGCTTGTGAGGGTCTTTCAGTTTGCTTTGGCCTTTATGTCTCTGGAACCAGACTGAAAAATCCCTTAGCTTGATTTCGTTGCCATCAGGCACTCTGATACTTTCGATAAACTCATGAAATGACAGAAAGTCAACTTCCTGATTTTCATTTTCATAACCGTTAGCGTAATAGAGATTGCGGGCATTTTGCACTAGAAAAGGCGATAGACTGACATATAAAACATCGCCGGAAGCCTGCTTCATTTTCTCCAGAGTGAGGGCGGTTTTACCACTACCGGCGCTGCCAATGATGACCAGGGGTGGGGGTAGTTTGTAGACAGACTGCTGAGCATCATCAAAGGATATGATTTTATCCAACAGGTTAAAGCGGTCACTGCCCGTATTGAGATAGACCAGTTCTTTGGATTCGGCAATGTCCGTATTACTTATTACTGGAATTTTATCCTCATCCACGACCACGCCTCGGCTTAAAAAACGGGACTTTTCATAGGCATGGTTTAGTACGTGTTCCAGAATAAGGCAGTACGGTTCACCTTGAAAGCGGTACAATGAAAACAGTATTCGATCACTACGGTTCAGCCTTGCACGGTAAAGGTTATTATCAATCTTACGGACATCGGCCTGAGTGAAATTGCCTGCTTCCAGTGCTTTCTGAACTTTGGCCAAGCCCGGAATGTTTCTGGGGTTCAGGTCGTTGTAAAAAAGTACATTCATGATATTTAGAAGTTGAGCATTACAATGCCTGTTGCTCATGATCCTGTTTATGGATGGTAGGTGCGAAGTAGGAGGTATTATAGTTCAGGTTGTAAACCGGATACTATGTAAAACTATGGTTTAGATTTGGCGACTATCATCATATTCTGAAATGGGTTCCCGCCCCACCGCCATATTTCAAAGCCCTAGCGACATCTGTCGTTGGGGTTTTGTTTTATCCAGCCCAGTATAAAGGGCTGTTTCTGTTTCCTTCGTAGTTTTCAGCCCCTGTCGTTTAACTGCATTTTTGCCTGTTTTTTCTCTGTTTTTCTCTCTTCTCTGAAAAAGTGGAGGAATTCACTCTTCGACACCTCCACTTTGGTTTTATCTTTGAAAACAGTACGTTAGTTCATTTTTTTGCTGGAGGTAGTAACAGCGGTTCGCAGGCGTTTTTCTGATAGGGGCTCGGCACCAGTTTCGAAACATCATATCATTGCTTTGGATGTATTGGGGGAGCCTAAAAAATGTATTCTGAAATTGAGCTGAAGAACTTTTACGCTAGGGAATCTATTGCTGTAGGTGCGTTTAATTGTCCGAATAAGCAGAAGTGCTCTGAAGCCGAACCACGACCGCTTTATCACGGAGCAGAGGCGCACGTAGGATCAAAATATGGTGAATTATTCAGAATAGTGGTAGTAGCTTTGGATACTGGGCATGAACCAGCTGATCTGGAGAAAAGACGATCTATTATTGAAGGTCTTTGGGGCGAGTCATTAAATCCGCATATGAGAGGCACTACGGAATTAATCCAGGGTTTATTAAAAGGGCAGATTGAGGAAAATACATCTCCACATCCTTTTTATGCGATGATTAATGCTGCCAAATGCTCTGGGGCTGATGGGAAAAGAGACATGGTCTCAGGAGCGCTGTATAATCACTGTCGACCTTTTGCACTTCAAGAGATTGAATTATTAAGTCCTCAACTTCTCGTAGCTCAAGGTAAAAAAGCTGCTTCTGTTTTGTCTGCCCCTCAGATACCGTTAGACGATTTAATTGCTGTCGCTGGAGCAATTTCAGAGGACAAAGAAATACAGCAGTGGTTGATATCTTTCGCTAGACAACATCTTCGAGCTTATTCACAAAGCGAGGGAGAGTATGTACCTGTTTTGGAAGTACCTCATCCATCCTCCCGGAATGGTAGCTGGACTCTTTTTAAGAACATCGCACTTGCTCCTGTCCTAAGTTTGATAAAAGAATTAACTAAAATGAAAGTGGCTTCATAATTGTCGAACAATTCATTGTGAAAGCTGCATTGACAGGCTTTTGAAGTGTTCCCTTTGCTCGTCCCACAGCATCGGGAACGGTTTCAGGCAATCCTTCAGGAGCAGTACCCAGGTTCCGGTGTTGCAAAGAATCGCTTCCTGAATCTCCGGAGCCAGACAGGTCAGTCGGATTAACTTTGAGATCCTGGCCTTGTCTATTTTCTCTTTTTCTGCCAGATTGCGAACGCTCTTAAACCTTCCGCTTTCTAGCATCTTCATCCACCGATGCCCCTGAATCAAAGCTCTCTGAAGAGACACCATATCCTCATGGCCAATCATGCCGTCAGGTGTTTCAATGGTGGCTTTACCGCCCCGGTGAAAAATCCGGATGGGTACAGTGACTTTGATTAGGTTCTCATCTTCCAGAAACTCAACGGTTTCTTCAGCGGTTTTCCGTATTCTTGCCATTATGTAGCTCCTTGCAGTTCTTGTGTGACGGCGTTGATGCCATCCGGTTGGTAGTAAATGGTCACTTGGTTCAGATCCAGTTCAATGCGCTTGATCAGCAACTCAACCAGACGACGCTTTTCCGGTGCGAACAATTCATCCCAAATGGAAGCGAGGTCGTTTAACGCCGTTCGAATGATGTCTTCACTGATGGTTTTATCTACCTCACTGGCCTGCTGCCACACTTTAAACAGCAGCTCCGGACTGGTCAGCCTTTTGCGGGTTTCTTCCAGTATGAGATTCTCAACAGCAGTGGCCGACAGGGGCGGCAAGGGCGCGTTTTTATAGCCTTTGGCTTGTGCAGTGCGACTCACGTAATAACGGAACTGTTGCCCGTTACGGCGGATACTGCTGGTGGTCAGGGCATGGCCGTCGGGACCGAACAATAATCCTCTCAAGAAAGATGGGTTCTTTCTTTGTCGTGACTCTCTGGAGCGCAGGCTGGCATGCACATCGAAAGTACCATGAGCCTTTGCCCATAAATCCATAGTGATAATCGGTTTGTGTTCGCCAGGATACCATTGCCCCTTGTTACCGATCTCGCCAATGTAGATCCGGTTCTTCAGAATGCGATGAATCGTATTTTTGGCAAACTCGATACCTCCCCGGCTACCACCATCCCGCAAAGGTATCTGCTTGGTTTTATGACCTTGTTCGTTGACCACTTCACAAGTGGCGATAATTGAGCGTGTTTTGACGAAGGTTTTAAAAATCAGCTTAACGATTTCAGCTTCTGCCGGATTAATAATGAGTTTGCGCTCATTGACGTCATAGCCCAATGGCGGGTTGCCACCCATCCACATGCCTTTCTTTTTCGAGAGCAGGAATTTATCCCTGATGCGCTCGCTCGTCACTTCCCTTTCAAACTGTGAAAACGACAGCAGAATATTGAGAGTAAGTCTTCCCATACTGCTGGTGGTGTTAAATTGCTGGGTTACGGAAACAAACGACACATTATGTTTATCAAACAGATCCACCAGCTGGGCAAAATCAGCCAGTGAACGACTTAGCCTGTCTACCTTATAAACCACCACAATATCGACAAGCCCGGCCTGAACATCCCGAAGCAGTCGCTGCAACGCAGGGCGCTCAACATTACCTCCGGAAAAGCCACCATCGTTATAGTCATCGGGTACCAGTACCCAGCCTTCATGCTTCTGGGAGTGAATGTACGCTTCGGCGGCATCCCTTTGGGCATGTAACGAGTTAAACTCTTGCTCTAACCCTTCTTCTGATGATTTACGGGTATAAATGGCGCATCGCTTTTTCACCAACGTGTTTTTAGTTGTTGGCATTCTGACCTCCTTTCAGGCCGAAAAATAAAGGACCCGACCAGCTAGAGCCAGTAATGGTCTGTGCAATTTTGCTCAGGCTTTTGTAAATCACTCCCCGGTACTCAAACCCTTCCGGTGTGACAATGACCCGATGTTCCTCACCGTTATACTCTTTGGTGATGACCGTACCCAAAGGCGGCCTGAACAAACGGCTGTTTTTAGGCTTTGGTTTGTGCTCACTATGCTTGCTGGCCTGCTTGAGCCGTTCTTTGCTCTTCTCACTCAGTCCACCAAAAGCCAGCTCCTGAATCCGGTTGGCTAACCGTTGTCGTAAAATTCGAAGATCCAGGCCAGGTGCCGGTTTGCCGTACAACTCCCGCCATAGCATTCTGAGTTCATCGGTTTTCATCTTCTGCAGTGCCAGCACCCTCGCTGCGATACTCTCTTCTTTCATAAGCTACCTCTGTCGTTATTCTCAGCAGTGTCTACAGTCATGCATGAGGTAGCCGGTTTATCCAGTCGAACAGGTTCTTTGTGTCGGGCTTTCTGTTGCTTGCGGAGAATGGCAGCGGTCAACAGAAAGATGATTTCTTCGCCAGGGGATTTTGTTGGTTCTGATGATAAAGGTTCGTCCATGATGAGCGCCTGATGGTTTTACGAAGTCTTATCGCCAGTGTTGTGTTTATTTATTTTTGATTCCATACCGGAGTATCTGGCTCTGTATGGCTTCCTCAGAAACATTGACAACCAAGGCAGTCAGGGACAAGATATGCACTGTATAAAAGAACAGTAATAAATAATAAGCCGGAGAATAGCAGTAGAACGGTAAACATTGGAGGTTTGGATGCCCCATATGAAACGAGTCCTGAGACATATCTCGGACAGTTATTGCCGTGAATTACTGAAGTTAACCAGTATTTCAAAAGTAGACAGGGTTATTGCCCACGAGCCTGAATTCATTACGACTATTGATTTGTCGGAAGTCGTTGCTTCTCTGAATAAGAGACAACGACAGATGTTTAATGATTTTACCCGGCGCATTGACCATATGACGGACGATGTGGGACAGGAGATTCTGGCCCGGTTGGTTTGTGATAAAACGACCTATGCTGTGCAGAGTGGCCCTTATAATCAGTCAACCTGGGTGTTTCTTCATGAGCAGTCCGTTTTTGAGCAGGCTGAAAGTGAGCGCTTTGCTGATGAGGCCCGGTTAACTGCCAAGTGGGATAGTTTCAAAGTTTTGTCCAGCGTGGATCAGCTACCGGATTTGGACCAGCTAAAAAAGTACCTTGTGCAGCACTTTGGTGGTGATGATGAAGTGCTGGTGGAGCTGTTTGAACGTGAACGACCATGTATTGATGGCACGATAGAAGCTCTACAGCAGGTAATGGTATACCGTGAAGGTCTACCCAGCCTTTTAAAAGAAGTTTCCCGGGAGAAAAAAACGCTCAGGGAAACCATGGTTAAGCCTGCAAGAGAATACGCTTTTCTCTGGAACCCCAAAAAGGGAGAGCTGGAAGTTGTCACCCGCAGAAAGCAGGAGCGAGAACAGTTGGCTGAGCTTTTTACCAGTAATGGGTTGGGTATAGAGCAGGCACCAGAGAAACTAGAAAAAAGGCAGTTGACTCTGGATGTCTTGAAATCAGAAAAACCTCTGCCATTCAACCGGGAAGAGGGTATTGAACAGGTGTCTGTTGCCGCTCTTAAATTCAGATCTACTCAAACCGATGCGACTTATACGGTTCACTCCCCTGCACGAAAAGCCCACGAAATGAATGTTTATCAAGTTATGCGGGAAGATCAGCAGGATTCACTGCTGCATAGCGAACACTACATCGTTGTTGAGGCATCCATTGCGGTAAAGTTCCGTAAGAAAGAAGGACAGAGTCGGGCGAATAGCACCACGATTCATCTCAAAACGCCTTGTTCATCCAATTTGCAGGAGCTGACTGAACGTGAACGCTACCTCAGCTGGAATAAGCTGAAGGAGTGGGGGCTAACCCATGACTGAAGTGCTGAAGCTGCCTGAAAGGAAGCGGACTTTTCGTTATCTGGCCGGTCTTTACGAAACGAATACCGACAGGATTCTGAAGGCTAGCCTGGAGGTTGATGCGCCCAATGAAGCGACGGATATTATCAGTTCGGGAGCCTTGGCCCCAGATGGTCTGGCGTATGAAATTCCCATTGATACAACCGATGGTATCCAGTGGCTTGACGTGATTGAGCGCGAGCCAGGCGTTTTCACTTGCTATTGCGCTTCTGAAGGATTTATTGAAATTACTGAAGAGCAGCAGCGTCAGTACTTCTATGATCTAGACTGGTTGATCAAAGTACTCAAGAGCCACCTGAAGCTGACCGGCGACCAGATTACTGTGGTTCCAACACAGTTGGAATGGCTGGGAAACCTTCGGGTTGATGAACAGCTTTACCAGGTTTTACTTGCAAGACACCTGACTAGTATGGGTGGCTACAAGAGCATTTATCAGGGGCTGGATAGCTGGAGCGGCAAAGGGGCTGGCGTGATTCTGACAGTACCTGAGCGATATGATCATCTGCTCCCTTTGCCAGGCGGTTATCCGGTAGTCTCGGTTATGTCACTGCTGTCTTCAGAAAGCCCTTGTAGAATAGAGAGTAAAAAACTGAAAGAGTTTCTGCGAGCAACTTTCCAGCCTGACGCAGGTAAGCTGGAAGTTCGATGGGAATGCTATGGTATTCAGGGGCGCTTTAAGGCAGACAATCGTGAACCTTGGGATATTCGTGGTGAGAAACGCTGTGGGGTAACCAGTCTGATCTATGATGCCTGGTTAGCGGGTAATGCAGGAATTACCACTGATCAGTTGAATGAAGAAGGGTTTAAAGTCACTCATCCTGGTAACTGTTATAACGACCACCGATGGAAAGATTACATTCGTTATGAAAACAAGCTTTGGAGTATCAAGGCTGAGAGGTTAACTCGCCGAAGATCATCTCCATAATAAATAGTACAACCCTGATTCTCTGGATTCCGGCCAATGAGCCGGATTTTTTTTGATTTTCTCCTAAATATACGCCAGCTACTTCCCAGCTACACCTCAACTACTTCTGAGCTACTTCGGCTGCCCCATTATTGTTCCTGCCATTGGAAGAAACAAGAAGGAGCATGAAATGGAGATTCAACACCTGAGCCAGAATGAGCTGGCACAACGCTGGCGGATAAGTCCTTACACCCTGGAAAAGTGGCGTATGCAGGGTTTGGGGCCTCGTTATATCAAACTTGGGAACCGTGTCGTTTATCGACAGGAAGATGTTGAAGCTCATGAAAACTCACACACCCACATTGGGACATCGCAACCTGTTGTGTGTCAGGGAGGTGGGGTATGAGTATCGAGCTGAACGATATCCAGACCATGAAGGTCGAAGAGCTGGCGTCTTGTTCCGGAAAAGAACTGGCACTGCTTTTAAACGATGTTGAAAAAGCTATGAGTCAGTTAGAGACCCAGAAGCTCTGGTTGGAATCCGTGGTTGCTTATAAATATGTCTACCGTGCCTCTCAGCTTCGTTCGCAGTTACAGCAAGACTTCGGAACCGTCAGCTTTGATGACGAAGGAACCCGGGTGCTGGTGGACCAGCCCAGGGAAGTGAGCTGGGATCAGCAGAAACTTAAAGCGATTGCTCAGCGGATTCAGGAACAGGGTGAAGATCCTTCGGAGTTTCTGGATGTTGAGTACTCAGTGTCGCAGGAGAAGTTTGATCAGTGGCCACAGCAGCTTCGTCGATCTTTTGAACCTGCATTAAAAATCAAGCCGGGTCACTGTACCTACAGGCTGGTGGGAGGTGATGTATGAGCCTTCCTATTTTAAACGCAGAGCAGCGCAGCCAGGAACGCAAAGGTATCAAGTGCGTTCTGCTCGGCAATAGCGGGGTTGGTAAAACGACGCTTCTGCACAGCTTGAATACGGACTCCACCCTGTTTGTGGATTTGGAAGCTGGTGATCTGGCAGTGCAGGACTGGCAGGGCGACACCATTCGTCCGGCTACCTGGTCAGAGTTTCGTAACTTTGCGGTATTTCTGGGTGGCCCTAATCCGGCCTTGCGGGATGATCAGGTTTACTCCAAGGCACATTACGATTCAGTTTGTCGTAAATACGGTGATCCGAAAACTTTGGATAAGTACGACACTTATTTCATTGACTCCATCACGGTGCTGGGACGGCTTTGCTTCCAGTGGTGCAAAGGCCAGCCGCAGGCTTTCTCCGAGAAAACCGGCAAGCCCGACACTCGCGGAGCGTATGGTCTGCACGGGCAAGAGATGATCGCGGCACTGACTCACCTGCAACACGCCAGAGGCAAGAACGTGGTGTTTGTCGCCATTCTGGAAGAGCGGGTAGACGACTTTAACCGCAAGCTTCACCAGCTGCAGATCGAAGGCAGTAAAACCGGGCTGGAGTTACCGGGCATTGTTGACCAGGTGGTTACACTGGCCAGCCTACCCGATGAAGAAGGCAACCTGCGTCGTACCTTTGTTTGCCAGACCCTTAACCCCTATGGCTACCCAGCCAAGGATCGCAGCGGACGACTGGATGTATTCGAGCCGCCTCACCTTGGACAGCTGTTTAACAAGATCCACACCGGATCAAGACAGCCTGTCCACTTCGAAACTCAATCTCATGGAACGGAGAAACAGCAATGACTCGCTGGAATGACTTTAACGACGCTAACGATCAGGGCAGTTACGATGTGATCCCTTCAGGCACTCTGGTCAAAGTCCGGATGAGCATCAAACCGGGCGGATTTGACCATCCCGAGATGGGCTGGACCGGAGGTTATGCCACCCAGGGTGACACCGGTGCCGTCTATCTGAACGCTGAGTTTACGGTACTGGAAGGGCAGTATGCCAAGCGCAAAATCTGGTCACTGATCGGTATGCATAGTCCCAAGGGGCCGGAGTGGGAGAATATGGGGCGCTCTTTTGTCCGAGGTATTCTCCAGTCGGCTCGTGGTATCAAGGCAGACGACAACAGTCCACCTGCTTACAAAGCCCGGCAGTTACAGTCCCTGTCTGAGCTGGATGGCATTGAGTTCCTGGCTAAAGTCAGCACGGAAAAGGATCAGTACGACGACCCTAAAAATGTCATCAAGCAGGCCATTACGCCAGAGCATAAGCAGTATGCCCAGTTGATGCAGGGTGGTGCGGCTCCACAGACAACCCAGCAGCCCAAGCCTACTCACAGTCAGTTGCAATCGCAGCTCTACAGTCCTCCGGATTCTGCTCCGCACCCGGCGGATAGCTACAACAACCAGTGGGATTAAGGCTCTTAAGCCCACCGTTTGGTGGGCTTTTCCCCGACAGGGACGGTAAGGATGAATAATAAGTGGCTTGATTTTAACGACGTACCTGAGCAGGGCTCGGGCGACAAGCTCGATGCTGAAGACGTCAAGCGACGTATTCAGGAACGATTGCCCGAGTATTTGAACTGGCTGTTTCCCAACGGTAAGCAGAGAGGTCAGAAGTTTGTTCTGGGCAATGTCCAGGGCAAGAAAGGCAAGAGTCTGGAAGTGGAACTTTCGGGCAACGAAGCCGGGCTTTGGCATGACTTTGAGAGCAGTGAGGGTGGGGATATTATCAGCCTGACCGCTGAACACCAGAAACTGGATGCCCAGCGGGATTTTCCTGAAATCATCCGCTTCATGGCGGAGTGGCTGGGGATGCCTTTATTCTCACCCCCTGTTACTGCCAGCCATCAGGACGATTATGAAGACCTTGGTCATCATACGGGCAAGTGGGATTACCACGACAGTGAAGGAAACCTGATCGCCTGTGTCTACCGCTACGATACCCCGGATGGTAAAGAGTTCAGACCGTGGGATGTTAAAACACGCAAAACCAAGGCTCCGAACCCAAGACCGCTTTATAACCAGCCAGGCATCAAATCAGCGAACGAAGTCTTGCTGGTGGAGGGGGAGAAGGCTGCTCAGGCTCTGATTGAAAGCGGCTATTGCGCCACGACGGCCATGAATGGCGCAAAGGCCCCTACGGATAAAACTGACTGGTCGCCACTGAAAGGCAAGCGTGTAACCCTTTGGCCTGATAACGACGATGCAGGATTAGAGTACGCTTTCAACGCCGCTAAAGCGATTGCCGATGCTGGAGCGTTATCTGTTGTTGTATTGAAGCCTCCAGTGGATAAACCCGAAAAGTGGGATGCAGCGGATGCTGCTGGAGAAAGCTTTGATATTGATCACTGGATGACGACTGCTGACCGCAAGACTATCAAGTCAGGTGGGCTCTGTATTCGTGACTGGAGCGCCTTGCGCTATCAGGGGAAAGCACCGGAGCAGAAGTACTTGATTGATGGTTCCTTTCCAATGGGCGTGGTCTCTATTCTGGCGGCAATGGGTGACACCGGTAAAGGTATGCTGACTCTGAAGCTGGCTCTGGAAGTGGCTTGTGGTGAGAGTACCGGAGATGAGGTGTTTGGTGGCCGGGTGCTTCAGCATGGCACTGCAGTCGTCTTTACCGCTGAGGATGATCATGCAGAAGTGCATCGTCGCCTGGAAAAACTGGACGCCAATAATCTGAGATTAAAATACGCTGAAAAACTTCTGATTGTTCCACTTCCGAATGCTGGTGGCCCTTTTCCCATTGTCCGGGAAACCTCTGATGGTCCTAACACGACACCTGAGTTCGTTCAGGTGGTTCGTCAGCTACAGGCAATTGATGATTTGACGCTGGTGGTCTTTGATCCGTTGTCGTCCTTTGTTCATGGAGATGTCAATGCTGATCCGGCAGTGGGAAGCTATCTTACAGGGCTGATGGCTAACCTGGCCTGTGAAACCAGTGCTGCTGTGATTGTGATTCATCATATGCGTAAACCACCCGGCCAGAAACCTATTGAGAGTCCAGAGCAAGCAAGGGACGCCATTCGTGGCAGTACGGCCCTGGTGGATGGTTCCCGAATGGCTTATGCCATCTGGCCAGCTCAGGAGCAGATGGTTCAACAGGTCTGTACCACTCTGAACCTGACAGCAGAGCCCCGGAGCATCTACATGGGAACCGTGGTTAAATCCAATGGACCTGCAGACCGGACACTGCGAACCTTTAAGCGAAACTTTGTCGGTTTGCTGGAAGACTTAACGACACGGATCAGGCGCAGTGAGCCTTCAAGTCATGATCTGTCAGGTGAGTTGGCAGGTGCCATTCGGCAATGTGCTGAGCGCGGCCATCCATTAACACATACAGGAGTTAATGGCGTCTTCAAGCAACGGCATCGTCTACCGGGTGAGTTTCACCCAATGTCCCGTCACCGGTTGGAAAATATGGTGCAGGAGTTGCTGAATGAACACCCGCCAAGAATCGTCAAAGGAACATTATTAAATTCCAAAGAACAGAAGTGGCTGGACTCTCCCTGGGGGAGTTTTGCACAAGGAAAAGGTGTCATAAAAGCGGGTGCAGATTGTCCGTTTCAGAGCTAAAACCGTTTCCAGAACGTTTCCGGTTTCCAGCGTTTCCGGAACGTTTCCAGAGCTTTTGGAAATAGAGACAACTTTAAGAAAACTCTATAAGTGACTGTTTCATAGACTTATAACCAAAAATAAAAAGACATGTGTCGCATTTCCAGAGGACTGGAAATGGAAACGCTTTGGAAATGGTTAAGTACTTGAAAAATAACCCGTTTCCAATTTCCAGCCTCCCTTACTTAAGTAAGTAAGGTTGGAACTTAAATTCCCAACCTTACTGACACGTAATGTTCCCGGCTGGAAACGACTCACGGAGGAGATCGCAATGGATACCGATGAACTGGCAAAACGCTATCGGGAAGCCTGGCTGGTGGCACGACAATTGCCGTCTGGTATTCACCTCCGGCATGCGGCTTTCTGGCCTGAGGTGAATCCCAATCGTTGGGAGGTGTACCAGAGCGAGGGGAGGGTGGTCAGGCGACCATTGCCCTCCGATGATGCTGTTGACCGGATGGTCGAGTGCATGCGTTGGCTTCGCTGGATCAGCAGGGAGGAGCGAGATTTGGTCTGGCTTCGGGCATCAGGATTGCCCTGGCGAGTGATTGCTGAAGACATGGGTGTAAACCGGAAGACTCCCTATGCTCACTGGAGCAAGGCCATGAGCAAGATTTCCATCCATTTGTCTCGAAGGACGTAACCCGACGTAACTCAGAGTAGCTTGTGTTATCCGTTTATATCTGGGTAGAGCCAAAACAGGCACCACTTCAAGAATTGGACACTTTTCCCGGTTTTGTTAAAAATTAACGCTAAGCTCGAAGCAAAGTACACATGAGCCCCGCACCTCACCGGTCCGGGGTTTTTTATTGCCTGTTTGCAAGGATGATCCATGGCTCAAATCCTCGTTAAAACCATCGAACATCGCTCTGTTGTCAGCCTCACGCCCTACGCCAACAATGCCCGGACTCACTCTGATGAGCAGGTCAACCAAATCGCCCGATCCATCGAGGAGTTTGGATTTGTGAATCCGGTGCTGGTGGGCGATGACGATGTGATCGTCGCCGGGCATGGTCGTTTGATGGCGGCAAAGCAACTGGGCATGGAAACCGTGCCGGTGATTGTTTTGGGGCATCTGACAGAGACCCAGCGTCGTGCTCTGGTCATTGCGGATAACCAGATCACTTCGAACTCCGGCTGGGACGAAGAGCTGCTGAAACTGGAACTGGCGGAGCTGGATGAACTGGATTTTGATCTGGACCTGATGGGATTTTCCGACGAGGAGTTAGAGGGGTTTCTGCTCACGGATGAGCCGGAAGGTCAGACTGACGACGATGATATCCCGGAGCCTGAAGAGCATCCGGTCAGCCAGCCGGGGGATTTATGGGTTTTGGGAGAGCACCGGGTGTTGTGTGGCAGTGCCACCGAACCAGGCGATGTTGAAAAACTCATGGACGGGCAGCTGGCGGACATGGTATTCACCGATCCTCCCTACAACGTGGACTACGCCAACCCTGAGAAAAACGGTAAAGCGAAGAAAGACCGTCGCATCAAAAACGACAATCTTGGTTCAGAGTTTTATACCTTCCTGCTGGCAGCCATGACGAACATGCTGGGTGTTTGCAAAGGGGCGATTTACGTCTGCATGTCGTCGTCGGAACTGGATACGTTGCAGAAAGCTTTTCGGGAAGCCGGTGGCAAGTGGTCCACGTTTATCATCTGGGCAAAAAACACCTTCACCCTGGGACGTGCTGATTATCAGCGACAGTACGAGCCCATTCTCTACGGTTGGAAGGAAGGCTCGCAGCACTTTTGGTGTGGTGCCCGGGATCAGGGCGACGTGTGGTTTTACAGCAAACCGGCGAAGAATGACCTGCACCCCACCATGAAGCCCGTCGAACTGGTTGAACGGGCCTTACGTAACTCGTCCAAGAGTCGGGATATTGTGTTGGACCTGTTTGGTGGTTCTGGTTCAACCCTGATCGCCTGCGAGAAAACCCACCGCAGTGCCCGGCTCACTGAACTGGACTCGAAGTACGTTGATGTGATTGTACGTCGCTGGGAGGAGTACACCGGTAAAGAGGCTTATCTCGAAGAAAACAAACTGACCTTTGATCAAATTAGGGAACAACGGCATGGACGAACTCTCCCGGCGACTGGATCAGATTGATTCAAAGCTCGACAAGCTCAGCGATGCGGTGTCCAGGCTGGCGATGATTGAAGAGCGCATCACCCATCAGACTTCCAGCCTCAGCCGTCAGGATGAACGGCTGGACGCTCAGGAAAAGCGCATCAGGGTGCTTGAATTTCAGGCCAGTCGCCGGGGCGTGATGCTCAACTACATCGAGCGGTTCGGCTGGATTGTTTTAACGGCCAGTATTGGGCTGTTGTCTTACTTTATCAGGGGGTGAGCAATGGGTAAGCGTACTGAAACCAATTACATCGTTATTCATTGCTCGGCTACCCGGGCCAATCAGAACGTCACGTTTGACGACATCAAACGCTGGCACACCATGGAGCGTGCCTTTTTTGATATTGGCTATCACTGGGTGATTGAGCGGGATGGCTCGGTGAAGCAGGGCAGGCCAGTAGACGACTGGGGCGCACACGCAAAAAGCCACAATCATGAAAGCGTGAGTATTTGTCTGGTGGGTGGGCTTGATGATAACAATCAGTCTGAAGACAACTTCACACCTTTGCAGAAGCGGATGCTGAAGCTGCTCGTTGCCGGTCATCAGGCTTTGTATCCAGAAGCCATTGTCCATGGCCATTACCACCTGAGTAAGGTCAAAACCTGTCCGAACTTTGATGTTCACCGTTGGCTGATTGCTGAAGGACTGCTGGGAGAAAAACAGTGAGCCTGGTTGCCGCTATCCCACTGGTGGGGAAGGTCATCGACAAGCTCTTTCCTGATGCAGAGAACCGTGATCAGGTGAAAGTGGTTCTGGCTGAAATGCTGATTAATGGTGAGCTGGATGAATTGACTCAACAAGCCGGAGTGATCAAGGCTGAAGCGCAGGGTGAAGGCTGGCTGCAAAGAAGCTGGCGGCCTATTGTGATGCTGGTGTTTACGGCACTGGTTGTGTGTCGTTGGTTGGGTTGGTCAGCTCCAGATTTGTCGCCGGAGTTGGAATTAAAGCTGTTCTCAATTGTTCAATTGGGAATTGGTGGCTATATTGCCAGTCGTGGGATTGAAAAGGTAGTGCATAAAATAAAATCATAAATCAAATGGGTAAGGACTTTATATGTCATTTAGCAGAGTTAAGTGCTTTTTCTTATTATTTTTTTTACTGCTTAACTCACATGGTTCATGGGCAGTAGTTATTAAAATAATAAACTCTTCAATTAGCTTTACGTTTTCAGGTGAATATGGCTCAGGAGATAAGACAACATATCTTTATCCGATTCAAATAGGAAATGGAAATGTTTATAGTGATCTTACCAGTACACCCCAAGAAGTTAATTTAGCAGAGCAAGAGGATGATAGCAGAGAGGTGTCTTTTTATTTTTCAGGGTTTGGAAATGGTAATGATAGTGTGTTGGATCTCCCTGAAGAATTACAGGAAAGATTATTTCAAATCCTAGAGAATAGACCAGACATAAAAATGGACGCCATGACGGATTGTGTTCAATATTGTTGTTATTTGAAGACGGGTGACTTCCGTCAGGAAAATGGACAGTTAATTGAATCTTTAGTGGAAAGAGCGCCTGAAGCATTGGAAGCCGTAATTTTTATGAATCAAGCTAAACCAGTTCATGTTGCTTTATATGTTGGGCATGGTGTTTACATGAGTAAACTAGGTTCTTATGGTGTTTATTTTCATTCGTTTCAAACAGTTAAAGATCTTTATGGATCAAATCTATCAATCAAAGTGGCAACTTTCATATCTCAAAGCTCTCGTAGAGATGACAACCATCCACCACCTGATGCCGGTGCATGCGGCGGAGCTTCAACATCAGCCTATTAACCCGGGGTCCCTGCGAACCTTCATCGACTGCGGGGATGCGGAACCGCCGAATATCGCCAGCGACAGAGTAAAAATCGGGGTTGACAGGTGGTTGACAAAAAGTACTGAAAGCCACGGCTCATAAGGCTTTCAGCTGTCAACCAGGGGTGGTTTTGTCAACCTGGATTCCTGATAGTGTCAACCACCCATTGTTGCTGCTGGTTGACAAAAAGTGTGCTGATTTTCAGGCTTCTGGCAACGGATTTCAGATGGCGGATTGATGGAGAAAGTCGAGGCTGAACGTCGATCCAAGGCTCTCCCCAATCCCGATGTAAAGCACAAGCCCTTTTGCCCTTCAGGTAGTGCAAGTCTCCCAGCTGAATCAAAAAAATAGCTTCATGCAGATTGGAATACCACCGTGTTAGGTGGGGTAAGGTCTGTCGATCAGGATACAGCAGGCGGCAGGATAAAAAAGAGCCGCTGGTGAGTTCAGCGGCCAGAAGTATCGGATTGTTCACAGCCTTGGTTCTCGTAGCACGATGGCTTGCCAGCCACCATCCTGCCAGTAATAGAGGTATTCAGCACAAGACTCCCAGGCCAGAGAGGTTAAGTGCGATAGGTCGGGGCTGTCAGCAGGGCAGACATGACGCCAAGAGTCTCCCCGATCCTGATAGGTATCCAGCTTGTCTGGGCTGACAGAGCGCAAATCGCCACTATTGATAATCATTTGGGCTTTTTCGTCTGAGGCATAATGTTTTTGCAGAATCGGGCCGACAAGATCACCATCAAAATGGCAGTAAATGCTGCGATAGCTGCCTTCCGGCAGCCTTATCGCAATTCTTGAGCGGGTACTCATGCTTCTGCTTCTCCAAATAGGCCATCCAGTCCACTGGTGATCCGGTAAGTACGATCCTTGCCTTCCAGCTTTTCAGACTCAATGGTCAGCCCCAGTCGTTTTTTCAGTGACCCGGCCAGCGTTCCCCGAACCGTATGTTGCTGCCAGCCGGTTTCGCGCATGATTTCGTGGATGGCTGCACCTTCGGGACGACTGAGCAACTCAATCACGGTGTGCAGTTTGGTGCCGGTTCGGATTTTGCCTTTGCGAGTGGGTTTATCATCCTCCCTGATACCGATGGCCTCTTTTCCCTGTGGGCTGATGTCGTAGGTATCTGACTCTTTAAGGGCAATCAGAAAACCCTTGCTGGTCAGGCTGTTCAGCACTTTGTTTCGGGCTCCACCCCTGATGGTGAGGTCAGAGGCCTGAAGGGTTCCGGTTTTAGCGGCTTGTTGCAGAACGTTTTCCTGAGCTGGGGTGAGTTTGTTGTTTTTCATGGCGCTTCTCCTTCGCGATTATTGCTGTTGTCCGTCTTTAAATCCCTGTTGGTAGGCGGCTTCCAGTGCTTTTTTAATGCTCCAGATGCTTTGTTCCTCAAAGTCCTCGCTGCTGTTCCGGGTTTTCAGGGTATCCAGAAACAGGTGTTTGCGAGCGATGGCTTCCAGAGATTTTTCGATGTGCTTGTTCATTGGGCTGTCCTTTCAGTTAATTTGCTTTTGTTATGTACAGTAAGGCTCTATAACCGATGGTTATCAAGATAATCTTCTTAATAATCAATATGTTGGCGGGAGGGTGCGAGACAATACGGAGCGATACGGTTCTATAGGGAGCAATAGGGGTCTATGGCGCTACTGTCACAATCAGAGTTCGCCAAACGTCAAGGTTGGAGCCGCCAGTATGTGGCCAAGCTGGTTAAGTCGGGCAAGATTAAGCTGGTCAATGGCAAGGTCGATGAACAAGCTGCTTTATCCGCCCTGAAGCAACAGGCAGAACCTGCTAGCGCCTTACGGCAGGCTCCTGCTCGTCAAGAGGCCTTTCCCGCCACCCTTACGGATTCCAGGCAGGCGGTTGATTTTGTAACGGCTCGCACCATGCGCGAAGCCTTCAAGGCCAGAATGGCAAAGATGGAGTATGAGGAAAAGTCGGGCAAGCTAACGGATGCCGCCAGGGTGCGGGATGATGCGTTTCAGGCCGCTCGAATGGTGCGGGATGCGCTTATGGGGATTCCAGATCGGCAGGCTGATGTACTGGCAGCAGAAACCGATCCCAAAAAAATAAGGGAGCTGTTAATGAATGAGTTAGAAGACATTCTCAACGAGTTAAGCCGTCAGTGAGTTCACCTTATTTCTCAGGCTTTTTGGCTGGCCTTAAACCCGACACACGCCTTTCTGTTTCCGAATGGGCCGATGAGTACCGAATCCTGCCCATGAAAGCGGCTAAAGAAGCCGGTCGCTGGCGCACTGCCCGAACCCCTTACCTGAAAGAAATTATGGATTGCCTGTCGCCTTCTTCACCGGTTGAACGGGTGGCGTTTATGAAAGGGGCGCAGGTCGGCGGCACCGAGTGTGGCAATAACTGGCTGGGTTATGTGATTCACCACACGCCAGGTCCGATGATGTATGTGTTGCCAACCCTCGATATGGCGAAGCGAACCTCCAAGCAGCGCATCGCCCCCATGATTGAGGAAATGCCGATCCTGAGAGAGAAGGTCAAAGACCCTCGCTCCAGGGATTCCGGCAATACGCAAATGGTGAAGGAGTTTCCCAACGGGGTGCTGATCATTACCGGAGCCAACTCAGCCACCGGCCTTCGCTCCATGCCTGCCCGCTTTCTGTTTCTGGATGAAGTGGATGCTTATGAAGACGATGTGGACGGGGAGGGCAGTCCCATCAATCTGGCGATTAAACGAACGGCGACGTTTTCCCGTAATCGTAAAATCCTGATGGTCTCCACACCCAATATTGCCGGAGTCAGCAAGATTGAATCAGCTTATCAGGCCAGTGACCAGCGGCAATATCATGCTCCCTGCACTGAATGTGGTGAGATGCAGCCGATTGAGTGGCAGCAGATCCGGTTTGACAACCATGACCTTGAAACCGCTTGTTTTGAATGCGTATCCTGTGGTCACCGGATGCAGGAGCATGACAAGCCCCGACTGCTTGAAAACGGTCAATGGGTACCGCAGAACACAGAAGCCAATATCACGGTTCGGGGTTATCATCTCAGCTCGCTTTATAGCCCAAACGGCTGGTACAGCTGGAAAGAGGCGGTTGCTGATTTTCTGGCGGCAAAGGATGATCCGGTACTGTTGAAGGACTGGACCAATACGGTTCTGGGACAAACCTGGCAGGAAACCGGAGAAACCGTCGATCACGAATTGCTTTACCAGCGTCGTGAACATTACCCAGCAGAAGTACCCTGGCCAGTCGAGGTGCTGACCTGTGGTATCGATGTTCAGGATGATCGCATTGAGTATGAAGTCGTCGGTTGGGGAGCCGGTGAGGAAAGCTGGTCGGTCAACTATGTTCGCCTTTATGGCGATCTGTCCCGGCCCGGGATATGGAACATTCTGGCAGACAAACTGCGGCAGCCTTATAGACGCCAGGACGGCGTATTAATGAATCTGGCCCAGGTATGCATGGATTCAGGCGGGCATTTCACTGATGAGGTCTATGCCTTTTCCAGAAAACAGGGGGCAGACTGGCTCATCCCTATCAAGGGTGCGTCACAGGCAGGTAAACCCATCGCCACTTTTCCCAAGACCCGAAACAAGAAAGGTGTCTACCTGACGCTGGTCGGTACCGACACCGCCAAAGAGCTGATCTACCAGCGTTATCGAATTCTGGAGCCAGGAGCTGGTTATTGCCACTGGCCGGTCAAAGACTGTTTTGATGAAGACTATTTCAAACAGGCCACCGCTGAAGAAAAGATCCGCAAATACAAACACGGTGTCCCTTATTTTGAATGGGATGCCCGCAAGAAAAGAAATGAAGCGCTGGATTGTCGGGTGTATGCACTGACGGCTGTTCGTATCCTGCAACAACACAGAGGTTTGGATCTGGTACGTTTGGCTGAACAGAGACCGGAGCCTGATGTGCAGATCGAACAGGAGCAACCCGACACGCTGACTTCAACCCGTCACCGCAGAACCTCTCGCAGTACTTACCTGAATGGATGAATCATGATTACCGATGCTGAATATCAGGCGTTAAAGCGTGCCGTTCTGCTGCGGGAAACCCGCACGGTGGAATTTGAAGGTCGTAAAGTGGAATACGCCAGCTTTGCTGAAATGGAAAGGCGCTTACACGCCATCGAGCGTGAACTGATCAAGCAACAAAAACGACCACGGCAGTACGGGGTGTATTCTGGCAAAGGAATTTAAATGAGGCTTAGCCCGGATATTTCATAAAAAGAGGCAAGTTCCGCCCAATCACTTGATATAATTGGGTCGACCAAAAAAATGCTTCGGAAGAAGCAAACCGGAACTTGCCATGAACAAATTTACACAAGAACAGCTTCGTTTTCACCCCTCCAACGGAAAAACTATCCGGGCAGACTTCAATGGCGGAGAATTATCCTCTGATTTTGGCGCCCTGATGCTACGTGAAACAATGCTTCACAGCGGTATCATATCCAGGCTGACTGACGGCATTGACGATAAACGTCATCAATCCTACATCGACCACACCCTGCAAGAACTCATTGCCCAAAGAGTTTTGCAAATGGCCTGTGGTTATGAAGATGCAAACGACAGCAACCATCTGCGTAAAGACCCAATCTTTAAGCTTGCCAATGGAAGAAACCCACTGGACGATGATAACCATCTGGCTTCCGCTCCAACGTATACAAGGCTTGGTCAGTCCATGACCAAACGGGATATTTATAATATGACCAAAGCACTGGCTGATCACTTCATCAGCAGTTATGAATACCCGCCATTAGCCATCATTATCGACCTGGATCATACGCCTGCTATCACCCATGGCGGCCAGCAGATGAACCTGTTCAACGCCAAATATCAAGACTACTGTTACTTGCCCTTAATGATCTTTGAGGGGCTCAGCGGCAAGCTGATCACTTCGATCCTGCGTCCTGGAAAAACACCCACAGGCCGAGAGAATGCAGCTATTCTCCAGCGCCTCATTAAGCTGATCCGTACAAGATGGCCGAAAACCCATTTACTGGTTCGTGGGGATAGCCACTTTGCCCAACCAGAGTTAATGCAGGTTGTTCAGGATGACCCTCACTCCGACTACGTGCTGGGAAAAGGCGCAGGACACAAGACGGCCTTGCGACCTAAAGCCAAAGAGTTGCTGGATGAAGCGCGGAAAGCTCTCGACGTTAAAACCGGGCTGGCAAAACTGAACAACATGCCAGAGCCTGAGCGACTCAGGCTCTACGGAGAAACGGACTATCAGGCAAAAAGCTGGAAAGGGCTGGACACCCGGATAATCTATAAGGCAGAGGTCAACCAGAAAGGCGACAATCCCCGCTTTATTGTGACTTCGATGATGGAGGCTTCCCCCGAGGAAATATATGAAGACCTTTATTGTCCCAGAGGGCAGGATGAGAACTTCATTAAGCATCTGAAAAGTGATTTGTCCGGTGATCGCTTGTCAGATCAAGGCTTTCTGGCAAATCACCTGAGAATGTTTTCCGCCTGCGCTGCTTATGTTCTTCACTATGAGCTGAGAACCAAGGCACTGAAAGGTACGGAGCTGGAAAAGGCACAGCCATCAACCGTGATCACAAAACTTTGTAAGGTCGCGGTTAAAGTGGTTGAGTATAAAGACCGAATCAAACTTCACTTGCCCCGCAGCTGTCCAATAAAAGGGCTTTTGCAGCATATAACCGAAGTCTTTTATTCAATGCCGCTGCCTCGACCGGGATAGTCAGCTTCATAAACTCAATCAGAATAAAATAGCGACCAACAGAAAGAGTGTTGGGGAATTCTGTTGTCCTGAAAAAGCAGGTGCTGATCAAAAAACATCCGAATTAATGGTGAGTTCGGGTTGTAATACCTTTTTCATGGACAGTAGAGCAACAGACCTCCGAAAAAATCAGAATGGGATGTTTTTTCCGGAACTTGTTGCTCATTTATGAAATATTCGGGTTAGACAAAGGATTGCAGGCTGGTTGCTGCCAGAACTAAAAAACCTGGCTTACACCTCGGCAGGCAGAGGACGGCGTAGCCAAAGCTGGGCAGCGCCGTCCACAGGCCCCAATAACTCTCTGACGAGTAATCTCGGCACGCTGATCAATCGCTCAAGGGCGGCTATTCGCAATGACCCCTGGGCGGCTTCCGGTCTGGAAAAACTGGTGTCCAATATTGTTGGTACAGGCATTAAACCCAAGTCGGAAGCAACGGATGATGCGTTTCGTAAACAGCTGCAAACCCTGTTTCTGGACTGGACCGATGAGTCCGATGCTGATGGCCAGCTGGACTTTTATGGGCAGCAATCGCTGGCTGTCCGATCCATGCTGGAAGCGGGCGAGTGTTTTGTCCGACTGCGCCCCCGCAAACCATCAGACGGTCTGTCGGTGCCTTTGCAATTGCAGCTACTGGAAGCCGAGTTTGTACCCTGGGACTATCAGGATGACCTGAAGAACGGGCATAAAATCCGAGCCGGAATTGAGTTTAATGGTATTGGGCAGCGGGTGGCCTATTGGATGCACCGGCAACATCCAACGGATTACACCAGTCTTGATATCGCTGATTTACGACGGGTGCCTGCTGAACAGGTGTTGCATCTGTATGAACCATTGCGACCCGGGCAGCTGCGAGGACAGCCCCTGCTGACTCAGGTGTTATTGCGAATGTTTCATCTGGATAAGTTTGATGACGCCACTTTGCTCCGGCAGGAAATCGCTA
The DNA here is from genome assembly GCF_025562715.2 of Endozoicomonas gorgoniicola. NCBI lineage: Bacteria > Pseudomonadati > Pseudomonadota > Gammaproteobacteria > Oceanospirillales > Endozoicomonadaceae > Endozoicomonas > Endozoicomonas gorgoniicola. The sequence continues at coordinate 847,436 of NZ_JAPFCC010000001.1, forward strand.
ACCTGTTCACCGGCTTTATCACCAAGCCCGCTCCGGAAACTGAAAAGGTCGATCCGCTTACCGGACGCCCCATTGTTTACGATTTGCAGGGTGTCCCCATAGTGGCCATGGAGCCCGGCACCATGCAGGAGCTTTCGCCCAGCGAAGAAATTACTTTCAACAACCCACCGGGTGCCGCCAGTAACTATCCCGACTTTATTCGGCAGCAGTTAATGGCAGTCGCAGCCGGTATCGGGCTGCCTTTTGAAATCCTGTCCGGTGATATGAAAGGGGTCAGTGACCGGGCATTGCGAGTGGTTCTCAATGAGTTCAGACGACGGATTCAGCAGATTCAGCACAACCAGCTGGTGTTTCAGTTTTGCCGCCCGGTGTGGAATCGCTAGCTGGAACTGGCTGTGCTCAGTGGTGCTATTTCTGCTCCTGGCTTTCACAAGAATAAAGCTGCGTATAAACAATTCATTGTGTCCGAAGGAAACAGCAGCATCAGTCGTGAATTGTCAGCGGCAGGCGAGCTGGCGTCACTGGATATCATTCTCAGACAGGGAGAACAGGGATGAGCTTACTGGATATTTTCAACAACGACGCTTTCAGTCTGACCAGCCTGACAGCCACCATCAATGATCTACCCTACAAGCCGGGACGTATTGGTGAACTGGGCCTGTTTACGGAAAGCGGCATTAACACCACAACCGCCGTCGTAGAATCCAGAAACGGTGAGCTGATTCTGTTGCCCACTTCGGAGAGGGGTGCGCCAGCTCCTCAGGCCAGCGGTCGCAAGCGCAAGGTGCGCAGCTTTGTCATTCCCCATATTCCTTATGATTCCACCATTGTGGCGGATGAAGTTCGGAATGTGCGTGCCTTTGGGTCAGAGAGTACTCTGGAAGGGGTGCGTACTGTGGTTAACCAACGGCTTTCAGATATGAACGCCAACCACGAAGTCACCCTTGAACACCTCAGGCTGGGAGCCATTAAGGGCCAGATTCTCGATGCGGATGGCAGCACCGTGATTTATGACCTGTTTCAGGAGTTTGGTGTTACCCAGCAAACCCATACGTTTAAGTTCAGTGATGCGGCCACCGACGTGCGTATCCAGTGTGTGAAGCTGCGGCGGAAAGTGGATGATGCCCTGGGGGCTCAACCCTACTCAGGACTTCGGGCTTTCTGCGGTGCAGATTTCTACGATGGACTGGTGAGCCATGATTATGTTAAGGATGCCTACCATCGCCATCAGGACAGCGCCCTGCTGCGGAACGATCCTAAATCCGGCTTCCGGTTCGGGGATATCGACTGGGAAGAATATCGCGGTCAGGTGGGTAATATTCCGTTTATCAAGTCGGACGAGGCTTATGTGATTCCTGAAGGCACCGGGGTGTTCCGCACCTGGTATGCCCCGGCAGACTTTATTGAAACCGTGAATACCATCGGTCTGCCTCGCTACGCCAAGCAGAAGATTCTGGACTTTGACAAAGGTGTTCAGGTGCATACCCAGTCCAACCCTCTGCCCATCTGCCTGAAGCCCGGGGCGGTGATCAAATGCAAGATGAGTTAAACGACTTGCACCAACAAGTGCTGGCCACCTTTGGCCAGCCAGTGTCGATTACTCAGGATAATTACAGCTTTGAAACTACCGGTATCATTTCCAGAGAGCTGGCTGCTACCGGTTTTAATGATAATGTCTTGCAGCCAGTGACCGTGATCAGTCTGGATCGAACCTTATCAGTAAAGCGAGGCTGTCTGATTGAATCTGGAGGGCAGCGTTGGGTAATTGACCGGCCTCTCAAAGACGACGGTCACCTGATTGTCTGGAATCTCCATGAAGATCGATCTTGAGCTGGACAGCCAGATAGAAGACATCGTCAGTGACTTCCGTGACTCTCCCCGGCAAGTGGACAAAGCCTTAACCCGAGCCCTGCGTAAACTCTCCCGCTTCGCAGAACGACAGACATTGCGGAGTCTCGCTCGTCAACAGGGCATCACTCAAAAGCTATTGAAAGAGCTGGGCAGGGTACGAGTGACCCTGAACCAGGACAGTGGTTATCAGCTGGTGATCTGGATCGGTGCTTTGGATATTCCGGCTCACTATTTGGGTAAACCAGTGCAAACCCGATCCGGTGTTCGGACCGGCAAACACTTCTGGCCGGGAGCGTTTCTGATGCAGCCGCTCAATGCTTCTCATCCGATGGTGTTTAAGCGTAAAGCAAACTGGCAACACCGATACCAGCGCTCAAAGCGATCCGGACGCATGATGTGGATGGGATTACCACTGGCAAAGCAGGGAGCCCCACTTTACGACAGCGCCAGTCAGGTCATTGCCACCCTGGAGCCGGAATTAATGGAGCGTTTTACCACTTTGCTACAACAAGAGCTGAACTATGCCTTCAACATCGAATCCCGATGAACAGATCATCAAAGCCCTGGTCGCCAAACTGGAAGAGAGTCGTTTTCCGGTGTTGCTTGGCTATTCCATCGCTGACCTTCCGGATATTGAGCCCCCAGCCATTCTGGTACAGCTGGACAGTATCCGGGAACTGGAACGGCAGGGTAAACGGGCAAAGTATCGGCTGGAATTAACGGTCAGCGGCGTTTACCGGACGCAGCCTGATACCACTTATGAGCTGATGACCATTGCCCGAACGATCCGGTCACTGCTCAATAACGCCCGCTTTGAAGGTGTCCGTAAAATCAGCTTTTCTGAGACTCAGTTCGATATTGCTCCCGGCAACGGGCAGCTCTCGTTTGCAGATATGTCTGTGAACCTTGAAGTCGTCTTCTAAATCGCACTCCGACAACCATCCCAAAAATAAATCCAACAGGAGACTTCCTATGTCCACAATCGACCGCAGTTTCATTGGTGCCGGTTCCATCCACCTGCAACCCTACGACCAGTCCGCGCCACTGCTGCCTATTGGCAACGTCAGCGAATTTACCTTCAGCTTTGAAGAAGACCGTAAAGAGCTGAAAAACTATCTGGGCGGTGGCGGTAACCGCAATGTACTCAGCCGGGTGTCCAGTGTTACGGCAAGCATTGTCGCTAATGACTTTACCGCCTCGAATATCTCCCTTGCCCTGCGTGGGAGTATGACGGCTGCGACCACAACTCCGGTCACTGATGAACTGTTGCCGAGTCATGGTGTTGAAGATGAACTGATCCCGTTTAACCATCTGCCGGACTTGAAGCAATTGGTCACCGTCAAAGACAGTACGGATACCGAACTGGTGGCGGGTGTGGATTATGAACTGACCAAGTCCGGCATCAAGGTGCTGGTGAATAGTGGCATTGATAATAAAGGTGTAAAAGTCAGTTACACGCCCATTGCCTCCAATATGGTGCAGGCATTAGTGGAAAGTTGCTGATTGAAGAGATCGGCAAATCCAGCGAAGGAGCCGCTGCCGCTAACATGAGCCTGCTGTCAGGCTTGATGGCGAATATGTCCGATGAGTGGCTGAAATTCAAAGGGCAGATTGCCGATTCCGGCTGGCTGGATTACGTCAAAGGTCAGCTAAAAAGCTTTGCCGTCAGCATTCAGGAATTAACGGATAACGGCAAACTGGCTGCTGTTGCACAATCCATCAGTGATGGCTTTATCAGCATGGCAGAGAGTATCAAGGCATCGCTCTCCGGTGTCACCATTGAAGGGGTTGTTTCCGGGATAAAAGACGGTTTCCGTACAGTCAGCACCGCTTTGAGCGATGCCCGGTCAGCCTTTGAGATAACCGGCTCCACCGTCAAACTGTTCTTTAATGGCTTTATGGTGGGGGTGAACGGTTTTGGTGCTGTGGTGACTGCGACCTTTGCTTCCATTACCAGCGGTTTGTCCAGCCTGTTTAAAGCGGTCAATGCCGATGAAATGGCTGCAAAAACCGCAGCCATTACCGCCACGCTGGATGCCATGAGCAATGACTTTGCAGCGAAGGTCAAGCAGGACGCTGCGGATGTGAATGATGCCTTATCGTATATAGGCGACAGCCTTGTCAGAAATAACGAACAATCCCAGCAAAAAGTCCGGCAGCATAATAAAAAGACCATTGACCAGCTACTGGATAATTACCAACAGGTCAAACCCGCCGCTGAAGAAGTCGCCCAGACCGCACAATCTGCGTTTGCCGATGCTGCCGATGCCCTGAAACAAATAGACGCTGCCGAAACCCGCACTGAGCTGGCTGACCTTGGCGTGGCACTGGCCGAAGCCTACAGCAACGGCACGCTGACACATGACGAATACACGGAAGCACTGGAACGGGTTAAGCAAAAGCTTCAGGAAGTGACACAGGTTGCTCAATCACTGGGCAAAGAGATAGGCGGTCTCAATACTGAAATAACCCACAATAACGACAAACTGAAAACCACCGGTTCCGGTCTGGCAGGGGTCTTCAACCGAACTACCGCCGAACTCCATGCCCTGAGCGCACAGGCGGAAGACGCTTTTCTGGCCATGCAGGGTGCCACCCAAATTGATACCAGCGATACCCTTGACCAGTTAGGCCGGTTAAAGCATGAGTTACAGGCAGCGAAGGAAGAAGCGGGTCGGCTTGCGAACGTTACCGGAAGCTTCGACCCCACCGGGATTGGTAGCTGGCTATCGGATACCGCCGCCAATGCCGCTTATGTGAAAGCCCAGTTTTTACAGCAGAAAGTCACGCTGGAGTCACTGCTATCCGGTTATGAAGACGGCACCCTGACCGCACAGAACCTCGCTTACGCCGGACGATCCGCTGCGCACTCTCTGGACTTGCTTAACCATCAAGACCTTGACCGCCTGACGGATGCCATCGATCAGGCAGAAGACAGTATGGAGCAGCTGGGCAACAGTACTCGCAGTACGCTGGAAAGTATGCAGGACGAACTGGATCAGCTTCAGGGCAAGCAGGAGTCTATTGAAAGGCGACGCTTTGAGAGCCGGAACCGTGACCTGCAAAACCAGTTACAAGAAGCTCAACAGGACGGAAATGCCCAGTCAGTCAGCAATATTCAGCAAGCCCTTAGCCTCAATAACCAGATTTACAGCGAACGCCGCAGGCAAATCCAGCAGGACAAACTGGAAGAACGACAGCGGGAGTTTAAGTCCCTGCCAGCCCCACCACCGCCAAAAAGAGAGTGGCGCAGCAGTGAAAAAGTGATCCGGCTGGAGTACCCGGGCGGTAATGTCAAAGTGGGCATCAATAGCAGTGATGAAGCGAAGTTTCTGGAAGCATTGAAGAATGCAGGATTGAGGTCAGTGTGATGACTCTGGATGATATAGAACTGCCGGATGATCTGTTGTGGGTCAATGAGTTTGACTGGAACCCTGTCGAACAGACAACAGAGCGAAGCCTGACCGGATCATTACTGGTTCAGGAGCAAAGCCTCAAGCATGGGAGACCGATTGAACTGTCCGGCAATGAGGAATCGGGCTGGGTGCCTCGCTCAACGGTTGAAGCTCTGCTGCAAGTCAGCCAGACACCGAATAAGGTCATGACACTAACGCTTTCTGACAGCCGAACCTTTCCGGTTATTTTTGATCGACGCAATGGCTCACCGATTCAAGCCCGACAAGTGCTTCCTTTCGCTTACCCGGATGAAAATTATCAATACAGTCTCACTATTCGCTTATTCACAATTGATATTTTTGAATAAACCATAATATTTAGAATCCTGAATTCAAGTCATAAGTGCATAACCCATGACTTTTCTTGCATCTATTCCAGTTGACTCTTTAAATGCCTCATAAGGAGTCTTGTAGCCCAGGCACTTTCTTGGCCTGTTGTTCAGCTTATCCACTGCAATGATGACATCTTTTTCTGTCACGCCATTAAGCTCCATCGACTTGGGGAAATACTGCCTTAGCAAACCATTAGCATTCTCATTCTGGCCTCTTTCCCAAGAATGGTAGGGGGCAGCAAAGTAGCTGTCACATTTTAAAGCTTTGGCAATTGATTCATGCTGAACAAACTCCTTTCCATTGTCGTATGTTATTGTCTTTACAAACCTTTTCAGAGGCTTGAGTACGTCAATTATTCCCTGTTTAACCGCTTTTGCCTTCTTGCCTGGTAGAGGGACAGCAAGGCGAAGCTTGGTTTTTCGTTCATCTAATGTAGCGATGGCTCCTTTATGATTTTTACCTATTACAGTATCAGCTTCCCAGTCACCAACTCGCTCTCTGTTGTTGACCACTTCGGGGCGTTCTTCAATGCCAACCCGATTTGGTATACCGGTTCGGTTATGAGCTGAACCGTATCGCTTTCGATAAGTTTTTTTCTGGTGCCTCAAGTGCTTATAGAGCGAGCCTCCGCGCCGTTTATCATCCGCTACAAATTGATAAATCGTCTCATGATGCAGCTTGATTACACCGTCCTTTTCAAGCCTTCCAGCCACTTGTTCAGGACTCCAATCTGAACGGATATCGTTTGAAATACGTTGTTTAATGTCGTCTGTCAGCTTAATAGCTTTTGGCTTATCTTTGTGCCGCTGCCGAGCTGTGCGATTAGCCTGTTGGTGCCTGTACCCTCTTTGCCCTTTATTGCGGTTTACTTCTCGCGACACGGTAGGCTGTGAACGGCCAAGCTTTTTAGCAATTTTGTTTTGTGAAGTCCCATTTTTGAGTTCAGTTTCGATATAATATCTCTCTTCAGAGCTCAGGTGTGTATAGGCCATCCTTGGCTTCCTCTGTATGGTTTGGTTGCTTTACAGAATACCCCTGAGTTCTGATTCACTTCAAAGGTTCTGAAACAATCCTCTGGTTACAGAGGTTATGCACTTATGATACGAATTCAGGAATTACCAAAATTAAATATTCTTAAATAAATATTTCCTGACTCAAGCGGGTTTATGGTTTTATCAACTAGGCAGCAGAAAAAAAGGTTGTTGTAATATTCGTGGTGTACGTACTTACAATGAAGTTCTTTTTCAGATTTAGCCTTAAAATAATAGTGATTCTTTATTGAATCTGGATATTTGGTCATATAAATGTTGTAAGGATGCGAATTGAAGTGTTTGGTACTATCAATGAGTCCTTTAGCACTTCTCCAATCGATAAAAGGTTTTCCTGGTTGATACATTAAAAAGTTGCCTTTCTGATCGAGAAATTTTGGGTAGTGGGGTAAACCTGATATTTTGGTTCTTCCCTGTTTTAAGTGGGTAGTTTTCAACGATGTACGCCAGTGGGGTACAAGTCCAAGCCTCCAAGATGAAAGTAGATCGCTGTCTTATATCTTTCACGGTTTCGAAAGCCACAAGCCCGATTCTTCAAACTCTGAATCTTGCTGTTCACTCCCTCTGCTCGACCGTTATTAGCCTCAAGGACAATAGCGTTGATGATACCCCACAAGTGCTCTTTGACCGTTCTGGCAACTTCTTTTATGGGCTCAAGCCGACATCTCTGCGCCCAGCATAGCCACCTCTTCCAGGCCTTGATTGCCCAAGCTCTGGACTTGTAATTCCATAAGCTCATTGCCATTTGCCGGATGGCCCAGGCGCGAGCTGTTTTAAGTGTCGAGTTTCTCAGTGGTTCGAAGTTATCCCACTGCTCTTCAGACATGTTTTCAGGGTTAGTCAGCCAGTCGTAGCGAGTCCCCTTAAGCAGCTCTACACCTTGGTTTACAAGGGCTTTGTTCTCTTCTATCCGAACCTTGTTGACAGCTTTACCCAGAGACTGAGCAACGTGAAACTTATCAAATGCAATCTTCTGATCTGCGTCTGGAACATTCTCACTGACTGACTTGATGTAAGCCTTGGACATGTCCATCGTCACGCATTCGATCCCCTCTTTATGGTCATAGGGCAGTGTGTCAAAGTACTCGTTGAGACTGTCACTTTTACGGTCATCAGAAACGTGAATAACAACGCCTTGGTCGTGGTCAGTGACCACTGTGACGTATTCATGATGCTTTTGAAATGAGGTTTCATCAACAGCGATTCGTTTTGGTGGCTTAGCATCACGACGAGCCAGTCCTCTCTTCACTGCACGCTGCTGAATACCGTCTATGGCATTCCAACCAAGCTTCATTTGTCGTGCAACTGCCTTCGTAGTTGCCTCCTTTAGCCAGTCAATAACAAGGGCTTCAAACAGAGCTGTATATCGAGAGTCAGATTCAGCCCAGGGCACATTGATGGCTAACACCTTATGCTCAGGGCACTGGGTCCGTGGAACCCTGGCAACTAGAATAGTCTGAAACTGACAGGTATCCAGATGACGCCACTTCTGAGTGATGTGGTCGTAGCCAGAGCAGGGCTTATCGCAAACACTGCATTTGCAGGCCTTTTTACCATTGTGTTCAATGAATACCCGAACCTGTTGATCCTGTAATGACAATTCAACTTCAGAAACGAACCAAGGAGACTCAATACCCAGTATTTGAGAATAGAGTTGCTTATCACGCATCGGTGCATCCTTGCATTGAGTGCTTCAGAATATAATAAATCACCCACTCAAATTGAGGAAGAGCCGATATTTTGTAGTTGTTTGCTAAAATACGGCGTATGCCGTATTTGTCATGGTGCGATATGAAAATGTGCTCCACACCAGTTCACTGCCCGAAATGTGGCGGTAATGATGTTAAAAGCTTTGGTTACAGTGTTCATAATGTTCCTCGCTACTTTTGCTGTAATGCTGAATGTGAAACCAAGTCCTTTATGCTTGAGTACCGGTATAAAGCTTATGAGCCAGGCGTTAAAGAAAAAGTCGTCGATATGGCAATTAATGGTGGCGGCATCAGGGATACAAGCAGGGTTTTGGGAATCAATAAAAAAACAGTAATAAACACATTAAAAAAAAGAGAAAGGCTTAGTTCAAGTTAATCCAAATATTCAGAAAATGGATCTTGGAACGGGTGCTGTGATTCACGTAGGCCGTGCCTGCCAAGAGGCTGAGATAGATGAACAGTGGTCGTATGTGTTTGAAAAAAGTAACCAGCGTTGGCTTTGGCATGCAGTTGATCATGCGACCAATACTGTTTTGGCTTACGTTTTTGGGAAACGAAAGGATGAGGTTTTCAAAAAACTAAAAGAGCTTCTTGAACCATTTGGTATCAAGAAATTTTATACTGATGATTGGGGAGCCTATGAACGTAATCTCGACGAAAGCAGACACATCATTGGAAAAGAAAATACTCAGAAAATTGAACGTAAAAACCTGAATTTTAGAACTTGGATTAAGCGTCTGGCCAGAAAGACAATATGCTTTTCAAAGTTAGAACAAATGCACGATATTGTTATTGGCCTGTTGATCAACAAAATCGAATTTGGCATTGACATCCATGAAATATAACAGGTTTGCCCCACTACCAAATTTTGATCCTGATTTTAATGAAACCTCTGAGTTTGAGTTTGCGGCATTAAATAGTATTTCAATATCCGACTTCCATTGATCAATAAAATCATCACACTCCTCAATTGTCAGAGCATGAGTGGCGATTGCCTGAAAAATGATGATGAGTAAGCACAGTTTCAATTTCATGCGGGAAGGATAGTCCATGGCCATCAACAACGACGATGTAAAACTCTTCGAAAGCCAGCGCCTCAGCGACGAGGAAGACGGCGGTGGTCGGGCAACCGGCACCGAAGTCATCGACGGCAACATCAATAACCTGTTTCAGGACATCTCAAGGATCGACCGCACTATTGGTGATGTGGCTCTGCGGAAAGCCTACGTGGGCATCAGCACCGATAATAATGATGCTTATCTGGGCAGCCACCTGATCCTGACCGAACCACCCAAAGATCAAAACGTCAGTGTTCTTCTGTTTAATACCGATGACCAGACGGATGAGCGCAAGAATGCCCGGAACCGTATCGAAGCCTACGTCGTCCCTGGCACCAGTGCCAGCTTTGAACTGTTGGGTAACCAGACTGAAGGCCAGCGCAGTATTGTGGGTATCCAGCGGGAAGAAAGCAGGCTGCCAGAGGTAGGCGAGGTTTACCGGCTCTATGATCCCATCGAAAAAAAGGAACAGTACGTTCGTCTGACCAAGGTGGAAAGTCGCATCGAAGTGTTCACTTATCAGTACGGCGATAGCACCTTTATGGATTTTGAACGACGCCGTATTGATATGGAGATCAGCGCAGCCCTCTCCTTTACCTTCCCCGGAGGTGTACCCACTCCCGGAGGTACTCAGATATTTAGACACGGAGAGCATCTTGCGCTTGTGGAAAAGACACAGGTACAGGGAACGCAGATAGCCGATGCCTCCCGTTACTATGGCATCAAGCCTGCCAGTGCCACTATCAGCAAGGGCGACCTGAGCGTCCGGGTCGAGAGCCTCTATGCGCCACTGGTTCCCAGTGCCAGGGTGGAAAGCCCGGTGGTGGATCAGTATGGCGGTTATACCGCTAAACGGATGGTGGCGACGGCTGCTGTCGTCAGAAATGTCAGCCCGAAGTTCGTCCATCTTACCGGCAGTCAGAGTCGTGCGTTTTTGCAGACCGGAGCCTTGCCGGGAACCATCACCCTCACCATGGATGGCGGTACTTTTGTGGATAACCAGAAAGGCCAGCTGGTAAACAGCAGCGGCACCAATAACTTCTCCAGCCTTACCATCGACTATGAAAATGGAGAGATCAATGCCTATCGCAACAGCGGCCAGTATACCAGTACAGCGTCCGCTACTTACCAGCCTGCGGCTGCCGTCGTCGGTTCTGCCATCAGCGGAACAGAAGACGTGTCTTCCCAGAACCGGGGCTTTAATTACACCTTCAACTTTGCTGAAGCCAAGCCCAGACCGGGAACATTGGTCATCAGTTACATGGCTCTGGGCAAATGGCAGGATGTGAGCGATCCGGGCAACGGACAAATGGACGGTTCCGGCAAGGGCAATATTGATTTCAGTACCGGCAGTGTGGCGGTCACCCTGGATGCGGTGCCAGACCCGGACAGCAAGCTGGTGTTCAGTTACATCACCCAGGGCGACGAAGAAATTACCCGGCGCACAGGCTCTCTGCCGGTAGAACGGTTTGCCTTTCGTCACACCACTGAAAAGCCGGGCATCAAGCCGGGCAGTGTCACCATTCGCTATCTCGCCAGCGGGGAGAATAAAACCCTGACCGATCAGGGCAATGGCTTATTAAACGGCGATGGTTCAGGCAGTGTGTATTACGCCTCCGGGGAGCTGGGCTTTGTCTTAAACGCCATTCCTGACAATGGCACCGAGATCGAAATCGAATATAAAGAAGGTGCGGTAGCCGGTGGGCAGGTAGACGTTTCAGTGGATTCAGCGGGGTTGATGACCGGCACCATCAGCGGAGCGCCACTGCTGCCCGGATCGGTGCAGGTTCAGTTTGCCGTGGAACGGGAGTCGGTCAGCCATAACAATAGTGCCAGCGCATTTACTCAATACAGCAGCACTTATAACAGAAATAAAATCTTCAATGATAACGGCAACGGGGGCTGGCAAAGTGGTACAGGCAGCATCGACTACCAAACCGGCGAGTTTACGATTCAGGCGACGGAGAATTACTCCATACGGAAATATAATGCGTACTCATGGACTGGTACAGCCAGAACCTATTATCGTTTGCAGTCTGCCAACGTCACTAAAACCGAAGTGTTCCCCGGCAGCACAGTCACCAGCAAAGCCCAAGGCAACAGTTTAAGTCACCTGCCCAATACCGAAACCCTGGGTTCACCGGAACTGACCATCGACCTGCTACCCCTGATTGACGAGCCTCTGCTGCCGGGCAGCCTGATCTTTGACTGGAATGGAGAGTCTTACTTTGACCGGGACGGGCTGCTGTATAAAAACATCAGCACTGAAACCAATGCCGGAACGCAGGTGGGAACCATTGATTACACGGGCGGCGTGGCGACACTGGCAGTCTATCCATCCGGGACAGTCAGCACTGCCACCCTGACCGCAGCGGCTACCTTTTCAGCCGACTTCAAGACGAACAGTGTCGCCTTCCGTACAGCTGGCGCACCCGTAAGGGCTGGCAGCCTGCAACTGACCGCAGTCCGGGCAAGCAACGCCGACATTATCACTGCCACAGCCGACTTCAATGGCAACATCAACACCAGTGAGGTACAGGGCAAGTTTGACGCAACCACTGGCTGGTGCGAGGTGTTCTTCACCGATGGCAACTCTCCTGATAACGAGCCTATTCAAATAATTCCCCAGAGCGTCCGTTACAACTGCGTCATCGAAACCAGTCTGCCAATGGATGCAGACTTGATCGGCCTTGACCCGGTTCGCCTTCCGGCAGATGGCAGGGTGCCGATTTATCGTCCGGGGGATATTGTGGTGATCAGCCATAAGAAAGAAACCGATGCAGGCACCCCAACCGCTGGACAAACCGTCACACTCACAAGGGATCATCAGGCCGAGATCGTTGTAGAAGACAGCGCAGGTAAACTTCTCGATCCGGCACAATACACCGCCGACAAACCAGCCGGTCAATTAACCTTTGCTGATCCATTGCTGCTTCAGGATGCTGGCGGGGAAAGCCTGACCGCCCCCTTTAAAATCACTGACCGGGTCGAACATATGAGCGTAGTCAGCGATGCCCAGATCAACGGGGAACTGTCGATTATCGCTCCGGTGCCTTGGGATTTGCCTGCGGGAGAAACCACCATCAGCAGTGCTGTGGTCTATGGGGATTTGCAGGCCAGGGTTCACAATTTTTTCAGCCAGAAGGTGTGGGACAGCGGCAACCCCAACTGGACGGATGAGCGCAACGAAGACAACACCACTGCCAAGTACAACACCATCAACTACCCGATACAGGTCGCCAACAAGGGTGCCATCTATGGCAAGTGGGCGATTATCTTCACGACAGGCACCGCCTTTAAGGTGGTGGAGGAAAAGCTGGGGATCATCGACACCGGCACGACGGGAACCAATACCGCACCCGTTAACCCGGAAACCGGAACCCCTTACTTCAGCATTCTGGCCGATGGCTGGGGCGTTGGCTGGTCGCCCGGCAATGTGGTGCGATTTAACACCGATGGCTGCCTGGCTCCGGTGTGGATTTGCCGGACGGTTCTGTCAGGGCAGGGGACGGAATCAGACGACAAATTTACTCTACAGATTCGGGGGGATGCAATGCAGACTGATGGCGGTTACCTACTACGACTCGGAGGATGCAGGGGCTCCACAGTTTACCTTCAGTGGAACCACTTCAAACATCACGGAAATTTTTGATGCCATTCTGGTCAACGGATACGGCAGCAAGCCCGGTCTGGGCTGGACGAAAGAGATGGTGTCGGAGATAGAAGGCAGTGACCGGACGGTTTATAAAAACAAATCCGCCTCGCAGGAGGATATGTATTTACTGGTGGAAACCAATCCCGCTAATGGCGCAGCCTTTCGCCTGCAAATCGCAGAAAGTGTCACATCACCAGAAGCCTATGAAGGTTACAGTGCCTATGCTGCCTGTTATTGGCAATATACACCAAGAGTATGGAAAGCGGTGGGTGATGAGAGAACGCTGATCTTGTTTCTTCATGCAGGCGGTCTTGAAAATCAGTCAGTTGGCAATGCCATTTTTAGGTCTCCGTTAACGCTTTATGTTGGCGATGTTGACACTATGAACATGGATATTCCCAGAGGCTGGGCTTTGCTGGCACCGTCTATGACAAAAGGCTTATTGAGCGCATCCACATCAAATGGAGCTTACGCAGGGACATTGGTAGGCGCTGATCAATCATTAATTAGCTACTCACGCCCAAGAGTGATGACCTCACTGCCTGGCATAAACTGGTCTGAAGATGATCAAGCCGTGATTTGCAGCTCGATGCATCAGGCACACGGCTCTGTGAACGAAAAAAATGGTTTCCCAACCAAAGACATTTCAGAGTTTGAGCAGAATGCCATTGCCAGAGTCCCGTGGTTCTTAATGATTGAGCAAAAATTCATGTTCAGGCTGCGGGGCGTATTTAATATATTCCCATGGCTGATTCAGAATGGCAGCGATTCAAAATTACACCATTTAAAGCCATTAACCGTTGATGGCATTACCTACAGGGGAACGACGTACAAAGGGAACCGATACGGCAACTTCCCCATGACCGCTTATATCCAAACGTCGGGAGACTGGTAATGTTCACAGACACCTACCAGCCACTGAACACTGACCTTCGTTCGCTTTATCCCAGTGTGAAAGCAAAGCTGATGGTGGATGGCAAACTGTTTGCAGGTACAGTGTCCCTTATTGTTGAGGGGAAAATGGGTTATATCTTCTCCACCCGGATCAACGATGGAACGATCAATGCCTCCTTTCTTCCAGATTCTTTAGCCACTTTGTCATTTAGCTTTTTGGTCTTTGTGGATCACCAGCCCTTTGCAACAAAGCCTGTTAAATCTGATGATGTTGTCGTTTATGACCTTGCCATCAGTACCAAAGGCGGCAGCGCTCCCACAGGTGATCCGGGAACCATTACCGGCAAGGTGGAACAGGTTATTGATAACCAGCCTCAACCTGTCGCCCGGACACTGGTCGCCGTGGAGAACAAACCGGACGGAACCTGGGCAGTAACAGGCAATGCCACCAGTGACAGCCAAACCGGAGCTTACTCTCTCGATGTACTGACTGATGGCGGCGATACCTTTGTGCTGGCCATTGACGACTATGGGCGACCATTCACCGCCAGTGCCAGCGTGGAGCTCAACGAAATTATTCACCCGACCACGCCCAATGGTTATGTTTACCGGGTCGAAAAAGCAGGCACCCTGCCGGGCAGTGAGCCGGAGTGGTGGGTGGATACCGGCACCAACCACACCCGCACCATTAACGATGTCACCCTCCGGGCAATGGCTTATAACCGTCCACTGTGCCACGGAGCCTTGACCGTGGAAACCAGCTGATGCCTTATCCGCCACACCAGGGCAGCGTTGACTTTAAATTCTCCGGCACACCTTATGTGAGAAGCACAGCAGCCGTAGCGAACTTTGATGGCTCGGTCGCTATTGCCTTTGCACCGCCTCCCGGATTAATGATCAGCCAGCAGGCACTCTGGCAAATAGCGCTCACCAGTGAACGAACACAGCAAAGCCGCTTCGGAAACACTGTGCCGATTGAGACTCTACGCACCCAAACCAGTCAGCAGGGGAACCCCCTGAATCCTTCGCCATTCGCGGTACTTTGGGGCAAGGTGCCTGAACTGGAGCAACAGCTGGTGATTAGTCATGGCACCGCACCCTCCAAAAAGAACAGCAGCGAGGGGAGATGGACGCAGCCACCGGCAGCCGACAAGAACAATGCTTCAGGATGGGATCAGAGCATTCAGGCAAAAGAGCTGACCCGTATCGACGACTGGAAGCAAGCCCCGGAAAAAGACAATGACAACGCCTCCCTGTTCCAGTCTGTCGATTTATACAACGGCACTAGCCGTAAGCCAGCTGCCTATGTCCTGCCACAGCCACCGATCAGCTTTGTTTTTCAGGAAAGCCTGTACTCCGAATCAGGAACCCCTGCGGCCTGGTTCCGGTTTGGAGCCATAGAGCCAAACACTGCTATTCAACCAAGGGACATCCGGCAGCGTTCCACCTATAGCAGCAACCGAACTCAGGACGAGCCGGTCATCATCCCCTGGGGCGAAGGCCGCAAACAAAAAGACAACGACTACACCGGCAAGTACGGTGGCGAAACCCAGCCTGAAGACCCAAAGAAGCCGCAACCGAAGCAGCCAGATATCAGGGAGAGCTACCTGCTTATGAACACCATCAGCGTCGTCGTCCTGCCAGACAGAACCCCGATAGAGATAAGGGACTTGGACATAAGCCTCGACATCGACAGCTTCAGCTGGAGTTTCACCGGCAGCCTTTGGGGAGCGTCCAGCCTTGCGTTGGTGGAACCGGATCAGGACGGTGTTAAGCAAATCGAAGTGGATATAAACGGCTGGAAGTGGGTCTTTATTATCGAGCGCTACACAAGCAACCGGGTATTCGGGCATGAGCGTTATACCATTTACGGCACTAGCCGCACCCAGCTTCTGGCAGCGCCTTATGCGCCCCAGCGCAGTAAAAGCAACACCAGTCACATCAACGCAAAACAGGCAATTAGTGAAGAACTGAAAAATACAGGCTTCACGGCTGAATACCCGGACTTGAATGACTACAGTACACCGGACTGGATTATCCCCGGAGGAAGCTTCAGCTACCAGAACGAAACCCCAATGAAGGTCATCGTCCGACTGACCAGCACCGCAGGGTCGGTGATTATTCCTGCCAGAAACAGCGACACTCTCAACATTCAGCCCCGTTACCCAGCCAGCCCCTGGAAGTGGAACGAGGCCACCATGGACAGGATCATACCAGCCAGTCTGGTGATCAGCCTCAACGCCAGCTGGCGACCCGAGCCGGAATACAACGCTGTCTATGTTTCAGGCACCCATGCCGGAGTTGCCGTCAACGTCAAGCGGCAAGGGTCAGCAGGCAACGATCCGGCACCGGATATTCTGGAAGACTGGCTGACTGAAACCCAGGTCAATACCGAGCGAGGCCGCAATGAGCTGGCAAAAGGGGGAAACCAGAGTGTCACCACCATCGAGATCCCACTGACCGACAGCAACACGGCACCGGGACTGGTGGAGCCAGGGCAGCTGGTCGAAGTGCGGGACTCACTCCTGAATGGGACGAATAACAACTGGCGAGCCTTGTGTCTGGCGACCAGCATAGGGTCTTCAGGTGGGAAGGTGACGCAGAGGCTGGAGTTGGAACGACACTACAACTCACCAACATCACCACAGCCACCTGAACCGCCACAGCCTCAAGTGGTCAACCTGCTGGATTCATCCGGTGACAATGGTGGCAGCGACTGGTCGAAGTGGGATCACTGGAACAATCTGTATTACTGGGGATCAGGAAATACCCAGCAGGAAGGCAGCGTCAACAATACAACGTGCGTGATCGGCAAAGGAACGAATACACAAGGCTATAGCTCGATTCTGATGTACTACAAAAGAGTGGCTTATGAGGTCGGAAAAAAGTACACCGTATCAGTATGGCTAAAGGGTGCTTCTGCAACAACGCCTTACATTAACTGTTATATCAATAGCTATCTGGGAGGCGGTCAGCATGAAGTGGGAACCGATAAAGTGGTCAAAGGCACTGAAACATCCATCAAGGCTGGGTGGACACAATTTATCTGGACGTTTACCTGCACCGAAGAAACACCGGCTGACCAGGGAGGTGTCGCTTTCTTTTTGCACAATCAACCTGTCGATGTGGAGATTCAGTGGGCGATGCCGGTAGTGGCTGAGGGAGATTTAACGGCTGAAGAAGTTGCAGCGATTTATGACTATAAGACGACGACATAGCCGTACCAGAATAGCTGCACCGAAGCTGGCGCAGCTTCTGAAGAACGGCATTATTGAGTTGATTTCAGACAGCCATTCTCAAGGGTGAACAGGCCATCCGAAATAGCGGAGTTGATCGCAGCCTGAACATCTTCGTTAGTGAACTCAGGATGTAAGTCGGTAAAGCATTCGACCACATCAATAAGAGTGGGAGGAAAGTCAGGATCAGAATTCCAGTCATTGAGAACGGCAACCAGTTTATCCATCAAGTTATTCATAGCAGGTACCTCTCGTTTTTTTTTTGCGGTGGGCTCACTTCCCGCAGGTCGTTGGTGAGGTCTGTGAGCCATTGGCTGAAGTCCTTCATAGTGCTTCTCCCGGAAGACTTATTGGTTGATTTCTTCGTATTCTTCGTAGGCTTCTCTGGGGACAATTCCAAGGGCTTTGATGGCCTGTTCTAAATGTGCTTTTACTTTTGCTTCGATGTGTTTCTGTTCGCTTGGGTCTTCGGCTTCTGCTCCCCAATCATTGTTTTGTTGTCCTTCGAGGATGTTCATCAGGCAATCAAGTTTGTCTCTGGTGTTCATGATCCTGTTCTTTATCGTTTGTTGTACTACCACTATCGTATAACACCGGCATATAGCAACGACTACTGGTTAGAAACTAATCAGCTTTTCTTTCGTTATAAGAAAGCCCCATCTTGCGGTTTTCTTGCCATCTTTGCTGGGCGCAAGGTCATACCATTGAGCTGGAGAGACATTACTTATGGCTACCACAAACATCTGGCAACAGTTCAAATCGCTGATCCCAGAAGGAGGCAGAACCGTCGTAACGATCACGGCTAATAACGGGAATGGAACCAGTACGGCGACCCTGAGAGATGGGACTGTAGTGATGGTGAAGGGTGAGACGGTAGGGGCAGGGCAGAAGGCTTTTGTGCAGGGTGGCGAGGTGAAGGGGGCTGCGCCGGAGTTGGCGCAGTATGAGGCGGAGGTTTGAAAAGAAGAAATCAGCCTTTCGCAGAGTGAATATCATCAGCTTCAGATATTTGTGCAGCCATCAACACCCTTCCCCGAGTTACCAGCTTGGCTATTTCTTGCCCGTTGCGAAAACAATGCCTCTCTAAAATAGCATTTTCAGGAATGAGTTTTTTTGACCAATCAGGAAGTTCATCGAAATGGTAATCAGACAGTTTGTGTTCATCAATATTGTAGGGAAAAGGCCCATTGATAATGTCGAGCGGAGCAAGTTTTAGAGCCTGGTCTTTAAGTGCGTCTTTTAGAAAAGAAAGGGCGGCGTCAGGCGTATGGTTATATTCAGAAGCAATGCGCTTCAGCTGTTCTATCAGTCTTTGATCAGACATGGGGTACTCTCTGTCAGAAAATCAAAACATCAATGAAAGTGGCCTTAAGTCAGGGCGAATTCCCTGCCAAAAAATAGTATCATAATCCCATTTTGTGGTTAATCTGCATCAAGGATCCTCAGACATTGTCTATTGATACAGCGCATTCAGCATCCATACCCCGGGTAGGCATGCTGGCAACCGTTCGTAACCGGCGAGGAGTTATCTCTGCCGTTGAGTCCATCAGTGAAGGCAGAGCCTCCTCACAATTACATCTGGTCACCGTGGAGTTTAGCGACGCCGAGGGTGATGCTCAGGAGTCTCTGCTGTGGGAGCGTGAGCGAAGTCCGGTGGTACTGGAGCCTAATGCCCTGCCTCGTATCGACGCTGAAGCCCCCATGGTTATGGGTGAGTTTATGGCACTTCAGCGAGCGACTCGATGGAGTGCGCTCACTCCCTTTCTCTCCGCTCATTCTCTGGAAAAACGCTCTGAGCCGGTGCCCACTGCGCCAGTGTATGGTGCGGTTAGTGTTGATGACTTCCAGATGGTGCCACTGGCCAGGGCGATGCGTATGCCGAGAGTATCGCTGTTGCTGGCTGATGATGTGGGCCTGGGTAAAACCATCGAGGCGGGGCTGATTCTGGCTGAGCTGATTCGAACCCGGCGCATCCGCCGAGTACTCATTATTACTCCCGCCTCCCTGCGAACCCAGTGGCAACAGGAGATGGACGAGAAGTTCTCCCTTGGCTTTGATGTGGTGGATAAAGCGTTTACCCATAAACTGCAGAAAGAGATGGGGCTGGATGCTAACCCCTGGCGAGCTTTGCCCCGAATCATCACCTCTTATCACTACCTGCGCCAGCCGGATGTGCTTGAGCAGTTTATTGCTAATTGCGAAGCCTCCAGGGGGCAGGGGCATGCTCAGTTGCCCTGGGATTTGTTGATTGTTGACGAAGCCCACAATCTCATGCCCGCCAACTATGGCGAAGACAGCGATCTGGCTAGAATGCTGCGGACGCTGACACCTTATTTTGAGCATCGGCTGTTTCTGACTGCCACCCCCCACAATGGGCATACCCGCTGCTTTTCTGGTCTGCTGGAACAGCTTGATCCGGTGCGATTCACCAAAACACCCGGTTTTACTGAGAAAGAGCGGGGCATGATCGGCGATGTTCTGATCCGCCGACTGAAAAGTGAAATTAACGAGCAGGACAAAAGCGCTGGTCGGGTGCCGCGTTTTGCAAAAAGGCACCTTGAGCCGTTGCCCTTGTACATGCCAAGGGATGAAAAACAGCTGGCTGAAGCAGTGCGGTGTTTTTGCGGCAGCCTGAAAAAAATGATTCAGGCTGAGCCAAAGGCTCGAATGGTACTGAACTTTGCGATAGAGGTTCTGCGTAAGAGGTTGCTCTCCAGTCCTGTCACCTTTGCGGATAGCTGGCTGCGATTCAAGTTGGGGCTTGAGGACAGCGAAGCGTTGCAGGCCAGCGAGGTTATGGCGGCTCGTCGTTCTATAGAAGAAGACATCGACGATGACCTTGAGCGGGAAAGTCGTGGGCAGCATGCCGCGCAGGTGATTGGTGGCTGGATACACCCCCACGTTCACGGACTTCAGAAAGAGATTGACGCCATTGATGCCGCCCTGGAGGCCCTTGGCCTGAACCAGCTGCCGGTCGTATGTTGTACCCCGGTATCCGACAGCCGCTTTGATCGTCTGCTGGAGATGGTGAATAAGGAATTGCGTAATGCTGAGCAGTGGCAGCAGGACGAGCGTCTGATCATTTTTACGGAATACAAGACGACACTGGACTATCTGGTCAACCGCCTTACAGATTGCTTTGGTGCCGATGAAGGTGCTATCGCACAGCTTTACGGCGGCATGAGTGATGACGAGCGGGAAGTGATCAAACGGGCCTTTAATGACCCGGCCTCACCGGTAAAAATTCTGGTGGCAACCGATGCCGCTTCTGAAGGCTTGAACCTGCAACACACCGCCCGGCTGCTGATTCACTACGAAATCCCCTGGAACCCATCCCGGCTGGAGCAGCGCAATGGCCGGATCGACCGTCACGGTCAGTCCCGGGATGTTTCCATCTATCACTTCACCAGCGATGATGACGCTGACCTGAGTTTCGTCGCCAGAGTCCTGAGTAAGGTAAACGATATCCGGGAAGACCTTGGCTCTGTGGGAGAGCTTTTTGACGCAGCGTTCCAGCGCCGGATGCTGGAGCTTAACGAAGACCAGGAAGTACTGGCCAGCCTTGAACTTCAGATTCAGGGCCGACGGGGAGCCGCTGACGATGCCAGGGTGCAGACTGAGGAAAGCGGTGAAGCCGAAAAAGAGCAGCTGTTACAGCTGATGGCAGACCTTGACCTCTCGCCACAAACCCTGGTGGAAACCCTGTCCGTGGCGATGGAATTAGGCGCTCCGGGCAAAGTACTGGATGGGCCGGATACTCTGGGGCGAATGCGCCTGAAAACACCACTTCCCAGTCGCTGGCAGTCGGTGGTGGATGATGGTCTGCGCCTTCCCGCCCATAAAGGCATCGCCGGAGCCATGCCCTGGGTGGTGTTTGATAACCAGTTTTTTATTAAACATGTCAATGGTCGTCCGGTATTTCAGCCGTCTGCGGATACGGTGCTGCTCCATCTTGGTCACCCACTGTTCCGCCATGCGCTCAACGCTTTTGCGCGACTGCGTTTCCCTAGTGGACAAACGGAGTTTCAGCCCCCCAGTCGTTGGCTGGTGACTCGAGGCAAAGTGCCTGAAGGCTCGGATGCCCTGATTCTGTTGACCGTTGAGGAGTTGGCTATTAATGAGCTTCGGGAAACCTTCCATCACTGGACGCGCACCCTGGCACTGCCAGTGTCGGGTGAGGCGCTGGGTGCTTCCCTGACTTATGAAAACCCGACTTACGGTGGCCGGGTGGCGGTGAATGACAGCCTGGACGTTGAGCGGGCCCGTGATCTCTGGGATGGCGTTGAACAGGACGTCAAAGGCTTTATCACTGCCTTCCGTGAGCGTATTTCCAATAACATCAAGGCAGAATTGGCTCATAGCTATGACGAAGCGAAAGATCGGGAAAAAGAAGCCTTCGACCGTCGTATTAAAGAGGTTCAGAGCCTTAAAGGTGCCCAGAGCATTGAAAAACTGAAACGGGAAATTGAAGAAGAGCGCAGCCAGTCAGCACTCCAGCTGGACATGCTGGAAGACGCCAATGCCGAGGCGGAAAAACGCCTGCGGGATCTGGAAGATGAGCTTAAACGACGACAGAACCAGTTTGGCGATTTGCTCGACCGGCTGAAAAGTGAGAAAGAGCGAATATTGAAACAAGTGCTTCCCCAGCGTTTCCGTTTACGGGGTGAGGCTCAGGTATTTCCCGTCACCATCGAGATTCGTCTGCCGGAGGCTCGCTCATGAGTACATTGAATGAAGTCTGGGCCTCCCTTAACCATGGTGGTCTGTTACTGTCGGCAACCCAGCTGGCGAACAAGGCGTATTTTCCCGATAACTTGCCTGAGCTGCCTGCATGGCAGGTAGAAAAACTTCGTCGTGCGTTAACGGCGTTTGACGGCACCAATGAAACCCTTGCGCCGCTGCTGGATTATCTGTTGCAGAACTTCACCGGCCTGCCCGCTGATGAATGGCAAAAGGCTCAGTTTGTGGAGAGCCGCTGGGCGATTCGCAGTTTTACCGGCGTACAGGTCAAGCCCCGCCGTTTATGGGTTGGCCCAACTGGTGAAGCCTTTCCGGTGTTTGTACCGGAAGAGGGGGCTTCCCGTCAGTTTTCCGGTCGTCTGGGCGTAGGTCGTTCCCGGGTTCTTCTGGGGCGGGTGTTGGAGTGGTTGCGTAAGCAACGACAGCCTCTGGCGCTGGTCACTAATGGACGACAATGGCGGCTGGTCTACGCCGGTCAGGATTACGACGCCTGGTGTGAGTGGGACATCGACCTCTGGTTTGTCGAAGGACAGCCCGGTCCTCAGCCCTTGGCGTGGCGTTACCTGCTGAACCGGGACAACCTGCTGGTGGAAGATGGCCAGAACCGGTTGCAGAAAGCCATCAGTGCCTCCCGTAAAGGACAGGCGGAACTCTCCAGTGTGCTGGGTGAACGGGTTCGCCAGGGCGTTGAAGAGCTGATTACCGCTTCCCATGCTGCCATTGAAGCCGCCCAGAAAGCCGGAACGGCACCCGCTTTCAATGACCTGTACGTGGCCGGTTCCCGCATCATCATGCGCTGTATTATCACCCTGTTTGCCGAGGCTCGTGGACTGCTGCCGGTGGACAATGGCATCTATCAGCAAACCTACGGCCTCGAAGGGTTGCGTCAGCAGCTGGATCGCCGGGCCGGAGGGCGAGGCAATGATCGTCTGAGCCGCAGTTTCAGTGCCTGGCCCCGGATGATTGGCCTGTTTAACCTGATCCATAGTGGCTCCGCCCACCCCAGCCTGACCGTACCGGAATACGGTGGTGCCCTGTTCCAGCCGGGTGATGGCGACAGTGAGGACGGCATCTCCCGGGCGCTGGCACTGCTGGAAAGCGCCGCCAACATGATCTCCGACAGTCAGGTTAACCAGCTTCTGCGGCTGTTGACCCGCACCCGCATGAAAGTGCGCCACGGCAAGGCCAGCCGCTGGGTGGATGCGCCGGTGGATTTCTCCACCCTGTCCTCCGAGTACATCGGTATCCTTTATGAAGGCTTGCTGGACTTTGAGCTGAAGCAGGCGAAAGCCAATGACCCAGTGATTTTTCTTGGCATAGGCAACCAGCCTGCGCTGCCGCTGTCGCAACTGGAAGCCATGAGCGATAAAAGCATCAAGCAACTGTTTGAGGCGCTGAAGAAAGACGCCAGCCAATCCGTTGAGGCTGACGAAGAGGCTGGTGAGGAAGCTGTTGAGAAGAGCAACGAGGCTGAACCGCCTGCTGGCGAGTCGGAACCGGCAGCGGAAGAAACTGCGGAGACCGAATCCTCCGATGATGAGCTGCGACTGAGTGACGCAGACCAGCATCGGGCTGAGGCCTGGCTGGCCAAGGCGGCAACACTGGCCAGGCTGGTGAAAAAGCCCAGGGGGAAAAGTGCAGCTGCCAGCGCCAAGCAGGCGCAGGCACTGGAGCGTGCGATCAGGCAATTGTGCGTCAAACAGATTGCGCCGAGGCAGTTTTACCTGGTGCGCTGGGGCGGCACCCGGAAAGGGGCAGGCACCTTTTATACCCGTCCGCAACTGGCAGCGCCCACCGTTCGTCGCACCTTGCAGCCGCTGGCTTACGATGCGGTCCGGACTGAGACCGACGCTCGCACCGGGCTGGACAACGTCCTTGAGTGGGCGCCGAAAACGCCGGAAGCCATTCTCGCCCTGAAAGTCTGTGACCCGGCCATGGGTTCCGGCTCGTTTCTGGCGGGCGCATTGCGCTACCTTACCGACGCGCTGGTGGAATCCCTTTACCATCACAAGATGCTGGAGCGGGCAGCCGATGGCAGCGTACCCCGTATGGCCGATGGGCAGCTGACCACCCTGCTCAGTGACGAAGTCGCCAAACTCAAGCCCACGGATACGCATTTTGAAGAGAGCCTGCGGGCGCAGCTGAAGCGCCATATTGTTGAGCGTTGTCTCTATGGCGTCGACCTTGACCCGCTAGCCGTGGAGCTGGGGCGGATGGCGCTTTGGGTAGAGACCATGGACCGGGACCTGCCCTTTGGCTTTCTTGACCATAAGCTCAAGGTGGGCAATGCCCTGGTAGGCACCTGGTTTGACTGCTTCCGCCACTACCCGGCCATGGCCTGGCAACGGGAGGGGGGCGACAAGGACTACCAGAAAGACAAGCCCGACCAGATGATTAACCATTTCTATGTCGTCAGCGAAGGCAAAAGCCGGGGCAAGAAAAAGGGCGATGTGTTTACCGACGCCATTAAAGCCCAGGCAAAGGCTGTGCCGGGTCAGCTGGTGGCGCTGGTGAAACAGCAGCAGGATTCCCTGACCACCACCCTGGACGTGGACAACATTCATAAAGAACTGTTCAAGGTGTTTCGCAAGCTGCACCGGCTGCCGGTACACCAGAGTGACAAACGGGCAAAGCTCTACCAGGAACAGGTACTGAACAACCCCCATTACCACGCCGTTAAAAAGCGGATGGATTTGTGGTGCGCCCTCTGGTTCTGGCCCGGCGAGCAGATTGAGCTGGCACCTCTGCCACGGGACTTTACCCAGCCCGGTGAGCAGGCGTTAGCGATTGCCTCGGCGGTGGCGCGGGAGAAACGCTTTTTTCACTGGGAGCTGGAGTTTCCTGATGTGTTCACCAGCCAGCAAAACGGGTTTGACGCCGTGCTGGGGAACCCGCCCTGGGAAATTCAGAAGCCCAACTCAAAAGAGTTTTTCTCTAACCACGACCCGTTATACCGGGCGTATGGCAAGCAGGAGGCGCTGGCAAAACAACAGGAATATTTTCAGGCAACGCCAAAGCTGGAGCACCGCTGGATTGGCTATAACGCCAACCTGAAAGGGCTGTCGAACTGGGCGAAATTCGTGGGGCAGCCTTTTGGCGACCGGGTGACCACCGACAGTAAGAACAAAAAAAAGCACGACCTGAACCTGGGCGGGCGAAGCCGGGACAGCTTCAAACTCTCCGAGGCGCTTCATAAACAGTGGCAAAAGCAACGATGTAAACACAAAGGCTTTGCCGATAGTGCGCATCCGTTTGTGCATCAGGGTTCCGCCGACCTGAATACCTACAAGCTGTTTCTGGAACTGAGCCATGCCCTGATGCACCAGCAGGGGCGGCTGGGCATGATTGTGCCCAGCGGTATCTACACCGATAAAGGCACTACCCAGCTTCGGGAGCTGTTTCTGAACCGGTGTGACTGGCAGTGGCTGTTTGGCTTTGAGAACCGTGAAGGCATTTTTGATATTCATCGGTCGTTTAAATTCTGCCCGCTGATTATCCATAAAGGCGGTGAGACCCGGGCGATTCGCACCGCCTTTATGCACCGCAATGTGGACGACTGGGAACGGGCGGAACAATGGACACTGGCTTACCCACGGGAGCGGGTGCTGGAGTTTTCCCCCTATTCCAAGGCGATTCTGGAGATTCGCAGCGAGCGGGACTTGCAGGTGTTGCAGAAAATCTACGCCAATGGCGTGCTGCTGGGGGATAAGAGCGAGCAGGGCTGGGGGATCAAATATGCCCGTGAGTTTGATATGACCAATGACTCCAAACTCTTTCCCTCCCGCCCCAAATGGGAGGCGAAAGGGTATGTGCCCGATGAGTATGGCCACTGGCTGAAAGGGGCGTGGTTTGATTATGACGGGCCGAAGCACATTCTGGAGCGGGAAGCGGGGCTGGTGTTGTCCCGGGATGGGTCGCAGGCGATGGCTGTTGAAGCTATTGAGGATGTGGCTTTGCCGCTCTATGAAGGGCGGATGATTGGACAGTTTGACTTCAGTGAAAAGGGCTGGGTCAGTGGTAAAGCTAGATCTGCTGTATGGAGAGAAATAGCAGAAACCAATAAGCAACTAGAACCACAATATTTGATGGGTTTGAATGATTATGAAGATAAGTCTAAATCAGGTATTAACTCACTAAAATTGTCGTTTATGGACGTTACATCTGCAACTAATGCTCGAACAATGATAGCCTCTGTAGTAGGGGCGTTTCCATGCAATCATAAAACGCCGACCCTGACAGAAGTTGGCATGAACGCTTTGGATGTTGCCTCACTTGTTGGGATTTTAAATTCGACAGTATACGATTTTACCTTACGGTTACGATTAGGAGGGCAATCATTAATATGGGGTGCGCTGGAAGAAACGCCTGTAATTGGTCGTTCTAAATTAGCCAAAGTGGTCGCTTTGTTAGTTGGTGATCTTAACTTAATTCATACACTATTTTCAGCTGGTTATTGGACTTCAATAAGAACAAGAAATAAATCGTGGCGGTATTGCTGGGCTGTAACACCGCACGAGAAAGTACGGATCAGAGCATTATTAGATGCAATGGTTGCATACGGTACTAACCTCTCGTTTGAAGATTTTTACTCTGTGCTCTCCGGAGTTGATTTTCCCGTTAAATGGTTCTCTGAGAAAGAGCGAGTGAAAGGGCTAAACCCCAAAGGCTTCTGGCGCATCGACAAAGACAAAGACCCCGAACTGCGCCACACGGTTCTCTCCCTAATCGCCTTCCACGATTTGCAGGAAAAAGGGCTGGACGCTTTCCTCGCCCAGAATAACGGCGAGGGCTGGATGATTCCCGACACCCTGCGTCTTGCCGACTACGGCCTTGGCCATGACGACCGGGCGCAGGCACATCAGCCGGTGGCGGCTCGCCTTGGCCCAAGGTTCTACGACTGGCAGCTGAATGAAGACGTGGAGCGTAGCTGGCAGGAGTGCGAGGCGCACGCAGCCCTTATTCGCCAGATTGTACCGCTGGGTAATGCTATCTCAAAAGACGACGATAACAGTACATCAAAACAGAATGAGCAGGGAGCCCTTTTCTGATGTTGAACCCCATTACCTATACCGAGCAGGTGGTCAGTGACTTCTTGCGCTACCAGCTCAGCACCTACGCCTTTGCCGACAATAACCTCTACCAGCAGATGCGGGCGCAGCTTAGCCTGGAACAGACCCGGGATACGCCGCTGTTGCAGGGACCCTATATTTCCCTGTCCCGCACCTTTTTGAAGGGCGCCACCATTGACCAGTTAATTGCCGAGGGCATTCTTCACCCCCATATCAAAGAACGTTCCTACCCGGAGGCCTACGCCCACCAGGAACAGGCTTTCCGGTCTATCCATAACAAAAAGACGACGCTGGTGGCGACGGGTACGGGCTCGGGCAAAACCGAGTCGTTCCTGTTGCCGATCATCAGCCGCTGTCTGCAACTCAGGGATGATGAGGCCGATGCCGGAATTACGGCAGTGATCGTCTACCCCATGAACGCCCTGGCGGAAGACCAGCTTCAGCGGATGCGGGAGCTGCTGGTGGGTACTGGCATCAGCTTTGGCATGTACGTGGGCAAAACGCCCCAGCGGGAGTCCGACGTCAATGGTGTCCGGCTCCCGGCGGGCAGCACGGTGGTGGATTATCGAAACAAGCTGGATGAGATGCGCCATCAGAAAGTGGATGTGGCATTGCATCCTGCCGAAGAGCGGGTCAGCCGGGAATCCATGCGAACCCCCGGCCAGCAACCCCGCATTCTGCTCACCAATGTTAAGCAGCTGGAACTGCTGCTGACCCGCCAGCAAGACCTGGAGCTGTTCGATAACGCCCGGCTGGAATTCATGGTGTTTGACGAGGCTCACACCTTTACCGGCGCAGGTGGCGCAGAAACCGCCTGCCTGATTCGCCGTCTGCGGGCTTACTGTGGCAAGGATGAACACAGCACCGTCTGCATCGCCACCTCCGCCACCATTGCCGACCCTCGCAAAGGGCCGGAAGCAGGACGTGAGTTCGCCAGCCGTTTTTTCGGGGTAGACGGCGATAACGTGGAGCTGGTGGGCGAGGCTTATGAAGACGATATATGGGGGGAACCCAGAACCGTCAGCGCCCCCTTTACCGGCGACCAGACTGTGCAGCTGCAAACGGTGCTGGGGCTGCTGAGCCAGTTGGAGAAACCCGATGTCAGCGATGCGGATTTTCAGACGTTCAGGCTCTGGTTCCAGAGCGTCAGTGGTCGTTCTGTCTCCGGTAAACTATCCGGCAATAACTGGCGGGAAACCCTGAATCACTGGCTTAGCCACAATGAGGTGGTTTACCAGATTGCCGGGGCGTTGCGTAAACCCAGGGCGTTGCAGAGTTTGCTTGAAGACCTGAGTGACGTCCTTGGGCGTCCAATTACCGAAGAGGAAATTCTGATCTGGCTGGCGCTTGGAGCTGCCGCCCGTAATGGTGAGCGACCGCTGTTGCGCCCGGTGGTGCATGGCTTTGTCCGTGGCATTGGCGGGGCGGTGGTGACTTTTCCCGATGATGGCCTGTCTGCCCGCCTGAGTTTGTCGGCAGAAGAAGCGGCGAAGCTTGACCCTGACCTGAAAGCCTTTCCGGTGTCCAGTTGCACCACTTGCGGCCAGCACTATTTTGAGCATGGGCTTGAGGATTTTGACTTTACGGGCGAATCCCCCGGTGGTGGTTCTGCCGAAGGCAAGGGGCGAGCCTGGCGGGGAGCGGAAATTCTGCATGGTGGGGTGCGTGCCCTGTCCCTCGACCATCAGGTGGGGCGGGAAGAGGATGACCCGACCCGGACGGAATCGCTGTTTGTTTGCCGCTACTGCGGTACAGCCCATGACCAGAAGGTTAACGAGTGTGTGGGGTGTGGGCGGGATAAGGCGTTCAAGTCCCTCCATTTTGTCCAACAGAAAGAAGAGCATATCGGGCATCTGACCCGCTGTGTTTCCTGCGGTGCCCATGGACGACGGCTGAGTGGTCAGTACCGTGAACCGGGCAGACCGGTTCGGGCAACGGCGGTGGCGGATGTCCACGTACTGGCCCAGAGCATGATTCACCGGGCAGAACGGCGGCGGTTGCTGGTGTTTGCGGATAACCGGCAGGACGCCGCCTTCCAGGCGGGCTGGATGCAGGATCGTTCCCGCCGTTATCGTTTGCGGGAGCTGATTTATAAGAAATTGCGGGAAGGCGCGGTTTCTGTCAGTGACCTGACATTATGGATGGACCGTTATCTGGATGCGGATGATGAACTGTCCAGGGCGTTAATTCCCGAGGTCTGGCGGGTGGAGCCCAAGGCTAAGGCGGGTCAGGCTCACGGGGAGGAGCGCAAGTGGTTCCTGCGGGTGCAGATCATCCGGGAAATTACCCAGGGTGCCAGACAGACTATCGGCCTTGAGCCTCTTGGACGCCTGAAGATTCAGTATCAGGGATTGAACCCGGAGCTGCCGGTGATTCTGAAATGGGCAAACCGGCTTGGATGCAAGGCAGAGCAATTGGCTGAGGGTATTGCCTCACTGTTGGATGCCGCCCGTTCCCGGCGGATGGTGTATGACCCGGTAACGAAAGCCTGGTCAAAGTTCTGGCTGGACGGTGATCCGCTGGTACAGAAAGGCTATATCCCGGTGATGCGGGACGTGCCTTCCGGCCTGGTACTGCAACGGGATGGTCAGCACGATGAAAACCGGATCAAACAGTGGCTCAGCAGCCATCGCACCGTCGCCAAACAGGCGATTGCCAACTGGGGTGTGGCTCCAGATGACACTGAAGCGTTTTTGCGGGATATCTGGCAACTGTGTACGAAGGAGTTGGAGTTGCTGGTATCTGTCCAGCTGTTAGGTGGACGGGGCAATAACCTGCCTGGTTGTTATGGCAGTACACAGGTTCATGTGGATCACCTGCTGCTGGTTCCCGCTACGGGTATGTACCGTTGCACCACCTGTCGCCGCCTGCACAGCCGAACCAACCCTGCGGATGCCTGCATGGCCTGGAACTGTAAAGGCAAGCTGGTTTATGAAGCAGAAAACCCCGATAACTATGACTTGCTCCTGCTGGATCAGGAGTTTTCCATGTTGCGGGCAAAGGAGCACTCAGCTCAGATTCCGGGACCGGAAAGAGAGCGTATAGAGAACGCTTTCAAAGGTGATAATGAGCGCATTAACACTCTGGTGTGTACGCCTACCCTGGAGATGGGGGTGAATATTGGTGCCCTGGATGCGGTGTTGATGCGTAACGTACCACCACTGCCTGCTAACTACTGGCAGCGTGCGGGGCGTGCCGGGCGACAGTTTCGGATGGCTCTTGACCTTACTTATGCCCGTGCTACCAGCCATGACCGGGCTTACTTCAACGAGCCGTTGAAAATGCTGGAGGGGCTGGTGGAGCCACCCAGTTTTAACCTGCGTAATTCGGTGATGGTGGCGAAGCATGTTCATGCGACTTTGCTGACCACGTTGTTGAAAATGCTCAGAGCAGAAAATCTTCCGGTTCGTGAACATGAATCACTAAAGGCCGCTCTGGCTAATTGTATGCCGTCCCAGATCAAGCCTTACCTGTTTACTGCTGAAGGTAACGTTCGTGATACACCGCTGCAAATAGATGAACTGGCAGAACGCATAAAACAACACCGTGCCGCTTTGCTGGTGGCGGTTCAGGCTGCGTTTCGCCAGGGCTGGCCAGAGCTGGATAAAGAAGTAGTGGAAACGGATGCTCTTGAAGGAATTATTGACCAGTGCGCCTCTGAGTTACAGACAGTGATCGACCGGCTGTTCCAGCGGCTGAAATGGGCATTGACCCAACTGGAACGATTGAGAAAAGTGGCGGCAGATCAGGGCAGTCTGAAACCGGATGAAGAAGCGCTGCGCTGGCGGTGTGAACGTTTGGTGAAAAAGCTGAAAGGTGAGACACGGCGTTCCCGTCAACAGGCGGAAGGTGTAGATGAAACCAATACGTATGGGGTGCTGGCAGCGGAAGGATTCCTGCCGGGATATGGACTGGACACCGGCGCTGTTACCCTGACCCATGTTGCGCCTAAGTACAGTTCAAACCTGTCGGATTGGGAAATCCGCCGGAATACGGCACTGGCGGTTCGGGAGTATGTGCCAGGCAACCTGATTTATGCCAATGCACACAAGTTTGTTCCTAAAACCTTTCACTTAGCGGCTGAAGAGCCCTTAGTGTTTTCAGTGGATGTGGCGGCGGAATCGGTTCAGGAAGCCGGTGCTTCAGGCTCGGGAAGTCAGGCTGCTTCCATGGGCATGACCTCAATTCCGGGAGTGACTGTGTGTGATGTGGATGCGCCCCACCATTCATACATTTCCGACGATGAGGATTATCGTTTCCAGATGCCGGTTGCGGTGTTTGGTCAGGATCAGGGGCGACATTCCGGCGGGAAAAACTATGAATGGGGTAAGGTCGCCCTTCACCTTCGACATGGGATGCACTTGCGGCTGGTGAATGTCGGTGCCTCTGGCCGGGTTAAATCTGAGAACGTGCTGGGCTATCCGGTTTGTCGGGTGTGTGGAGCCAGTCGTTCGGCCATGAGTTCCCCTGCAGAGTTGGAAAAGTTTAATGAGCTTCATACCGAGCGTTGCGGTCGTCCGATTCAGAATATCAGTTTTTACGCTGAGGTAGTGGCTGATGCGCTGGTGATGCCAGACCTGCCTTGTCAGGAAGCAGCATACAGTGTGATGGAGTCCCTGCGGCAGGGTGCAGCAGAGGTTCTGGATATGGAGATGTCTGACCTGCAAGTACAGGTTCTGGGTAAGCCGGGCGTAGAGGATGTGGATGCACTGCTTTTTGACCCTATGCCCGGAGGTTCTGGATTGTTGGAGCAAATGCTCAATCATTGGCCAGACATTGTAGCGGCGGCTATCTCGCTTGTGGAGGATTGTCCTTCACTCTGCGATACATCCTGCATTGACTGCCTGCAGCATTTTCGGAATTCGTTCTATCACGATAAATTGAATCGCCATACGGCACTGGACTATTTTCGGGACTGGGGAAGTAATCTCCGCTTTGAGCATGAGATTGCACCAGTCTTGCCTGCTGACCAGAATCTCCAGAAACCGGGAAACTCTCCGGAGCAACAACTGGTGGCTTTGCTTAACGCTGCGGGTCTGACTCAGTTTGAAACGGAACGTCCGATAAGGTTGTCTGGAGGGTTTGACACTCGTCCGGATGTTTACTTCCATGAGCCAAATGACTTTTATGAAGGCGTCTGTATTTATCTGGATGGCATGAGTCAGCATCTGCATGGGAATGCCGGGACAGCCGCTCAGGACAGACTGATACGGGATGAGCTGCGCAATACGGATTATGAAGTGGTAGAGATTCAATATCAGGAGTTGTTTGATAAAACTGCGATGCGCACTTATATGCGACGCATTGCCAAGGCAGTTATCAACCGGAGAAGAGCACAAGAGCTGGAAGCGGACGACAGTTGGTTTGATCGGGCAGAAACTAGCGTTTCCACAGGGCAACCCCCTGCCACTGGCAGTGTGATACCCCTGCCATTGGTTTCAGCGTCTGACAGTGGTTTTGAACCTTATGTTGACTGTGTGCCCCTGGTGGGGCTGAAAGCTGCGGCTGGCGGCTGGAGTGATGAGCAGGCTGGCATTGAGACTGTGGCGGATCACGCTGAACATTGGATCAGAATGGAGGGTGAACCTTTGTCAGAAGGCATGTTTGTGGCTCAGGTAGTCGGTCACTCCATGGAGCCTCAGATTCCAGCAGACAGCTACTGCCTTTTTCGTCCAGTTCCCGCTGGCACCAGGCAAAACCGTAAGTTGCTTATTCGGCATGCGGGTGTGGCTGATGAAGAAACCGGTGGCGAATATACGGTTAAGGTGTATTCCAGTGAAAAGACTGTTTCTGTTGATGACAGCTGGCAGCACACCCGAATCACCCTGATGCCCCTTAACCCGGACTATCAGCCCATAGTGCTTGAGCCGGATGAGGAAGGGGAAGTGCAGGCGATTGCCGAGTTTGTTCGTGTTATTCATCCGGTTTAACCGGGCAAAGCTATCAGAGATTAAATGAATGCTGAAATCGTTGATTTTAAACAATGTGGGGCCGACGGAAGGTGGTCAGCCTATCCAGTTTGCCCCGAGGCTAAACCTGATTACCGGTGATAATGGTCTGGGTAAAAGTTTCCTGCTGGATATTGCCTGGTGGGCTTTAACCCGGAAATGGCCTCAGGAGGTTAATGCAGCACTGACCTCTGGTTACATGGCCCGTCCTGTTGATCCCAAAAAGTCCGCAAGCATAGCCGTTGAACTAAAAGGTAAATCACGACCTGTTACTGTGACTGTACCTTTTCGTCGGGAAGAGCAGAAATGGGTGTTTCCCCGTTCCAAACCTGTGATGGCAGGATTGGTTTTATATGCCTTGCCTAATGGCGGATTTGCTGTTTGGGATCCGGCACGCAATTATTCCGACAGCAAAAGTGGTGCAACTCACGAACGGCGACCTGCGTATGTTTTTACTCCCCAAAATGTCTGGGATGGCTTGTATGGGGATGATGGCAAACCTTTGTGTAATGGATTGATACATGATTGGGCGGGATGGCAGAAAGAAAACGGTGATACCTTTCAGTTACTGCAAAAAATTCTTGAGTCACTTTCACCTTCTCCCCGGGAAGTGATCCGCGCAGGACAGCTGACTCGGGTAAGTCTGGATGACTCAAGAGATATACCAACCCTGAAAATGCCCTATGGTCAGGATGTCCCGGTTATTCATGCCTCATCGGGCATGAAGCGGATCATTGCTTTGGCTTATTTGCTGGTATGGGCCTGGCAAGAGCATGTTAATGCCTGTGTGTTTTTAGGGCAGGAGCCAACCCGACAAGTGATTTTTCTGATCGATGAAATAGAAGCTCACCTTCACCCCAAATGGCAGCGAAGTATTATTGTTTCACTGTTGCAGGCGGTAACCAGGCTGGCAGCCAGTAAAGTGGATGTGCAGTTGATAGCAGCGACGCATTCGCCTTTGGTCATGGCGTCTGTTGAGCCACAGTTTAATGCGAAAAAAGATGTCTGGCTTGATCTGGACTTTGAGCCCAAAACACAAGATGGCTGTGCGGTTATTACCCAGCGGGATTTTATCCGGCAGGGCAGTGCGAATAACTGGTTAACCAGTGAAGCGTTTGATTTAAAGAGTACCTACTCCATTGAGGCCGAAGAGATTCTGGAGCAAGCCTCAAGGATATTAAGTCAGGAAAACGTGACGATTACCCAGGCAAAGCACATTGATAAAAAACTGAGAACGGTTCTGAGTGAAACTGACCCATTCTGGATGCGCTGGCGTTTTGTAGCAGAACAAAAGGGGTGGTTGAAACCGTGATCCGTGTAACACCTCAGCCAGAGCCTGATGATTTTGATAAAAATGTCCGAAAAAAAGGGCTCAAATACCTGGAAAAGAAAGGACTCAATATTGATGAGCCCCTACCCAAAGGGGCGCAGATCGCACCTTATTGGCGGGACTGCATGACTGAACTTTATCATGCGTATTCTGGAATTTGTGCCTATTTAGCCGTCCACTTCGAGCGAACAATTGGAGGCGGTACTGTTGAACACTATGCGCCAAAATCGCGCAGAGTGGAATTGGCCTATGAATGGAATAATTACCGGCTGGCCAGTTCAATTATGAATGCCCGGAAGAACAATTTTGAGGATGTGTTGGATCCGTTTGAAATAACCACAGGCTGGTTTCATGTCGAGCTGGTGAGTGGTCGTATTTATCCGGATCCGGAGTTAACAGGGCAGTTACAAAAGCAGGTAAAGCAGACCATTACCCGACTTGGTTTGGATGATCGAAATAATCGGGAAATGCGAGCCAGGCATTTTCATGAATATTGCGAGAAACTCTATCCAAAAGAGTATTTAAAACGGAGGTCGCCGTTAGTATGGGCTGAAGCACACAGGCAAGGGCTTCTTGAAACTGAAGGCTGAGTTTCTGCTTACTGTCGGAGTTATAGAAAAATTCCGCAGTGAGTTCCCTCCCCACCGCCATATTTCAAAACCCTGCCGACATATGTCGTTGGGGTTTCGTTTTATCCAGCCCAGTATAAAGGGCTGTTTCTGTTTCCTTCGTAGTTTTCAGCCCCTGTCGTTTAACTGTATTTTTGCCTGTTTTTTCTCTGTTTTTCTCTCTTATCTCAAACGCCATGGCCTACGGCGGTTGGCGAACCACAACTTAATTTCCTGTTTTTAATCAGACGGTTAGATTTATTTTGCGCTGTGGTTCAAATTTCGGTTCGTTGACATTCCGGCGGTAGAGCAAGAACAACCTGACTCATTAACTGCAACCTGTCACCGCAGTACTAACCTGAATGGGTGAACCGTGAGTACCGATGCTGAATATCAGGCGTTAAAGCGTGCTGCCCTGCTGCACGAAAACCGCACGGTGGAGTTTGAAGGGCGTAAGGTGGAATACGTCAGCTTTGCTGAAATGGAAAGGCGACTCCACGGCATTGAGCGTGAACTGGTCGGGCAACAAAAACGACCAGGGCAGTAAGGGGTGTATTCCGGCAAAGGGATCTGAGTCAACGCCACAGGTTGGCAATAATGGTCAGAACCAGGCTGATCAAAATCATTGAGGTGATCGGAATATAAATCCGGGTATTGTCATTCTCGATACGAATATCACCGGGAAGATGTCCAAACCACTTTAGTAGTCCCGGTGCGAAATGCATGAGCAGACCCACACATAAAATAATGACTCCGGCAGTAATCAGGAACTTAGCCATCAATCAACAAATGCTATGCCAACACTGATGCATAGTCCCATCACTAACGTTGCAACAAATAAACAGATCCCGAAGGCCTGCACCGGACCTTGCCAGAGTGTTGTCTCTGCATATAACAGATAAGCAGTCCCCAAGAGTGCGAACACGGGAAGGCGGACAGTCCAGAGGCCACTCCATATCTTAATACGGAGCCAGATGCTGTCTTCAGAAAAGTTTTTCATGATCTGATTCTAGCACCAGTCAATATTCGAGGAGAAATGGTCATGCATCAGACAGGTTGATACCACATTCTTGAGATAAACTCCCCGATGACGTTGTCATGCAATTCCACGGAGCGAGAAAAGCAGATCGTCCTTCGGGTTAATCGCTTAAGACGCGTGCGCAGTGTCAGATTATTTCTCTCAATGCTTTGCGTCAGCTTTTTACTAACAATATGGCTATTCAGTGAGCCTTGTCGGGCTGGTCTTGAGGACATTCCCAATATTCCGAACACCTATGGCAGCTTGCAGCTATTTTTGAAATATTCCAGGGCATCACAGGTGCGACCATTTCGGGTACAGCTACCCGTTTCCTGAGGTGTATTGCTGTATGAAGTAATCTCATAACGACCGCCAGTGATGGCACAGTACTGAGCCGCTTCTGTAACGTATCCTGTCACTTTAAAGCCTCCTTTTATACAAAACCCTTTTGTCAGGGCTTCAAGCTCACACTGGCGGTTGTCCTCATAAATGCATACATCATAAATACTCTGATCCCCTCGTTTTTTTGTCGTTAATGAGCCGCCTTGAGTAAGGCAAAGGAATTTGTCCTTTTCAGTCGGGCGGAAAACCTGTTGCTTTGAACAAGATATCAGGGAGCTGGAAAGTAGAACCAGCGCGGTAGAGATGAACAAACGCATACTTCAAAACCCTGTTTCCGGCTAAGAACATTAAACATAGGACTCAATGGAATGGGCATCAACTGACGGGTGCGACTGTCTTCAACGATCAGAACCGCAGGAGGAAATAGAAAAACGGCAGTTTGCACTTAAATTGTGAAAACTGCCGCAATGGATGGAAGCAATGTCAGTGTATTATACCGGTCAGGCTGCCTGAGCCGGTTTTTTCGCCTGATTTTCCAGACGGATCAGATCATTCAGAATTGCACCTGTTTCCTTCACGAAGGCATCGGCTTCTTTCTTTTTATCCTTCTTGTCAATGTTGGCCTGTTCGGCTTCCTCAAGCTCATCCAGGTTATTAAGCAGTCCTTCGCCTTTGGCTTTTCTCAGCCGGTTTTCAATAGCCAGGCGTTGGCTGCGCATGGACTGGATTTCAAGACGGCGTTTCTCTTCATTAAGGGAAACTTTGGTCTTGTTTTCGTAGCGGGTGAGGTAATCCTTCATTTCGTTCAGATAGACAAAATCGGGGTTGTTCTCGGTACGCTGCTTATGGTTTTTTTCCAGTTTGGGCAAATACGCTTTCAGGTCTCCGTAGCGCTGGAATTTCACCGGGTTAATGGTATCCCAGGGCAGGGCGTCGGGCAGTTTGTTCTCGCCAATGTCTCGGGCTTCGTACAGCGATGGGTAGCTGATGTCGGGCAGTACGCCCTGGTTTTGAGTGCTTTGCCCGGATACCCGGTAGAACTTTGCAAGTGTTAATTTTAACTGACCGTGGTTCAGAGGCTGAATGCTTTGTACAGTGCCTTTGCCATAAGTCTGACTGCCAATTACAATGCCGCGACCGTAGTCCTGAATCGCTCCGGCAAAAATTTCAGAGGCTGAAGCACTGAGGCGATCGACCATTACGGCCAGTGGGCCATCGTAGACCTGTTTTGGGTCAGGGTCTTCCTGCTTCTCCATTCTGCCGCGGCTGTCGCGAACCACAACAGTTGGACCTTTGCCGATAAACAATCCGGTCAGCTCATTGGCTTCCTGCAGGGAACCGCCACCGTTGGCACGCAGGTCGATGACCAGACCGTCGATCTTCTCTTTTTTCAGTTCTTTGATCAGTTTGCGCACGTCTCTTGTGGTGCTTTTGTAATTGGGATCGCCAGCTTGCGCAGCACGGAAGTCAATGTAGAAGGTAGGGATTTCTATGATACCGATTTTTCGGGTAATCCCTTTGTCTTTAACTTCAATGATTTTTTTGCTGGCGTCCTGCTCTTCCAGTTTGACTTTGTCGCGAACAATTTCATAAATCCTGGTGGTCTGGCTCTGGCTGGCGCCGGGAATGACTTCCAGTCGTACCAGGGTTTTCTTTTTGCCGCGAATCAGTTTAACCACGTCGTCCAGACGCATCCCGACCACGTCTTCAAGCTTACCCTTGCCCTGGGCAACGCTGACGATTTTGTCGCCGGGTTTCAGCTGTCCGGCCAGGTCAGCCGGTCCGCCGGGGACGACGCTGACGACCTTGGTGTATTCATCTTCAGATTGCAGAACGGCACCAATGCCTTCCAGAGACAGGCTCATGTTGATATCAAAGTTCTCTGCCGTCTGGGGGGAGAAGTACTGGGTATGAGGGTCAAAGATGCTGGTGAAGGCGTTGATGTAAGTCTGGAACGCATCTTCACTCTTGCTTTGGTGCAAGCGGCGCAACAGGTTGGTGTTACGGCGTTTGAGCTGCTCAATGACTTCCTCATCTGTTTTGTTGCTGAGTTTGAGCGACAGGATGCTGTCTTTCAGTTGCAGGTCCCATAATTCACGCTGGGCTTTTTCATCGGTCAGCCAGGGTGAATCTTTCCTGTCAATCACCAGTTCGGCATCGGTTTTCAGGTTGATGCCGTCAATGCCTTTGTCAACTTTTGCCAGCAGGTATCGAGCCCGGTTTCCTGCTCGTTTACGGTAACGGTTGAACATTTCAAAGGCCGGTTTCAGGTCACCGCTTTTCAGGGAGCTGGCCAGTTTTTCGCGATAACGCTGAAATTCGTCGATGTCTTTCTTCAGGAAGAAACTGCGGTTAGGGTCAAGTCGGTCCAGGTAGCGCTGGAAAACCTTGTCGGCATGTTCCTGATCGACAGGCAGTTTACGGTAGTGGTTTCTGGACAGAAGCTGTACAACGTTCACACTGGCAATGGCCTGTTGCAGTGTGGGGGATAGGTCCTCCAGTTCCCGTTCGAGGTTCTGGTCAGCAGCGAAAGCGGAGCTGGCCGCCAGGTAAATCGCTGTGAACAGTGCAATGAAAACCGATGTGTATTTCCTTGCAAGTTGCAGGGTCGGTATCATGGATTATGAAGCTCCGTGTCTATTGTCGGTATCAGATGAAACCGCTGAATGCTTAAACATACTACAGCCTGAAAGAGCTTGCAGGCAGATGAAGGAGTCCTTCTGAAAATTTCCTGCAATGGTTGGACTGAAGTATTGGGTAAATGGTTATCGGCAGATTCTGTTGTTAATTATTACGACAGGAATAATCGACCACTTACAGAAACAGAATACAGGTATGCCTTGGGAATGGGCAACTTGCTTTCGTAAGAAGTTGGTAAGGAATGGGAAGAGTGGCGGTTTAAGGCAGTATTCTGCACGACGGGTAAGGTATTGGCCTCACCCATTTATGCCTGAGTTATGCCTGAGTTTCAGTTATACCCGCGAACAAAGCAGGAAGAGTCATTCTGTCGCTCAGCAGGAATGCTTGATGCGGCTTTCAGCAGTGGTTTCAGCTTCGGATACTGATCACCTCTACCGCCCTGAATAGTGGCTGGCAAGGCGTTTTTTGGGTGATGCTGAGCAGGGATTCTGTGCTGGTGTTTCATAATTAGTTCCGCTGTGCGCACTTTCGTTCCGGTTATTGTGCAATTTTTAGATTAGCAGGCTCACAGGGGCTTCTGAACTCTGGATTTGTACTTAATATGAATCTCTCGATTATGTTCTGCAAGGCAATGTAATCAGGATGTTTGTTTTGTATCTGGACTGCAACCCGGTGCAGGTTGCAGATACCTTTTGCACCGGGTCGGGTCAGTCAGTGATCAGGCGAATGGCAGTCTGTTTTTTGCGAAGAAGCGTTGCAGAACCCGGGTTAACTGGAAGGCATCTCTAGTGCCGGCAGTCTCCCTGATAGAGTGCATACCGAAGGTTGGCAGGCCTATATCCAGTGTTCGAATGCCCAGCTCGCCGGCTGTTAACGGACCAATGGTGCTGCCACAGGCAAGATCGGTGCGGGTAACGAAATACTGATAATCGGCACCCACTTCACGACACAGCATGCCAAACAGAGAGCAGGTTTCATCGTTGGAGGCATAACGCTGGTTGGCGTTGATTTTCAGTACTGCACCTTTATTCAGGAGAGGCTGATGATTGCCTTCATGACGATCTGCAAAGTTCGGGTGAACGCCGTGGGCATTGTCGGCTGAAATAATCATGGACTGGCTGATGGCCCGGGCCAGGGCTTCAGTCGAGCCGGCAATCCGGTGCAGGATGGTTTTCAGCATAGGGCCCTGAGCGCCGGTGGCAGATTTGCTGCCGCACTCTTCATGGTCATTGCACACCAGAACCATAGGGGCGGTGCTGTTTTCCAGTGACTCGATCATGGCCGTCATGCCCACATAGCAACTAAGCAGGTTGTCCAGCGCCGTGCTGACGATAAACTCGTCTTTCAAACCGATAATGGCTGCGCCCTGTGTGTCATAGAAACTCAGGTCGTATTCCAGCACTTCCTGAACATCGATAACGCCTTCCACGGTCAGTTGCTCTTTCAGCAGGACGCGGAAATCGATTTTTTCATTCTTGTCCAGCTGGCACAGAATGGGCGGGATATCGGTTTGTGGGTTAATACTGCGGTTCTTGTTCGCTTCGCGATCCAGATGAATAGCCAGGCTGGGGATGTAGGCGATGGCCTTGCGGTAGTTGATCAGACTGGATTTCAGCTCGCCGGCAGTGTTGAGATAAAACACGCGACCGGCAATGGACAGGTCACGATCAAACCAGGGGTTCAGCAAGGCACCGCCATAGACCTCAACAGCCAGTTGCAGGTACTGGTGTCTGTGCAGTTCTGGTTGGGGTTTGACTTTCAGGCAGGGAAAGTCGGTATGCCCGCCCACCATGCGAAAGCCCTGTTGATGATCACCGTTGGTAAAGGCAACAATGGATGAGTCGTTGCGGGTGATATAATAACGACCATTGTCTTTCAGTTGCCAGGCTTCAGACTCTAGCAGGCGCTGAAAACCGTGTTGCTCCAGTCTGTCAACCATATTTTTAACAGCGTGATAAGGGGTGGGGGATTCCCGCAGGAACTCGACCAGATTCTGGTTGAAGTTCTGTTGGGAAGAAGATGTTTGACTCATAGAGACTCCTGATTTCAGCCGGATTACCAGCGAACCTGCTATTATTCCTGAAAAATATATCGGTGTCTTCCGGTTAGAAGTCGTTTTGAGAAGGAATCTCTATTGGCATTGGAATTTGACGGTGTACGTATACCCTGGGCCGATAGCATCATCTGCAATGGCTCCGCTGGTTGCTGCTACCAGTCCGGCGTCTTCACTTTTTTCATCTTTTGACAGTCCCCAGACAGCTCCGCCGACGTCTCTGGCAACTCTGGCCACTGTTTTCAGTGCCAAATAGTCACTTTCACTCATACTACCTGTGTAACGATACTCTTCGCTCAGTATGTAGGTGACCTTATGTTGTTTGTGGCAGAAATAGTCTGCCTGAGGCTTGGCTTCGTGGTAGCCGGAAGTGCGGTCATCGGTATTCAGAATAATCGTGTGGGTGCCTGAAACACCGGGCCGTACATCCTGATGGTGATTCAAGAATGAACAGCCTGATAGCAGGCTTCCTATAACGATGAATCGTACAAATTGCATGGCTTGTCCTTTCTGATAATAAACCTTCAGCGGGTGACTATTGAGACAAGAGTCGCCCGCTGAAGTTCAATGGATCAGTCAGGTAGCCGCCTGTTGGGCAATCTGCTCTTCAAGATGGCGTAGCGTGATTCTGAACCTGCGCCGGTCGCCAGCAGCAGAGGGACAATCGTTATGTTCTCCAGTGTCGAATGAAGATACCTTTATGAATAAAAATCTTAGCTCCCTGAAGCTTATAACGACTTATGAGCAGAAGAAATCATATCCTTGATACTCTTCAGCAATTTCTTCCGTTCAGTCGGGTCAATGTACGGCATATGACCACTCTGATAAACATCCAGAGTTACCCTCTCTTTAAATCGCTCTCTTAACTTGTGGGTTTTACGCTCTATTGCCCGGCACGGCACCACAAGATCGTATTGGCCGCAGGTCATGATGACTCTGGTTCTGGTCCTGGCTCTCAAAAAACTATCCATTGTGTCAATATCGCTATTAAATGGCACATAATAATTTGGTAAGAAATTACTCGGTTGCCTGGATTTCCATTGATAACTCTGAGGCTCATAATACCCGTTACTTGCCAGCCAGGTGGCCAGCCTGTCAACAATCGAAACATAGCTCTGTAGCAGCATCCCTCTATCGCTTTGTGGGTTCTTGCTATTGAGATCTTTTTTTACGTAACGGCCATCATAATGGTCTATGGCCACGCGCTTCTGATTCACCAAAACATCATCAATGTCCATCAGGCTATAACTTAAGCCGTGGTTGAGCAACCAACTTACTTCAAGCAAAGTGAGTTTGCTGACTTCATTAGCTATTTCATTTTCAAGCTGGGCAGAGGATTCAGGATAAACTGCCAGAGCCTTACGATAGTGTTCCACTGAAAACTGGCTAACATTGTTGTAATCCTCCTTTGGAATGAAGTTGTGGAAACTCATTATTGAAGCAACCGCAGGAAGGTAAATGTCTGCCCCTTCTGCCTGCGTGCTACTGGTCAAAGCGGGTGAAATCAGCACAAGGCCAGCCAGGCTTCTGAACTGTTCCGCAAATTTTCTGGCTATCCCAACCGCCCTGTGGGCACCATAGGACTCACCAATAATATAAATAGCCCGACCGTAGAGGCGCTTTGTTGAAATGAGGTGATCAATGTATTGATAAAGGTCGCTTATATCATCTTCCTCAGTGAAATAAACATCCTCTTGCTCCTGTTCGCGATCTCCACGACTCCATGTTGTTTTACGATTAAAGCCGGTATCAGGAGGGTCTATAAACACCAGGTCAGCAATGGTTAAAAGGCTGTCAGGGCTTTCAGATAATGTCATATTAAAGTCTGTGTTCAACTCGTCCGGCTGCCTGACAGGGGCATGCTTTGGCCCGAGACCGCTTAAATGCAACATAATGGACGATGCTGAAGGACCACCATTCATGAAAAAAATGTAACTATTCAGCACCCAACAAAGGTTGATCGCTGTAATTCTTCATCGCAATAAGCAAGGCTTCATAAACGTTATGCCCCTGCTTTCTCGCCGATGAGACATAACTTCGGATGCGGCTATACCATTCCGCCCCTTTCTTACTTCGGATACATCCCGATATTTTCTGTTTTACCTTACCATTCCGGATGTCTCGCTCACTGCCATTGTTGTCGAAGGGTATTCTGAAGTCAGTCATGAACCTCAAGGTTGCTTCCTTGAATTTCACCAGTCGCTTGAACAGGTTAAAGGCTTTCGTATTTCTCACTTTTTCGTCGCCCCGCCGTTGTCGGAGGCGTTCCATATATTCGGCTTCCTCGGCCTGAGCCCTTTTCGCAGTCCGCTCGAACAGTGAACTAATCCGTTGGCGAATAGTCTCTGGCACCGCCTCCATGCCAATTTTTTTGAAACCGTT
The DNA here is from genome assembly GCF_025562715.2 of Endozoicomonas gorgoniicola. Taxonomy (NCBI): domain Bacteria; kingdom Pseudomonadati; phylum Pseudomonadota; class Gammaproteobacteria; order Oceanospirillales; family Endozoicomonadaceae; genus Endozoicomonas; species Endozoicomonas gorgoniicola. Next base: position 890,806 of record NZ_JAPFCC010000001.1, read on the forward strand.
GCTGAGATGCCAAGCCAGCCTTAGCATCCGCTGAAGGCGTGCAGCCAGATGGTTGCAATCCCGGTCAACAACACCCTGTAACTCCCGCAGGTGATGAGCGTTGCACAGCACATGAAGAGCGGCATAGCGGAAGTAAGCCTTGTAATGGTCATGAACCAGTATTCCGGCAAAAGTCAGCAAAACGCCCATTGACTCTATGGCAGAGTGGCCTTTACTGGGATCAAGGTGATACAGCGTCCATTTTTCACTACGCAGGACATGCATCCACCACAGCGAACCAGCCACCCGCATGCCCGTCTCATCAGCGCCAGCAATGGGTTCGCTCTTAAGAGCATCGGCAATTGCCTGCTCGGTGCTGGCCAGTTGATCATAGGCATTTTCCTGAAACGCACAAATGGAACCCGGACTGACTTCCAGCCCGAAAATATCCAGAAAAAACTGGGAAGCGCGTTTGTATGGCACCAACTGGTACTGGCAGAGATACACCGCCAGCGCCTGAGTAGCAGGTCCATACTGAACATGGGAGTCAACGCCTTCCGGGAAGCTGCCGAGGGTTACATGACCGCATTCACACTTTTTGACTTCCGCCACATGAGCCGTGACATCAAAGTGACCAAAACGACCAGGTTCGAACACCTGTCTCTCAACCAGCTTGACGACTTTAGCGGAACGTAATGAGCGATGGCAGCTCTCGCAGTTTATGACCGGATGGTATTGGGTACGCCCAGGGGCTTCGACCTGCCCAAGCGTAGAGCCCTTATGACCTTTTTGGCCACCGGGCTTGCGACCAGACTTCTCTCGTAAGCTTTTGGGGTTGGGCTTGTCGTCTTTCGGATCACTGTCCTTGTCCGGCGCCGTGCCAGATGAGTCTTTTGACTTGCCGGAAGGCTTGGCATAACCATCAGTAGAAGGAGGCTTGCTACTGTTCCGGCTGTTGGTCTTGAGCCTGTCGCTCAGCTCCTTGTTCTCTGCTTCCAGTTTTGAAACTTGCTCACTCAAACGAGTAATCTGCTCTTGTTGCTCGTTCACAGCAGTAAGGAGAGCGACGATAATCTGGAATTCGGGAGCGGGTTGACTCATGACGGGTAGATGTCTGAAAACTGTCTTTCAAAATGGCACAAAATCACAAAAATTCCAGTCTATCGTGTAGGGGCTGAATAGTTACAAAAAATCACCGGTCTTTGGGGGTCGGCCTGGTTCTTGTGGTAGTAAAATCCCGAAGCCATCACCTCCCTCCCGTTTTCAGAAGTGAACGTGTAGCTGTCAAGCTCCATAATGAAGCCCTCATAAGCTCCGTCAAGAGAAATATCGAAGGGCTCTTCTGAGTAAGCAGCCAACGAAAAGAGGAACACCAGCGAGGCAAGAGGAATCAGATGTTTTAATTTATTCATATATAGTTCTACTTTTTTAGCTTATTGCTTAGAGTGCCTTGTTATGCCTAAGTTCCCATGAAAGGTTGAAAACCGGATGAACCAGCGAGAAACCTGACCTCTGATAAACACGTCGTATTCTTCACCATGCTCCATAAAGGTGGTGATGTCCTTTTACAGACAGGTCGAAGACCGCTGGTCACTGTGATTTTTACGGGTTTATAAATGTTGTAGGGCAGAAGCTGTGTGTGGCTTATTGGTGCGAATGGTTTAGTTTCTAATTGCCGCAGAGTGTGACCTTTGCGGCGTTAGGAAGGACATTGCGGATTGTAAAGGTATGCAGGATTGACTGTTGTGGCAGTCCCTTATGCATCAGGTAGTTGTACGTTGACTTCCAGTATTGAGTAATCGCCTTCCCGGTCCAGTCTGATGGAGATGCCATCCTCGCTGACTTCAATGTACTTGCGAACAACATCCAGAATGTCTTTCTGCATGGCAGGTAGTACATTTTTGGTTGAACGGCTCATACGTTCATGGGCAACAATAATCTGTAGACGTTCCTTGGCGGTCTCTGCACTTTTATCTTCTTTGTTGCTGCGAAAAAGCTGAAGTAAGCTCATGCATTATCCCCCAAACATCCGTTGTAAAAAGCCTTTTTTCGGTGCTTCCAGAAAGCGATGAGGGATGTCTGTCCCGAGGAAGCGTTCCGTCATGTCTTTGTAGGCCTGACCGGCGTCACTTTCTTCCTGGTGAATGACCGGAATGCCCTGGTTTGAGGCTTTCAGGACGGACAGTGATTCCGGTATGACGCCCAGCAGGGGAATGGCAAGAATGTCCTTGACGTCTTCAACGTTGAGCATCTCGCCCCGTTTTACCCGTTCCGGATTGTAGCGGGTCAGCAGAAGCTGTTCCTTGACCGGTTCAAGGTTTTGCTCGGCACGGCGGGAACGACTTTGCAGAATACCCAGTATGCGGTCGGAATCCCTGACAGAAGAGACTTCCGGATTGGTGGTGATAATGGCTTCGTCGGCAAAGTAGAGTGCCATCAATGCGCCATGCTCAATGCCTGCAGGAGAGTCACAGACGATGTACTCAAAATCTTTGGCCAGTTCCTCGAGGACTGTCTGCACTCCGTCTCTGGTGAGTGCCTCCTTGTCCCGGGTCTGGGAGGCGGGGAGTACTGCCAGATTTTCTGTGCGTTTATCACGGATCAGAGCCTGATGCAGGGCGGCTTCGCCGTTGATGACATTCACGAGGTCGTAGACGACGCGTCGTTCACAGCCCATGACCAGGTCAAGATTTCTCAGACCTACGTCAAAATCAATAACGACAGTGCGATGCCCTTGTAATGCCAGGCCGGTGGCGAATGAGGCGCTGGTCGTTGTTTTACCAACACCTCCTTTTCCTGAGGTAACAACGATAATACGGGCCAAGTTAAACTTCCTGAATACCTGATTAACTGGAGGCTCCAGTATTTATGAAAGAGCGGCTATGTGCAAGTGATCGTCGTCAAGGAAAACCTGTGCGTTCAAACCCCAGCGATGACTCCAGAGGCTGTTCTGGTCTTTACTGGTCAATTTGTACTGTCCACTGATTGAGACCAGCTCTGCCTCAAACTGATTACAGAAGATGCGAGCCTTTTTGTCGCCGTTAATGCCTGCAAGTACGCGTCCCCGGCATGGGCCATAGACGTGAATATGTCCTCCGGCCAGAAGCTCTGCCCCTTCACTGACCTGCCCCAGAACAATAAGGTCGCCTTCAGAATGAAGCTGCTGACCGGACCGAACCGGACGGCTGACGATGGTCGCTTCGGCCCGGGCGGGGTCTGCTTTATGTTTCTCTACAGGAATACTTGAATCCGGCTGGCTCAGCATGACCACATTGCTGCCTGTCGGCGCGGAATGTCTTTTTTGTTTCTGATGGGGCAGCCAGGCAACTCCTGCCAGTCTGGCCGTTTTTTTATGGTACTCGGTGCCGCCGCGAAGTGCGACAAGAACCATGCCGGTATGATGAAGAAGGTGTTGTATGCTGACCAGGTTCAGTTCTTCATTGTCGTTTTCCAGTTTATCCAGATCCAGAACGACAGGTGTCTGCTGGAAGAAGTGTGGAGCCTTGCTGGTCATACCCTCCAGTTGTTGTTTCAGCCGCCTGTGGCTGGTGGTATGCAGTTCCAGGGTGGTCAGTGTGTAGAGGCCGCCTTTCAGCTGAAAGGCGGGCGGATATTTGGAGTTAACGATAGAGGCCATGAATGTAACCACAATTCTCTGAAGCCTGATGTTCCGCTGAGGGTAATAGGCTGGGTGTCAAATCACAAGTACTTTCAAACGAGTTTTTTAACGAGGGTTTTGTTTTGGTCAGTGACAATGTTTCGGTTTTCGCTTATTAATGACTCTGCTCGTTCAATAATGTAGTTGAGTCAGGGCTTATGTCGAAAAAAATTAGAAATACAACAAAGGCCGACCCATTTTGCTGGTCTTTTCTTCACCCCCGTTACTGGCTGACCTGGCTTGGGCTGGGCCTGACGATTCTGCCTTCCTGGCTGCCATACCCGGTTCTGGTGCGGTTCGGCAGCTGGATTGGCAGAAGGCTGTATTATCGTGGCGGCAAGCGTGTAGATATTGCCAGGGTGAACCTTGATAAGTGTTTTCCCGAGAAAACAGCTCAGGAGCGTGAAGCTCTGCTGAAAGCCAACTTTGAGTCGGTGGGTATCGGTTTGATGGAAGTGGTCATAGCCTGGTGGTGGCCCCGGTCACGCCTGGAAAAACTGGTTCGCTTTAAAGGTCTGGAGCATCTTGATTCTCCTCAGGGAAAGCTGTTGCTGATTATGCACTTTACCACCATCGAAATTGCAGGTGCTTTTATCACCCTGCGCCATAGTCTTGACGCCACCTACAGAGAGCACAAAAACCCTGTGTTTGAATATATGCAGAGAAAACAGCGTCAGCGCTACGACCGGCGTAGCCGTTTGCTCGGCAGAAGGGATGTTCGGGGAATGCTGCGATCGCTGCGCGAGGGGCGAACAGTCTGGTATTCACCTGACCAGGATTATGGCCGTAAGCACAGTGTATTTGTCCCTTTTTTCGGGGTGCAGGCGGCTACCGTAACCGGTATATCAAGAATGGCAAAAATGGGCAGGGCGCAAGTGGTACCCATGGTGCTGACCCGTTTGCCCAATGCTGAAGGGTATGAGCTGGAAATTTTTGAGGGCTGGAGCGACTTCCCTGAAGGTGATGATCATAAGGATGCTCAGACTGTGAATCGTTTTATCGAAGCCCAGGTGAGAAAACGTCCCGAACAGTATATGTGGTTGCACAGGCGTTTTAAGACTCGCCCTGAGGGGGAAGCGGGTTTTTATAAAAAAGCCCGATAGGGTTCGGCGGTGTGTCGGCTGATTAACCCTCGGCGAGTTGGTTTGCTATAGCAAGTATGCCTTTCTACAGTTTTATATAGAAACTATTTGTATAAAGAATTTGTATAAAGAATGCCGGGACAGTGGGTCGTTGAGCCTTTAATTACAGTCGGCAGTTCATCAATAGCAGCAGGGAGGCTGATCAATGGAACCCTCACGTAGACGAATAAGGCCAGATTCTTCCGGTTACTTTACCGGTAGAAATCAGGTTCCTTCAAAAGATGTAAACAAGAAAACGCGCCTGATGGGACGCACCTATGAAAGTGGGGGGAAGGCTTTTCTGAATACCCTCAGCCGCTGGGCTTTCATTATGCGTCATCCGAAAATCTACCTGCAGCAGAGAAAGCAGGACCGTGACAGAAGAAGAAATGAACTGGCTGCAGGCGAGTTTACGGATGCCCGTAATATTACCGATCGCAAGATTTCGACAGACCTGGATCATATGCAGGCTGTTACTAAGCAAATGCATACCAATATCATTGATGACGCTCATGGGAAGGGTATCAAACAGCCAGGATTTGATCCCGCTGCAGAAAACCTGGATGAGCTGGAGCATGTGCAGAAAGTCAGGGTAGGCTTCTGGGATGACGTACCCGGGTTGTCGAACCCTAAGGATGCTGAGGAGCGAGCAAAGCTTGATGAGTTGAAAGAAAAGTTTAATGAGGAGCGTGAAGCGCATAATCAACGAAATATCAGCGTAGCTGATCGTTTTAGCGACTTAAAAAATGAACATAGTGAGATGAAAGAGCTTGAAAAAGCCATTGCCGGGGAACGACAAGAGCATAATAAAATTGTCAAATTACTGATACAGATGGATAAGCAGGGTACAGATACGGTATTGACCGATGAAGGCAGGAAATACCGTAAAGATCTGGATCAGCAGCGAATTGACATTAAAGAGTCCATAGCCAGCAAAAATGAAATTCTGGCGAATATGCGGGTTGAGTATTCCCACAAAACCGATGAGGTGCGTGAGAATATAGAAGTCATGACGGCGGTTCATAACGATATGAATGAGTGGATGCAGTCCTCTGACGATGAATACAACCAGCTATGGCAGTTGCTGGAGAAATTCCCAAGCTTTGTTGATCGGCTGGGTGGCAAAGAGGTTGCGGCCAGGATGGCCAAAGGTGATCAGCTCATGCACTTCAGGCAGAAGGAAATCGGAGGGCTTGAGCGAAAGTTTCTTGACGCGAAGGGTGATGAATCTCTAGAGAAAGATCTGGGTAAGAAAATTTACGCCAAGCGCCTGATGGCAATGCGTATGGATGAGATGATCCGTGAAGCAGATACTCCGGAAGCACTGCAGGAAAGAGTTGAGCGGTACACTGAAAAAAAGCCTGAACCCCGATTAGCTTCTTTGAGTCGCTTTTCAAATGGCAAAGAGGCGTTGAGTGAATCTGACCCTTTTGCTTATGAAATGAATAAGCGCGATGAGGTTAATTGGGGTAAAGGAGACTGGGATAATACGTGGGAAAAATGGCATGATGAGATTGAAAAGGCTGAAGAGGCAAAAGAAGAGGTGGAGCCGGCAACCTACAAAGCATCTCAGGATCAGCAGTCAATAGCAGGTGATGACGATGATGGAGAGGATGAGTTCTTTGAACCAGAACTTGATCTTCAGCCACCTGCTACTGACCCAAATTCGCCTAAAAAGGATAACCAATGAATTTAAGCCCTTTCCCACTTGTGGTAAAGGGCTTAAATTTTAAAGAGCGTTAGCCTGCAACCATCAATCGCAAACCATCCAGCCTCAGCATGGCATTCTGCAAGCACTGATGCCCAATAGCTGCCTGATTCTTGAGATGTTCTATCTCTTCATCACGAACATTAGGGTTAACCGCTTTCAGGGCCGCCAGACGTTTGATCTCTTCCGTTACAGCGGCCAACAGAACCGAGCAGGCTTCTGACACAATCGGTTGAACAGCATCCTTGGCATAACCTTCTGCACGTTCCAGCAGCTTGAGAATTGGCTCACGCTGGGCTTTTACCAGCTTTTTCGCCATACCTTTTTTGATGGGCTGTAACTGGGCGTTCAGCGTGTCAAAGGCTACTCTGGTGGCCAGATTGTTCATGCCCGGATCAATCAGGCAGCGAATCGGTGTCGCGGGCAGATAACGATCCAGCTGCAAACGCCGGTCGCCACTGCTTTCAACCACGTAAATCGCTTCCAGCAGCATGGTACCGGGCTTCAGAGCCTTGTTCTTCAGCAATGCGACCGATGTATTACCCATATCACTGGTCAGCAGCATTTCCATACTGTCGCTAACCATTGGGTGTTCCCAGGTCAGGAAGTGCATGTCTTCCCGTGACAGAGCCATTTCACGGTCAAAGGTGACGGTCATGCCATCGGCAGAGAGCATTGGAAACGAGGTCACCATATGACTGCCGGGACGAATCACCAGACAGTGCTTGGAATGGTCTTCCGATTCCACACCAAAACCTTCGTACAGCTTCTCCATGTAACGCTTCAGCTGGCGAGGCTCTTCCTGCTCTTCGATATCGTTGATCATGTCTTCATTGGAAGACAGTCCACGGGAGTTGATTTCAAGCAGGCGATCACGACCGTTATGCAGATGCTCTTTCACCTCTGAATTCAAGGCAGCCGTTTCATTGATCAGTGGCTCAATGTCTTCAAGAGTGGTGTTACTCTCTGGTTGCAGAAGAACCTGTAGTTGCTCACCATGCTTTTCAAACACCATGCTGCCCGATGGGCAGGTGTCTGCAAAGGCATCCAGACCACGATCGTACCAGTGAAACAGAAGCTCCTGACTGGTGCCTGTAATGTACGGAACATGAATCTTGATAGTTTCAGTCTGACCAATACGGTCCAGTCGACCAATACGCTGTTCCAGCAGATCGGGATGAGACGGCAGGTCAAACAGCACCAGATGGTGTGCAAACTGGAAGTTTCGGCCTTCGCTGCCAATCTCGGAACAGATCAGCACCTGAGCGCCATACTCTTCATCGGCAAACCAGGCGGCTGCACGGTCGCGCTCAACAATGCTCATGTTTTCATGGAAAACAGCCGCAGGGATGCCGGAAGTGATGCGCAGGGCATCTTCCAGATCCAGTGCAGTATTGGCATTGGCACAGATCACCAGCACTTTCTGCTTTTTGAGCAGCTTGAGCAGGTTGATCAGCCAGTCGGTTCGAGGGTCGACTTTCCACCAGGGGTCCATATCGTCTACGGTGATACGGGACTGATAAGCCAGTTCCGGGTAGAGGCTGGAGCGGGTCTCGGTCTCTTCTTCCAAAGCAATCTGGTAGAGTTCCGGCAATGCCTGGGGATAACCCTGAACCACACGACCGGGGAAGCCTCCCACAGCGGCCCGGGTGTTGCGGAACAGAATGCGTCCTGTGCCATGGCGATCCAGCAGACTGCGCAGCAGGCGCTTACGGGAAGAACTTCTCAGTTCTTCGTCGCCCATATTGATGTTATCAATCAGGTTCTGACATTCTGCACCCAGAAAACTGGTCAGATGGTTCTGGGCGGTTTCCGGAAGACGGTCGTTTTCCAGCAACTCCTGAACCGCTTCAGCCACAGGCTCATAGGTTTTTTCTTCGTCCTGATAAGCCTTCAGATCGTGGAAACGATCCGGGTCCAGCAGGCGAAGACGGGCGAAGTGGCTTTCAGGGCCCATCTGTTCAGGGGTTGCGGTGAGCAGCAGCAGGCCCGGAATATGGCGGGAGAGCTGTTCAACCGTGCAGTACTCGGCGCTCGGGCTCTCTTCATCCCAGACGAGATGGTGTGCTTCATCAACGACCAGCAGATCCCAGTCTGTTTGCATGGCCTGTTCAAAACGCTCAGCATTGTTGCTGAGGAAGTCCAGGCTGCAGAGAATCAACTGTTCAGTATTGAACGGATTGTCATCGTCGGCATTACGACAGCGCTCTTCATCAAACAGGCTGAAATGCAGGTTGAATCGACGCAGCATTTCGACCAGCCATTGATGTTGCAGGCTCTCCGGTACCAGAATCAGTATCCGGCTGGCACGGCCTGTTACCAGCTGTTGATGCAGTATCAGGCCTGCTTCAATGGTTTTACCCATACCCACTTCGTCAGCCAGCATAACCCTCGGGGCATGGCGGCTGGACACTTCACGGGCAATGTGCAGCTGGTGGGGTATCAGGCTGGTGCGTGCGCCAACCAGTCCCCGAAGTGGGGAACGTTTCAGCTTGTGGTTGTGCTGCAGGGTTTTATAACGCAGGGAAAAATTGCTGTTCTGGTCAATCTGACCAGCCAGCATGCGATCCTGCGGTTTGTTAAAACGAATAAAGTTGCCCAGACCGGATTCGGGCAACACGTCAGGCTGACCATCAGACGGACCGCCTGAGATCATACCTTTGTAAGTTAACAGGCCATTACTTTCAATGACGTCTGTCACCGTCATGATCCAGCCCTCGTGACTTTCTACTTTGTCACCAGGGTTGAACTGCACGCGCGTTAACGGGCAATTGTTGACGGAATAAAGCCGGGTTTCACCGGTAGCGGGGAACAGTAGGGTGACCATCCGACCATCAAGGGTAAGCACAGTGCCTAAACCCTGTTCGGTTTCGGTGTCACTAATCCAACGTTGTCCAGGAACGAAGCTCGTCATGTCGTGACTACATACCTTGCCAGACAAAAAAGGGCGCTATATTAGCGGAATTAGTTCTATAAGCAACCAGTACAAGTGCTAGATTTGCTGCCTTTTTACGTTTAAACGTTGTGCATTTGAGTACTGTACCAGTGCGCAGAGCCTATGAATTATAGACAGAAACCGAAGTGGAGTGGATCCAGCTTCGGTGGCTGGGGGGATAAAGGCAGAATGATTAAGAGTCAGGTGGCTTCGGACTCTGATGTTTTTTCTTCAGAGTCCCTGCCAATCTCAAGCACCAGGTCAGGCTTTCCCTTGAAAGCTTTGGACAGTACATCCTTGTTGCGGGACAGTAACAGGCCGATGTCTTCTGCCAGCTGTTCGTCGATAGTAAAGTGATCTTCCAGCAGCGTGGTCAGATTAGCTGCCAGCTCCAGCATGCGGTCATGTTCTTCAGCGGCTTTTTTGTCTGTAAACATACTCCCGTCCCGATCAACTCGCCACATAGGGGTAATTGACATGGCCCTCTCCTGTTTGGCATGGGTTATTAATAGTTTGACGGACAACTGTATATAATTACAGCATATTTGTCCAGAACATAAAAACGGTCGAATCCGGTCTTCCGTTTAGCAGAGGGAAAGGCAGGCAGGTCAGCATCAGTGTGCTTGCTGCAGAAGGAGCGGGGGGAAGATAACCCCGCTGCTTCAGGGACAAGTCATTGAGTCAGAGTTCGTCTTTTATGACGTTTTCATCCCGTTTATCTTCTTCATAACGGTAAGTGGTAGTAGCACCATGGTGTTTTGGGGGTGGGCTTATGTAGATGTCTGACCAGTAGTCGCCCCCTGTCCACCATGGGTATGGCTCAGGTCGGTCATAGGTGTCCTTATCTGTATCCAATGGTTCGGGCTGGAGGCGTTTCACCATATCAGGCAGTGTAGCGACCTCGAACCAGTTTCCGGACGCATGTGTTACCCAGCTTCCATATCTTTCCCGGGCTTTTTTAAGGGAGAATCCCATGAGCTTGAAGCTTATGTCGTTTTTCCAGGGCATGCTTATCAGGGTTTGGTTGTAAACCGCAATGACCTCATTGCTGATGTTCTTTGAAAGAGGCTTTCCTTTTTTTGCCTGATCGAGAAGCCATTGGTTGGCGCTGTGGTAATTTGGCTTGAAATTTTTGGTAATCATGTATTGAGCAAGACGGACAATGCGGGGTTGTTTATCATCTTTCGTTCCGTTTTGGTTTCTGTGCTCTGATGCGACATGCCGGCTGTCTTCATTATAAATTTCCGGGTTTATATGGTGCTTAATATTTCCCTGTCATTTGCCAGGCGTAGCTGTTATCGGTGATGAAGCTATTGTCGGTGATGAAGCTATTGCCGCGTACTCCTTGCAAATGGTTGGTGTAACTCGATTGCAGAGGAAGACTGACGATAATCTGATGTCTGGGGCCCGAAGCAAACGCATGCAGAAAGGCGATGGTTTTGTCATCTGTTTTGTCAGGCTCGTCAGCCATTGCATTTTGAGTCATACAGGCAATGACGACTATTGGCAAAAGATATGTTCTCATTTTTGCTTTCTGGGAGTTGGCCGTGGCAAGAGAATAGAACAGATTGGCAGAAGCTGCCGACAAAGCCAGTAGCGGCTTGTCGGCAGGGTTCAGAGGATGGCTGCAGTAGTTAGCTGAATGTGGGTGGTTCAGCTGTCAGGAAGCGTTTCAGGAAAAACGGTTACGCTTGTGAGGCGAAGATTTCTTGTGAGGAGATGGGCGTTTCTTGCCTTTGCTCTGGGCAGCCGTTTTACCACGAGGGCCTTTCAGACCGGAATGGGTGGTGCGGGCCTGCTTGCGAACGGTTGGCAGCGGAGCCGGCTCCAGATCCACATGGGCTGCCAGGGTGTCGATGGCGTCTTTGTCCAGTTCTTCCCACTGACCCATACGCAGGTGGTCAGGAATGATTACGTTGGCAAAGCGAACGCGCTTCAGACGACTTACAGTGAGTTCCTGAGATTCCCACAGACGACGTACTTCACGGTTGCGGCCTTCCATAATGCAAACGTGGAACCAGCGGTTGATGCCTGCGCCGCCGGAATCAACGATATCGGTGAAGCGTGCCGGACCGTCTTCCAGCTCAACGCCTTCAAACAGGTTTTTAACCTTTTGCTCGGTTACATTACCCATCACACGTACCGCGTATTCACGCTCAATTTCATGGGACGGGTGCATCAGGCGGCTGGCGAGTTCGCCGTCGGTGGTGAACAGAATCAGGCCAGAGGTGTTGAGGTCAAGACGGCCAATGGCAATCCAGCGTTCGCCACTCAGTTTGGGCAGGCGGTCAAAGACCGTCGGGCGACCTTCCGGATCAGAACGGCTGCAGATTTCGCCTTCAGGTTTGTTGTAGGCAATTACGCGACGAACTTTGGAGGCGTAGTTGTCGAGTTTTACCGGGCGACCATCCACAGAAATGCGGTCTTCAGCTGAGGCGCGATCACCCAGAGTGGCCGTTTCACCGTTAACGGAGACACGACCTTCGCTGATCCAGCGTTCCATCTCACGGCGCGAGCCGATGCCAGCGCCCGCCAGGATTTTTTGCAGTTTCTCACCCTGGGGAGGAGTTGTTTCAGTAGTCATTGCTCTATACCAGGTGGCGCTGCCACCTTATTCTTTGGGGAAAATTGTCGAAAGGCGGGGAGTATAAATAAGGCAGACAGAAGATTCTATAGAGAATCTTCCGGGCTTTCGTTGGTGGATGTGCTGGTGGGGTTGTCGGTGGATTCGTCCAGTTCCAGGGCTTCAACTTTCTGCTTTTTGATCAGGTCATCAAAATTATCCGGCAGGTCGGCTTCCATTTCATCCAGTTCGGCAAACAGGGCTGCGGCAGACTGTTTCTCGACTTCAATGACCTCATGGGCTTCACCGGCGTCCGTTGCCTCAGTGGTTTCGACATCAAGAGAACCCTGTTCCGGTGTTTCGTTCAGCTGCTTTGCCATCGCCTCTAAATCACGGATTTCAGACAGTGGCGGCAGTTCAGTAAGATTTTGCAGGTTGAAATAGTCCAGGAACTGCCGGGTGGTGGCAAACATGGCAGGACGCCCCGGTACATCGCGATGGCCTACGACCCGAATCCACTCCCGCTCCTGCAGGGTGCGGATAATGTTACTGCTGACGCTGACCCCGCGAATCTCTTCAATTTCGCCCCGGGTAATGGGTTGACGGTAGGCAATCAGAGCCAGTGTTTCCAGCATGGCCCGGGTGTAACGCTGTGGCTTTTCTTCCCATAAACGGCCAACCCAGGGAGCCAGCTCCTCGCGCACCTGAAAGCGGTAGCCGGAAGCGACCTGTTTCAGTTCAAACCCTCGTCCTTCACAGCTTTCAGACAGGGCGACCAGCGCTTCGCGAAACGCATTGGCGTCGGGTACTTCCTCTTCTGAAACGTTTTCTTTCGAAACGTTTGCTTTCGAAAAGAGTCCCATCATCTGTTCCAGTGTGAGAGGCTTGTTGCTGGCCAGCAGCGCGCCTTCCAGAATGCGTTGCAGTTGTTCAATGTCCATAAGTGGGTCTGTTTGTCAGTCAATTCTGGCCTTAACATGAATAGGGCCGTAAGGTTCATTTTGTATCAGTTCGATCAGGGATTCCTTGATCAGTTCCATCACTGCCATAAAGGTGACCACAACCCCCAGGCGTCCTTCGTCCATCCGGAACAGCGCGACAAAGGGTGTAAAGCGGTCTGAAGACAGCTGCGACAGCACCTGGCTCATTCGCTCACGGGTCGACAGGGCTTCCTGCTCAATCTGGTGGTTCTCGTACATATCCGCCCGGCGCAGTACTTCGCCCAGGGCCAGCATGACCTCTTTCAGGTCCACATCGGGATGTGGACGCTCCAGTTCAACATTCGGTGGCTCGGCGCTGACGAGATAGATGTTACGGTTGAGCCTTGGCAGCTCATCAATGTCTTCCGCTGCCTGCTTGAAACGTTCATATTCCTGCAGCCTGCGGATCAGCTCCGCCCTGGGGTCTTCCTCTTCTTCCTCATCTTCACTGACGCGGGGCAGAAGCATTCTGGATTTGATTTCAGCCAGGGTGGCAGCCATCACCAGATATTCTGCCGCCAGCTCGAACTGTGAAGATTCCATCAGTTCAACGTACTCCATGTACTGCTGGGTAATGGTGTAAACCTGAATATTGAGAATATCCATGTTGTTGCGTTTGATCAGGTACAACAACAGGTCAAGCGGCCCTTCAAAGGCATCCAGAAAAACTTCCAGTGCTTCAGGAGGGATATAGAGGTCGTCAGGCAGTTTGGCCATGGGCTGCCCCATCACCAGAATGCGGTTTTCCAGAGCGGCTTCTGATGCTTCATTCAGGTCAAAGGCATCAGTCTGCGCCGGTTGTTGCTCGTCCGACGCTGAATCGTCCGGCGCTGAATCGTCTGGCTGATTGTCGGCCACGGCTTCCGTCGTGGTCATCGGGCTATCACCTTTTCGGGCTCCTCTCATTGAAAATACCCTTTCCACCATTGATGGAAAGGGTACTGCCAAGATCAGGGTTATTAATAATGTCTTACATTGCTGGTCAGGAATCAACCATCAGTGTTTTTGTTGTCATCAGCGATAATCAAGGCCAATGGCTTCGCGCACATCACGCAGGGTGTCCTGTGCTTCGTCCCGGGCCTGTTCGCAACCTTCTGCAATGATGTTTTTTACGACATCCTGATTGCGTTCAAGTTCCATGGCTTCCATGCGGATCGGCTCCAGTTCTGCCTGACAGGCGTCGATCACCGGTTTTTTGCAGTCAAGGCAGCCGATGCCAGCGTTTCGACAACCTTCCTGAACCCAATCCTGTCGTGCTTCGTCAGAATAAACCTTGTGCAGCTGCCACACCGGACATTTTTCCGGTTCGCCCGGATCGTTGCGACGCTGGCGTGCAGGGTCGGTGGGCATCTTGCGGATTTTACTGGCAATATCATCCGGGTCTTCACGCAGGGTGATGGTATTGCCGTAGGAGCTGGACATTTTCTGCCCGTCCAGTCCCGGCATTTTGGCTTGTGGTGCCAGCAATGCCTGTGGCTCCGGCAGAATGACCTTGCCGGTGCCTTCCAGATAACCAAACAGTCGTTCCTGGTCACCCAGGGTGATGTTGGACTGTTCTTTCAGCAGGGCTCTGGCGGTTTTCAGTGCTTCATCATCGCCTTTTTCCAGATAGGCCCGGCGCAGGTTGCGATACAGTGTGCCGGCCTTTTTGCCCATTTTACGAATGGCGGCTTCTGCGTTATCTTCAAACCCGGGTTCCCGGCCATAGAGATGGTTGAACCGTCTGGCGATTTCACGGGTGATTTCAATATGAGCTTCCTGATCCGCGCCTACCGGCACAAGCCCGGCACGATAGAGCAGGATATCAGCGCTTTGCAGCAGAGGGTAGCCGAGAAAACCGTGGGTAGAGAGATCTCGTTCGCGCAGTTTCTCCTGCTGATCCTTATAGCTGGGTACACGCTCCAGCCAGGACAGGGGGGTGATCATCGACAGTAACAGGTTCAGTTCTGCGTGTTCAGGTACACGGGACTGAATAAACAGGTTTGCTGATCCGGGGTTGACACCGGCTGCCAGCCAGTCGATGACCATTTCCCAGACATTTTCTTCAATCAGTGTCGGATTTTCGTAATGGGTGGTCAGTGCGTGCCAGTCGGCTACAAAAAAGAAGCATTCATATTCATGCTGAAGGGTTAGCCAGTTTTTCAGTACGCCGTGGTAATGGCCCAGATGCAGTCGGCCGGTGGGGCGCATCCCTGATAATATGCGCGACTGGGAATCTACTGCGCTCAAGAGTCTCTCCTGTGGAATTCCTGATCCGTCAGATTACGATAGTTTAGAGAAAGGGAAAAGTACTTTTGTTGCAATGGAGTGTGCCAGTAAAGGTTATGCAGAAAATAGACGAATATCACCCTTGCCTTCCCGCAGGATTTCAGGGGTTTCATTCAGCAGACTGACAACCGTAGTAGGATCTCCGTCACGGTAGCCGCCATCAATCACCAGATCCAGCTGACTTTCCAGTATTTGACGTATGTCGTAAGCATCGGTCATGGGTTGTTCATCAGCAGGCAGCTGCAAGGTGGTACTCATGATGGGCGCATCCAGTTCAGCCAGCAGGGCGTTAACAATGGCGCATTCTGGTACTCGTATTCCGATGGTTCGTCGTTTGGGGTGCATCAGGCGTCTGGGTACTTCCCGGGTACCTTTGAGAATAAAGGTGTAAGGCCCGGGCGTAGCACTTTTAATCAGACGGTACTGACTGTTGTTGACCTGGGCATAAATAGCCAGTTCCGACAGGTCACGGCAGACCAGCGTGAAGTTATGTTTATCGTCCAGATGACGAATGCTGCGAATCCGGTCAACGGCTTTCTTTTCGCCAATCAGACAGCCCAGGGCATAAGCCGAATCGGTGGGGTACGCAATCACACCGCCGTTACGCATGATCTCAACCGCCTGACGCACCAGCCTTGGTTGCGGGTTGTCAGGGTGAATCTGAAAAAATTGACTCATGGTTATCCAAATCATGGTCCCTTGCGCCTCAAACTTTTCTGACGGGCAGATAAAGCAGCTGTCGGCAAGTTTCCGCTCAGGTGAAGATAAGGTTGGGCATCATACCATTGCGTTGGGGGAGATCAACGGTTTGTATCAAGCTGCTTTCTATTTGCGCTCATGGCTGTTTATCCTCGTTCAGGGCTGTTTATCCTCGCTCAGGGCTGTTTATCCTCGCTCAGGGCTGTTTAAGCTCCAGAACCTGATCATTGGGAAGTGGCTGAAGCTGATTCAACGGCAGGTCGCCCAGTCGCAGGGACTTTATGCGCAGCCGTTGCAGTTTAATCACCCGATAGCCCAATGCCTTGCACATACGACGAATTTGTCGGTTCATGCCCTGGGTCAGGGTAATCAGGAATATATTGTCCGACTGTCGTTTAACCTGACAGGGCAGTGTGGTCACATTGCCGTAGGAGACTCCAAGGGACATGGTTTTCAGAAACTGACCGGTCAGTGGCTTATCGACGGTAACCCGGTACTCTTTTTCATGGTAATAGTCCGGGTGCAGCAGCCGCTGGCAAAGCTCGCCATCGTTGGTCAGTAACATCAGTCCATGGGAGTCTTTATCCAGTCGTCCAACCGGAAATACCCGAACCGGTGTGTTGATCTGGTGAACAATACTGTCAGCATCCTGAGGGTTGCATACACAGTCAATGCCAACAGGTTTGTTGTACATGTAATAGTTATACGCTGCTGGTGGCACAATGGTTTGTCCATTGACGACAATGGTATCGTCATTGCTGACCCGGTCTGTGTGTATGGCTACTCTGTCGTTTAACTGGACATGCCCCGATTCAATCAGGCGACAGGCGGCTCGTCTGGAGCATAGTCCGGAGCCTGCAATGTACTTGGCAATTCGAATCATAAAGCGGTTTGGTACTTATCGGTAAGATCAAGTCAGGGAAGCAAAAGCAAGAATATCCCTGTTTCCACTTTTTGCCTACAAAAAAGGACTGTTTTGAACGACCGCTTTCAGGTGGTGATTAATGCCGTACTTTGAACGGTTACAGCTTGGATCAAATACTTTTGTTTTTATATGTATCGAGATGGCATATTACAATGCACATTATGACAAAACTCACACTAAAGACAAAACCCAAAGTGGCGGCAAGCGCAGCAGCGGATTTAGCTATTTCATAAGAAACATTTTTAAGTACTTTTTGAAGATCAGGTTCAACCGGCTTCGCTGTGCCAGGACTCGAAGGATCGTAACGGTAGGTGAATAACTCGATTTCTTTATTTCCCAGATCAAGAGTGAGTTCATTTTTCCCGGGGTTGAATGCACCACTGCAGGATCTTGTGTTTGAAGCTATGAAATTAGCTTGTTCTGCTTTTTTTGGGTCAGCGACATTATAAATAGTGACTCCAGAGTCTTCACCAAGGGTTCCCATCGCCATCAGCTTCCCGTCACGACTAATATCAACAAAAGACACTGGTCCTTTAACTTCTTCCGGAACGGGTATCAGGGCTGGCTTTTCCGGGTGCTCCATATCATAGAGTAGGAGCGAATGATGCAATGTATAACCCGCCACGGCAAGCCATTTTGAGTCAGGGGCGATAGTCACACCAACAGACCTGAGGCCAGGTTTATCTCCCGGCGTCTTTTCAGTAGCCAGAAGCCTGGGGTTGCTCAGGTCAGCCAGATCATAGACCATAAGGCTGAAACCATTGCCGGTAAAAGCCACCCACTTCTCATCAGGGCTGATGGCGACATCGGTTAGTGTGTGGTCTGTTTCTATAGTTGACTGTTCTGTTGGGTTTTTTGGGTCGGTGATATTATAAATCTTGATTAATCCGTCCCTTCCTCCTGCGACCATGAAGGTTCCGCTGTTGCTGACTTCAACGCAGCTGGCTTGTCGAATTTTATTATCTGTAGCATCTTGCCATGGCAGTGACATGACATAAGCCGGGTGCTTCATGTCTTCTACGTTTTCAATAACAATCTGACCATTGACGTCAACTCTTACCAGGTGCCGCCCATCGGGTGTGAAGCTATTGTCGTAATTAAAGACGGCTCTTTTCTCAACTTTGACAGGCTGGTTGATCTGGCTGATATCGTAGGTGATGTACTCGCCACCGTACTGAATGTCGTGCAGTTTCCCTCCATCTCTTACCACTTTGTCGCTTTCTTTTGTTGTAAACCGAATCCCGGTGTTGATATACCGGCCATCCGGGGAAAATATCATCGCTCTAACGTGGTTATAAGATGGCAGGTCGATGCCACTGCTAGAGTCAATTTTGCCTTTTTTCGTCAGAAGGAAGCCGGTTGAAGGTGGGGTCTCTGTAGGGAGCGGAATTATTTGAGAGGCTGGTTTTGCCTGAGAGCCAGTTGTTATCGCTCCAAGCAACAAAAAAGCTCCCATCATTATTGCTACTTTCATAATAGGCTGTCCTGCATTCAAAAGTCAGGCCAGCCAGTAAAGACCAGAAAATGCAGTTTTGCTATTTTTTGTCTGTTATTGCCAGTCATCCCAGACACTTATTATTTGCCCGGGAACAGAGCGCAGCCTGCCCAGTTAATAGTAAGGGCAAAACAGGGAAGCAGAAGACAGGAATATCCCTGTTTCCACTTTCTGTCTGAATGGTTGCCGTTTAGATAGGAACAGCTTTTTTGAGTTGACGTTTTTCCTCGCGGTCATGAAGTTTTAGACCGATAAATGTGACAAGTATGGTAACAGCGGCAACAGTCGGTACAATTATCATAATCTTAAGAGCTTTTATAGATTCAGGGTCTTCAGTTGGATTTTGAGGATAAGGCTTAATGTAATTCGGCCTCGGCCTCGGTTTCACTGCGGCAGGACTCGCAGGGTTATAACTGTAGGTAAATAACCCGATCTTCTGATCACCCAAATCAAGAGCCAGCTGATCTTTCACAGGGCTGAATGCACCGCCGTAAGAATTTGTTATTGCAGCTATAAAATCAACTTCCTCTGCTTTTTTCGGGTCAGCGACATTATAAATAGTGACTCCAGCGCCTTCACCAAGGGTTCCCATGGCCATCAGCTTCCCGTCACGACTAATATCAACAAAAGACACTGGTCCTTTAACTTCTTCCGGAACGGGTATCAGGGCTGGCTTTTCCGGGTGCTCCATATCATAGAGTAGGAGCGAATGATGCAATGTATAACCCGCCACGGCAAGCCATTTTGAGTCAGGGGCGATAGTCACACCAACAGACCTGAGGCCAGGTTTATCTCCCGGCGTCTTTTCAGTAGCCAGAAGCCTGGGGTTGCTCAGGTCAGCCAGATCATAGACCATAAGGCTGAAACCATTGCCGGTAAAAGCCACCCACTTCTCATCAGGGCTGATGGCGACATCGGTTAGTGTGTGGTCTGTTTCTATAGTTGACTGTTCTGTTGGGTTTTTTGGGTCGGTGATATTATAAATCTTGATTAATCCGTCCCTTCCTCCTGCAACCATGAAGGTTCCGCTGTTGCTGACTTCAACGCAGCTGGCTTGTCGAATTTCATTATCTGTAGCATCTTGCCATGGCAGTGACATGACATAAGCCGGATGCTTCATGTCTTCTACGTTTTCAATAACAATCTGACCATTGACGTCAATTCTTACCAGGTGCCGCCCATCGGGTGTAAAGCTGTTGTCGTAATTAAAGACGGCTGTTTTCTCAACTTCGACAGGCTGGTTGATCTGGCTGATATCGTAGGTGATGTACTCGCCACCGTACTGAATGTCGTGCAGTTCCTCTCCATCTCTTACCGCTTTGTTGCTTTCTTCTATTGCAAACCGAACCCCGGTGTTGATATATCGGCCATCCGGGGAAAATGTCATCGCTCTAACGTGGTTGTAAGGGGGCAGGTCGATGTCACTGCTAAAGTTAATTTGGCCTTTTTTCTCCAGAATGAAGTCGGCTGAGGAGGATGTCTGTGTGGTGGAGGGAGTTGTTTGGTTGGTGTTATTACTAAAATTAAATTTGCCTTTTTCCTCCAGGCTGAAGTCAGTTGAAGGGGATGTCTCTGTAGAGAGCGGAGTTGTTTGAGAGGCTGGGTTTGCCTGAGAGCCAGTTGTTATGGCTCCAAGCAACAAAAAAGCTCCTATCATCATTGTTATTTTCATAATAGGCTGTCCTTCATTCAAAAGTCAGGCCAGCCAGTAAAGACCAGAAAATGCAGTTTTGCTATTTTTTGTCTGTTATTGCCAGTCATCCCAGACACTTGTTATTTGCCCGGGAACAGGGCGCAGTCTGCCCAGCTCGACCCAGCGATAATCCGGTGAATGAAAGTCGCTGCCTCTGGAGCCCTGCAATTCAAAAGCCTGGCACAACTCGACAAACTGTTCGGTTTGCCCCGGCACATTGACGCCACCTATTACTTCCAGTGCATGACCACCCGCCAGTTTGAAGTCTTTGACCAGCGCCCGGAGTTTGGTTCGGGTCATTTTGTATTTCCCCGGATGAGCCAGCACCGCTTTGCCACCCAGCGCACGCAGCCAGGCCACAGCCTGACTCATGGGTGGCCAGAACTGGCGCAGGTTGCCGAGTTTTTTGTCATTCAGATAGTGATCGAAAGCCGCATTAGCGTCTTTAACGTAACCTTTGTTGACCAGCCATTGTGCGAAATGCGGGCGACCGGTCTGGACGGTTTCTTTTGTCAGGGTGAAGCCGTCGCTGGTGCTTCTCTGACGCGATAGTGCGATATCAACCACCTCGGAAAACAGTTGATCTTCCGTGATGGTTAGTTGCAACAGTTTGACCAGCTTTTTCGCAATGTGCAGTGATCGCTGCCGACGGGCGTGGTCCTGATTCTCGATAATGCGGTCAAGATCTGGATGATCCAGAGGAAAGTTCAGTCCGACAATATGAATTTCGACACCGGACCAGGTGGTGGACAGCTCGATACCGGAAATCAGGCGTGGGCCATCCAGAGGGTACTGCCGCAAAAAATGATGGGCTGCCACAGAGTCATGGTCGGTAATGGCGAGCAGTTCGACGCCCTGGTCTGCCGCCCGGCGGTATAGCTCAAGCGGACCGAGGGTTCCGTCTGAAGCGGTGGTATGACAGTGAAGGTCCGCATTAATACTCATCGTTATTCAAAAATCTCCCGAGTCTGATTACACTTTCTGTATGTTCTGGCTACCTAAGGAACCTGATCATACCTTTCAACGGCTGATTTTTTCGTCAGTGTTGTGTAATACAGGTTCTGCCAGAATGGTAAAAACAGCCATCTCCTTATATGGTTTTATCACCAGAACGGTAATCTGACTGCTTAAATATGAAACAATTGATTGATTTTATTCCTCTGATTGTCTTTTTTACAATCTATAAAATGGACCCGCGTGCAATGGAGTTTGCAGGGCAGAGCTTTGAACTGGGTGGACCATTCAGTGCAACACTTGCCTTGATGGTTGCTTCTGTCATTGTCTATGGCGGAATGTACCTCAAGTACCGTCACCTTGAAAAAAGCCAGATGATTACTCTGGGTGCCGTTATTCTTTTTGGTGGCATGACACTGGTTTTTCATGATGAAATGTTTCTGAAGTGGAAAGCCCCCATCGTTAACTGGATCTTTGCCGTCGCATTTCTGGGCAGTCAGTTTATCGGTAGCAAGACGCTGGTTCAGCGTATGATGGGTCATGTGATGACTCTGCCTGAAGCCATCTGGACACGGCTGAATATGAGCTGGGTCGTATTCTTTACCCTGCTTGGCGCAGCGAACCTGTTTGTTGCCTTCACGTTCCATGACATCTGGGTGGACTTTAAGGTCTTTGGCAGTTTGATTCTTACTTTTGGTTTTGTCATTCTGCAGTTTGTATTTTTGTCTAAATACATTAATACCGATGCCAGTGAAACGGATAGCGGAATGGAAAACGGTGTTAAAAAAAGCTCAGAGGAAAAATAAATGCTGTATGCAGTAATCAGTGAAGATGTTGATAACAGCCTGCCTTTACGCAAAGAGGTGCGGCCTGCCCATCTGGCACGTCTGGAACAGTTAAAAGAACAGGGACGTCTGGTGCTGGCAGGGCCTCTGCCAGCCATTGACAGCAATGATCCCGGTGAAGCCGGATTTACCGGCAGCCTGGTGGTTGCTGAATTTGATTCTCTTACAGCCGCCCGGGCCTGGGCAGATGCCGACCCCTATATGGAAGCAGGTGTCTACCGGAAAGTGGTGGTAAAACCGTTTAAGAAAGTACTGCCCTGAGGCAGTACGCAGATAATTGTATTAAGCGCATGAAGCTGATTGTAAAAACCATGATGTTTGCACTGGCTGCAGTATGGCTCTCGGGCACTGCTGCACAGGTGCAGGCAGCTGATAAGTATGTTACCGATGTCGTCTATGTTCCCCTGCGGGCAGGGCCGGGAAATAAGTACCGGATTCTGCATCAGGGTTTAAAAACCGGTGCCCGGATGACGGTACTGGAAGACAATGCCGGAGAGGGTTTTACCAAGGTTCGGATGTCCAATGGTACCGAAGGTTTTATTCGAACCCAGTACCTTATGGATTCGCAGCCAGCCCGTGACCGGTTGCCAAAAGAGCAGAAGAAAAGCCAGCAGCTGTCGGCACAGTTGAAACAACTTCAGGCTGAGCTGCAACAACAGGAAACTGAGTTGCAGTCTGCCAGAGACAACCTGAAAAATACGTCGGCCATGCTGGATGAGAAAACCACCGAGCTGGTGAGTTTGCGGGAAGCGACTGCTGAACCTTTGGCGCTTGACCGTCGTAACAAGCAGCTGATGGAAGAAAACCTGCGTTACAAAAACCGGGTTGAAGTGGTTGAGGCTGAAAATGCCCAGCTCGTCAGAAACAACAGTATTCGCTGGTATCTGTATGGTGGTGGCACCATCCTGATTGGTATTCTGTTAGGCCTGTTCCTGCCCATGGTGAAACTGCGCAAGAAGCCAGCATCTGACTGGGTATGACCCTTAAGGGGAGCAGCACAACGAAATATACCGTGTAGGTTTGGAGTCACCCGAACCTACAGCTCAAACGTATTTTCAACGATCGTTATGACCCAGGTCCCTGTCTGGGTCAATCAGGTCCCGCACCTTCTGTTTGATCTGTTTAGGTTGTGGAAAACCGCCGTCTTTTTTCCTTTCCCATATTTCCTCATTATTCAGCCTGATCTTAAACACCCCGCCGGTGCCGGGTTGCAAACGGACTTCCTGCAGATCCGTAGCAAAGGTACTCAGCAGTTCCTGAGCCAACCAGGCTGAACGAAGCAGCCACTGGCACTGGCTGCAATACTGAATTTCAATAACTGGTTTTGCTGGCATTCTTGTATTCCCTGAAATCGGTTCAGCCAGAACATAAAACGCGGTCAGGTAAACGTCAATGGTGTTGAAGTTGCAAATTGCAAGCTTCAGAAATTGCTATAAAATTCAGCGCGGTTTGAATGTTTGAGAATTAAGGTAGACCAATGACGGATATCGTCACTCCAGAGCTGGAACAGTACTGTCATGAAATGACCGGGCAGGAGTCAGCTGTATTGCAGGCTCTGGCGCAGGCCACCCGTGACCGGACCCGCTACCCGGATAATATGTCCGGTCGACTGGTCGGCCAGACACTGAAAATGCTGGCAGTGATCAGTAACGCCCGGCGGGTTTTGGAAATTGGCATGTTCACCGGTTATGCCGCGTTATCGATTGCCGAAGCACTGCCTGAGGACGGCGAAATCATGTGCTGCGAAAGTAACCCGAGAGCCATTGCTATTGCTGAGGAGTTTTTTGAGCAGGCGGGCTTATCGCACAAACTGAACGTTTTGTTTGGCATGGCACTGGAGACGATTCCCGCCATTGAGGGGGAGCTGGATATGGTGTTCATTGATGCCGACAAGAAAAAGTATCAGGACTATCTTGAAATGACGCTACCCATGGTGCGTCAGGGGGGGCTGATTATTATTGATGACGCTCTCTGGAAAGGAAAGGTTCTGGCTCCTCAGGATGAACGGGCGCAGGCCATTGCAGACCTGAACCAGCATATTTGTGAGCGCAGGGATGTGGAGAATGTGTTACTGCCTGTCCGGCATGGCCTGAATATTATTCGAAAACTATAACTATTCGAAAGCCATAACTAAGCGTTGTTCTCCAGTTAACCCCCTGCTGCTGAGTGGCGCTTTTGTCATTGCCCGGGACTTTAACTTTACGGACTGAATCCGATAAAGCTAATACACAGTAGGTTCCGGATGATTCTTTTGTGAGCAAGCCCATTTATTTCATGCTGCTGTCTGTTCTTGTTGTCAGTTTGCAGCTGTCTGCCCCCAGAGCAGCAGAAGCTTGCGACTGTCCTGGCGACAAGGTGATTTTCGGCCTTTACGAAACCGCCACGCTGGAAAATATTCAACAGCTTAAAATCTCAACATTAATTGATACCGGAGCGACCACCACTTCCCTTGATGCCCGCAATATAAAAATGTATGTCAACCGCAAGGGGCGTCGCTGGGTTTATTACGATTTTTATCATAAGCCGAGTGGAAAAACCGTGTCCATGCACCAGCCTGTCAGCAGGGTTGCGCGAGTCATTACCCACTCGGGTTCTCCAAAGGAACGGGCTGTTGTTCGAAATACCATCAGTATCGGATCTACCCGTCATTTACTGGAAACGTCATTAATCAATCGCGGCAATTTTCCCCAGCAGCTGTTGATTGGCAGGAACTACCTTAAAAAATCAGGGCTGGTCGATTCGGCAAGATCTTATCTGCAGAGCAGGAAGCAATAGCTATGAAAAACGTATGGTATAAAAAATCTGCCGTATTCATCGCGACCTTGCTATTGAGTCTGACCGTTTATGCCGGGCCGGTTATTCATCGTGCTGTAGAGCCAGCCCAGATGTTACTGGACATTACATTAAAAGAGAGCAACCTGACACTGTATCTGACCATTCCAGCCTCTGCGTCTCCTCTGCTGGTCTCAAATCATGAACATAAAGATATTGTTAGCTTATTAACTGAAGCTTCGGATCTCTGGCTCCCTGACGCAGATGCCGCGTGTACCCTGAGCAGCCATAGGGTATTTCATAGCGAACACGAAGCCACTGAAGAGATACGGGGTGACATTCAGGGTTTTTATGATTTCAACTGTTTGAACCCTCAGTCCCTGTATTCTATTCGTCCCAATGTTCTCAATACTTTGCCGGGTTTAAAGCAGTTGAATATCTGGCTGACCACAGATAACTGGCAAAACAAGCAATCTTTGATAATACCGGGCGATGGCAACATTGCGATAAAACCCGGTAGTTGATCAGGCAGGGAGCGACCATCTTGAAAAAACCAGTAAGCGACAACCTGGCTGTCAATATAAAAGACCTGAAACTGGCCTTTCATGGCTACAACAGTATTGATATACCTTCTCTGGAAATCCACAGTGGAGAAATCATTCTTCTGTTTGGAGAAAACGGTTCGGGGAAAACAACATTATTCAGGTTATTGTCTGGTTTATTGAGGCCGGATTCGGGAGAGCTTCAGGTTCTTGGTCATGATCTGAATACAATGAGTGATCGTGCAAAAGACCATTTTCGTGGTGACCATATTGGTTATGTCTTTCAAAACTCGAATCTTATGCCCTATTTAACCGCCCTTGAAAATATTCTGTTGCCCTGCGGTTTTTCTTCCCGCAAGCAGAAAATTGTCGACAGTGGCGAAATGACCCGAGAGTACGAAGCTTATCAACTCATGGCCAAGCTTAAAGTAGAAGACCCGGCACGTCTGCGCCATAAAACGTCTCAGCTCAGCAAGGGCCTGCGGCAACGCATTGCGGTTGCGCGCGCCCTGATTGGCAACCCCAGCCTGATACTGGCTGACGAACCAGCGTCAGCTATGGGCAGTTACAGTCAGCGTCTGGTTTATGAGCTGATGATCAACCATGCCAGAGAGACCAACGCCACCCTGATCTGCATCAGCCACAATAAAGAGATGGACCCTCTTTTTGACCGGCGACTGAATATGAAGGACATCAACATAAGTGCGGAGACTAATCCATTATGGTAATTCTGCAACTGGTTAAAAAAAGTCTCGGTCGCCGTAAGGTTAAAGCACTGGTATCCATGGCCGGACTGGCCTTGAGTCTTGCTCTGTTACTGATGCTGGTGCATGTTAAAAACAGTGTTTTTAACACTCTGGAGCGGGTAACAGGGCAGTCAGACCTTATTGTTGGTGCGCCTTCCCAGCCTGTACACCTTGCAATGTACGGATTATTCAGAATAGGTAACACGCCACCGGCTATCAATTTTAATGTGTATGACAATCTCCGGGAGCATCCGGAAGTCGCTGCTTCGATACCGCTCAGTATGATGGAAAGCCATAGAGGGTTTTCCGTGACGGGTACCACCAACGCCCTGTTTGATTCATTTGATCCGGCTGGTCCACTGACTTTTGCATCAGGCAGTGGTTTTACTCAGCCAGCCAGTGTTGTATTGGGGTATGAGGTGGCACAGCAGACCGGATATAACATTGGAGAAATGATTACCATCGCCAAGGGCGCAGAACCGACCATAGAGGACGAATATCAGGAACTGTTTACGATTACAGGAATATTGTCTTCTACTGGCACCGTACTGGACAACAGCTTTATTGCCTCTCTGAATGACCTGGCTTCAATCCGGGGACGCTTTAATAATGACCCGGACAAAGCAGACGACATTAACCTTATTCTGGTGCGGCTGCATAACCGTCAGGCTTTGCTGCCTTTGCAGAGTGAGATCGGACAACAGTTTTCAGAGCCGCTGGAAATAGTGATACCAGATCAGGAACTGGCCTTTATCCAGCGAATTAGTAACCGCTTTGGCAGTCTGATGATTAGTATTGTTATGCTGACGGCTGTGATGGCATTAATTACTGTGTTTTTCAGTGTCAGCAGTAATCTGTCTGAACGTCGCAGTGAGATAGATACCCTCAGAATGCTGGGAGCCCGCTCGTATCAGGTTATTGCTGTCGGGCTTCTCGAGCCAGTGTTGATTATTTTTCTGGCGACGGTGGTTGGCTTTCTACTGTTCCATATAGCGGCTTCTGGTGCTGAGTCACTGTTGCCGGAAGAGTGGAAGTTGTGGATGACTGATCGTCCGGTATCTTTTGGGGAAGTTAAATTTTTATTACTTATCCTTCTGACAGGATGCCTGATGGCCTTTGTTCAGGCATGGAAATCAGCAATCGAACCGGTTCGGCAGCCTTCGGAAAGGCGGTAACTAATACCAATCGACATCATAGGGGGGGCTGCAATGCAGTTCCCCCATGATTATCCCGTCGGATAGTAGCCTGCTGGTTATAAGCATGGTCAAAATCAATCTTGCCATCCTTCCTTAGATGATTCTGTCCTGATTACTTTTCCTATAGTCTCTCATTACTTATTACGCATTGACCAAATTAGAACAGGAATAAGAATGAATCTGGATGCGATCAACAGAGACCTGACTGCGCTATCACCTCAGGAGATCATTGCCTCGGCACTGGCTGATGCCAGAGCGCCCGTGCTGACCACCAACTTTGGTCCACATGAAGCCGCTATTCTGCACATGGTGACTCAGGTAAAACCTGAGATACCGGTGGTATGGATTGATTCGGGTTATGCTACCGGGGCCACCTATCGTTTTGCCAGACAGCTGATTGATCGACTGGGTCTGAATATCCGCATTTATCACCCTGAATACAGTCGTGCTTATCGCAGTGCTGTGATGGGAGGGGTTCCGGAAGTCGATACCCCCGAACACGATGAGTTTACCCGTCAGGTTAAGCTGGAGCCTTTTGCCAGGGCCATGGCGTCTGAAGCCCCGGATGTCTGGCTGACAGCCATTCGTAAAGATCAGACGGCTTTTCGGCAGGAACTGGAGGTGGCGTCGGAAACCCGGGACGGTTACCTGAGGATTGCCCCATTATTGAACTGGACAGAACTGGATGTTGAGGAGTATCTGGTTGAGCATGACCTGCCCATTGAAGAAGACTACTACGACCCCACCAAAGTAATGGGACACAGGGAGTGTGGTTTGCATACGTCGGTCAGTCGTCAGAATAAAGAGTGAGGATGTCTGACTTTCCCCTTCAGCGCGCCGTTGCTGCTTTTAATCACTCTGGGCCAGCGGCGTTTTTTATGGCAACTCTGTTCGCTTTCTTCTGTCACCACATAAAGGCGGGTCAAAGAACCGTCTGTTGCAATCAGCCCTTGAATAAACTGGTCTGGTTCCAGCATAAACCAGTGGCTTTTGCCTTCGGTGTCTTTTTCCATAAAGGCATCAACCACGATTTTTACCGGGCGTGGGCTGAATCGGTTCCAGGCTCCCTGCTGAATGGATTCCAGCCTTGCCCAGCCACCCTGAGGTGAACGACCGGACTGGTCTTCACGTCTGCCCCAGGGAACCAGCACGCTTTGCCCCTGTCGGGTCAGAACAGGTAATCTTGCCTTTGGATTGGGAAAGAAGGTTTTTACCGTCTGACCTTCATAATCAAACTGCACACCACCGCACATTTGACTGCTCCTTTCTCCTGGTGAGCCACTTCAGTGCTTGCTGCCTCCACGACAATCCGGTGTGTCTGGTGCCTGCTGCTGGCGTGACATCCATTCTTCTGGTGTGTAAGTGTGCAAAGCCAGGGCATGAATGCTGTTCTGCATTTCGTCGGTTAGCAGGCAGTAAACCATCTGGTGTCGTTTGACCGGCATTTTCTGGCAGAACTCACTGCTGACCAGAATGGCTTTGAAATGGGACTCCGAGCCCGGTGGCGTGTTGTGCAGATGACTCTCGTTAATCACTTCAATATGTTCCAGCGATAAAGACGACGATAGCTTGTCTTGAATGTGTTCGAGCATGCTCATACTTCATGTCCTATGCGGAGTAAAAACAGGTTATCAGGAATAAGGCAGAAGCAGAATGTCCATCTGAACCTGTTGTGTGTATTGTTTTATGAAATCCTGATAGCCGGAAATTATCAAGCGGCTGTCGGATAATTCTGAGGATGACCCGGATTTTTCCAGTATTGTCTCAGCCAGTATTGTTTCAGCCAGTATTGTCTCAAGCTGTTTCTTTCCCTGTAAACCACAACAAATCCGGACAGTAAAGTCAGGCTGTTGCTGCGCAAGTCTGCTCATCAGTGTCATACCATAAAGATTGTCTTCATGGTCTACCTGAAGGATCAGATGTACAGTCTTTGTGGTGGTTGCAGACGAAGCGTAGAGTCTGCGCAACAGGGGCAGAATGGGAGCAAGGCAGCCGTCCTGTACGACAATCAGGTTGTTTGATGACAAATTTTGATGAATTTTTGTTCCCCGTACATCACTGATACTGATTTTTTGACCAATTTGTGTACAATCATGAGCCCACTGGCTGAACTGACCATTGACTCTGCGCTGGATGTGGACGGTTAACTGTTTGTCCTCTTCTGCCAGCGAGGCAAGATAACAGGGACGCGCCAGTTCTTTGCTGTTGTTTGAACGGACTGAAAGCTGACTGGCTGAAGGTGGGGAATCCGTCGTCCACAGCGTAATCAGTTGCCCCGGCTCATAGTTAACAGGGTGTCGCGGTGCAATATCCAGGGCAACAAGCGTGGAAGTCAGTCTGGTTTTACCAGTGATAATGCCGGGAACTATATCTCTTCTTGCCAGAGATATTTCCATATCCTGTTCGGGCCTGCACAGGCAGGCCAGAAAGTAACCTTGCTGGATTTTATCGATGCTCAGTGATTGCTGGCTGCAGGCTGGAACATTTCCCTTTTCGACCTTCATCAGACAGGAATGACAGTAGCCTGACCGGCATGAATGGGGGACAGGCAGTCTGTGTGACAGCAATGTTTCCAGTAACGGCCTCTGTGAACTGGCTTGATAGGTGTGGCCTGCAAATGTAATTAAAGGCATGTTGTTTAAAATATGGCCCGTACGTATAAAAAATCTACACAGTTAGGTTATTTTACGGATAAATTAAGGGTTGGTCGAAAATATATTGTTATTGGTCAATGTTTTGGCCGGAAAATTGTTGATATTATGCGCTCAAAATTAGCGGTTAGTACATTGTTTAGTCGGTTTTGATTCGACAGACGGTGCTTTTTTGCCTTTTTTAAGGTGATAGCCGTAATTTTTTTGGAGAGATTACTGTTTCTTAAGAGTTGCTTGATGTTTTGCCGAAGCATCAAGAGGACGATCATAGGAGCTGGGGAGCTTTAATGACTGTTATTCGCGAAGAAGATTTGATTGAGAGCGTTGCTGATGCCCTGCAATTTATCTCCTATTATCATCCGATTGATTTTGTTCAGGCCGTGCATGAAGCATGGAAGAAGGAATCTTCCAAAGCGGCGAAAGACGCCATGGCGCAGATTCTGATTAATTCCAGAATGTGTGCTATGGGTAAGCGTCCCATCTGTCAGGATACCGGTATCGTGACCATATTCCTGAAAGTAGGTATGAACGTTCGTTTTGATACCGACAAGCCTCTGGACGATCTGGTAAACGAAGGCGTTCGCCGGGCTTACACTCATCCAGACAATGTTCTGCGCGCCTCTGTGCTGGAAGACCCTGCCGGAGCCCGTAAAAACACCAAAGATAACACTCCGGCAGTTATTCATATTGATCTGGTACCCGGCGACAAAGTGGACGTTCAGGTGGCTGCCAAAGGTGGTGGCTCTGAGAACAAGTCCAAGCTGGCTATGCTGAATCCTTCTGACGATATTGTTGAATGGATCAAGAAGACGGTTCCAACCATGGGGGCGGGCTGGTGTCCTCCTGGTATGCTGGGTATCGGCATTGGTGGTACTGCTGAGAAAGCCATGGTCATGGCCAAAGAGTCCCTGATGGATCCGGTGGATATTCACGAACTGCGTGAACGGGGCCCGCAAAACCGGGTTGAAGAACTGCGTCTGGAAATCATGGATGCTGTTAACAATCTGGGTATTGGCGCTCAGGGGCTGGGTGGCCTGACTACGGTTCTGGATATCAAGATTAAAGACTACCCGACTCATGCCGCGTCCTTGCCGGTAGCGATGATTCCAAACTGCGCGGCAACCCGCCACGCGCACTTTACTCTGGACGGTAATGGTCCGGTATTGCAGACGCCACCAAGCCTGGATGAGTATCCGGAAGTGGAGCTGGATATGAGCGAAGGTGTGCTGAAGGTGGATATTGACAATATTACCAAAGACGACATCAAGAGCTGGAAGCCGGGCGATACGATTCTGCTGTCGGGTAAAATCCTCACTGGTCGCGATGCTGCACACAAGCGCATGATTGAGATGATGGAACGTGGGGAAGAACTGCCGGTTGACCTGAACGGCCGCTTTATTTACTACGTGGGTCCGGTTGACCCGGTTCGTGATGAAGTGGTTGGCCCTGCAGGCCCGACCACGTCTACACGAATGGACAAATTTACCCGCACCTTGCTGGAAAAAGGTGGTCTGGCCGGTACTATTGGTAAAGCAGAACGTGGTGCTGCAACGATTGAAGCCATCAGAGACAACGAGTCTGTTTACCTGATTGCTGTGGGCGGTGCTGCTTACCTGGTTTCCCAGGCTGTGAAAAAAGCCGAAGTTCTGGCATTCCCTGAACTGGGTATGGAAGCGATCTACGAGTTTGAAGTGAAAGATATGCCGGTCACTGTGGCGGTTGATCACACCGGAGACTCGGTTCACACCACTGGTCCTCAAATCTGGAAACAAAAAATTGAGGAGCAGATTCTGGAAGTAAGATAAGCTTCCACGGCAATGTGTAATATGTGTTTGAGGGCAGCTGAATCAGCTGCCTTTTTTTTTGTTATTAATGACTGACCCGGTTGCCAGGTACAAGTGCTGACGGATGTTACTGAAACAGGTCGGGGCTGCAGATCGACAGTTTAACCTCGTCTGGCAGAGCGTTTACCTGTAGCTGACAGTAAGGGGCAAATGATGTGTTTTCTTTCGTTGTCTTATGCAGCCCCAGACAAGTACAGAGTGGTGTTTGTATCTCATTATCCAAACTCAGGGAATACTGTTCCGGGGTTAGCCCGAGAACATTGGTGACAGTCTGCTGGCTTGTGTACCATTCGCTAACGGGCTTGTTTTTCCAGGCTCGACGAGAGACCTCTGCCGGGTCAAAATAGTTCAGCAGCTCAGTCACCTTCTGATCCTTCATACGCCCTGCCCAGCCGAGAGGCGGGATTTGCAGATCGGTTTTAACTAATGAACAGCCATGGGGAATGATGGGGTCAACACTGGCTCCGTACAATAACAGCAGTCGGGATATTGTTGCTTCAGTCTGGTCTTTCTCTAAGCGCAGTGCGTCAGCCAGAAGCCCACAGGATGGCATAGGGGTCAGTGGTTCCCGCCAGTTTTGGGGCAGGGCGTGTTTCATCTGCGCATACTGATTACGTGAAATGAATGCATTAGGGTTAGCGCCTGAGCTGAGATACTGTTCAACCCAATACGTTTTTCCACTGTGAACGGCACTGTAAAGCCAGAGATCTATAGTCTGATTCTGAAGTGGCAAAATCATAAAATCATAGTGGCCATAGAGCGATAAAAGCGCGTTATAAGTTTGGGAGCGAGCGTTGTTAATGGCGTCAATGGGTGACTGGCACAGGTAAGCCAGATGTTCCGGCAGATTACATGGTGAATCGGCGACTGCGGGTTTCATACCCATGGTCAGCGTGTACATAAACAGTGCAGGGTCGTTCCGCTGAACCAGCCAGGTCTGGATATAGTCTTTTTCTGGCGAGTGATCGTACTTCAGATAGTGTTTCAGTTGGGCAAAACTCTGCAATTGCTGTAAATGCTGGCTGGTAGGTGAGTGCCAGTCAGCCCTGCGGTTCAGCTTTGTGAATTGATTATTCAGTGACTCTGGCTGTCTGGCATTGACTGCCGGCAGCCAGCGATTTTTGTGCATGAGATGAGCAGCCTGTTTTGGGTATTTTTGCACCAGAAAATTCCTTAGCTCCGGATAATCTTCCATATCATCTCGAAGCAGGTACTCAGGTTTTACCCATTCAGTGTCGTGGGCATTGATGCGCTGGTAAGTGGTATCCAGGGGTTCGGTCAGTATTTCCAGTTTTTGTCGTGTACTGAGCCGTTGGTGGCTGCTGCCCTGGCAATTTTTCAGGGCAAAGCTGCTGAGGTAGCGCTGTTCCCGTTCCGGATAGGCAGAGAGGGTAATGTTTTCAGGTGCCATTAACTGTGTGCAACGGGCATTAAGCAGGTCGAAGTAAGCACTACAGACTTCTGGTTCATCACTGCTCAGAGGCATTCTGCACAGACTGTTGAACACCGCATGCTTCTCTTCATCGGGTGTGAAGGCCATGGCGACATCAAAACTGGTCATGCCTTCATTATTACGCTGCATCGGGTCAATAAAATAAGGTGCCAGAGCATCCAGACTATCGGTTTGATGATTCTTGATGGCGTAGTGCAGCACACTATCGCCTTCGAAACTGAGCGTTGAAAAATCACTGCCCAGTATATCCAGCCATTCCATAGCCAGAGGCGTCAGAAGAGTATGACCAGCATAATGCAGTGGGGTGAAGCAGTCATAATCTTTGTGACAGTTGACGAGGCTGTGTACTTTGTTGAGATCGTGCCTGATGACCCTCTGGTCATTGAACATATCAATCATTTCGGAAACATGATCCCGCAGCGTGCCGTGTGAAAACATCCGGTTCCAGAACCATTTTAAAGCGCCTTCTGGAGAGGATATATCGTCCTGAATCGCGTCTATCCGGGCTCGAAAATTGGGATGAATTCTGGCCGCTTTCATCATTTTATCTCCACCGGCCCTGACGTAGCCTGCCAGTAACAGCCATAAATCCCTGTCACGACTGAGATTGCCGTGGGAGACCATTTTGTGAAAAATATTAAAGCCCTTTGCCGGGTAGACAAAGGGGTCTGCAGCGTGGGTGATCAGTAGTAGTGGGATCAGGGAATAAGCAGAATTATGCTGGCAATTCTGTACCGACTGTATCAGTGGTGTTTCACCATTAACGTTCAGGGCGTTGACATTCGCACCGTGGGTGAGCAGTACCTGCATCGCTCCTGCCGCCTCGCGGCTGACAGGCTCACTGGCACAGGAGTCAGGATGGCTGACGAGATAATGCAGGGCGGTTTGTTGACTCTGTTCTGGCCCTATCCATTTATCAGGGCTGGCACCGGCTTCAGTCAGCGTGTTCAGGGCTTTGAAATGTTTATAAGTAATCGCAAGATAGGCTGGGTCAAGCTCCTGAGTACCACAACCATCAGGGTTGGCTCCATATTCTAATAACAGATCCACAATTTCTTGCTTATTGTGCATGACTGCCATGTCCAGCAGACCCACCTGTGCTATGTAGGTCTGACCGAGAATGCTAAATTGATCTTCAAATACTGCATTCACAGGCAGACCTTGTTTGATGACCTCTATGACTTCGTCCAGCATGCCCTGTCGGAGGTATCGAGCGGCATTCCAGAGGTTTTTTGCGGTGTCTCTGTCCGGGACCTGGCAGTGGGACTTGGCAGGCCGGTATAACACCGGGTTAGCAACAGGCAAGCTATCTCCATACAAGCTATCTCCATAGATAACGCTGGTGCCAGTAAAGCACCACAGCATAAGGCACAGATATAAAGCCCGGAATCCTGATGGTTTTAACCTCATAAGAATTGCAAATAAAACACTGTAAACCATGGCTTAGTCCCTACCTTGTTCTTTTTAGCTCTATGAGGTTTTCAATCAGCAAAAGATAGTTGATATCAATAAAACTGCCTGAAAAATTCATAAATAGTTACCAGCCTTAAAGGCAAGGTTCAGGAGGCTGATTAAAGGAGGTTAATTCATAGCGGCTGACTAAAATGAGCCTGCGAACAGGCTCAGGGGTAGCAGTAAGAAAGCCCGCAGGCAGTGTATGTAAGGAGATTAAATGAATGTATGACTTCTTCAAGGCTCATTCGGAAAATGCCTGTTCGGTCCTGGGATGTCTCTGAATTGCTGGGCACTCTAATAAAGTGAACGGCGTGGGTGCCTCTTTTTTCATCAATAGCAGATTGAAAAACTGACTTTAAATTACTGGTAAAATTTGAAGCCGGACTTGCCATCCACCTTGCCTGTTCCTCTGTGAACAGAAATGATTTTCTTAGGTGTTTGGGAATATCATGAAATAGATATTCGTAAACAAACAGGGGTTTCCCCGAAGTATTTGTCCGGTGAGGCATTATCGAATAGGATCGTTGAATGATGTCTGAATGTCCATGGGGGTTTCTTAGCAAGACCTGCTGCTGAGCCTCGTCATAACCAATGATGCTGTAGGCATGACGAGGAATTACTTCGTTCATCAGACCTGTACTAAAATGGCTATACCTTGGCTCCATACCCAGAAACGCAATCCGGTCTTCATTGATAATCTTTTTTAGCTGCTGTGCCAGATGATCTTCTGTTTGTGTTTGAATATTATCTACTTCAGTTGAAGCTCCCGTCAGTACAGCGAATGCAAGGTCGGGGTCGACAGAGTGCAGTTTGGCAAACTTTCCATATTTTATTTGTGCTAACTGATCATCTCCATATTTAAATTTTCGGTTTTTTGGAAGAACGGCGAAAGCACTTTCTAAGGCTCCTGGCCACAAGCCTATGCCTCTGGATTTTGCCAGTTTTTTATTGGTCACAATGTCATACGCCTGGATATAGAAGCTCTGCTCAGGAACTCCCGGGAAAGCAACATAGACACCGTCTAAATCGCCGCCCTGAAAATACTGGAGAATAAGCCTTTTGCCTGTTTCTGAGTTGGCAATACTGGCAAGAGTGGCTATTAAAACGCAATCGGGGTAGTTATTTTGAAGGAGATTATCCGGTGTAATACTGGTCAACCCATAAGGAAACATCGCAAAGTAAATTTCTGCATAGGCTGATCGATCTGGATGATCGAGCCAATTAATCCAGAATCGCCTGTCTTTTTCATGGTTGTAGAGCAGTTGCTGCCCTGAAAAATTAGCCTGAATCAGGCTGTTCTGACTGAGTCGGGCTGTTCCGGTAGTTTGAAGTGTGTCGAAATTAACCAGATAAAGCCGGATAGCCTGATACTGCGACTTGGTCAGGTGGGGCGCGTGAAAGGCCTCTATCAGCTCTTCATAGGAGAGCTGGTTATCGCCATCGGTATCAAAGCGTGATTCAATCGCCTCGTAGTGACGATAAGCCGTCGCAAAATCGGGTCTGAAGTCTGGCTGTTCTGCCAGCAGGTGGTTCGATGCAAGGGTTAAAAGTACAAAAATGGCTCTAATAATCGGTTTCATTGGCTTACTTCCCTGTTCTGTCCAATAGAATTTAAGACATTCTTGTCTGTGAAAAGTTCAGGGAGGCAATATAGATGTGGTTTTGATCAGGAGGCTCTTGCTGGTCAGGAGCTGCCCGACTGAGGCGTTCCTGATCGTTACGTTGCTGCACTAGTTTTGATTCATATCGTTCGCATCAGTCATTTCAATAAACACCCATGAATCAGTAATATTGAAGTCCGCATCGTTTTCTTCGAGAAGTTCCCAGTGACCGAGTTGCCCCTGGACAAAGCGTGAAGGAAGTGTGTAGGGATCGTAATATTGTCGGCCTCTCCCCGATATTTCCCGGCTAAAAAGACAATGGATATTCCGGTAATGGGGAAATCTGAACCGCACCTCTGTCAACAACCTCTTCAGGTGTACTTTATTTGTTGGCACGAGAATATCGTACACGTTTGCTGTGCGCGTTTCTCCAGTTTTTAATCTCTCAATCCTGTCAGCCTCAATGATTGATTTGTATATTTTAGTCGGCACTTTACTCATGTTTTCTATCGTGCCAAGGCCCTCGACAGCCTCTCTGGGACTCAGAGTATAGTTGAAACATATCTGACTCTCAGAGAGCACTTCACAGGCTTCGAACGATCCCTGCATTAAAGGGATCGGGCTTGCTATGTAGGGCATCATAGCCGTCCCATGAACACAATAGAACAACACACGAAGCTGCGAAGGTACACTAAACAGCTGATTTTGGAAAGAACGCCCTGAAAGCTCTCCTTTTGAGCAATCAATAATCAGGTTCTGGACCTTGGCTTTTCCGAAAGATCGGCCAGTAAACAAAAAAAAGCGATTTTCTCTAAAGTAAGATCGCGCTTCCGTACCGGTGTAAGGCAAACTATGCCCTCCTCTTACTACCTGTCATCTAATACCTACGCAGCTGTAATTCAGGAGGGCTGGTTGCTGAATGTCAGCCCCGGTAGTAACGTTGTTCAATGAATGGCATCTTGCTGACTGTCATGGGCAGAGCCTTGCCTCTGACAGAAGCGAAGACTTCAGTATTGATGGCAGCATAGTCTTTTGCAAGATAAGCCATGGCAACAGGGCGGCCAACCGTTGGGCCAAAAGTGCCGGACGTTACTCTGCCAATGGTTTCTCCTTCAGCGTTCATTAAAATGGTTCCTTCTCTGACGGGCGCACGACTACTGCCTGACAATCCGACCCGCCTGTTCTGAAACGCTTTAGTGGCTATCTGCCGGAGGACGATGTCTGCACCGGGAAAACCACCCGCTCTGGCACCACCGGTACGACGAACTGTGCTGATGGCCCAGGTGAGGCTGGCTTCAACCGGAGTCGTTGACGGGGTGATGTCATGCCCATAAAGGCATAATCCGGATTCCAGGCGCAGCGAATCCCGGGCTCCGAGCCCAATCAGCTCAACTTCGGGTTGCTCCAGAAGTAAACGACCTATTTTTTCTGATTCGCACGCCGGGACTGACAGTTCATAACCATCTTCACCGGTATACCCCGAACGACTGACAAAGCATTCAATACCCTCTATGGCAACCCGGCGGGAATCCATAAAGATCATACTTCTCACTTCCGGTGCAAAACGCCCAAGAACTTCAGCCGCTTCTGGTCCCTGCAGTGCCAGCAAGGCCCGGTTATCCAGACGTTCAAGCTGAATATCGCCACTCAGGTGGGATTGCAGATGGTCAATATCCTGTTCTTTACAGGCAGCGTTCACGACAAGGTAAAGGCAGTCATCAGCGAAACGGCTGACCATCAGGTCGTCCATGATGCCGCCCTGTTCATTGGTAAACAGGGCGTAGCGTTGGCGACCCGCAGGCAGATCAATGATATCGACAGGCACCAGGGATTCCAGCCACTCACCGGCTTTCTCACCCTTCAGAAGCAGCTGCCCCATGTGGGAGACATCAAACAGGCCAGCCTGCTTTCTGGTATGCAGATGTTCGGCTTTTACCCCCAGGGGGTACTGTACAGGCATATCGTAGCCTGCAAAGGGAACCATTCGGGCTCCCTGTTCAAGATGTAAAGTGTGCAATGGTGTCTGTTGCAGGTCTGGACTGGCAGGCGTTGCTGCGGTCATGAAGCCCCCTGATTATAATAATGATGCCAGCGTTTCTGGCGTTTTTGTTACTGCATTTTGCCCCCCAATTGTAGGTCTGCAATAGCAAAAGTAAACCGTTAGCCTGACACTCCCTCTTGTACGCACAAACGGTACATACAGTTTTTTGACTGATATCAACACATTCCCCCACGCCCTGAACTAGCATGCTGAACTCTCCTGCCCGACGCCCACCATGGACGTGAGCATAATTCATCTGGCTGATGCCTTTGCTGTGAGTTGTAATACGCTATGAGCAAACTTCTGAACCGCTTTCTGAGCTACGTTCAATTTGATACCCAATCCAATCCGGGGTTCGACACGGTACCCAGTACCAGTAAACAGTTTGAGCTGGCGAAATTTCTAAAGGCTGAGTTGGAAACACTGGAATTGTCTGATATTTCTCTGGACGACAACTGTTATCTGATGGCTCGCCTGCCAGCGAATACCGAACAGTCGGTGACTCCGATTGGTTTTGTTGCCCACATGGATACTGCGTTCGATTATTCCGGTGAGAATGTCAAACCGCAGATTATCAAAAATTACGATGGCAAAGCGATTGCCCTTGGAACCACTCTGACACTGTCGCCTGCTGAATTTCCCGAGCTGGACACCTGCCTGGGTAAAACCCTGATCACCACTGACGGCACAACTCTGTTAGGCGCTGATAACAAGGCTGGCATTGCTGAAATCCTTACAGCCGTTGAGTACCTGGTTGAACATCCTGAGATTAAGCATGGTGATATCTGCATTGGTTTTACGCCCGACGAAGAGATTGGACGCGGAGCCAACCATTTTGATGTTGAGAAATTTGGTGCTGAATTTGCCTATACCATTGATGGCGGGCCGGTGGGCGAACTGCAGTTTGAGAACTTCAATGCAGCGCAGGCTCAGATTACGGTTTATGGCAAGAGTGTTCACCCGGGGCATTCCAAAAACAAAATGGTGAACGCCATGTTGATTGCTGCGGAATTCATCAACAGCATGCCAAAAGATGAAACACCAGCGACCACGGATGGCTATCAGGGCTTTTTCCATCTCAGCACAATGGACAGCAATGTCAGTAAAACGTCTATGCAGTGGCTTATCCGTGATTTTGACAAAGACAACCAGGAACGACGTAAGACGTTTATTGAAAACAGGGTAGCGGAATTCAATAAACAGTACGGTGACGGAACCCTGACCCTTGAGATTAAAGATTACTACCGCAATATGCGCGAAATGGTTGAGCCGCGTAAGGAAATTATTAACCTGGCACAGAAGGCTATGGAAGCCGCTGATATTAAGCCGCTTATCAAGCCGATTCGTGGTGGAACGGATGGTGCACGCCTGTCGTTTAAAGGCTTACCCTGCCCCAACGTTTTTACGGGGGGTTACAACTTCCATGGTCCTTATGAGTTTATTGCCCTGGAAGATATGGAAAAAGCCGTTGAGGTGATTGTGAACATTGCTTGTTTGGCGGCAGAGTAAACAGAAAGTCACTATCAATCCGTTTCATCTGTCTTTAAACAGGGATGTCCGGTTACTCCGGGCATCCCTGTTTTTGTAATGGCCGACTATTATCTGTCCGAATGCGCCTTAAATAACTCTGAAATAGGTAAGCTATTAAGAAATAACACTTTTATTACTCTGCTTAAACAAAAGAAACACGCCTTACTGACGTGAAATTGACGTATGTCAGCACCACTGAAAATGATATACGGAAAATAGCTCCCCCCTGTCGTATGGATGTTCAACCACCGAATGCAAGTGTAAGCCGTTTTACACAAGACAGCTTTCACTTATAACAAGTGGTAGACCGAAGGTTTTTACAACGGCTGGCTGAGCCGGAGAAGTATTCATACGAACAGGGTGATATTTCCCTCATATAAGGAATCTTTCATGAACACTGCAGTGAGTTCGAGCCCGTCTGTGGGTCAGAAAGGAGCACTTCAGCGCTTCCTGGATATTGTTGAGCGTGGTGGTAACGCGCTTCCTCATCCAATTATCATGTTCTTCTATTTTGCCGTCGGTACAGTTGTACTTTCTGCGGTGCTGAGCCTTATTGGCGTATCCGTTACCTACGACGCCATGGATCGTGTCACTGGTGAACTGGTGCCTACAACGGTGGCCATCAAGAGCCTGCTGACCGCAGATGGTGTCCGCTTTATCTTTACCAACGCTATCAATGCTTTCACAGGCCACGCTGCGCTGGGTACTATTCTGGTGGCAATGCTGGGTGTTGGTGTAGCTGAACACTCCGGCCTGATCAGTGCTATGTTGAAGCGCCTGGTGCTGGCAACCCCTAAAAGTCTGCTGACGCCTATTCTGGTGTTTGCCGGTATTATGTCCAACATTGCATCTGATGCGGGTTATGTTGTGCTGGTGCCTCTGGGTGCCATTGTCTTCATGAGCTTTGGTCGTCACCCCCTGGCGGGTATTGCGGCAGCGTTTGCCGGTGTATCCGGCGGCTTTTCTGCCAACCTGGTCATCAGTTCTACTGATCCGTTGCTGGGAGGAATCTCAACAGAAGCGGCGCGCATCATGGATCCGACTTACATGGTTACCCCGGTCGCAAACTACTACTTTATGCTGGTGTCCACGCTCCTGATCACGGTTCTGGGTACTATTGTTACTGACAGGATTGTTGAGCCTCGCCTGGGTACTTACGGTGGTGACATGGGTGAAAAGGCAGAGGCCATGACACCTGAGGAACTGGCAGGACTGAAGAGTGCCAAGTGGTCTTTCATTGCCCTGATCGCTCTGCTGTGCGCCCTGATCATTCCTGAATCTGCGCCACTGCGTGATCAGGCCACCGGACAGATTCTGGGTAACTCACCGTTTATGCAGTCCATTATTCTGATTCTGACCGCAGCGTTCCTGATACCGGGGGCAGCTTACGGTTTTGCCTCTAAAACCTTTGACAGTGCTGAAGGCGTTGTGACAGGCATGGTGAAGTCCATGTCTACCATGGCCAGCGTACTGGTGATCATCTTCGTCTCTGCCCAGTTCGTGTCTTACTTCACCTACTCCAACCTGGGTATCGTGGCTGCGGTGTCCGGTGCTGAACTGTTGCAGAACATCGGTTTTACCGGCCTGCCCCTGGCGGTAGCTATGGTGGTTCTGTCTGCGATTGTTAACCTGTTTATGGGTGGTGCCAGCTCCAAGTGGCTGATTATGGCACCCGTGTTTATCCCAATGTTTATGCAGCTGGGCTTTACTCCGGAATACACTCAGGTGGCTTACCGCATTGGTGACTCTACTACCAATATCATTACCCCGCTGATGACTTACTTCCCGATTATTGCCAGCTTTGCCGCTCGCTACCAGGAAGAGAATGGTCCCAAGATTGGTATGGGTACGGTGATCTCTATGATGATGCCATACACCTTCTTCTTCCTGGGTGGCTGGATAGTGATGTTTATTGTCTGGAGTCTGCTGAACCTGCCTCTGGGTCCGGGTGCGGTGATGTATATGTAACTTTTACTGGTTACAGTTGAGCGACACGGTCGCTTTATAAAAAACGGGCAGCTATGATTCTGCCCGTTTTTTTTGCTTCATTGATCTGCTTTTTGAATCCGTTGCCAGTCCTGCGTCGTCAGTTTCATTAACCCAGCCACCCTGCAGACTCATATTATCGTAGTGGATCACTATTGAGAGGTTGATGATTTATGGTTGCTGGTAAAAAACATGGCTAAATCAATAAAAGCATATACAAGCTTTTTAATGATGGTGTAAGGAATACTGTCATCAGTGGTGGGAGTGATTGAGGACTCATCGCCTGCTTCAGGGGCTCTGTTTGCTGCTGAAGCCGGGGTTGCTAAAGGTGTGCAATATAGCTGATTAGAGTGTTGATAATAATCAAGGTTTAGATGGTTTTTAAAGCACTGGCTGACACCGGTCATAATCGCAGGAGAATGTATCTCGTGTGTCTTGATAATCACTGCGAAGTCTCTCGTACTGTCATCAATAATAACCTTATAATTATTATTTTTTTTCAGGGATTCCAGAAAAGTGCTGTACTTGGAACTGGCATCACAAAACAGGCCAAAATTTGTATTAATTTTATCCATATCTTCAGACTCACATAGCGAAATGATAGAGCTACGAGTATTAATTGCAGTAACTGATAAGCCATCTTGCTTCACAACTTTCAGAACACCACCAACACTCTTCAGATCATAATTGTTATTCATTGCATTCAGGTTATCTACCAGCAAATACCTGAAATATGGGAAAATGGTTTTAACGCTTCCACATTGGGCGGTTAAAATATCAGAAGTTTTAAAATAGGCCTGGTGGCTACAGGAGCGCATAAAGCGTCCCGGATAAGAAGCACCAGCGATACTATTGATGTAAAAAGTAAACAGGGATGCATCATTGACCGGTGACACCTGGAGCGTTGATAACTTCTCTGCCGGAGGGAGGAGCATAAAACCAGCATGCTCAACATCAAATACTTTTAAATCAATGGTAAAACCTTTATCAATGTAATCACAGGCATTGTTTAAGGAAAGATTATGATTCGTTATGATTTGTGAAAGATCAATGACTTCAGCTTCATCGCTGTTATTCGTTCCCAGTTCTATAAGCTCTGTTTCAAGCTCCTGGGTTTGAATAGCCTGTTCGGATGTGTCGTTTTTTATCGAATCATTCCTGATCGGATGCCACATTGTTTTATCAATACTGCCATTTTTATTGGTCACTGTTTTTTCCAGAAAAACAGCGGAAAGTAAGTCTGTTTCCGGAGAATAAGAAAAGTGTGCTTGATAACATATATTTTCATCGCATTTTTTTGAAGAATAAGGACCTTTAGGAATCATGAGTTGCGGGTCTATACAGTCAGAAAAGACCAGCGAACTGAAGAATAAGGGAACCAGGGTTTTTGCGATAAACCTAAAGAAAGAGAAAGCTTTCATCTGCAAACTCATATCATAGAAAAACTTCAGCCCAGAATAGAAGAGAATAATTTATTGCACAAATAACCCATCAAAATACATGACATGAATCAGTAACGATCAGGCAAAGTGATCAGCAGGGAAAAGCAAATTGTCAGAATCTGACCTGACGGTATGAACGACAATGGACCGGAGAGTGTCAGGTCAGATATTAATTGCTACAAATTATTAAACCGCAGACGGATAATACCTTTCTGAGAGACCAGGTCCCGGCTGTCAGGCTGGGAAAATAACAGGTCTACCTGTTCGTCAGAGACATCGAAAAGCTGTACTGCGACCTCTTTGATTGCTTCTCTTTCCGCATCGCCTTCTATCCCTTCCGGAGTGTTGTTATGAACTTTTTTGAGTTCCGAATAGACACCGGTTTCAATTCGACCAAACTGTTGATGTCTTTTATCGACGCTCCGCCTCTTAAAAGCAGATTTAACCGTTACCCCTAATCTTGCGCCACCGACAAGAGAGTCGGCAACCAGGCTTCCGATCCCCGGAGCTGCCGTTGCTGCCGCTGTACCGGCAACAGCACCGGTCGCGTCAATCGCGCTATTGGCTGCGGCAGCCTCAGATTTTACCAGAGTTCGGTCTTTTTTCGCACTGATCACTTTTACAGCCACTTCCAGGGCATTTTTAAGAGAAGGTTTTGCCTCTATGATGGCAAAATTCCTGTTAACAAACCCGCCCAGCCAGGACAGTTTGGCATCGAGAATATCATTATTTTTTCTCCGGTAGTTCCGCTCTTTAAACTCCCTTGCACTGCGAACCATATAGTCGGCCTTCAGAACTGGGATAGCAGACGTTACCATTGTTCCTACCGTCCACCGGGTCTGACTTTTTTGATGTTTTATTTTCCGGCCTTCATAGCTGGAAAATGCTTCAAGCGTATCGGTGTAGCCTGAGTAATCCGTAATATAATTTTGGACATCAGACTTGTAAGGAAGCTGTTCGGCTTTCTTTAGATAACGGTGCAACTGGTTTTCATTAATGACCAGTTTGTGCTTTGAGGCCAGGGCAGACTTGCCTTTCTTCAGAGGGGTAGAGTAGTCGACCTTAACGCCAACCGGTTTCATAATATCATTTAACAGAGCCATCATCTTTTTCGACTGGTGAGCAGCCTTCAGCGGAGTGCTTTCCTTGTCAGCAGAGCCTTCCTTAAGCCTTTTTTCAAAGTGGGCTGTTCTTTTATTAAA
This sequence comes from Endozoicomonas gorgoniicola, assembly GCF_025562715.2. Taxonomy (NCBI): domain Bacteria; kingdom Pseudomonadati; phylum Pseudomonadota; class Gammaproteobacteria; order Oceanospirillales; family Endozoicomonadaceae; genus Endozoicomonas; species Endozoicomonas gorgoniicola. The sequence goes on from NZ_JAPFCC010000001.1 coordinate 935,090, forward strand.
CTCACTTTTCCAGGCGATTAAACGTCTGTTGACGTCCTGACTGGTGCTGTCTTTCCGTTTTTCAGTCAGCTTTATCACCTGGTCTGTTAATGCAAGGATTTGCTGGTCATTGCCATAATGGCAATTCTGTTCACCAAGTATTGTGAGCAAAGGATTGCTGTCGCTTTCATCTCCTCTCAGCCTGGCGATCAGTGCATAATCTTTCATATCCTGTACGGAAATTTGCTCAGTCTCCCCGGAAGGAACCGATTTCCAGTTCTCAACCAGTTTTCCGCACGCCTCAAACGCTTCTTTTCTTTGCCTGAGTTTTGAAAGCTTATGTAAATTAAGCCCGAGGGTGATGCTGTGTGAAACAATTCCTACGCCAACATCAATGCCGACACTGACCGGGTCCAGCAGCCCTTCAATGTACTCAGTGACTCCTGAATGCTCTACTGAGTGTTTGACTGTGCCATCAGTTATTTCAGATTCTGACAGGGTGCTTTCCTGAACAGTACTGTAGTCGGTTTGCAGAGCCTCATAATCCTGTGAAGTGAACTGATCAAGATCGTGTGTACCCAGCTGGTCAAAAAACTGTTCTTCCGCGTGTGTAAATACCGACTCAATGTCATCAGCTGAAACCCCTTCCTGCTGAAAAGCCGCAAGGTCTTCCGGGGTCAGCTGGTTAACCGCACTTTGTTGAATCTCTGAAAACTCTGATTTAACTCCGTCTGAAAATGCATGAGTCCCTGCGACGATACGCCCTGAATTCGCCGAGGCTGCAACGCCTTTGGAGCTTTCTGTCAGAGCTGAGATGTCTCCGGCGTCTCCTGCCAGTGAAGCGACCTCACCAAACCCTTCTATTGCTTCAATAATTCCCGGCGTCATACCGGGGCTGTCTTCGGCAGTGTGAACGTTTCTGGAGGGTGTGTTTGGTTTTATTGACCTGTCATCCAGAGGGCGGAATGTATCTGGCTTTTCGACAGGTTTGGCTTTTTTTCTCATAAAAGGCAGGAAGCTGAAAATCCGTCTTCCGTTTTTTTTGCCTGTTTTGCTACTTTTTTCTGGAGTTTCCTGCTTTTCGCTGGTGGTTTTGGCTTTTTCAGGAGATGCTCCGGGCAGATCATAGCTCCCGCGTTTACCAAACCCTTTGATCCCGGACATCCTTGCCCCCTGGCTGCTCTTAAGTCATACGTGGAGTATAGATAGAGCGGTTACTTCCAGGGTTTGTGTTAACGGCGTTAACTGCCTGCAGCAAATACTCAGTACCCGACCAAAAGCATTGCGTCTATATAGTTAACGTCTACAGTAGGTTGGGTAGAGTAAAACGGTACCCAACATCCATAACGAAGTACTCGCCTTTAAATGAGTAGTATTTATGGCCCCACGATTAAGGCAGATAAAAATAATCTTCTCGATATGGCTGATTTTGGGCAGTATCACTCCCGGCGAGGTTTACGCCTTTTTATTCAAGGTTACTTACACAGACTCCACAGGCAACAGGGTAAGCTTTTTCATTGAAACCCTGGCGTTTGCCGATGGCTGGGAAATTAGTCCCTCCATAGACAGGTTGCAGGGTTTCTCTGCTTTCTCATCCTTTTCTTCACTGACCATTCTGCCAGGCCGCAGGTACACCGTGGAAAGTGTATCCAGATCAGCTACACGGGGACACTACGTATTCACTATTGCCGGCGGACCGGAATTGCACCTGAGGGATGAGGTAACTAAATATTTGGAAGCCTTTAATCATGGCAGCATGTCTTACCCGGAGTACGAGCTGGACAGAGCCGTGTTTCTCGCGCTGCACCGGATTGAATACCTGCTTACCCACTACAGACTCGAAGAGATTGCTCATAATGGTCCGAATCCTACCCATATAGAGTGCCATAACCCGGGTGGGAATCAGCGTGACCTGTATGTCCATATCACCCCCGACGATTCAGAATCAAATTCCTCGATAAGAAGAATTCTGGAAACCCTTGCAAGCGAGCTTCAGAGTCAAGGCATTATCACTGCATGGCGACGCCGCCCTCAGGGCATGCGACACCCTGACGAGCGAACAGTCTCTGTAATAATAAGCCTGCCCGACTCAAGACTTACAGGCTCACCTTCGGCAAGAAGGCTCAACCGGCAACTCTCTACCGTTTTGCAACGATTAGGGGAAGCTGAATGGGAAGGCACCGGTACCGTCCATTTTCAGTTTGGCTATTCCGCTCCGGTTTCCATGAGGCTGGAGCGCACTGAGTTGCTCAATTTTGCGCACAGCCGCCCTCTGTACAAGGACTATTTACTCCCCATGCACGGCCTGCACCGTATCTTCTCAAACGACAATCTGGTTGACCGGGAACCATTCGGGTTTCAGCCACAAAGCACAGGCATGAGAAGTTTCAGGGATCTTCTGACGAGGTTAAGATTTTTCAATTTACTGGGCGTCCGCACCAATATACCGAACAATAACGACATCCAGAACAATAACGACAACCTCCGGCGCAACTCCACCCGGCGTTACTTTATGGTCAGCTCCACAGTAGTCACAAGGCCGAATAACGAACACCGGACTGTGCCGGTAGAAGAGAATTACGCCCGTATCCTTAACTTCTTACGCAATCTGAGATACCCACAACCTCTTTCTTTTGATTTCAGCTATTTCAACATGGAAAGTTACAACCGTATTACCGTTATAAACTTCCTGTTGACAGTTTACATAAGCAATAACTTAACTAATGAACAACAGGAAGAACAGCTGTCATGGCTCCCCCAGAGCCTGAATGATATCAGCAATTGGTACACTAACCATTACACCTGGGCCAGGCCGTGGACTCCCGTCTCCCTGTCGCTCTGGCGCAACTCTCCAGCCTCGCCCAACACTGGCAGAAGTAACAGGCATGAACCAGCCTCTGAACAGGCAGCACAGCCATCGGTTTGTCAGGACGAAATATACATACCCATGGATGTCTTTCAACGGATAACCAATGAAACGGCTGATGACTGTGATAACACTATATGCAGCTCTGCCCTTTAACCATAAAAAACAGCCACAGCCTTTTTCTGGGCTGTGGCTTTTAAACCTTGATTTGAAATCGAATATTTCTGGCTTATCAGATTAGCATCTGTAAACGTCCGTCGGAGGGCAGCTGCAGACAAAATGCCTGTCACCGAAAGCGTTATCGACCCGGTTTACGGCAGGCCAGTATTTTCCCGCCTGAATACCGGCGGGGAATACAGCGTCTTCTCTTGAATAGGGGCGATCCCAGCCGGAATCAGCCAGGTCGGCCAGAGTATGTGGGGCATGAACCAGCGGGTTGTTATCCACTGGCCACTCTCCGTTCTCGACTTTTCTGACCTCCTGACGAATGGCAATCAGAGCATCGACAAAGCGGTCAATTTCTGCCTTGGATTCGGACTCAGTCGGTTCAATCATCAGGGTACCTGCCACAGGAAAGGACATGGTGGGTGCATGAAAACCATAATCCATCAGTCGTTTGGCAATGTCTTCCTCTGTAATGCCACTGACGTCTTTAATCGGGCGAATATCAATAATGCACTCATGGGCAACACGATTATTACGCCCACGGTAAAGTACGTTGTAATGCTCTGACAATCGCCCGGCAATGTAGTTGGCGCTGAGAATGGCGACTTCTGACGATTTTTTCAAACCGGTGTGTCCCAGCATCTTTATATACATCCAGCTGATTGGAAGAATGGATGAACTGCCAAACGGCGCTGCTGCCACGGCTCCTGTGCCTTCATGTTCTCCTTTTACAGGGCTGACACGATGGTTGGGCAGATAAGGTGCCAGATGTTGTTTAACGCCAATCGGCCCCATGCCGGGACCACCGCCACCGTGTGGAATGGCGAAGGTTTTATGAAGGTTCAGGTGCGAGACGTCAGAACCAAACTGTCCGGGCTGGGCAATGCCAACCAGGGCGTTCATATTGGCGCCGTCCATATAAACCTGTCCGCCGTGTTCATGAATAATCGAGCAGATAGTACGAACTTCTTCTTCGAAGACGCCGTGGGTCGACGGGTAGGTGATCATCAGGGCAGACAGTTGTTCACTGTATTGTTCTGCTTTGGCTCGCAGGTCGTTAACATCGACATTGCCGTTACTGTCGCACTCAACAATCACCACTTCCAGTCCTGACATGGCGGCAGAAGCCGGGTTGGTGCCGTGGGCAGAGGATGGAATCAGGCAGATATTGCGATGTGCCTGTCCATTGGCTTTCTGATAGTTGCGTATCGCCAGCAGGCCCGCATATTCACCCTGGGCGCCAGAGTTTGGCTGCATCGACAGCGCATCATAGCCGGTAATATTGACCAGGTCCTGTTCCAGTTCCCGGATCATGGTCATATAACCCTGCACCTGATCCCTTGGGGCAAAAGGGTGAATATTGGCAAACTCCGGCCATGAAACCGGCAACATTTCAGCCGAGGCATTCAGTTTCATGGTGCAGGAACCCAGCGGAATCATGCCATGGGTCAGGGAGTAGTCCTTGTTCTCCAGCTGTTTCAGGTAACGCAGCATATTCGTTTCTGAGTGGTATAGGCTGAAGGTCGGGTGAGTCAGAATGGCATCGTTGCGACGCTGTTCCGGTTGAATACCAGAGGCGTTTATCTGGGCATCCACTTGTTTGATATCAAGCTGTTTGATATCAAGTTGTTCGATATCAAGCTGCTCGATATCAAGATCGTTGCCTGCGCCCAGGATAATATCAAACAACTGACTGATATCTTCGCGGGTGGTGGTTTCGTCCAGACTGATGCCCAGCTGATCATTGCCTACCCTTCGCAGGTTGCAGCCTGAATCCAGGGCTTTTTTATAGACAGTACTCTGATCGCTACCGACCCGGATGGTCAGTGTGTCAAAGTATGAGGTATTACAGTGTATCCCGAAAGTGGTCAGTCCTTTGGCCAGAATAGTGGTCAGGCGATGCACGCGTTCGGCAATAACCTTCAGCCCTCTGGCACCGTGATAAGTTGCATAAAAGCCTGCCATATTGGCCAGCAGAGCCTGGGCAGTACAGATATTGGACGTTGCCTTTTCCCGTCGTATATGTTGCTCACGGGTCTGCATCGCCATACGCAACGCCTGATTGCCACGGCTGTCCACCGAAACGCCAATAATCCGGCCGGGAATGGAGCGCTTCAGCCTGGCGCTGGTGGCAAAGTAGGCAGCATGCGGGCCACCAAATCCCATGGGAACCCCAAAGCGCTGGGTGTTGCCAAGCGCAATATCGGCACCCAGTTCACCCGGTGACTTCAGTATCACCAATGCCAGCAGGTCTGCAGCCACCGATACCATGGCTTGCTGCTGTCGGGCCTGTTTAATAATGCTGGCAATGTCGCCTATTTCGCCATAGGTACCGGGGTATTGCAGCTGTATGCCAAAGATGTCGTGCTGATCAAGGTCGGTATATGGGTTGCCGACCACCACCTGAATCCCCATATTTGCCGCGCGGGTCTGAATCACTTCGATGGTTTGGGGATGAACGTCATCGGCAACAAAGAAAACGGAATGTTTGCTGCGATTTGACCTCCGGCACAGTGCCATGGCTTCAGCGGCTGCCGTTGACTCATCCAGAAGCGAAGCGTTGGCGACTTCCATGCCGGTCAGATCCATGACCATTTGCTGATAGTTCAGCAGGGCTTCCAGACGCCCCTGGGATACTTCTGGCTGGTAAGGCGTGTAAGCCGTGTACCAGCCAGGGTTTTCCAGCACATTACGTTGAATAACAGGCGGCACATGTGTGTTGTGGTAACCCATGCCAATGTACGATTTGAACACCCTGTTCTGGTCTGCAAGAGAGCGCAGGTGAGCGAGCGCCTGCTGCTCAGTCTTGCTGTCGCTGACGTTCAGGGGCTGCTGCATATGGATAGCCCCGGGGACGGTATCTTTAATCAGCGCTTCCACCGAGTCTGCGTCCAGCAGGTTCAACATAGCCTGTTGCTCTTTAGTATCCGGGCCAATGTGGCGTCCGGTAAATGCATTGTTATGCTCCAGTTGCTCAAGTGCCTGTTTTTCAACGGCCATGTTTCTACCTTTCTTCTAGCAGTCATCCGAACATTTTACGGAGATGACTCAGTCGTGGATGGTTAAATGTTATTGTCCCCGGAGGTCAGCACATCACTACATTAACAGCCAGCCCACCGGTGGCTGTTTCTTTGTACTTGTCCTGCATGTCCAGCCCGGTCTGGTGCATGGTTTCAATGACGTCGTCCAGTGATACCCGGTGCTCTCCGGTACCAATCAGAGCCAGCCGGGCGGCATTGATTGCCTTGACCGCACCCATGGTATTTCGTTCGATACAGGGAACCTGAACCAGCCCGCCAACAGGATCACAGGTTAGCCCCAGGTTGTGTTCCATACCGATTTCTGCCGCGTTCTCAATCTGTAATGGTGAGCCGCCCAGTATTGCACACAAACCTCCGGCCGCCATGGAGCAGGCTACGCCGATCTCTCCCTGACAGCCGACTTCAGCGGCTGAGATGGAAGCGTTTTTTTTATAAAGCATTCCAATAGCCGCAGCTGTTGCGATAAAAGTGACTATGCTCTCTTCAACGGTGTTCTGTTCATCGCCGCTGTCTACAAAACGCACGTAGTAGGCCAGAACCGCAGGAATTACTCCGGCGGCACCGTTGGTGGGGGCTGTGACGACACGACCACCCATGGCATTTTCTTCATTAACGGCCAGGGCAAACAGGCTGACCCAGTCCATCAGCTCCAGCTGATCTTTCTGGTGAGCCTTACGGTTGAGCAGCTTCTGATGCAGGCCGTGGGCTCGACGGACGACATGCAACCCACCCGGCAGTTCCCCGTCCTTTGCGCAGCCCCGGTCAATGCATTGCGCCATAACGTTCCAGATATGCAGAATCTGCTGCTCAATATCGGGGTAGCGGGCGAGGTGGCGTTCATTCGCCATCACCACTTCGGCAATAGTCAGGTTATTGTCTTCACAGCGTTGCAGAAGTTCTCTGCCATTGTCGAAGGGGTAGGGAATGGTTCGGGGGCTGGTGGGTCGGGTCTGGGCTGTACTGGCTTCCTGCTCATCCAGTACAAAGCCGCCCCCGACGGAGTAGTAGTTATTGTTATGAAGAACAATGCCAGCATGGTCTCTGACGGTCAGGGTCATACCATTGGGATGGGCTGGTAACGACTGCCCGAAGTGAAACTGCAGGTGTTGTTCCTGACGGAAGGCAACGGGGTGTTGTCCGGCAAGGTGAATCTGCCCTGAGTCTTTTATGGTTCTGAGTAACTCTGGTGCTTTGTCCGGATCAAGGCGGTCAGGCTGCTCACCCAGTAAGCCCAGAAGTATGGCTGTATCGGTCGCATGGCCGGACCCCGTCATCGCCAGTGCGCCGAACAGGTCGATCTTGATACTGTCGACCTGATTCAGCAACTGTTTGTCTGACAGTTCGCCAAGAAAGCGGTTGGCAGCCACCATCGGCCCCACTGTGTGGGATGAGGAGGGCCCTACGCCAATTTTGAACAGGTCAAAGATACTCAGGCCCATGGGGTTCACTCCATCCGGTTCTACTGACTTTTTATCATGCAGCTCATGGCTGTTTTATTATGAAGGCATTGGCAGCTGTTTGCGAACACCGGTTGCATCGGTCAACCGGGTTGGGAAAGTATGCTGGAAGGGTAACAATCGTTCTGTTTCATATCAAGATGAATGTTTCTTATAGGAAACACCCGGAAATATGACTCAGGTCACCTGGGCTAAAAAAATTAAAATACAGTACCTTCATGCTGCCGAAGCTCTGCTAATATCACTGATTCCATGTTGTTCAATTTTTATTCCGTCATTGCTTAAGTTGTCGCTTTGTTAATCAATATCAATGCCCTGTTGTTTGGGGTATCAGACATTTGATATTCACTCTGCTCCGGAGCCTGTCCGACACGCTCCTTGAGTCTCCCCGGAGAAAGTGCTTTACCAGGTTTCAATGGCGGGTGTTACCAACCAAAAAAGCATGGTGTGATGTTATGTTGTCAGGTAAGTTCGTCAGTATCTTTGCAATGACGTGTTCAATAGTAATGGCAGATTATAGTTTTGGTGCGGAGAAGAAGATTGCGGTAGTGGATGCGGGCAGTACCGGTTCAAGGCTCTATATCTATGAATATTCACCTGATCCTGATACCGGGATTCCTGTTATTGAAAAGGAAACGTCAAGCAAACAAAAAGGAGGGATTCAAGACGTAGATGCAAATAATCTGGATACCTATCTGGAGAATCTGTTTGGCTCAGTCAACAAAGACAATATTAGTAATATTTATTTTTATTCAACCGCTGGTATGCGACAAATCAATCCTGATATAAGAGCATCCCTGAATGAGCAAGTGAAAAAATGGTTAAAAGCAGAATTTCCTTCATCAGACATTGACGTAGAAACAATACCAGGCCGGAAAGAGGCTCTGTATGCCTGGCTGGCATTAAATTATGTCAACAATTTATTTAAATTACAGGGAGACACACAAGGCGTTCTCGATATGGGCGGTGCGTCTACGCAGATTGCTTATGAAGTGAATGATAAAGAGGACTTTACTGTTGAAATAAACAGAAAAACTTACAAACTTAATACAGAAAGCTTTTTAGGCTTAGGGCTTAATCTGGCAATGAGCCAGTACCTGAATCAGGAAGCATGTTTCCCTGTAGGCTTCACTTTACCTGATGGTAAAAAAGGAACAGGTGATTTTGATGCCTGCAGTAAGGCAATTATGCCGCTGATTACAGATGTGCAAAAACTTAACAACTACACTAAATTACACCCTGTCAGAAATACGCACAGCTTTCTTCTCATCTCAGGGTATGACTATACAGCATCAGAGCTAAGAATCACGAAGAACTATTCCATTAAAAATCTGGGCAAGCAGGGTGAGGACTTTTGCAAACAATCCTGGATGGACTTAAAGGCTGGGAAAACTTCCTATGTGGCATCACCTTTTATATGGCATATCTGCTTTGATTCAGCTCTGGAGGAGGACTTGTTAACACTTGGGTATCGGTTGGATTTTGCAGGTCTCCCTGTTAAAACGGCTTCAACTGTTTCCTATAACTTAAACTGGCCATTAGGTGTTGTGCTTACCCCTTTTGTCACTACTTCTTCTAATCCAAAAGAGAATACTCATACTGACCTGTAGGCCTTTGGCGCCAAACCCCGGCACCCGGGGTGGGGGAGTTTATTTCCAGCTTAATTGAGTGAGTGTGATGTTAAGACGCAAGCGCGGGCAAATTTTTCAGACTCTCCTGAAGTCCGGCATGTACTCCCTGTTTTTTATATCCATTCCCTGGTATAGAACTCCCGGGCAGTTTGCCTATACCTTTGAAGGTTTTCCTGACTGGGTACTTACAGCACTTCTGTGTTATGCCATTGCAACCGGCATCAACGTATGGCTGTGGTTTGCCGAGAGCGCGACGGAATGACGCTTCAGCTAACACTGGTTATCGCTTATTTCCTGCTACTTATACCGGTGTGTCTGAAAGCGAAAAAATCCAGCACCAGGCATACGGCATCGGATCATTATCTGGCTGGCCGTTCTCTGGGGCTGTTTGTGTTGTCCCTGACGCTCTTTGCCACCATAGCCAGTGGCCATACGTTGCTGGCCAACACCGGACAGGCCTATCTGCTTGGTTATCACTGGATCATGGCAATGGGGTTATGGGCCACCATCAGCGTCAGTTATCGCTGGATTGTTCCCGGGCTGAGACCGGTTGCTCTGGCTAACCATTTTGTTACCCCCGGAGACTGGATTCGGTTTCGGTTCGCTGCCCAGCCGTGGGCAGCCCCTTTGAGGCAACTGCTCACGCTCTGCTTCTGCCTCTGTCTGGCCAACTATCTGTTTGCTCAACTCAAAGCGGCGGGCGAAATCATGGTAGTGCTGACGGACAGCAAGCTTCCCTACAGCATGGCTGTCCCGCTGTTTGGTCTGGTTATTCTGCTCTATGACTCGGTAGGTGGTTTGCGCGCTGTGGCCTGGACCGATGTGATTCAGGGGTTGGTGACCATTGTTGGAATTGTCAGCCTGTGCTACTGGATCACCAGCAACTTTGGTGGTTTACAGCAAATCGTTGCCGGCGTCACTGAGTACAGACCTGAGAGTGCCAGGGTTCCCGATTACACCTTTCAGGCTCGCTGGTTCAGCCTTATGCTAATGGGAGGATTGGCTGTCTGTGTTTACCCGCAGGGGCTGCAGCGTGTTTTTGCGGCGTCATCCACCCGGGTACTTTACCGTTCACTGGCGCTGTCCAACATGTTTCTTGTCATCTGCGGAGTGGTTCTTATTTTCGCAGGCTGGTCGTCTCTGTCACTGCTTGGTGGGGCCAATATCAATGTCGACCAGGTGTTGACTGTGGTGTTAAAAGAGTGGGCTGACAGCAGCGCTGTTAACTATTTCGCAGCCTCTCTGGTGCTGATGGCGGTGATGGCAGCCATTATGTCAACGGCTGACTCGGTACTGCTGTCGCTGGTGTCCATTATCAAACACGACTTTACTCAAGCTTCTGTTCGAACCGATCTTCGACAGGACTATCTGATTGCGGTTGTGGTCATGATGCTCTGTTCTCTTGCAGCGCTTTACCGGGATATTACCCTGTGGCACCTGCTTGAACTCAAGCTGGAATTGCTGGTGCAGTGTTTTCCGGGTTTTGCACTGGCACTGCACAGACCCTCACTCAGGGCGTCTTCTGTTTTTCTGGGGCTGGTTGCAGGTCTGGTGGTGCTGGTCACCGAGCTGGTTCTGGGGGTTCGCTCTGTTTATGGCATTAATAACGGCATGGTGGCTTTGGCCGCCAACGTTGCCGGTATTTTTATGCATCACTTTGTCATTGTTCTGGTGGCAAAGAAAAGGTCATTAGCTTTATGGACTAAGAGTGCTTATCCCATGAGTGCAAACAACCGTGGTTCCAGAGGCAGCCAAAAAAAGAATGAATAGTGAAATATACTAACACCGTCGTTCCTTGCTGAGGGAAGAAGGTGGAGAGCATGTTCGCCGTCATTCGTCTATTTGGTCACTCTCGTCAGCACACTCTTTTACATATTTGTCATAATCTTGTTTTGTCGTAAAGTAAGCTTTTTTCGTCTCAATGCAAAATCTGGCCTCAGGCGAACGAGCCTCCGTGGGCGTGGATGTAGATGTAGATGCCCCCTGGTTAGTGGTTACAGGCGCTTCGGCAACAGGTAGCAAACGATGAGGTGTATATGCCTGAACCCGGGGTGCATGTACCTGTGGTTGAAGTGTAACTGACTGGCACCCTTGACCGGGAAAACCTGGTTGTTGAGTTGGCAATAAATGGTATGTGTGTTGACTCATTTGTCTCTGGGGTTGAGGAGTACGTTGTTGCCGGTACAAGTCGTTAAGCTGAGAGCGTAATTCTCGAACTTGCCTCTGGGTCAAAAAGTTACAAGTCAGAACAATGCCGGCTACACCTAATGCAAATACTGAAATGCCCAGGCCAATATAAGCGGCGGTACTGGGTTTATTCTTATTAGACAAGGAGTCAGATTTTTTATTGTCAGATTTTTTATTGTCAGATTGCTCAGCTTCTCTGGAATACCTTCGACGGTGATGTTTTGTGTCTGATGGCATGGAGTCAGAGAGAAAGTTGGCATCCGGTAACCATTTAAATCCATTTTCATCCTTATCGCTGATATAGCGGAAAATACGGTTACTGTTGTCAGAATCCCGGAAATTATCAGAAATGGGGGCGTTTAAGTCAGCGGCATCGTTTCCATTCATCCAGCACTCAAACAGGTTGTTGTGAACAAAGTAATTTTCACTGTTGGTTCTGACCCCGTTAATCAGGTTTCTTTTGCATTCTCCAAAAAAATGATTGCCTTCTAACTTAAGTAATGTTGCGTTTCTCAGGGCATACTCAGAATTATTGGAGTCAGTATCTGATATGAGAAGGACAGAACTTTTGATATTTGACTGGCTGTTATATGAAAAAAAACGATTACCTTTTATATTGAAAAGGGTTTTATCTGATGTTTCGCCAAAATATAAAAGTGATTTATTTATGGAGGCTGAGATGGTTTGCCAGGTCAGCTGGATCAGCTCATTGTTAAAAATGTTTATAATGTTTTTTTCGGGCTGTATGTCCAGGTTGTATGATTCTGAATTGAGCTTGAAACTGATTAATTCTGAGTCGAAAGTGAGTGGCTTTGAGTTTTGCTTATCCAGTGTCGATAAAAAAACAGGTGCAGTAGACAGCCCTGCCATCAATATTCCCGGCGTACTTGAATCGATAAGGCTGTTTTCATTGAGATCATGGGGGTTCGAAGTACGCTTCAGGCCAATATAGAAGTCATTTGCCAGCCTTGCTTCAGGGGTTAGCGGAACACCTATCAGTTTTTGACCTTTCTCCAGAGTGATACTTTTTTTGACCTTATAGCTTTTTTTCCAGTGATCCGGAAGAAGGTGATAAGTTCCCTTGGCATAAACCATACTTAGCCCCTCGCCTCGCTGACCAGGATTCGGCAGTAGTGTTTTAACGCCGGGTCCGGGCAGCAGAAAGGCCGTATTCTCTTTATCTTCCGGCAGTCTGAAACGGTTATATTCTTCGATCGTCTCATCAACAGGCTTTCCGTCTGGAAAAAGTACGACGCATCGGGATATCTGATTGTAGGGAAATTGCTTTTGAATATTGCTTAGTACTGTCGCCGCAGCTATTTGAATTGATTTGCTCAGCCTGTCTTCCTTATCTACGGAAGAATTGCACAGATCACTTAATGTTTGAGTCTCTTTTGAAGTCATAACCGTTGACGTATATTCCCGGCGCATGTCTTGTGCTGTAGCAGGTAGACACGGAAATAAAAAAGTTAACGGCAATGTTCGTATTATGAAGGAACTTAATGAGAAGCTTTTCATGAGGATTGAAGTATACGTGTGTAAACGCTTGAATATAGCTGTTTATAAACCTCTTGCTATTCAGATTATTTGTTTTTTTAAAATGCTACCTGACAGTTGGCGTTGCTGCTTTATTAAATAGAAAGCCATGAACTCTGTAGAATTCATGGCCTGCTCTGCTAAGGGTATTGTCAACAATTATTCAGTGATGCTCCTGCCTTCTTTTTCGGCGGCTTCTTTTGCCAGATAGTCGCGCACCAGCCTGAACACTACAGGGCTTAACAGCACGAGAGCGATAAGGTTAGGTATGGCCATCATGGCATTCAGAGTATCAGCAACCAGCCAGATGAAGTTAAGGTTCAGAGTTGCGCCAATGGGCAGGGCTATGATCCACAGAACCCTGTACGGCTTCACTGAACGAGGGCCAAACAGATATACGAGGCAGCGCTCACCGTAAAAACTCCACCCCAGGATGGTAGTAAAGGCGAAGATGGTCAGCGAGAACGTAACAATGTAGTTACCAACGCCCGGCATGGCTTTGGCAAATGCCATGGAAGTCAGGGCTGCACCGGATTCACCGGAAGTCCAGAGACCAGAGGTGATAATCACCAGGCCGGTGATGGTACAGATAATAATGGTATCGATAAAAGTACCCAGCATGGCAACCATGCCCTGACGAACCGGGTCTTTGGTTTTGGCAGCAGCGTGGGCAATCGGGGCAGAACCCAGACCAGCCTCGTTGGAGAAAATACCCCGGGCAACACCAAAGCGAAGTGCTGCCCACACGGCTGCACCGGCAAAACCACCGGTAGCGGCAACCGGCGAGAAGGCATAGGTGAAGACCAGTGACAGAGCTTCAGGAATGGCAGCGGCATTAATCGCCAGAACACCCAGCCCGGCTAACAGATAGGTAATGGCCATAAAGGGAACCAGCGCGCCAGCGACCTGACCAATACGACGGATGCCGCCAATTAGCACCAGGCCTACCAGAACCATCAGGGCTACACCAGTTACCCAGGTTGGCAGACTGAAGTTGGCTTCCAGAGCCGCAGCGACCGAGTTGGATTGCACCGTGTTACCGATACCAAAGCCGGCGATAGCCCCAAACAGGGCGAACAGTGTGCCGAGCCATGCCCAGCGGGAACCCAGGCCATTTTTGATATAGTACATAGGGCCGCCATAATGGTTGCCTTTGTCGTCTACTTCCCGGAATTTTACAGCCAGTACCGCTTCTGCAAACTTGGTGGCCATACCTACCAGTGCTGTACACCACATCCAGAAGAGGGCTCCGGGACCACCAAGGAAGACGGCAGTGGCAACGCCGGCAATATTACCGGTACCAACGGTAGCCGACAGGGCCGTCATCAATGCCTGAAAGGGTGAGATTTCCCCCGCCTTGTCGTCGCCTTCTGCCGGTGTACGACCACTCCATAATAGTTTGAAACCGGTTCCCAGCTTGAGCAGTGGCATCAGCCGCAGACCCAGCATCAGGAATAGCCCTACCCCCAGAATAAGAACAAGCATTAACGGTCCCCAGACGACCCCGTTAATGGCGTTCACAATATTTGTTATTTGTTCCATGGTTTTATCCGCTGTTAGCTTGTTGTTCAGCTGCGTCACAGACCGGAGATACATCACTAACCTTGTGAAAATTCCAGCAAAAATCGTCCGTTCGCAGGTGGCTTTAACTTAATGAATTAGGTGGGAAAATTCAACGGAGGCTCAGACTGCATAAGGTCTGGCGGGTTTCATATAGGAAACAAATGTCGTCAATCAGGGAGTCTTCCTTTAATTCACGGCTCGGCTTGGTTACTATTGCCGATACTTCTTTAGTTGCCCTTTTTCAGTTGCTCCTAAGCTGGATCAATTCATGCAGGTGAAAAATAAAAATGACTGAGCAGGCTTATTTTTTACAACGCGAAAAACAGTCAGTAATGGTTACGCGCGGCGACAGAGAAGCGTCTGTTGAGCCTCTGCAACTGGGGCAGCGGGTTCGGGATATTCGACAGAGCAAGAACCTGACCCTTGAGGAAGCCAGCAAGCTGACCGGGCTGGCACGTTCCACCCTGTCGAAGATCGAAAATGAACAGATTTCCCCCACGTTTGCAGCGGTCACCAAACTGGTCACTGGATTGGGGATTGATATTCCACAGCTGTTCACCCAGCCCGACACCCGAACCTCTGCCACTGGCAGGCGCGCCATAACCCGTAAAGGGGAAGGGCAGTTGCACCCTACCACGACCTACGAACATGAGCTGCTGGCAGATGAGTTGTCGGGTAAGCGCATGATTCCCTACCGGACCACCGTGTTTGCCCGCTCTTTTGATGACTATCAGGACTGGGTGCGGCATGAGGGGGAGGAATTTCTGCTGGTATTGAGCGGTCGACTGGCGCTGTTTACCGAGTTCTACCAGCCTGTTGAACTGGATGAAGGCGACAGCGCTTATTATGATGCCGAAATGGGACATGTGCTGGTATCGCTCAGTGAAGAAGACGCTGTGGTGTTGTGGGTGACCGCCTGATTCTAAAGCAGCCTGAAGGGAGTGATGCCATACTATGGGGCAGAATCTACAGGAGAATAAAGGCATGAAATACCATCATCTTGGTATTCCTACCCAAGAAAAGTTAAAGGACGAGAAACACCTGCCTCACCTGAAAATGTATGTCAGCGGCTTTGGGCGCAACCCTTACGGAGTGGAATGGATGCGCTTTGAAGAAGACGCCGACTACCCCGAGCTGGTGAAGACCGTCCCTCATGTCTGCTTTGAAGTGGACGACCTGCAGGCTGCCATTAAGGACAAGCACGTCATCATTGAACCAAACAGTCCCAGCCCCGGGGTGTGGGTCGCTTTTATTGAGGATAACGGTGCGCCGGTAGAATTTTTGCAGGTAGACCGGACGATTGCAGAGGCAGGAATATAAAAGGCTGTCAGGATTTCAGGGTGTTGCTGAAATTTTCAATAGAGGGAAGTTCAGTAAGGTTGCAGCCCGGCGACGGGTTATAAAGACTTTCAGACACCGGAACTTATTGTTCAGGCTATAGTCCATGCTTGATTATGGTTTGAACAGGTATGCATACACAATGAAATCTGCTGTTAAATGGTTGTTGGTGCTTCTTGTCACGATTAACTCTGCAGGGTTAATTGCTGAAGATGACAGAAATGCAGAAGATACTAAAGCGGTGTTGGACATACTGAACAGCGAGCGGAAAAATGCAGGTATTCAGTCTGTTTATCAATTTAATAAAGCCCTGGAAGACGCTTCACGCAGGCACTGCCTCTACTGGTCTGAACATTATGATCGGCTGAGACAGAGCCTGAATACAGGTCAAATCAGCTGGCATGATGAGCAGGATATAGCGGGTTCAGAGTACTACACAGGCAATATGAGAGAGCGGGCGAAAAAGCAGGAATATACTTCCGGTGTTGCTGAGAATATTCATGTAGGTCTTGAAAGTTGGGCTGAAGCCATAAGTAGCTTAATGAGTTCAATGGGACATAGATTGAACTTTCTGAATCCGAAACTTAACGATATTGGGTTTTATAGCTGCCGTATTGAGTCAGTTTTTCCCAGTGAGTCACGAAGGCTTTATGTCTTTATGATGGGCAATGACTATGGTCGCGTGTTCAATGAGAAGACCAGGGAACTCTGCGCAAAAGAAGCGTTTAAGAACTGTCCTGCGGGCATGAGGACCTGTTCGGTCATTTTTTGCGGTAATGGTCTGGGAGTCCTGGAGTCGCGCGTCAGTTATGACGCAGCCAGTCTGGTTCGCCAGCAGAACAGCGGCTTTGTGATGTACCCGTTTAATGGCGCTGTGGTTGATCCTTTGTCCTCAAACCTTAAACATTATGATGACGATCCTGGTCCGTTAAGGGGGCAGATGATCAGTGTTGAGTTGCTTCCGGAGACACAAAAGCAAATTTTCGGTCTGCTGATGATGTTGGTTGACATCCGTTCAGATGAAATTTTAACCCTGGTTCCAGTCAACAGAGGTTTGCCCGCAAACCGACCGGGAATAAATGCCTGGATACCACAATCTCCCCTGAGGGTGGGCGGTCAATACCGCATGGTGATGAAGTATAACCACTTCAGCGACGGATGGCAGGTGCGGGAATCTGAATTTACCGTTCAAAAGCCGGAAGGGAAGGTGATCAATATTTCAAACCTTCAACAGACAGTGTCTGTCAAAAAGGGAGAGGTGAACCTGCTTGTTATTGACTGGAACCTGACCCCGCGAAAGGCAATCAATAACATTAAGACTGTTTACTGGGAGTCAGGCAACTACGTGACTAAAGTTGTGGGGGATAATGTGATCAAAGTTCAGTCCTACGTAGACAGGTTGATTATCAGAAATGCCGACAACAACATGGAGATCAGCGTTAATGCCCGGGATTAGGCTTTACGGAGGTTGATGAACTCCGTCAATGAATGTAACAGATTCGCTGCCTGCAACGTGTAATCCGACGGCGGGCTGCGGGTCATAAAGACTGACAGTTCCACTGTCATCGTTTACAATGCCGCCATGCCATTCTGTAGCGATACTCCTGTAAGCAAGGCTCTGGAACTTACAGATGGTCGTGAAGAATGTCTCGAACTGAATTATAAGAACGGCCTTTTTCTTCGGAATAATAGGCCACGAACAAAAATGAGTTTGGAGAGTGTAAATGGCCGTAGAACGCACTTTATCGATTATTAAGCCGGACGCTGTTGCAAAAAATGTAATCGGTAAAATTTACAAGCGCTTTGAAAAAGCAGGTCTGAATATCGTTGGCTCACGGATGATCCATTTGAGTCAGGAGAAAGCAGAAGGCTTTTATGCAGAACATAAAGAACGGCCATTTTTTCCTGATCTGGTGGCCTTTATGACGTCTGGCCCGGTCGTAGTGTCTGTCCTGGAAGGAGACAATGCCGTTGTCCTGCACAGGGAACTGATGGGAGCGACCAATCCGGCTGAAGCAGCACCAGGAACCATCCGTGCGGATTTTGCTCAAACCATTGACGAAAACGCCGTACACGGTTCTGACTCTCCAACATCAGCAGCTCGGGAGATCGCTTATTTCTTTGATAAAGCGGAACTCTGTCCGCGAACGAGATGATAGTACGATTGCCGGGTATAAATACCCGGCGATTTTGAGGTGTAAAAATGTCAGAAACAGTCGGTCAGTCCGTCTCTGAAGTAAATGAAATGGCTAAAACCAACCTGCTGGGTCTGTCCCGCAGTAAGATGGAAGCCTTTTTTGTCAGCATTGGTGAAAAGAAGTTCCGCGCTCAGCAGGTGCTGAAGTGGATCCACCATGAGCGTGTTGACAGCTTCGACGACATGACCAATGTCAGCAAGGCTCTGCGTGAGCGACTGAAACAGGTCGCTGAAATTCGCGGGCCTGAAATCGTCAGCAGCCACTTTTCCGAAGACGGCACCTGCAAATGGGTCGTACGGGTAACCAGTGGCAGCTGTGTTGAAACCGTTTATATCCCTGAAGGAGACCGTGGCACGTTGTGTGTTTCCTCTCAGGCAGGCTGCTCCCTGGACTGCAGCTTTTGTTCGACTGGCAAGCAGGGGTTTAACTCGGATCTGACAGTGGCTGAAATCATTGGTCAGGTCTGGGTGGCTGCCCGTCATTTTGGCAATGTACCTGCCAAAATAGACCGCCGTATTACCAATGTGGTGATGATGGGAATGGGCGAGCCGTTGATGAACTTCGACAATGTTGTGGATGCCATGAACCTGATGATGGATGATTTTGGCTATGGCCTGTCCAAGCGTCGGGTAACCCTGAGTACTTCCGGTGTTGTGCCTATGTTGCGAAAGCTGGGCGAGGTGACGGATGTTTCGCTGGCGGTGTCCCTGCATGCGCCGAACGACGAGCTGCGTAATGTGCTGGTTCCCATCAACAAAAAGTACCCACTGGCTCAGTTGATGGATGCCATTGATTTTTACATGAACTCTCTGCCCGACAATCGTCGTGTAGTGACCATCGAATACACTCTGCTGGCGGGTGTGAACGATCAGCCGGAACATGCAGAGCAACTGATTCAGCTGCTTAAGGATGTGCCATGCAAGCTGAATCTGATACCCTTTAACCCATTCCCCCATTCCGGTTATGAGCGCCCCAGCAATAATGCCATTCGCCGTTTTCAGGAGAAAATGCAGGCTGCGGGTTTCAATGCAACCGTGCGCAAAACCCGGGGGGATGATATCGATGCTGCCTGTGGCCAGCTGGTGGGTCAGGTCAATGACCGTACCCGCCGGAGCCAGCGTTATATCGAAGCCAGGCAGCTGGAAGCCTGATAAGCCTTTGCAGAGCAGTGCGCCTCATGAACTGAGTGTGCTGCCCTGATGGACAGTACTAATAATTTGGCCAGTACTAATAATTTGGGGAGAGACATGACTGCAAAACGGAAGCTTTGTTCAGCTTTCATGTTCGCATTGCTGAGTATGATGTTGTCGGGGTGCGTGTCCACAGGAAACCGGCCGACAGATAAAAACCAGGCAGTCCGAAGTTATATCGATCTGGCCAGGGGGTATGTGCAGCAGGGTTATACCGAAAATGCCATCAAACCTCTGAACCGGGCTCTGGAACTTCGACCCGGCTCGCCGGATGTGCATGCTATGTTTGCCCTGGTGTATCAGCTGCAAGGTGAAGACAAGTTGGCTGAACAGTCGTTTCGCAAAGCGCTTTCTCTCAGTTCCGGTTCGGCAGAAATACACAACAACTATGGCGCATTTCTTTTCAGCCAGAACCGTTTGAGCGAAGCTTACCGTCAGTTTACACTGGCTGGAGATGATGTTCGCTATTCTCAGCGCAGTCGTGTTTTCGAGAATATGGGGCGGGTTGCGTTGCAGCAGGGGCAGCGCAGTCTGGCTCGGCAGAATTTTGAAAAATCCCTGAAACTTAATGCCAATTTGCCCAGATCCCGGCTGGAACTGGCGTCTCTGCTTTATGAGCAGGGGGAGTACCTTCTGGCCTGGGAGCATTATCAGACATTTGTCACACTGTCGTCGCAAAATGAGCGTAGCCTGCAGCTGGGCATCAGGCTGGCCAGAGCCAACGGCGACAATAACGCTGCAGCCCGTTATTCTAATGAGCTGCAGCGTTATTATTCCAGCCCGGAAGCGGGACGGAATACCCGGAGTCGAAGCAGTTATGACTACTGACTTATTAGAAACAAAGACCGATACAAACAGTGAAAGCCTCTTGGACGAATCCACACAGGTCGATGCTCAGTCGACACACGAACAGGAAAGAGAAGAAGGCTTGCAATCTCCAGGTGAGCGACTGCAACGATTCCGTGAGCAGAAGAGGCTGACAACCGAAGAGGTGGGAGAAACCCTTAAAATTCCTGCGTCGTATATTGATGCCATTGAATGCAGTGCGTTTGATAAATTGCCAGGGTTGATGTTTGTCCGGGGTTATCTTCGGAGTTATGCCCGCCTGGTGGATCTTGACCCGGATGAGATTATTCAACGGTTTGATCAGTTCACCGGAGACAACGGTAAAGAAACACCCAGGCTGTCTGAAGGAAAAGATGTAGAGATTCGTCGTCAGGTTTCTCCTGTCGTGAGTATTGGCGGTGCGATCAGTGTTATTGCTATTTTGCTGGTGGTGGCATTCAGTTATTACAACTGGGGTGGTGGGCGTGTAGCCAATACGTCTGCTGTTGCTGAAGTCTCTGAAAGCCCGGCCGTCCCTGAGCCTGAGCCTGAGCTTATTGTTGGCAACCCCACTCATCCGGTGACGGAGGCTGCACCAGAACAAGATGATCAGGAAGAGCAGCCTGCAGATTCCGTTCAGCCTGATGAAGAACTGATCGCTCCGGCGGTGTCTGACAATGCCCCTGAGACTGCTCAGACAACAGAGCAGGAAGTGTCGGGTATTGCTCCCGTTGAGCTGGCACTGCCGGATGAGACGCACCTGGTGATTCGCTTTATTGAGGATTGCTGGATTCAGGTTCGTGATATGGCGGGAAAAAGCCTTTATACCGATGTGCAAAAAGCAGGATCCACTCTGGATCTGGAAGTTCCTGATACCATTCAGGTACGCTTTGGCAACGTAGCCGGTGTTCAGTCTGCCACCTTCCATGGTGAACCGGTAGAGGTGAAGGCCACTGAACCGGGCCGCAATGTGGTGAGCCTGGTGCTTGGCTCTGAAGATGCCGGTTAATCTGTATTTTGACTGTTATCATTAAGCCGGAACCGTTATAGTTGCTCCTTTTGTCCGGTCAGCCCTGTCTGGTCGGCACAGTTGAGGATTTAGAGGGCGTCAGAAGTTGGCAAAGCAACTGAAAGCTATTCGTGGCATGAACGATCTCCTGCCAGATCAGAGTCCGGCATGGCAATATCTTGAAGGTAAATTCCGGCAGCTGATGGCTAACTACGGCTACAGTGAGATGCGTATGCCTATTGTTGAGCCCAGTGGCTTGTTCAGCCGTGGCATTGGTGCCGGTACCGATATTGTTGAAAAAGAGATGTACACCTTTGCTGACCGCAATGGTGAAAGTCTGTCAATGCGTCCGGAAGCCACCGCAGGCTGTGTACGCGCAGCGATTCAGCATGGCCTGCTGTATAACCAGGTTCAGCGTCTGTGGACGTCCGGCCCCATGTTCCGTTATGAGCGTCCGCAGAAAGGTCGTTACCGCCAGTTCTACCAGTTCAGTGTGGAAAGCTTTGGTATGGCCGGTGCGGACATTGATGCCGAACTGATTCTTCTCACCGCCCGTTTCTGGAAAGAGCTGGGGCTGACTGATCATGTGCGCCTGGAGTTGAATACCCTGGGTACGCTGGAGGCTCGTAAGAACTATCGTACAGCTCTGGTTGAGTACCTGAGCCGGTATGAATCCGAACTGGATGAAGACAGCCAGCGTCGCCTGAGCATCAACCCGATGCGTATTCTCGACAGTAAAGATGCACGTACTCAGGAAATCGTTAAAGATGCGCCTGTCCTGCAGGATTATCTGGATGATGAGTCTCGCGAGCATTTTGAAACACTGAAGCAGATTCTTGATGCGGCAGGTGTTAACTATATTGTAAATCCAACCCTGGTGCGGGGGCTGGATTACTACAGTCGAACCGTGTTTGAATGGATTACAGACAGCCTGGGCGCCCAGGGAACCGTGTGTGGCGGTGGTCGTTATGATGCCCTGGTGGAGCTGCTGGGTGGCAAGCCAACGCCCGCCGTTGGTTTTGCCATGGGGCAGGAACGACTGGTCCTGCTGCTGGAAACCCTGAACCTGATTCCGGACAGCGTTAACAAGACCATTGATGTTGCGGTAGTTACCCGTGGTGAAGGTGTGAGTGGACGATCCATGCCGGTGCTGGAAACCATTCGCAACCGCCTGCCGGATCTTCGTATGCAGGTGAACTGCGGTGGCGGTTTCAAGGGGCAGATGAAGCGTGCATACAGCAGCGGCGCAGAGATTGCCCTGATTATGGGTGAAGACGAGCTGGCAGCCGGTACTGTCACTGTTAAGCCTCTGATCGGCGACGAACCTCAGCAGACCATGGACGTTAATGCAGCGATTGAGTACCTGCAGGCAAAATAACCCTGATACCTGTATCTGCAACTGTCAGGTACAGGTGGCTGAGATGATTAGAAAAGGTTTCTCAGGAGTAAAAGTGTGAACCGTACTGACGAAGAAGAAGTTGAGCTGCTTAAGCGCGTCTGGAATGAATATGGCAAACCAGCCGTTTACGGTGTAGTGATTACCATGGCGGCCATTTTTGGCTACAAGGCTTATCAGAAGAATCAGCATGAAACTGCCTCTGCGGCTTCTGCCCTGTATCAGAATCTGCTGGAAACCACTCAGGCAGGCCAGATGGCTGAAGCCCTGTCAGAAGAGCAGAAAACCACGATGACTCATGTGGTCAGCAATCTGCAGGACGACTACAGTGGTACCCGTTATGCATCGTTCGCTACCATGATTCAGGCTCAGCAGCAGGTGCTGGAAAATGACCTTGACTCTGCCCGGGCTTCTCTGGAATGGGTACTGGACAACAAGCCTGAAGCGGAAGTAGAGCAGGTGGCTCGTGCGCGTCTGGCTCGCGTTATTCTGGGGCAGGGCGACGAGCATGCTCAGGCTGCGCTGGATATTCTGGCTGCTGGTAAAGCGGACGAAGCATTCATTGCAACCGTTGAAGGTGTGCGCGGTGATGCCTATGTTGCTCTGGGACAGCTGGACAAGGCACGCGATGCCTATCAGAAAGCGCTGGACGCTGCCCGTGACCACGGTGAGTCCCTGCCTGTTCTGCAATTCAAACTGGACGATCTGGCAGCTAACGTAAAAGAGGGCTAATGCATGGAAAGGTTTTTCAGATCGCTGCTGGTTGTCACCCTGTCACTGGGTTTGACGGCCTGTGGTATGTTCTCCAAGGATGAAGAAGAGATTCGTACCCCCAAACCACTGACCAGTTTTGAAGCCAGTGTTGAAATGAAGCAGGTCTGGTCTCAAAGCATTGGTGAAGGTGTTCAGGGCGGTTATGAGCAGCTGAAACCTTCTGTTTTTGGCGATGTCATCTATTCTGCCGGGGCTGAAGGCTCCATTACAGCGTTGGAGGTTGAGACCGGTAAGCGGGTCTGGAATCGCAAGCTGGGCGTTCAGGTTGGTGGTGGCATTAATGCCATGCAGAGCATGTTGCTGCTGGGTACCCTGGATGGGCGCGTGCTGGCTCTGAGCGCTGAAGATGGCAGTGACCTCTGGGAAACCCGTGTTAGCAGTGAAGTGATTTCTGTTCCTCAGGTGAGCGGCGATACGGTGGTTGTGCAAACTATTGACGACACCGTCACGGCTATTAATGCAGAAAATGGCAAAATCATCTGGGTGCAGGAGAATCTGCAGCCAGCTCTGACGCTTCGTGGCTCCAGCTCTCCACGTATTGAAAATGGTGCTGTTTTTGCCGGTTTCCACAGTGGTGAAGCCAGAGCTTATCGCATTGAAGACGGTACGCCATTGTGGGTCAGCAAAGTAGCTTTGCCGAAAGGCTCCTCGGAGCTGGAGCGTATGGTTGATATTAACGCGTCACCACTGATTGTGGGGGATAGCGTGTTTATGGTCAGCTATCAGGGCAATGCTGCCGCACTGGATATGTACAGTGGCCGGGTACGCTGGAATCGTGAAATTTCCAGTTACAAATCCATGTCTTCCGGGTTTGGTTCCCTGTACCTGACGGATCAGGACAGCTATGTCAGCTCCATTGATCAGCGTACTGGTGCGGTTGGCTGGCGTCAGGATCAGCTGGAATATCGTCAGGTCAGTGCGCCGGCTGCGTATAGCAGCTATGTCGCAGTGGGTGACCTCGATGGTTATGTCCACCTGTTGTCCCAGGTGGATGGCAGTATGGTGGGGCGCTACAAGGTAGGGACAGCCATTAAGGCACAGCCGGTATCCGCTGGTGACCTGCTGTTTGTACTGGATGCCAAAGGCAAGTTGTACGCGCTGGACAGAAAATAATACTTAGTCAGAACCCTGCTGGTTCTGACCGTTAGTTTCTCATCGGGCTGAATCCTGAACAGGTTCAGCCCGTTTTGTGTTTTTAAAACTGCTGTGAAAACCATAGGGTGCTTACAGCAGTTCGTTTTAAAATGTTGCCGGTTTGTTTTCTGTTCGAAGAAAGCGCCCGGTGGCGTTGATGGTAAGAGACGTATGGTTCCTGTTATTGCTCTGGTAGGGCGTCCCAATGTGGGCAAGTCCACCCTGTTTAATCGCCTGACGCGCTCCCGTGATGCGCTGGTGGCTAATGTCGCTGGACTGACCCGTGACCGTAAATACGGTGAAGGTAAAATTGGTGCCAGTCCCTATATTGTTGTTGATACCGGTGGTATCAGTGGTGATGAGGAAGGCATTGATTCCGTTATGGCAGAGCAGTCTCTGGCGGCTATTCAGGAGGCGGATATTGTTCTGTTCCTTGTGGATGCCCGTGCGGGTCTGACTGCAGCGGATGAGATGATTGCTGATCATCTGCGTAAGCAGAACAAGCGTTATCATCTGGTACTCAACAAGACCGACAGTATTGATGCGGATCAGGCGGAAGCAGACTTTGCTGTACTGGGTTTTGGTGAAGCATTTCATATTGCTGCCGTTCACGGCCGTGGCGTGCGGGGCATGATTGATGGCGTACTGGAAGAGAACAAGGCGCTGAACCCGGAAGAGTTCGATGAAGAATACGAGACGGAAACGGTAAAGGCGCGCGGTATCAAGATTGGTATTGTCGGTCGCCCGAATGTGGGCAAGTCGACCCTCGTTAACCGCCTGCTGGGTGAAGACCGTGTGGTGGTTTATGACCAGGCGGGTACTACCCGTGACAGTGTGTACATTCCTTATGAGCGTTTTGGACAGGAATACACTCTGATCGATACGGCCGGTGTGCGTCGTCGTGGCAAGGTACATGAGATTGCCGAGAAGTTCTCGGTGGTCAAAACGCTGAAAGCCATCGAAGATGCCAATGTGGTTGTGCTGGTGGTGGATGCCCGCGAAGGTATTGTGGAGCAGGATCTGCACATGCTGGGCTTTATTCTGGATGCTGGTCGCGCGGTGGTGATTGCGGTCAACAAGTGGGACGGCATGAAGGAAGAAGAACGCAAGCGCGTGAAGGAAGAGTTGTCGCGCCGCCTGGAGTTTATCAACTTCGCCCGGATTCACATGATTTCCGCACTGCATGGTACAAATGTTGGGCATCTCTATGAGTCGATTGATGAAGCGTACGAGTGTGCCACACGTAAGCTGTCCACAAATCAGCTGACTCGCATTCTTGAAGATGCGGTGAAAATTCATCAGCCGCCCATGGTTCGCAACCGCCGTATCAAGTTGCGTTACTGCCATGCGGGCGCGATGAATCCGCCGACGATTATTATCCACGGTAACCAGACGGAAGAAGTGCCGGCTTCTTACAAGCGCTATCTCGAAAATACTTTCCGCAAAGTGCTGAAGATTATGGGAACGCCGATTCGTATTGAGTTCCGCACCAGTGAGAACCCTTATGAAGACCGTAAGCGTGAACACCGGAAGAATACGGGTGAAGGTCGCAAGGTGACCCATAAGCGTCGTACGATTGAGGTCAGCGAGAAAAAACTGAACAAGAAAAAGAAGAAGGTGCAAACTCGCAGAAAAGGGACTTCCTGAGGCTTTGACCTAAAAAGCCCGGGTAACTTTTGTCTGAAGATTTTATAAAGCGACCTGAAGACTAATTGGGAGCAGCAAAGGCGGCTGATTTTCAGACCGATTTGCTGCTGCCACGCTACGGCATGGGTGTTTACTTCCGGTCAGGTTCCTGGATAACTTCAGAGCCCGGATTTTTCGGTTCTTCCCTGTTTTAAGTGGGTAGTTTTCAACGACGTACGCCAGTGGGGTACAAGTCCAAGCCTCCAAGATGAAAGTAGATCGCTGTCTTATATCTTTCACGGTTTCGAAAGCCACAAGCCCGATTCTTCAAACTCTGAATCTTGCTGTTCACTCCCTCTGCTCGACCGTTATTAGCCTCAAGGACAATAGCGTTGATGATACCCCACAAGTGCTCTTTGACCGTTCTGGCAACTTCTTTTATGGGCTCAAGCCGACATCTCTGCGCCCAGCATAGCCACCTCTTCCAGGCCTTGATTGCCCAAGCTCTGGACTTGTAATTCCATAAGCTCATTGCCATTTGCCGGATGGCCCAGGCGCGAGCTGTTTTAAGTGTCGAGTTTCTCAGTGGTTCGAAGTTATCCCACTGCTCTTCAGACATGTTTTCAGGGTTAGTCAGCCAGTCGTAGCGAGTCCCCTTAAGCAGCTCTACACCTTGGTTTACAAGGGCTTTGTTCTCTTCTATCCGAACCTTGTTGACAGCTTTACCCAGAGACTGAGCAACGTGAAACTTATCAAATGCAATCTTCTGATCTGCGTCTGGAACATTCTCACTGACTGACTTGATGTAAGCCTTGGACATGTCCATCGTCACGCATTCGATCCCCTCTTTATGGTCATAGGGCAGTGTGTCAAAGTACTCGTTGAGACTGTCACTTTTACGGTCATCAGAAACGTGAATAACAACGCCTTGGTCGTGGTCAGTGACCACTGTGACGTATTCATGATGCTTTTGAAATGAGGTTTCATCAACAGCGATTCGTTTTGGTGGCTTAGCATCACGACGAGCCAGTCCTCTCTTCACTGCACGCTGCTGAATACCGTCTATGGCATTCCAACCAAGCTTCATTTGTCGTGCAACTGCCTTCGTAGTTGCCTCCTTTAGCCAGTCAATAACAAGGGCTTCAAACAGAGCTGTATATCGAGAGTCAGATTCAGCCCAGGGCACATTGATGGCTAACACCTTATGCTCAGGGCACTGGGTCCGTGGAACCCTGGCAACTAGAATAGTCTGAAACTGACAGGTATCCAGATGACGCCACTTCTGAGTGATGTGGTCGTAGCCAGAGCAGGGCTTATCGCAAACACTGCATTTGCAGGCCTTTTTACCATTGTGTTCAATGAATACCCGAACCTGTTGATCCTGTAATGACAATTCAACTTCAGAAACGAACCAAGGAGACTCAATACCCAGTATTTGAGAATAGAGTTGCTTATCACGCATCGGTGCATCCTTGCATTGAGTGCTTCAGAATATAATAAATCACCCACTCAAATTGAGGAAGAGCCGATTTTTCCAGCTAAAGTCGCCCTTGTATTCATCGCTTTGATAGAATTTTGTGTGATCACCATTTTTGAAAAAACCAACTATCGTCTCAAAAGGAAGTGGATTCTCAAAGCAAACCTCATAAGAGGTCTCAAACGGTTGACCAGGATAAAGTTTTTCCAATGTGTAATCTGCATCCAGGCCGTAATTTTTTGCAAGCTTTGCATCGATCATATATTTGTTTGGTATTGGTCTTCCCATTTCCATCATGCGGGAAGGTGAATCTTGTTTCTCCTGAAGAAGTGGATCATTTATATAGTTAATATTTTTTGAGGTCGCGACCAGGGTTTCACGTTCATAACAGGAGCTTACGCATAATTTCCATTCGTCATATAAAATGGATTCACAGATCTGCTTTATATGGATTGAATCATTTGGTTCTCTTTGTTTTCTGGGGAGAAAACCTCCCGCCTCTTTTAGTTCTGTTATGCTTCTGTAGTCGCAACGATAAACCAAGCCAGAAAAATAGGACTGTTCAATTTTTCCTTCACGAGTGGTTTTCTGTAAGGATTTGCAGTCGCCTAACCCGAATATTTCATAAATGAGCAACAAGTTCCGGAAAAAACATCCCATTCTGATTTTTTCGGAGGTCTGTTGCTCTACTGTCCATGAAAAAGGTATTACAACCCGAACTCACCATTAATTCGGATGTTTTTTGATCAGCACCTGCTTTTTCAGGACAACAGAATTCCCCAACACTCTTTCTGTTGGTCGCTATTTTATTCTGATTGAGTTTATGAAGCTGACTATCCCGGTCGAGGCAGCGGCATTGAATAAAAGACTTCGGTTATATGCTGCAAAAGCCCTTTTATTGGACAGCTGCGGGGCAAGTGAAGTTTGATTCGGTCTTTATACTCAACCACTTTAACCGCGACCTTACAAAGTTTTGTGATCACGGTTGATGGCTGTGCCTTTTCCAGCTCCGTACCTTTCAGTGCCTTGGTTCTCAGCTCATAGTGAAGAACATAAGCAGCGCAGGCGTAAAACATTCTCAGGTGATTTGCCAGAAAGCCTTGATCTGACAAGCGATCACCGGACAAATCACTTTTCAGATGCTTAATGAAGTTCTCATCCTGCCCTCTGGGACAATAAAGGTCTTCATATATTTCCTCGGGGGAAGCCTCCATCATCGAAGTCACAATAAAGCGGGGATTGTCGCCTTTCTGGTTGACCTCTGCCTTATAGATTATCCGGGTGTCCAGCCCTTTCCAGCTTTTTGCCTGATAGTCCGTTTCTCCGTAGAGCCTGAGTCGCTCAGGCTCTGGCATGTTGTTCAGTTTTGCCAGCCCGGTTTTAACGTCGAGAGCTTTCCGCGCTTCATCCAGCAACTCTTTGGCTTTAGGTCGCAAGGCCGTCTTGTGTCCTGCGCCTTTTCCCAGCACGTAGTCGGAGTGAGGGTCATCCTGAACAACCTGCATTAACTCTGGTTGGGCAAAGTGGCTATCCCCACGAACCAGTAAATGGGTTTTCGGCCATCTTGTACGGATCAGCTTAATGAGGCGCTGGAGAATAGCTGCATTCTCTCGGCCTGTGGGTGTTTTTCCAGGACGCAGGATCGAAGTGATCAGCTTGCCGCTGAGCCCCTCAAAGATCATTAAGGGCAAGTAACAGTAGTCTTGATATTTGGCGTTGAACAGGTTCATCTGCTGGCCGCCATGGGTGATAGCAGGCGTATGATCCAGGTCGATAATGATGGCTAATGGCGGGTATTCATAACTGCTGATGAAGTGATCAGCCAGTGCTTTGGTCATATTATAAATATCCCGTTTGGTCATGGACTGACCAAGCCTTGTATACGTTGGAGCGGAAGCCAGATGGTTATCATCGTCCAGTGGGTTTCTTCCATTGGCAAGCTTAAAGATTGGGTCTTTACGCAGATGGTTGCTGTCGTTTGCATCTTCATAACCACAGGCCATTTGCAAAACTCTTTGGGCAATGAGTTCTTGCAGGGTGTGGTCGATGTAGGATTGATGACGTTTATCGTCAATGCCGTCAGTCAGCCTGGATATGATACCGCTGTGAAGCATTGTTTCACGTAGCATCAGGGCGCCAAAATCAGAGGATAATTCTCCGCCATTGAAGTCTGCCCGGATAGTTTTTCCGTTGGAGGGGTGAAAACGAAGCTGTTCTTGTGTAAATTTGTTCATGGCAAGTTCCGGTTTGCTTCTTCCGAAGCATTTTTTTGGTCGACCCAATTATATCAAGTGATTGGGCGGAACTTGCCTCTTTTTATGAAATATCCGGGCTAAGGGTTTGCACTTCAGGTGATTGAATTGAGCTGGGGTAACCTCTATTGGGGCTTGTATTTGTGTGCAGCTGGCTGCTGTTTTAGTCTTTTCCAAATTCAAAGAAGTTGCTTCCATAATATATATCCCTATTGGTGATGTTTCCTTAAGCGGCAGCAATATAAGCCTTGGTGGCAGTTAATAAAGGCGCATTTGCATTTATTTATATTGCTGATAACTCAGACAATGGTTTTCTAAAAGATTCAACCCTGTTGAGTTAGTATTCCTAACAAAAAACAAACAAACCATTTAAAGCAATGATAATCTGTTGATTAATACCAAGGTTGTTCTGCACGAAGAATGCCCTTGGAAAAATAGTTGTCATTGGTTAAATTCTATCTGGAGGCAGCGTGATGAATCTGTTTGACAATATTCCCCAGTCATTACCACAGGAATTGATCGAAGTTCTGGCTGAAGGCAAGGGGGTGACGATAGAGCGCATTGTTTCCAGAGGGCATGTGACGCCGGAAGGTGAGTGGTATGACCAGGATCGGGATGAATGGGTGGTGTTGCTGACCGGGGCGGCGTCGCTGAAAATTGAAGGGAGGCAGGAGCTGATTCAGTTGTCACCCGGTGATACTCTGCACTTGCCTGCCCATTTAAAGCACCGGGTGGAGTGGACTGATCCGGATCAGGATTCCTTGTGGATTGCGGTTCATTTTCACGGGGGGTGATTTTACCTTCTGATGATCTGTAGCGAGCCGGGACGTGGCTTTCGCGTTTTTTGCGTGTTTTAATCACCTGTTCTTTTATGGTGCTTCCCGGGCGTTTGCGGCTGATACCTTTTGACCTGCTAACTGGCTGGCTGGATTGGGTTGGGGGAGGGGGTTCTTCAGTTTGGACAGGCATGAATGGGTGATTTCTAAGAGACCTTCTCCAGTTGAACTGTAAATGAATGTCGGAAAAGGTATTGTCAATCCATAAAGCCAACAATGCTTTTTCATTGCTTTCAAGGCCGCAGGAGATGCAGGAGAATATCTCATTCAATATTGGAATGAATATGTTCGTGAATAGTGGGTCATCCTGAAAAAGGTCTTCGAAACTTAGTTCTTTATCTTTATTTACTAGACTCATTTTTTTGTAAAAGTGCATTAAGATAATCCAAAGTGATTTAGAACTGTATTTTGTTGTTGAGAAGGCTCTGCTTTTCAATACAGTTTTTTTGTCCAGGTTATATTTTTTTACATATTTTTCTCCCTCCGGTGTTAAATTATTGCCGATGATCAAGGGGGCGTCAGCGATATTAAAACTATAATCAGCCTGAATGAATCTTCTGCTTAACCAGTTATCAATATCAAAATGAATCTGATGCTCTATGAGTATGTATTTTAGCCATGCGGTAGTTATGTAAGCATCGGTCTCATTTATTTTGTACATTGCGTTTATCATGATTTTTATTATTACGTCTAGTGCGGGGTCTTTATTTTTTATGATTTTAAAAAAGTCATTTTCGGGGTTGGTCAATTTTCCGTTTGAACTAAATGCCCTGTTGAAAAGTCGTACCATATCCCAGGCTAGCGGGTAAGGGTATCCTTCAGGTATTGTTTCTGTTTCAATAGTGTCCCAGTCAATATTTTTTTCCTTAACCTCTTCCATGAGTTTGATGAACCGGTCATTTTTGTATGCATATAACATGCTTTCAGGACAATCATTTTCTAACTCTTGCAGAGTAGTGAAATCTTTGATGGCATATCCGTCAATGATAGTTTCTTCTGTTGATTCTGTATCTGTATCTGTATCTGATCCTGATTGTGGTTCTGGTTCTGGTTCTGGTTCTGGTTCTGGTCTGTTAGAGGGTGTTGATTTGAAGTGTATTTTACTTTTTTCTACTGATATCGCTGCAGTGTTGATGTTGTTTTTATATTCTCTGAATTTGCCCTGTGAAAAATACTCTTCTATCCATTGTATAAATCTTTGAAAATGGATCAGATTCATATTGCTTAAATTTAATGCTGCTAATGGGTTGCTGTCTTGTGATTGATAACCTGAAAGAAGAATGCTGCGTGGACCTGGAAGTGGAGGAGGTATTTGTAAGTAATGGCTATCAGGGTGTTGTAAGGAGTAAAGTTCGGTTTCGTCAGGGTACCCTTTGGCTGCATTCAAAAAAATAATGGCTAACGTGAGAGACCTGACGCAGTTAACTAGTTTGTTTTTAACCATATGCTGACTCTTATTTATTAGAATGATTGCGCCCTTGAACAGGCGCAATATTTCCCAACATGTGTTTGCAAAGCAATCCTTATTGTTTTCTGCGACAATTCTAGTCAATCTGGTCAACGGTGCAGTAAATTTTTCCTTTGCTGAGTTGTGCGGTCACATGATCGCCGGGGGTGAGTATGGAGGCGTCCCTGATAATTTCATCGTCTTTCTGGATAATGGAATACCCCCTCGACAGTGTGGCAAGCGGGCTGACGACGTTCAGGTGTCCGGATAGCTGTTGCAGCTGGTGGTTTTGGCGTTCCAGTTTTTTCTGTATCTGGTGTTGAAGATTTTCAGACAGGTGTTCTGTTCGATGTCTTATTTTTTCAACCAGTCTGGCAGGGGATTGCTGTAGCAGCCTGCTCTGTAATTGTTGAGTGTTTGAATGCCGGTTCTGCAGGGAGATGGTCATGGCTTGCTGCAGTCGGATTTCAAGGTCGTCCAGTCGTTGATTGTGTTCCCGTAAGCGCTCTCCCGGGTGTCGTAGACGCAGACTTATATTGTCCAGTGACTGGCTGGTTGTCTGCAGTTTGTGCTGAATATGAGTGTTGAGTTTGCGGCTCAGCATATTCAGTTTGTGCAGCCACTCCTGACGATCCGGGCTGAGGATTTCGGCAGCCGCAGAAGGTGTTGGGGCTCTGTAGTCCGCCACAAAATCTGCAATAGTAAAATCAATTTCATGCCCGACAGCGCTGACAACAGGCAGTGCGCTACTGGCTATTGCCCTTGCAACGGGCTCTTCATTGAAAGGCCAGAGATCTTCCAGGGAGCCGCCGCCCCGGCCAACAATTAATACATCAAGGTCGGGCATCCGGTTAGCCAGTTTGATGGCATTCACAATATCCCTGCTGGCTTCTTTACCCTGTACGGCAGCAGGTATTACTGTCACCTTGATAGCAGGGAAGCGTCGTTTAAGTACGGCGAGAATATCTTTGATGGCCGCTCCGGTGGGGGAAGTGACCACCCCGATATGCTGGGGCAGCGTCGGAATATCTCGTTTGCGCTCAGCGCTGAATAATCCTTCACTGGCCAGTTTTGTCTTCAGCTCTTCAAAAGCCCGCTGCAGCGCTCCGGCTCCGGCTTCCTCCATATGATCTACGATTAGCTGGTAATCGCCGCGACCCTCATACAGGCTGACCCGCCCCCTGAGCAGCAGTTGCATGCCTTCGGTGGGGGTGAATTTCAAGCTGTTGTTGCGGTTTTTGAACATGGCGCAGCGTATCTGCGCACTGGAGTCTTTCAGGGTGAAATACCAGTGACCGGAGCGCGGACGTGCCAGTGCCGAAAGTTCGCCTTCTACACGCACATTGCCAAAATGCGTTTCCAGCATGCGGCGAGTACGGCTGTTCAGTTCTGTGACAGTTAGTGGGCGATGTGTTGACGATTGTGAGAACGAGTCGTCAGAGAAGTTATATAGGTTTTGACCGTGCATTGCCTGACTCAAGCTGAGTGGTGTTAAGGGAGTGGTTTCGGTAATCCGTCTTGCTCGCTGAAAAATAACGGAAACTACGTGGCGCTAATGCGTTATCACTAATATGTTAATTAATACGTAATGCTTACAATTCAGACATTAACTGTTTTTTCATTTCCTGTTAAGGGTTGGTATGTTTTTTATACAGCTTCTGGTCGTTTTGGCCTGCATCCTGATTGGTGCGCGCATTGGTGGCGTTGGTCTTGGCTTGATGGGGGGCGTTGGCCTCGCCGTTCTGAGCTTTGTGTTTGGTCTGGAGCCAACCAGTCCGCCTATTGATGTCATGCTGATGATTGTCGCTGTGGTGTCTGCTGCTGCCTGTATGCAGGCGGCCGGAGGTCTGGAGTATCTGGTTCAGCTGGCTGAGAAGATTCTGCGCAAGAACCCCAAGCGTATCACCTTTATGGCACCGGCTGTTACTTACGTATTCACTATGTTTGCTGGTACTGGCCATGTTGCCTACTCTGTGTTGCCGGTTATCGCTGAAGTATCCCGCCGTACCGGGGTTCGTCCGGAGCGTCCTCTGTCCATGGCAGTGATTGCCTCCCAGGTGGGGATTGTTGCCAGCCCGATTGCTGCGGCTACTGTTGCGCTGCTGGGTTTCCTGGCTGACTTTGATATTACTCTGGCTGGCATTCTGAGTGTTACCATTCCTTCCACTGCTATTGGTCTGGGCCTTGCGTCTCTGGTGACTAACAAGCTGGGTAAAGAGCTGAAGGATGATCCTGAGTTCCTGAAACGTATGCAGGACCCTGCTTTCCGCGCGAAAATGGAAGAGGAAGGTGGTGAGCTGGTCAGCGAACTGAAGCCGGGGGCTAAAAAGTCTGTTGGGCTCTTCCTGCTGGCCGCTGTAGCGGTTGTCATGATGGGTGCTTTCCCGTCTTTGCGACCTGTTTTTGAGTCCGGTGCAAGAATGGGGATGGCGCATACTATTGAGATCATCATGCTGTGCGCAGGTACTGCTATTGTTGCTGTTTGTCGTGTTGACATTGCTGAAGTCACTCGTGGTGATGTGTTCATTGCCGGTATGCGTGCAGTCATCGCGATCTTTGGTATTGCCTGGCTGGGTAATACTTTCTTTGGTGCCCATGATGCCATGCTCAAGTCTGGTATTGGTGAAATGGTGAGTATGTACCCATGGGCATTTGCGATTGCCCTGTTCGTACTGTCTGTCATGGTGAACAGCCAGGGAGCAACCACGACGGCCCTGATGCCTCTGGGTGTTGCCCTGGGGCTGCCGGCTCCGGCTTTGATTGCCATGTTCCCGGCGGTAAACGGTTATTTCTTTGTGCCCAACTACGGTCCGATCATTGCTGCCATCGATTTTGACAGTACTGGTACCACTAAGATCGGTAAGTATGTGTTTAATCACAGCTTTATGTTGCCGGGGCTGATGTCTATTAGTTTCTCTGTTGCTGCTGGTTTTGTGATTTCCGGGATTGTTCTGTAACCATCTGATCTAAAAAAAGAAGTTATAGAACTCTGAAAAACCGCAGCTGATAAGTTGCGGTTTTTTGTTTGCCCAGCGAAGCGGGCAAACCTGTCAGGCTGAAAGAAGCCTGAGCCGCCCCGACTGAGGGGAAGGCAATCTGAATGGCAAGGGCGTAACTGGCCAACGGTTGGGTCTGAAGGAAGCCATAGGAAGTCAGAGGTACACAGCGCAAGCGAACCTGATTCGGCAGGTTGGGAGCGGCAAGCGTGCGAAATAGCGCAAAGCCCGATACTCAGTCAGTCCCAACTCTGTGCTTGAGGGTGGCATTTCTGACAGGGAACCGTTTAGTAACTGGGGAAGCCTGGCATCAATCTCTGAATCTCAGGGGCTGTTATCGCAAGAGGAAACTCAAGGGTAACAGTGGTGTGAGGTGGCAGATGATCCTGTAGTAGTGATGAAATTCCGGCCTGTGAAGGCG
Organism: Endozoicomonas gorgoniicola; assembly: GCF_025562715.2. NCBI lineage: Bacteria > Pseudomonadati > Pseudomonadota > Gammaproteobacteria > Oceanospirillales > Endozoicomonadaceae > Endozoicomonas > Endozoicomonas gorgoniicola. Next base: position 970,434 of record NZ_JAPFCC010000001.1, read on the forward strand.
GGTAACCGTTCGGAGGGCAAAACCGGAATGACTACAGCCAGAGTGACTGTAGGGCATGTGTCGTCAAAAGCGGCAGATGTTGCGAAGGGGTGAAGCATTCTTAAAGAACAGTCAGACCGCAGGAATGACACTGTGAGCGCACAAGCTGCCTGACGAGGCAGGACATCTTCGGCTGGTGAGGTTGGGAACAATCCTGCTAAAAGAAAGAGCCGCGCTCGGGAGTAAAGGACAGGTAGCAGGTAGATTGCCTTGAGCCAGAACGCCTGTGAATGTCCATGAAGAATCCGGCCACAGTAGAAGGATGGCGCAATCTGTCTGTCGTGAGACAGTAACTGATGAGAGTATATTATAGCCTGTATGGGCGCTTGCTGACGATGGAAGCGCTTTACAACGGATTCAAAAAGGTATGGAAAGCGAAAGGTGCGGCCGGAATAGATGGGCAGAGCCTGAGCGACTACGCCTCGAATCTGCGTGGTAATCTTGAACAGTTACTGCTTGAATTGCGGGAAAAGCGCTACAAACCGCTACCGGTAAAGCGTGTAGAAATCGACAAAGAAGACGGTGGAAAGCGTCTGCTGGGAATCCCCGCAGTAAAAGACCGAATCGTCCAACAAGCACTTCTAAATATCCTGACCCCGATCTTTGATCCGGACTTCCACCCGTCCAGCTATGGGTACAGACCGAATCGAAGCTGCCATCAAGCCATTACCAAGGCGACCCTGTTCATACGGAAGTACGACAGACGCTGGGTGGTGGACATGGACTTGTCCAAATGCTTTGACCGACTCGACCACGAGTTAATTCTCAAGGCGTTCAGGCACAAAGTGGCAGATGGAAGCATCCTGAACCTGATCAGAATGTTCCTGAAAAGCGGGGTGATGGTTGGCTATCAACTGGAAGCCACGGAAACAGGCAGTCCACAGGGCGGAGTGATCAGTCCCTTAATCTCAAACGTCTATCTTGATGCGTTTGATCAGGAAATGATGCGACGCAAGCACAGGATTGTCCGCTATGCGGACGATATCCTGATTCTGTGTGGCTCCAAAGCAGCGGCAGAAAACGCTCTGAAAGTGGCGACCAAAGTACTGGAGCAAGACCTGAAACTGACGGTCAACCAGAATAAAACACACATAGCCCATAGCGGCGAGGGTGTGAAATTTCTGGGAGTTGAAATCCTGAGCAGCTATACGCGCATACAGGAAAAGAAGCTCAACGCACTGAAAGCAAAGGTAAAGCGAATCACGAAAAGGAATCGGGGAACGAACCTTGAAGGAGTAATCCGAGAACTGAACCCTGTGATACGAGGATTTGCTAATTACTTCAGGATAGCGAACTGTAGTCGTGAATTAAAACGGCTGACAGGATGGATGAGGCGCAGGCTGAGATGTTTACAACTGAAACAGTGGAAGAAACCAGCGAAGCTGCATCGTCGGCTGAAGCAACTGGGTTACAAGCCACCATTTAAGTACATCAAAATGCGTTCATGGAGAAATGCGTGCAGTCCCCTGTCGCATTTAGCCATGCCGAACAACTGGTTCAATGAGATAAAGTTGTTCAATTTGGAAGGCGTTAAAACGGGCGTTCTTGCCCCTTATTGTTAAGGGATAGAGAGTGCAGGAGCCGTGTACGAGGTCCGTACGCACGGTTCTGTGGGAAGGACGGGGCAATAGCCCCGCCTTACCTAATGTGTTGGCATTCGAATAATTTAAAGGTATTCTGCGTGTGATAGGAATGCGGACTGCGGTAAAATCCCAGAAATTTTATCCGCGATTTTTATCAACGTACTGGATTGGTAACAGGTAATGCTGAGAATTGCCCAAGAAGCCCTCACCTTCGATGATGTCCTGCTTTTGCCAGGTTACTCCGAAGTTCTCCCGAAAGATGTTTCCCTCAAGACCCGCCTGACCCGTGACATTGAACTGAATATTCCACTGATCTCTGCTGCTATGGATACCGTTACTGAGGCCCGTCTGGCGATTGCCATGGCCCAGGAAGGTGGTATTGGCATCATTCACAAGAATATGACTATCGCCCAGCAGGCCAACGAGGTCCGTAAGGTTAAGAAACATGAAAGTGGCGTGGTGAAAGACCCGATCACTATCGACTCATCAGCTACAGTGCGTGATCTGCTGGAGCTGACCGGCAAGCATAAAATTTCCGGTGTGCCGGTGCTGGATGGCGATGATCTGGTGGGTATTGTCACCAGTCGTGACGTGCGTTTTGTCTCTGATCTGGACAAAATCGTTTCCCAGATCATGACGCCAAAAGACCGCCTGGTGACGGTGCTGGAAGGCACTGACCAGGAAACGGTTCGCAAACTGCTGCACAAGCATCGTATTGAAAAAGTGCTGGTGGTCAATGACCGCTTTGGTCTGGTGGGCATGATGACCGTTAAGGATATCAAAAAAGCCCAGGACTACCCTCTGGCCAGTAAAGATGATCATGGCCAGTTGCGTGTGGGGGCTGCGGTTGGTACCGGACCTGAAACCCCTGAGCGTGTGGCAGCACTGGTGGATGCCGGTGTTGACGTGGTGATTGTTGATACCGCCCATGGTCATTCCAGAGGCGTGATTGAGCGTGTTCGCTGGGTTAAGGAAACGTATCCACACGTTCAGGTGATTGGTGGGAATATCGCCACCGGCGCTGCAGCGCGAGCGCTGGCGGATGCTGGTGCAGACGGTGTCAAGGTCGGTATCGGGCCGGGTTCTATCTGTACCACCCGTATTGTTACCGGCATTGGTGTACCACAGATTTCAGCGGTGGCTAATGTGGTTGAAGCCCTGAAAGATACCAATGTTCCTGTGATTGCCGACGGCGGTATCCGCTTCTCCGGCGATCTTGCCAAGGCAATTGTTGCCGGTGCCAGTACCGTTATGCTTGGCAGTATGCTGGCGGGTACCGAGGAAGCGCCGGGTGAAGTTGAATTGTTTCAGGGTCGAAGCTATAAGGCCTACCGTGGTATGGGGTCTCTGGGTGCTATGGGGCAGGCTTCCGGCTCCAGTGACCGATACTTCCAGAGTACTGAGGATGGTGCTGAAAAGCTGGTACCTGAAGGTATTGAAGGTCGTGTGCCTTATAAGGGGCCATTGAGCGCCATCATTCATCAGATGGTGGGCGGTCTGCGCGCTGCCATGGGGTATACCGGTTCTGCCGACATCCACACCATGCGCTCTGTACCGGAGTTTGTTCGTGTAACCAATGCCGGTATGAAGGAGTCTCACGTACACGATGTAACGATTACCAAAGAAGCGCCAAATTATCGTGTCGGCTGATATGTAGCCTGTTAAAAATGAACAGTCGGATTTTTATCCGGCTGTTCTGTTTTTAGTTTCCATAAACTTTTTGTTTCTATAAACAATGAAAATGGCTGACTGATAGCGCAGCATTTTCTTTTGCCCAAGGCTGTTTGAGAAGACTATGTCTAACGCGATGTCTAACGCAAAGTCCAAGGATATTCACGCTGAACGAATTCTGATTCTGGATTTCGGTTCTCAGTACACGCAGCTGATTGCCCGTCGTGTGCGGGAAATCGGTGTTTACTGTGAGCTGCATCCGTTTGATATGGATGAACAGAAAATCCGCGAATTCGCCCCTAAAGCTGTGATTCTGTCCGGTGGTCCTGAATCCGTTACCGGTGATGACTCGCCTCGAGCGCCTGATGTTGTTTTTGACCTGGGTGTGCCAGTTCTGGGTATTTGCTATGGCATGCAGACCATGGCAGAGCAGATGGGCGGCAAGGTGTCCACTTCCAACCTGCGTGAGTTTGGTTACGCCCAGGTGACACTGGAAGAGAAAACCCGCCTTTTTGAAGGTATTGAAGATCACATCTGTGATCACGGTCGCATGAGTCTGGATGTATGGATGAGTCATGGCGATAAAGTCAGTGAGCTGCCGGAAGGTTTCGTTCTCGCAGCTTCTACCGACTCCTGCCCGATTGCTGCCATGGCCTGTGACGATAAGCGATTCTACGGCATTCAGTTCCACCCTGAAGTGACCCACACCAAACAGGGCTACCGCATTCTTGAGCGTTTTGTGGTGGATATTGCTGGTTGTGAAAAGCTGTGGACTCCGGGGCAGATTATCGAAGACGCTATTGCCCGTGTGCGTGAGCAGGTGGGTGATAAGCAGGTGCTGCTGGGGCTATCCGGTGGTGTTGACTCCAGTGTGGTAGCAGCACTGCTGCACAAGGCAATTGGCGATCAGCTGGTCTGTGTATTTGTTGACAACGGTCTGTTGCGCCTGCATGAAGGTGACCAGGTAATGTCCATGTTTTCTGAAAACATGGGTGTGCGCGTGATTCGTGCCGACTCTGAAGACCTGTTTCTGGGCAAGCTGAAAGGTGTGGATGAGCCGGAAGCCAAGCGCAAAATTATCGGTAACACCTTTATTGAGGTGTTTGATGAACAGGCGACGGCGCTGGATGGTATTGAGTTTCTGGCACAGGGTACCATCTATCCGGACGTGATTGAGTCTGCCGGTGCTGAAAGTGGCAAGGCGCATGTGATCAAGTCCCACCATAATGTGGGCGGCCTGCCGGAAGAGATGAAGATGGAGCTGGTTGAGCCACTGCGTGAATTGTTCAAGGACGAAGTGCGCAAGATTGGTCTGGAGCTGGGTCTGCCTTACGACATGGTGTACCGTCATCCGTTCCCTGGTCCGGGCCTGGGTGTGCGAGTGCTGGGTGAAGTTAAGAAAGAATACTGTGACATCCTGCGTAAAGCCGATGCCATCTTTATTGAAGAACTGCGCAAGGCGGACTGGTACCACAAGACCAGCCAGGCGTTTGCTGTATTTCTGCCTGTAAAGTCTGTAGGTGTGGTGGGTGACGGTCGTCGCTACGAATACGTTATTGCCCTGCGTGCTGTTGAAACCGTTGACTTTATGACGGCTCGCTGGGCGCATTTGCCTTATGAGCTGCTGGAAAAAGTGTCGGGTCGTATCATCAACGAAATTGAGCACGTTTCCCGTGTGACCTATGACGTATCCAGCAAGCCGCCTGCAACTATTGAGTGGGAGTAATATTTCGCTGCTCGCTGTTCGCTGTATGAGCAGCTAATAGCCAGAAGCTAAAAGCCTTTAGCCTTTGATTGCTGCACCCTGAGTTGCGCTAATCCATAAAAAAATCCCCCGTTATCCTGTATGGCGGGGATTTTTTGTAAAAAATGGTTAAAAAACATAACTTTACGAAACTTTTAGCTGAAAAATTGATCTATTACAGGGAATGAAAGAAGTTTTTATGTTGAGCCGGTTGTCAGGCTGCTATCAGTGTGCATAATAGTCTTTCATCAGCAGTGGCGCGTGGCAGGAAGCTTCGCTAAGTCACTGCCTGTGATCCTCTTAAACGAGAAACTCTCAAACGAGAAACTCTTAAACGAAGAAGTAGAGGCGCACTATTTTAATAGTAATCCGGAGTAGGGTGACTCCGTTGGTTGAGCTTCTCAGCCAGTAAGCCGGATGAAAGGAAAAAGTGCCGAAGTGGGTACGAGTGTCATATCTACCCGCTGGTGGTGCATCGAAGAGGTGTATCACTGTCACGGTTTTGAACTGTGGAGAGCTACTGGAAGTCTGTGTGAGCTGACCCGTTAAACGGTTGGGAATTTACACAACAGAAGTATGAACTGATCTGTTCTGCTCCTTATCCAACTGCCTCCTGATCTGACACCTGCAAGTCAAACTGAATAACAGCCTGTTAAGGATAACGGCCGTATGAAATGACTTGTTATTACGAGATCAGTTTTATGGATTTATTAAGTTTTAGTCACTCGCCGTTATCTCTGGCAGCCCCTGTCGTCGCTATTTTACTGGCGATCGTTACCCGAAAAGTTCTTCTGTCTCTGGGGGCAGGTATCCTGACCGGCGCTCTTTTGCTGACTGGCTACAGCCCTCTGGATTCCCTTGCGTACATCGGCAAAAGCTTTTTTGCTGTTTTCTGGGATGAAGGTGTTAATGTCAGCAGTGTTTTTATTCTGCTGTTCCTGATGTTGCTGGGTGTTATCACTACCCTGATTGATATTTCCGGTGGCGCCCGTGCTTTTGGTGACTGGGCTCGGGAGCGGGTCAAGACTCGTCAGGGTTCTCAGTTGCTGACGGTTCTGCTGGGTGTGATCATCTTTATTGATGACTACTTTAACAGTCTGGCGGTAGGTAATATCAGCCGTCCCTTAACCGATCGTCACGGTGTTTCCCGTGCCAAGCTGGCTTACCTGATTGACTCCACCGCAGCACCGGTTTGTGTGGTCACGCCGGTGTCCAGCTGGGGTGCCTATATTATTGCCCTGATTGGTACGATTCTGGCGACTCATGAGATCACCGATATCAGCGCAATTTCTGCTTTCGTTGCCATGGTGCCGATGAACCTGTACGCGATATTTGCACTGGCGCTTGTTATCTGCAGCGCCTGGATGGACCTGAATGTGGGGCCGATGCGTACTCATGAACGTCGAGCCCGCGCGGGTGAACTGTATGACGCCCGTAAAGGCACGCCTCCCGGTGCCAGTGCTGAGCTGGGCAGAAGTTCTAAAGGAACGGTATCTGACCTGGTGATTCCGGTTGTTACTCTGGTCATTGCGACGAGTGCTTCTTTGATTGCTACCGGTGCTGCTGTCCTGTCTGAAGCGGGGGAGGCGTTTTCGGTTCTGGGGGCGTTTGAAAACACTGACGTGGTTCACTCTCTGGTATACGGCGGGCTAATTGGTCTGGCGGTGACCATGGTGCGCATGATTCGTCATGATCTGGACGGCCCGGCCTGGAGTAAGGCCATCATTGAAGGTGTGCGCTCCATGCTGCCAGCGATTTACATTCTGGTCTTTGCCTGGGTGCTGGTGGATGTCATCAGCTCTCTGGAAACCGGTCGTTATCTGGCAGGACTGGTCAGCAGCTCATCTCTGGAGCCCAGCTATCTGCCAATGATTCTGTTCCTGGTATCCGGCGCTATGGCATTTGCTACCGGAACCAGCTGGGGTACTTTTGGTATCATGTTGCCTATCGCGGGTGATATGGCGGCGGCTGCGGAGATTTCCATGATGCTGCCTATGCTGGCTTCGGTTCTGGCGGGTGCGGTATTTGGTGACCACTGTTCTCCAATTTCTGATACGACGATTCTGTCTTCCACGGGTGCTTCCTGCCACCATATTGATCATGTAACGACTCAGCTACCTTATGCTCTGAGTATTGCGGTGGTTGCCATGTTGGGTTACCTGGTCATGGGTATGTCAGATTCTGTAGCGGCAGGCTTTACTGCATCTCTGGTGTCCTTTGGTCTGTTGCTGATGTTGTTCCGCAAGTTGTCAGGCTATTCCAACACCCCTGAAGATACTGTACTTGTCAAGGAATAACCCCCTACACTGAAAGAATGAAGACGAAAGACAAGGATGTCTTTTCATTCGTTCTACCCAGCAAGCAGGGATGCTATGAGCTTTGATAACCTGATTAAATCTGTGGCCCGGCGCAACCAGATGGGGGAGCTGGAGTTCAGGGATAACCGTTACTACATTTCCATTGATGATCGTATTGAGCTTGCCTGCTTTCAGGCGAATGGCAAGTTTTATCTCCACGGTGTTATCGCCAAATTACCTTCCAGACCTGATGAGCAGGAAGAGCTACTCAAGAAGCTTCTGCAGAAGCATTTGGGGTTGATCCAGACCCAAAGAATCAGCTTATGTATTGAGCCGGATTCAGACGAACTCTCCCTGTCAACGACTCGAACGGCACTTGGGCTTAATGAAGATATTATTGAAGAGGCCCTGGCTGAGTTCGCGAATAACTTTGAATATATTCTGACACTGATTAATGAAGATGCGCTGACTATGCCTTCTGCGCCCGTTATGATCATGCCCTGACGGGAGGCTTAATGAGCATTTTGCAAAATGGTTTGTTTGGTTGTCTTGTTACCCACAGACCCGGAAAGCAGTTGGGGTATAACGGGCTTCAGAATGCGAATGACTCTTTTTTGAAAGCGATTGTTCGCCACAGTCAGTTTACCGAATTGCATCTGTTTCTGATGCCAGCAGAGATTGAAGGGTTTCGATCTGAATGGCAGCCGCATTTTGATGCCTATGGTTCGGATAAGGTTATCAGGCTGATCAGTGTTCACCAGCTGCCTGATTATTTTTCCCAATGCCTTTATGCGGTTTTTCATTGTGGTGATCCGTATATTTCTGATTTGGTGGCTTTGCGCGACCACCATGCCCCAAAGTGCTTTCCTGTGGTGGGCAGGGCTCATACCATGAGTGATGATCCGGGTCTCTCCAGAATTAAGGATCTGGTGATGTCGCCGGTGAAAAGCTGCGATGCCATTCTGTGCAGCTCTGTTTCCCAGAGGCAGGTGGTTAAGCGTTTGCTCTCGACCGCTTCTGCGTCGATCAGTGACAGTCTGGGGATTGCGCTTCCTTATCGTGGGCGGCTTGAGCAGCAGGGTCTGGGTCTTGAAGTGGATTCTGAATGTCAGGAGAGTAAAGACGCTGCAAGAAAGTTGTTGAATTTGCCAGATGATAAAAAAATACTTCTCTGCCTTGGGCGTTTATCGCCGTTCGATAAAATGGACATTCACCCATTGCTTCTTGCCCTGAATGAATTGATTGAAGAGTGGCGGATTGGTGATTTTCTACTGGTTATCGCTGGTTCCGGGGATGCTGGCAACCCTTATATGCAGTCGCTGCTTAAGCGAGCTTATGAGCTAAACCTTGAAGACCATCTTCGCTTCGAATTGTCGATTGATGAAAGCAAAAAACATCAGCTTTATAAGGCGGCGGATGTTTTTGTGTCTCTTGCTGATAATGTGCAGGAAAGCTTTGGAATAACGCCTCTGGAAGCCATGCGTGATGAGGTGCCTGTCGTTCTGTCTGACTGGAATGGCTACCGGGAGCTGGTAGAGAACGAGATGGATGGTTACTTGATTCCCACGATAGGTGTGAATAATGAGGCACTTAATCGTTCTTTGAGCCTCTTGCATGCGCCCCAGGCCCGGTTGATCGAAGCTCAGAGTGTATCGGTTGATATCGAGGCTCTGGTTAATGTGCTTGCAGGTCTGTTGACGGATGATGATTTACGACAACAGATTGGTAAAGCCGGAAGGCGACGTTTTGTTGAACAGTTTGCCTGGTCCGGGCTGATTGATGCTTATCAGCAAATGGCTGTGGCACTGGGAAAAGAGGCGGCTTTAGTCGCCTATCGGCAGGGGCGGCCTGCTGGTCTGGCATTTCATAATGTGTTTGGTCACTACCCTTCTGAACAGCTGGAGTTGTCCCAAAATCTTGTAACAACTGATCGTGGGTTGAGGGTTCTGATCCAGTCGGAACATGGTTTTCATTTCTCCGAGCTTAAGGAGTGGCTGGATCAGGACGTTATCTACCGGTTACTGGAACAATGTATTCAGTCCAGAACCGTTGCATCGCTGGAGGCGTTGCATGAGGGGCAGTCGATTCGTTTTACTCTTGCCTGGATGCTGAAATACCAGCTGTTAAAGTTGTCGGAAGCCGGATCTGAAAGCGCTTCTTTTGTTAAAATGATTCGCTCTGATGGTTCAGGTGATGATTATAAGCTGACTTTTCCTGAGCAGAGACGAGCGCATCTTTTGCAACCCTTTCTGGCTTCCGGTATGGCTGTTTTGTCGAAGGCTGTTGCCCCATTTAACGAGCATAAGCCGGTATTGTTGCAGGCTCTGGGAAATGAACTGGTCAGCATTCTGGATGGTGCGCTTCTTCAGGCCATTGGCTGGTTTGCCAGGGAGCAGGAATTAACAGCCTACAGCGAAGTTCTTGAAGCGCTGAAGCAGGCGGGTGGGGTTGAGTTTCTGGCCCGGTCCTGGCCGTACTGGTATCGCTCACATCGGGTACTGGTTTTCAGGTATTTACGCAGCGTCCGCTGCCTGTTGCGCAGGGTGCAGCAGGATATGGAAAGTATTCAATCGACCTACGGCAAGGTCTGGGGCAGTCAGGCTGGCGCCCTGGCCGGAGTCGATTTCTTTTCGCACCATCGGGAATACTCGGTCTTTTTGCTGACGTTTGATAATGGCCAGAAGCTCGTTTACAAGGCAAGAGATATGCGAGTGGACCATGCACTGATTGATCCCGATGGGCAGGTGGTTAAGCAGGTTAATCAGTGGTTGTTACAGGTTCAGTCACAGGTTCAGTCACAGGTTCAGCCACAGATTCAGATAGGTACGCACCGGCTTCTGTGTCGACAGGAGTCTGTTGCTGGCAGGTTGATTCACTATGGTTATGCAGAGTTCCTGGATTATGATGAGTCCGGTTTAACTCTGTCGGCGGATGAGGCCAGGGATTATTACCGTCAAACGGGTGGTCTTCTGGCTTATGTGTTACTGCTGGGGGTGGCGGATTTACACCAGCAGAACCTGATCAGCCGTAATGGCATGATTTATTTGATTGACCCGAAAACCGCCTTTCACAGAGGGTGCTATCACAGGTTGCTGAATGAACTGAAGCAGCCAGAGACGGCTTTTTTAAGAGGGTTTGACGGCAGTAGCCTGGAGGTGACCGGGCTGGCTCATCTGTGGCAGGACTTTCATATAGCCAGGCTTGCCCCTTGTTCTGTTAAGTTGGTGAATGGTGAATTGCTTGAGGTTGAGCCTCAGCAATTCAAGCCCGTATTGATGCATCTGCTGACGATAGAAGGACAGAATAGCCTTGATTGCAACCCAATGACCCGGTTTGCTGAGGATATATTGGCCGGGTTTACAGAGGCTATAGCGGCTGTAGCAGAGCATAGTGATGAATGTAAGACGCTGTTATCCGGGCTGGAGGGTTATCAGATTCGCTACCAGCCGTCTATGAACCTTAATGAAGCCAGGAAATTGTTGTGTGATATTCAAACAGCTTCAGCTCTGCAATCGCTGGATAATGAGCGAGTTGAAGCTTTTGTGCGTCGATTGACCAGAAGGATGACTCTGGCCGGGGAGGTGAGCCAGAGATGGATTGAGCCTGAATGGCAGGAAACAGTGACGCTCCTGGATGATTCTCTGGCAGGGAGCATCCTGGGACTTGAACTCCCTGTCTACACCAGTCTGGTGGGAGGGCGAGGGCTTTCTGTTCGGCAATATGATGGATTGACAGAATCTGTTGCCGGGGAATACTTCAATACCGATGTCATGGATAGTGTCAGGGAGCTGTTGGACGGTCTGAAAGATGAGGCGGTCAGGCTTCGTTTTGTTGAGGCCTATGTTGATATGCTTGCTGTCTGGTTTACACAACAACTGGTGCCGGGCTGGAATATGCCTGAAGATGTCAGACAGTCCATCAGAGAATCGCTGTCTGATTAGCGGGGCTCAGCTTTGGTGAATGTGAGCCAGAAGTTCTTTGGCCATGATTCTGGCGCTCTCGTCGCCCTGAGTAGATACTTCGGATAGAAAATTTTCGCTTTCCTTGTTGCGTCCTTCAAACATCAGAGCCAGACCTATAAACGCTTTCGTGGTTGGGTTGTCTTCATCCAGGGGCAGGGCTTTTTTGTGCAGAATATCCAGTGCATCCTTGTGCAGTTTCTTGTTCATGTACTGAAAGGCGTAACCAATGTGGGAAACAGGGCTGTCAGGGCGTGCTTTTTCCAGTCCATAAAAAATAGCAAAGGCCTGCCTGGACATATTGTTGGAAGTGGCCATAAAGCCGATGTCTGCCAATGTTTTAATCAGTGAATCGTCAGCCATGACTTAAGCTCTCCCTGTGCCTACAGTTTCTGGATAATACTTTGGATGGTATCTTTGATGGACTTGATAATGCTGGATCGCAGACCTTCAATAATCATGTATTTGTTAAAATCGACCTGAAAAGCGACCATGTCTTTGGTGCTGTTCGGGTCCATGGTGGAAATTTTATTTTTCAGCTCTATATCCAGCTCGTTCGCTTTTTGGCCGAACGTAGACTGTATCTGGTCGAAATTGAAGTTATTACCAGTAGCGCCGCCCGTTGGTCCACCTGTTCCGCCTTGAGCCATGGTTTATGCTCCCTTTGAACTGTCAGCCAGAGGGCTGTTTGTGATGTTTTTCCCAGGTGTGGTCTACCACGTCGGCAGCCGCCAGTAACGCCAGCATCATACTGGTGTTTTTTTCAAATTCGTTGGGAGCGATGCCTTGATCGACAAGCGTTTTAAGACGAAACGCTTCATCCATCAGCTGTTTCAGCAGCTGTTCACGATATTCGCCGCTTTTGTCATTGAGCAGGAGATCTTCAGTTCCGGAAAGATTGATAGTCTCACTGTTTTTTTTGTCCGTCACGGTTCCCTCCAAGACGGTATTTGACCCGATCAGTTCCTTTTATTAATAAAAGATAGTCGAGGTTAATATCATCAATTATATACCCGTTCGCCAGTTTTGCCCCGATCAGGTACTTGCCCCCGTCTTCCATAATGACATACGGAACTCTTCCCATGCTGATTCCCCGGATTCTCAGGGAGGGCAGCAGTCCCGCTTTCTGGTCTTTATTATCATTCGCAGAGCGAGTGGCGACCTTTAATACAGGGTTGTCCCGATACCTTTTCCTGAAACGAGAGACAACATCATTCAGGTTATATACCTGTTCATCGTCCAAAAGATGACCTTCTAGAGTGATAAGATTGGTTTTTTGTACCAGATGAATTCGGGAGCTAAGGTTTTTTTCCCTGAGCATGGACTTGAGGGTATTCAGTCGGCTCGACTGATTTTCAACCTGATCGACAACGGATACCAGACCATGGATTTCCTGTTTGAGCATATCGATCAAATTCGTCAATTCTTCGGCGCTGGCGACATAACCGGTCATGACGAGTGAGCCGGGCGTGTTGTCCAGCTCCAGACGTATATCGCTGTAGCCCCGGTTTTGCAGCAGAGCGTCAGCACTGGCTCGCAGCTCGTTCATAATAACCAGCTGTGAGGTGAAGGGAATGTTCTGTTCGCTCAGGTTACGCAGAAAGTTTTGTTTGTCTTTCAGGGTGTTGGTGTAGCCTGTTAGCAGAACACTTTTGTCAGGTAGTTTTTTGACCCGAACATGTTTTTGATTAAGTTCATCCCTGATGGTTTTTGCCTGCAGGGCATAATCAATGGGTTTATTTTCGGGAGCGGCAGTTTGTGGTGCTTCTTCGGCTATGAGAAAGACTGCCAGCAGTATAATGATGAGTATCAGACTAAGAGGCAGACCGATCAGAATTTTCTTGATGATCGCAGGGGGAGGAGCTGGCTTGTTGCTCTCATCGTCGGAGTCTTCCTCGCTGGTCAGAAAATCCGTTTCATATCCCAGTTCCAGGTCGTCGACATCATCTTCATCGTCACTATCTTCGTCCAGGTCAACGTCGGGAAGTCCGTCATCACTGTCTTCTGCTTCAGAGGTTGTGTCGCTGTCAATTTGTTCTGACTTTTCGTCAGGCTCTGGTCGCTGCAGTTCGGGCAGTGTGATATCTGGCCAGTCTGCATCGGCCGATCCAAGTGTAAAAAAAAGATTGCTGGCAGTGATAACATCAAAAGCTGCCATGGTGAATGGTTTATCAACAGGCTGGCCGTTGTGATAAAGCGGATCTTCCTCGTGTTTAGGAAAAATATTGAGCTGTCCTTCAGGAGTAATCTGGATAATTAGCTCATTGTCACGAAGAGCGGCATCGCTCAGAACCAGGTCACAGCTTTCATCTTTTCCCAGTGAATACTGTCCCGGTTCCAGAGGTATTTCTGCACCAATGTGATTGCCGGACAGAATCTTCAGATAGTATTCACCCACAGCAGCACCTCGCTGGAGTTATAACGCAGGCGAGAGGGAAAGAATCAATGGCTGAAAGCGGTGATTTGTAGTCCCTGTCGTTTGATCTGATCATCCTGATCCGGAGCCGTAATGGTACTCAATATTAGAGTAAGTGAATACGCATGGCTTTACCACCCCGGAGTGATAGAGGTGTGGAGATGAGATTTTGTAAGCGGCGGTGATGTTTTCTGGAATATTTTGTCAGTTGCTTTTAATATGGTCGCGGTAGTTTCCTGATGTTCAGCAGCCTGTGGCGCTGGTATTTCGACCATTCAGAGCGATAAAAATAATATAATGGGGGCAGTAATCAATGGAAACCAGTTTTTGGAATGACAAGCGACCCAAAGGGGTTAATAACTCCGTCAATCCTGACAGTTATCCAAATGTGCTGGCGCTGATAAACAGTATGCTTGCCAAAAATGCAAGTCGCCCGGCGTTTACCGGTATAGGGCACACTCTGAGTTTTGCTGATGTTGATCAATACAGCCAGCATTTTGCAGCTTATCTTCAAAGCTGCCCTGCCCTGAAGCCCGGGGACCGGATAGCCATCCAGATGCCAAACCTGTTGCAGTATTGCATTGCTGTTTATGGGGCATTCAGGGCCGGGCTCGTGGTAGTGAATACTAATCCTCTTTATACCGCCAGGGAGATGCTGCATCAGTTCAAAGACTCTGATGTTAAAGCACTGGTGTATCTGGAAAACTTTGCGCACCTGGTTGAAGAAGTGGTTTCAGAAACCGGGATTGAAGTATTGATTGTCACTCAACTGGCGGACATGTTGCCTGCGCCAAAAAGACAGCTGATTAACTTTGCTGCCAAATACGTGAAAAAAATGGTTCCGCCTCACGGATTGAAGCCTACTATCACTTTTCGTGGAGCGTTAAAGAAAGGTAGTGATTTGCCTTATCAGCCACCTGAAGCGGCTGACCTGAGTGATCCGGCGGTACTGCAATATACCGGTGGTACCACCGGGGTGGCAAAGGGAGCCGTGCTGACCCATCGTAATCTTATTGCCAATATGCTACAGGCCAAAGAGGTTCTGTCGCAGAAAATGGATTCTGAGCAGCAGGGGCTGGAAGTGGGCAAGGAAATTATTGTTGCTCCTCTGCCGCTTTATCATATCTATGCTTTTACCGTACACCTGTTGTGTATGCCGTACCTTGGCAATCGTAATATTCTTATTGCTAATCCCAGAGATACGGCAACCTTTATTAAATTTATCAAGCCCTGGCGATTCACAGGGTTTGTTGGGCTTAACACACTGTTTGTCAGTTTGATGAATCACCCTGATTTCAGTCAGTGTGACTTTTCAGGGTTGAAGTTCACGCTGTCCGGGGGAACAGCACTGCAGGAAGACACAGGCCTGCACTGGCATAAGGTAACCGGTTGTCGTGTTTCAGAAGCCTACGGTCTCACTGAATGTACCCCGGCGGTGTGCATTAATCCAATCGGGGAGTTGTCACAGCTGGGAACAGCCGGTTTGCCCGTTCCTGATACTGCCCTGAAGATACTGGACGACAGTGGTAATGAACTACCTGTCAACGAGGTCGGAGAGTTGTGCGTCAGGGGGCCGCAGGTGATGAAAGGCTATTGGAAAAATGAAGCTGCCACCAGAGAGGTGCTTGATGAGAATGGCTGGCTGAAAACGGGAGATGTGGCTGTTATTCAGGAAGACGGCTTTGTGCGAATTGTTGATCGCATCAAGGATATGATCCTGGTGTCCGGATTTAATGTATACCCTAACGAAGTTGAAGATGTTGTCAGTAGTTTTAACAAGGTTGATAACTGTGCAGCCATTGGGGTACCTGATGAGAAAACCGGAGAAGCGGTAAAGCTGTTTGTTATTGCCAGGGATAAAGAACTGGGCAAAGACGAAGTGGTTGAATATTGTCGCCAGCACCTTGCTGCCTACAAAGTGCCGAAGCAGGTTGAGTTTCGTGACGAGCTTCCCATGACGCCGGTTGGGAAAATTCTGAGAAAAGAGCTGCGCAGTGAGGAGATGAAAGGCTAAAGGTTGGCCTCTTGAAAAAACGCCACTCAACATTATTGTTGGTGGCGTAAGTAGTGAAGCTCAGAATATGCCGCTGTCCGCTGTCCGCTGTCCGCTGTCCGCTGTCCGCTGTTATCTGTATGGCTATGCATGGTTGGCTGGTTTTTTGTCAGAAAAATAACGGCTGAAACATTCTGGGTCATCCTTCAGGGCTTCGCTGGCTTCCTGGCTGGTAGCGGGAGTGATGCTGGTTGTATGGATCTTCATCAGACGAATGCTGGCGTCAAACCAGAACCAGTCTCCACTTTCTGTCAGGCACAGGGCACGAACACTGAAATTAATAGAAGGAATGCAAGGTACATCAGGAAAGCTGAACAGTCTCTTTTTGACGACTGTTGATTCGTGACAGGAGTAGGTCACGTTGTTGTATCGGCGTTCAAACCGGTCAAATGCTTCGGCAAGCATGGTGTCAGCCATATGATCCTGCTTCAGGCTGAGATAATAAAGAGCAAAAGCACTGATTGCGATTAAGATAATGCTTTCCATTGATGGTATACCTCCCTGGGTTATTACTGTGCTAGCGTCCGTACTGCCTTTTTCTAAACCCTTATTTTTTCAATATAAGCATAAGTAGCCGATCAAATAAAATCCTAAGCTCTGACTCATTGCTCAAGCGCTTCCGGCTACGGCTTCAACAAAATTCAATTTCAGTGAATTGACTGTTAGTGAATGGCCCAGTCGGCGATCATCTGTTTCGCAACAGGTCGGTGAGTGTCTTTGCCATACAAAGCGTCAATGAGAGCAAAGCTGAAGCTCATGGCATTGCCTGGTCCCTGTGCCGTGATTACTTTGTTTTTCAGGTCGATCACAACCGGATCGGTCGGGCGGGGAAGTGCGCCTTCAAGCTGGTCAAGAAAGCTGGGGTAGCAGGTGGCACTGACATTATCAAGCAATGAATGGTGTGCCAGTACAACGGCGGGTGCAGCGCAAATGGCGGTGTACCATCGGGAAGCCTGCTTTTGTTCGTGCAATAACTGAATCAGAGGTTCGCTGTCTCTCAGGTTCGCAGCGCCGGGCATGCCGCCGGGGAGCGCTATCATGTGGAAGGTCTTGTCGCGACAATGGTTAATATGCGTGTCAGCGGTCAGCTTTACTCCTCTGGAAGCTTCGATATCCAGACTGTCATCGCTGGTACAGGCTGCAACTGTTACCTTAGCCCCAGCCCGGCGCAGGGTATCTATGATGGTCACTGCTTCAATTTCTTCGCAGCCTTGTGCAATGGGGACGAGAACGGGTCTGGACATAAGTAACCTCTCGTAACGGAATAGACCGTAAATTACTGTCGAGAATGCTGGCAGTACATAGCCTAGTCGGGAATTGCAAGAACGCCAGAGGGGTATTTTTTACCGTGAAAATTTTCCATCACGAAAGGTGATGAAAAAATAGTTCAGCCTCCCGTTGGTCTTATTATGAAAATGCTGTTTGATAAAGAGGTAGGGAGTTTGAAGAATGGGGGGACAGGCTGAATGCCTGTCACTCCGATAAAGGGTTGTCCTGACCCAGCAGGTTATAACCAATGGCATAACCCCGATGGTAGTCAGCCACCAGTCGATTACGGTTGCGTGTACTACGGGTCGAATTTAGAGGCGTCTCTGGACAGATCTCTGTGATAGAAATGCCTCTTTCCCGAAAGTCATCAAGTTGGTCGAGTGTTTCGTTATAGATAGCGTACTGCTGGCGAATCAGGCTGGACAGCTCGGGCTGCTTACGAAACTGCCAGGCCAGAAGACGGTTGCTGGAAGATGCCGTTTTCCGATAGTTGCTTTCTCTGGTTCGAATAATGACCAGATCGTTGAAGCCATCTTCAATGGCCCTGATAACTGGCAAAGGGTCGGAAAGGCTGCCATCCATCAATGTTCGCTCGTCAACATGGATTGGAGAACGATAAA
The DNA here is from genome assembly GCF_025562715.2 of Endozoicomonas gorgoniicola. Classification (NCBI taxonomy): domain Bacteria; kingdom Pseudomonadati; phylum Pseudomonadota; class Gammaproteobacteria; order Oceanospirillales; family Endozoicomonadaceae; genus Endozoicomonas; species Endozoicomonas gorgoniicola. The sequence goes on from NZ_JAPFCC010000001.1 coordinate 988,085, forward strand.
TCATGGGTAATGCACTGGACGCCTTCAGGATATTGAACAGGTCGACCCTGTCAGTATCCGGTGTTATTTCGTGGTAAACCGGATAGCCGGTGCGGGTGCAGGTTGTCACCACTGTCATGAGACTGCTTTCGAGAGTCTGATAGAAGCGACGGCTGTCAATGGTAAACTGCTTGCTGATTCGTTCAAAAAACCAGTCCAGATCGAACAGGTTGCCACCACGAATATGACGGGCAAGGCTTATAAAGTTGGGTTCCAGACAGGTACCGGTATAAATGTCGAGGTTTCGACCCCGCTGACCGGAAAGGAATGAAAGCAGATTGAGGGCACCAGCTGAAACTCCGTAGTAGCCAGCAAAAGGCTTGTGTCGCTTGTCGGCAAAAGCATCAAGCACGCCGGCAGCAAATACGCCTCGCATGCCGCCGCCTTCAACAATAAGAGCGGTTTTGGGCTGATTGGAGAGATCGGAGGATTGCATTGACCTGAAAAACAAAAAAACCGGAAAAGCCGATTTGATCAAATGGTGGTAGCGGGGGCCAGATTCGAACTGACGACCTTCGGGTTATGAGCCCGACGAGCTACCAGGCTGCTCCACCCCGCATCCATTCTTTATAGACTGATCACTGTACTGGTTCGTGTGATCGTCGTTGTAACAACAGCAGAAACGCTGCTGTATAAAATTGGTAGCGGGGGCCAGATTCGAACTGACGACCTTCGGGTTATGAGCCCGACGAGCTACCAGGCTGCTCCACCCCGCATCCATTCTTTATAGACTGATCACTGCACTGGTTCGTGTGATCGTCGTTGTAACAACAGCAAAACGCTGCTGTATAAAATTGGTAGCGGGGGCCAGATTCGAACTGACGACCTTCGGGTTATGAGCCCGACGAGCTACCAGGCTGCTCCACCCCGCATCCATTCTTTATAGACTGATCACTGCACTGGTTCGTGTGACCGTCGTTGTGACAACAGCAAAACGCTGCTGTATCAAATTGGTAGCGGGGGCCAGATTCGAACTGACGACCTTCGGGTTATGAGCCCGACGAGCTACCAGGCTGCTCCACCCCGCATCCATTCTTTATAGACTGATCACTGCACTGGTTCGTGTGACCGTCGTTGTGACAACAGCAAAAACGCTGCTGTATCAAATTGGTAGCGGGGGCCAGATTCGAACTGACGACCTTCGGGTTATGAGCCCGACGAGCTACCAGGCTGCTCCACCCCGCATCAATGAGGTGCGAATCTTATGGACGATCATTCTTAAAGTCAATAATAAGTTTCTTTTTTATTGAAAAATATAAGATTTTTATTGTGACTGGATAATTAAGAGGTTTACAGAGGAGGGCGTTAAAGCATGGAATTATACGGCGATGAGTGAGTAATCAGGCCGGGGTGTTAGCCGGTGGTATTCTCCACCGGCTGCCGTGTCTGTTTAGCTGGCCAGAGCCCGGTCGCGGATCAGATGGTCGACTACAGTTGGGTCAGACAGGGTAGATGTGTCCCCCAGGTTGTCGTAATCGCCTGAGGCAATTTTGCGCAGAATCCGACGCATGATTTTTCCTGAACGGGTTTTGGGCAGGCCTGGGGCCCACTGGATTATATCGGGTGTGGCGATAGGGCCTATCTCTTTACGAACCCACTGTCGTAAATTAGATTTCAGTTCGTCTGAATATTCGGTACCAGAATTCAAAGTCACATAGACATAGATACCTTCGCCCTTGATATTATGAGGGAAGCCAACCACCGCCGCTTCTGCAACACTCTTATGGGCAACCATAGCGGATTCAATTTCTGCTGTTCCCATGCGATGACCTGAAACGTTCAGTACATCGTCGACTCGTCCTGTTATCCAGTAATAGCCATCTTTGTCTCTGCGCGCACCATCCCCCGTGGTATACATGCCTTTAAAGTGTGTGAAATAGGTCTGGATAAAACGGTCATGGTCGCCGAACACTGTTCTTGCCTGACCGGGCCAGCTGTCGAGGATAACCAGATTGCCTTCTCCTTCTCCCTCAATTAACAGACCCGCGTTGTCTACCAGAGCGGGTTGTACGCCGAAGAAAGGACGGGTCGCAGAACCGGGCTTCAGATCGGTTGCGCCAGGCAGAGGGGTCAGCATGGCTGCACCGGTTTCGGTTTGCCACCAGGTGTCAACAATGGCGCAGCGCTCGTCACCCATTGTCTTGTAATACCAGTGCCAGGCTTCAGGGTTAATGGGCTCTCCCACGGTACCCAGCAGTCTCAGGCTCTCGCGGCTTGTACCTTCTACCGCCTTGTCGCCTTCAGCCATCAATGCCCGGATGGCTGTTGGGGCGATGTAGAGGATATTAACGTTGTGCTTATCGATGATTTTGCTGATCCGGTTCACTTCGGGATAGTTGGGCAATCCTTCGTGCATAACGAGGGTGGCTCCATTAAGCAGCGGGCCGTAAGTGACGTAGGAATGACCCGTTACCCAGCCAATATCAGCGTTGCACCAGAAAACTTCTCCCGGTTTATAGTCAAAGACGTATTCGTGGGTCATGGAAGCATAAACGAGATAGCCGCCTGTCGTATGCAGAACGCCTTTCGGTTTGCCGGTAGAGCCGGAGGTATAAAGGATAAACAGAGGGTCTTCGGCATTCATTTCCCGGGGCTGACAGTAAGGAGACGCGATGGCGGTCATATCGGTCCAGGAAACATCCCGGTGTTCGTGCCAGGCAATATCGGCTTGCGTATGGCGATAGACGATGACTTTCTCGATGGACTTGATACCGGGGTGGGTCAGGGCTTCGTCAACGTTTTCTTTGAGTGGGACTTTCTTACCACCACGGACGCCTTCATCGGCAGTAATCACTACTTTGGCGCTGGAGTCGATAATTCGTCCAGCCAGAGCCTCCGGTGAGAAACCTCCAAATACCACAGAGTGAACAGCACCTATGCGGCTACAGGCCTGCATGGCAACAATGGCTTCAACAATCATTGGCATATAGATGGCGACGACATCGCCCTGGCGAACGCCCTGGCTTTTCAGGGCGTTCGCAAAGCGACAGACCTGTTCATGCAGTTCTTTGTAGGTAACTTTGCGTGCCTCGCCTTCTTCATCAGGCTCCCAGATAATGGCTACCTGATCGCCTCTGGTTTCCAGGTGGCGATCCAGACAGTTGTAGGAAGCATTGGTGGTGCCGTCGTAAAACCAGTTGATATCAACAAAATGATCGTCGAATGAAACTTTTTTTACTTTTGTAAATGGGTTAAACCAGTCGATCCGCTGGCCGTGTTCACGCCAGAAGCCTTCAGGGTTTATAACCGACTGCTGATACATGGCCAGATAGCGCTCGTTATCAACCAGTGAGCGAGCCTTGAGTTCTGAAGAGACAGGGTAAACAGTGCCGTGGGACGTGCCGGTACTCATACAATGTATCCTGATGTTGTTATTTTTATAGTGTTCGGGATGTCTGCGACTAATCTTACGGACAGCAGCGATCCGGGAAATTAGACCTTTGTCTTATTCAATGCTTGAGTTAGCTGTTAGCTGTTAGCTGCACGAACAACCAATAGCCAATAGCTAAAAGCCCTGTATATTTCCGATTGCTACTACCCTCAAAGAGTAAAAAAGGCGGTGGGTAAAACCTGCCGCCAATAGCACCTACTTGCTAGTAACCAGAATTGCACAGGGCGTTAGTTTGTGAACTGTGTTCACACTGTACAATCCGGTTACGAGACAAAAAACTAGCAGTCAAAGGTCATATCACCATGAGACTTTAGTCGAAGAACTGTGTATAACTACTTACAAAAAACATGAGCTGAAAAAATACCTCCCCAGGGTGTTTGCTGAAGGGCAGGCTGTGAAGTAGCTGTTGCGACTGCCTGAAGTACCAGGAAGATAATGATTATGACGGGTTGGTTACTGGCGCTGATTGCTATGTTGTATGTGGCAGGCTTATTTGGAGTAGCCTGGTACGGAGATCGCATTGACCTCAGGAAAAAAACGCAATGGCGATCTTATATTTATGGCTTGTCGCTCGCGGTTTATTGTTCTTCCTGGTCTTTTTTTGGCACAGTGGGGCAGGCCAGTACTGAACCATGGTCGTTTGCTCCAGTGTTTCTGGGGCCTCTGCTCATGTTCACACTGTTCTGGAAAGTGTTGAACAAACTTATTCTGGTCAGTAAAAAAGCCAATATTACCTCCATTGCTGATTTCATTGCTTCCCGCCACGGTAAGTCCCGGGGTCTTGCTGTACTGGTGACCTTTATTCTGGTGCTGGGGTCTCTGCCTTATATTGCCCTGCAGCTGAAAGCCATTGTCATGGGGTTTGACCTGTTGTCTTTACGGGGAGAGGGCGGTATCAACTTTCAGGATCTGGTATTGGTGGTGACAGTAATGCTGGCAGTGTTTGTCATTATTTTTGGCACCCGGCGGATAGATACAACCGAACACCAGCAGGGGGTTATGACGGCTATTGCTTTCGAGTCTGTTCTGAAACTGACGGCGTTTCTGGTGGTGGGAGGCTGGGTTTGCTGGAAGGTGTTTGGTGCAGGAGGAACGTCATTTTCGCTGCCGGATACTCGTGACTGGATGCAACCGCCCGGCAACTGGTTTGATGTCCTGATTTTTCCCACCTTTGTCATGATGGCCTCGATGATCTGTCTGCCCAGAGAGTTCCATACGATTGTTGTAGAGAATTCGGATATTAAAGACTTTCATCGTTCCCGCTGGTTGTTCCCGCTGTATCTGGTGTTGGCCAGTGTTCTGATACTGCCGCTGACTTATGCCGGTAAACAGGTACTTGGGAACACGGTACCGGCCGACAGCTACGTGATTCTTCTGCCCCAGGCCCTCGGTTCAGAAGCCATGTCGGTTCTGGTGTATATGGGAGGCGTGTCGGCAGCCATCAGCATGGTGATTGTCGCAACCCTTTCATTGTCCACCATGGTGTCCAATGAAATATTAATGCCTGTTATTTTGCGCAGCTCCCGCAATGGAGAGCGCAACTTTTATCGTTTCAGCGGTTTGCTGCTGAATGTTCGTCGCACGGTGATTATTGCACTGCTGCTGCTGACGTACATGCTCTACCGGCTTATGGAGGTCAGTACTGGCATTCCGGGGCTGGCGGGACTTGGGCAGCTGTCACTTGGAGCCGTTATTCAGTTGTTGCCTGCTGTCCTGGGTGGGTTGTATATCCGTGACAGCAACCACAAGGCGGTGTACCTGGGGTTATTGGGAGGCGCTTCGGTATGGTTCTTTACACTGGTCGTGCCATTGTTTGTTCAGGGTGGCTGGCTGCCTGCTTCAATCATGCAGGATGGTCTGTTCGGTTTATCTGCGTTAAAGCCTCAGTCGCTGTTTGGTTTTGAAGCCACTTCCCGTCCTTTCAGTGGAACGCTGATCGCTTTTGTTGTTAACAGCCTGTTGTACTGTGCCGGTTGCTTCTGTATCCGGCCTTCCGGTGTGGAGCTGCGTCAGGCGCATCAGTTTATGAATGTGTCAGAGGGTGATACGGAGTCTTATCGAAATGTCAGGGTTACCAAAGAGGCGTTAAAGGACCTGCTGGTGCGTTTCGTGGATGCCGGTAAGGTTGAAGCGCTGATGGGAGGGCTGCTCAACGGCGTATCCGGAACAGCTCTGGTGGACAGGGAGGCGCTGCTGGCCACTGAGCGTCTGTTGGCCGGTGTGATGGGGGCAACGTCTGCCAAGGTGGTGATGAAAGCGTCACTGGCTGGCAGGCAGATGCGCCTTGAGGATGTTGAGGCGATTGTTGATGAAGCGTCCGAAGTGCTGCAGTTTAACCGTGAGCTGTTGCAGGGTGCTATTGAAAATCTGGAACAGGGGGTCAGCGTTGTCGATAAAAATTTGCAACTGGTGGCATGGAACCGTCGTTACGTTGAACTGTTTGAGTACCCGGAGTCATTGATTACGGTGGGTCGTCCGGTTGAGGACATTATTTACCATAATGCCCGGCGAGGGCTGTGTGGCCCCGGTTCGGCAGAAGAACATGTGCAGAAACGCGTGGGTTTTATGCAGGAAGGTTGTGCGCATAAGTCCGAACGCAGGCACCCGAATGGCAAGGTGATCGAGATTCGCGGCAACCCGATGCCGGGTGGTGGTTTTGTTATGAGTTTCACCGATATCACCGAATTCAGACAGGTTGAACAAGCCCTTAAAGACGTGAATGAAAGTCTTGAGCAGCGGGTTCAGGAACGTACGCTGGAGCTGTCTGAGCTTAACCGGGCGCTGGAACTGGCGAGGGCTCAGGCCGAAGCAGCCAGCCGTTCCCGGTCGCGCTTTTTTGCGGCGGTCAGTCATGACCTGATGCAGCCAATGAATGCGGCGCGCCTGTTTGCGGCATCGCTGGAATCATCTCAGCTGCCGGATGAAGCCCATGCCCTGACCACTCATTTAAGCAGTTCTCTGGAATCCGCCGAGCGGCTGTTGAAAGATATTCTGGATATGTCGAGGCTGGAGGCCGGGAAATTACGGGCCAGTATTCGTGAGTTTTGTCTGTCAGAGATTCTGGAGCCATTGAAGTCTGAATTTGATTTACTGGCTGAGCAGGAAGGGCTGGACTTCAGGCTGGTGTCGACGGCCGCCTGGGTGCGCAGCGATCCAAATCTTTTGCGCAGGCTGTTACAGAATTTTCTTACCAATGCATTTCGTTACAGCGGCTCTGATGGTAGCTATTACGGAAGTACTGGCAGGGTCATGCTGCTTGTACGCCGAGCCAGCAGTCAGCAGTTGCGAATAGAGGTTCGAGATAATGGTCCGGGCATTCCGGAAGATAAGCAGGAGCTGATTTTCAGTGAGTTTGAGCGACTGCGTCAGGATGGCAAAGGGCTGGGGCTGGGGCTTTCCATTGCTAAAGGCATTGCCGATGTACTGGAGCATCAACTGCGGTTGCGCTCTTTACCCGGGAAAGGAACGGTTTTCTCGGTTTGCCTGGATAGGGTCGAGCGCAGAATTGTACAACAGCACCGGATCATCGTGCCAGCCAGCTCCCTGAGCCACCTGAAGGTTCTCTGTGTTGACAATGAAGAAGAGATTCTTGTGGGAATGTCCAGTCTGTTGCAGCGATGGGGTTGTTCAGTTGAATGTGCTGGCGGGCATGACCAGGCCGTTCGACTCATTGAACGACAGGTTCCTGATGTGTTGCTGATGGATTATCAACTGGAGGGGCGTTGCAATGGTATCGAATTGATTCAGAAGCTTCGGGTACTCAGTGAACATGATGTTCCAGCGGTTTTGATCACGGCGAATACCCGTCAAAACCTGCGTGAAAAATGTCTGGAGCTGGGAATCCGTTTTCTCAGTAAGCCGGTTAAACCGGCAGCTCTCAGGGCGTTGCTGACATCTGTCGCTCAAACATCAGAAGCCTGATTATTATTCGACCCGTTGGGCGACTCGTTAGGAGACTCGTTGGGTGAGTCGTTGGGTGAGTCGCTACCGGGTTGATCAATTTCCAGCTCTTTCATGGCAATAACCGCCTGGGTGCGGTTACGAACCCCCAGTTTTTTGAAAATGGCGGTAACGTGAGCCTTGATCGTGGCTTCTGACACTTCCAGATCGTAAGCGATCTGCTTGTTCAGCAGGCCTTCACTGATCATGCCCAGAACCCGGAACTGCTGCGGAGTCAGGGAGGCGAGCTTTTGTTCGATATCCGGCGTTTCCTGCTGTGTGGCGATATTTGCCATATTGTCGGGAAGCCAGACTTCGCCATCCAGTATTCTGGCGATTGCTTCTTTCAGGGTATCCAGTGGTGCGGATTTTGGAATGAAACCGTTAGCACCGTGTTGCATGGCGCGCCGGATGACCTGCTGGTCGTCGGAGGCTGAAACAATGGCAACCGGCACCTCGGGGTAGTGTCCCCGAAGAAAGATAAGGCCAGATAAGCCATGAGCGCCGGGCATGTGCAGATCAAGCAGGATAAGATCAGGGCTTGGAACCTGTCCCAGCACCGACTGTAGCGCCGCTATCGAGCCTGCCTCGTGTATCTCAGGATTTACCAGCCCTTGTCGTAACGCAGCCTGCATTGCAGCCCGGAACAGGGGGTGATCGTCAGCAATTATTATGGTGTGTTCCATACCATTGAGATTGCCATCTTGTCAGAGGAGTGTAAAGCGCTAGTTTGCTATGAAAATGCCGTTTTCATAATTTGCGGTTACGAAAACGGCAATAGAATTACTTTGCGATCAAAACTTTTGCTGGCGTGTCAGAGTATTGGGTGCAGCAGCTTTTGGATTGTACCGGACTAAAGCGTTCCGGGAACTTGCCAGTAATCCCCTCATAGAACGCCTGAATTTCACACAGGTCTTTTTCCATGTTGTCGGTCGGTTTCACTATTGGACCAAAGCCGCCTGCTTTGCGTTTGAAATCCAGATACCCCAGGATAATGGGGATATTGGCGTTTTTAGCCACATGATAAAAACCGGTGCGCCAGCGATCCCCTTTGGCACGAGTGCCTTCCGGGCAGATGACCAGACGCAGCTGTTTGTTGCCTTTGAAGGCACAAACCGTCTGCTCTACCATGCTTTTCGGCTTTGTTCGGTCGACGGCAATGCCACCCAGCCAGCGCATGATGGGTCCAAAAGGCCCCCAGAACAGGCTGGATTTGCCCGTCCAGTAGCAGTGGACGCCGGTACACAGGCCAATGGCAATACCATAGAAAAAGTCCCAGTTGCTGGTGTGTGGTGCAGCGATAAGGATAAACCTTGGTGCCTTGGGCTTTTTACCTTCCACTTTCCAGCCGGACAAAAACAGTCCCAGTCTGGCAATCAGGACACATAACGGGTGAATAACCGGTGTATTGAAAATCGTAAAGCGCATTTGCAGTGCCGTGATTCTCTCGTTGGAAAATAGCAATGTTGTTTAAACAACAAGGGTTATGAGGCATTCCTCATAAGTACACTGACTCAGCACACTTATGAGGAATGGCTCGGTAAAGGAACCTGCCTGAGTCACCATCGGGCTTTGGATAAATGATGGTCTTCTGACCCGGCAATGAAGTCATTGGAGCGCATTCAACGCCTTTCTGGATAACATGGGAATACGGGGAAGTGGCTATTGCCAAAAATAAATACTTTTGTTCCATGATTGTCTGAGCAGGCATTTTACACTGTATAAAAAAACAGTTTTTCTTGCGTATTAAGCCAATGAATCAGTAACATAGATGTAATGAACCTGTTGTGTAACTGACCTGTTATGTCTGATCAGCTTTCTACTTCAATACCTGGAGAAAATCGTAAAATTCTGCACGTAGATGCAGATGCATTTTACTGCTCGGTAGAAGAGCGTGAAGATAGTTCGTTAAAAGGAAAGGCTTTTGCCGTTGGTGGCAGGCCAGAGCGACGTGGAGTAATCGCCACCTGCAGTTACGCTGCCAGAGAGGCGGGAGTTCGCTCTGCCATGGCGTCATTTCAGGCCATCAGGTTATGCCCAGAGCTAAAAATTATTCCTCCACGATTTGAACTCTATAAAGAAGCTTCGAAGAAGATGCACGACATCTTTCAGCGCTATACCTCACTTATCGAACCTCTGTCGCTTGATGAAGCCTATCTGGATGTCACCGGTGTTCAGTTGTGCAAAGGCAGTGCCACACTCATGGCACAGGACATTATGCGGGCGGTCAGGGAGGAGGTGGGTATAACGGTTTCTGTAGGCGCTGCACCCAATAAATTTCTTGCCAAAATAGCCAGCGACTGGAATAAACCAAATGGTTTATTTGTAATCCCGCCCACAGATGTTGAGGACTTTGTCTTTGAACTTCCGGTTGAGCGGATACACGGCGTTGGTAAAGTAACCACTGAAAAAATGAACAATAAAGGTATTTTTACCTGTGGTCAGCTACGACAGTATTCTCCCCTGGAGCTATGTCGCTGGTTCGGCACTTTTGGCGAGCGCCTCTGGGAGATGGCTCGTGGAGTGGATGAGCGTCCGGTGGAAACCGGGCGGCGGCGTAAATCCCTTTCGGTTGAACATACCTACGACACTGATCTTCTGGATGAGGCTGATATTGTCGCTAAGGTAAAGCCTCTGCTGGATGATCTGGCGCAGCGATTTTCCGGGATCAATTCTGAATACGCTGTGCAGAAACGCTTTGTAAAAGTTAAATTTTCAGACTTCAACCAGACGACGCTGGAAGAGATTCCTGATCGGGATGACCTGGATGCTGAAGAACATTTCAAAACCCTGATGGTCAGGGCATGGGAGCGGGGTAATAAGCCGGTTCGGTTGCTGGGGCTGGGGGTGCGGCTGATTGACCTGCGTGCGCCAGAACGATTTTTGCAACTGGAACTGTTTGAGCGGAAACGACCCGGGCTTTGACTGGTATGAGAAGCTGTTTGAAATGATTTGACAGCCAGGTATATATCGAAATAATGGTTTTTTTTATTTGTCCTTACTGGTTGTTTTATGCAGTTGACCCTTACCACGCCAGCTTTGTTGTTTCCGGCAATTTCCCTGCTATTTCTCTCTTACACCAACAAATTTCTGGCGCTTGCCTCTCTGATCCGAACTTTGCACGAAGAAGACCAGAATAATCCAAACAGTCCCGTTATCAGGGGGCAGCTGGAAAACCTGCGGCGGCGAATGAAGCTGATTAAACACATGCAGGGGACTGGAATCATGAGTTTTATCAGTTGTGTGCTGGTGATGTTTTTGCTGCACTTAAACCTGTTTCAGTGGGGGTTCATTATTTTCGGCCTGAGCCTGCTTTTTTTGTTGGTTTCTTTGGTGATCTGCCTGATGGAAATCAAAATATCGATTGATGCACTGGAGCTGCAGGTTCAGCAGATGGACCATTAAATGATTTGCACAACACCTGATCAACCAGGGCTTCGTGATCAGGTGTTGTAGTTAATTGGGCGACGCTTCTCTTAGCAGCCCATAATTAGTAGCCCATAATTCCCTGGTTCGCCTGATTGGCAGGATTTAAACCTGACTTTAAACCGTTAGCAGATTGGATCTTCAGACCCTGGTTAATCCATTTGGTAGTTTCAACGTTGTGCTTTAACGTTAGTAATGACGAGTCTTCCTCATGCGGATAACTGGTATCATATCGGTTGTTTAAAAGCTGCTTAAGTAGTAACGGGATTGAGTTTTCAGCAAGCATTGAGCCTTGTTTCCCATTTCCTGTAGTTTTTGGAGATTGTTGATCACTTTGTTTCTTTGCGGTACCTGTGAATAGACTTAAGAACTTCATGGGATAATAGAATATACGCCATCTGGACTTGCTCTCATCAGTGTTATCATCGTCATCCTCTTTTTTGGTTATATCTTTCTTACCATCGCTACAGGTGGGTGTTACAGCACCAAGGGTATGCGCGTCGTAAGAGCCTGGAAGAGCGAGTGTGAACTTAACTTTGTGATAATTTTCTTTTGGCTGGCTGGAACTGTAGCTGACTTCAATGCCATCGCCAGACTCAGAGGCAGTATGTGAGTCTGATCCACGGTCATACGTATATCCTTGATTTGGTGTTGGTACCCTTATCTCTGTTGTGATGACCGTGTAGCCGGAAAAACGATTAATATATTGTCCTAAAACCCGCCGAATGGCTGTGCCGACTCTGTTTGTGCAAAGGTTATACCATTGAACGGTTCCCAGCTGTGCCATTTCTTGAAGTGGTAGAATGAATGCTGGAGTAGTTAATGCGGTTATAAGTGTTCGCGCTGCTTCTTTGTTTTTATCAGATTGATCGCTTCCACTTACATAATTTTCTACACGGTTGAAAAATGGCTCTGCTGAATTCTCATTGCCTGGGCCAGACTGGTCTTCCCGAGAATCATCAACGCTTAAATACACAGTATTACTTGATGTATTTTGGTCATTATGGATAGACATCAGATGTGGAGAGCCCGGTACCGATCTGATACTCAAATGATCCAGATTACCGTAAAAGTCTAATAAAGGCTGAGCGTTGCTGCTGACAGCTTCGGGAGTCTCCGGAGTGGTTGTGCTTGACTGGGGTTCAGGATCTTCTGTTGGTTCTTTTTTTTCCTGGGACTCTGCAGCGGATTGAGCTGAAGTATCTTCTGAAGAGTCTTCTGAAGGCTTTTTATCTGTCTCGTCTAGGCTCTCCTCATTTTCTACAACTGTTTGCTCTTGTTCCGGGAAGGTGCCTGATGGAGTATCAGGTGGTGTTGGTTCACTGCTTGGGGGATGGTATACGGATAACACTTTTATGCTGCCGTAATCACCGGGCACTAAACTAACGACTTCCTTGTCTTCTACTTTGCCTGTCAAATCCCCTCCATACGCAGCATTGAGTATGAAAACAAAAAACGCTGCAAATACAGGCAGCACTTTAGGAGTGTGCATAAACTGGACCCCTTGAACGGAACTTTGTACAAGTAAAATATCATCGTTTGATGACACGGATAGAAGTCTAGTTCATAGAGTCGGTTACATTTGAATTTGCACAGCCATGGTCAGTTTATTTCAGAATAATTTCTGACCAGAATCTGAGAGCCTGCACTGGATAAAAGACAGTAGGCGACAAACCAGTAGAAGCCGTTGTGTAACTGTGCATTGAAGTTAATTGCTGCACTTTCCGACGAGGCGGCATTGGCTGCCAGCAGGGCAATAATCACCCCCATGGCAAAGACATCCGACATGGACCATTTGCTTAGCAGGGTGTTGACCTTGAGCAGGGTGGCAGATGATTGTGAAAGACAGGCGGCCATCAACAAAACAGACTTAATGGCTGGAATCACGACGCTGAACACCAGAATCAGAACAGCAACAAAGCGATAGCCAAATTGCCAGAGGTCTTCAGCAGTTCCCAGGATGCTGCGGGTCTTGTCGTAAACCAGGCTGTCACCGCTGACTCTCAGGCTGCCCAGAAACTGTCTGGCCATGGATTTCATGGCTGGGTGCATGTCCTGCTGCTCAACCAGGGTTTTACCTGTTTCCACCAGAGCCTGGTGGCTGAGTGACGCCTGCAGGGTGATTAATGGCTGAGTAATGCCTGGTATAAGCAGGGCAAGGGAGAGCAGTAAAATAATCAGTGGTGCGAGTTTTTTTATTCGGTTGGTTGTTGTCATCATTGTTATAGCCAGCGGTAAGCATTTGTCCTGATCACACCAGATTAGAGTAAAAAGCAGGTTATGCAAACGCTGGCTGGCCCGGTTAACAGCTTTTTTGGGCTAAAGGCTTTTTCAGGCTAAAGGCTCAAAATAATCAACCAGTAATTGCAGGGATTGCTGCCCGCGGAATTCGTTGATATCCAGTTTGTAGACGGCATGGATACGGTTGACAGCAGGGTCTGGCCAGAGCTGGGGATCGATATTGAAGGCGATACCGTCCAGATAGAACTCGCTGTCAGGAATTTTTAAGACCATCTTCAGATGCTTCTGTCCCACTAAGCGCTGTTGTATCAGTTGAAAACGACCATCAAAACTCGGTTCGGGAAAGCTTTGCCCCCAGGGGCCGGCCTCTCTCAGCATCTGTGCGGTCTGCAGGGTGAAGTCATGACTTTCCAGTGTTCCGTCGGTGTGAATTTCCGCCTCCAGATCATCGGCATCCAGCTGTTTGCGAACGATTTTGTCAAAACAGTCTGAGAACGCTGTAAATCCATCCTGCTTAATGCTTAATCCTGCTGCCATGGCGTGGCCGCCAAATTTTATGATCAGATCCGGATGCTCCCTGGCAATGGCATCAAGGGCGTCACGCATGTGCAGGCCTTTGACAGAGCGGGCCGAACCTTTCAGTTCACCGTTATCCGCAGCCGCAAAAGCAATCACCGGACGGTGCAGTTTATCTTTGATCCGCGAAGCCAGAATACCGATAACGCCCTGATGCCAGCCCTGTTGATACAGGCTGACTCCCCAAGGCAGTTCTGTACTCTTGTCCAGGTTGAGTTTGGCGAGTTCGGCCATTGCTTCTTGCTGCATTCCAGCCTCAATATCCTTTCTGTCCCGGTTCAGGCTGTCCAGCTCAGAGGCAATCTCTCTGGCTTGTTCTATATGTGGAGTGAGCAGCAGTTCGATGCCGGTGGACATATCGTCCAGGCGACCAGCTGCATTGAGTCTTGGTCCCAGTGCAAAGCCAAGATCGCTGGCAACCAGTCTGGACTGGCTGCGACCGGATACGTCGATCAACGCTTTGATACCGGGGCGACAATGGCCGGCACGAATTCTTGCCAGCCCCTGGTGGGCAAGAATTCGGTTGTTTTTGTCCAGACTGACAACATCGGCAACGGTGCCGAGCGCCACCAGGTCCAGCAGGTCGAAAGGGTTGAAGGCAGGGCGATGATCAAACCAGCCGCGCTGGTTCAGCGTTGTACGCAGGGCGCACATAACATAAAAAATTATGCCGACACCTGCTGTGTTTTTGCCCGGGAACGGGCAGTCGGGCTGGTTTGGGTTCACAATAGCATCTGCGTCAGGCAGCTCTCGCCCGGCAAGGTGGTGATCGGTGACTACAACCTGCCAGCCTCTTTCCCTGGCAGCGGTAACACCTGAAAGGCTGGAGATGCCGTTATCGACCGTTACCAGAACCTTTGGCTGAAAGGATTCTGCGACTGTAACAATTTCAGGGGTTAAGCCATAGCCGTATTCAAAACGGTTGGGTACCAGGTAATCCACCTGTCCGCCCATGGCGCGAATAGCCAGTACACCGAGGGCGCTGCTGGTGGCTCCATCGCAGTCAAAATCACCAACTATCAGAATCTTCTTCTGCTCAGCAATGGCATCGGCAAGAATGCGGGCTGCGACATCAATATCTTTCAGATGGGTGTAATGGTGCAGCCCTTTTAACTGGCGTGCTATTTCGTCTTCACTGGATATCCCCCGGGCGGCATAAATACGCGCCAGCAGGGGAGGCAGAGAGGAAGACAGTAATTCAGTGACGTCTCGACGGATAATCTGTTTTTGCATGGTAGCCAGAAAGCAGGACAGTGATCTGCTTAATGATGCGCAATCACTGCTCGATACTCAATAGTTCAATTCGCTAATGAGCGGTTCTCTACAGTTCGTTTTCATACGGGTTGCTAATCTCTTTCAGCCAGCGTGTTGCGACTCCAGCCCCTTACGACGAAAGCGGTTTAAGTTTGAAGTACCACCAACAAACAAAACCAAAGTTAACCCTCAAAGAATCAGTATGATCCTGTCTCAAAAGTCACGACAGTTCACTATTATATTTTTACTATGTACTGTAGTTCTAACACCTATGAACGACAGGTGTTTACAGTTAGTGGCTGGAGACGAAGCCTGACCCGGAGTTGGGCAGGCTTCCAGTTTAAACTAATGTCGATGAATCTATGGTTCCCACGGCGAAGTGGGAGGTTCAGAGACCGGCTGGATTTCATCGAGCAGCTGTTCAAGATGACTGTTCAGCTCTTTGCTCAGGCGGCTTTCAATACGAACCAGCTCTTCATCAATCAGATTGCGAATCATGCGACGGCCTTCAGTGCGGAGCTGATGGCGCAGCTCGGTGGTACTGTCGTCATTGTTATCGTTATCGTTAATGCTGCCGGGTTCACCCAGGTTAATCACGGCTACGGTTTGTCGCCCTGATTCTGCTGGTGTTTGTCCATCAATCACATCGGTCAGCACAGGGATGTTCTCGCTGGTCTTTTCGAATGCGCTGTTTTTATCCAGCAAAACTTTGAGACGTTCCAGTTCGTTTAACAGGTCGCTGGTTTTTTCAGTATTCAATGCTGACCTCCTGCAGAAATATCGTGCAGTTCAGGTTTAATACCGTCGGTTTTGTAATCACGAAATTTCTGCCTCAGGGCTTCTACAGGTCCGGGGCTCTTATCAACAATTTCGCAGGTACGATGGAAATTTTTATAAAAACCAGGAATACCAGACGCGAGGTTGATCAGCAGAGCGCCCTTAATGTTGCCGGGGTCGGTATGCCCCAGGGTGATGGGGGCATTGTTGTCATCACTTCTGATTTCATGGGGAAGAAAGCGATCTTCCCGCCACTCCCATAACAGTCGATCCATGGTTTCGCACTGGATGGCATTGTCTGTATGAATGTGTACAGGCATACCGGAACGCCACGCCTTGTCAGTCAGGCGACAGGCGAAGTCTCGTACAGCCTTGGTAGACTGTTGTTGCAGCAGGTAGAAGGTAACTCGAGGCATCGTCAGAGTGTAATCGGAAACGGGCAGGGAGGAAAGGTTGAAACTGAAAGAGGACTCCCTGCGAAATAGCAGGGAGGTGAATTTCTTCAGCCCGTCAGGGTTGATATGTGCTATCTTCTTTCTGTCTCGTTGTAGACCTACCCTCGGGCAGAGGGGAAGTAATGTCAAACTAGCATCTCAAAGTTAAAGGCTTCAGTATCTGTAATTATGGGCAGGCTGGGTAGATGCCCTTCGGCAGTTACTTAACGTTGGTTCATAAGATATCACTCAACCAGATTACCCTTTTTCCGTTCGCTCAAAAAGGTTCGTAGGTAGTATGGAGATAGTATGAAGATCTGTATGGTTACAACCAAATTAGATTTTGCAGCTCAATCCATTCAGCGCATCAGGGAAGAAGCAAAGCACTTAGGTATCGAAGTTGATTTTGTTAAACCATCGGATCTTCAGTTTCAGGTAAAAGAAGGAACACTTTATTTTGGTAACAATGAGCTTTCCCGAGATCTTCCTGATGTGTTTTATTGCAAAACGGGTAGCTCAACGGTGACCTCTCATACGCTGAGCTGCATGCAGGCTCTTGAACTGTTCAGCGACACCAGAGTGCTTAACTCGTACCGATGTTTTGAAAAGTCCATGGATAAGTTTACGACTTATCTGTTTTTACAAAAAAATGGTGTCCCGACACCAGCAACGGTTCTGCTAAATGGACAGGTTGACTCGTCCCGAATCGCGGATGAACTGGGCTGGCCTCTGGTCTTTAAAGAAACCAGATCTGCACGCGGTCAATCCGTGGTTTTTGTTGATAACCAACATCAACTGGATGAACTCATTGGTCTTTATAACTCGGTAAGCAGAGAGGGGGCTCGTGCACTTGTGCAGCGTTGCTGTACAAAAAGTTTAGGTAAGGATATTCGTGTATTTGTCCTTGGGGGAAAGGCGTTTACTGCTGTTGAGCGAGATGCGGGTGGAAAATCAAGAAGGGCTAATATCTCTCTCGGAGCATCCGTTCGGGCTATTGATATTGACTCACAGATGTCGAAAATTGTGGAGCAAACTTGTCAGGCTTTAGACTTCAGCCTGGGAGGGGTTGATTTGCTTTACGGTGACGAGGGTTACGAAGTCAGTGAAGTCAACTTAGCGGCTCGATTTGATCGAATAGAAAAACCGACAGGCCATAACTTAGCCCGTGAAACACTTCTCTTCTTATCTCAGTCCACTTAAAGAGCCGGGTTTGCGTAGAACGAACCTGTAAACTATCTTTGACCGTGTCTTTTGCAGGCTTGGCGCCGGACTTGACCCACTGTCATCGCCAATACGAAATGACATTCAAGCTATCAATCAATTCTCAGATAAGGCTGGTTTTATTCGGTGAATTCCTGGTGATTACCTGCATCAGTATGACCGACCCTTATTGGCCCCTTATTCTGAAACTCTATCTTCCCGAACACAGTCATTCCAGTCTGGTTCTGTGGAGCACCGTCATTTATCTGGCTCCTTTTGTCGCCTCAGTGCTGGCCATACCGTTTTGGGGTTATATGGGGAGCTTTCTGGGTTATAAAAAAATGATCATTCGTTGTACAGTAGCGCTTGCTATTGTTCAGACGTTGCTGATTTTTACCGACCACATTGTCGAGATCTTTGTTCTTCGCCTTGTGCAGGGCGCATTTACTGGCTATACAGCCGTAGCGCAGGCATTTTTGGTCAGTAAAAAACCTGACGGAGAGCATAGCTTTTTAATTGGAAAAGTTCAGTCTATGATGGCAACCGGAACGATACTGGGGCCTGTCTTTGGTGGATTTATATCTCACTATTTTAATTATTATCTCATTTTCACTATTGCTTCAGTTACATTGTTTCTGTTAACCGTTGCTTGTGTTTTTTTTCTCTCAGAATCTCCCTTGATCAATAAAGGGAAGGATAAGGCTAAGTTAAAATTTAGCGTTTTTTTAAAATTATTAACGCCATTTAACTCTTATTGTTATCTTTTGGTTGTCTCAACTAAAATACTCCGTCGAATGAGTGCCTCATTTTTTGCTCTTTATGTTATTGATCAATTAAGTGGTAATAATTTACAAACGGGCACTTTATATGCGGCTATGGCTGCAATGGTTTTTTTGGTGGCACCTATCTGGGGCAAAGTGGAAGACCGTCACAATAAAAACGTCCGTTACCTTATATGCGGGCTTGTCATTGCACTGTTTTCAGCGGCTGCTGCTCAAGTTATTTACGGGTTCGCCCAGAATTTTGCTTCAGCGGTATGTGCCTCTGTTTTGTGGGGATGTGCCCTTGGGGTAACCAATACGCTGCCGTTATCGCTACTGACTCACCACCAGAAGGCATCTATGAAAGGTTTTGCCTTAAGTGTCGGAAGCAGTATGAATAGATTAGGAAATGTTTTTGGGATAGCTCTGGGTGGTTTTTTATATTGCTACTTTGGCTTTCAAGCCACATTCTTCAGCATTGGAATTGGTTATTTGTTGATAGCTTTCATTTTTTGGTGCTGCCGGGGTGTTGTTCTTAATAACAAAGATTGAAAAAAGCCAAAGAACATAGAGAGCGATCGACAACCCTGCGCTACCGAACGGCCGCAAAAGTATGAAGTTCGCTCCTTTTGAAATCCTTAAGGATGTTCCCGGTATTTCATTCAAAGTTAGTGCCAAATGAGGTCGCCCGGGGTTGATGGTACAATGACTTTACAACTCTACGACCTGCACTTCTCCGGAAGGTATTTCTACAGCTGGTTCTTCAGAGGCGGAGTCGCCTCTATAACGATATTCAATACCCCTACCAGAGCTGAACAGCTTTTCATAGGGCAACCCGTGACCTTCCAGCTCCTTCCTAAGCCCGTCCCACTTGAGAGTTCTGGTTTTCAGGTCGAACACATTACTTAGCTTGAGTTGTATCTCATCATACGACTGGTCCATTCGGATGGACACGTTAAGAAAATCCTCATAGACATTCCAGCCGGATAGATAAATCTCCGTCATGTCATTCCAGGTTGCCGGAAAATGCATTTTCATGTAAATAACCATAAGATCTGTAAAGTGATCTTTCACAAGGGTGTTAAAACACTCTTGCCCATCCTCTTTCTTATTAATGTCTTCTGCACAATATATAAGGTACTGCTCTTTCCTCTTAGAACCGGATCGATAGAGTATACGAAACTGAATATGCGCACCCTCGCCCACTTCCGTCCCCACATCTGTCGCAATGTTCGCATTTCCAACCTTTATGCCAACCACCTGCTCAAATGATCGTTTCAGAAACATAGCCAGCAAGCAGTCATTTTTCTGAAAAAAATCCTCAGGATCTTTATTGAGCTGGCTCATAGGGTAAGGACATGCCATTGATGGAGAATTTACTGTGTCTCTACTGCCATGCGCAAAGCAAGATGGTCTCTTACACTGCACCAGCAGAGAGCCCTCCAGACTTTTCCAATCGCTATGCTCCCCGACATCCGTTGATGCGAAGGGAGCCCTGCATGACGGGCATTTTGGGTTGCCACCGGCTTGATTTACTATATCGTCAAGGCATTTTTTATGAATTACATGGCAACATTTCAGTAAGGATAAGACTTCAGAATGTCCCTCAGGTTTATAAGGTTCCAGGCAGACAGGGCATTCATCATTTTCTGACCGTGCAACCACATCTGATTGCCTTGTATAAGTGAGCTCATGGCAGGAAAAACCTTCACTCCCTGGTTCAGATGCCTCCCCATCTGCAGTATTGTGATCAGTAGCAGCTCCTCCACCTTCAGTAGCACCCGGCAAAATGCAAGAGATAAATCCGGACTGGATCGTCTGACACGCCGCTGCTGTCTCTGCCGAATACAAACTGGTATCTAAAGGAAAACTATCACTGCCATTAACAGATAACAGGCTAAAAGCCGGTGCAAGCTTTGAGTCGTCGCAGTTTTCATCCTCATCCTGACCGAGCCCAAGTCTGGACTCTATTTCCCGACGCTCCTCTGGTGTGATGCCATCCTGGGATTGAAGATAAAAATAATGAGTATCTTCTGAAGCTTCTTCGCAGTTTATTATTATTTTCATCATCTGTTCACGTTGAGCAATATCATCTTCAATCTTTTGTTTCTGTGCTGTTTGTTCTTTTAAAAATTTTCCCGGAGCATATAAACTCTGAGGCAGAAAATTCGTAGAAACGTCAGAACCGTAATAGACATTTACACGCTGATCGTTGCTGGCTGCTTCAAAAAATTCCGGCAGAAACTTTTTTTCAGAACCGATAAAGAGAGCACCTGCCACAAGTGCCAAAAGATTAGAGTTAGGGGCATATTCTGAAGCCTTAACGACATTTTTATCAACGGCAGTAATGCTCAGTAGCATCACGAAGAGCAAGCGCAAAAATTTCACTTCTAATTTAATGTGTTTCAAACAACAAATTCTATCTTTCATTTTTTAAACCACCACTACTGTAAGGTATTTTAGTTTTTTAAAAGTTCAGTTTAGAGGCCGGCAGTGACTGCTGGCACTATGACTTTACCTATCTACGATCTGCATTTCTCCAGAAGGTATTTCTACAGGAGGTTCTGTTTGGCGGTGTACTTTTTAATCTGATGCTCACTATTGCGACTTTCGATCACAGGTAGCTCCCCACACCATCACCGCAGCTCAGCATTTAAAGCGGTATCGGAGTTAACAATACCGAAGAAGCTTCGCCTGAACTTACCTCTTTGGGTCAACAGCGAATCTGCCATCGTATCAATGGCGGTAATAGCCATCACGCTTTGTATGTAAGCCTCGATGAGATCATCAAGTGCAACCCCCAGACGGTTGAAGTCGCGATTATCCATCAGCATGAGGCGCTCAGACTGGCTAATCCAACCCTGGTGTTCGTTGCGGATGGATAAATTGGTACCCAGTATGTCCCATGAACTCATAGCCGGATCCAGTTCACCGACCAGCGGCGAGCGAGCCCGGCGTGCGTAAATGGCGAGAGGATAAAAGCCCTCAGGCGAAACGCCAACCATAAAACGCAGATCGGCTACATAGATGTGACCGTGCTTGTCAGGAATCGTTCCCAGATGGAAAAGACGCTCGAAGTCTCCATGTGACGACCAGTTGGAGTTACCGATCAGCGATTGAACAATGAAACGGTCATAGGGGAAGTCGAGTGTCATGAACTCCTTGAGTTCGGTCGAAGACGTGATTGTGTATACACCTTGCCCCGCATTGGCGTAGGGAACTTTTACCACTCCGAATCCACCAAGCCTCTCGACCCACATAGGAACATCTTCCTTTGAAAGATCACTAATCGTATCAGGCGTGTGCAGCTGCAACCCACTGTTCCGGTGTTCTCTGTTGAAAAGCTCATAGGCTTTCGCTGCCAACATTTTGTTGCGCCCCCCTGCCAGACACACCAGGACTGGGTTGAGCATCAGCGTGCGCGTAACCGGAGGGATGCGAGTCCACGGCTTTTGGGTCACGTACCGCAATGCGGCACGTATTGGCAGCCAGGCATCTTGCTTGCGGATTTGCAACACTCCATCGCCTGTGAAACCCACGCACAGGTTCGTATCGCCTTCGAAAAAGGGAACGAGATGAACAGGCTCGCCAGTGAGCTCCGCCATCACGGCGGCATAACCACTCGCCTCCATATAATTCTTGTCGTAAAGTACGGCCAAACCTCCGGGGGGCAAAGAGTGTCGGCGCAATGAAGGCAAGAAGGTGCGCATGATCAGGCGACCAAAACCACCAAACTCTTCCGCCTCGTGATACAACGGCATCGACTTTTGACCGCTGGGGGATGAATTTGTCTCTATAACAACGGTTCGTCTGGTGCCTGCATCTGTCTCTACCTGAAAAAGATCCGTTCCACCCCAGCGAAAATGACGAGGCACTGTATTCAACAAATGAGTCACAGCCAGAGGATTGACCTCTGGATGCAGGTGGCAATATCGAGCGATGATCCGTTCATTACTCAGGGATAGGAAATAGCGCACCAGTGGGTGTATGCTGGCGTTCAGCACCCGGGGATAGTAGTGACGCTCGGCCTCGAAATCACCAGGCTGGAAGGTTTGAACTCCGTAGCCGCCAAAGGGTGTCACGAGAGGATCCACGAACTGCATCTTTTGCATAAGCAGAGACCATAAACTTTACAGAGTAAGCTAAGGAAGGTGTGAACAATTCACCAAGAATAGTCTATAGCTTTCTGATCGTTTCCCGCACAAGTTAACCTGCTTCGGAAGTTAAGAATATCAACGCTGAAACGTCAACAGAGCTTGATATGTCAGAATCTCTGAACGTACTGAAACAGCCGGGTTATTTTATCTGATAAATAATATTTCTGAAATCAGGCAGGGCGCGGTGTCTTTAGTTCCTATAAGAGCGATGTTGAAAGATTGTGAAGAATTGTTAATAGATAAAGGCTGTATTTGTCAATTTACCCTATTACCCACTATAACTAATGATCTTCTTATATTTTTAATCACCCAAGCTTATAGGTAATCAGATATATCCTATAAGCCTCAAGTATCAGAGATTTAATAAGTACATGGCTTTTTTATCGAGTATTTATCTTTTTTTAATCAGTGATCATAAAATTAACAGGTTATTCATAGTCTTATGAGTAACGATACATGTAAAACCGGGCAGGTGCTGCTTTCCCATACTGATGAAATAAACCAGACGTACCGTTATTGGCGGTTGCATGTGTTTATAGGTATCTATGTAGGTTATGTCGCTTTTTATATCACCAGAAAGTCATTTACCTACATAACGCCGGTTCTGATTCAGGACCTGGGGCTGGATAAAACGGATATTGGGCTGATTGGAACCCTGTTTTATTTTACCTATGGTGCCAGTAAATTTGTCAGCGGTATTATCAGTGACCACTCTAACCCCCGTTATTTTATGGCGACCGGCCTGTTTCTCACAGGCATTATGAATATTCTGTTTGGATTGAGCACTTCTTTCTGGGCTTTTGTCTGCCTCTGGACTGTAAATGCCTTCTTTCAGGGTTGGGGCTGGCCGCCCTGTTCCAAGATTCTTGCTAACTGGTTTTCCCGAACTGAAAGAGGATTCTGGTGGGGGCTGTGGAATACAGCGCACAACGTGGGAGGCGCTATCGCTCCGGTTGCGCTGAGTTTTTTTGTGGTCAGTTTTGGGTGGCACTCTGGCATGTATGCTGCGGGTTGTTTTGCTCTTGTTGTGGCGTTCTTTCTGCTGATTGAAATCAGGGATATCCCTGCAAGAATGGGTTTACCATCGGTTGGGCGATGGCGAAACGACAAAAGGGAAATGGCTCATGAGCAGGAAGGGCAGGGGCTGGCACGGCGGGATATTTTTTTCAGATACGTGGTCAGCAATCGCTATCTCTGGTTACTGGCTTTCTGTTACATACTGGTTTACATCGTACGAATTGCCATCAGCGACTGGGGGAACCTCTATCTTACCGAAGTTTATGGTTATTCCCTGACCATGGCGAACTCGGCTCTATCAGTGCTTGAAATAGGTGGTTTTGTTGGCTGCCTGGTGGCAGGGTGGGGTTCAGACTGGTGGTTTGGTGGTAATCGAACGCCTATGAATACGATTTTTTCAATAGGCGTTTTGCTGGGAGTGTTGGGGTTATGGCTTATCCCGGTTAGTGGTTATTTTACCCAGGCTCTTTTGTTCTTTCTTATTGGTTTCTTTGTTTATGGCCCTCAGATGCTGATTGGTATGGCGGCCGTTGAGTACTCTCATAAAAAAGCGGCTGGTGCTGCCAGTGGTTTTGTCAGTCTGTTTGCTTATTTTGGGGCGGCGCTGGCTGGTTTGCCGCTGGCTCAGGTTACAAAATCCTTTGGCTGGGATGGCTTCTTTATTACCTTAAGTACCTGTGCATTGCTGATGCTGGTTGTTCTTTTGCCATTTCTTCGGACAGAAAAAAGTATGTGATTAAATACTATGTGTCTGATAGCTTGGTTGGTCTGATAATTTTCGTGTAGCCTGACTTTTCGGAGACAGGCTGTCGTATAGATTCTCTCTGATCAAATTTAATGGTTGATATGGTTACGCTGTACTAGACTCTTCCCTCAGTCTGATTTCTACT
Organism: Endozoicomonas gorgoniicola; assembly: GCF_025562715.2. Classification (NCBI taxonomy): domain Bacteria; kingdom Pseudomonadati; phylum Pseudomonadota; class Gammaproteobacteria; order Oceanospirillales; family Endozoicomonadaceae; genus Endozoicomonas; species Endozoicomonas gorgoniicola. Next base: position 1,012,187 of record NZ_JAPFCC010000001.1, read on the forward strand.
CTTTTGAATAATTCATCTTTATTACACTCGAGGTGTTTTGTTTTTAAGAAGTACATTTATATTTCTATCTATAGCATTGATAGACATTGATAGATGAAGTTTTTTGTGTGACCTGAACTGTCCTTATTTAAAAAATCTTAAGTTAGTATCCAGGAGTCGTATATGATACCTCTGTTAAAATCAGTATCTGCTGTGGGCCTTTCTATTGTAATTCTGCATTCAGGCTTTGCCCATTCAAAAAGCGGACACTTTCAAATAAATGCCATAAATGGTCTGATTGCATCCGCCGTGGTAGTTTCTATAGCTGGTATTTCGTTTGGTGTAGGATTTGATGTGGCAAAGAGTATTTACCAGACAGACTATAGCTCTTCTCTCTCAAAAGATAGCGAACAAACCGACCCGGATAATTCAGATTTTCCTACACAAACCAGTCTGGTTTCACTTAACAATTACCAGCGGAAAATTATTAACCAGTACAACCTGCTTTCTTTTAAAAGGAATGAAGATGATTACTCTCTCTCGTCAAAAAAACACCGATATTTATGGGCCAGGGCAACCTTCCTGAATAACTTTGAATTATTCAGGCAGCACATAAAACCTGCCTTATTTGTGTTTGATAATGATTTTGATCCAACTGTCAATGGCTGTTTGTCTCCTCTTCCTGATCCCTTTACAAAAGACCTGCGCTGCAATGATGGGCATTTAACTGGCTATTGTCGTATTAAATACAGTCAGGATGGAAAAGAAAATACTCTGGTAGGTATGTTGGCCAATACGTCTGACAATATATCTGGCTGCCTGTTTCAATGGAGAGATACCATTGCTTACGGAAGCAAAATTCCTGACAACATACTGGTTACCGACAGGCGATATTACCAGATCAGTGTAACGAACAACATTCAGTCATATAAGTTTCAGAAACACCCCCGACACAATATGCAGTTTGCATCAGACCTGTTTGTTAATGGAAAATTTTATCATGAAACTCTCTGCCGTGATGTAGGTGGCCCGGCAACCGAACTTTATATCAGCAAGAGAGAAACCAAAGGCGATGGGTGCAAGGGGCTGTTTGATGTTCCCCCGAATATGGGATCAGTCTCTTACTATGTACCCTATAGCAATAATGACGAAGAGCGGGTTAAGCAATCTGATTCGTTAGCCTGGCTCGAGTTTGCTTCTGATGTTGATTCTGAGATCAACCTTGAAGTTCGGAATAAATTCTGCGCTCCCAAAAAAGACTTCAAGGAATTTATCCTCGGTTCAGTGGAGGGGACAGGAGCAGATAGTTTCTGCCGGTATATCAATGCAAAAGGCAATGCTGGCTATGTTGCAAAAAATCCCGATGGCAGTGCTCAGTCTGATTTTATGAAACCTCATATTTCTGAAAAAGTTGAATGGCAGACGTTTGAAGACGCTACACCTTTCAATGCCATCATCGCGGGTTTCAGTTACATCAAGTCCAATATCGTGGGTACAACAGCACCTGTCTATTTCTGTCGATACGGTGAGCAAAATACTTTTCACTATGGTCAGCACGTAAAAGGTACTAACACCTGTAACGTATCGTTAGCCACTGCCAATGGCAACTTGTACGCTATCAATAAATCGACGGACTTTGAGGTTCTGGTACCTGCGCAATAGTTTTGCAGGGTCAGATGCCGATGCCACCCATCCCCGTTGTTATTTAACGGGCATGGGTGAACGAAGCAGGGTATGTTTTAGAGCTGATTCAGCAGATACTGAGCCAGCATCGGCACTGGTCGGCCACTGGCACCTTTGTCCTTGCCGGAAGACCAGGCGGTACCGGCAATATCCAGATGCGCCCAGGGATAAGCTTCTGTGAAGCGGGCCAGGAAGCAGGCAGCGGTGATGGTACCGCCAGGTCGACCACCAATGTTTGCCATATCGGCAAAATTGCTGTCCAGCTGGGCGTCGTACTCTTCACCCATTGGCAGCTGCCAGGCTTTATCAGCAGCGTCGTTTGAGGCGGTCAACAGTTGCCCGGCCAGTTCATCGTTGTTACTGAGCAGGCCCGTGGTGTGATGTCCCAGGGCGATCACGCAGGCGCCGGTCAGAGTGGCAACATCAACAACAGCTCTGGGCTTGTATCGCTCTGCGTAGGTGAGGGCATCGCACAGCACCAGACGGCCTTCTGCATCGGTATTAAGAATCTCGATGGTTTTGCCGGACATGGAGGTAACAATATCACCAGGACGGGACGCAGTACTGCTGGGCATATTTTCAGCAGCGGCAATCATGCCGACAATGTTCAGGGGTAGCTCTAATTGCACAATGGTGTTCATCACACCCAGTATGCTGGCGGCACCGCACATATCGAACTTCATTTCGTCCATGGCGGCGCCGGGTTTCAGGGAGATGCCTCCGGTGTCAAATGTGATGCCTTTGCCCAGCAGTACAATGGGTTTGTCGCCTTTTTTGCCGCCTTTGTAATCCATCAGAATCAGTTTGGATTCCTGGGCAGAACCGTTACCGACCGACAGCAGGGAGTTCATGCCGAGCTTTTTCATTTCGGTTTCACCCAGAACTTTGGTCGTCAACCGGGTATTACCTTTTGCCAGCTCTTTGGCTTGATCCGCCAGAAACGTTGGGTGGCAAACGTTGCCGGGCAGGTTGCCCAGGGTGCGGGCAACATTGCGACCTAAGGCGATGGCTTTGCCCTGTTCAACCGCGTCTTTGGCGGGCTTGCTGCCTTTGCGGTCAGTGATGATCGTGACTTTTTTCAGTACGGCAGCCGGGGCAGGCTTACTCTTGAACTCATCGAAACGGTAAAATCCGTATTCAATGGCTTCAACCAGCTGACGGACTTTCCAGAAGTGATCCCGGTCAGCCACCTCGATATCGTCTACACAGATCATTGCGTCTTTAATGGTGCCGGATTTCAGCTGTGCAGTGATGGCTTTGGCCACTTTCAGAAAGTCTTTTTCCTTGACGGCAGACTTGCCATCGCCCGTGGCAACCAGTAACAATTGTTCACAGGCTGCCTCGGGAACGACGGGCAGCAGAAGGGCTTTACCGGTTTTATACGTCAGGTCTCCTCGTTTCAACACAGAGGAGAGCAAACCGTTACTGACCTCGTCGATCGCTGAAGCAGAGGGTGATAAACCCGATTGATCGGTCGTAATGACCAGTAGCCCGGTTTTCTGCTTGGCTACTGCGCCGCTTTTTACAACAAATTCCATGAACGCTCCTGTTGGACGTAGATCCTGTAATGTTCGCTTCTGTTAACACTGAGCCTGACGGGCGATATCAGTATTTTATTCAGTCACATCTACACACTCAGACTGTATTGATAGATAATGACCTGATGGAGTATTTGACCAGAGCACAGTTCGGATGTGAAATTTTCAGCCGTCTGTCTTGAGTCCGGCAGATGGTTGAACACCGAACTGTTGAATATCTACTCCGCAATGTAGTTTAAATGGTTACTGTTGTTTTGACGAACGCTTGTTCGCAACAGTAACAGACCCTTATCAGCTATCGGAACTGTGAAAACCGATCATGCCTTCGATTATATTTCGATATTTGGCCAGAGAAATGCTGCAGGTCATGCTGGCAGTCACTGGCGTTGTTTTGCTCATTATAATGAGTGGGCGATTTGTAAACTATCTGGCGCAGGCAGCCAGCGGCACACTGAATGCCGATTTTCTGTTTGCGATTATGGGCTACCGGCTGCCCGAATTTCTGGTGATGATCATTCCACTGGGTTTGTTTCTCGGGATTATATTAGCCTATGGTCGTTTATATGTAGAAAATGAAATGACGATTATGGGAGCGACCGGTATGAGTCAGGGGCAATTGTTGCGCATGACCATGCTTCCTGCTTTGGGCGTGATGTTGGTCGTCGCTGTACTGAGCCTGTTTATTGCCCCGAAAGGTATTCAGCAGGTTGAAATGCTGCTGACCAAACAGGATTCCCTGACTGAGTTTGATACTCTGGTGCCTGGTCGTTTTCAAGCGTTGGAAGGTGGTAGCCGGGTGACGTATACCGAAGCCCTGAGTGACGACCGTCAGCTGATGCAAAAAGTATTTATTGCCAGCCGTATCAACGACAACAGCAGTGCTGCGATGTCGCTGGTTTTGGCAGAAAGAGGTCGTATATCAACAACAGAGGAGAAGGGGCAGCGTTACCTGATCCTAAACGACGGTTTTCGTTATGACATGACACCCGGTATGGGGAATGTCCGCGTCACTGAATATGAAACCTACGGTGTACGTATGGAAGAGCGCACTATTAAAAATGAAATCAGTCGTGAGCAGGCACTGCCCACCGATGTGCTGATGAAGTCAGATGATACACGCCTGATTGCTGAACTGCAGTGGCGGTTGTCTCTGCCCCTGTTGGTACCCATTATTGTTTTGCTGGCTGTCCCTTTGTCCCGGGTGAATCCTCGTCAGGGGCGGTTTGTGAAATTGCTTCCGGGAGTGTTGTTGTATCTGTTTTATCTGGCACTGCTGATGTTTGCCCGCAGCGCGGTGGACGATCAGCGTATACCGGCGACAATAGGCGTCTGGTGGGTGCATGCTATCTATCTGGCCATAGGCCTGTTTCTCGTGTCGCAGGAGACGCTGCAATTAAAGCTGGGTCGGAGTAAAGCCAATGCGTAAGCTGGACCGTTACATTGCATGGAATGTACTGGCGGCCATGCTGGTGGTGCTGGTGGTGCTGGTCATGCTGGAATCACTGTTTTCATTTCTTGGGCAGCTGGACGATGTCCGGGCGAATTATGAGCCACTGGATGCCATGCTGTACACCATCATGCTAATGCCGAAGAAAGTCTACGAGTTTATACCCGTATCAGCCATGATCGGCTGTCTGGCCGGGCTGGGCAGTCTGGCTTCTAACAGTGAACTGGTGGTCATGCGTGCAGCAGGGGTATCGCTCTGGCGCATGGTCTGCTCTGTTATGAAACCGGCTCTGTTAATGGTTGTGGTGGGGACGTTTATTGGAGAATATGTGTCTCCGGTCACTGAGCAGATTGCAGAAACCCAGCGTAGTATTCTCAGGTCTTCGCAGGGCACCTATTCCGGTGAGGGAATCTGGCACCGGGAAGGCAATGAATATATGTATTTCAATGCTGTTGAGCCTAATGGTGTGCTGTATGGCATCAGTCGCTACAAGTTTGACGAAGGTATGCGCCTGCAGGAAAGCTCATTTGCCAAACGCGCGATCTATCAGAAAGATCACTGGTTGCTGGAAGATGTGGTGACCAGTCGTTTTGATGGTGAGAAGTTTGTTGAAGAAAAGGCGACCATTCAGCCCTGGGATACCAGCCTGACCACGACTCTGTTGAAAGTTGTGGTCGTCAATCCGGACGCACTCTCGATTTCAGGTCTGAAAACCTACACGAATTATCTGGACAATCAGGGGCTGGACTCGGGTGAGTATGACCTCGCGTTCTGGGAAAAGGCGCTGCAGCCCTTGTCAATCTTTTCCCTGGTACTGGTGGGAATATCGTTTGTCTTTGGCCCACTGCGTTCTGTGAGTATGGGGTTAAGAATTTTTTCCGGAGTGGTGACCGGAGTCGTTTTCATGATTGTTCAAAGTCTGCTGGGACCTTCAAGCCTGGTATTTGGTTTTCCGCCCATCCTGTCAGTACTGTTTCCAATCAGTATCTGTATTCTGATCGGTGCCTTGCTTCTCAGGAAAGCAGCCTGACAGAACTGAACCCGGCGGTATCTCCAGATACCGCTGTCAGCAGGCATAGCTCGATATAACCGCAGCTCGTTCAGTTTTATTTTCCTGCACAGACACGCTGACCTTGCACTGGCTCAGAAATGATAACCCCTTTGATGACGGTGTTGTTTTCCAGATGGTTGTCTGTTTCGGGTTTGTTCAACGGGAATGGGTACAGGTTGTAAGGCTTTTTGCATATCCTGTGGAATGGGAAACAGCATTGCCGCCAGGGTGGCTCTGACTGAACGAATGGCTTTTTGCAGCGAAGTGATCATGGCCTGTTCCTGAAAGTTGAGGCATTCACTGAATGCCTGGTCATTGTTTCAGCGCTAAACGGTCATGCGCTTCGTTGATTGTAATCTATATAAGTAGGAATACTAATATGTATTTCGGCTTTTATCTTTTTGTTTTGTAATTATTAGTAATAAAACGCTGATTCGATGTTTCACAGGGTCGTTTTCTCTTTCTGAACAGGGACATAGTATGTACCTGATCGCGAAGCATAATCCTGCCAGCTTTTTTTATTCTTGTCCCAGAGTACCCAGATCACACCAATACACCCTGCCAGCACTGACGGTATGGCCACAATAAAACGCACAAGCGCCTGCTTTGCGGATAGTTTATTGCCGTTTTCATTAAGGATGTGCAAACGCCAGGCCTGCATGCCTAATGTCTGGCCTTTACGGGTCCAGAAATAACCGAAAAAGCTGAAAACAGTCACAAACAGGGCTGCATAGAAGGCAGGGCTGTCCAGTGATTCGCCGTTGTCGGTCATCTGTTTAAGCTGGTCTGCGCCATAGATTTTCATCAGGATGCCAAGGTTGAGAAAACCAACCAGAAAACACAGTGATATGACCAGAAAAGTGTCATATAACATCGCTGCCAGCCTTCGCCACAGCGGGGCAGGCTTCATGGTGATCTTTTGTTTTTGCATGCGTACTCCTGTATTCAACACGCACTATTTATAGTCAGCCATTTATAGTCAGCCATTTATGTCAGTCACTCATAGTCGCCAGTTGCATTGTGAATCAGGTTGAGGGTTTTGAACAGATATTCAAATCAATTCTCGGTTTAAAAAACGATTTGACGGCAGAAAAAAGGCGGCGCTCCGCTTTTTCTACCTGCCTCAGACAAGAGGTTGATGACAACAGAATCAGAGGATACCAAGGCTGAGCCGAATTTATCCGGGGCGGAACGGGTTGGTAAACAGGTACTGACGTTTATAAGCATAAGGATATCGCTACATCAATATGTAAAATTCCACACTTGCAGCAATTTCTTATATCCCTAAAGTACGGTTTTTAAACTGATTACATTGTAATTAAATCGTCAAACCTGACCTCTGCAATGTGAAAGTACCCTCAGGGCCAACTCAGGTCGATCCTGACGGGAGACGTTAACGTGGGAAATCCGGGATTTCTATGCAAGCAACGACTGCTTATGTCGAGAACAAAGCTGTAACGACTTCTTTCCTGCCCTGGGTGGCGGTACTGCTGCTGGTATACACCCTGCTTGTGGCTGTGGGCCTGATTGGCGATGGCTTCAAGTGGGCTGCCGGTGGCGCAGACGGTGCGGCTGCACTGTTTGAATTTGCAACCAATCCGTTTATGGGACTGATTGTTGGGACCATGGCAACCGCTATGGTGCAGTCTTCCAGCACCGTGACCTCTATTACCGTGGGTCTGGTGGCTGCCGGCCTGCCGGTCAGCACCGCTATACCGATGATTATGGGTATCAATATTGGTACCACCGTGACCTCGACTCTGGTGAGTCTGGGCAGTATGGGCAAGCGGAATGAGTTCCGTCGCTCCTTCTCAGCGGCCACAGCACACGGTTTCTTTAACCTGTTTGCTGTTTTCATCTTCCTGCCGCTGGAACTGGCTACCGGTTTTCTGCAGAAATCTTCAGCCTGGCTGGCGAGCATATTCTACGGTAGTACCGGCACGAACCTGGGTGGCTTCGACTTTATCAAGCCATTGATTAAACCGGTAACCAAATCTATTGCCTCTGTTACTGAAAGTGCTCTGCCGGGCATGACCGGCGGCGTTGTACTGGCCCTGATTGGTCTGGCGCTGACGTTTATGTCCATTAGCCTGCTGGGTAAAATTCTCAAGCAGCAGATGGTGGGGCGTGCCAAAGACCTGATGCATAAAGCCATTGGTAGTGGTTCTGCTGGCAGTATTGCTTCCGGCGGTCTGATTACTTTCCTGGTTCAGTCTTCTTCAACCACCACCAGTCTGGTGATTCCTCTGGTGGGTAGTGGTGTGTTCCGGTTGAAGGATATCTATCCGTTCACCCTGGGCGCAAACATTGGAACCTGCATTACTGCCCTGCTGGCTGCGTTTTCCCTGAGTGGTTCTATGGCAGAGGCGGGTCTGCAAATTGCGCTGGTTCATCTGTTGTTTAATGTTGCCGGTGTATGTCTGATTTATGGTGTGCCAACGCTCCGTGGTATCCCTTATCACGCTGCCCGTCGCTTTGCACAAATCGCCAGCCGTCGTAAATCCGTGGTCTTTGGTTATGTATTTGGTGTTTTCTTTATCGTTCCAGGCTTGTTGATTCTGCTGACTAGCTAATTGACGATTTTCCATCTTATTAAGCAGGCAGGGTTTCCTGCCTGCGTTGTCTAAAAACGTCACAAGACGTTGGGAATACCCCATGAGTGATCTGAAACAGTACAAAAAGCAGAGAAAAAAGCTGAAGCAGGAAATCAAGGCGACAGAAGCGCACCTGGTACGCCTGAAGAAAGAGTTACGGGCTCTGAGAGAAGGTCAGCAGCATCAGGTGATTGAAGAAGAGCTGGATCAATTGATGGAGAAACCATCACTGTTTAAAAACCTGATGAAGCTTTTTGGTAAACAGCCCTGAGCGGAAACAGCCCTGAGCGGAAACAGCCCTGAGCATACAAATAGTCGTTATTCAGAGGCAGCAGAGAGCTGCCTTTTTTGTACCCTCAGGCGGGCTACGCTCAGAGCCCGGCGTGGTGATTTGGTTATTATTGCTAACCTAATTCTCAGCATTCCTGACAATGTTTGAACTTTTTGATAATTATCTATATCCATCTATATAACTATGAGTTGAAAATATCACTTTCGTGCTCAGGGAGAACAGTGATTTTCGCAAAATAAAGAAATGAGTTGAACTATCAGGAGTATTGCATAATGAACCCTAGGAGCCTGACCGAGAATAGCTTAGGCAGTCCTCCTAAAGGTTTCGCAAAATTCAAAATGAGCAAAAAACAACCACTTTTTGAGGTTGATTTGCTCATTTTTGCCAATTTACAGCTTTTCTTTACCTTTATGCCGCTTTTTCAACCTTTTTTAAATCCTCAAGACGGAGTGACCCCGTTAAAGCTTTCTTCACAATTTTTTTGAAATTATGCACTGTGCATACCAGTGAAAACTCTGCTTCCACTTTCTCTTTCCCGCGCAGACTGAAACTCCTGAATCCAGAGTTTTTTATCTGACCAAACGGCGGTTCCGCTATTACTTTGCGACGTTCGTATACCGCTTTCGCTTCGCTTGTTTCCATTTTTTTATTCATGGCTTGTCGTGCAGTTTCAAACTTGTCTGTGCGAATTACCTTGCCTGCACTTTTCTTGGAGCCACTGCATCTGGAGCGGTAAGCGCACTCTCGGCATACTTCCTTGTTTGCCCGGTAGCCTTTCCTCTTAGCTTTACTGGCTGGATTGGTAACCAATTTTTCCCCAGCCGGACAGATGAAGACGTCAGCTTCAATATTGTATGTAAAATCCGCTTTGACAAATTTTCGATCAGTATTTTCAAGGTTCGTGACAGCCGGTTTTTCTTCCTTATCAGTAGCGATATAACCGTCTATTCCGTGTTTATCCAAGGTGTGCAGATTTGGCCCTGAAAAATAGCCGTTGTCCATACTCCATTTATCCACAGCTGCGCCATCGGTAGATTCTGACAAAGCCTGAAGAGCAGGTTCTACTTCCTGTACGTCGTTGGCGCGCTGGCTGATGTGTTGGCCAACAATGATCTGGTGATCCGCATCTACATTAATTTGGGCATTGTAGCTGTATTCGCAGTACCCTTTCTTGCTCATCACCCGGGCATCATGGTCTGCAAAGCTAATCTGTTTCTTGTCGTCTATTGGCTCGTCCGGATTGAGGGCTTTCTCACGCTCTTCCAGTGCTTTTTTGGCAGCCTTAATTTTCTTCAGCCGTTCTTCTTTAAACTGGAGGTCTTCAGGAATACTGTAGCCATTGGTTTCTTTGTAGGCGTCGTCTTCTTCCTGATCGCACTGGCTGGCTTTTTTGATCAGTTCATCAACCTCAGCGCTGAGTTCTGCCTCTTTGGCTTTAAGCCGGCCGTAGCTCATGGCCTTATGCTTTGAACTGTTGGCTTTGAATTTCGAACCATCCAGGCTGATATGCCCAAGCGATGCCAGTTTCAGCTCCATCGCCAGCTTGACGGACTGTTTGAAACAGTCATGAAAAAACGACAGGTTGTTTTTGCGGAAGTCCCCCAGGACCCGAAAGTTTGGGCAATTCATCTGAGAGATGTACATGAATGCCAAGTCCTGCCGACACCGTTTTTCTATTTCACGGGAGCTGAATACACCATGACTGTAGGCGTAGATCAGGATACCTACGATCAGCTTGGGTGGGTAGGCATGCTGTCCAAGGTGATGGTACTGCTTTTCAACTTCCGAGGTATCAATGTTCTGGAAGATGGTCTCATAGATGTAGCAGTCATGATCTTTGGGAAGAAGATCAAAGATGTTGGTTGGAAACAGCAGGTGCTGGTCGAACTCAACAGGGCTATCCTTGAATTTTGGTGGTGGCGACATCAGGCTTCATCAGGGCTGCGTTTTGAACGCTATTATATCAGATAAATCCTATTCTCGGTCAGGCTCCTAGTGATTTTCCTCCGAGATGGAGTTTTCCACATGTAGAATGTGGCAACATTAATCCTCAGCATCCTGCAGCTGCACAGCCAAACTTCGATGGACGTATAACGACTGCCATGCCGCAACCTGGCACTTTGCGCCTTGCTTCTGATGTCACCTCATCACGAGAACCAAAACTTTTAAAACAATTTACTATCAATATTTCAAAAAGTGGGGTGCCATCAAATCAACCTTCATCCAGCAGGCAAACAGAAGATTCAATAAACGTGTTTTTCTATGAGACTGAAGAAGGTAAAAAATCTAAGCATTATATTGTGATACACAACAAAGTAGGCGGATTAGATAAACGGGTTTGTATAGATATAACGAGTACCGGAAAAAGACCAAAGATAGCATATGCCAAACTAATAATAATGGCCATTAACGATAGGGTGAAAGTCTCATATTGACTCTCTTTTCAGGGTCTACAGCCCAATAAGTATGCAGTAGCAACAAATTTCCCTGCCCAGCAAGGGTAACGGCCAAACACCGCTATGATGTTTACTGATAAAACGACACCATATTAGTGAGAGGCCGCCCCGATGGAAGTATGTCAGCCACTGACTGAAGTCGCCAATTTTTCCTGTCATGCAATTCAGCAGCTTGATCATAAACTGGCAGCTCTGCGCGAACAGTACGACCCCATTCAACACTTTGAAGACTATGAAGGTGAAGTTCACAAGATTTTTGCTCAGGCAGAGCGAGGTGTTCTGGAAGAAGACTTATCCGGACTTGATGTTGACACCCCGGTCATTGAAGTCAACGGCACCTGTTACCATCGAGTATTGCGAAGTTCAGAAACCTATCAGACTGTTGCCGGTTCTATCAAAGTTCCACGAACGCTCTACCGCAACGGTCAGGATCGCTGCATCGTCCCGCTGGAACTCCGGGCGGGTATTGTCGAGGGATACTGGACACCAAGGGCGGCAAAGCAAGCTGTCTGGATGGTCGCTCAAATGCCACCGGGCGACGTGAAGAACCTGCTTGATCTGATGGGCAATATGTCGCCTTCGGAAAGTTCTCTGGCTCGACTCCCGAAGAAGTTTAACAATCAATGGGAGCCAAACAGGGAAGCCTTTGAGGGTATCCTCTGGGAAAGCGTTAAAGTTCGGCTCTTTTACAGGTTGGCTGATCATTTTACAGCCTCCTGCCTGATTTTAAGATAGAGGTAATCAAGATCATTGTAGCCACAAGCTTTGTAGATAATCCGTTTGATGACTCCATTGAAAGCTTCAATCTTCGCGCTGGTTATACGATGATGGCAGTACGACAGCAAGCCCTCTCTTGCCCTGTCCAAGCCCTTAGCAAACCTCTTAAGTTCTGCAATTCCGGTTTCTTTTGCTAACTCTATCCATCTATCCAGAAACTTGCCGGCACACGCTTTGTACGTGTACGTCCATAGCTGTTTGAGCATGTCTTTCAGGATGTAAGCCTGATTGAGATCCTCGTTCATGCTCAAGAGCTCTTTCAGACTGCTTTCTCGCTTTGGAGTCAGGTTCTCAGGGTTCATGAACAGGTTGAACCGCTGACCCTTGATAAAGGGCTTGTTCTCTTCTTCAGCCTGACGCCACTCCCTGCGCCTTATCTGATCTATCACATCATTATAATTGGCAATAATGTGAAACTTGTCGTATACAATATCCGCATTGGGCAAGTGCTCTTTCACCGAAGCCTGATAGCTGCCACCACGGTCTATGCCAACACACTCGATGCTCGCTTTTTGCTCTTCAGTCAGGCTGCTCAAGAACTCATCCAGAGTCTCTTTTCGCTTGCCTTCACCAAGGAAGAGGGTTTCTCCTGAGTCGGCGTTAAGAACAACGGTAAGATACTGATGGCCTTTGCCAATGGATTTTTCGTCAATGAGCAGAGCGCGAATACCGTCACGCTTTGGAGCTGAAAGCATTCTCAGCAGCATCTCTTTATCCCAACGACGGGCAGTACCACCGGATATAGCAATGAATTCAGGCACCTTGTCGCAGGGCATATAGCGACATAAATGGCTGACGTGTCGTTTAAGGCGATCGGTTGCCTGAGCCTTGGGAGTTAAACCAGGAATAGTAACGGTTTCAATATTGTTGCAGTGTGAGCAGCGGCCCTGAAAAGCTGTGAAGAGAAGATTTACCTGTAGAACTCCCAGTGGTAAATCCTGGACACACCGATCTTTTGTCTTCATTTGTCCCATAGGGGTTTCACATTGACTGCATTTCTCGTGCTGAATTCGGCCATCCCTGCGGAGATAGACAAAAGCTTGTTTGACTTCCCAATCAATATCAATCTGCTCGATTACCCAGCCGGGAAATGCGAACATAGGACGTAGTGAGGGTGTTGTACACATGTCTGATCCTTCAGAAATTTTGATCTGTTCAAATCAATCTTTCCTGAAAGGCTATTTCTGTTGCAACCCCTCATTTTCCATCAGCCAACCTGTAAAAGCCCCTAAAGTTCCAGAAAAGGCGGTGACTGTGGCAGCGTCCCTCGACGGTGTTATGCTGCCAATGAAAGACGGCAAGCGTAAGGAAAAACGCGAACAAAATAAAAGTGACGGTAAGCGAACCCGTGGTCCAGCCGGTTGTCAGGAGGCCAGTTGTGGAACATTGTCGTTTTACGATACTCAGGGTGAACGCCTGTCAACAGTCAGAATCGGGCGTATGCCCGAAAGTAAAAAAGTAACTTTGAAGAACTCACTCTCTGAACTGCTGGATGAAGCCCTTCGGCAAAAGCCTGACCTGACTCTGGTTAAAGTGGCTGACGGAGCGAAAGACAACTGGACTTTCCTTGCCAATGAACTCCCGGAAGGCCACGAGATCGTAGACTTTTACCATGCTGCAGAACACCTGAAGAAGGCATTTGATCTGTCCTATGGAGAAAACAGTGCTAAATCCAAAGAAAAATTCACCACCTATCGCCACATTCTAAAGGAAGAGTTTGAAGGGGTTGAGAGAGTGATCAAGGCACTGGTCTACCAGTACAAGCGACATCCTCGACGATCAAAGCTGAAAACAGAGCTGGAATATTTCAGGAACAATCGCGCTCGTATGCAATACGCTGAACACTTGTCACAGAATCTGCCGATAGGTTCGGGAGTCATTGAGGCTGCTTGCAAAACCTTGGTTACGCGGCGTATGAAGTGCTCGGGCATGCGTTGGCGACTTCCGGGAGGTCAAGGGATTCTGACTCTTAGGTCATTAATCCAGAGCAAGCTGTTCGACAATGGTTGGAAGCTGCTGGCAGTGACTTATTGCTGTAAGGTTACGAAAACAGGAGTAAATAATGTCATCCCGTTCCCTTCGCAGAAGACAGAATGATAGTACCAGTCAATATGAGACTTTCACCCTAACGATAGCCCGGGAAAAGAGCTTGTTTTAAGTGATATTTATAAATGGATTGAGAATAATATTCCTTATTACAGACCGCCTACCCCGCCCCAAGCGGCGGGGAATATGGCCCAGAAAGATTCAAGCTCAAAGCCCTCCCCCAGAGCGGACTGGAAAAACAGTATACGACACAACCTGAGCCTTCATAAAACACTATTTAGAAAAAGGGATGCAACACCTCCAGGCATATCATCATCACTATGGTCTGCAATAGAGGATAAAGTTGCCGACTACATGTTCATAGATGAAGATCGCTTGATAACTGTATATAAAAGAAGAAAACAGCCAAACTCAACCACTTCCAGCCTTTCAAAATCCCAAAATTGCAGCGAAAATAAAAACACAGGAAGGCCGGTTAAGAGGAAAATCTCGTCATCGTCAACGATTACATCGCCTCAAACAAGCACTGTTACAAAAGCATTGCCAGAAGGAGATAATCTATCGCCAGCGACTACGAGTGTAGCTGAACCAGGTTATGATACCGGCGAGCGAAAATTAAAGGTGCTTAAACTCGAAGAAGTCAATGAGGTTCTTAGAAAAGATGGATTGCCTGTCCCCGAACCCACCTTTACAACTCTGGACGATGGCGATTTAACTCTGGACGATGACGAGTTATTGAAGTTGTTATAGTCAACCCGGATATTTTTCAAAATAATTCTGAAAAATATCCTGTCGCTTTAACGAAAGCGGTCATTTAAGGACGTCTACCAAAAACCATCCTGACACTCCATGCTACTCCCACATTCACTCTGCCGGAGAGCATTATGGCAACAGAAACAAAATCACCCAAGCGTCTCAGTAAAACTCAGTGGCAGGCTCTCATTACAGAGCAGCAAAACAGCTCTGCCACACAAGCCGAATTCTGTCGATCCAAAGGGCTGTGTCTTGCCACCTTCTATAACTGGAAAAAAGCTTGGCAATAACGACAAGCCAGCAGACCGGAAAGTCCCAATCCCGTTGACCCGCAACTGCAAATACAGCAGTTGCAGTCAGCGTTGGATGCAACTCTTCAGGAACTCTCTTCTGTCAAGCAACAGCTCAACTGGTTTAAACGGCAGGTGTTTGGTGAGAAGTCCGAAAAACGACTGACCATTGATAATCCAGACCAGATAGACCTTGTAGTCGTTATTCAGAGGCAGCAGAGAGCTGCCTTTTTTGTACCCTGATATTTTCTTTGTCTATCCTTTGCAGAGCTGATTTACAGGGTGTCATGGCATGTTCGACACAAAAAATTTTGCAGAGACTTACGCTCAGAGCAAAGAAAATCACCCGTTTCGCACGGAGATGGAACGTTACTCGATATTAAGCTGGCTTGGCACGGTCGAAGGCAAACGGGTTCTGGACCTTGCCTGTGGAACAGGGAATTACAGCCGGATGTTTTGTCGACTCGGCGCAAGCGAGGTGACAGGTGTTGACTCATCCCGGGAGATGATCAATTCTGCTCTGAGCCATACGCCGGACATAATGCCCGTAGCCTACCACACCCAGCCTGCTGAAGATTATGTCAACGATATTCCTTATGATCTGGTGTTTCATGCCTACCTGTTGAACTGTGCTTCTTCACCAGAAAAGCTGAATGAGCTTTGTCGTGTACTGTATCGGCATCTTGCCGTGGGAGGTCAGATGCTGGGAATTATGGGAATGCTTGGACACTACCCTTCAGGAAGCAAGAATCCCAGTGGCTGCTATACAGCCTATCAGGGTGAGCTGTCCGAAGGTGACGGCTATACGATCTTTTTTCCGGGACAGCAGGAAGCGGTTAATCATTACTGGCGTCGCAGTACCTGCCATTCTGCTCTGGTAGAAGCGGGTTTTTCGGATATTCGCTGGTACCTGCCTTCAGACAATCGCAGTCATCAGATGCCTGTTGATGACTGGATTGAGCTTGAAGAAAACCCTGTTTTTATTGGTGTCAGTGCAACCAGATAGTTTCAGCATCGCTTATGTAAAGTGATCGCCTTGTCGTAGCAGTCCAGCGAGCATTCGCCACACCCTGTACACAGGGCTTCATCTATCTGCACTCGCTGGTCTTTAATGCGGATCGCGTCTTCTTCGCAGGCATCCACACAAAAGTCACAGTGCTGGTTCAGGGTGAGCTGACAGTGACCGCTGACTCTGGCTACCGCCTGTATACGACGACCGTCTTCTTTGCTCAGAGCCCCCGTTGGACAGTGGTCAACACACTGGTCACAAAAGTCACAGCGACCGTAATCCAGCGAGAGAACAGGGAGTCCCTTTAACACGGGATGGCTTTCCTCTGACTGGCGAATCACCCGTTGTGGGCAGGCATCTATGCACCGGTCACAGCGATCACACAACGCCAGAAATGTCTGGTTATCCTGCGCCCAGGGTGGGCGTGGATAGATCGATTCAGGCAGTTCAACCGGTTTAGGTTTGACCAGTCGTCGAAATAACGCCCGGCGACCGGGGGAGGCGAGTTCTTCTGAATGGTTCATTGATCTGTTCATCAAAACGTTCAGCGATACAGTCTGACAATCCGATATTCAGCCCCGGTCAGGGCGGCCAGTTGTTCAAGGCTGCCTTTTATCAGCTGGCTGATGCCACGGTACACATCGGTTTGTGCATTGTCGTACAGTACTTCCAGAAAGCGGGGAGCCCAGGTCAGTACATGTCCAGTTAAGAAATCTTTTAATACGTCACGCTGGGTGTCCAGACAGGCACTGTCTGGTTCTGTTTCCACCATTTTGGCAAGGCGGTCAGCCATAAAGGCAAACATCAGGCCCAGGTGGTCTTCCGGCTCCCGTGTTCCTGTGTCTATTTCAATGCCACAGTCACGGTAGAACTGTTTAGCGGCAAGGGTAGGTTCGCCACACAGTGTCTGTTCTTCAGTCAGATAAACAGAAGCCCAGGGCGCTGCTTTAAGTTCTTCCGGACCCACAAACAGTTCGGCGTAATCGGCTTGAATATTACGAATAGCCTCTGGTGCAGACGACTGCAGACCTTTGGCAATTAATGTCAGTCCGTCATTTATTTCATGGTGGGAAGTGCTGTCCTGTCCGTGATCGGCAAGCTGTTTCAACTGCTCCAGAAACTCAACGTCAGGTGTCTGATGTAGGCACTGGTAAATCAGCTGACAGGAAAACTGGAAGTCCGCCAGAATCGTCGGGGTTTCATTGCTCATGGTTATTACCCGTTAATCGAAGAAGTAAGAAGCAGCTGGTAGAGTCTGGATGATCCCATTTCAGGGAGGTGATGTCTCTTGCGACTTGTCCGGTGAAAGTTTCGCGTTTGGGATGGTGTTCCACAGAAATCGCACAGAAATCGCACAGAAAGTGGCAGAGGCCAGGTGGCCTGGTTAGCCACCAATCTGTGCCAGCGTGGCTGTGCCACCGGTATAGCCATTTTGCAGAAAATGTTTACCCTGCTTCAGCTGCAGAAAATTCTGGATGCGGTTAATCAGTTCCGGCTGCTGCTGATCGTACTGCAGCAGGTCTCTGAGGTCATAGCCCTGATCGCCGAACAGGCACAGCTGTAGTTTGCCCAGGCTGGTTACCCGAAGGCGGTTGCAATCGTCACAGAAATCCGGTGAGTAGGGGGTAATGAGACCAATGCGACCACGGTATTGCGGGTGGTAATACTCCTGCGCCGGACCTGCCGATTTGTGTCGTGCCACCCTGACCCATCCGCTTTCGAGCAGTTGATCCCGAACCGTATTGCCAGCCAGATGTTGCTGGTTAAAGAAGTCCTGATTGTCGCCGGTTTGCATCAGCTCAATAAATCGCAGGGTGATGGGCTGGTCTTTTATCCAGTTCAGGAAGTCAGGCAGCTGATCGGCATTGTGGCCACGCATCAGTACGGCGTTAACTTTGAAGCCGCTCATGCCCAGCTGGAAACCTCTGTCGATACCGTTCAGGATTTCCTGCAGACGGTTATGACCGGTGATGGTCTGGAAGCCACGGGCATCCAGGCTGTCAACGCTGACGTTAATAGCATCCACCCCGGCTTCCAGCCAGGACTCAATTCGCTCATCCATCCTGTAACCATTGGTGGTCATGGCGACGGTCTGAATACCGGGAATCTGTTTAATCGTCGATACAATGTCGTTAAATTCATGGCGCAGGGTCGGCTCACCACCGGTAATACGCACTTTTTCTACACCCAGCCGGGCGAAAGCACTAATTAATCGTCGTATTTCGTCTACGGTCAGGGATTGCTTATGGTGGTGTTCTCCACACCCGTCAGGCAAACAGTAGTTGCAGCGGAAATTACACAGGTCGGTAATCGAGAGTCTCAGGTAGGGGAAGGTCCGCCCCAGATTGTCTTGCAAACGTAACATCAAACACCTTTCCAAATGCGGGAGGCACTGGCATTTCTGCCAGAACCCTGGTAGCAGCGAGTACATCATTCTGCTACGGCTTCAGAACCATGCCATGGGTTTAGGGACTGAAGCTCGGCGCTCATAATAATAATTTTCAGGGACTATCCTAACGATCTGTGCGGGTGATTTCCATACAGAAAAGCTGCATTGTGAAAAAATGTTTATCATACAGCTCGATTTTTGTTGGCTTTGTTAATTATGAACATTGTAAATTGTCAAACACCTCTAATCGGATTTGCGGCTTACAGTGGCACGGGTAAGACCACGCTGCTGGAAAAGCTGCTGCCCATTCTGGTGGGGCGAAAACTCAGGGTGGGAATGGTAAAAGCATCGCACCATGATATTGATCCGGACAAGCCGGGCAAGGACAGTTATCGTTTGCGGCATGCGGGTGCCACACAACTGGTGTTGAGCACGCCACAGCGGTCTGTCTGTTATACCGAGCGAGACCCGGATACCCCCCGTATGCTTGAAGAACAGCTTCGTTTGCTGGACCTGGATAACCTGGACCTGGTCGTGGTGGAAGGGTTTCGTGATGAGCCTTTTACCAAGATCGAGCTGTACCGGCCCGTTCTCAACAAGCTGCCGTTGCATCCCGGCGACCCCAATATTATTGCCATCGCCTGTGATGATTCTGGCTATCAGCCAGAGCGTTTAATGCCGGTTCTGGATATCAACCATCCTGAACAGATTGCAGACTTTATTGTTGCCACTTTTTTAAAGGAATTATCCCATGACTGATTGCTGTTCAACTCCCGGACTGATGCCCCTGGAGCAGGGACTGGAAAAACTCCGTCAGGAAATTACCCCGGTATCCGGGGTTGAACAGGTCGCCCTGGAGGATGCTCTGGACCGGGTGCTGGCTGAACCTGTTATTTCGCCCGTCAATGTTCCTTCCCACAATAATTCAGCCATGGACGGTTATGCCCTGCGGCTTAAAGACCTGGAGAATACCGATACGCTGCCACTGGCCGGGCAGTCACTGGCCGGCCACCCTTATGCTGGCGAACTGCCTGCCGGACAGTGTATCCGGATTATGACCGGTGCCAGCGTACCGGATAGCGCAGACACTGTGATTATGCAGGAGCAGGTGAATGTAACGGACAACGGTGTTCAGTTTCTGAATAAACCTGAAGTCACCGGTAATAATGTCCGTCTTGCGGGCGAAGATATCCCGGAAGGTTGTAAGGTGTTTGCGGCGGGTCATAGAGTGAGGGCACAGGACCTGGGGGTGCTGGCTTCCCTCGGTGTTCCTGAAGTAAAAGTCTTTCGTCGTGTCAAAGTAGCGCTGTTTTCTACGGGTGATGAGCTGAAATTGCCGGGACAGTCGCTAAGGCCGGGCGATATTTACGACAGTAATCGTTTTGCATTAAAAGCCATGCTGAAGCGTCTGGGCATTGAGGTTATTGATCTGGGGCTAATTGCTGATGATCCGGAAGCGCTGCGTCAGGCTTTTACAAAAGCAGATCAGCAGGCGGATGTCGTCATTACTTCGGGCGGTGTTTCCGTGGGTGATGCCGATTTCGTTAAGGATATTCTGCAGGAAATGGGCACCATGTCGTTCTGGAAACTGGCGATCAAGCCCGGCAAGCCTTTTGCCTTTGGACGACTGCCTGATAGCTGGTTTATTGGTTTGCCCGGTAATCCGGTTTCCGCCACGATAACGTTTCAGCAGCTGGCAACGCCCGCTCTTCTGCACTTGATGGGTACCCGCGCAGCTGGTCTGCAAACCATTCAGGCTGTGTGTAAAACCCCGCTTAAGAAGAGGCCGGGACGGAGAGAGTTTCAGCGCGGTATTCTGTCAACCGGCGCGGATGGGCAGATGGAAGTGGTGACTACAGGCAGCCAGGGTTCCGGAGTGATGCGTTCCATGAGTCTGGCTAACTGTTATATCGTTCTGTCTGAGCAACAGGGTGATGTGGCAGAGGGGGAGCAGGTAACGGTTCAGCTGTTTACTCATCTGCTGATGAATTAACACACTCTTCGCCGCCACTCTTCGCCGCCACTCTTCGCCGCCACCCTGCACCGGTGGCGGCAAATCTCAATCATTCTTATCTGCGGGTACGTTAGGGGCAGGCTTTGTATGGCAGGCAGATGCCGCAATTGCGTTAGTGGTGACCGCATAGTCAGTGTGTTTAATATTTGGTAGCACAAAAAATAGTCAACATTAGTTGACTCAGATCAATTATCGACTGCAAAACATACCTTTATTATCTGCACAGCCTGAATCCTGACTTGCAAGCTCTCGTCCATGTGCCTATTAAAAAACATTTTATTTCAGGAGTTTGCTACTCAGGTCAAACCCAATTGACCGGAGCACTCAATGAAAAACTGGCTTGATGAAACGATCCTGTCGCCTATGAAGCGGCGCCGCTTTATGAAGTGGGGCTCGCTGTTAGGAGGCGCCTCTGTAGTCAGCGCTGGACTGCCGTTAAAGTCTGTTGCCAAAGCTTCTTTTACTGATAAGAAAACCCCCGAAAACAAAACGACCTGGTCCGCCTGTATGGTGAATTGCGGGAGCCGCTGCGCACTGCAGGTGCATACCAATGACGGCGTTATTACCCAAATAGAGTCTGATAATCGGGGTGATGATAAAGTTTTTGGAGAGCACCAGATTCGTGCCTGCCTGCGAGGTCGTTCTATTAAACATCGGGTTTATAATCCGGATCGTCTGAAATACCCGATGAAACGTATCGGTGAGCGTGGTGAAGGGCGTTTTGAACGCATTAGCTGGGACGAAGCCCTGGACTTGCTGGCCGATAAGCTGAAGTACACGATTGACACCCACGGCAATGATTCCATCTTTTTCACCTATGGCACTGGTACCCAAGGCTATCGTACAGATGGTCAGCATGCCCTGCATCGCCTGATGAATATGCTGGGTGGATACCTGAAATACTGGGGTAACTACAGCTGGGGGCAGATTCAGCATGCCCTGCCTTTCACATACGGCGATACCAAGGCCGCTGCTAATGGCAGTTATACCTCAGAAATTAAGAACGCAGATCTGCTGGTGATGTTTGGGTACAACCCGGCTGAAACCCGAATGAGTGGCGGTGGTGAAATTTACGAACACAGTGTGGCTGTGCGTGAGAGAAATGTTCGTACCATCATTATTGATCCTCGTTATACCGACACTATGCTGGGTAAAGAAGATGAATGGATTCCTATTCGTCCCGGAACCGATGCTGCGCTGGTTGAAGGTATTGCCCATGTGTTGATTACCGAGAACCTGGTGGATCAGGCATTCCTGGATAAATATTGCCAGGGCTATGATGAAAAAACACTGCCAGCCAGTGCACCGAAAAATGGACACTATAAAGCTCATATCCTGGGTCAGGGGCCCGACGGTATCGAAAAGACACCTGTGTGGGCTTCTGGCATGACTGGTATTCCAGCCAAAAAGATTATTCAGCTGGCTCGCGAAATTGGTTCTGCCAAACCGGCTTATATCCTTCAGGGTACTGGCATTCAACGTCAGGCCAACGGTGAGCAGTCAGCCCGCTCTATTGTTATGTTGCCCATTCTGACCGGTAACATTGGTCTGCCCGGTACTAATACCGGTGATATGCCTGCGAACTATAGCTATCCGGTGCCAATGATTCCGACCGGAAAAAACCCTGTAAAAGCTGCTATTCCTTTCTTTGGCTGGACGGATGCTATCGTCCGGGGTCAGGAAATGACAGACAAAACGGATGGTGTTCTTGGCGTTAAGCAATTAAACACGTCAATTAAAATGCTGATCAGTTATGCCAGTAATATGTTGGCAAACCAGCATGCTGATATAAACCGCACGAGAGAAATCTTGCGAGATGAAAGCCTGTGTGAGTTTATCGTTCTTCTCGATAACCATATGACACCGAGCGCACGCTTTGCTGATTTGCTGTTACCTGATGTGACGACTCTGGAAAACACAGAGGTCAGCTCCGATGGTTACGCTTCCGGTTCTATGGGTGCAGTTGTACCTCTGGTTCCCGCTATTAAGCCGATGTATGAGTGCCGCAGTGCTTACGATGTGTGTGTGGGCGTGGCGGAACGTTTTGGAATTCGTGAGCAGTATACAGAGGGTCGTACCCATGAGCAGTGGGTTGAGCATCTGTACGCCGGAGCCCGGGCCAAAGATTCCCGTCTACCTTCTCTGGAACAGCTGCGAAAAGACGGTCCTTTAAGGGTAATGGCGCCGGAAGATAACCGGGTTGCACTGGAAGACTTCCGTACTGACCCGGTGAAACACGCGTTAGGGACACCTTCGGGTAAAATTGAAATCTACTCCACCAAGCTGGAGAAGATTGCAAAAGAGTGGGTTCTGCCTGAAGGCGATGTCATCACCCCGATACCGCAATATGTGACCACCTGGGAAAGTCATCTTGATCCGCTGACAGAGAAGTATCCTTTGCAGCTGGTCGGTTTCCACACTAAAGGGCGGGTTCACTCGACTTATCATAACATTCCGGTACTGCGTGAAGCCGTGATGGATGGTGTCTGGATGAACCCAGTGGATGCGAAGGCTCGTGGCATTAAAAATGGCGATCAGGTACGCATCTGGAATGACCGTGGTGAAACCCGGGTTCTGGCTAAGGTCACTCCACGAATCATTCCCGGAGTGATGGCTTTGGGTGAAGGTGCCTGGTACAAGCCGGATCGTAAAGGGGTTGATCGTGGTGGTTGTTTTAATGTGTTAACGAATCAAAGGCCAACACCTTTGTCGAAAGGGAACCCCCAACACACCAATCTGGTTGAAATCGCCAGGGTCTGAGGAGTATTGAACAATGGCTCAAATGGGATTCTATGTCGATACCAGTAAGTGTACCGGCTGTAAAACCTGTCAACTGTCTTGTAAAGACAAAAATGATCTGCCAGTAGGTATGAACTGGCGTCGTGTTTACGAATACTCCGGAGGCGACTGGGTTCAGCACGAAGACGGTACTTTCAGCAATGATGTGTTTGCTTATTATGTATCCATCAGCTGTAACCACTGTGCGCAGCCTGCCTGTACCAAAGCATGCCCGACAGGCGCTATGCATAAGCGTGAAGAAGATGGTCTGGTCGTTGTGGACGACACCGTATGCGTAGGCTGCCGTTACTGTGAAATGGCCTGTCCTTACGGGGCACCACAGTTTAACCCGGTCAAGAAAGTTATGAGTAAGTGCAATGGCTGTTATGAAAGAGTGGCTACAGGCCAGAAGCCAGTGTGTGTTGAGTCCTGCCCGCTGCGTGCGCTGGAGTTTGGCCCGATTGATGAATTGCGTGCCAGATACGGAAACCGTGCCGATATTGCGCCACTGCCGGATCAGACGCTGACCAATCCATCAGTGATTATTGGTACCTCTCGTAATTCCCGCCTGAGCGGTGATAAAGAAGGCAAAATTGAGAACCCGCAGGAGGTAGGATTATGAGTGAGTTGCCTTTGGTTTTCTTCACTGTTCTGGCACAAAGTGCAGTTGGTTTGTTTGTCACTCTTGGCCTGGTTGAAATGCTGGCCAAGCCCAATGAAAAGGTGATGACACGCAGCTTTATGGCCGTGTTTGTTCTGTTGGGTTTGGCTGCGGTGGCATCGACCACCCACCTGGGACAACCTTTCCGGATGTTCAACGTATTGTTCGGTCTGGAACACTTCTCTGCTCTGAGTCTGGAAATTGTGGCTCTTAGCCTGTTTGGTGGTGCCGGTGTCACCTATACGGCTATGCGGCTTTTTGGTATTGCACCAGGATTGCAAAAGCTGGTGTTGCCTGTTGCCATGGTGTTGGGAGTTGTTTTTGTTCTTGCTATTTCAAGAGTTTACACGCTGGCAACAGTACCGAGCTGGAACAGCAACTGGACACCTTTTCAGTTCCTGATGACGGCAGCGGTTGCGGGGCCTATAGCGGCGGCTGCATTATTGCGCTTTCAGTCAGTCAACCTTAGCGGTCTGGCTCTGACTGACAAAGCGTTAGGAATGGCTGTATTGATGACAATGACCATTGCCCTGGTGGGTTATGTAGGCTACTTGTTCTGGCTGGGACAGTTGTCGGTTGCTGTTAACCCTCTGGCGATGTTGAGCTACGGTCAGATGCTGGCGGTGGTTCGTCTGGTGCTTCTGGTGGGTGGGGTACTGATGTTTGCAGTCTCTGCCATGCGTGGCAGCAGCAGTGGTTATCAGGCTGCAATCAGCTTTGTTGTCGTGCTGGCCTCTGAACTTATGGGTCGTGCTTTCTTCTACGATATCCATCTGAGTGCCGGTTCCGGTATGTAAGAGGTAGCGTTTAACAGCCCTGAACCAGTCGATGATTGCTGGCTCAGGGCTTGTGCTGATTTTTCCCTTCTCTTGATCAATCAGGCTGGACAAGCTTTCAGCGACTATCTGCCCGCCTGTCTGATTTCTTTTATCCAGGTATATAGATATCAACGTTAGATGAATAAGCGTGAACTAACCATTTGCTTTCGAGTCTAAATATTTTGTCTTGATGAATATGGATATTAATACTGCTTAAGGAGAAGTAAAATGAATTTGGGTAATGTACAACCGCCTGTAGTGAATATCGCTGCTCAAAACCCTCAGCAAGAGGAAAGTAGTTTTGTACAATCGGTATGGGGTGCTCTAACAGTCGATACTGCGGTCACCAGCATAGCTCTCTGTTCTAAATATATGAATCCAATTGGCTACATATTTGGAGACATTGCATTAAAAACCGTTGATGTAATGACGGTAGATGAAACCAAAGTAGCTCGAAAAACTGCGCAGAAAAAAAGTGAGCGAGTGAATGAAATGAATAAAACGCTCCAGACAGCAGGTTTAGGTTTTAGTTCCCTTAAAGAAATGCAAAAAGAACTGTTATCTATTGAAGAAAGTCTTAATAAGGAATTAGGCAGTTTAAATAGAATAAACATAGGTTCAAGTATGCAAGTTGCAGCTAAGCTGCTTAGCCTGATAGGATTCAAATTTTCTGCACTTGTTGGACTGGGTAACATGCTCTTTTCAAGCATAGGTGACCTGAATGAAAAAGAGCATAACGTTACTGCTGGAGTAGTAGCGATGCTTTCTCTTGCCGGTCTTTGTTATTACACTGCTGCGAAAGCTATTTTCAGTACTTTTATACCTGCTAGTGGAATAGAAAAAATGTATCTTAAAAGAGAAATAGAGCAAACGCTTGAACAGTTGAAAACGACCAAAGAAACTATAGATAAACAAATGTTTGAAGAAAAACCTTTTGCAAAAGAGTTTGATTCTATTCTGAACGATCTTGATAAGGTAGTGTTTGACTTGGGCAGACTTGAAAGAAAAGTAATGTCAGCCATTAATTAAACCCAGAGTGCAGAGGCCATTGCTGAAACTAAATAAGTAGCAGTAATTGTCTCTCGCAGTTTTTTATTTTCCACTTTGTTAAACGGTTCGGTTACCCACACTCAAACGGCTTAATTTCAGTGATTAAGTACTCAACCCTATGAAATCAAATAGGGTCGA
The DNA here is from genome assembly GCF_025562715.2 of Endozoicomonas gorgoniicola. Taxonomy (NCBI): domain Bacteria; kingdom Pseudomonadati; phylum Pseudomonadota; class Gammaproteobacteria; order Oceanospirillales; family Endozoicomonadaceae; genus Endozoicomonas; species Endozoicomonas gorgoniicola. The sequence goes on from NZ_JAPFCC010000001.1 coordinate 1,037,950, forward strand.
GTACTTAGCAGTAAAGACTGATTTTCATAACGCACAAGCGGAGTCTTGTTGAGGGCTGGAAGACAAACGTTTGCGATCTATCAGCTGTTTTGAAGACTTCAGTTTGTCATTCAGAGGTTTAAGGCACTGATTCAGCTGATCGCCGACACTTTCAAGGCATTGTATATTCTGATCAATATTTTTCCGGTCGTTAACAAGCTTCCTGCCCTGTTTACCTCCTTTCAGATGGGTTTTTAGCAATTTGCCCCTTTCGTCATAGATAATTTGAGCATTGGTGCAGCAGTCAGCAATTTTATTCATATTGGAAGTCAATACCTGTGTTTGGGTATAAAGCTGATCCAGTGCCTCTAAAAATTCTGGGTCAATATCTGTTTCTGCGGTGATGGTTTCAACTGTCTGATTAAATGATTCGGTCATGCTTTCAATCAATTGAAATAATGATTGTGATGTAGAGAGTTCTTTTATCGATTTAATAAACTTGTCCAGCATCTCTCTGTCTGGTAACTGGTCTGTAGATGATCCTGATGAGGCTTGCCTTATTAATGCGCCGTATCTATAAACTGTACACACGTCTTCAGAGCTTTGGTATACCTGTCTGGACAAAACCACCCTGACCAGATCGGCGTAACAATACAAGGCCTGAGCTTTGTGAATTTTACTGGTTGCCGGGTTATTGATTAATGGAAAAAGGATATCTGATATTTCACGAAGAGACTTTTTATTAGTAAAGGCATCCAAAGCTTCGATAATAGCCGAAGGAAGTGGTTGTTCTGCGTCAGGTGTTGGTACTGGCATTGGAACTGCTATCGCTTGTGCCTGCTCCTGTTGAAGTGGTCTTTGTTTTCTTTGAGCATCTTCAACTCGTTTTTTTCGGTTGCTTGCTAGTTTTTCATTCTTCTGCCTGGCTTTAAGTGCCTCTTTTTGCTCATCAACAACCAAACTGAGCCTGGTATTGTTAAGAGTTTTCATAATGCAGTCAAATTCTAAGAGTACAATATGGATAGGTAGTTGATACTCTATTGCAAAAATATCATTTAAAGACTTTTGATCTTGTGCGGAAACGTCATTATGTTCAATGACATTGATAATAATTTGATTGAGTGTTGATGCAATATTTTTTATTTGAGAAACCTTCTTAGGGTTTTCTTTAGATTCCTTGTTTTCACAAAGTGCGCGAAATGTCTGCCTGCAGTTGCACATTAGCGATAATACATCTGTTGTATCTAAATTATTCTCCTGAGCCTTTAATAATAAAAAGTCTAATAATTTCTGAACAGTTTGTAAGTCTTCGAGGGCAATACAGATGTTGATGATCTGCTTTAAATGGAAACTGCTCAATTCTTCCGGGTTGACCTGTTGCATCCACTTTGAAAAGCCTTCACTATTTTTACTTATTAGCTCAGTTAAGGCTTGTTGATTGGTGGTGTTGCTATAACATGTAACAGCCTGGCTTAGTAAACTTGTCATCATCTTATTATCATTGTTGTAAGATTCTGATAATTCCCGTATGTCCTCGTCTATTTTCTTTAACTCTTGTGTTAAAGTACTTTTTTCTTCACTCTGCTTTTTAGTCTCTTTTAGTAAATCACTCTTTTTCCGGGATAGCTCTTTTTTTTCTTCCAATAGCTTGTGTTGCACATTGATTAGTTCTAATGTTTCTGAAATGAACGTTTCATAATGGCGGTATGTGTCCACTCTGGACGGAAATGCAGGCATATTTTCTAAATGCATGCAGTAAGCTTTCAGGCGGTTTTTGCATAATTCACTGTATAGTGCTGTCATATTATGGGAATGTTCCCAAAATGCTAGCTTTGCTGTTTGCTGATCTACTGAGAATTTATTGTATTGCGATGTGCTCATCCTGCCTGAGCCACCCCTCGGATTGTAGTGAGACGAAAAACTGGTGCGAAGGTTATTGAAAAGCTTTATGTGATCATCAAGCATTGTTTTCATGGTGGCCATTGCTTCAACCTTGATCTTTGATTCCGGAGAATATCCAGTTTCAGGATCATAACTAAAAACGAAGGTGTAGAGTTCGTTGTCTTCCACGTATTGCTTGATGTGGTTTATTGATTTTATCAACAAGGTTTGATCCTTGCTTTTGTGCTGATTACAGATTTTCCGATGTTGCAGCAAAACGTCGTTTTGTTTTGTCTTGAATGCCTGATAGTCAGCAGAACCTGCTGGTCTGAGTGAGGAGGGTTGAGTCGGTTCTTTCGTTTCGACAGAGCGACCACACTGACTTCCGGTTGTTGCTTTTGGCTTTCTTTTTTTCTTTTTCTTTTTCTGTTCAGTGGTCGGGTTAACCTCGGGTAATGGTGAGCCTGATCCGGCAGCTGGTGCATCCATAATAAACGTCCATTTTAATGATTATCCTTTAATCCTGTGTCAGCAGCTAGTGCAGCTAAGTGCTAAAAACCATGCATGCAAAACCTTCGTCATCTCCGCTGCTTTCGTTTTTGTTAGAGGGCAATAAGCTGAAAAAGTTCCCGGGGTTTAGACCACTTCCAGCCCTGATGCCTTAAAGCAGGCGAACACTGTATTGCCAGCAGACAGTTTTAATGTATCAAAGGATTTTCGCGTTATCTGGCAGATCAGTTCCTGCTCGCCAAGACTCAGGGAGAGCAGTACATGATGATGCCCCTGCTCCTGTAAACTGGCAATGTGGACAGGTATACAGTTCTGGATGCTGGATGCCTTTAAAGGCTCCAGAGTCAGGCTGATTTCACTGGCTGGCACCACCACCCTTACAGTGGTTCCTGGTGGGTGGCTGTTCAGTTGACCTGCGTACAGCCTGTGTTGATCGACCTTTATTGTTGTAAGCCCGTAGTGTGGATCGTGCTTCAATACGGTGGCATCCAGCGCTGACAAAGGCTGGTCGCTGTTATCCTGTTCCTCCAACCGGTTAAGCAAGTGTCGGCAGATGCCTTTTTCAATGACCTGTCCCTGGTGCATCAGCAACAGGTTGTCTGCCAGTCTTGCCACTTCTTCTTTAGAATGACTGACAAAAACGACGGGGATTTTGAACTCCCGCTGAATCTGTTTCAGGCAGGGCATTATGCTGAGTCGGGAAGACCAGTCCAGAGAAGCCAGAGGTTCGTCCATTAACAGCAGGGAAGGGGCGTTAAGCAGCGTGCGGGCAATGGCAACCCGCTGTTTTTCCCCGCCGGACAGTTTATCCACCGTTCGCTCCAGCAGATGTCCGATACCCATCTGCTGAATGATGTGAGAAAAAGACAGCGCCGCCTGATTCGGGTTAGCCCGTTTACGGGCAAACTGAAGGTTGCCCATCACATTCAGGTGCGGAAACAGTCTCGCCTCCTGAAAAATATACCCAATGCCCCGCTGCTCTGGAGGTAAAAAAATACCCTGTTCTGAATCAAGCCATGTGCGACCGTTACAGATTATCCGGCCCTGTACGCCGGTTTCCAGCCCGGCAAGACAGCGTAACAGTGACGTTTTTCCGCACCCGGATGATCCCATGATTCCCCAGATGCCGTTCAATGTCAGGCTCTGATCCAGACTGATATGAAAGTGATCCCTGGGCAGGTCCAGCGTAAATTGCAGGCTGTTGTTATCCATCAACGTTGATTCCCCCGACGATCAATACTGTACAGCACAACCAGTAAGGCCATGGCAAAGGCAAGCAGACCGCCGGCGATGGTGTGGGCGGTTTCAAACTGCTGGGTTTCCACCGCATCAAACAGGGCGATGGATAATACCTGAGTTTCACCGGGAATATTGCCGCCAATCATTAAGACCACACCAAACTCACCAACGGTATGGGCAAAACCCATGCAGGCAGCCAGAAGCAGGGCGCGCTGGGTGTTGGGCAGAACAATCGTCATGAAACGATCCAGACGACAGGCGCCCAGCATTGCAGCCGCTTCGAGCAGTCCATGATCCAGCTGCTCAAAAGATCGCTGCAATGGTTGTACGACAAAAGGCAGGGAGTACAGTACCGAAGCGACCACCAGACCGGAAAAGCTAAACGCCAATGTAGAGCCAGTCATGCTCAGCCAGAGCTGTCCCGGAGGGTTGTTGGGCGAAAAGGCCAGCAGCAGGTAAAAGCCCAGTACTGTTGGTGGTAAAACCAGCGGCAATCCAACCAGTGCTTCAATCACCGGTCGCAGCCGACTGCGCATAGTAGAAAGCTTCCATGCCAGGGGAATGCCAGTCACCATTAAAATCAGAGTGGTGGTTAACGCCAGTTTCAGGGTCAGCCAGACTGCTGCTGATAACATAAGTCGCCAGTTTCCTTACTTTGCGGGTCGGTATCCGTGATTGGCAATATAGGCCTGACTGGTGTCACTGAGCAGAAAGTCCCTGAAGGTTTTAGCCAGAGGCTGTTTGCTTTGCTTCAGCAGTACCAGTTCCTGCCGGATCGGGGCGTAGTAATCTTTGGGGATTTCCAGCAAGTGGCTTTCGGGTTGATCCATAACCTGAGACTTTGCAACCAGACCCAGACTGACATTACCACTGGCTACAAACTGCCACGTCTGCTGAATGTTAGCCCCCTGAACCAGTCTGCCCTGATAGCTTTGCCAGAGGTGCATCTTTTCCAGAGCCTGCTGTGCCGCAAGACCATAGGGTGCCAGTGTCGGATTAGCAATAGCCAGTCGCTCTTTGTTTTGCTCCAGAGTATTCAGACTCACGGGGCTGTCCGACGTACTCCATAACACCAGACGACCATAGGCGTAAGGTTCACGACTGCCGGGAACGATTAAGTCATCTTGCTCCAGCCTTGCGGGGCGTTCTGCATCGGCTGAGAGGAACAGGTCAAAAGGTGCGCCATTGCTGATCTGGTTATAGAGAGTGCCGGATGAGGCCGATGAAACCAGCACTTTACTATCGTGCTGCTGTTCGAACTCCCTTGCCAGTTTGTCAATAACGGGTTTGAAATTAGCGGCCACCGCCAGTCTGAGGTTGGCGGCGTTAGCAATCGGGCTGACCAGTGTCGTCAATAGTGCTACCAGGAGTGCCAGACCGCACAGGACAGTTTTTAAAGCTTGACTCTGTACTAGTCTTTCCATCGTTGTACTGCATCCTTATCGCACTGTCGCTCTTCAATCCACCGGTCACCTTCTGGTGTTGTTTCCTTTTTCCAGAAAGGCGCACGGGTTTTCAGGTAGTCCATAATAAAATCGCAGGCGGCAAAGGCGTCCTGTCGATGCGCACTGGCCGTGCCGACAAAGACAATGTGGTCTGTGGGGTGGAGCTGGCCGATCCGGTGTATAACGCTAACGCCGTACAGTGACCAGCGCTCGCTGGCTTCTTCCGCTATGGCCTGCAAAGCGCTTTCGGTCATGCCCGGATAATGTTCCAGGTATAACCCACTGACCTGATCGTCCAGGTTATTGTCCCGCACCAGTCCGGTAAAGGTGACAACCCCACCCACGGCAGCATTATCAGACAACCTTGCCTGCTCCTGAGCAGAGTCAAAATCCTCGCTTTGGACAGAAATATAAACAGCAGTCATGATTATCCCCCTGTCACTGGCGGGAAGAATGCGACTTCATCACCGTCTTTTAATTCAGCATTATGGCGGGTCATGGTTTGATTTAATGCAACGAGGGTTCGGCTGTCTTCCATAATTTCACGCCAGTCGTCGCCTTTTTCAGACAACTGCTGCCGTAGCGCCGACAGGTTAGCAGGTTGCTCTTCGGGGGGGAGTGCCAGCTCATTGCAGCTCAGTTGCTCGCGGTAGCTGGCGAAAAATAATACTTTCATCATAGGACTTACATCGTTTAGTTTATTCCAACCTGTTTAATCAGCCACATAGTGACCGCTTTTGCCCCCACTTTTTTCCAGAACACGAAGACCATCAATCTGCATGTCTTTGTCTGCGGCTTTGCACATATCGTAAATGGTTAAAGCTGCTACCGAGGCGGCGGTGAGGGCTTCCATTTCGACACCGGTCTTGCCACTTAAACGACAGCAGCTTTCAATACGAATGCGGTTGTGTTCCGGTTCAATCTCAAACTCGATACCAATGTAATTCAGCATCAGCGGGTGACATAACGGAATCAGTGTGCCGCACTGTTTGGCAGCCTGGATACCGGCAATGCGTGCAACGGCAAGAACATCGCCTTTTTTCAGGCCATTATCCTGCACCAGAGCCAGAGTTTGGGGTTTCATGGTGATATAGGCTTCGGCCCTGGCTTCACGACGGGTTGCGTCTTTATCGCCAACATCGACCATGCTGGCTTTGCCCCGGGCATCGGTATGGGTCAGGCTCATTGGGTGACGGTCTTCAGTTGTTCAACAAAGTTACAGGGACGGTGTCTGCTGTCCAGCTGCTCTTTAATAATGCCCTGCCAGGCGGTTTTGCAGGCATTGTTAGAGCCAGGCATAACAAAGGTAATGGTGCCATTGGCAAAACCGGCAACGGTTCTGGATTGAATGGTCGAAGTGCCAATCTGTTCATAAGACAGTTGGCGGAACAGCTCACCATAGCCGTCTACTTGTTTGTCAAACAGTGGCAGAACGGCTTCCGGCGTACTGTCTCGGCCAGAGAAACCGGTGCCTCCGGTAATCAGGACGGCCTGAACGTTGTCTGAAGCAATCCAGCGGGACAGCACTTCACGGATTTTGTAGATATCGTCTTTTACTATCGCCTTGTCTGCCAGAATATGGCCTTCAGACTTCAGCTGCTCGACCAGCAGGTGGCCTGACGTATCGTTGTCTTCGGTACGAGTGTCGGAAACAGTCAGAACCGCGATATGCAGTGGAATGAATTCTGAAACTTGGTTGTGAGCCATGGAATCTCCCTGTTGTGACTAGTACTCTATGAACACTCTTTATGAGTACTCTTTATGAGTACTCTTTATGAGCGCTCTGGCTCCGGACATAGGTCTGGCAGGCCTGCCACTCTTCCGGAGTGTTGGTGTTCCTGAACAGCGTTGCCTGTTCCGGAGCAGGCAGGGGAACCGCCCTGCCATCCAGATGTCTGAGCAAACGCCGGATCGAGTAATCTTTTCGGTCAGGACTGTTAATAGCCTGTCTGACCGTTTCCCGCAAACGTGTATTCACCGGCAGGCAAACGGGCAGTGTGAAGTCCTGAAAATAGCAGGCTGTCTTGTTCTGACTGCTGTAGTCTGCCAGATACTTCAATGACTCTGCCGACAGCAGCGGCATATCAACCGGCACCACTAGCAGACTGTTTAACAGACAATCGTTGTCCGGTATATCAAACAGTGCTGCATGAATGCCGCTAAGAGGCCCCCGGTTTGGCAGCCGGTCGGTGACGGTTTTGCCAAACTGCTGAGAGGCCATCTGGCTGTTGCCACTGATCAGAACCGGGTCTGCACCGGCTGCTGCCAGTTTGTCAGCCATTGCCAGAAACAGCGGTTTGTCCTGCCATTCCAGCAGGGCTTTGTTGCGACCCATTCTGGACGACTTTCCGCCAGCCAGAACCAGCCCGTATAAACGACTCATAGGGCGTTTTCTAAACCATTTTTCCTGATAGGCGGATACTAACAGAGTCAGTGCCGATGACATAGGTCTCAGCTCAACAGGGTGACGGTTTGTGCTCTGCCAGAAATTCCGGAATACGTTGCTCCAGCCAGTAGTTCAGATGATTTGGACGTCCGCCTATGAATCCCAGATGGCCGCCTCGTCGGGTCAGTTCCAGTTGCGTGCTGTCGGACAGCTCTTCTGGCTTTGGCACGCTGTCGGGTGTCATAAAAGGATCGTCACTGGAATGGATAATCAGGGTCGGGCTGGCAATGCCTTCCAGATAAAACCGGCAGCTGGCTTTGCGATAGTAGTCGTTACCACTCAGGAAACCATGCAGGGCTGCGGTGACGTAGTGGTCAAAGGCTTCAAAGGTTTTCAGGTAGCCATAAGCGGTGAACTGTTGCAGCTCTTTTGCCCGGTCATTCCAGCCCTGCTGCCGGAAAAATAGCAGCTTGTCGTGCATTTTCCGGTGCATATCGTTGAGGAATCGATTGCGATATATACGACTGGCACCCAGGTTCATTTGCCGGGCGCAGTGATCCAGACGAAAGGGTACTGATACAGCCACTGCGGCAGACAGCAGGCTGCTACTGCCTTCTTCTCCCTGGTATTTCAGCAGAACATTGCCACCCAGTGAATAGCCCACAGCTATCAGCTGTTTATGCGGGTGCTGTTGCTTAAGATGTTTCAGCACTCCTCTGAGTTCCTGACTGTCCCCCGAATGATAACTGCGGGGCAGCAGGTTAGGCTCACCACTGCACCCTCTGAAATTGATACAGACCGATTGTATACCCTGCTGGTCAAGGCGGGTTTGTAGTCCTGTGATGTATTTGGACTCGGAACTGCCGGTTAAGCCGTGTAGCAAAACGGTCAGACGGTCAGACTGCTCAGGCCCGTACCAGTCGAGATGAATAAAATCATCGTCGTCTGTCTTGAACCGCTCCCGCCGACGTTTAAGCGACTGGGTTTTGCGAAACAGTGGCGTCCATATCGTTTGCAGGTGTGGGCTTTTCAGGCCGGGGCAGGGGGAAAATGGAAGCATAGGCGCTCAGTTCAGAGGTCCAGAGGTCTGTCGTGTACTCAGGCACTGAATCGAAAGAGTACTCGTATTTGCTGAGGATAGAGCTTTTTATGGGAATTTGAAATGCTTCCAGTCGCTTTTGGTATTTCCGTTCCTCTTAGCTACGGCGTGACAGGTTGAGCGCCAAAGCGTTGTAGTTCTTTTATCATGTCTGTGTCGTTTTCTGCCTGAGCCCGGGATAAACGTTCATTCAGTTCGTATGGCCGTGGGCTGGCGTTAATATATTTTATCCACTGTCTGGCAGAGGTAAAGTTCCTGTTCTCAACAGCGGCCCAGAAGCCGGTGTTTCGTTCTTCTTTGGTGAACTTAACATCAACTTTCTTTCCTGCTCTTTTCCACTTTTTGGCTGCCAGAACGTCGCCTGCTGTTGCGGCACGGCTGAAACCGGATTTAATGCAGTCTGGATCTGGTTTTAACCCTAAAGTTAAAAAAGTTTCTACGAGCTGCGGGGCGTTATGCTCGACTGCCTGGGCAAAGCTTTGATTAAGCACAGCCTCGTTCGTCTTGAAAAGTTGCTTCCACGCCTCAGCCTTTTCCTGTTCGGCAGGTTTGCTTTTGCTGATGGTGCGGCCCGGATTATAAAAATGGCAGAGTCCATCAAAGTCTCCGGTATCAAAGTCTCTGGCAACAGGTCTGGCTCCGTGATCGAGCCAGATTTTTGCCTCAGAAGGGTCATTTCGGCTGGCGGCTTGCCTGAAAAAAGAGTTGCAGGTGTTAGCGTCTGGTTGAGCGCCAGATTCCATCACTATTTTGGTGAGCTCTTTGTAGTACACCGGGTCAGTAATGAAGCCCAGTAAAACATTAAGCTCAGCAGGAGGTAAGTCTACTTTATAATTTTTCCAGTCTTTGACAAGGTAATAATCCTGTTGTTTTACAGCGATGCTGAAACAAGCATTAATCACTTCTTTAGTGGCTTCTGCGCCATTTTTTATCAGTGTCAAAGCTAGTCTGGAGTGGTTTTTGGCAACTGCCTGGTTGAGCAATTCCCTGAGTTCTTCGGTGCCCGGTTTTGCTCCAAGCTCTACCAGGGTTGAAATCATAGTGTGGTCGTTTCTCTCAGCAGCCTTTCTGAGCAGGGTATTGAGTTCTTCAATATCCGGATCAGCTCCAAGTGATTTCCATTCTTTGGCTTGGGTAAAGTGCCCCGTCGCGACTGCATTTCTGAAGCCGTTATAGAGGTGTTCAGTACCTGGTTCAATACCCATTTTCTTTAGCGACTTGATAGCCGTTGAATCATAGTTATCAGCAAATTCTTTGAAAACACCACTCCAGTCCTCAGCGGTTGGTTTGGCACCCCACTTCAGTAACAGACGAACCATCGGCATTTGCTGGTTTTTCGCCGCCTCTGTGCAGTAAGAGTTCAGCTCCTCAGTGGGCAACCCGGCATTCTGGTCTTTCAACGTTTCAGCCCAGTCCATATCATTGCTTTTAATGGCCTCTCTAAAGTGGTGGTTGGTTGTGTCCGCACAGAGGTTGGCACCCTGTCTAACCAGAATTTTGAGCAAATTCAGGTGGTTTTGATCGGAGGCCTTTTCAGCTAGTGCGCTGAGTTCCTCAGATTCAAGCGTTGCTCCGATTTCGAATAATTCCTTTACGTTACTCAGGCGATTCTCTTCGATCGACAAGCGGAGCAGTTCGCTGAGTTCCTCATTAGTAATGGTTGCTCCTGCATCAAGCCAGAAGCCGCTGCTACAGGTATCAAAGTCAGTTTCAAACCTCATTCGCAGGCATTCATTTTGAATGGCTGGAACCCAGCGAGAACCTTTGTGTTGCTCCAGCATTTGCTTTTTATCCGGCTCACCCGGAATGTAACGGGCGTTTCTAACCAGCGTACACTCCAGCAAAAGCCGGTCTTCCTCAGAAACCGGGTTGGAGTATTGGCAGGTCGGACAGGTTGGTTCTAATCCTCTGTAACGCAGAGATTTACTGACCAGACATTTACTGAAATGTTTTATCAGACAACTTTTATGGAACAGATGGTTGCACAGTGTTTGGGTAACGTCCGCTTTGCAGACGGATCGCTTCAGCCTGCTTTCAGTGACGTCTGTTTTATGGCACAGAGAGCAGCCTTCCTGTTTGAAGGTTGAGAACTGATCGTCGGTTATTCCGACAGTATATGCAGGTGATAAGGGAGGTGTTCCATTCATAATTCCAGACTGTCCTGTATTTCGTTCCATGATAAATGTTGTGACGTTTTCTAAGACAGTCAGCTGGTTTGTTAGTTCCGTTGACGTGGAATTCTGATTGTGCTGATCAGGTTTGTTGATGTCTGGCAGGCTAGCGCAGCCTGTCTTTTTTCAGGATCAGGTCAGGGGCGGGGTGACCGTCCATAACTCGGTAGTGGGGCAAACCTGTTATATTTCATGGATGTCAATGCCAAATTCGATTTTGTTGATCAACAGGCCAATAACAATATCGTGCATTTGTTCTAACTTTGAAAAGCATATTGTCTTTCTGGCCAGACGCTTAATCCAAGTTCTAAAATTCAGGTTTTTACGTTCAATTTTCTGAGTATTTTCTTTTCCAATGATGTGTCTGCTTTCGTCGAGATTACGTTCATAGGCTCCCCAATCATCAGTATAAAATTTCTTGATACCAAATGGTTCAAGAAGCTCTTTTAGTTTTTTGAAAACCTCATCCTTTCGTTTCCCAAAAACGTAAGCCAAAACAGTATTGGTCGCATGATCAACTGCATGCCAAAGCCAACGCTGGTTACTTTTTTCAAACACATACGACCACTGTTCATCTATCTCAGCCTCTTGGCAGGCACGGCCTACGTGAATCACAGCACCCGTTCCAAGATCCATTTTCTGAATATTTGGATTAACTTGAACTAAGCCTTTCTCTTTTTTTTAATGTGTTTATTACTGTTTTTTTATTGATTCCCAAAACCCTGCTTGTATCCCTGATGCCGCCACCATTAATTGCCATATCGACGACTTTTTCTTTAACGCCTGGCTCATAAGCTTTATACCGGTACTCAAGCATAAAGGACTTGGTTTCACATTCAGCATTACAGCAAAAGTAGCGAGGAACATTATGAACACTGTAACCAAAGCTTTTAACATCATTACCGCCACATTTCGGGCAGTGAACTGGTGTGGAGCACATTTTCATATCGCACCATGACAAATACGGCATACGCCGTATTTTAGCAAACAACTACAAAATATCAGGTTTACCCCACTACCCATAACTCATCAAACTCTGGCTCGGTTTTCATGACACTGGCCTGCAGGGCAACAGCCATTTCACCGGGTTGGAACATACCGCTTTGCCAGGTCGCCATGTACTTCAGACCATCGGCAACTGAATGATCCCGGGCAAAATTCATCATTTCCTTGCTGCCGGAAACCGCCAGAGGCGAGTTGCTGGCTATTTGTCGTGCAATTTCCATCACCTGCTGCATCATGGTGTTTTTATCGGCGTAAACCGAATTGACCAGGCCGCTGCGCAGGGCTTCTGCAGATGAGAGTTTACGCCCGGTATAAGCCAGCTCCCTTGCCAGGCCTTCCGGAATGATTTTTGGCAGACGCTGCAGAACGCCAAGGTCTGCCGTCATACCCAATCGAGTTTCTTTGACCGAAAAGTAAGCGTCTTCTGTTGCATAGCGACAATCGGCAGCGCTGATCAGGTTAATACCACCACCAATGCAGCCCCCGTGAATGGCAGTAAGAACCGGAATTCGGATGGTCTCCATGGCGGTGAAGCAATCCTGTAACTGCATCACCATTCTTCTGAGGTTTTCTTTCCGTCTTCCTTCTTCACCGGAAACCAGTTTGGCGGGTGGGTTCATAAATACCTCAAGGTCCATGCCTGCACAGAACATGGAACCAGTACCTGAGATCACAATAACCCGCGCGCTGGCTTCGGCGTCAATGGTGCGCAATACGTCCGGAAATTCATGCCAGAAATCCAGGTTCATGGCATTGCGCTTGTCAGGGCGGTTCAGCTCTATGGAGGCAATGCCGGCTTCAATGGTGACAAGGAGGCTTTTATAGGCCATTTCATTATTCCGTTTCTTATTATTTTCCGTCGTCAACAATAAGAAGCTGCGGACAGGCTGTCAATCGTGTTGGTGCTGCTATTGAGATTGATAACAAAATTTCTGCTATGACTGGATATAGATGCGGTGACGTCTGCCTGTTGTCCTTTATTGTTCAGGCTGTCAGCTGGAAGGGGTAATGTTGTGATAGCCCGGAGTGTATTCGATTTCAGGTGTTCCGTATTCGTGACGGCAGAACGTGCAGTGAATTCTGGGGTAGATTCGTCCTGTGCGAGACAGTATGGCAAGCACTTCTTTCAGTGTTGTGTCCGCAGGGCCTGACGGTTCTGTAGTGACAATATCAAGAAAGCGAAAAGGGTGATGGATGCTGAGGCCGGCTGAGTGACAACGGTTAGCGGTAAGGTGATTCTTTACTTGTTGATCTGTCGTATAGGGCATTCCATCTACTACGTGTCCAAGATCGTAATTGATCACGGACTCACCGGGCATGACAGCCTCAAGGGGTGGGTATTTCCACTTCATATAAGGTTCAAGCTCTGTGTTGGTAGCCGTTCCGTGTGGTGCATAAAAATACAAGGTAGTCCAGAGTGGGATTTTAAAGCGATGCACCCCTGTTATGAAACGGGCGAAGGCCATACAGCTGCGACTGCCCCATACTCCGCCATGAGCTGCAATCAGCAGGTTTTGTGCATTGCCGTCAAAAAGTTCCGAAGTGTATAACTTCAGCTTCCCTTCCAGTACCGCTATGTTCATGATGACCCATTCCGATCCGGCAGCTTGCAGGGCTGAAATAGATACAAAAAAGCCCTGAAAATTCAGGGCTTCGTTATATATGGTACCAGTGGTCGGACTCGAACCGACACGCCCGCAAAGGCAACGGATTTTGAATCCGTCATGTCTACCAATTCCATCACACTGGCAGAACGTTGTGGAAAGCCATTGGCTGTCCCGTTCAGATGCTGCGTAGTATACAGAAATCCTTTAGGTTATCAACAGGTTGCCTGTTTGGCTTTTAACGGATCTCACGGGCTTCTCCATTCGTAGCCTCTCATTGGAAGCTAAGCGACCTTTGCAGGTTAGCCCGAATATTTCATAAATGAGCAACAAGTTCCGGAAAAAACATCCCATTCTGATTTTTTCGGAGGTCTGTTGCTCTACTGTCCATGAAAAAGGTATTACAACCCGAACTCACCATTAATTCGGATGTTTTTTGATCAGCACCTGCTTTTTCAGGACAACAGAATTCCCCAACACTCTTTCTGTTGGTCGCTATTTTATTCTGATTGAGTTTATGAAGCTGACTATCCCGGTCGAGGCAGCGGCATTGAATAAAAGACTTCGGTTATATGCTGCAAAAGCCCTTTTATTGGACAGCTGCGGGGCAAGTGAAGTTTGATTCGGTCTTTATACTCAACCACTTTAACCGCGACCTTACAAAGTTTTGTGATCACGGTTGATGGCTGTGCCTTTTCCAGCTCCGTACCTTTCAGTGCCTTGGTTCTCAGCTCATAGTGAAGAACATAAGCAGCGCAGGCGTAAAACATTCTCAGGTGATTTGCCAGAAAGCCTTGATCTGACAAGCGATCACCGGACAAATCACTTTTCAGATGCTTAATGAAGTTCTCATCCTGCCCTCTGGGACAATAAAGGTCTTCATATATTTCCTCGGGGGAAGCCTCCATCATCGAAGTCACAATAAAGCGGGGATTGTCGCCTTTCTGGTTGACCTCTGCCTTATAGATTATCCGGGTGTCCAGCCCTTTCCAGCTTTTTGCCTGATAGTCCGTTTCTCCGTAGAGCCTGAGTCGCTCAGGCTCTGGCATGTTGTTCAGTTTTGCCAGCCCGGTTTTAACGTCGAGAGCTTTCCGCGCTTCATCCAGCAACTCTTTGGCTTTAGGTCGCAAGGCCGTCTTGTGTCCTGCGCCTTTTCCCAGCACGTAGTCGGAGTGAGGGTCATCCTGAACAACCTGCATTAACTCTGGTTGGGCAAAGTGGCTATCCCCACGAACCAGTAAATGGGTTTTCGGCCATCTTGTACGGATCAGCTTAATGAGGCGCTGGAGAATAGCTGCATTCTCTCGGCCTGTGGGTGTTTTTCCAGGACGCAGGATCGAAGTGATCAGCTTGCCGCTGAGCCCCTCAAAGATCATTAAGGGCAAGTAACAGTAGTCTTGATATTTGGCGTTGAACAGGTTCATCTGCTGGCCGCCATGGGTGATAGCAGGCGTATGATCCAGGTCGATAATGATGGCTAATGGCGGGTATTCATAACTGCTGATGAAGTGATCAGCCAGTGCTTTGGTCATATTATAAATATCCCGTTTGGTCATGGACTGACCAAGCCTTGTATACGTTGGAGCGGAAGCCAGATGGTTATCATCGTCCAGTGGGTTTCTTCCATTGGCAAGCTTAAAGATTGGGTCTTTACGCAGATGGTTGCTGTCGTTTGCATCTTCATAACCACAGGCCATTTGCAAAACTCTTTGGGCAATGAGTTCTTGCAGGGTGTGGTCGATGTAGGATTGATGACGTTTATCGTCAATGCCGTCAGTCAGCCTGGATATGATACCGCTGTGAAGCATTGTTTCACGTAGCATCAGGGCGCCAAAATCAGAGGATAATTCTCCGCCATTGAAGTCTGCCCGGATAGTTTTTCCGTTGGAGGGGTGAAAACGAAGCTGTTCTTGTGTAAATTTGTTCATGGCAAGTTCCGGTTTGCTTCTTCCGAAGCATTTTTTTGGTCGACCCAATTATATCAAGTGATTGGGCGGAACTTGCCTCTTTTTATGAAATATCCGGGTTAGGGTGGAGAAATTCGTGAGGCAATATTTTCTATTCTGATAGAGCAGCGATCTGACTCTCGGTTGGGCGAGGCTTTACGGCGAAACTGGTAAAGTCTGGGCTTCGTTGTCGAAAGTATTTATCACGCCTGACACACAGCCTGCTTTGCAGTATCCTTCACGACCTTCCCTGTAACTTGTAGATAGAACACACGTTCATGCGCGTCAGTGATTTTGATTTTGATCTGCCCGATGAGCAGATCGCCCGTTTTCCCGCCGAGGAAAGAACCGGAAGCCGCCTGTTATGCCTTGATGGTGACTCGGGCAAGATTGCTCATCGCCAGTTTGCAGACATAGAAAGCTTTTTGAATCCCGGTGACCTGCTGGTGATGAACAATACCCGGGTAATTCCTGCCCGGCTGTTTGGTCGCAAGGAAACCGGAGGTAAGCTGGAAGTATTGATTGAGCGGGTACTGGAAGAGAAAAAGGTACTGGCTCATGTGCGCTCCAGTAAATCACCCAAACCCGGTAGTCGCATCTATCTGGCAGATGACAACATAACGGCAGAGGTGTCAGGACGTCAGGGTACGATGTTCCTGATCGACTTTGACGAGCCGGTGCTGCCCCAGTTGCAGACATTCGGACACATGCCGCTGCCTCCTTATATTGATCGTGAAGATGGCAGTGCTGACCGGCTGCGTTATCAGACCGTTTTTGCTGAAAAAGACGGTGCGGTAGCAGCGCCAACAGCAGGTTTGCACTTTGACGAAGCTCTGCTGGAACGACTGGAACAGAAAGGCGTTAATAAGGCATTTGTTACCTTGCACGTTGGTTCGGGTACCTTCCAGCCAGTACGGGTGGATGATATTGCTGACCATGAGATGCATTCAGAGTATATCGAAGTTTCTGAAGAGGTTTGTCAGGCGGTTCGTGAAACCCGCGCCCGGGGTAATAAAGTGGTAGCCGTAGGTACAACGTCTGTTCGCAGTCTGGAATCAGCCTCTGCATCCGGTGACATACAGCCATTTACCGGCGATACCGACATCTTTATCTACCCGGGGTACCCGTTCCGCTCGGTGGATGCCATGATCACCAACTTCCATTTGCCGCAGTCCACACTGCTGATGCTGGTCAGCGCTTTCTCCGGGCAGGAAGCCATTCTTAATGCTTATAACGAAGCAGTAAAAGAAGGGTATCGCTTCTTCAGTTATGGTGACGCTATGTGGCTAACCAGAAAAGAAGGTTAACCAGACAGCGTAGTTGACCGGAAAAAGTGGTTGACCGGAAAAAGCGGTTGCCCCGCATGACCAGCCCTTGAAGTTCACAGGGTTTGTACCCATTAATCCCCCTATTGCCTGAATACAGCCGTTGCCTGAAGTGCTGCGGCTGAAACGAGAGAATCATGAAAAGAGAAGAATGTTTCATGCAGTTCGAGCGTCTTGCCACTGATGGCAAGGCTCGACGCGGTCGACTGACGTTCCCGCGCGGAACCGTTGAAACGCCATGCTTTATGCCAGTGGGTACTTACGGCACCGTAAAAGGCATGATGCCGGATGACATTAAAAAGATTGGTGCCGAGATTATTCTGGGTAACACCTTCCACCTGATGTTGCGTCCTGGCACAGAGGTTATAAAAGAACACGGAGACCTGCATGACTTTAACCAGTGGGACGGACCGATCCTGACCGACTCCGGTGGTTTTCAGGTGTTCAGCCTGGGCAAGATGCGCAAGATTACCGAAGAAGGTGTGTCATTCCGTTCTCCAGTGGATGGTGCCAAAGTGTTCCTGAGTCCTGAAATATCCATGCAGGTGCAGAAAGACCTGGGTTCTGACATCGTCATGATTTTTGACGAATGCACCGACGGTGAGGCGGCTGAGAAGGAAGCGGAAGAATCCATGGAGCTGTCCCTGCGCTGGGCGGCTCGCTCCAGGGCGGCCCATGGCGATAGCCCTTCGGCACTGTTCGGTATTATTCAGGGCGGTATGTTTGAGCATTTGCGTGATCGCTCCATGAACGCGCTGGTGGATATCGGCTTTGATGGTTACGCCATTGGTGGCTTGTCTGTGGGTGAGAGTAAAGAAGATATGATGCGCATCCTGTCTCACACGGCTCACCAGATTCCGGATGAGTATCCCCGTTACCTGATGGGCGTGGGCAAGCCGGAAGATATTGTAGAATCGGTGCGCCGTGGTGTCGATATGTTTGACTGCGTAATGCCTACCCGCAATGCCCGTAATGGTCACCTGTTTACCGATACCGGTGTGATCAAGATTCGCAACGCTGTCCACAAACGTGATACCTCTCCGCTTGAAGAGAACTGTGACTGCTACACTTGCCAGAATTTCAGTCGTGCTTACCTGCATCATCTCGATAAGTGCGGAGAAATTCTGGGGTCAATGCTGAATACCATTCATAACCTGCGTTATTACCAGCGTGTAATGGCTGGATTGCGGGAGGCGATTGAACAAGGTAAATTGGACGCCTTTGTAAACGAATTTTACCAGAAGCGCAGCCAGCCGGTTCCTCCGCTGGATTAATATCGCCTGTTGGTAGCTGTTTTTTTACCAAAGTGCTGTTGTTCTCATTGTGGCTTTGTCCTTGTAGAGGAGACAGCACGATTTATAACTTCCAAAAGCAAGGAGTAGTCAATGATTCCATTTATCAGCCCGGCGTATGCCGATGGTGCGGTAGCAGCAGGCCCGGGTATGGCGGGTCAGCTGATTATGCTGGGTGGCTTTGTGCTGATTTTCTGGTTGCTGATCTGGCGCCCACAATCCAAGCGTGCCAAAGAACACAAGAACCTGATTGCCGGACTGAATAAGGGTGATGAAGTCGTTACCACCGGCGGTATTCTGGGTAAGGTTACCAACACGACTGATGAGTTTGTCACTCTGCAGGTGGCTGACAATATGGTACTGAACTTTCAGAAATCGTCTGTAGCGGCTACTCTGCCTAAGGGTACGATCAAGGCGATCAAATAATAGGCAGGCAGGCCTGCGGTCTGTGTGCTTATATACTGTGCCGGGAATCATGAATTCCCGGTTTTTTTGGAGAAATGGATAACGTCAGTAAATGCTGACAATTCATACTTAAAATATCAGGAACCGGTGAGCCATGCTCAATCGTTATCCCCTGTGGAAATACCTGCTCATAGCATTCGTTGTGGCGCTGGGGTTTGTTTACTCCCTGCCCAACCTCTATCCCGATGATCCGGCAATTCAGATTTCCGGAGCCAGTTCTTCAACTGTGCTGGAATCCGCTGTGCTGGAACGGGCTGAAAAGACACTCAAAGAGGCGGGTATTGCTGTTAAAGCCGCCGAAGGTGACGAAAAAAATCAACTGATCCGTCTGCAACAGGCAGACCAGCAACAGCTGGCCAGAAGTCTGATCAAGGATGCGTTGGGTGATGATTATGTCGTTGCCCTGAACCTTGCCCCCACCACGCCGGACTGGCTGACAGCCATTGGTGCCTACCCGATGAAACTGGGTCTGGACCTGTCTGGTGGTGTCCACTTTCTGCTGGAGGTCGATACCGGCCGGGCAGTGAAGCAGCGACTGGATATTGCTAATAGCGAAATTCGTGCCCAGCTGCGTAAGGAACGCCTGCGCTATCGCACGATGCCTGAACGTGCCGACGGAGCCCGTCAGCTGGCTTTTCTGGATGCCGATGCCCGTGATGCCGCCGAGCGGGTGATTACCCGTGAAAACCCTGACCTGCTGGTTGAAACCGGGGAGCAGGGGGATCTTTATGTGGTTTCCTTTGGTTTCAGCGAACAGCGTATTCGTGAGCTCGAAGACGACGCGGTACGTCAGAACCTGACCTCCATTCGTAACCGTGTTAACGAACTGGGTGTCTCTGAACCACTGGTTCAGCGACAGGGCCGTAACAATATTGTGGTGCAGCTGCCCGGCGTGCAGGATACGGCTGAAGCCAAGCGTATTCTGGGTAAGACCGCCAACCTGGAGTTCCGTCTGGAAGCTCTGCCCAATGCGTCCCGCACCAGTACTGAGTCCTTCCCGTTCCGTGACGAGCGTCGTCCGAATGCCCTGTTGGAACGAGACATCATTATTACCGGTGACCGTGTTTCCAGCGCCCAGTCTAACTTTGACTCTGAAAGTGGTCAGCCGCAGGTTAACATCAGCCTCGACAGTACCGGCGGTAAGCGTATGAACGACGCTACCCGCGGTAACATTGGTCGTGCCATGGCGGTGTTGTTTATTGAGCAGAAGCCGGTGACTCGTGTTGAAACCCGTGTGGTGGACGGCGAAACCGTACGTGTTGAAGTGCCTGGCTTCCGTGAAGAAAAGCACATCATCAGTCTGGCGACCATTCAGTCTGCTCTGGGTAATCAGTTCCGTATTACCGGCCTGAACTCTGTGGGTGAGGCGTCTGAGCTGGCACTGCTGTTGCGTGCGGGTTCTCTGGCGGCACCAATGCACTTCGTTGAAGAGCGTACGGTGGGTCCGAGCCTGGGTGCAGAAAACATCAAAATGGGTATTGATTCTACCCTGATGGGACTGGCTCTGATCGTGATGTTCATGATCGTGGTCTATCGCGTGTTTGGCCTGCTGGCGAATATTGCCCTGACCATCAACCTGATGTTGATGCTGGCCATGATGAGTCTGTTTGGCGCTACCCTGACCATGCCGGGTATTGCCGGTATCGTGCTGACGCTGGGTATGGCAGTAGACGCCAACGTACTGGTGTTCTCCCGTATCCGTGAAGAAATCAAGCTGGGCCGACCCATACAGCGAGCGATTCACGATGGTTATGACCGTGCCTTTATCTCCATTTTCGACGGTAATATCACCACGCTGCTGGTGGGTGTGATCCTGTTTGCGGTGGGTACTGGCCCGATTAAAGGTTTTGCCGTAACTCTGTCCATCGGTATCTTAACGTCCTTGTTCACTGCGATTATGGTGACCCGATCACTGGTTAACCTGGTGTACGGTGGTCGTCGTGACCTGAAGAAACTGAACATCTGAGGTGACAGCGATGACTGATAAGACAGATGAAAAAATCATAAACTTTATGCGCCTGCGCTTCATCGCCAGCTTTATTTCGATAGTGCTGGTGGTGGGCTCTCTGGTTTCCCTGACGACGAAAGGGCTTAACTGGGGGCTGGATTTTACCGGCGGTACCCTGATTGAGCTGGTTTATGACAAACCGGTGTCAACGGAAGGGATTCGTGGACAGCTGGAGTCTTCCGGTTACACCGATGTTGTCGTGCAGGAGTTCGGTTCTGCGCAGGATATTCTGGTGCGTATGCCGGGTAGTGATCCGGGCCTGGCCAAAGAACTGGCTGACCAGCTGAGCAAGCAGTACGAAGGCAACGTTAAGGTCAAGCGCGTTGAGTTCGTTGGTCCGCAGGTGGGTGAGCAGCTGCGTGAGCAGGGTGGCCTGGGAATGCTGTTGGCATTGGGCATGGTGATGCTCTACATTGCCTTCCGTTTCCAGTTTAAGTTCTCTGTGGGTGCGGTTCTGGCGCTGGCGCACGACTCCATTATTGCGATGGGTCTGTTCTCGGTGCTGGGCTTGCAGTTTGACCTGACAGTGTTGGCCGCTATTCTGGCGCTGGTGGGTTACTCCCTGAACGATACCATTATCGTATACGACCGTGTTCGTGAAAACTTCCGCAAGCGTCGTAAAGGCTCGCCGGTTGAGATCATTAATGTTTCCCTGACCCAGACGCTGGGACGTACGTTGGCGACCTCGGGTACTACCTTGATGGTGCTGATGGCTCTGTTCCTGTTTGGTGGTGAAATGATCAATGGTTTCGCTTCCATGATGATTGCCGGTGTTGTGGTGGGTACTTATTCATCCATCTACATTGCGTCCAATCTTCTGCTGTATATGAACATCAGTCGTGACGACCTGATTGTGCCGGTGAAGGAAGATGAGGTTGACGATCGTCCTTAATCGATACTGACTGATTGTTGGAAGCCGGGTTTTTTGCCCGGCTTTTTTGTTTGCCCAGCGAAGCGGGCAAACCCGTCAGGCTGAAAGAAGCCTGAGCCGCCCCGACTGAGGGGAAGGCAATCTGAATGGCAAGGGCGTAACTGGCCAACGGTTGGGTCTGAAGGAAGCCATAGGAAGTCAGAGGTACACAGCGCAAGCGAACCTGATTCGGCAGGTTGGGAGCGGCAAGCGTGCGAAATAGCGCAAAGCCCGATACTCAGTCAGTCCCAACTCTGTGCTTGAGGGTGGCATTTCTGACGGGGAACCGTTTAGTGCATCGTGAAAACCCACGTCCTATGGACGTGGTCATGAATGGTTGGCTCCGCCTGCCATGAACTACCCATGCTACTCCTTATCTCTGAGTTGTCCCCACAACTACTAGAGATAGGAAGTAGCATGAGTAGATTTGAAAAGTTAACGCATGTCATTTGGCATTGCCAATATCATATAGTTTGGGTGCCCAAATACAGGTTTCGAGTCCTGACCGGAGCCGTGAAAGCCGAGGTTCATAACAGTATTCAAGTATTTTGTAGTCAGCTTGGATGTACGGTAGTGGAACTGAACATCCAGAGTGACCATGTGCATTTGCTGGTAAAAGTGCCGCCGAAAGTTTCGATATCGACGCTCCTGGGAACGTTGAAGGGGCGAACAGCTTTGAGGCTGTTCACGAGATTTCCGTACCTCAAGAAGAAACCATACTGGGGCAATCACTTTTGGTCAAAAGGCTACTGTGTCGATACTGTCGGTGTAGATGCAGAAATGATCCGTAAGTATGTGAAGTACCAAGAAAAGAAAGAACGTCTCCAACAGGAGATAGACTTCAGGAAATAACCTGCAATCTTGGGACAACTCTCACCAGCCTTCTCTGAAGGCTGGCGGTTTCAGCCCCCTTTTAGGGGGCATAAAGCAAAACCACGTTCTAAGAACGTGGATCATTTACTTAACTGGGGAAGCCTGGCATCAATCTCTGAATCTCAGGGGCTGTTATCGCAAGAGGAAACTCAAGGGTAACAGTGGTGTGAGGTGGCAGATGATCCTGTAGTAGTGATGAAATTCCGGCCTGTGAAGGCGGGTAACCGTTCGGAGGGCAAAACCGGAATGACTACAGCCAGAGTGACTGTAGGGCATGTGTCGTCAAAAGCGGCAGATGTTGCGAAGGGGTGAAGCATTCTTAAAGAACAGTCAGACCGCAGGAATGATACTGTGAGCGCACAAGCTGCCTGACGAGGCAGGACATCTTTGGCTGGTGAGGTTGGGAACAATCCTGCTAAAAGAAAGAGCCGCGCTCGGGAGTAAAGGACAGGTAGCAGGTAGATTGCCTTGAGCCAGAACGCCTGTGAATGTCCATGAAGAATCCGGCCACAGTAGAAGGATGGCGCAATCTGTCTGTCGTGAGACAGTAACTGATGAGAGTATATTATAGCCTGTATGGGCGCTTGCTGACGATGGAAGCGCTTTACAACGGATTCAAAAAGGTATGGAAAGCGAAAGGTGCGGCCGGAATAGATGGGCAGAGCCTGAGCGACTACGCCTCGAATCTGCGTGGGAATCTTGAACAGTTACTGCTTGAATTGCGGGAAAAGCGCTACAAACCGCTACCGGTAAAGCGTGTAGAAATCGACAAAGAAGACGGTGGAAAGCGTCTGCTGGGAATCCCCGCAGTAAAAGACCGAATCGTCCAACAAGCACTTCTAAATATCCTGACCCCGATCTTTGATCCGGACTTCCACCCGTCCAGCTATGGGTACAGACCGAATCGAAGCTGCCATCAAGCCATTACCAAGGCGACCCTGTTCATACGAAAGTACGACAGACGCTGGGTGGTGGACATGGACTTGTCCAAATGCTTTGACCGACTCGACCACGAGTTAATTCTCAAGGCGTTCAGGCACAAAGTGGCAGATGGAAGCATCCTGAACCTGATCAGAATGTTCCTGAAAAGCGGGGTGATGGTTGGCTATCAACTGGAAGCCACGGAAACAGGCAGTCCACAGGGCGGAGTGATCAGTCCCTTAATCTCAAACGTCTATCTTGATGCGTTTGATCAGGAAATGATGCGACGCAAGCACAGGATTGTCCGCTATGCGGACGATATCCTGATTCTGTGTGGCTCCAAAGCAGCGGCAGAAAACGCTCTGAAAGTGGCGACCAAAGTACTGGAGCAAGACCTGAAACTGACGGTCAACCAGAATAAAACACACATAGCCCATAGCGGCGAGGGTGTGAAATTTCTGGGAGTTGAAATCCTGAGCAGCTATACGCGCATACAGGAAAAGAAGCTCAACGCACTGAAAGCAAAGGTAAAGCGAATCACGAAAAGGAATCGGGGAACGAACCTTGAAGGAGTAATCCGAGAACTGAACCCTGTGATACGAGGATTTGCTAATTACTTCAGGATAGCGAACTGTAGTCGTGAATTAAAACGGCTGACAGGATGGATGAGGCGCAGGCTGAGATGTTTACAACTGAAACAGTGGAAGAAACCAGCGAAGCTGCATCGTCGGCTGAAGCAACTGGGTTACAAGCCACCATTTAAGTACATCAAAATGCGTTCATGGAGAAATGCGTGCAGTCCCCTGTCGCATTTAGCCATGCCGAACAACTGGTTCAATGAGATAAAGTTGTTCAATTTGGAAGGCGTTAAAACGGGCGTTCTTGCCCCTTATTGTTAAGGGATAGAGAGTGCAGGAGCCGTGTACGAGGTCCGTACGCACGGTTCTGTGGGAAGGACGGGGCAATAGCCCCGCCTTACCTAATTTCAGCGAAGTGGGCAAATCCGTCGTGACAGGGCAAGGGTTGTAGTTCAGATCAGCGGTTTTGAGATTTTGTCATGGTTTGTTCAGAGGTACGCCGTATCAGGCGTTTCTGGAGCTTGAATTTCTCTTCAGGGAAGCGCTTAATCAACTTCAGCAGGGCGGGTGGAGTGCAGCGATACCCGACATAGCCGGAATAATAATTATTTGTTGGGTATCGTTACGCTCCCCCAACCGATCACAGGAGTCTGCTGTGGACTTTTCATCTTTGCCTGAATTTCCTGCCTGGCTTGTTCAGGTTGTGCTGATCGTTTTTATAACAGCGATACTTGCTTCTGTATCCCGAAGAATGCTGAAAAAACTGGCAGGTAAAGCCCGGTCAGTCCACTCTGTCTGGCCTGTTATATTGTTGGAGGCCGGGCGTAAACCTCTGGTCGCGCTGATCTGGCTCACCGGGGCAGGCTGGACAGTGGATGTCATCTGGCAGAGTACCGGTATTGCCATGCTGGCAAAGTTTGATGGTATTCGGGATATGCTGGTTATCGGGCTGTTTGGCTGGGTGCTGGTGAGGCTGATACGCGAAGTGGAGAAACAGTATCTGTCCGGAGTTCTGGGTGGTCACGATAATGATCCGACCTCAGTAGTTGCTGTTGGTCGTCTGTTGCGGGTGACAGCCGTTATCATCAGCGGTCTGATGCTCATGCAAACTCTGGGTTACAGTATTTCCGGCATTCTTGCTTTTGGCGGTGTAGGTGGTATTGCCATTGGTTTTGCAGCCAGGGATATGCTGGCGAACCTGTTTGGCGGCATGATGATTTATCTGGATAAACCCTTTGGAGTTGGCGACTGGATCCGCTCACCGGATAAAAATATAGAAGGTACCGTGCAGTATATTGGCTGGCGTCAAACCCGGATTCTGACCTTTGAAAAGCGACCACTCTATGTGCCTAATGCTACTTTTATGACTATTTCCGTGGAAAACCCTTCCCGAATGGAAAACCGGCGTATTAAGGAAGCCATAGGTTTAAGATACCGGGATTCCCGCCTGCTGGCTCCGCTGTTGGCGGAGATTCGCAGCTATCTACAGGAACATAACGAGATCGACCAGAGCAAAATTATAATGGTGAATTTCAACCAGTTTGGTGCATCCAGTCTTGATTGTTTTATCTATTGTTTTACCCGCACCACTGACTGGGCTGAGTTTCATATGATTAAGGAGCGGGTATTGCTGGATATTATGGCAATTATCCATCACCAGGGGGGCGATATAGCCTTTCCGACTCGAACCCTGGATTTACCGGAACCGTTATCTTCTGAGTTAAATACCCGGGCTGAGCAGGCTAAAGATGTAAACTCTGTCTGAATAGAATTTTCAGGTTAAAGGCCAACAGGAATTCAGTGAGCCAAGGGCAAATAAGTTGTTTTGAATGGTTTCACTCCATTCAGCCTGTTGGCTTAAATCTATCGGGAAAAGCTGTTAACCAAGCGTAAATTTAGGAAACCAAAAAAATAATGACTCCTGAATTCAAGTCATAAGTGCATAACCCATGACTTTTCTTGCATCTATTCCAGTTGACTCTTTAAATGCCTCATAAGGAGTCTTGTAGCCCAGGCACTTTCTTGGCCTGTTGTTCAGCTTATCCACTGCAATGATGACATCTTTTTCTGTCACGCCATTAAGCTCCATCGACTTGGGGAAATACTGCCTTAGCAAACCATTAGCATTCTCATTCTGGCCTCTTTCCCAAGAATGGTAGGGGGCAGCAAAGTAGCTGTCACATTTTAAAGCTTTGGCAATTGATTCATGCTGAACAAACTCCTTTCCATTGTCGTATGTTATTGTCTTTACAAACCTTTTCAGAGGCTTGAGTACGTCAATTATTCCCTGTTTAACCGCTTTTGCCTTCTTGCCTGGTAGAGGGACAGCAAGGCGAAGCTTGGTTTTTCGTTCATCTAATGTAGCGATGGCTCCTTTATGATTTTTACCTATTACAGTATCAGCTTCCCAGTCACCAACTCGCTCTCTGTTGTTGACCACTTCGGGGCGTTCTTCAATGCCAACCCGATTTGGTATACCGGTTCGGTTATGAGCTGAACCGTATCGCTTTCGATAAGTTTTTTTCTGGTGCCTCAAGTGCTTATAGAGCGAGCCTCCGCGCCGTTTATCATCCGCTACAAATTGATAAATCGTCTCATGATGCAGCTTGATTACACCGTCCTTTTCAAGCCTTCCAGCCACTTGTTCAGGACTCCAATCTGAACGGATATCGTTTGAAATACGTTGTTTAATGTCGTCTGTCAGCTTAATAGCTTTTGGCTTATCTTTGTGCCGCTGCCGAGCTGTGCGATTAGCCTGTTGGTGCCTGTACCCTCTTTGCCCTTTATTGCGGTTTACTTCTCGCGACACGGTAGGCTGTGAACGGCCAAGCTTTTTAGCAATTTTGTTTTGTGAAGTCCCATTTTTGAGTTCAGTTTCGATATAATATCTCTCTTCAGAGCTCAGGTGTGTATAGGCCATCCTTGGCTTCCTCTGTATGGTTTGGTTGCTTTACAGAATACCCCTGAGTTCTGATTCACTTCAAAGGTTCTGAAACAATCCTCTGGTTACAGAGGTTATGCACTTATGATACGAATTCAGGACTACTTTATTATGATGTAAATTATCCGGAACAGTACAGTGAACTACAAAGTTAGCACTCTATTACTGATTTTTTCTCTACTGTTCCCTGACTGCTTGTTTGCAACGATTGATGTAACGTGGTTTTTCAGTAGGAAAGGCAAAGCAGAGAAAGTAGTTATTACCCGATACGATGAAATAGATAAAACATTCATGTACTACCTGCCGGGATCATCTAAGAGCAAGTCAGATCATATTGCGTCAGAAGCGTTTTCAGGCTCTGAGGGAGAACCAGACCTGTTAAAGTATATGATGCAGTACTTACCAAGGGAGAGTTTGTTTTTGGTTGGCTCAAACCGCTTTAGTGTACCGGTTTTTGATTATGACGCTGTCAACTTTCGCCTGCCGTTGTTTCCTATAGGTTTGCTGCCCGGGTTTTCTTTCAGCTACAGGCCGCTGAGGGTTGAAAGGCTCGGAAGTTTGCATAACACAGTATTGGTTTATTTGAGAGCGGTCAGAGAACCAACGATTAAACTGTCAGGCAGTGAAAGAGAAAACATCAGGCTGAAATCAAGCGCATCGGATTCAAATGAGCTGGAATTAATGTCATCAGCGGCTGTTTCAAGGGTGGTCAGAGATCAAACTGTGCCTGAATTAGATATACCAGAATCAGTCTGTACTGTTGTTATCAGCTATCAACATGGTCGATATCAGATTTTCCTTATCAGGGATTTTATTAGCTCTACGCAGGTACAGGATATTATACAACTGACTATGCGTGGCCGGGCTTCTTTAGAACACACTTACTATCATACGGCACTTGATGAGGACCGCTTCCACGCATTGCTAGGACTTGATATTAACAATTTGTGGGTGGATGAGCCCGATGGAGGTGATAGGGAGCCATTGTTGCCTACCAGGTCGTCCACAGAAGAAAGACAATTCACAAACGTCGTTAGGTTTGCTCAGCAGATAGCTACTTCTCTGATAGTTTTATGTTACATGCTCCTTAGTAGTAACTCGTTTTTAATTTTGTAGTCAGATTTTCTCAAAATAAAGTAGGTATGTCAGAGCCTGAATTGATAAATAGTGATTACTGGCTGCAGAGCGATTCTGCAACCAGTGGCAGGCAGTTGGATTAACGTCCCATGCCTTCCGCTACAAACGGACGAATCCGCTTCAGCATCTCTTTGAACAGCTTCGGGTTACCACAGACAATCTGGTTTTTCTCCAGGAAATCGTGACCGCCCATGAAGTCACTGCACAGGCCACCTGCTTCCTGGATGATCAGAGAGCCAGCGGCCATATCGTAGTTCTTCAGACCGAATTCCCAGAAAGCATCCAGCTTGCCGGAAGCAACGTAGGCCAGATCCAGAGAGGCGGCTCCGCAGCGACGGATACCAGCAGTATCACCCAGCATGGCACGCATCATGTTCAGGTAGCCATCCAGGTAGTTCAGGTTGTTGCCGGAGAATGGAATGCCAGTACCAATCAGAGCGCCCTCCATGGAGCGACGATCACTGACGCGGATACGCTTGCTGTTCAGCATCGCGCCCTGGCCACGACTGGCGCAGTAAGTTTCATCCTTGATCGGGTCGAGAATGACGGCGTGTTCAATACGACCCCGGTACTGGCAGGCAATAGAGATGGCGAACTGGGGGATGCCACGGATAAAGTTGGTGGTGCCGTCCAGAGGATCAATAATCCAGAGGTAATCCTTGCCTTCACCCTTGCCTTCCGTATGACCGGATTCTTCACCGAAGAAGCCATGGTCAGGGTAAGCTTTACGCAGGGAGGAGATGATCATCTCTTCAGAGGCGCGATCCACCTGGGTCACAAAGTCATTGCGATCCTTGGCTTCCACCTTGAGGTTCTCAAGGTCGCGGTAAGCGTGAACAATAATTTCGGCAGCAGCGCGAGCGGCGCGCAGAGCCATATTTACCATGGGTTGCATAGGCTGGATTACATCTGAAATTTGAAAGATCGAATATGAATATCGGAAGAAGTTGCCATGGGTTAACCCTCGGTGCCTTCGAATCAGTGCTTGACTGACCCTGATTTCATATCACTTGCGCGAACTTGCCCGGAAAAAGCGTTTAGCAAATCGTTACGCGAAAAAGTGCGCGGATTATAAAGAAGAATGTACCCGTAATACAAACCTATTGTTCATTATTTGTGGGGTTTTCCGGTAAACTACACGATTTGGCTGCATAAGCTGTCAGTGGAACAGGCAGCCTGAAGCTATTCCTTCTTCAGTTAACACAGAGATAATTTGTGGTGAACGACTCCGCAGCGAAAGAGCCGGCAATCAATGTCCCGCTGGCTCTCGATAATATTTCCATTGTCCTGATTAATACCACCCACCCCGGCAATATTGGTGCGGCTGCCCGGGCCATGAAGGCGATGGGGCTTAGTCGTCTGGTTCTGGTCGGTCCGGCCGATTTTCCTTCTGGTCATGCAACAGCGCTGGCATCTGGTGCGGACGATATTCTTGCTAATGCCAGAGTGGTCGACACGCTGGATGAGGCGCTGGCAGGTTGTCAGTTTGTGGTGGGTACCAGCGCCCGGGTACGTGGTGTATCACTTGAGCTGGTTGAGCCAAAAGTCTGTGCCAGCCAGATTCTGGATGAAGCCGGGCAGGCTCAGGTGGCACTGGTCTTTGGTCGGGAAGACCGGGGGATGACCAATGAGGAGCTGAGGCGATGCCATTTGCAGGTTCATATTCCGACCAATCCTGATTTCAGTTCACTGAATCTTGGTGCAGCGGTTCAGGTTATGGCTTATGAGTTGCGTATGACTCAGCTGGCTCGTCAAGGTGGTGTCGAGCTGCCTAAAACCAAGCAGATGACACACGCTTCGCAGGAGGATATGGAGCGTTTTTATCAGCATCTTTATGAGACACTTGTACAAATAGGCTTTCTTGAACACAGCAGTCATGAGAAGATCATGGCGAAATTAAGACGTATGTACGGACGGATTCGGCCGGATCGGGTAGAGCTGAGTATTCTGCGTGGTATTCTGTCCGAAACCGGTAAATTTGCGAAGGATTCTTCAGCACCCTCTGAAGAAGGCTCTTAAGAGTCCTCTTCATAGTAACGAGAACAAGACAGACGATTGGATTATGTTTGAGCGACTCAAAGAAGATATTAGAACCGTCATGCAGCGAGACCCTGCCGCCAGGGGAACGTTTGAAGTAGTGACGAACTACCCCGGCCTGCACGCGCTGCTGTTGCATCGCGTTGCCCACAGACTGTGGAATGCCGGCTTCTGTTGGATGGGTCGCAGTCTCTCGACATTCAGCCGCTGGTTCACGGGCATTGAAATTCACCCCGGAGCTACCATTGGCCGGCGTTTCTTTATTGACCACGGCATGGGGGTGGTGATTGGTGAAACCGCTATTATCCATGACGATGTAACGCTTTATCATGGAGCGACTCTGGGGGGGACCTCGCCCAATAAAGGCAAGGATCATCCGGTTAACCAGGGTAAGCGTCATCCAACGCTGGCTAACAACGTGGTGGTGGGTGCCGGTGCCAAGATTTTGGGGCCTTTTACTGTGGGAGAAGGTGCCAAGGTGGGTTCGAATGCGGTTGTCGTAAAAGAGGTACCGCCCGGAGCGACTGTTGTTGGCGTTCCTGGCCGTGTTGTCGAGAAGCGGACGGCGATTGATTCCCGTCGTCAGCAGATGGCAGAAAAAATTGGCTTTGATGCCTACGCAGTTACAGAGGATATGCCGGACCCCACGTCTAATGCGATTACTGCCATGCTGGATCACCTGCACGCAGTCGATGACCGGATGCTGGAAATCTGCAAGGTTCTGGAAAGCAAGGGATTGTGCGGTGATATGAACCCGATACCAGAGCTGAATGAAGAGGACTTTGCTTCCCTGAAGAGCAGAGAGCAGGAAGAGGCATGATAGCGTCAGACGTATACAGGCATCAGGCTGCTTTGATCGTCTGATGCCTGTATACGTTGGTAGTAATGACGATGCCTGCCGACTTGTATAAAATAGCCCGTCGCTATAAAAATAATCCCAAATAGTACATTTCATCCTTCTTCTATCATCTTTTCCTAGAGTTTTATTAATACTTGACTATTTTACTCAGGTATTACATAATTCGCACAAATGCTACAGTCAGGCTGAATTTCAGGTACAGATCAGCCGACCGGGTTCTGTGAAAAAGCTTTTCAGATACGTTGCTTTTTTAGACAAAAGTTTTTCAGACAAAAGTTTTTCAGGCGTATCAGAGCTTTGAGCAAATGATCAGGCAAAGATAGCGCTGATTACTATAACCAGCTTATTGAGAGTGAGAATCCAGCATGCGATTGACCACCAAAGGACGCTACGCCGTAACTGCCATGTTGGATCTGGCGCTGCATGCGAGCCAGGGGCCGGTTGCCCTTGCTGATATTTCCGAACGTCAGGGTATTTCACTCTCCTATCTGGAGCAGCTGTTCTCTCGTCTGCGCAGAAACGAGCTGGTATGCAGCGTGCGCGGGCCGGGTGGGGGATACCGCCTCAGTCGTGACAGTCAGGCTATTTATGTGGCTCAGGTGATTGATGCGGTGAATGAATCGGTTGACGCAACCCGCTGTCATGGCGATGGCGGATGTCAGCAGGGTGCCAAGTGTCTGACGCACCATCTGTGGCATGACCTGAGTAAACAGATTCACGAGTTTCTTGGCAATATCAGTCTGGCTGATCTTGTCGCAAAAAGAGAAGTTCAAAATGTCGCTGTTCGTCAGGACGAACAGCAGAGCCAGGACAACAAGAGTGTGATTAACAGCCTGCTTTAATGCTGTTGCTCACAGGGATAATACGACAGCCTTGAGCGTGTAAAACGCCTCGAGCGTTTAAAGCACTTGGAGCGTGTAAAACGCCTGGAGATGTATGGGATGAAACTACCAATTTACCTTGATTACTCTGCAACGACACCGGTCGATCCTCGTGTCGCCGAAAAAATGAGCCAGTGTCTGGTTGCTGAAGGTAACTTCGGCAACCCTGCGTCTCGTTCGCATGTGTTCGGCTGGAAGGCTGAGGAAGCTGTAGAAGATGCCCGCCGTAATGTGGCAGACCTGCTGGGCGCTGATCCCCGCGAAATTGTCTGGACTTCCGGTGCCACCGAGTCTGACAATCTGGCGATTAAAGGTGTGGCACACTTTTATGCCAAAAAAGGCAAGCACATTATTACCTCCAGAATTGAACATAAGGCGGTACTCGATACCTGTCGTCAACTGGAGCGGGAAGGTTACGAAGTGACCTATCTTGATCCGGATTCAGACGGCATCATCACGCCGGAAATGGTGGAATCCGCCCTTCGTGATGACACAATTCTGGTTAGTCTGATGCACGTCAATAATGAGATTGGCGTAATCAACGATATTGCGGCTATTGGTGAAATCACCCGAGCCCGTAAGGTTCTGTTTCATGTGGATGCTGCCCAGAGTGTGGGCAAAATTCTTCTGGACATGAACACTATGAAAGTTGACCTGCTTTCCATTTCTGCGCACAAAATGTACGGACCCAAAGGCATTGGGGCTCTGTATGTGCGTCGTAAGCCCCGTGTACGTCTGGAAGCCCAGATTCACGGTGGTGGTCACGAGCGTGGCATGCGTTCCGGTACTCTGCCAACGCATCAGATTGTTGGTCTGGGCGAAGCCTGTCGTATTGCTAAAGAAGAAATGGCAATCGACCATGAGCACTGCCTGAGTCTGCGTCAGCGTTTCCTGAACCACTTTGAAGGTATGGAAGAAGTGCATGTGAACGGCTGCCTTGAGCAACGTGTTGCCGGTAACCTGAACGTCAGTTTTGCTTTTGTGGAAGGCGAATCCCTGATCATGGCTCTGAAGGATGTTGCGGTTTCCTCCGGTTCTGCCTGCACCTCTGCCAGTCTGGAACCTTCTTATGTGCTACGTGCGCTGGGACTGGATGACGAGCTGGCACATAGCTCCCTGCGTTTCAGCTTCGGTCGTTTCTCGACGCCCGAGGAAGTGGATTATGCTGCTACCCAGGTGAAGGATGCCGTGGTTAAGCTGCGTGAGCTGTCGCCTCTGTGGGACATGTACAAGGATGGCGTTGACCTGAAATCCGTGCAGTGGGTTGCACACTAAGTGAATTTTGGTGCCGGTTCCGGACTCTGTAAACACTGAGAACGGCACTATCGCAGAATAGGGTGGGAGGATAGAACCATGGCTTACAGTAAAAAGGTGGAAGACCATTACGAGAACCCTCGTAATGTCGGTAAACTCGACGCCGGTGCGGAAAACGTCGGTACTGGCATGGTCGGCGCACCAGCCTGTGGTGACGTTATGCGCCTTCAGATTCAGGTAAGTGATGAAGGGGTGATTGAAGATGCCCGCTTCAAAACTTACGGCTGTGGTGCCGCTATTGCCTCCAGCTCTCTGGCGACAGAGTGGATGAAAGGCAAAACGCTGGACGAGGCGTCCGAGATCAAGAACACCGATATCGCAGAAGAGCTGGCGTTGCCGCCAGTTAAAATTCACTGCTCTGTTCTGGCTGAAGACGCTATCAAGGCGGCAGTGGATGATTATCGTAGTAAACATGACGGTGAATCCGCAGCCTGATTCACCGCAGTGACAGGGGGAACCTGTCGCGGTCAATTTTAGTTGGAGTATTTCATGGCGATCACTATGACCGCTGCCGCAGCAAGGCATATCAGGGATCAGTTGGAAAAGCGTGGTAAAGGCGTTGGCATCAAGGTGGCCGTTCGTACGTCTGGCTGTTCCGGTATGGCTTATGTGCTGGAATTTGTGGATGTTAAGGTCGATGAAGACAGCGTATTTGTCAGTCACGACCTGGAAATTCATTCTGACCCCAAAAGTCTGGTGTACCTGGACGGCACCGAACTGGACTTTGTGAAACAAGGCCTGAACGAAGGTTTCCAGTTTAATAACCCTAATGTCGCCAGTGAGTGCGGCTGCGGTGAAAGCTTCAACGTTTGATTTTATAGTAAGCCCGACCTCTCTCAGGTCGGGCTTTTTACGTTCTGCCCTTCTAAATGGTTACCACTTCCGGATAGCACCTTTATCGCCATTCCCGAAGTCACTTGGAACAAGCATCACCGTGGTTGATATAACGAAAAACTATTTTGAGCTGTTTCAGCTTCCTGTCTCCTGCCAGGTTGATCTGTCGCTGCTGGCCGAGCGGTATCGTGAGCTTCAGAAAACCGTGCATCCTGATCGTTTTGCCGGGGCGGATGATCGTCAGCAACGGCTTGCTATTCAGTACGCTGCCTATGTCAACGAAGGCTATGAAACGCTGAAATCGTCCATGGCAAGGTCGCTGTACCTGCTGGAACTGGCTGGTTGCAAAGTTGACCTTGAAACGAATACGGTGATGGACCCGGTATTTCTGATGGAGCAGATGGAGTTGCGTGAAGCCATGTCTGAAGTGCGTGACCATGCTGATCCGGAAGCAGAACTGGAACGGATGGTTGACGAAGTAGACGAAGGGATTGAAGCCCTGTTTGGTACCTATGAACAGCTGTGGCTGATCGCCAGTGAAGAAGGCACTGAAGCGCCCGCCAGAGAGGATGCGCTGAAAAAAGCCCGGGATACTGTACGAAAGATGCAGTTCATGGTTAAGCTTGCGGCTGAACTGGAACAGCTGGAGTCAGAGCTGTTAGATAGTTAAAAAGCCAGTTGTAAAGATAAGGCAATATAATGGCATTACTACAGATTTCCGAGCCGGGGCAAGCGCCTGAGCCGCACCAGAGTAAGCGGGCGGTGGGTATTGACCTGGGTACGACCAACTCCCTGGTGGCGTCGGTGCGTTCTGGCAACGCAGATACTCTGCCTGATCATCAGGGTGAGCATATACTGCCTTCTGTCGTTCATTACGGGGAGCAGGGCGTTACTGTTGGTCAACAGGCCGAACAGCATATGGTCAGTGATGCGCTGGACACAATTGTTTCCGTCAAGCGTCTGATGGGGCGGGGCTTAAATGATCTTTTCACTCTGGGGGGGGTTATGCCTTACCGGTTTGTGGAGTCTGAAAGTCAGATGCCTCTGATTGAAACCCGCCGAGGTTCGGTCAGTCCGGTAGAGGTGTCAGCTGAAATTCTGCGTTCCCTGGCAGGACGTGCCACTGAATCGCTGGGGGGAGAGCTGGATGGGGCTGTGATCACCGTGCCAGCGTATTTTGATGAATCCCAGCGTCAGGCCACCAAAGATGCTGCAAAATTGGCAGGTCTTAACGTTTACCGTCTGCTGAATGAGCCTACTGCGGCAGCTGTCGCCTATGGTCTGGACCAGGGGGGTGAAGGGCTGATAGCGGTTTACGACCTTGGTGGTGGTACCTTTGATATTTCTATCCTGCGTTTGCAGAAAGGTGTGTTTGAAGTACTGGCCACCGGCGGTGATACAGCCCTTGGCGGTGATGACTTCGACAGGGCGGTCGCTTGCTGGGTGCTGGCGCAGGCGGGTGTTGATGAATCTTCCCTGAATAATGAACAGCATCGTCAAATCATGCTGGAAGGTCGTCGTGCCAAGGAAGCCCTGACAGATCACGACAGTGTTGATGTGTCGTTTGGTAACTGGTCCGGCAAGTTGACCACCGGGCAGTTTAACGAGCTGGCAGATAAGCTGATTGACCAAACTCTGCGAGCGTTCAAGCGCGCTTTGCGGGATGCGGGTTATAAGGCAAAAGATATTGAAGCGGTGGTGATGGTCGGCGGCTCAACCCGTATGCCAAGAGTGCGCTCCCGTATTGCTGATTTTGCGAAAAAGCAACCTCTGACGTCTATTGACCCGGATCGCGTTGTAGCGGTAGGGGCAGCCTTGCAGGCTGATGTGCTGGCGGGTAACAAATCTGGCGACGATATGTTGCTGCTGGATGTTATTCCGCTGTCTCTTGGTCTGGAAACCATGGGTGGGCTGATGGAGAAGGTGGTTCATCGCAATACCACCATTCCCGTTGCCAGAGCGCAGGAATTCACCACCTATAAAGATGGTCAGACGGCTATGGCTATCAACGTCTTTCAGGGTGAGCGGGAGTTGATCAGGGATAATCGTTCCCTGGCGCGCTTTGAGCTGCGTGGTATTCCGCCGCTGCCAGCGGGTGGTGCTAAAATCCGTGTCACTTTTCAGGTGGATGCGGACGGATTACTGGGGGTGTCGGCTGAAGAAATGTCTACCGGCGTCAAGAGCAGTATTCAGGTGAAGCCTTCCTACGGTCTGACTGACGATGAGATTGCCCGTATGCTCAGAGATTCATACTCTCATGCTGTCGATGATCGCAACAGTCGTCGTCTGCTGGAGCAGCAGGTTGAAGCGGATCGGTTGTTGGAGGCTCTGGTAGCCGCCATGCAGGCTGATGGTGAAGCTTTGCTGAGTCAGGAGGAGTTCCAGTCTGTTCTGGCGGATATGGAACAGTTAACAGCGACCCGTCAGGGAGAGGATGCTGACGCTATCGCCCGTGAGATTGAACGGGTCAGCAAGGCGACGGAAGAATTTGCCGCTCGTCGTATGAATCAGGGTATCCGCAAGGCCCTGGCCGGCCATAGTATTGATGACTTTGAGGAGTCCTGATTATGCCTCAAATTGTATTTTTGCCCCACGAGGACCTGTGTCCCGAAGGTGCCGTGATTGAAGCTGAACCCGGTGTATCGGTGCTGGATGCTGCTCTTCAGAACGACATCGAGATTGAACATGCCTGTGAAAAATCCTGCGCCTGCACAACCTGCCACGTCATTGTGCGGGAGGGATTTGATAGTCTGGAAGAATCTGACGAGCTGGAAGACGACCTGCTGGACAAGGCCTGGGGTCTGGAACCTGAGTCTCGCCTGAGCTGTCAGGCCGTAGTGGCCGATGAAGACCTGGTGGTTGAGATTCCCAAGTACACCATTAATCAGGTTTCAGAGCGTCATTAAGAGACGCTCTTTCATAGCTGTTTAGCGTTGGGGGAGGTTTTATGAGTCTGAAGTGGACCGATAGTTACGATATTGCCATTGAGTTGTCGGAAGCTTATCCGGATACCGATCCGAAGTTCGTCAACTTTGTTGACCTGCGCAACTGGGTTCTGGCACTGGAAGGTTTTGATGATGATCCGGAACATTGTGGCGAGAAGGTTCTTGAGGCCATCCAGATGGCATGGATTGACGAAGTCAGTTGAAGGCAGTTGTCTTCTATAAACTGCTGTAAAAATAGAAGACCTTGCAGGTATTTTCTGTAAGGTCTTTTTTTTTCAGCATTGCTCACCGGTTACGCCAGTAGCGATCTCCCGGTTGCCAGTGGATCAGGTCTTCCGGGTGAAATAATGCTCTGTGAGGTTTGAGCAGTGGGAGTTGCTGCCATTGCCTGACGCCTGTGGGCATCTGTGCATCAAACCACTGCCCGGAAAAATGAATAAAAGCGTGGGGAATCAGGCGACGGACATAAAATAGTTGCGCTGCCGGACAACATTGAATCGCCTGTCTTGCCCAGTCGTAGCAGTAGCCGCTGTTAATATCTGTCCAAGGTATACGCCATCTCTGGCATATCTGCCGGGTCACTCCATGAAAGACCATCCTGGCTGCCTTTTTAAAATTATTATTGGAATTTACGTTTTTGTTGTTGTGATTATGCAGGCTCTGGTCAGATATAAAAAGTCAGTTGTCTCTGTGGTATCGTCACTATCTGCTATGCTGATTGCTCAAACAAAAACCACTTACTCAAGGAGTGTTGTATGAGTGCCGTAGCTGAGTCGAATGATCCTGATCATACACTTAATACTCTGACGGATTTGATCAGAATTGTTGGTGAAACCCGATCTGACGTTAAGGTTATTGACCGCAAGGTTGACTGTAATCAACAAGAAAATCGTGAACGTTTTGACCGGCTTGAGCAAAAGCTCGATTCAAGTGTTGATCGGCTTGATTCTCGTATAGACCAGCTGGAGCATAAACTCGATTCTCGTATAGACAAGCTGGAGCATAAGCTCGATTCTCGTATAGACAAGCTGGAACTACTTATCCGTCAACTTCACCCTAATGCTAACAATTAACAGCCGCCTGACAACATGCATATATTGAATGCCCAGAAAGAAATGTGAGAGAGTCAAAGACTCTCTCACAGGTCGGTCAGCGTTGGAGTTCTGCTTTTGCATCAATGTTGTATGGCAGAGGCGCAACAGTGAAGTTGATGTCATTGTCAGGCAGTTGTACATCACTGGTTTCAGCGGCTTCTACCCGTATAACGGCAAGCAGTTCGGTCTGGTTGGCATCGGTCGGTGTGACTGCATACAACACTTCACCAATGGTTTTACCCGCTGTATTGGTCAGTTTGGTATTAGGAGGTA
The DNA here is from genome assembly GCF_025562715.2 of Endozoicomonas gorgoniicola. Lineage (NCBI taxonomy): Bacteria > Pseudomonadati > Pseudomonadota > Gammaproteobacteria > Oceanospirillales > Endozoicomonadaceae > Endozoicomonas > Endozoicomonas gorgoniicola. The sequence continues at coordinate 1,075,902 of NZ_JAPFCC010000001.1, forward strand.
ACTCAACGGCTGAATCGGTAGTCAAGTGGTAACAGCGGCTTTTTAATTGCCCCAGATTTTGCATGCGGGCAACAATTTCCTGCCCTGTATAGCACCCTTTGCGAAAGCTGACCGCATTCAGGGTGGGTAGATTCAGATGTTGTGGAATGTATTGCTCAGCCGCTTCAGGCAATAGTTCAGGGATAACCGCTTCGATATCCAGCAGACGCCAGTGAGACTGGGAGACTGGCAGAAAATTCTGTTTCAGCTTATTCCACCAGGTAGGCAGCTGGTCAGCTGGCAGCCAGAGTTCATAGCGTTCACAGCTGCCGGGAACGGCCAGCAACCAGACACTTTCTTCAACCTGCATGGCCGAAGCATCCTCTGGGGTATTGCCAAACAGCGTCTGAAGTGTGCCTTTAATATTGGAGCCTGATAACCCCAGAGCGACCAGGGAGGTATCAATAGTCTGTTCTGATTTGAAAAACACTGCATATTTGCCAAGTGTCGTTTGAGTAGCGTCCAGAAGTCCTTTGTGCATCGACAGCAGGAAGCCGTTTTCGGAATGGAGCAGGCGAAACGCGCTGTACATTCTGCCTTTGGGGGTGCATGCGGTACTCAGATGATGTTGGGCAGGTTCCAGTCTGTCAAGATTGTTGCTCAGTTGTCCCTGCAGGAATCGCTGACTGTCTGGGCCGCTGACGCTGAGAAAGCCACGATCAGTCAGCAGGCTCATTGCTGACTGGTGACGATCGGCAAGGCTGGCATGGCTCACTTGTTCAAGGAATGGGGCAAACAGGGAAGCGTGATCATTACTCATAATAGGCTCGGATATGTACTCAGGAAAAAGCCGGCGTGTTTGAGCCCAATAATAGAGGAAAGTACCGTCTCGCAACACTGTGGCGACTGTCGTAATGTGAAAATTTGTTGCCTTTAGAGTCGCTTCCTGAGAGGGGTGAACTTATAATACCGCCCTGACTAACAAGGAGTTTGCCGAATGAAATTAAGCGGTGATGATTTTAAACGGGTTCAGTGGCACAGTCGCCGGGGCATGCTGGAACTGGATGTTTTGCTGGAGCCGTTCACCAATCAAGTGCTGAAGGACCTGTCGGCAGAAGACCAGCAGACTTATGTGCGCCTGCTGGACTGTCAGGATGCGGATCTGTTTTCCTGGTTTATGAGCGAGCAGCGCCCGGACGATAAGGAGCTGGCTGCCATGATTGATACGGTTATCACCTACGCCCGCCGCAGCTTTAACACAGATGGTGTCTGATGACGATGAGTTGATCGAGATTCGTGTACACCGGTCCTGGTTTATGCTGGCTGTCGGGACCTGTGTTCATTTCCTTGCTTTGCTTGCGCCATGGTTTTCAAGTCTTTCCTTTCTCCTGCAACTACTCATTTCTTCACTGGTGGTTGTTTATGCAAGAAGTTTTTATCAGCGACATATTACCCGGACCAGCCCGGACAGTGTGCTTGCCCTGCGCTATCGCAATGATCAATGGCTACTGCTAACGAAATCAGGCTGGCAGCGAGCCTGGACGACAGGGACTCTGCTGGTGACACCATGGTTGATGGCTTTCTGCTTCCGTACTGAAGAAAAAAAGAACGGATTATCATGGGTTGGTGTGGGGAACTATCCGGTTTGCCTCTGGCCTGATACTGATAAAGCGGCTTCACTGCATGCGTTGAGGTTGCGTCTGCTATTGAAAAAGAACAAGCCTGATGGAACTGCGTACAAATAATGTGAATAGTAATTTCAAAGTATGTCAGCGGTTGAGCTGAAGCTTGTGTAATCTCGGTAATAAGATAACGTCAGGGGGCGGGGTGAAAAGCCTGCCGTGGGCAGGCTTTCTGGTCAGGAGTAATGGTTTTGTAGAGGATTTTAGTACTCTACTGCATATTCCGGGCGGAAGTTATTGGGTGTCAGGATGGTATCTTCAACCTTTTGAGCTGTTGCCGGATAGTCCAGCGTATAATGCAAACCCCTTGACTCTTTTCGTGACAGTGCGCTTTCAATAATTAGCTCTGAAACCAGAGCCAGGTTGCGCAGTTCAATCAGGTCGTTACTGACCTTGAAGTTACTATAGAAATCATTAATTTCAGACTGCAGCAGTTTGACCCGGTTTCTTGCCCTGAGCAGACGTTTAGTGGTACGAACAATACCAACATAGTCCCACATAAAACGGCGCAGTTCTTCCCAGTTATGGGAAATGACAACTCCTTCGTCCGAGTCTGTCACCTGGCTCTCATCCCAGTCGGGCAAGGTTTCACTGTTATTTATTTCGTGGATGGAGCGATTGATGGTGTCTGCGCAGCTTCTGGCTGTTACAAAACACTCCAGAAGAGAGTTGCTGGCCAGACGGTTGGCACCGTGCAGGCCTGTGAAGGCGCATTCACCAATGGCGTAAACACCGGGAACATCGGTCTGCCCCTGATGATTCACGAGTACACCGCCGCAAGTGTAATGTGAAGCGGGAACAATCGGTATAGGCTGCCTGGTGATGTCGATACCGTATTCCAGGCAGCGCTCATAAATAGTCGGAAAATGAGAACGGACAAACTCCGCTGTTTTATGACTGATGTCGAGAAACAGACAGTCTGCTCCCAGGCGCTTCATCTCGTGGTCAATGGCACGGGCAACAACATCACGGGGAGCCAGTTCGGCACGTGAGTCGTAGTCCGGCATAAAACGGGTGCCGTCCGGTCGCAGCAATTGCCCGCCTTCACCACGAACGGCTTCTGAAATCAGGAAGGATTTGGCGTTTGGGTGATACAGGCAGGTCGGGTGAAACTGGTTGAACTCCATGTTGCCAATACGGCAGCCAGCGCGCCATGCCATAGCAATGCCATCGCCACTGGCTCCATCGCTGTTACTGCTGAACAGGTAGGCTTTGCTGGCACCGCCACTGGCCAGTACCTGGGCTTTAGTTTTAAACAGGTGAACCCGGTCAGACTTCAGGTCGAGAACATAAGCGCCCAACCCTTTTTGTTGCTGGACACCCAGCTTCTGGCTGGTGATCAGGTCAATGGCCAGGTGGTGTTCATAAATATCAATATTGGGTTGCAGTCTGACCCTGGCGATCAGGGTGTCAGAAATAGCCTGCCCCGTTGCATCGGCAGCATGAATAATACGCCGGGCGCTGTGACCACCTTCACGGGTCAGGTGAAAGCCGAAGGAGTGGTTGCGTTTTTTATCTTCAGTGAAAGGTACGCCAATATCAATCAGCCAGTGGATGCTGTCCCTGCCGTTTTTGACAATGTGTTCCACTGCGTCTTTTCGACACAGTCCGGCACCTGCAATCAGGGTGTCTCGGGTATGTTGTTCAAGGCTGTCACCCGAAGGGTCCAGCACAGCGGCTACCCCGCCCTGGGCGCCAGAGGAAGAACCGGCATTGAGGTCACCTTTGCTGAGTATGGCAACACGCAAATTCGGATCAAGATGCAGTGCCAGAGTCAGACCAGCGGCTCCGCTACCAATAATGATGACGTCGTAATTATAAGACTGATGCATTTGAATTCCCTGAACCCTGGTATCTGACGATACTGCACATCCGATCCATAATAGTTGGAATCATGATGATGTCTGCCAGTATGAGCTTTGGGACAGGGTAGTCTCCGTTGCTGTCATCTGACATCAGGTTTCCTGAGTGTCATGGCTCTAAGAGGCCGTCTTAAAACAGTTTGCAAAGATGTTTAACAGGTCGGATATTTTTTGCATACTGCCAGAAAATGACTCAATGATATTCTGGCGGTTTTCAGGTTCTGTTCACAGAACCTAAAGTCTCACGTCTTTGGTGCCGATGGGTTAACCGAGATGCACTGTAAAGATGAGACATTCTTTAAATATACATATAAGACCTGTAAACGGCTTGTTAGTATATAGAAATTACGGTCGGCACTATAGTACGCTGTGGTGATCCGAATCATCTTTTCAGTAAAAACTGAAAAAAAAATTAACGAGTTCGGGAACTTTCAGGCCGGATTATGGTCTATAGAGAAGCAGAAAGAATCCGTAGTGCAAAAAACACTTTTTCTCAGGATGCTTTTAGCCAGTTGCCAGAGCCTGAAAAGGTTCGTGGCTGGAAAAAGATAGCTTGGGCTATGACGTCTGTAAAGCCCGTTGAGTTAGAGGATAAGTGTCGTTTGCCGCATTCAGAGCAGGGTTGCCAGCAGATGAGGATATTTGCATGGTAGAACCTCAGGAAGCGGATCAACAGCTGGTCGAACGGGTGCAGAAAGGCGATAAAGCCGCCTTTGACCTGCTGGTAATTAAATACCAGCATCGTGTTCTGGGACTGGTCAGTAGTTATGTGAATGACTATCAGGAAGTCCAGGATGTAGCACAGGAAGCTTTCATCAAGGCATACAGGGCCATTGATAAGTTTCGGGGAGACAGTTCGTTTTATACCTGGCTGTATCGTATTGCTGTCAATACAGCCAAGAACCATCTGGTGTCCAAGGGCCGGAAGCTGCCAGAATCGGATATCGACGTACACGATGCCGAGTTTCTGGATACCGCAGCCAGCCTTAGAGTGGTGGATACTCCCGAACGGAACCTGTATCGTGATGAGATTGAACGCGTTATCCATGACGCTATTCGTCGTTTGCCGGACGAGCTTCGCACCGCAGTGATGCTGCGTGAGTTTGACGGTTTAAGTTATGACGAGATTGCCCATGTTATGAACTGCCCTGTCGGCACTGTGCGCTCAAGGATTTTCCGGGCCAGGGAAGCCATTGACCGAGAAATAGAGCCGCTGCTCAAACGAGGCTGACTATTTTAAAAGCAGTAATGAAATTCGTCAGGACTTAAAGTGACAACCCGTTTTCCCCGGTTTCATCAGGGGGGGCGGTAGAAGATAGCACCAGGGGTGTATCTATGAGTGAGAAGCCATCTCACAATCATGTCCGGGACCGCCTGAACGAGTCCCTATCAGCTACTCTCGATGGTCAGGCTTCTGAGCTGGAAATGCGCAGAGTTCTGGAAAAGCTGGGCAGTGATGATGACTTGCGTGCAACAGCACGTCGTTACCAGTTGGTTGGTGATGCGGTCAGGCATGAAACCAGCCAGTTTATGAATATTGATCTTTCTGCCAGCATCCGTGACAGGGTTGAGCGGGAAGAAGTAACCCATCAGATGCAGGAACAGCCTCAAATACAGCCAGTGGGCAGGATGACCAATGTTGTCAGCCTGCTGGATAGCTGGTGGTCTTCAATGGGGCGTGTGGCCGTTGCGGCGTCTGTCGCCTTTGCTGTGATTGTTGGTGTGCGTAACTTCAACCAGGTTGAAGAAGTGCATACTGTGGCAGATGTCTCCGATCAGGCGACCCTTACCCAGCCATTGCAGATTTCCAGAAATGACTACGGAGCTTCCGGGATCCGCGCGGGTTACAACTCCCGCGAACATGACACGATTACTCCAGAACAACTGGCTCAGGCGCAAAACGTTGCCAGTCGGGCGACCCGCGAGCGTTTCCGTGCTTACGCTTTGCAGCACGCGGAAATGAGTGCGGTTCAGGGAGGTCAGGGCATGTTGCCCTTTGCGAGGTTGACCAGTTTCGACACACAGTGAGCTTTATGAAAGGAATGCATTTAAACAGGGGGAGTTTGGCGGCATTGCTGGTGTCTGTGCTGATGGTAGCGCCGGTAAAGGCGCAGGAAGCTGTTACCCCGAACCAGGCTGAATCAGCACCTTTATCGAGTGCGGCAGAACCCCCCCGGGCTTCAGAGCCCAGAGACTGGCTGGAGAGCATGGCGGAAGCCACTCGTCAGCTGACTTACCGTGGACACTTTGTCTATCAACAGGGTTCAAGCCTGGAAACACTGTCTGTATTACACACTAATCAGGGCGGCAATGAGAAAGAACTGATTCGCTATCTGGATGGTCTGCCCAGGGAAATATTGCGCCATGGACGTGAGATAACTTTCCTCAGTGCCGACCGCCCACCTGTCCGTTTTGAGCATGAGTCACTGATGCCTATGGTAGGGCGCTTTACCGGCAGTGACCTGGGTAAGTATTATCAGCTGCGTCCTGCCGCGCTGGATCGGGTTGCCGGTCGTGAAGCCGTACAGTTGCTGGTAGTGCCGACCGACCGTTTCCGTTATGGTTATCAAATCTGGCTTGACCGGCAGAGCAGCCTGATGCTCAAGTCGGTCATGGTTGATAGTGAAGGTCGTATTATTGAGCGCATGCAGTTTACCAACCTTGAATTTACCGATCACCTCTCAGAACAGGAAATAAAACTACTCAACCGTACGTCGAAAGGCCTGCCTGATGAAACGACTGTGACCATGAGTTCTCTGGAAAAGGGCGGTAATGGACACTGGGGTTGGGAAGCGGGTTGGATTCCGGACGGGTTTGAAGTGCGTAACCGTACACGCCGCAAATCGCCAGTCAGTGAACGTATGGTGGACACTGTGATTTACTCTGACGGCATTGCGAGTTTCTCGATCTTTGTCGAGCCGGATGAAACCAGAGTATTAAGCCAGTCATCTGAGCAGATTGGTTCGATGGCGGCGGTATCCAAAGTATTCCGCAATAACGATACTTATTTTCATGTCACGGTTGTTGGTGAAGTACCGCTGGGTACTGCTGAGCGGGTGGCGGTATCGGTTCGCCCCGCCAGTGATAAACAGGCTGAGAAGTAATGATTGAAGAGCAAGGCCGGGTGGTGACCGTAGAAGATGGTGCTGTCTGGGTTGAATCCATTCGTAAGACAACCTGCTCCAGTTGTAGCGCCAAAAACGGCTGTGGGCAGCACTTGGCAGAAAAGTACAAAAGCAGTAAAACGCATTCCTACATTCGGGCTGTCAATGAAACCGGATCAGCCATCAAAGAGTACGATGAAGTTGTTATTGGTATCCCTGAAGATTCTCTGATGAAAGCCTCCATGGTCGTTTACCTGCTGCCGCTGTTAAGTATGATGGCAGGCTTGTGGCTTGGCAGTTTTCTGGTTCTGGGTGACCTGGCTACAGTACTGCTGGCGCTGTCAGGTCTGGCAGCGGGTTTTGTGCCTGTCCGAATGCTTGGACAAAAAGCCGGTGAACTGTGTCGGGTTCAGGTGCTGAAGGTAATCCCAAGGCAGCTGGATGAGCCGGAACTGGTACCAATGCGGCCCTGGGTTGCCTGACCTGCATGAACTCTGACAGCAGTGCTGTCAATGGGTGCATTCTCAAAGTCTGACAGTTCTGAGTATCCAGAGAACAGCTTCGCTAAAAGCACGACATCTGTCAGGAGAGCCAATACGCACTGTTAACCTGAATGGCTTATGTCAAGAGAACCTGAAGGCAGAGTTTTTTATTGGTATGCTGGTGTCAACAATAAAAATTGGTTTATACTAGTTGCCGATAGCTCGAAGCCATGTAAAATGGGCGCCACGTTATAAGTGTGTTTGATTCTTTATGTATAGATTTAGTGTTCCGAGAGTAGTATCTCGTCCTGTTCTACCATAAGTAATAACAAATCTTCTAGCTTGACTGTCATTCATGCCATAGGGGCTGAATGGCTTACTTTGCTTAAAAACAGGATATGATTATGTCTACTACTACCGGTACCGTTAAGTGGTTCAACGAAGAGAAAGGTTTTGGTTTTATCGCTCAGGACAATGGTCCTGACGTGTTTGCCCACTTCCGTCAGATCGTTGGTGACGGCTTCAAGACTTTGAAAGAAGGTCAGCAGGTTGAATTTCGAGTGACTCAGGGCCAGAAGGGTCCTCAGGCTGAAGATATTCGTCCTCTGTAAGGATTGAGTTACATCATTGACGATGTAATTTCGCACTTCATGCAAGTGAAGAAAAAGGCAACACCCTGAGGTGTTGCCTTTTTTTGTTTGCCCAGCGAAGCGGGCAAACCCGTCAGGCTGAAAGAAGCCTGAGCCGCCCCGACTGAGGGGAAGGCAATCTGAATGGCAAGGGCGTAACTGGCCAACGGTTGGGTCTGAAGGAAGCCATAGGAAGTCAGAGGTACACAGCGCAAGCGAACCTGATTCGGCAGGTTGGGAGCGGCAAGCGTGCGAAATAGCGCAAAGCCCGATACTCAGTCAGTCCCAACTCTGTGCTTGAGGGTGGCATTTCTGACAGGGAACCGTTTAGTAACTGGGGAAGCCTGGCATCAATCTCTGAATCTCAGGGGCTGTTATCGCAAGAGGAAACTCAAGGGTAACAGTGGTGTGAGGTGGCAGATGATCCTGTAGTAGTGATGAAATTCCGGCCTGTGAAGGCGGGTAACCGTTCGGAGGGCAAAACCGGAATGACTACAGCCAGAGTGACTGTAGGGCATGTGTCGTCAAAAGCGGCAGATGTTGCGAAGGGGTGAAGCATTCTTAAAGAACAGTCAGACCGCAGGAATGACACTGTGAGCGCACAAGCTGCCTGACGAGGCAGGACATCTTCGGCTGGTGAGGTTGGGAACAATCCTGCTAAAAGAAAGAGCCGCGCTCGGGAGTAAAGGACAGGTAGCAGGTAGATTGCCTTGAGCCAGAACGCCTGTGAATGTCCATGAAGAATCCGGCCACAGTAGAAGGATGGCGCAATCTGTCTGTCGTGAGACAGTAACTGATGAGAGTATATTATAGCCTGTATGGGCGCTTGCTGACGATGGAAGCGCTTTACAACGGATTCAAAAAGGTATGGAAAGCGAAAGGTGCGGCCGGAATAGATGGGCAGAGCCTGAGCGACTACGCCTCGAATCTGCGTGGGAATCTTGAACAGTTACTGCTTGAATTGCGGGAAAAGCGCTACAAACCGCTACCGGTAAAGCGTGTAGAAATCGACAAAGAAGACGGTGGAAAGCGTCTGCTGGGAATCCCCGCAGTAAAAGACCGAATCGTCCAACAAGCACTTCTAAATATCCTGACCCCGATCTTTGATCCGGACTTCCACCCGTCCAGCTATGGGTATAGACCGAATCGAAGCTGCCATCAAGCCATTACCAAGGCGACCCTGTTCATACGGAAGTACGACAGACGCTGGGTGGTGGACATGGACTTGTCCAAATGCTTTGACCGACTCGACCACGAGTTAATTCTCAAGGCGTTCAGGCACAAAGTGGCAGATGGAAGCATCCTGAACCTGATCAGAATGTTCCTGAAAAGCGGGGTGATGGTTGGCTATCAACTGGAAGCCACGGAAACAGGCAGTCCACAGGGCGGAGTGATCAGTCCCTTAATCTCAAACGTCTATCTTGATGCGTTTGATCAGGAAATGATGCGACGCAAGCACAGGATTGTCCGCTATGCGGACGATATCCTGATTCTGTGTGGCTCCAAAGCAGCGGCAGAAAACGCTCTGAAAGTGGCGACCAAAGTACTGGAGCAAGACCTGAAACTGACGGTCAACCAGAATAAAACACACATAGCCCATAGCGGCGAGGGTGTGAAATTTCTGGGAGTTGAAATCCTGAGCAGCTATACGCGCATACAGGAAAAGAAGCTCAACGCACTGAAAGCAAAGGTAAAGCGAATCACGAAAAGGAATCGGGGAACGAACCTTGAAGGAGTAATCCGAGAACTGAACCCTGTGATACGAGGATTTGCTAATTACTTCAGGATAGCGAACTGTAGTCGTGAATTAAAACGGCTGACAGGATGGATGAGGCGCAGGCTGAGATGTTTACAACTGAAACAGTGGAAGAAACCAGCGAAGCTGCATCGTCGGCTGAAGCAACTGGGTTACAAGCCACCATTTAAGTACATCAAAATGCGTTCATGGAGAAATGCGTGCAGTCCCCTGTCGCATTTAGCCATGCCGAACAACTGGTTCAATGAGATAAAGTTGTTCAATTTGGAAGGCGTTAAAACGGGCGTTCTTGCCCCTTATTGTTAAGGGATAGAGAGTGCAGGAGCCGTGTACGAGGTCCGTACGCACGGTTCTGTGGGAAGGACGGGGCAATAGCCCCGCCTTACCTAATGTGCTGAACAGAAATCAGTTGCTCAGAAGGTCAAACAGCAAAAAATAAATGTGTATAAACTTTTTATCTTTTGCAGTAAAAAAGTTCTGCGATAACGCTCCGGGAATTTTGGTAGCATTACTCAGGGTGCTTAATGTCCAGAACGGCTCTTTAGGAAATGTTTACAGAAGTTTGGCAAGCAGGATACAGATTAACCGGACTTAAAGCGCTATTTTATAACCTTGTGCAGAGCTGAAGGCGGTAAGTCGAAGCAGAGAAAAATCGCCCGATAGCCAGGCTCAAAATCTACAGGAATATCACCTGAACCAGGAGGAGTCAGCTTCATGAAAGTTGGGGAAACCATTTTGAAGAGAGGTGGCAGGCAGGGGACTTCTCATCTCATTAAAACATCACTGCAACTCATCGGTGCCTTTTTGCTCACAACACTACTGGTGGGTGCTGTACCTATTGTCAAACCGCCTGCCAATATGCAGGTCTTGCCAGACTTTGCCACGCTGTTTGAACAGGCGTCGCCAGCCGTCGTCAATGTCAGTACGTTATCTACCCCGAAGAATAATCGCAGTCAGTTCTATGGTCCGGGTGGTGAAGATTTGCCTGAAATTTTTCGGCGTTATTTTGGTGTGCCGATACCGGATGAACCATCCGGCGGACGCCCACAACCCATGTCGTTAGGTTCGGGTTTTATTATCTCAGATGATGGTTACATTCTTACCAATAACCATGTGGTCGATGGAGCTGACACCATTATCGTTCGACTCAGTGATCGCAGTGAAAAAACAGCAGAGCTGATTGGTGCCGACAAGCGTTCAGACCTGGCACTTCTTAAAATCAAGTCAGACCGGAAGCTGCCGGTGGTAAAAATGGGTCGTTCTGATGAAGTTCGCCCGGGGGAATGGGTAGCTGCTATTGGCTCCCCCTTTAACTTTGAGTACTCCATTACCAAAGGTATTGTCAGTGCTAAGAATCGCAGTCTGCCGAGTGATTCCTACGTACCGTTCATTCAGACTGATGTACCAATCAATCCGGGTAACTCGGGCGGTCCTCTGTTTAATATGAGCGGCGAGGTGATTGGTATTAACTCTCAGATCTTTACCCGCTCCGGTGGTTTTATGGGGCTGTCTTTTGCCATTCCGGCTGATCATGTGAGCTGGGCTGTGGCGCAACTGAAAGATAAAGGCTATGTCACTCGTGGCTGGCTGGGCGTTGCGATTCAGGAGGTCGATCGCGATCTGGCAGAATCCTTTGGGCTGGACAAACCGATGGGCGCCCTGATCAGTCAGGTCGTTCCCGGAGGTCCGGCTGACAAGGCTAAGCTGCAGCCGGGTGATGTGATTGTCAAACTGAATGGCAAAGACATACTGCGTTCCGGCAGTTTGCCGATGGCGGTAGGGGTGATCACTCCGGGTGACAAGGCTGAAGTCGAGCTGATTCGTAACGGCAAACGCAAAACCCTGATGGTTGAAGTCGGTGAGCTGCCTGACGAACATGCGAGTCGCACTGAGAAGAAAGCCAAAGCTGACACCAGTAACCGCCTCGGGATTCAGGTAGAAACCCTTAATGATGACTATCGCAACAAGCTGCGCCTTGATGACGATGCCAAAGGTGTTGTGGTGACCAGTCTGACTTCTGGGGTTGGTCGCAGTATTGGTCTTCGTCAGGGGGATGTGATTACTCATCTGGATAATCAGCCGGTAAAGACCTTGAAAGAATTTGACGAGACTGTACGCAAGTTGCCGAAAAATCGCTCAATTTCCATGCGGGTTGTGCGTCAGGGGCGTCCTGCCTATATTTCTTTCCGTCTGACGGATTAAAGGTTTATCAGCCTGTTCGGGTCCGCAGTTGTGGAGTGGCGGCCCGACATGCTGTAGAATCTACTTTAATTACAGCAGCTTCAACTATCCCACCCTGTCGGTTTTTTTCAGCCGATGATGAAATGAGTGGCGGTGATGATGAAGACCCTGCAAGCTGAACAACTGTCCCCGTTGGAGTGGTAACACGCCTGGCGGGGACATCTTTTTTGTAGTGATGCAATCGTGAGCGATCTTAGCCGTATTCGGAATTTCAGTATTATTGCCCATATCGACCATGGCAAGTCGACATTGGCAGACCGTTTTATCCAAACCTGTGGCGGCCTTTCCGACCGTGAAATGCAGGAACAGGTACTGGACTCCATGGAGCTTGAGCGTGAGCGCGGGATCACCATCAAGGCGCAAAGCGTAACTCTGGATTACACCGCCAAAGACGGTGAAACCTATCAGCTCAACTTTATCGACACTCCCGGACACGTAGACTTCTCTTATGAAGTTTCCCGCTCTCTGTCTGCCTGTGAAGGGGCGCTGCTGGTGGTAGACGCTGCTCAGGGTGTAGAGGCCCAGTCGGTAGCCAACTGTTACACCGCCATTGAGCAAGGGCTGGAAGTGATGCCCGTCCTGAACAAGATGGACCTGCCTCAGGCTGAACCTGAACGGGTTGCCCAGGAAATTGAAGAGATTATCGGTATTGATGCCCTTGAAGCGGTTCGCTGCTCCGCTAAGAGTGGTCTCGGCATTGAAGACGTTCTGGAAGAACTGGTGAAAACCATTCCAGCTCCGGAAGGCAACCTTGATGACGAGCTGCAGGCGTTGATTATCGACTCCTGGTTCGACAATTACCTTGGCATAGTCTCCCTGGTGCGCGTAAAACACGGTGTGCTGCGCAAGGGTGACAAGATTCTGGTGAAATCCACCGGTCAGGCTTATGGTGTCGATAACGTCGGTATCTTTACCCCGAAAATGGAAGCAACCGGTGAGCTGAAAGCCGGTGAAGTCGGCTATGTCATTGCGGGTATCAAGGACATTCACGGTGCGCCGGTCGGTGATACCCTGACCCACGCCAAAACCCCGGATGTAAAGGCGCTGCCGGGCTTCCAGAAAGTGAAGCCTCAGGTGTACGCCGGCCTGTTCCCGGTCAGCTCTGATGATTTCGAGAACTTCCGCGAAGCTCTGGAAAAACTGAGTCTCAACGACGCTTCCCTGTTCTACGAGCCGGAAAGCTCTGATGCGCTGGGTTTTGGTTTCCGCTGTGGTTTCCTGGGCATGCTGCACATGGAAATCATTCAGGAGCGTCTGGAACGTGAATACAATCTGGATCTGATCACCACAGCGCCCACCGTAATCTACGAAGTAGAAATGAAAAATGGTGATGTGGTCGAGGTTGATAACCCGTCCCGCCTGCCTGATCCGGCTTCTATTGAAGAAATCCGCGAACCGATTGTTCAGGCCAGTATTCTGGTACCTCAGGACTACCTGGGTAACGTGATCAGCCTGTGTGTCGAACGTCGTGGCGTGCAGAAAGATATGCAGTTTACTGGCGGTCAGGTGTCTATCACCTATGATTTGCCAATGAATGAAGTAGTGCTGGACTTCTTTGATCGTATCAAATCGGTCAGCCGTGGCTTTGCGTCGCTGGATTACAGCTTCGACCGCTTTGAGGCGGCCAGAATGGTGAAGCTGGATATCCTGATTAACGGCGAGAAAGTCGATGCACTGGCGCTGATTGCCCACAGGGATCACGCGATTCCCCGTGGTCGCTCACTGACTGAGAAAATGAAAGAGATCATTCCCCGTCAGATGTTCGACGTGGCGATTCAGGCGGCTGTGGGTGGTCAGATTGTTGCCCGTACCACTGTTAAGGCACTGCGCAAGAATGTAACGGCGAAGTGTTACGGTGGTGATGCCACTCGTAAACGTAAGCTGCTTGAAAAGCAGAAAGCGGGTAAGAAGCGTATGAAGCAGGTAGGCCGCGTAGAGATTCCGCAGGAAGCTTTCCTTGCGGTTTTGAAAGTGGACAAGTAAGAGAGGGCTTTTGCCTTCTTTATGTGAACGGTACAAAAATCAGATTAGGTGACTGAGAACAAATAACCATGGATATTAATTTTCCGTTATTGCTGGTCATTGCAGTGGCAGTTACCGGGGTCATTGCACTGGCTGACAAGCTGGTGTTCATGCCTCGTCGTCGCGCGGCTGTTGCCAGTTACAAGGCAGGTTTAACCGGTGACATTGACCCGAAGGTCGTTGACTCCCTGGAACAGCCGCCTTCTCTTATTGAGACGTCGGTTTCTATTTTTCCGGTACTGGCGCTGGTGCTGGTTTTACGCTCGTTTCTGTTTGAGCCTTTTCAGATCCCATCGGGCTCAATGATTCCAACACTGGAAGTGGGTGATTTTATTCTGGTCAACAAGTTTGACTATGGCCTGCGCTTGCCAGTGACTGGTACCAAAATCTGGTCTAACAATGAGCCGCAGCGTGGCGAAGTGATGGTGTTTAAGGAACCTCAGAACCCGAACATCAACTTTATCAAACGTGTGATCGGTGTACCGGGCGACGAAGTTCGCTATGTGAACAAAGAGCTGTTTATTAATGGTCAGAAGGTAAAACAGCAGTTGGTGGCGAACCTTAACGATGGTCACCCACATAGTCTTTACAACGAAATCATTGGTGGCAGCAGCCACCAGATTCGCAAGGATAAAAATCTGCGCAGCCTGATGGCTGAAGGCATCTGGCAGGTGCCGGAAGGCATGTACTTTGTTATGGGTGATAACCGTGACCGCAGTAACGACAGTCGCTACTGGGGATTTGTACCGGAGCAGAACATAGTAGGTAAGGCCGTTTACATCTGGATGCACTGGCCAAGCTGGACAAAGCTGCCTAATTTCAAGAACAATGGAAGTATTCACTAACTATTGAGTAGCAGTCCTTATTATCTGAAGTGTTGTTACACAGGTAACAACCTGCCCAGCCTGCATCGGGTTTTCCCATGTGCAGGCTGGTGCTTTATTCTTAATCAGGAAGTCTGAGCAATTGCGAAGCCGCCGGGGGTAAAACCCACAGCGGTTTTTTAACAAGGAGAGAGCAATGACTGGAATAAGAAACAGACAAAAAGGTTTGGGCATATCCAGCATTCTGACGACTATAATGGTCGGTGGCTTGTTGATCATGGCAGCCGTAAAGCTGGGTCCCCTGTATATGGACGATTTTGCTGTTTCCCGGATACTGACGTCTCTGGATGAAAAGCCTGGCATCGCCAGGGCAGACGCTTCAGAAGTAAAGGACTGGCTTGACAAAGGTCTGCAGACCAACCTGATTGAACTGCATCCGGAAGAAATTCAGATAGTGCAGGGCAGGTACGACGGGGTCAGTATCGCGATTGACTATGAACGTCGTATTGAATTTATCAGGAACGTAGACCTGATCGTATCTTTTGAACATGACTGGAAAGTAAAACCTCAGTGAAGTCTGATGAACTTGCCCGGCTGGAACGCAGGCTGGGCTATACATTTTCTGACCGCAGTCGTCTGGAGCTGGCTCTCACGCACCGCAGCTGCGGCAGTCGCAATAATGAGAGACTGGAGTTTCTGGGTGACTCTATCGTTAACTTTGTTATTGCAGAAGCGTTGTACGAGCTGTTTCCCGATGCCCGGGAAGGTCAGTTAAGCCGGCTTCGCGCCCGTATGGTGCGCGGTGTGACACTGGCAGAAATTGGTCGGGAGTTTGAGCTTGGAGACTATCTGCGACTGGGCTCCGGTGAGTTGAAAAGCGGCGGTTACCGTCGTGAATCCATACTGGCAGATGCGGTGGAAGCCATTATTGGCGCTATCTATCTGGATGCCGGCATGGAGACCTGCCATGAGCGCATTCGCAGCTGGTTTAAAGACCGCCTTGCCGGACTCTCTGTTACAGATCAGCAGAACAAAGACCCGAAAACCCGTTTGCAGGAATTTCTGCAGGCACGACAGAAAGCTCTGCCCAAGTACCGTGTGACGGGTATCGAAGGCGATGCCCATAATCAGGAGTTTACCGTTCTGTGTGAACTGGAAGCCATGAGCATAAGCAGTCAGGGGAAAGGATCAAGTCGACGCGGTGCAGAGCAACAGGCTGCCCGCAAGGCACTGGAATTATTGGGAGCCCAAAGCTCATGAACACTGAAGTAAACGAGCTGAACCTGTCTGTGCAGAGTGATGAGAATACCCGTTGTGGTTATGTTGCCATTGTCGGTCGTCCGAATGTAGGTAAATCAACGCTGCTGAACCATATTCTGGGACAGAAGTTGTCTATTACATCCCGACGCCCGCAGACTACCCGCCATCAGGTACTGGGCATCAAGACCGAAGAGAGTGTGCAGACAATTTATGTTGACACGCCCGGGATGCACAAAGAGCAGAAGAAAGCGATTAACCGCTACATGAACCGTGCGGCTACCAGCGCCCTGACCGGCGTTGACGCCATTGTTTTTGTTGTGGATCGTTTAAAGTGGACCCATGAAGACCAGCTGGTTCTGGATAAACTCAAACATGCGCCCTGTCCGGTGATTCTGGCGATCAACAAGGTTGACCGCATTGAAGACAAGGCTAAGATGATGCCGTACCTGCAGGAACTGGCTGAAAAGTATGACTTTAAGGCTATTATGCCGATCTCAGCGCAACAAGGTAATAACCTGAAAGAGCTGGAAACGATGATCGAAGGCATGATGCCAGCCAGCATGCATTTCTACCCGGAAGATCAGATTACTGATCGCAGCTCCCGATTCCTGGCGGCAGAGCTGGTGCGTGAAAAGATCATGCGTCAGCTGGGCGATGAGCTGCCTTATGAAATGACGGTAGAAATTGAAGAGTTCAAGCATGAAATGCGCCCCAAAGGCCCGCTGCTGACCATCAGCGCCCTGATTCTGGTGGAGCGTCCGGGACAGAAAGCCATCGTGATTGGTGATAAGGGCGCCCGCCTGAAAACCATTGGTCAGGAGGCTCGCAAGGACATGGAACGAATGTTCGATGCCAAGGTGATGTTGAACCTGTGGGTGAAGGTGAAAGGTGGCTGGTCTGATGATGACCGCGCCCTGAAGAGCCTTGGTTATGACTACTCCAAATAACGAGTCCAAATAACGAGTCCAAATAACGAGTCCAAATAACCAGTCTAAATAACGATTGTAAATAAAACCTATGAATGATCTGAGCGCAGCCTGGCTGCTGCATAGCAGACCCTATAAAGAGCGCTCAGTCATTGCTGAATTCCTTGTGGAAGACTATGGTCGTCTGGCCATGGTCGTACGAGGGGTTCGGCAGGCGAAATCACGAATAGCCCCTCTGTTGCAACCCTTTACCCGGGTCTGGTTAAGCTGGCGCGGGCGCAGTGAGCTGAAAACTCTGACCAGCATTGAACTGTCCCGATCCATCCGGCTTTCCGGGCAATCTCTCTATTGTGGCTTTTATGTGAACGAGCTGGTCATGCGTGCGGTTCTTCCCGGGCAGCCAATGGACGGTTTGCCTGAGCTGTATGAAAAGGTGATCGAAATACTACAGGGTAAAGAAGCGGTTGAACCGGTTTTGCGCTGGTTTGAGCTGGAACTGCTGGAGCTGACCGGTTATTTACCTGACCTTGAACATGATATAACAACGGGGCAGGCGGTTCAGTCCGATGCTAACTATCGTCTGCTGCCAGAACAGGGACTGGTACGGCTGAATGATGACATGCCGGTCAAGGTTGACTGTTTTTCCGGTGCTGCTTTGCAGGCTATGGCGGCGAGAGATTTTACCCGGGGTCAGTGCTTGCCTTCTTACAAGCGTTTTACCCGACTGGCTCTGCTGCCCCTGATTGGTGAAAAACCCCTGCAAAGCAGGGAGCTTTTCACCAAAATGGATAGGCGTGATACAGTTTTGTCCGAGTGAAATGACCAGACTTAAACGCATCAGGTTTAATTTACCAGCTTTAGTTTTCCAGGTTTAACGAGGAGTATCTGCATGATTCCCCATCAGCGTATTTTGCTGGGTGTGAACATTGATCACATTGCCACTATTCGTCAGGCTCGTGGTATCAATTACCCCGATCCGGTTCAGGCTGCGATTGAAGCAGAACAGGCAGGAGCTGACGGCATTACCCTGCACCTGAGGGAAGATCGCCGACATATTCTGGATCGGGATGTTCGATTGATTCGCCAGGTACTACAGACCCGTATGAACCTGGAAATGGCGGTGACAGAAGAGATGTTGTCGATCGCTGAAGAAATTCAGCCTCAGAGTGTCTGCCTGGTGCCTGAAAAACGACAGGAGCTGACTACTGAAGGGGGGTTGGATGTTATGGCTAATCAGGCTGCTATTGCTGCAGCCTGTCAGCGCATGGCTGTGCAGGAGTCTGAAGTATCGTTGTTTATTGACCCGGATGTTGACCAGATTCAGGCTTCTGTTGATGCGGGTGCTTCAGTCATTGAGCTGCATACCGGGGCTTATGCCGAAGCAACCAGTCATGAGTGCATCCGTGCTGAGCTGAAGCGTTTGGAACATGCGACGGAATACGCACTGAGCAAAGGCCTGATTGTTAATGCGGGTCATGGCCTGAATTACCAGAATGTTGAACCCGTGGCTGCAATTGCCGGTATAAATGAGCTGAATATTGGACACGCTATTATCGGACGCGCGTTGTTTGTCGGTCTGAAAGAGGCGGTTCGGGAAATGAAAACACTGATGCTGAGGGCGTCCCTGCACCGATGATTGCCGGAATTGGAACGGATATCGTACACATAGAGCGTATTCAGAAAGCTCTGGATAAACCTTCCGGTGAAGCCTTTGCCCGTCGTATATTGACCGGTACTGAAATGGCTGTGTTTTCCCGGCAGGCAAATCCTGCAGCTTATCTGGCAAAGCGCTTTGCCGCCAAAGAAGCGGCATCGAAGGCGTTGGGTACGGGTATTGGCAAAGTGTCGTTTCAGCACATGGAAGTCAGCAATGATGAGCTGGGCGCTCCGCAACTTACGTTCAATGGCTATGCCATGGAATTGCAGCAACAGCGCGGCATTCACTCAATTCATCTGAGCCTGTCAGATGAGGTGGATGCCGCTGTGGCATTTGTTGTGCTGGAATCATGAGAGTTTTATTCGCAGGTCAGAGTCCTCTGCCCTGCGAATAAACAGTCGAGTGGAAAGAAAAGCTTCTCAATCCGTGCCCGGATAAACTTATTCACCCACAAGTTCGGTGTGAGAATATTTATGTGCCTTATGCCTGTAGTAAGCAGTGGCGCCTGCCAATCCAAGAGTTGCTATGGCTAAAACTGCCGTAGTCACAGTAGTGGCTATAGCATGCGTATTTTTCGCGTAGTACTTGCTCTCCCAGTCAGTTTCGTCCTTAGTGACCGGTTGACCTCCCAATCGGCTTTGAATCAGTACTCGGCTGGGAAGGAAGTTTGACAGTTTTTTGGCATTGTACTGATCAAGCTTCACAGGACACAGTTCTTGTAGATAAAATGTATCATCTACGATCCTTTTATGATTTTCATGAGTAAAATAGGTGCCAGAGGGTGAATTGATTTCGGTTATTGTGAGTAGCCCATCGAAACTCATAACATCATCTACAAACAGAGTTTGATCCAGTGGCACCTGGTGTTGAATGGATTGTTTGTCAGTGTATTTAAGGCGATTACAGGGACTATTTGTGAACTTGACGCTTCCTTCAACATCAATATGAATCATAGTGTCTTTGAATGGCAAGCTGAACGCGCTGGTCGTAGTGCTTGTGGTTTTGTTTGCCCAGTTAGTAGGAGTGGGTGTCTTTGCGGCAGGTGAGCGCCCTACTGGAGCAGTATTAAAACCAAACGTTGTGAACGCTATCTGGGCATTATAGTGAACCCCTTTTTTCCCGCAATGGAAGTCAATAGCATGAGAACTTTCTGCTGGTATTTTAATGGTGGAATTGGTAAGGCTGAAGTCAGAAAGAAGCGCACTGTCACCGCATCCGAAGTAAATGGCATCTTTGTGGTAGTGGGATTCAACCTCAGAGTCATCAATGACTACACTCTGGGCTGATGTGATATCAATCAACCCAGTACTTACTATCGGTTTGGTCGTATCTGGAGCCGGGTGATCCATATGGGTATTGACGTCACTCAGCGTGATATTTTTAAACATCAGCTGTTTGGCAGGCGCGTCAAACCTTATAAAAGCACCGGGTTTTTTATTAGGAGCCTTGGGGTTTACAGTTGGGGAGGGTGGCTCAACCATAACAATATGGGACTTATTGCTAGTGCTGTTTTTAACTCCGACAAACGCAATATCAAGATCTTCAATCTTGATAGTCCCTTCTGACATATAACCAGCCTCAGCGAGGAAAATTACAAAACGTTTGCTTTTACTGTTTTTTATTATTTGTCTCAGATCATAATTTAAATCCACAGATTCATGTATCGCGTGAGGCTCATAGTCCGAATAACCACTCTGACTGAGAAAATTGATGCAGGTGTCCCAGAGGTGATGTTCTTCTGTATAGTCTTCTAATGCCTGGCACCTCTTAACCACTTTTTCATCTGCATAAGATTTTATCGCAAGCGTAAAGAAAAGAAACACCAGAAACCGGATGGTGAACGTTCGAAATAACATAGTGAATACCCTTCATAAGGTTAATCAAACGAGCAGCCAGATAACAGTTGGCTTATCCATCTTCCCTGAATAGCAGGTCAGAAAATTTCCAAGCCTAAAAACCAAGCTTGTAACTGGTTGCCAATATTCAGCACATCCAGCATAGCAGGGCTGTGTGTTTTTGACGCTTTATTTAAAAAAACAAATACGGCATCAGGTATTATTTCTGAAGTCATTTAAACGTCTTATGACGCATTAATAAAAAAGCAGTCAACAGAAAAACTTTAATCATTCATGGTAATTCACATTTCGTAATCATAAAGGCTAACCATCGACTGCTTGTAAAGGTAAACAGGATTCCATACTTTTATTTTTTGAATCTGAATGTTTGAGATACCAGTCCTGTAAATGCTGAATGGCAGAAAACAGGTGCTTGAGTTGTGCTTGAATATTAGAAGTATCTATTTGCCTGTTCTGTTTTAACAGGCTCTCCAGTTGATAACAGCTCTTCTCCAGTTCTGGCACGCCGCAGTAACGACACGAACCATGTAGTCGGTGAACCCGTTCCAGCAAGCCTTTGTGATAGTTGTGCCGGGCGTGTCGCTGCAGTGTTTCCAGGTCGTTGTCCAGCCCTTTGACCAGCATCTCGAGCATTTCATCAGCCAGTGCCGCATTTCCACCTGCCAGCTGAATGCTTCGCTCCCGGTCTACCGGATCGTTTCTGCTGGCTGATCCGGTGGTCTGATTGCCTGCAGGCTGGCTTTCCCCGGGGATGGGTTTATTCTGGACTGGCTCACTGGTCCAGTGGCTGACCATATTAGCCAATTGTCGTGCATTAACCGGCTTGGTCATATAGTCATTCAGGCCACTTTGCAGAATCAGCTTCTTTTCATCGGGCAGGGCATGGGCAGTGACCGCAATAATAGGCAGAGAACTGCATGTATGTTCCATAGCCCGTATCTGTCGTGTTGTTTCAATACCATCCATACCGGGCATCTGGACATCCATCAAAACCAGATCAAACAGAGTATACTGACACAGTTCAATGGCTTCAAAACCACTGCTGGCGGTTTTGACGGACTGCCCCATATTGGTCAGCATGGTTTTCAGCAGCTTCACATTCACCGGATTGTCGTCTACCACAAGAATTGACTGCTTCGTCTGTGGAGAGGGCTGTCTGTCCAGGTTGCGATTGAACCCTTTGCCTGAATCAATATCCGCCAGGGCATCCGACAGACGCTGCTGACCAACTGGTTTGGATAGCGTGCTGACTTTCTCAGGCAGTACGTCCGGGTGTTCATCGGTTGAACTGGTGGTGGTCAGTACCATGACGGGGGTATTTTGAGACAGTTCGGCGGCTTCTGTCAGAACGGTTTTCAATGACCGGTCTTCCTGACTGAGGATGATCAGGTCAAACCGGTTAGACTTCAGGTGTCTGGCAACATCCTGCCTCTCTCCCAGAGGTTCAACAAGACAGTTCAGGCGCTCGAGCTGATGGGTGATAGCCAGTCTGGACAGTTCCAGAGGTTCATACAGCAGAACTGAACGTTTTGAGGCGGTGGGAGTATGCTTCACCGTTTTATTGTCGGCGGCATGGCTGCGGATGGTAAACCAGAAACTTGAGCCTCTGCCCAGATCGGAATCCAGCCCGATTTCTCCGTGCATCTGTTCCACCAGACTTTTACTGATTGCAAGACCCAGTCCGGTTCCCCCGGCTTTCCTGCTGCGGCTGGAGTCTGCCTGAGAAAACGCCCTGAACAGTTTTGAATGCTGCCCTGGTGTCATGCCTGTGCCCGTATCTGTCACTGTGAACTTCAGGGTCATGAAACCATTGTCGTCCTTATGCTCCAGCATCACCCGAACCGCAACACTGCCATGATTGGTAAATTTAATGGCATTGCTGACCAGATTGATCAGGATTTGCGACAGTCGCTGCCGGTCGCCCATGATGTCAGCAGGGGTATCGTTATAAATGAAACTGACCAGCTCCAGTGATTTATGACAGGCGGCAGGTGCCATAATGGATAGTACGTCGTCGATAACGGAATGCAGGTTTAAGCGGCTGTTGTAGAGTTCCAGTTTGCCAGCTTCCAGACGTGAGAAGTCCAGAATATCGTTCAGCATCGACATCAGTCCCTGTGCTGATTTTTCTATGGTGATGAGATATTCCCGCTGCTGAGGTTTCAACTCACCTTCCAGCATCAGGCTGGTGTAACCAATAATACCGTTCAGTGGTGTTCTTATTTCGTGGCTCATATTAGCCAGGAATTCGCTTTTGCTGCGACTGGCCTCCAGGGCTTCTTTCCGGGCAAGGTCCAGTTCAACGTTCTGGATTTCAATAGTCTCCAGTGTTTCCTGTAACTCTTCTGTTGTCTGCTCCACGCTTTTGCGCATGGTGTCGCTGGCCTGTTCAACGCTGTTCAGCATAGCGTTGATGGTGGACTCCAGTTCATACAGCAGACTGGTAGGGTTGGTCTCAAGTCGTTGATGAATTTTACCGCTGCTGATAGTTGCCAGGCGGTTCATTATCTGTTCAAGCGGATGCAGTATTGAGTGTCCCAGCTTGAGGCAGAACAGGGTTCCTGCCCCTAGCCCAAGCAATACCAGCAAGGCGCTGAAAACCAGAGACCGGTATTTTTTCAGGCTGGTCGGTGCGTAGGAATATTCGACCCGAAGCCAGCCGATAATACGGGAGTTGTTGCTTTCGAGACGATACAGAGGTGATGTTATCAGTAACGATTCATCACCAGACACCAGTGTTTGCACTGTCGGGAATTTCTGCAGGTCTTCAGCAATACTGAGCCTGGGTCCGGCATGAATGATTTTACGTCCATGTTCGTCCAGCAGGCTGATGGCTCTGACATCCCGGTCTTCCAGTGCCAGAGAGGATAACTCCTGCACCTGTTGTAAATCGCCATCGATCAGAGCGAAATCAATAAACGTTGATAAACGTGCGCTGTTACTCTGTGCTTTTTCCAGCAGCTGGTGTTCCAGTTCAGAAAAGCGTGTCCAGAGGTATAGGCTGCCCATAATCAGGGAGATGATTATGCCCGGAAGCAGCGCCATCAGCAGAATTCTCTGTTTGACTGCCTGTGTCGTGTTGTTTTTTGGATGGGTAGTCATACAATGGCGATAGTTTGTTTATTAAATATTATTCTTCTGGCGAATAATAAAGTTAATGCAGGTGCTTGAAAAGCGGTTGAGGCTATTTCGGCATGATCTTGTGCCTCTGGCAACCAGCCTTATGAACAAAGTTAAGGTTTTGATTAGAGAAAAGTCTCTGGTTATGGACTCTGAATAACCAGCCTGGAAAGGCAATTGTAAGTGAGTGTTAATCATCAGGACTACACTTGGTCATGGATACCCCGGAGAGCTTTAACAACTCTTTTATAAGGAGTACGCAGATTATGCCTTTTACTGGTGCTAAGGGACGTCGGTATCATACCGATAATCACTTTTTTCTGTTTACATGGAAAGGTCGGGGGTTTGGCAAAGCCAAGGTTGGAAATCTGATTATTGACTGCAGGACTGGAGTGGCAGCGAGGAACGGCATAGGTGGGGTGACAGAAATGTTTAATGTGCCAACGGAACTCCGCCTGTCATTTTATTGTGCACACGGGACTGTGATAAGCCCCCATTTGGCAAGTCCAATCCCTTTAATGCAAGGATCGTTCGAAGCCTGGGAAGTTATCTCCGGAGGTCAGATGACTTTTAACTATTTACTAATACCCAGAAGGTCGTTTCATCAACTTGGTACTCCTTTATATCAGAGTCAGGGGCCGAGTAATGTGTACAAAGCAATCGTTAAGGCTGACAGGGCGGAGAAACTCGAAACAGGGGAAAAACGCACTGCACAACTATATGATATTTGCGTACCAAGTAACGTGACATACTTGCATTCATTGTTGGAGGAAATTAAAACCAAATTTTCTCAATACTTGAATGTCCATTGCCTGTTTAGCAGGGATTTAGGTGTTAATGAGCAGATAAGGCATGATACCTACCAACTTCCCCAGCGCTTTATCGAGGGAAAATTGGGACGTTGGGAGATTATTTCAATGGATGATGAGTTGTAGTAGCCACGACATTTTCCCACCAGTCCCTTCTTAGCAATGACAGTCAGTGGTTCCTCCCTCTACCCGGTCGCAGATGATTTTAATGTTATCTAACGGGACAGCTCATGTATTTTGGCCAGTGCATCGGTTTTTTGTTCAAGTTTACGGGTTAGCTCAGCAACACGGTTGTTGAGGTCTGTAATTTTTCGCTGCTGCTGCTCTGTTCTGGCACTCATGCCTTCTAGCGTCTGTGTCATTTGGCTGGCTTCCAATGTCATGATCTTAAACTTTCCATGCCATTGCTCTTCTTTAGCCCGAATATTTCATAAATGAGCAACAAGTTCCGGAAAAAACATCCCATTCTGATTTTTTCGGAGGTCTGTTGCTCTACTGTCCATGAAAAAGGTATTACAACCCGAACTCACCATTAATTCGGATGTTTTTTGATCAGCACCTGCTTTTTCAGGACAACAGAATTCCCCAACACTCTTTCTGTTGGTCGCTATTTTATTCTGATTGAGTTTATGAAGCTGACTATCCCGGTCGAGGCAGCGGCATTGAATAAAAGACTTCGGTTATATGCTGCAAAAGCCCTTTTATTGGACAGCTGCGGGGCAAGTGAAGTTTGATTCGGTCTTTATACTCAACCACTTTAACCGCGACCTTACAAAGTTTTGTGATCACGGTTGATGGCTGTGCCTTTTCCAGCTCCGTACCTTTCAGTGCCTTGGTTCTCAGCTCATAGTGAAGAACATAAGCAGCGCAGGCGTAAAACATTCTCAGGTGATTTGCCAGAAAGCCTTGATCTGACAAGCGATCACCGGACAAATCACTTTTCAGATGCTTAATGAAGTTCTCATCCTGCCCTCTGGGACAATAAAGGTCTTCATATATTTCCTCGGGGGAAGCCTCCATCATCGAAGTCACAATAAAGCGGGGATTGTCGCCTTTCTGGTTGACCTCTGCCTTATAGATTATCCGGGTGTCCAGCCCTTTCCAGCTTTTTGCCTGATAGTCCGTTTCTCCGTAGAGCCTGAGTCGCTCAGGCTCTGGCATGTTGTTCAGTTTTGCCAGCCCGGTTTTAACGTCGAGAGCTTTCCGCGCTTCATCCAGCAACTCTTTGGCTTTAGGTCGCAAGGCCGTCTTGTGTCCTGCGCCTTTTCCCAGCACGTAGTCGGAGTGAGGGTCATCCTGAACAACCTGCATTAACTCTGGTTGGGCAAAGTGGCTATCCCCACGAACCAGTAAATGGGTTTTCGGCCATCTTGTACGGATCAGCTTAATGAGGCGCTGGAGAATAGCTGCATTCTCTCGGCCTGTGGGTGTTTTTCCAGGACGCAGGATCGAAGTGATCAGCTTGCCGCTGAGCCCCTCAAAGATCATTAAGGGCAAGTAACAGTAGTCTTGATATTTGGCGTTGAACAGGTTCATCTGCTGGCCGCCATGGGTGATAGCAGGCGTATGATCCAGGTCGATAATGATGGCTAATGGCGGGTATTCATAACTGCTGATGAAGTGATCAGCCAGTGCTTTGGTCATATTATAAATATCCCGTTTGGTCATGGACTGACCAAGCCTTGTATACGTTGGAGCGGAAGCCAGATGGTTATCATCGTCCAGTGGGTTTCTTCCATTGGCAAGCTTAAAGATTGGGTCTTTACGCAGATGGTTGCTGTCGTTTGCATCTTCATAACCACAGGCCATTTGCAAAACTCTTTGGGCAATGAGTTCTTGCAGGGTGTGGTCGATGTAGGATTGATGACGTTTATCGTCAATGCCGTCAGTCAGCCTGGATATGATACCGCTGTGAAGCATTGTTTCACGTAGCATCAGGGCGCCAAAATCAGAGGATAATTCTCCGCCATTGAAGTCTGCCCGGATAGTTTTTCCGTTGGAGGGGTGAAAACGAAGCTGTTCTTGTGTAAATTTGTTCATGGCAAGTTCCGGTTTGCTTCTTCCGAAGCATTTTTTTGGTCGACCCAATTATATCAAGTGATTGGGCGGAACTTGCCTCTTTTTATGAAATATCCGGGTTAGCTTTTGATTGTGTTTGAAGCTGGCTTATCTGTTGTTCCTTCTTATCCAGCGCCTCTGTTTTTTCTGTGATATTCCGGGCAGCCATGTTCATGAGTTTATCTTGACTAATTTCCGGCCCGACAGCTAAAGCATCACGAAGATGTTGTAAAGAGTCGTTTAAAGGATTGGGCTTTTGTTTTTTGGTTTTCTCGCCTGTGTTCACGGGCTTAGCCTTTCTTTTGGTGGTTTCGAGGTGGTTTTTCTTCTGTTGTAAATCTTCCCACTTGAGAATATTTTGATATCGCGATCCCAGGGCAAACAGGTTGACATCAGATGTTTGGCCAGGGTTATCTTCGTCTGGTACTGACACGGTGTGTTTCTGATAATGTTTTCGAAGGGTTTGACCAGTCTTTTTGTCAATGACGGTATCGAGCTGGGTGTCAGTGAGCTTGTCCGCTTTCCGTTGTTTGCTTTTTGTCTGGCCTGCATGCGCAGATGACCTGGGTATTTCCGTACTGTCAGGAAGTAACGCTTTGTTCTGATTGCTTTTGAGTAACTGAGCATGCATCTGGTCAGCTGTAATATAAAACTTGTCGTCTTTTATCAGTGATGCCGGGTCTGCTTTTTCTCTACGCTTTCTCTTTGGCTGGGAAATAAGCGCACCAGCATCCTTTGCTGTTTTAATTACCCACTCATCCAGGTCTGGCGTTTCGTTAAAGGCTATTATTGATTCAAGGGCAAGCTGGGAGCAGCCACTGGAGTCTTTTTGTAACTCAAAACCGGGCTTCAGCAAATAAAGGTTGTAGCTGTAATACATATCAGCAACAGCATTCATAACATCATCACTAATGTTGAGAGCGACAGGGTCGTCAGGCTTCAGCGTTTCATGCATGTAGATGAAAATATTATTGTCGTCATCACGAATTAGCCTCACATGGATAATATGTTCGCAACTGGTCGACTGCACAAGAAGGTTAGTGGTAACTACCTTTTTACCGTTATCCAGCGTTTTTTCACCTTTGTCGGTTAATATCTTCTTAAACGGATCGGTTGTCGTTTTTTTATGTTTGTAGAAATCGGGTTTTGACAGACCTGTTGCTTCTGCTGCCAGATCCTCAACCATAGGGGTTGTAAGAAACGGCTCACCTTTGTATGTCTTCTTGCAGCTTTTACCTGCTAGCTTAAGCTTTTTCTTCTCAAGCTTCTCTTCTTTGGTTGGGATCTCAATAAGAATAGGATTGACAGGAGATTTCCTGCTCTTCGATTCGTAACTCGACAGGGTTTCCCACTTGCGTGAATTCTTATTTTCTATGACATGGATAATCGTTCCACAGTTGGCTTTAAGAGGCATCGGCTGTAAGTCGGAGGATTGCTTTCCAGTCAGTACGAACGGGTATGTAGCGTCTTTGTTGTAAATCGCAATGGGCGTGTTTACAGGCATTTCTTCCGGGTCAGGCAGGATGACCGTTTTGTTTACACAGCTTATAAGTTTTGACACACCTTTTGTTTGGCAGCTAATACCGATACTACTGTCAGACTTATCGTATACAGCACTTTTCATTAGCTCCCTTAGCTCCAGAGTCGGGTCATCAGGATCATTTGGTTTAGTCGGTTCTGGCCCATCGGGATCAAAGTTGCTCGAGACGGTTGGTCGAAAGACTTCCAGATGGAACCACGCTTTATCCAGAAGCCGATCTCTCACGTGGCGATTCAGGACATAGCCAGGCTCTGGTAGCTTGGTCAGATGGGAGATAAGCGTTTTCTTCGAAACCATTCTG
This sequence comes from Endozoicomonas gorgoniicola, assembly GCF_025562715.2. Lineage (NCBI taxonomy): Bacteria > Pseudomonadati > Pseudomonadota > Gammaproteobacteria > Oceanospirillales > Endozoicomonadaceae > Endozoicomonas > Endozoicomonas gorgoniicola. The sequence goes on from NZ_JAPFCC010000001.1 coordinate 1,104,010, forward strand.
TACAGGCAGCAGGGGTTTTTTATCACCTCTTTCCTGTTGATTTCAGTACTGATGTTTGCCCTGGTTACGGCGGCAGAGCCTGATGCAGCGTCCATACTGGCTTTAATTTCCTTGTTAAATCATTACTGGAAGTTGTCTTTCACAGAGTTATCACCCCTTAGAGTCACCCGGAAGGTTTCAGTTCCTCACAAGCCTGTTTTTTTGTTCAGATGGGTTCTAAGCGATTAAACTGGTTTGCCAACATTTTCAGAGCAATGACAGATACCGGTCACCCCGGTCGCAGATGATGCAGACAATGGTGGCGCCTTCAACCTCTTCAGCCAGACGAAGTGAACCCGCTACAGCACCTCCCGATGAGATGCCACAAAAGATACCTTCTTTGGTGGCCAGGTCCCGCATGGTCTGTTCTGCTTCCTGCTGGGAGATATCCATCACCCGGTCAACACGGCTGGCATCGTAGATATCCGGCAAATACTCTGGCGACCAGCGACGAATTCCGGGAATACTGGCTCCTGCGGCGGGTTGCAATCCGACAATTTCAATCCCGGGATTTTGTTCTTTGAGATAGCGGGAAGTCCCCATAATGGTTCCGGTAGTTCCCATAGAGCTAACAAAATGAGTGACGGTGCCATGAGTCTGCTGCCATATTTCAGGGCCGGTGCCATGATAATGAGCGAGAGAATTATCCTGATTGGCAAACTGGTTCAGTACCTTGCCCTGTTCCTTCTGCCCCATTTCCAGAGCCAGGTCCCGGGCGCCTTCCATGCCTTTCGACTGAGGCACCAGTATCAGCTCGGCTCCATAGGCTGACATGGACTTACGACGTTCTTCGGTCATATTGTCAGGCATAATCAGCACCATGCGATAGCCACGAATGGCTGCTGCCATTGCCAGTGCTATACCTGTGTTGCCACTGGTGGCTTCAATCAATGTATCACCCGGCTTAATGTCACCCCTGGATTCGGCTTCAGTGATCATGGACAGGGCTGGACGATCCTTAACCGACCCGGCGGGGTTCTGGCCTTCCATTTTCAGAAGAATGGTATTGGATGACGGTTCAGCGATTCGCTGCAGGCGAATCAGTGGTGTATTGCCCACCAGAGCTTCAATCGTCGGATATGCCATAAAGGTTTCTTCCACAGGTGGTCGTATTTATTTTTTGGGGAGGATACCCCATAAGTCATCGACTGTCGCATAGTCTGGTTTTTTTAGTGAAGGAAAATGTGGTGGAAAAAGAGGCAGAAAATGTCATACGGCAAGCCAATCGGGTATCTACAATACCTCACAGGGTTCACTTAACCCCGTGAGGTATTGTATGAAAATTCTGGCTATCTTGTACGACGATCCTTCTGGCGGAATGCCACAGCATTATCCAATTGAGCAACTGCCTGCTCTCCATAGTTATCCGGACGGATCGCGTTTGCCGACACCTGAAACGATAGATTTTACCCCCGGAGAGTTACTCGGATCAGTGTCAGGAGAGCTGGGGTTAAGACGGTTTCTTGAAGAGGGTGGCCATACGCTGGTTGTTACATCCAATAAGGACGGCTTGAACTCTGTTGCGGAAAAAGAGCTGGTTGATGCAGATATTGTGATTTCACAGCCTTTCTGGCCATTCTATTTAACAAAAGAACGGATTGAAGGGGCGAAGCAATTAAAATTGGCCATTACCGCTGGAGTCGGTTCTGATCATGTTGACTTGCAGGCTGCCATAAAAAATGGGGTTGATGTGGTTGAAATCACTTACTGCAACTCCGTGTCCGTTTCAGAGCATGTTGTCATGATGATCCTGTCTCTGGTTCGTGATTACCATACTCAGCATGCGATCGTTAGAGACGGTGGGTGGAACATCGCTGACGCAGTACAACGATCTTATGATGTTGAAGGTATGCATATTGGCTCAGTTGCTGCCGGTAGAATTGGGCTGTCGGTTCTGAGAAAGATGAAACCGTTCGATACCCATCTCCATTACTGTGACAAACATCGCCTGCCTGAATCCATAGAACAGGAACTGGGATTAACTTACCACGCCACCGTTGAGTCCATGCTGCCAGAATGCGATGTGGTGACAATAAACTGCCCGTTACATGCGGAAACGGAAAATCTTTTTGATAGTGAAATGATCAGCCAAATGAAAAAAGGCGCTTACCTGGTCAATACGGCGCGAGGGAAAATCTGTAACAGACAGGCAGTTGCGGATGCTCTGGAATCAGGTCAGCTCAGTGGTTATGCCGGGGATGTCTGGTTTCCCCAGCCAGCACCAGATGATCATATCTGGAGGCGTATGCCTCATCATGGAATGACACCACACACATCGGGTACAACCCTGTCAGCACAGGCTCGTTATGCAGCGGGAACCCGGGAGATTCTGGAGTGTTTTTTTGCCGGGAAGCCGATCAGGGAAGAGTATTACATTGTCAAGGATGGTGTATTGGCCGGTGCCGGGAAGCACGCTTATACAGAAGGGAATACAACAACAGGCTCAGAAGAAGCGAGTGGTTTCTCCCGTTAGCGGTATTTAGCTGAAAAGCGATCACCAGCAATTCCCTGAAGATTTTTTACCATGTATACACTGATCTTGATGGCAATTCCCGATACAATAAGGGTTTGTACTTTCAGGGCAGTCCGGGCAGTTTGAATACCGACCAGACGAGTCCACTTTTGATTTTCATTTAAGGTTATCTTCATGCGTAATCGACAGGCTTCCTCTGGCAAGCGTCAGGATGTAGGGGAAGTGCTGGTGACAGGTCTTTCCCATGACGGTCGCGGTCTGGCTCGTACTCAGGTCGCTTCCGTTAACAGGACTTTCGTTCACGGAGCTGGAAAAACAGCTCGGAATAAAGAGCAGGGCAAAACCCTGTTTATAGAGGGTGCGCTTCCGGGAGAAACGGTCACAGTCAGGGTTTTGGAAGACCGTCGCCGCTTTCTTAATGGTCGTGTCCATAACATTATTGAATCCTCCGGTGAGCGGGTTGAACCACCCTGTAAACACTTTAAGCAGTGCGGTGGTTGTAGCCTGCAATACTGGTCTCATAAGGGGCAGCTGGCAGGCAAGCAGGAGATCGTGCTGGATCAGTTACGACGCTTTTCCTCGCTCACCCCCGCAGAGATAGCCCCGCCTCTGGTATCAGAACCTTATGGTTATCGCCATCGCGCCCGTTTATCCATCCGCTGGCAAAAGAGCGGCCTGGCGCTGGGTTTCCGTGAAAAGCAGAGCAAAGCCATCTGCTCCATCAGCGAATGTCCGGTACTGGCAGAATCCCTGCAGCCTCTGCCCGGGCGTCTGCGCGAACTGTTACCACAGTTGCAGAAACATCAGGCGATCAGTCATGCCGAACTGTTTGATGCTGACAGTGGACGAGCCATTTTGCTGCGTCATATTCGCCCCCTTGCCGAACAGGATGCCGAAACACTCCGCACTTTTGCCCGGGAGGAACAGCTGCATCTTTATCTGCAGGGCGATCCCGACAGGGTTCACTGCCTTTATAAACCTCGGGATGATACGTGGCTGTATAACCAGATTCCGGAATTCGACCTGAAACTGCAGTTTCGTCCCACTGATTTTACCCAGGTGAACTGGGCGATTAATCGTAAAATGGTGACGCAGGCGGTTGAATGGTTACAACCGAAAGCGACTGACCGGGTACTTGATCTGTTCTGTGGGTTAGGTAATTTTTCCCTGGCGCTGGCTCGTCATGTTCAAACCGTTACGGGCGTTGAGGGGAGCGACGGAGCGGTTGAACGGGCTCGTTATAATTCGAACCTGAATCAGATTGAAAACTGCGATTTCCATCAGGCTGACCTGTCTGCACTGGCAAAGGGCAACGACTGGTTTGACCGGAACTACGACATACTGTTGCTTGACCCCCCCAAGAACAGGGGCTATAGAGATTATTGAACAAATGGCACAGACTTTGCCAGACAGAGTACTCTATATTTCATGCAACCCAGCCACTCTGGCACGTGATGCTGGCGCTCTGGCTGAACAGGGGTTTCAGCTGGCAAAACTGGGTGTCATGGATATGTTCCCGCAAACGGCTCATGTTGAATCCATGGGTCTGTTTATAAGAAGCTGAAGGCAGTTTTGCCCGCCGGAAAACATTCCGGCAAACCGGATTTATAGGGAAAGACTGATATGGTCAAGGTAAGAGAAGATCACCCAACCCGATACGATGGCTCTGTCGATCTGGACGCCTGGTTGCAGCGTCTGGCTGACGCCCATGGTATCAGCAATATTGCACGCCTGCGGGAAGCCTGTGAAATGAGTCGCACGGCTGAAGAACAGGCGCGTTTGCAGGCCGATACCGTGTGGCCCACCGGGCCCGGCTGCTATCGCACTGGCCTTGAAATGATCGAAATTCTGGCCGGGTTGAAGGTCGACCCGGACTGCCTGGTGGCAGCGGCGTTATACCGTACTGTGCGCGAGCGTAAGCTGGCGCTGAAGATGGTGGAGGAAAGCTTTGGTGCAACCGTGGCTTCCCTCATTAAGTCAGTACAGGGCATGGCTGCCATCAGCACACTGCTTAACCCGGCTCGTACCCAGGTGCTGGACCAGTCCCAGGACCAGCTGGAAAAAGTCCGCAAAATGCTGGTGTCGATTATTGACGATGTCCGGGTTGCCCTGATCAAACTGGCTGAACGTACTTGTGCCATTCGCGCCCTGCGCGATGCTGACAAGGAAAAGCGCCGCCGGGTTGCCCGTGAAGTGTTCGAGATTTATGCACCACTGGCGCACCGTCTGGGGATTGGTTATATCAAATGGGAGCTGGAAGACCTCTCCTTCCGCTATCTCAAACCTCAGGACTACAAGAAGATTGCCCGTCTGCTGGATGAAAAACGTCTGGACCGGCAAGAATATATCGACAGCGTGGTCGAGCAGCTGCAGGAAGCCATGAAAGAGGCGGACATTGACTGTGAGATTTATGGTCGTGCCAAGCATATCTACAGTATCTGGCGCAAAATGAAGCGCAAGGGGCTGGATTTCCGGGAACTCTACGATATTCGGGCATTCCGCATTATTACCCACCAGGTGCGCGACTGTTATGCCGCCCTGGGTGTGGTGCATTCCCTGTTCAACCATATTCCCCAGGAGTTTGACGATTACATCGCAACGCCCAAAGAGAATGGCTATCGCTCTCTGCATACGGCGGTGTTCGGACCAAACGGTAAAACCCTGGAAGTGCAGATTCGCACCGAAAACATGCACGAAGAAGCTGAGCTGGGGGTGTGTGCTCACTGGAAATACAAAGGTACGGACGTTAATGCCAAGAGCGACAGCTATGAAGAGAAGCTGGCGTGGTTGCGTCAGGTTATGGAGTGGCACGAAGAACTGGGCGACCTGAGCGGCATTGCCGAAGAGTGGCGTACCGATATCGAGCCGGATCGTATCTATGTCTTTACCCGTAATGGCCATGTGGTTGATTTATCGGTAGGGGCGACCCCGGTGGATTTTGCCTTTCGCATCCATTCCGAAGTAGGTTTGAAGTGTCGTGGTGCCAAAGTCGGTGGACGTATTGTGCCGCTGAACCACACCCTGAAAACGGGGGATCAGGTAGAAATCCTCACGGCTTCCAACGCCCACCCGAGTCGTGACTGGCTGAACCCGGATCTGGGCTACGTCACCACCAACCGCGCCAGAGCGAAGATTACCAGCTGGCTGAAGAAACAGGACCGGGATTCTAACCTCATTGACGGACGCAGCCAGCTGGATGCCGAGCTGAAACGCCTGGCCCTGACCAGTGTCGATCTGCAGCCGTTGTTGAAAAATACGTCATTCGAGAGCCTGGACGATATGTACGCTGCCATTGGTGCCGGTGATTATCGTGTGGCACAAATCACAACGCTGGCGCAGCGTGAATTGTCTCCTGAAGAAGAGAAAGACTTTGAGATCCGCACCAGGCCAAGACAGGAAAAAACATCAGATAGCACCATCACGATTGATGGCGTCGGTAACCTCTTAACGCAGATCGCGGGCTGTTGTCAGCCAGTACCCGGAGATCCGATCATTGGCTATATTACGACCGGGCGGGGTGTCAGCATTCATCGTCAGGACTGTAACAACGCCCTGATTCTACAGAATCAGGAACCGGAGCGCATGATTGAGGTCAACTGGGGACACTCGCCTGAATATGGTTACCCGGTAGAGGTGCAGATTCTTGCCTATGACCGTTCAGGGCTGTTAAGGGATATCACTGTCGTGCTGGCGAATGAGAAGGTCAATGTTCTTGAAGTCAGTACCCGCACCAGCAAGGAAGAAAATATTGCGACCATGCGACTGTCGCTGGAAGTCAACAGCTTGCAGCAGCTGGGTGTGGTACTGGCAAAGGTGGATAAACTACCTAATGTTATTGAAGCGGTTCGTTATCGGAAGGAAGCCAGGAGTAAGTAGATTAATAGCCTGATTATGGGAGCATCTCATGGGAGAACGCCATGGGAGAACGTCATGGGAATAGTCATAGGTAAAAAGCCTGATGCAATATAGCTACGACGATCTGGTGTATTTGATGAATCGCCTCAGGGACCCGGCCACCGGCTGTCCCTGGGATCTGGAACAGAACTTCAGCACCATTGCGCACTATACGATGGAAGAATCGTGTGAGGTGCTGGAAGCCATTGCCAGTAAAGATTACGACAACCTGAAAGAGGAGTTGGGTGACCTGCTGTTCCAGGTGATCTTTCACGCCCGGATGGCGCAGGAAGAGGCGTTGTTTGATATTTCAGATGTCATTCACGGGCTGGTTAGCAAAATGGTGCGCCGACACCCCCATGTTTTCCCCGGAGGAAGCTTACACTCTGAGCGTACCGGAGAGGAAACCACTACACCGGAGCAGGTGACAGAAAACTGGGGTCTGATTAAACAGCGTGAAAAGTCCGGGACATCCAGGCCGCTGTCCGTCTTGCCTGACAAACTTCCTGCCGCACTGCCAGTGCTGGAAAAGGCAAGGATCATTCAGAAAGCGGCTGCAAAAACGGGGTTTGACTGGCCTGACAGCTCACAGGTTTATGCAAAGATACAGGAAGAGATTACCGAGCTGAAAGAGGCTCAGGCCGAAGGACAGGAGCGAATGACGGAAGAGTTTGGAGACCTGTTGTTTGCCTGTGTGAATTTAGCCCGATATTTACAGGTAGACCCTGAACTGGCTTTACGGCAAGCCACGGGGAAATTTGAACGGCGATTCCGTACTATGGAATCTATCGCTCTGGCTGAAGAACAGGATTTTCAGCAACTGACGCTGGAAGAAATGGAAGAGTACTGGCAACAGAGCAAGCAGGGTTGCGACTGAATTTTTATGTGGTTGGGTACTTAGTAATAGCCAGGGGAGGCAAACAGTAGAAGAGATGTTTATTTATCCATGAAACCAATCAGTAAATTACTATTATTGCTGGAACTGATGATCTGTTACGGTCCATCCCTGTGCTACCTGATTATCGGTATTGCCTTTGTTCCGTTCTGGATATTGTCTGCCCTGAGTGGTGAATTTCAGGCCATCACCATGGTCATGATGGTGGTGGGTGGTGTGGTTGGTTTCTTTGCCTTGCTGGCGCTGGTTTATAAAATTTGCCATCCGAAATCCAACATGATCTGTGATGGCAAAATTCGCCTGTTGTCGCTGATGGGGATGATATCGTCTATTGCTATTCTCTATCAGGCCGATGCGATCGAAAAGTTGTTTGAGGTCGGAGCTTTTCTCTATCTGTTGCCCATTGCGGCTTCGCTGCACATTATCTACCTGGGCAGGAACTACTATTTTGCCAGCTGCCAGCGCTCTGAGCGTTCCGATTGATAAGCAGTTGTGGTGGAGTGTCAGGGAAGCCGGTACTTTTTTCGTGCCGCCATTGCCCGTGACGGGTTTATCGGGAATCCCGAATATCTCAACCAACTGGCTGTCGAAAACTGGTTACTGGAATCTGCTGTAACCAGAAGTTGTTATCCCTGCCGAAAAAACTGATGCCCGGAATGAAGACGGCTGGGAATTATTATAAAGTGACGAACCGCTGGTATATTCTGTAGTGCTGTTTTTCTAAGACTATGGGTAAGCTCTTTGAAGGGCATTTAAACGCAGGTAATCTTGCCGAAAGCTTGTTCCGGGCGCTGAAGCCATTCCAAAGAATTACTTTTGGTTTTGGGTATGAGTAACCGGGGCGCAATTATCGGGAATGCATTGGTGGGTGATTTATGGATATGACTTGCTTAATCACCCTCTGCAGCTCAACCCGTCTCACAAGCCTTATTTTCCCTGAGCCTTATTTTCCCTGAGCCTTAATTTCCCTGAGATAGTTAGGTGCACTCGTTGCCATTATGTCAATAAACAAGTCTCGAAACTGCTCGGGGGTACTGTCATCGTTTTCGAAACATAGCCGCATCATGTTGCCAAACTGATAGCAGATTAACAAAATAAAGCGACGCAACAGGGCCTTATCTGCCGGTTCAAACTGTTCAACCAGGCGGTGGTAAATTTTGTCCGCATTAATCTGACTGTCTATAATGGCGAGTCGATTCAGCTCCGGATTGATTGAGTCAAACCAGATTTGCCTTAATGCTGGCTCATTTTTGTGCAGCCGATAAATATCGTCAAAGTTCTTCAGCATAAAACGACGAAGATCATTAAAAGAGTTCAGTTCTCGCATGTTGTGATCAATAATACCGCGAATGGTTTCGGCAAAGTACTCAGCCAGAGCCAGAACCATGGAATCTTTATTAGAGAAGTACTGATAGATAGACCCCATGGAGGTATTGGCTCGTTCGGCGATATCGTTGACCTTCAGCTGCTCAATTCCTTTTTCCTCAATCAGTGTTTTGACGGTATCCAGAATTATTGTCACCCTGGTTCGGCTTCTGTACTGGGAGGGAGTACGTCGATTGGTCACCTGCTCTAAATCCACTTTCAAACCCTGTCATCAACCAGTAAAAATAAACCACCAAAGCAGATATAGTGGCTTGTCAACCGTGCATCCTAACAGTCCAGACATCTTATGTGGTAGAGGCGTGAACCAAAATCACCAAAATGCGACACATATTCTGTTATCTCTGTACCGGTAAACTGACTTTTAATGGGGATACCCATGTGCTGAAGCTGATCGCCGTGCATGGTGTAGGATTCTGCATTAACCGGTAACAGGTAGTGATTGGCGATGATACCGTGCAGAATCCCTCGATCTTTAATCGAGACCGGAAGTTCCTTATTCACCAGATGCCCATACTGCCTTATATTCTGATATTGCTCCCGGCTGTTAATACTGTAAATCACATCAGGCTTCAACATGGGTAACCTGATGGTTTTCAGAGTCGGATTGCTCACCTGCAAACCCTGAAAAAAGCCAACAATAGCCTCGCTCTTGTCTTTCCTCATAATTATCCAGGCGCGCTGGTTACTGGCTGGCAATAACAGTCGATAAAAAACACCCTGCTGCAAAAGTGCCCGGTGCTTTTTATAAAACCCAACCTGCTGACGAATCACTTTCTCCTCATAGGTGGTAAGTGTCGTTAAATCGAGCTGGTAGCCTAACAAGCCAAAACAGCTGACATTAAAGCGCGACTCAATCGGAGTATGCCTGAGTACCTGATGAGAAGGGTGTCCACTGACATGGGCGCTCATGCAACAGGGTGGATATAGCAAAGAGAATCCCTGCTGGATTTTAGTTCGCTCATGAGCATCCGTATTATCACTGATCCAGGTCTGGGGCATAAAAAAGGTCATCCCCAGATCAAACCGGTTGCCACCACTGGAGCAGTTCTCAAACAAAATACCGGGGAATGCTTCCTTTAGCCGGAACAAAAGATCATACAGTCCCAGTACATAGCGATGATAAAAACCGGCCTGTTTCTCTGCCGTTAAATGATTTGAATAAACGTCACTTAAATTACGGTTATGATCCCACTTGACATAGCTGACCTGCGCCCGGCGAAAAGTGTCGAACAGTTGCTCATAAAGATAATCCACAACCGACGGGTTCGACATATCAAGCACCAGCTGGTGTCGTCCGGGCGAAGCCTCACGCCCCGGACTGGTAACAGCCCAGTCCGGGTGTTTTTCATATAGGTCGCTGTTCACTGATACCATTTCAGGCTCTACCCAAAGGCCGAACTGTAAACCCAGCTGTCGTATTTTGCGGGAAATACCTGCCAGCCCCCGGGGTAGTTTTTTCCGGTCTTCGTTATAGTTGCCCAGCCCGGAGGTCTCATCATTGCGATTAGCAAACCAGCCGTCGTCCAGCACGAACAACTCCACACCCAGAGATTGTGCCTTGCGGGCAAGACTCATCAGTTTGCTTTCATCAAAATTGAAATAGGTGGCTTCCCAGTTATTAGCCTGCACCGGGCGAGGCTTGTCCTGCCATTCACGGTCAATAATATGCTGACGGATATGGGCATGAAAATGCTGGCTCATCAGGTTCAGTCCGCCATGACTGAAGGTCATCAGAACTTCCGGACAGTTAAATTGCATGCCGCCGGACAATGGCCAGGCAAAATCAAGATCAGAGACACCGAGCATAATGCGGGTCTGGTCATAAGACGATACTTCGGTGGTTATTTTGTAATTACCGCTATAAACGAGCGCGAAGCCATAGCAGCAGCCGTAATCTTCTGTACAGTCCGGGCTGACCAGAGCCATAAAAGGGTTGTGACTGGAACTGCTGACTCCCCGGGAACTGCCAATGGAAAACACACCTTTATTGAGGCTGTGCCGTTGCTGCTGCCCTTCTGCAATCCATTTGCCGGACAGGTGCATCGCCTCAAAACCAGCCTCTGGCAAATCCACGCTGGCACTGCAGGCTTTGTTCAGCACAACTGGCTCAGAACCCCGGTTTATAATGGTCATACTGCGACAGATAGTATCGGTGTGTACAAAACAGGTGTAATGGAGATGCAGCTCAACGGGTTTCAGCTTTTCTCTTAAAACAATGGTCAGGGAAAGGTCGTCTTCAGACGGAGAATGACTGTGAGGAAGCCCTGGCAGATCAGGCCTGTCTCCACTCAATTCAAAGCGGTCAAAAATAAAATCCGATGTACTGCTGCCGTCGTCACAATAGGTAATATGAAGGCTGGGTTCTCGATAGTCTCCCTTACCGGTAGTACCCACTTCCAGTTTCTGGGTTTCAAGACAGTAGCGCTCATCCGCTGAGGAGTAGGCTGTGGTTGACCCTAGCTTCACCCGGGCAGTGTGGTTAAGGTGAGACAGCGTTTCCCTGTGTTCTAGCCTCGGCCCATAGTAAAGGTTTAACAGATGACCAGCGTCTGATACTTTCAGGATATAACTGCTATTGAGTGTCTGCAGATGAAACACCTGCTCTTCACTATTGATTGATATCATTCACAACGTTCTTAGTTATCACACTTTAAAAATCTGTCAGGTCTTATGCAGACAACAGGGTCGGGTTATGGCATTGAACCTGTAATGTAATTGTCTGAGCCTTAAACCGGGCAGAGGTTACAGTAACGGTTTTCTGACCACTGACTCCTGTTGTTCTTACCCAGAAAGCGGTCTGCCCTGCACTGAGAGACCGCAGGGCGGGGCCAATCAGTAATAATCCATCGCTTACTTCAATCTGTACCGGATCGCTGGCGTACTGTCGCACCATCTCGTCCTCATCCAGACACCTTATGCTCACCCGGGTTACATCGTAGGTGTGTCGATGTGTCAGACAGACGTTGTCTGCTTTTACTTCAAGCATTGTCTGTCGTGACTTACCACGGGTTTTCCGGATCACACACTGTCCGTTCCGGTACCCTTCCAGCCGGTAGCTGGCTGATGCGTCCCCCCAGTTACCAATGTATTTAGCAAACAGGCCTATGCCATCCTGAATCGAGAGGCCGTTTTTCCTGAGCAGCCAGAGCATTCTGGCTTTTTCCCAAAGGTTTAACCCATCCAGCCCTTTACGATTAATCGCCGAGAACAGCTGCCGTATGCTCTCGGAGTCCCGGCTACTGAACGACTCATGGCGGGCAATCTGGTCACCAATAAAGTCATCAAGAATAACCGGCGGGTGTAGCAGGTGGGGGAAGCCCTGAGAGTCAGGATAAAAGGTCTGTAAATACTGGTCGTTTTTATACAGCCTGATGCTGTCACAGTTGGTAAACACCCAGAGAGCACCAAACTGCGCACCGTCATAATCACCGTTTTTCATATTGCCAGCCAGCTCCATAACCGGATGCCGGTCTTGCTGACTGGCGTAGACCGCTGCAGCGTATTTAGGTTCACGGAACATATCCAGAACGCCGTGATAACAAATTCGATCGCCGCTGCCAAAATCTTCATGGGTGTTGTAGTCTGCCATGCCCCACCCTATTGCTCCTGAGTACTCATGGCTGCTGAGGGCTTTATTAATCACTCTGGCGTGGCGCAATGCGTGTTCAAGCAACCGGCTCTGGGTATCAGACGTTTTGGTGGGAAACATATGACCACAGTGTTCTGTTATCAGGTAAGGAACCTTTGCCCCTGCGACCTGCTGCCGCTGTTGCAGGGGCGCGTTACGCCCGGTGTGTGAAAAATCATTGAAGGTATAAACGTCTTCCAGCAGCTCACTGTTGGCAATACACCGAACCCCACCCGTTGGGCGACCTGGGTCAAGTCGTTTCGCCAGGGCATTTGTCGCTTTATAGAGTTCGTGACAATCCGTCGATTCGTTAATACGAACACCCCATATGAACACAGAAGGGTGATTCCAGTCTCTTTCAATCATCCCGCGAACATTGTCCAACGTTCGTTGCTGCCAGACAGGGTCCTTGCCAATATGTTGCCAGCCTGGTATTTCATTAAAAACCAGTAAACCGATTTCATCACAACGGTTGAGAAAGTGAGGACTGGGTGGATAGTGAGCAGAGCGCACACAATTGCAACCCAACTCAAACTTAACCAGCTCTGCATCTCTGGTCTGAGCGCTCTCCGGCATGGCATAACCGACAAAGGGGTAAGACTGGTGCCGGTTCAGTCCAATGAGCTTCACGCGCTCACCATTGAGGTAGAACCCGTCCGGGCGAAATGCTACCGTTCGGAACCCAAACCGGAGCGCCACCGTATCCAACAGTTCACTGTCTGCCCGTTCATTGTCTGACAGCCTGATAACAAGGGTATAAAGTGTTGGCTGATCAGGACACCAGTACTCGACCTTGGAATGATTGATGTTAAGGGTGTGTGAGCAGACCTCTTCTGGGGCATCCGACAATGTTCGGATGAATGTTTCCTGATGAATCGTATTCCCGTTCTGATCATTGACCTGCAAATCGAGCGTTATTTCCTGTCCGGGCGTTCCGGAATGATTAAGGTACAGGTCAGCATGAACTTTTGCTGATGTTGCCGATAAACGATCGCTACCTGGTTTTGGATGATGCAGTTCAGTGACTATGCGTGCATTTTTTACGTAAACGTGATCCAGCATGGTCAGGCAGACTTCCCGATAAATACCGCCAAAAGCCAGAAAATCCACAACGTGACCAAAAGGCGGAATTTCAGGGTTTTCACCCGAATCCACCAGAACAACCAGTTCGCTGGGTTCGTCTGGATGAACATAAGGCAGAATATCGACTTCAAAAGGCAGGTAGCCCGATACGTTATGTGCGACAAGTGTCTGGTTAACAAACACCTTGCACGACACCATTACGCCTTCAAACCGGAGCCGGGCGTGAGACACGCCCGTAAACAGAGAAGGTTCAAGAGTTTTCCGATACGCTGACAGATATTGATAAGAACGTTCATCAAAATTGTTGCAGGGGAGCTCCTTAACGGTGTGTGGTATGTCAACAACATGGGCTTCATTTGCCCAGTCGATAAGCCCGATGGATGACTCTTCCACATCGGCCAGAAACTGCCAGCCAAAATTAAGATGAACGTCTTTTCGCATGGTTTACTTCAATATATCCGTGTTGTATTCAACGAATAGAGCAAAGCCATTGACTTTCATGTTCGTATCCGCGCCCACCATAAACCGATAACCAAGACCTTCTCCCATGTAGTTGTAAGCCAGTTCGAGATTGAGTTCGGTATAGTCTTCTTTTGCCACCGTCACTTGCTGTTCCATCGTCAGCTTGCTTCTGTCAGTGTCCGTCGCCATGGCTGCAACACCCTGTATCCGCCACTTCTGAAAGCCAATGTTATCAAGGTTATAACCACCAAAGAGAAAATAGGTTGTCTGGTTGGCAAGATCGAACTTATTGAAGACTGCCATGTCACCCCAGACAGCAGTGCCTCCTCCAGCGTTGTAACCATCCTGGGTCTGGAACCCACGGAAGCTTTCTTTACCTATTTTGGTCACACCGGCAAGCAGGTCAAAATCACCGGTATCGATACCGATACCAAACTCTACAACGTCTGTCTTGTGATTAGAATTCAGGTCGCCAGTCCCTTTTTCCATACCATATTTGAATAGAAACTTAAGGATTTTGCTTCTGTCCCCATCAGGGTTGCCTGCCAGGTAACTCAGGGGAATCCCGGTGTAAAGTTCAATAATCCCGTTCTTCTGGTAGTCGGGCGCTACGGAATAAGAGGCACTACTGGTAAAGTAATCGGTCTCGGAGTGGTAACCAATGTTATAGATTTTATCGAAGTGGCCAGAACCAGCGCCTTTGTCCAGATCGTCCTTGAATCTGACGGTTCTGGTTGTATGAGCACTGCTGAAACCCGTAAAGTAATTGAACCATGGCTGGATCATACCCCAGCTCCAGTTTATTTCGCCGGTCAGCGAAGCCCCTTCATACACTTCATGCATTGAATAATAAATGTAATCCGGGCGGTGCAGCAGGTTATAGATAGATGGTGTAAAACGACCTACGGACAATTTGCCAAAGTTCTCTTCATCGCCAAGGCGCATCTGCAGGTTCGCGTTACTCACTTTGCCAATCATTCCGCCGTCTGCGCTGCTCTCATAAAAACGGGAATAGTCGTTTTTTAAAGTCACTCCAGGCATCATTGAGTTTTGTGCCTCAAGGTAGCCGTTGTTATAAAGATTGGGAAGACCAGACTGATAACCCAGCTGCACTCCGAACATGTCATTGAGGTAGCCTGACTGCCAGTCCATCCAGAGAGATGCACCTAATTAACACTGATAAACCCCCGGCTATGCCGGGGAGACTCTCATAGGTTTAACCGTAGCGACAGTAGCTAACCTTCAGTTTCCGACCAAGAAAATTGAAGGTAAAACCAATGAGAGACTACAAGAGTTTGGCTCATACGCGTTGGGATTGTAAGTACCATATTGTCTTTATCCCAAAGAGAAGACGAAAGGTAATCTATGGGAATTTGAGAAAGTTTCTCGGAGAAATATTTCATGAGCTTGTCAGAAGGAAAGGCTGCAAAATTCTCGAAGGGCATTTGATGTCTGATCATGTTCACATGTGCATCAGTATTCCACCCAAATATCCGGTATCTCATGTCGTTGGATATCTGAAAGGAAAGTGTGCAATAGAGATTGCGAAAAATTTCAAAGGCAAGCAGCGTAACTTTAACGGAGAGCATTTTTGGGCAAGAGGTTACTTTGTCTCAACAGTAGGACTTGATGAAGAAGTGGTTCGGGCATATATCCGAGATCAAGAAAAGAATGATGGAAATAGAGATCAGTATGATCTTGACTGGTAAGCGCCCTTGGGCGCAATAAAAGCCCTTAGAGGGCGTAATCTGATAAGCCTCCGGCTATGCCGGAGGTCAGTTAACTCATCCATCTTGATTTTGTTTTTTCCGGATACAGGCATACCCTCAAGGCTGTAGTTGTAAGAACCACCAATATTGTAAAGGTTCGCCTTAACTTTGGTGTCCAGCGTGGAGTCGTTTAAAAAAGAGTCCCAGGTAGCATTTGCAGCCATCGCTAAAGACAGGGACGTTATAGACAATGACGTCATTAAGATATATCTGACAGGCTTCATCTCTCACTTTCCCTCCGGACTTAATGATTCTGAATCCCCAGGGGCTGGCTATCAGGCATCATTAATGTGAGTTATTTTCATATTTTCCTGAAGAATAGTGCTACCTACAGGCAAATGGATCAATAAAAAACATGAGAGAACGTCATATTTGTTGATGTTTGTCAATTTTTTGTAACACCCATGCTTCATGGGTTTACCGGGAAGTTTTATGACCTGCATCAAACGAGGTGACTTCTTATGTTTTCATTTGTTGAAATATACGACACAATAAACATGAGAAGATTTCATGTTATGTCAGTCTATTTCTTCAAAAAAAACACGTGATGCTCATGGATAACACTTCAAGCGTATTTGGTAACAGGCAACCGGCGTCTGTTATAACAAGCGCCAATCGAAAAAAAGCTAACTTCGAACAAAAGTTCGGTGACGACAGTCAGCGGTGTTATCCATTAAGCAGTCACGAAAATCCCGCTATGCAGCCATGGCTTGGTATTCGTGATCTTACTATCAGCGAAACAGGCCAACCCATTGATTCAGAAAAAGGCATTATTATTGGCAACATCCGCATGGGGTATGGTCATTACCGGATATCCATGGCTATAGCCTCTGCGGTCAACCATTTTGGCTATACCCCTTACTGGCTTGACCTTGCTTCCTGCAGGCAAACCACCGGGGGAAAAGTGATACAGCACCTGAACAAGCTCTATTCACTGGGGTCAAGACTGTCCCAGAAGTACCCTCTGTTTAACCGCCTGTTCTGGGAAAAGCTGAACAGTGAAGGGTTCAGAAAACTCAGCTTCAATGCCAAAGATCAGCGGGTGAGTGAGTTGATGGTGCCGATACTTAGCCACATTCCCCGAAGCATGCCGTTTATCGGCACTCATACCTGGCCAGCCCAGGCCGCTGTTCATGCGGGTATCAACAATGTAATTAATGTCATACCCGATAACTGGCCAATGGCGTTGCACCTGGCAGAAGGCGCCAGGCATGTTGTTCAGACCCCTTCGAGTTATTTTGGCTATCGCATGCTCAATGGCATGGATAAAAGCAGGCTGCTAAAGCCCATGCCCGCCGACAGCATCACCCACACCGGACACTTTATTGATCACGAGTTGCTGAAGGATCTGGAACAGGACTGCCATAAAAGACTCACACGGATGGAAGCGGGTGAACCCCTGAGAATACTGCTGACGGTTGGCGGCGCAGGTGCTCAGTTTGACACCTTTCTGGCCATCATTCGTCATCTGCTCCCTCTGGTTGAGGCTCGCAGGGTGTGTCTTTTTATTAATGTAGGTGATTACAGAACTATATGGGACCAGCTCACTGAAAAGCTGCCTGAGCTGGACAAACTTGCCAAACTATACGACAACGAATGGGATCATGTTGTTGCACTTACCGATACCGACCTGATTAATAGCCTTCCGCTGGAAGGCGTTCATGCTTTTTACCACGAGAACATTTTTTCTGCTGTTTATTCCAGCAACCGACTGATGCGTATCACCGACCTGATGATCACAAAGCCCAGCGAGCTGGCCTTTTACCCGGTTCCTAAACTGATGATCAAACGAGTAGGTGGTCACGAAGCTTATGGAGCCATAAGGGCTGCAGAGATAGGCGACGGTACTATTGAGTTTGAGAAAACAGATGCTGCAATACAAATGCTGCAACTGTTCATTGACGACAAAAACCTGATTAAAACCATGTGTGAAAATATCCTCAGAGCCCATTCTGTCGGAGTCTACGATGGTGCCTATAAAACCGTCGAGCTGGCAATAAAAGGGTCGATTACGGGGCAGGCAGGAAAGCTCTGAGTCCAGATCAGCCTCAGGCGTATGCTGCGATCAGCCAGCCACTGAGGTTATGTACTTGCGATACGAATTGCGGTATCGCTTTTTTTGGGGGGGAACTGGCCATGAGGGCTCAAACGGATAACCAACATATATCGTTAGGTACAAAACTCTCTTACGGACTCGGGGCATTAGGTAAAGATTTTGGCTGCGCGCCAATTTATATTTTCCTGATGTTTTATTACACCGATGTCGTTGGATTGTCTGCAGCCTTTGTGGGCGCCCTGTTTCTTGTAGCAAGGGTCATTGATGCATTCAGTGACCCTTTGATGGGGATGATTGTTGATAATACCCGTTCAAGGTTTGGTAAATTCCGCCCCTGGATACTCATTGGCACTTTGATCAACGCTATTGTCCTGATTATGCTGTTTAGCGCACACCTTTTTGACGGAACGTTTGTCTACGTCTATGCCGCTTTTACTTACGTTCTCTGGGGAGTGACCTACACGATCATGGACATTCCTTACTGGTCCATGATTCCTTCCCTGTCTTCTGAACGTTCTGAACGGGAGCATCTGGTGGTGTGGCCTCGTATTTTTGCAAGCATCGCCTGGACGGTGGTTGGAGGCTACGGGTTATATACTGTTGGTGTTCTGGGTGGTGGTGATCAGGGACAGGGCTTTCTGCTGATGAGTGTGGCCATTGCCGGCCTGTTCATCGCCAGTGCTTTCCTTGTTTTTTTCCGGGTCAGAGAAAAAATCGACGCCGGCAAGATTACACAGGAGAAGTTCAGTGTCAGTGATGTTAAAAACATTATCACTTCAAATGATCAGCTGAAATCCCTTATTGGCTTTGTTCTGTCGTTTAACGTTGCCATGCAGCTTATTGGTGGCTTTGGCATTTACTATTTTACTTATGCCATCAGCAGACCTGAGCTGTTCCCGATGTTCATGCTGGTTGCAGGTATTGCAGAATTCACGGGGATTTTCCTGTTCCCATGGATTTCCAAAGTGATTAATCGCCGCTTCATGTGGCCTGTCGCCTGCGTTTTTCCGATTCTGTGTTGTGCGGTTCTGTTCCTGGGCAGCCTCATAGCGCCCCAGAATGCCATTTTGGTGGGTATTGCCGGTGCTGCCGTAAAGTTTGGTAATGGCCTTTTTAATGGTTTGTCCACTGTAATGCTGGCTGACGTAGTGGATTATGGTGAGGAAAAAACCGGAATGCGCAGTGAAAGCATTATTTTCTCTGTCCAGACCATGCTGGTAAAAGCAGCAGGCGCTCTGGCAGGCTTCCTGGTTGGCTCAGGCCTGACACTGGTTGGTTACGTCGCCAACGAAGTTCAGACACCTGATACCATTGCAGGGCTTAAAGTTCTTATGCTTCTTGTTCCTCCGGTACTGGTGAGCCTGAGCGCATTGATTTATAAGAAAACTTACCGTCTGGACAAGCGTTTTCATGAAGCCGGCAAGCTGAATACAGCTAACGCCTAATCATCAAACGACCGCTTTGCAGACCCACTTTGCCCACATTTTTTATCCTGATGTGTGGGTCTGTTATAGCGGCTACCTTCTGCCTCGACCTTATGTGCGGTGGTTACGGAGCCGTTAAATGATTGATTGCTGCTCCCCTGAGCCCTTGTTTCCCGCTTTATTGATGTAAATCATTTCCAACCTGCTATACATTTCGACATAGTCTTTACTCATTGCTGTTCAGGAAGGTTATTGTGGATTTGAATCTGACATTGAACGAAGCTCGTGTGATTGGCTGCCTTCTGGAGAAGGAAAGTACAACGCCCGACCTGTACCCGTTAACGCTGAATTCCCTGTTGAATGCCTGCAACCAGAAAAGTAACCGGGATCCGGTGCTGTCACTGACGGTGGCTGATGTCAAAAGCACACTGGATGGCCTGGTTGAACAGCGTCTGGTCAGTGAAGAAGGTGGCTCCCGCACCAGCAAGTACCGCCATCGGTTCTGCAATACCCTGTTCAGTGACCTGAAATTTTCTGAGCAGGAACGAGCTATTGTCTGCGTAATGCTGTTGCGAGGTTCGCAAACGCCGGGTGAGATTCGCAGCCGGACCGGCCGGCTGACCCAGTTTTCAGACGTCTCACAGGTTGAAGCCGTGTTGCAGGATATGGCAGAAAAAGAGTGGGTCAGACAGCTGCCAAAGGAACCCGGAAAGCGCGAGTCCCGTTTCGCCCATCTGTTCTCCGGTGATATTGAGGTACAGCCCAGCCCTGTGAAGACCATAGCTGACGACAAATCCCGCATTCAGGAGCTTGAGCATGAAGTGAAGGTTCTGAAGGCCGAGATAGAACGTCTGAACCGGTTGCTTGAGTTGTCGGCGGATAGTGATGCTTAGAGGTGATGTTTAAAAATGCTGCCAGCCGGGAACTTGAAATATCATATCGAGTCTTAGAATAAGCGGCTTTATATCGTTTCATCTCACTTTACTGCTCATAACCAAAAGGTATGGAGGGCCTATGTACGATTCGTCAATAGCCCTTCGTCCCAAGAGGAACAGAACAATAGTTGATAGCTATCAGGATCCCCCTGATCTTGAATCTCTGAGGGTTCTATTCCCCGCAGCTTGCTGCGAACAACCATCAGAGACGAACTTTCATACCTCGGAGCTTGCTCCGAGGTAGTTGATTTAACCACCTCAGGCCTAAAAATAACGCCCCATGAGCAAGGCTACTGTGTCAGGGGGCTGGGTAATAAAGAGTTGGTTTCGTTGTCTGATACGGCTCGCTGGGAAGGCTATCTTTATAAAGCGGTCAAAGGGGCTCATCCCGCTATCCAGCAGGGAATATGCCGGGAATACTGGGAAGATCAGATTGATGAAAGCGTGAGTAATCTTCGATTTTTGTTAACGCTCCACAGCTCAGGCCCCTGGACTATGACCAGAATGGATAAATCGCTGGGGCTTCATGGCAGCCCGCAATATTTATTTGAAAATCGCAGCCCCGATAATCCACTCAAGTCAATCGATCCGGATAAAGCTCTGAGTGTCACCGAGTGGGGTGGTCTGACGAGAATGAACACCATTTCCTGGGATAGTAGTGATGAGCATGGCTCAGCAGCAAACCTGTCTTATGATGATGGAGAACTGGGAGAAGTAACATTGCCCCCCATTAACAAAAATACCTGACCATTCTTCCGGTAGTTTCTCCACGGCATGGCAATGTCTGCTGGCACGGCTTCGGGAGCCAGCTCTTCAAAACCGGCCAGAGCATAGAAGTGCCTGAGGTGTTGATAGGGGTAACACCAGCAGCGCAAAGGCGATAAAGCCTCAACAGTCTCCTTTACCAGCTCAAGCCCATAGCCACAGCCGCGCTTTGATAACGCCACCCAGACAGAGCGCAGCAGAAAACCTTCAGACCGGGGGCAGGCTCGCAGAGCGGCGATTATCTCGCCTTCGCTGCGCAGGACAAATACCCGCTCGTCGGAGCGGGCTTTGCCTTTGTGGCCGTTGGCTTTGAAAAAACGGTTAACCAGTGGATAGGCCACCGGTTGCATTTCCTCAATCATTCGTGTTGCCTTTCACACCGCTGGCTTTCTGAGCGCTGGACAGAATGCCCCGGAGCATATTCAGTTCTTTTGACTCCGGGCGCGCCCGGTTAAATAAGCGACGAAGTCTTTTCATCACCTTGCCCGGGTGCTGCTGAATAATAAAATCAATATCCGTCAGAGTTTGCTCAAGGTGCTGGTAGAAGCGCTCCAGTTCTTCCTGAAGAGGGTAGCTGTCTGCCTGTGGCTGAGCCTGTGGTTGAATAGTTGTTCGGCTAAAATGAACCGAAGCCTTACGCAGTTCGTAACAGAGAATTTGAATGGCTGAAGCAACATTCAGCACAGGGTAGTCCGGATTGGCATCAATGCAGGCATGAAAGTGACACTTCTCCAGTTCTTCGTTGGTCAGCCCCATGGTCTCCTGCCCAAACACCAGGGCAACAGGGCAATTAACAGACTCTTTCAGCAGGGCTTCGGCGCTGGCATCGGCTTCCAGCATCGGGCGATTACTGGTGCTGTTGCGTGAACGGGCGCTGGTACCAATCACCAGCGAACAGTCGGCAATGGCTTCATCCAGAGAAGAAAAAATGCGGGCGTTCGTCAGAACATCCATTGCGCCAGCCGCCATTGCATCGGCATCGGGGTCTGGATAGCGTTGCGGCGTCACCAGGCACAAATCACTTAAACCCATGGTTTTCATGGCTCGTGCGGCGGAGCCTATATTACCGGGGTGAAAGGTGTTAATCAGGATAATTCGAATATTTGACAACATGATCCGGGCGAATTTCAATTAAGGCAGGCATTATAATGTTGTTCCTGCCCCGCATAAATGGCTGCCAGAGAAATAGCAGGCTTCTCTTTATAACTTTCGTGTCTGAAAAATAATTAAAATTTGTACTGTGGTAATAATGGTCGTATCTGTTACAGTGCGGGTCTGTATTTTCCGAAGTTTGTTTTCTCTTTTGTGAGTTTCGTCTGGTATGAGCAGTTCGACGAATAAGACGGCTGAAAAAGCCGCCTATCGCTGGTTATTACGACAGGTTTCGCCTGCCCGCAAGTGGTTGATTGCCTCCGTTTCACTGGGTTTATTTAGTGGCCTTCTGTTGATTGTTCAGGCAGCCCTGCTGGCTGACAGTATCCATAAACTGGTCATGGACAGTGTGCCACGCACTGATCTGATGGGTGCACTGACCACGATTCTGCTGGTGTTGCTGGTTCGCTCTATCTGCAACTGGGGACGAGAAGTCTGTGGTTTCAATGCGGGTGTTCAGGTTCGGGAGAGCATTCGTTCAGCCCTTTTGCAGAAGCTGAAGCGACAGGGACCGGTCATGATCGCTACCCAGCCCGCTGGCAGCTGGTCCACCCTGCTGGTGGAACAGGTGGAAGAACTGCATGATTTCGTTGCCCGTTATCTGCCGCAAATGGCGCTGGCAGCGTTAATACCTCTGGTCATTGTGGTGGTAGCGTTTCCTTTTAACTGGGTGGCAGGCCTGATACTCCTTGGCACGGCACCGCTGATTCCACTGTTTATGATTTTTGTCGGACTGAAAGCGGCAGAAGCCAACCGTCGAAACTTTCAGGCTTTGAACCGGCTGGGTGGTTTTTTCCTTGACCGTTTGCAGGCGATGGAAACATTGCGGCTGTTTCAGGGAAGTGCTTACGAAAAGCAGCAGCTGGAACAGGCCAGTGATGATTTTCGGGTGAAAACCATGCAGGTCTTAAGACTGGCATTCCTGTCGTCTACCGTGCTGGAGTTTTTTGCCTCGATCTCTATCGCCATCCTGGCGGTGTATCTGGGTATGAGCTTTCTGGGGTATCTCAACTTTGGCAGTTATGGGGCTGAAGTCAGCCTGTTTACCGGACTGTTTTTATTGTTACTGGCACCGGATTTTTATCAGCCACTGCGTGACCTGGGTACTCATTACCATGCCAAGGCCAAAGCCATCGGTGCCAGCGATGACATTATCAAAGTGCTTAACGAGGAAGCGATCAATAGTCAGCAGGGTGGTCAGCCGTTGCCTGATGCCGGGTCGTTGAGCATCACCGCGTCCGGTTTGACGGTGGATGCTCCGGGTGGGCAGAACCTGCTGAATGATCTGTCCTTTTCCGTCAGAGCCGGAGAGCGCCTGGCTATTATCGGCCCGTCGGGTGCCGGTAAATCGACCCTGCTTAATACCCTGATGGGCTTCTGGCCCTATCGCGGACAGTTGCAGGTGAATGGCTGTGAATTCTGTGAGGTGGCTCCTGAGAGTTGGAGGAAGAACATTGCCTGGCTCGGGCAGCAACCGTTAATCATCTATGGCAGTGTTTATGACAATGTCTGCTTTGGTCGCAAACTGAGTCGGGAACAGGTGTTAAAGGCTTTGCATAAAGCTCAGGCGATGGAATTTATTGAAAGACTGCCATCGGGTATCGATACGCTGTTGCAGGAACAGGGGGGCAATGTATCTGTTGGGCAGGCACAGCGTATCGCCCTGGCTCGTGCCATCGCTGAACCGGTGAAACTACTGATTCTGGATGAGCCAACTGCCAGCCTTGATGCCCTGAGTGAGCGACTGGTTCTGGATGCCTTGGAGTCGATGCCTTTAGACTGTGCGGTCATCACTGTGACCCACCGGCTCGAACAGATTGATTCCATGGATCGGGTGCTGATGCTGGAAAGCGGAAAACTGGTGGCTGAAGGTGTTCCTGCCGAGTTGAAGTCTGGACAGTTTCAGTCAAACGACCGGTTCTCGCATTTTGTCACTGAGTTGAAACAGCAACAGGGACTTGTTGGTGGACTCGTTGGTGGACTCGCTGATGGAGCTGTTAATGGGGCTGTTAATGGAGTAGTCAATGGGTAACCTTCTGCCGTTTATTAAACTGTACCGTCGTCATCCTGGTGCTATGGCATTAGGTGTATTACTGTCATTGACCACATTGCTGGCAAGCCTTGGGCTTTTAGCCCTGTCTGGCTGGTTTATCACCTCAACCGCCATTGCCGGATTAACCATGGCGACGGCATCAAGTTTTAACTTCTTTACACCGGGTGCAGGCGTTCGGGGCTTTTCCATAGCGCGAACCGCCTCCCGTTATTTTGAGCGCCTGGTCAGCCACGATGCGACCTTTAAGCTGCTGGCCTGGTTACGGGGCTGGTTTTTTGCCCGCCTTGCACCGGTTCCCCTGCATCGTTTAAAGCGGTTTCGTAAGGGTGACCTGCTGAACCGGCTGGTGGCGGATGTTGATGCACTGGATCAGTTATACCTGCGAATGTTCAGCCCGATTCTGACGGCTGTTCTGGTGATTGTTATTCTTTCACTGGGGTTGAGCTGGTTCAGTACCACGCTTGGGTTGTCTGTGTTGCTGATGATGGGGGGCTGGTTATTGCTGCTGCCGCCATTGTTTTATGCGCTGGGTAAACACAGCAGTAAGGCGAAAGGCATCAGTCAGCAACAGCTCCGACAGGCTGCGCTGGATTATCTGCAGGGCATGGCTGAACTTCAGATTGTAGGTACTGAACCAGTTTTCCGGCAGCAGTTAGACGACAAAGAACGTCAGCTGCACCAGCATCAGGCGAGGCTCTCAAAACTGGAAGGCCTGGGCTCTGCGCTGTTGACGTTTGCAGCGGGCAGTTCTGCCGTAATCATGCTGTATCTGGCGGCGGGGGACTATCAGTCAGAGGTGATTTCAGGTCCTGTTATGGTGATGTCGGTCTTTGCGGTACTGGCAGGCTTTGAGGCACTGATGCCGGTTCCCGGGGCTTTCCAGTTTCTGGGCTTTACTGCACAGGCGGCGGGGCAATTAAAAGAAGTAATCGACCAGCCGCCCATGGTGTACGGTGAGCAGAAGCCTGAAGTAAAGGGGCTGATTGAGTTTGAAAAGGTCACCTTTTCTTATGGCGGATTGCAGGTGCTGGATCAGGTGACGCTAACTATTCCTGCCGGTCAGCACGTCGCGCTGGTTGGCAAAACCGGCTGTGGCAAATCAACACTGGCCGGTTTGCTGACCCGTTATAACGATTGCGACAGTGGTCAGGTATTAATTGATGGTGTGCCTGTCCCTGATTTCAGTGAACAGGCACTTTATCAGGCGCTGGCAGTGATTCCTCAGAAAACCCATGTATTAAGTGCTACGCTGCGGGATAACCTGAAGCTGGCTGATCACTCTGTCAGCGATGAACGCCTGCTTGAGGTCATACAGACGACGGGGTTAAACCAGTTAGCGGCAGCCCGCAGTAATAAGGCAACTCTTGACCTGTGGCTGGGGCAGGGCGGCATCACTCTGTCGGGTGGTGAGCAGCGTCGTCTTGCCATCGCCCGTGCCATGCTGAAGCAGGCGGACATCCTGATTATGGATGAAGCGTCTGAAGGGCTGGATCATTTCAGTGAACAGTTGTTGTTAGACCGTATTTTTGAGGCTTATCAGCATAAGACTGTAATTATGATTACTCATAAACAGAGCATGTTAGAGAAGATGGATGCGGTGTATCGGCTGGATGGCGGGTGTCTTTCAGTGGTCGCCGGGTGAACCGTTATGGATCATCCTTCCCCAAAAACAACCCGGTTACAACTGGGAGAAGGCGTCGCGCTTTACAGGCATAACTGGCATGGTGAAAATGTCCAGAACCTGATTATCATGGCGCATGGTCAAATCGTTAACAGGCATTCAGCTACGGGAATTTTCAGGCGCGTATTCAGGAAGTACCAGATCACAACGCCAGCATGGACAACACTGTTCTTCTACGCTCCTCATGGCACTGTTACTCGTAGTTGGCATGATTATTACCTGGTTGGTAAATACCCTCCTTTAGAGGCTTACCTGCCCGGGGAGAAAGTGTATAACTATGATTTGAGTTATGACAGTCAGTATACAAGCCCCGGCTTAATAAGTGCTTACCTGCGTAATAGCCGACCCCTTGATGACCCGGATCTGAGTCATCACCCTTTTCGGGTGTTTGATATTTTGACAACACCAACAAGGATACTCTGTTCGATCAGCCTTGAAACAGTACTCAAATTGCTTTACCAGACAGGACACATATATCCCAGAATTCATTGCTCATTTTGCCGTTACGAGGAGGGAACTCCAAAGCGTGATTACAGGCCGGGTTATCACGATCCGTCCGACTCCTGGATTATGGTAAGCCGGGAAGATTTGCTGCCATGAAACCTTAGTGGTTTGTCAGCCCCAGGTGTTCGCAGGCCTGTTGGGTCAACCGTTCAATGGCTTTGTCATTATTGCGATAAAGATTATCTGCCCGGAGAATCTCCCCATCCACCAGAGGTTGAAAATGTTCTGCTTTTAACCGGGCATCTTTAAGCCGCAGCTGCATAAACAGGCGTCTGAATTCGATCTCTTTGGGTGGCAGGTTTCGGGTTAACTCGTCGGTTGTCGCTTGCGTTTCTGTCTGGCTCAGCTGGTGGACAGGTTGCTCAGGCACGACCTCTCTTTCGGTAATAGTGGGTCGTGTAATGGGGGTGCGCCGGTGCTTTTTTCTGGTACCTGCTGGTTGCAGATAAGGTGTTACCGGTTGGGTAGCAGGCGCAACCGGCAGGGCAGAACCGATAGCTCCCATTTCCTGATGTTCTTTTTCTATATATCTGGTTAAAGCGCCCCGACTCTGGTCGGCCGCCAGCTCCAGCAGCTCACCACTGCTTTTATTCGCGGCAGTGACCAGGTCATCAAGGGTTTCCTTACTGATGGCTTTGTAGGGCTTTTCGGTCAGCACACCCCGGCTGTAACCCAGTTTGATAATGTTCGCCGTCTTCAGTAGCAGTCTGATGTCAGTTTCAGAAATATTCCGGTTACGCAGTTGCTGTTTAATATGGTTGATGGTTGCCTGGCTGGCTTTTGGCTCTGCCAGCCTGCCCAGCAGAGGCAGGGGTTTTACCAGACGACGTAACCCCCATAGCCTGCTAACTTCATTTTTACTGTCCAGCCATGTGTCTTTCTGTTGTAGCTTCTGCCAGGTAAATGCACCGACAATGTCCCTGGCTTTAATTGGATTGTTCATGTTGAATCATTATTTTCCCTGTCTGGATATATCGGCACAGGGCGGATAGTTTGCAATTCAGGGAGTTGTTAGCAATGATCATTCAACCAGTGATTGTTCGTCTGCCTCAATTGATGCTTCAGGGGATACAGAGAATTGGCACTTGGGTAGTATGAGACTTTTATTCATTGAAATGTTCCAGCACAAGTTGTGCAGCTTCCATTCCTTTGATGATTTTATCCTGCGGCATCAATAGCTTCTCATAATTTGGATTAACAGCTAGCCAGATTCGAGTGACGATGGCAGGCCAATAGCCTCGGCAGTTTATCATTCCCTCATTTTGGTTGCCAAACACCCATACTATACCAACGATGTAGTTCCCGGGAATATAGCTTGGAAAGTTGATCTCATAAATATCTTTTAAGATGGGATTGTTCAAAACTATAGAGGCATAAGGGTTGGACGAAGGTATGGCAAAACCTTTAAATTCTGTCGCGTCGATAAGGTAGACGAAACCTGAGCGGTCGCTCGGTAAAAAACGATTAGCTTTTGAAGGTTGAAAAGAGTACTGGCTACAGGCACTGGCACAAATGCTTGTTGATATACCGAATTTTCCTGTCGATCCCCGTTTAGCACCAATCATTTGGGTGAAAGTCTCATATTGACTCTCTTTTCAGGGTCTACAGCCCAATAAGTATGCAGTAGCAACAAATTTCCCTGCCCAGCAAGGGTAACGGCCAAACACCGCTATGATGTTTACTGATAAAACGACACCATATTAGTGAGAGGCCGCCCCGATGGAAGTATGTCAGCCACTGACTGAAGTCGCCAATTTTTCCTGTCATGCAATTCAGCAGCTTGATCATAAACTGGCAGCTCTGCGCGAACAGTACGACCCCATTCAACACTTTGAAGACTATGAAGGTGAAGTTCACAAGATTTTTGCTCAGGCAGAGCGAGGTGTTCTGGAAGAAGACTTATCCGGACTTGATGTTGACACCCCGGTCATTGAAGTCAACGGCACCTGTTACCATCGAGTATTGCGAAGTTCAGAAACCTATCAGACTGTTGCCGGTTCTATCAAAGTTCCACGAACGCTCTACCGCAACGGTCAGGATCGCTGCATCGTCCCGCTGGAACTCCGGGCGGGTATTGTCGAGGGATACTGGACACCAAGGGCGGCAAAGCAAGCTGTCTGGATGGTCGCTCAAATGCCACCGGGCGACGTGAAGAACCTGCTTGATCTGATGGGCAATATGTCGCCTTCGGAAAGTTCTCTGGCTCGACTCCCGAAGAAGTTTAACAATCAATGGGAGCCAAACAGGGAAGCCTTTGAGGGTATCCTCTGGGAAAGCGTTAAAGTTCCAGAAAAGGCGGTGACTGTGGCAGCGTCCCTCGACGGTGTTATGCTGCCAATGAAAGACGGCAAGCGTAAGGAAAAACGCGAACAAAATAAAAGTGACGGTAAGCGAACCCGTGGTCCAGCCGGTTGTCAGGAGGCCAGTTGTGGAACATTGTCGTTTTACGATACTCAGGGTGAACGCCTGTCAACAGTCAGAATCGGGCGTATGCCCGAAAGTAAAAAAGTAACTTTGAAGAACTCACTCTCTGAACTGCTGGATGAAGCCCTTCGGCAAAAGCCTGACCTGACTCTGGTTAAAGTGGCTGACGGAGCGAAAGACAACTGGACTTTCCTTGCCAATGAACTCCCGGAAGGCCACGAGATCGTAGACTTTTACCATGCTGCAGAACACCTGAAGAAGGCATTTGATCTGTCCTATGGAGAAAACAGTGCTAAATCCAAAGAAAAATTCACCACCTATCGCCACATTCTAAAGGAAGAGTTTGAAGGGGTTGAGAGAGTGATCAAGGCACTGGTCTACCAGTACAAGCGACATCCTCGACGATCAAAGCTGAAAACAGAGCTGGAATATTTCAGGAACAATCGCGCTCGTATGCAATACGCTGAACACTTGTCACAGAATCTGCCGATAGGTTCGGGAGTCATTGAGGCTGCTTGCAAAACCTTGGTTACGCGGCGTATGAAGTGCTCGGGCATGCGTTGGCGACTTCCGGGAGGTCAAGGGATTCTGACTCTTAGGTCATTAATCCAGAGCAAGCTGTTCGACAATGGTTGGAAGCTGCTGGCAGTGACTTATTGCTGTAAGGTTACGAAAACAGGAGTAAATAATGTCATCCCGTTCCCTTCGCAGAAGACAGAATGATAGTACCAGTCAATATGAGACTTTCACCCAATCATTTTCATCGCCTGTACCTTCTCATTACCTGTCAGCTGCATTTCAAATCGTCTTAGCTGCGCTGTAAAACCCTTCTCAAAAATAATATCTGGCGATCTGGCGTCGCCACGAAAAACATAGCCAGAAAAATAGGAAGGCATAACATCGACCAAAACAGCATCCGACCAGGGATCATCGGAACACCAGTTGCCATGGGTATAGCAGGATCCGGCTATATTCGTAGTATTTAGAAATTTATTAGGATTCGTCAGTTCAAGAACATTAGAGGGGTGAGTTAAGTTCTCAAGGGATAGCATCTTTGCCTCCGCTTCAGGATCAATACAAGTATTGATGGATCATCAAACCTGAAAATTTAGAAGAGCTTACAATCCGATTGCAAGCAGGCTTTTAGTTTAAAAGAAGCATAGTGGCTACTGTTACAGTAACCACTATCAAATGAGTCTCAGGAAATTGCTGAACAGGGTCAGGCAACAGAAACCGGCTCAGGTAATTGACTGCGCCGGCGCTGACCCAGAAAAATCAACCCAAGCAGCAACAGGGCAGGAATCCAGATCAGTTGCCTGGGTGGACGTTCGACCGGAATTTCCAGACGGTTAAGGGTCCAGTCAAAATCAATGCCGGCTCCTGCTGGTTGCAGATAAGATGTTACCGGTTGGGCAACAGGTGCAACCGGGAGAGCAGAACCGATAGCTCCCATTTCCTGATGTTCTTTTTCTATGTATCTGGTTAAAGCGCCCCGACTTCATGCTGACGTATCGTTTTTCTATGTCAGTGGGTATCGGACAAAAGCACAATATTTGCATTAAAGCGACAGGCTCCTGATAAAGCATTTGACTCCGGTCAGTAAACGTATTGGCAGAATGCTTCACAATACCTTCACAGTACCTTCACAAACTTAACAAGTTAAATAACCAGACAAATAAAAATACTTGCGCATACAGGCGTAACTCTGCTGGAGGAGTAGCAGCATGGGTAGTGAGAATAGCCGAACAATTCCAATAATCACCAGCGGTTTGGGTTTATCAGAAACCTGACCTGCTCCATCCGAAAATAAAACGATTAACCTGTCCGGCAGGCTCCTTTCACAGGCGTCTCTACCGACGGTTTCTATTTCCACTCATTGATTAAAACAGAAAAGAAAAGTAAGGGTAATGAATCATGGATTCTATTATGGGCGCCGTTAGTTGGGTGAACGGTATTCTCTGGGGGTATCTGCTGATTTTTCTGCTGGCAGGTACGGGAATCTGGTTTTCTATTAAGCTGAATTTTATTCAGGTTCGCTGGTTTAAAAAATCCATTCAATATACTTTTGGCAAAGGCGACGGTTCTAAAGCAGATGGTCAGGGAATGTCGTCTTTTCAGTCTTTAACGACAGCGGTCGCTGCTCAGGTCGGTACAGGTAACCTTGCTGGTGCTGCAACAGCCATAGCGGCGGGCGGCCCCGGTGCCATTTTCTGGATGTGGGTGACGGCATTCTTTGGTATGGGGACGGTGTTTGCAGAAGCTGTCCTGGCGCAGGAATATAAAGAAGACATCAATGGTCAGGTACGGGGCGGTCCTGCCTTTTACCTCAGTAAAGGTGTTGGCTCGAAATTCCTTGCGGTTTTTTTTGCGGTGTCCATTGTTATTGCCCTGGGCTTTATAGGCAATATGGTTCAGGCCAACTCCATTGGTGCAGCCTTTAATAATGCATTTTCTATCCCTCCTGTCGCTACGGGTGTTGTGGTCGCTATTATGTCAGGCCTGATCTTCCGGGGTGGTGTCAGCAGTATTGCAGCGTTTACCAGTCGGGTTGTGCCGTTTATGGCCATCCTTTATATCCGTCATTCAGCACCTATATCAGGAATAAATCTCTTGGTACGGTCGACCAAGAATTGAAATGATGGTTAATTGCCTCTCCTGCAAGCCAACGACATGTTTTTCATGACCATCGACCAATAAAACATTAATTCCCTGAAAGCAAAAAAATACCCAGCGTGCAGTCGGATTCTGATAGGGCTTTCGCTTCATATCCGGAAAGAACCTACTCTGACGCTTTAATTCATGCCTGATTCGATGCTGTATCGCTGCGTAGACTAACAGGCAAAGCGTCATCACCATAAGCAACGCTTCTATACGTTCCGGCTTCTTTAAAAACAGCGAGGAGACCAGAAATTCAGGGCTTTTAAGAAACCGAAATCCACGCTCCACCGACTGCTGTGATTTATAAGTGCTCAACACTTCTGCTGAACTTAGCCGGCTCCTGTCCAGATCATTTGTTGCCAACACAAAGCACCCCAGGGAAGCCTCTGCTACTTTACGACAGTCAACGGATACCCAAGGATGACCGCTGACATAATACTCCACGCTATCTGGTTTGCTGTCTTTCTCCGGACGTCCCACTTTGGTATAGCATGGTTTTGTCGTAATTACAGGTTCTGCCTGACAATAATTGCTTTTTGATTGCCACTCATTGAACGCACGCAATGCGTCCGTTTCACACTTGAACGGTTTCTTCGCCAGCTTGCTGGTCAGTGCTTCCGCTTCTTTTTCTGACTTTTTCAACAGTTTTTTGAGCAGTGTTTTCTGTTCGCTTTTCCGAGCCTGTTCACTGCGAATCAGAACCCACCGTTGAGATACATCCGCATAGTCGGACAGTACTTCGCAGCTCTCATAACCTTCGGCATCTTCAACCGGTGTCATCGCACAAGAAGCGACACTGTCCACAAGCTCTCTTGCGGATTTTATTTTAGCCGGAACCCGGGTGATGAACTGTTGCTTTTGCTGATGCAATATCTGTACATTGTCTGTTGTATAAAGTGCAGCATCGCCGATCAGGTAACGATTATTCAGCGCCTCTTTGTAGCATTTCAAATGCTTGCTGATGACTTTTTTAAAATTAGTGTTGTCGTTTATATTGCCACTGGATGCGGCCATGAATACGGGAATACCCGCCTGATTTTCAGTCATTAGGAGCAGTATCGCCTGATTTAATTCAGGTCGGTGATCTCTGCTGTATCCACGACAGATTTTAATGCAGTTCAGATCTTCTTCATCGACTTCAGACTCACTGTTATAACGACCGTCCACATGAAAGCTGGTTGAATCAAGATTCAGAGCATTACACGGCAGTTTCAAGACATTAACGGCCTTGACAGCCAGTGATAAATAGACCTCACTTACACCCAGTTCAAAAATTTGATCCAAGGCTCTGCCGAGTACACTTTCGTTGATATGTTCCGGCTCTATACCCGGCCGAATAAGTTTATCCAGTGGTTTGTCGGCGTGAAACTCAGGGAACATGTGGAGTGTGCGAGCAGTGAAGCCCAGTCCGTTAAGCAGCATTGAGACAACGGTTTCTCCGAAGGAAATCTTTCTGGTTTCAGATTGGTTGGGAACCAGAGAATCCAAGAGGTTAGCGATCCCGAGCTCTTTGCACATACCGGCCACCAACCCCGTATGGTCGATGCGTTGAATGTGAAATTGATGAGGTTGCATGGCATATGCTCAGTCTGAAAATTTTTTACATTTTAGATGGTTTTAGGAAATTCTCAGATTAAGTGCTGAATGACGGTTATATCATCGGTTCACTGTGGATTCTGGTGACCAACCTGCCTGCGGTAGTTGCCGGACTGAAAATGATTTTTATTGGTGCCTTTGACCCTATGGCTGCTACGGGTGGTGTTCTGGGCGCAACTATTAAAGAAGCGGTTCGTTATGGTGTTGCGCGTGGTCTTTTTTCCAATGAAGCGGGTATGGGTTCTACGCCTCATGCTCATGCTGTCGCGAAGGTAAAGCACCCGGCTGAGCAGGGTGCGGTCGCTATGTTCGGGGTGTTCTTTGATACGTTTATCATCCTGACTATCACTGCCCTGGTTATTCTGACCGTACCTGTTGATGGCACCATGACCGGTATTGCCCTGACCCAGAGTGCTTTCAGTGCCAGTATGGGCAGCTTTGGTGGTGTATTTATCGCCGTTGCATTGCTCTTCTTCGCATTCTCAACCATTGTTGGCTGGTATTTCTTTGGCGAAGCAAATATTCGCTATCTGTTCCGCAGTGATAAAGCGGTCAGCGTTTATGGCTGGCTGGTGATGCTGTTTGTTTTGCTGGGCTGTATGCTGAAAGTGGAGCTGGTCTGGGAGCTGGCGGATATGTTTAACGGAATGATGGTTCTGCCTAACCTGATTGGTTTGCTGATACTGGGTAAAGTCGTCACCAAACGAGTCAGAGAGTTTGAAAAAGACGACAGTGGTGAAAAAGACAGGGAATTGAAAGAAGCGACAGAATAAATTCTTTTCCAGAAGCCATCGGTTCTGATAAAAGCGATGGCTTTTATCGCTCAATGTCAAAATGACCTCGCACGGAGGTGTGGTAATGGTCTGTTTACTGTAGTGAGCATCCAGAATTCCAATTAAAATAGGTGAAGGGTTGCAACGATTGTTGGAATGGTTCTGTTAATGCTTGTAGCGGAGCTGTTGATGTTCGAGACGAACTACTTTGTCTGAATAGATTAAGCGCATTATTTTCGTCTATCCAAAATAAAAATATAAAATGTGCATTCCCAGTGTTCGAATCAGAGGTAAAAAATGGGAGTAATGAGTCATAGAATTGATTTAACCCCTTATTGAGAGCTTTAGATAAGTCATTCTTTTGTGCAGTAATATCTCCTTGTATCTTGAGAAGAGTCTTACGTGAAGAATTATCATTAAATTCTTGGCTTGACTCGTTTGATTGAATGGATGTGGAGGAAGAAGATTGTACGGAAGAACGTTGTACGGTTACCTCAAAAACTGACAGCCTGTTTACTTCAGCAAGTCGTTGTCTTACTAAATTACTATAAACTGAAAGGTCAATGTCAGGATTAGCCACTGATTGTCCAGTGCTAATGCATTCAAAATCATTTAAAATATCTGTTCTTAATCTCTCCATAAACTCACTGAGTTGCTCAACTTTGTTATCAGATTCCGGAGAATCTTCACCATTGGACGTTGAAGAAACTGAAACACTCAAGGCAGGGTTTTCTTCAGAGGTATTGGTGGACTGTGTAGAATTTTGGGGGGAAGCTGTTGAAGTTTGAGAGTTTATCGATAAGTTTATTTTTTTACCTGCATACAGTGGAAAAGCTAAAAAAAGCTGTCCCAATATCAACCAGGTTGATAGTTTTTTTGCTGTTAAATGCAAAATATTTCTCCTTGATTGTGACTATTCGGCTCAAAAAAATAATTCAGTTGCTTTCCGTTGGTTGCCGGTCACGTCTGAGAGGGCGTAGTTTTAACCTGAGGCAAGCAACAGGCGGTTGTTAAAAATAGTACATTTTCAATCTTCTGCCTTCTTCATCATGACCGGGTTTGCAAACAGAACTCTGTTGCAATGATAATTTGGAATTCGGGAGCCGTTTAAATTATGAAAGAGAATAAAAACCTGGAAACTATCACTGAGTTTCCGAGTAGGCATGAGCTTGATAACCAAATCACTTATGTGACTCTATGTCAGACAGGAGACTACTGTTCAAAAAGTGGCTGTATAAACAGCCACTCTACGGATATTCAGGCAGTTAGCTAACTGCAACCGGCTTGGCCAGTTGACTACGTCGACGCTGCCCTAGAAAAATCAACCCAAGCAGCAACAGGGCCGGAATCCAGATCAATTCTCTGGGTGGTCGTTCCACCGGAATTTCCAGACGATTAAGGCTCCAGTCAAAATCAATACCGGCGGATTCTGCCGGGCTGTCAAAGCGGATCATATCCACCTTGAGTTCGCCGTCAGACTGATAAGTTTGCAGGCCCATAAAGCTGAGTTGTTGCTCCGCACCTGTTTCAGAACCCGTGGGTAGAATACTGAGTTTGCTGACCATTCTGCCATCGAGATTTTCTCCGGACACCCAGAGTCGGATTTCGTCATCCAGTGGTGCTTTCTCCAGCCCGGCAATAATCTGCTCACCTTCAAAGGTTTCATAAGGATCATAAATCTGATCCCACCAGAAACCGGGACGGAACAGGGTAAAGGCGATCAACAATAAACCAATGGTCTCATACCAGCGGGTTTTGGTTAGCCAGTAACCCTGGGTAGCCGTCGCAAAAACCAGCATGGCAACCAGGGCGCCTGATACCACCAGAACCAGTTGCAGCCAGCTAGTCACACCAATCAGTAACAGTTCGGTGTTAAAGATAAACATAAACGGCAGAACTGCGGTACGGATATCGTAGGTGAAACCCTGAATACCGGTCCGGATCGGGTCGGAACGGGCGATCGCTGCGGCAGCAAACGCAGCCAGCCCTACCGGAGGCGTATCATCCGCCAGAATGCCAAAGTAGAAGACAAACAGGTGTACGGCGATCAGTGGGACGATCAGTCCGGACTGGGCTCCCAGGGTAACAATGACCGGTGTCATCAGGGTCGAAACAACAATGTAGTTGGCGGTGGTTGGCAGTCCCATGCCCAGCACCAGACAAATCACCGCAGTGAACACCAGCATAAGGATGATATTGCCGCCGGAAATCCATTCCACAAACTCGGTCATCACCAGCCCGATACCCGTCAGGGTAACGGCACCCACAACAATACCGGCGGTAGCGGTGGCGACACCGATGCCAATCATATTGCGTGCGCCACCTAACAGGCCATTGAGCATATCGAACCAGCCTTGCCTGATTTCACTGACGTCAGGTTGTTTACGAAATAGGGAGAGCAGGGGTTTATGGGTCAGGGTGATCACAATCATGACCAGGGTTGACCAGAATGCAGACAGTCCCGGAGAGAAGCGTTCAACAGTCAGGCACCAGAGCAGTACGACAATGGGCAATAAATAATAAAGACCGCGTTTCAGTGTCGGGCCGGGCTCGGGCGTATGGCTGAGCGTGGCTTCAGTATCTTCAGGCAGGTCCGGTTGCAGCGAGGCAAGCTTCACAAGACCCACGTAGCTCATCAGCAAGGCACTACCAATAATGTACTGGGCATAGTCGCCCATATAGCTTCGGGTCCAGCCAATACTGTAATAGACGGCAGCCCCCATAATGCAAAGCCCGGCAAAGGTTCCGGTAAACGACAGCAATGCCTGTAGTTTGGTGCGGGTGTGCCTGCGTGGCAAACCTTCCATTCCGGCTTTAACCGCTTCAAGGTGAACGATATAGAACAGGGCAATGTAGGAGATAATGGCGGGCAGCAATGCCGCCTTGATTACTTCCAGATAGGAAATTCCGACATACTCCACCATGAGAAAGGCAGCAGCCCCCATAATGGGTGGAGTCAGCTGACCATTGGTGGAGGCGGCGACTTCTATGGCCCCGGCTTTATGAGGAGGGAAGCCCACCCGTTTCATCAATGGAATGGTAAAGGTTCCGGTGGTGACAACGTTAGCAATGGATGAACCAGACACCACACCACTCAGGCCAGAAGACACCACTGCCGCCTTGGCAGGACCCCCGCGCATGTGGCCCAGCAGAGAGAAAGCTACCTGAATGAAGTAGTTTCCGGCACCGGCTCTTTCCAGCAGTGCGCCAAACAGTACAAACATAAAGACAAAGTTAGTGGATACCCCCAGCGCAACTCCGAACACCCCTTCAGTGGTGATCCAGAAGTGGGACATGGCTTTATTAAAACTGGCGCCTTTATGGGCTATAACGTCCGGCATATAGGGGCCGGCAAAGGCATAGGTAATAAACACCAGGGCGACCACCATCAACGGTGGTCCTAACGCACGACGGGTGGCTTCCAGTAGCAGAGTAATGCCGGAAGCTGCGATAAACAGATCCATGGTTGTTGGTGCGCCGGAGCGATAAGCCAGCTCGGTGCTGAACAGATACAGATAGGCCGAACTGAAACTGGCCAGTAGCGCCATGATCCAGTCGTAAAAAGGTATGTGATTCCTATACGACTTACGACGTGCAGGGAATGCCATAAAGGCAAGAAAAACGGCAAAGCTCAAATGAATGGCACGCGCCTGAGTGTCATTGAAAATACCGGCTTTGAAAATAAAAGGCAGTGGTGATGCATACCAGAGTTGAAACAGAGACCAGCAGAGTGTAACAGCAAGGATTAGCCGACCAGTAAGACCGACCGGGCTACGTGCTCCCTGATCAGACTGCCGGGCTATTTTCTGTGCTTCCCTGAGCGCCTCTTTTGACGTGTTGACTTCCATGGGGATACCTGACCTGAACGTTAACCGAAGATACTCGCAAACGGCAGCAAAACCCGGTTAACCGGGTTTTGCCATTGCATGATTGACGGACAAGAATTACTTCTTGATCAGGCCTGCTTCCATAAAGTAGCGTTTTGCGCCTTCGTGCAGAGGGGCGGAAAGGCCGTCAGAGATCATCTCTTCCTTCTTCAGGGTGCCAAATGCCTGGTGCATCTGCTTGAAGGTGGACAGGTCTTCGAACACGGATTTGGTCACCTGATAAACGGTTTCATCGCTCAAACGGGTTGAGGCAACAAAAGTAGCGGCAACACCAAAGGTCTGTACATCGACGTCGTTACCACGGTACATGCCACCGGGAATGGTAGCGGTACGGTAATAAGGGTTTTCGCTGAGCAGTTTTTCAACGGCTGGGCCAGTGACGGTGACAAGGTTGGTGTCACAAGAGGTCGTGGCTTCTTTCAGGGAACCACTGGGATGGCCTGCGGTGAACACAAACGCATCAATCTTGTTGTCACACAGGGCTTTGGCCTGTTCAGAGGACTTGAGTTCAGAGGTCAGTGAAAAGGCTTTGGTGGTCCACCCTTTGGCGGCCATTATTTGCTCCATGGTGCCGCGCTGGCCGGAACCCGGGTTGCCAATATTGACCCGCTTGCCTTTCAGGTCATCAAACGTCTTGATGTTGGCGTCTTTACGGGCAAGGACAGTGAAGGCTTCCGGGTGCAGGGAGAAGACTGCCCGCAGCTCTTTATCCGGGCCATTGGACTCAAATTTGCTGGTGCCGTTGGTGGCATGATATTGCCAGTCGGACTGAACAATACCCATGTCCATGTCACCTGCACGAATGGTGTTCAGGTTGTAGCTGGAACCACCGGTAGACTCAACAGAACAGCGAATACCAGTATCTTTGCGGGTTCTGTTAACCAGCCGGCAGATGGCGCCACCGGTCGGGTAGTAAACTCCGGTTACCCCGCCGGTACCGATGGTGACAAACTGCTGTTGAACGGTTTGAGCATTGGCGCTGACTGAAGAAACCGCTATGCTCGCTCCAAAAATGGCCATACTTAATTTTTTTAGTAATGTCATTGGCTATTCTCTGTTGTGGTTATTGTCGTTTTTGCTACTTCCTGTTCATGGCTATTTGCCACAAAACTCCATTTGTATCATCAGGGAAACTGAAACCTGATTACAAGGCACCAGTTGTATATCATACTTTTTTTATTCATTAAACTGCCTTGTAGCAATGTTTCAGACCATTTAGCTACCCTTTTGTTTTTAAATCTGTGCCCTTATGAGGGAAAACGGATCTATTCTTATAAGGTTGTGAAAGTGTCAGATTTCTGAATCGTCTGGTATGAATAGCGATATATGAAGGCGAAGGAGCATTTTTTACCTTTACGACAGGGCTTTTAGCCCTTGAGGAGTAAGACATGCCGTCATGGTACGACCGAAGAAAGTACAGCAAAGGATTGAGGGATGTTGCTGAGACTCACCGTTCAGAGCAGTTTCGGGAAGACCGGTTCAGGCGACAGTACTTTCTGAGTAAATTTGAATTACGAGCCAGAGGGTATGAGAGAATTATACTTAAACAAGGGTGTGGTTGTGTTATTCATGGATCGTTTGATGGCTTTATTTCAGTGAATCATTGCACCATTAAATTAACGCAACCCAAACCCCCCGGAGGTCAAAGACCTGCACCAGAATTTGTAGTGGCTGTTTGCATGATTCCACCCCATAGAAGGGTCTCGTTAGATGTCAAAGTAGAGGGTAAATCTAAGGCTGCGTCGCCCCTGGTCGAGTTTTGGCATTCAACAGATGCTGTTGGTTCCAGCAATTATAGCCCGGATACATTGTTGATGAGGGTCAAGCACTTTGCCTCCGCAAGTAAGGCTAATATCGCAGAGGCCAGAATGCTTCTATCCGATATTGCTTTCACCATGCCACCAGCAAACTCTGAAATAAAGGATCACCAGGGCTATTTCATTGACAGAAGAGGTTCGGGACAAGATTTTATTGAGTGTGCCGCTCTGGAAATAACGGGTAGTCAGGATAAAGACTTCTGTTACCCGATTATGATAAAACGTGATATGGAAAAGATCTTGCGACTGGTCGAAGAAGAAGAAGATACAAGCGAAAAAGGGTAGTATGCAACACCCCGGGGATGGGTATTCTGCCAGCTGTTATAAACCCGGCTACCTGTTTGTGGAACCAGCCCCGGGCTTGAGTTATTGATTTTCAGGAACCTGTCAATGAAGAGCATACCTTCCGAATCATTATGCCCGTGCGGAAGTGGTCAGACTTATCAGCACTGTTGTGAAGTGTTTCATACGGGGAAACCCGCCCCTACAGCAGAGAAGCTGATGCGGTCCCGTTTTTGTGCCTACTATCTCAAAAATGTTGCTTACCTGCAGGAAACCACCTGGCCCCGTCAACACGACGGGCTGGATAAATCGGGCATTATGAACCGGGTCGATGCGACGCAGTGGACACGACTGGATGTTGTTCGTACCGAAGCCGGACAAGCAGAAGACAGCAAAGGCATCGTTGAATTCAAGGCGTGGTACAAAGACGGAGCCGGTGAATCTGCTCACCATGAAACATCAGACTTTATCCGGGAGAACGGGCGCTGGTACTTTATCTATCCGGATATTCCGGCAAAACTGCCGGGGCGCAATGATTCCTGTCTATGTGGCAGCGGCAAAAAATTCAAAAAATGCTGTGGCTGAACAGTTGATGTAATCACGAACAGGAAACTCCCGCGTAAATTCGTTACACTTCCTGTCAGAAAAAGACCAACAGGAGTCCATTGTGAAAGCGGGGAAATTTGTCATCAGCCTGTTTATTCCCTTTGCCCAACCTCTCTACTCTGTTTTGCTGAGGCTGTTGCCTCTGGTGCTGTTTGTTCATGTGCTGGAACAGTGGCGTTTTCTCGCTCAAGGTTGTTTGGATGGTGTTTTAAGCAATGGGAACTCCTCTATCGGTTAAAGATCGCCTTTTGATCATTGTTTTTGGCGGTTTTCATTTGATGACGTTAACGAAACAGCTGCCAGAAGCAGCTGTTCCTGACGAGTGAAAGGGTGAGCTAGAAGATAGTGCTTGAAGAATCCCAGAAAAAAACCATCCAGACGGCTTACAGTGCTTTTTTGAAAAGTAAGCAGCTCAAGGCTCGTCCGGGGCAGAAGCAAATGATTGCTGAAATTGCCCGGGCTCTGGGTGATGTTAATACCGACGGTGAGGGGCGCAGAACGTCAGATCCATCTGTTACTGTTATTGAAGCCGGCACCGGCACCGGTAAAACCGTTGGTTATGTCATTCCAGCGGTGGCCATGGCAAAAGCGGCAGGTAAAAGGCTGGTCATCTCGACTGCCACCGTAACACTGCAGGAACAGATTATCAGCAAAGACCTGCCGGATATTATTCTTAAAACCGGTTTGAAGTTTTCCTTTACCCTGGCGAAAGGGCGTGGCCGCTATGCCTGTCTGAGCAAACTGGACCGGCTGCTGCAGGAAGAACAGTCGGTGGCTTCCCTGATGGATATGTTTGCCGGTGACGGACATTCCGGACAACAGGATGAAACGGCATTGAAACTCTATCAGCACATGTTGGAAGAGTTTGCCGCTTCGAAGTGGCAGGGCGACCGGGACAGCTGGCCAGAGGCTCTGGATGATCAGAAGTGGCGGTTGATTACCACCGACCACGCCCAGTGCAGTGGCAGACGCTGTGGTTATTTTAACCAGTGTCCGTTCTATAAAGCCCGCAATGACCTGGAGCAGGCGGATGTGGTGGTGACCAACCATGACCTGGTGCTGGCAGATCTGGCCCTGGGTGGTGGTGCGATTCTACCTGACCCGAAAGACTGTATTTACATTTTTGACGAAGGTCATCATCTGCCGGACAAGGCTATTGATCATTTTGCCTGCCATGGCCGCTTAAAAGGAACAGCCAGCTGGCTGGAAAAAGCGGGCAAACATCTGCAAAAGGTGCTGGGACAAAATGCCTTGCCGGGTGACCTTGGGGAGCGGCTGGAAAAACTTCTGCCAGAGTTTGACCAGCTGGTTAATGCTTTAGGTCATGCACGACAAATGTTGCTCAGAGAAGCCACTTTCGAACCCAGGGTTCAGGGTGACTTGACAGTAGCCGTGTACCGTTTTCCCGAAGGGGTGGTGCCTGGTGCCATTCGTCAGCAGGCAGAAGTGCTGAAGGCGGGCTTCAGCCGTTGCAGTGGTATGCTGGAAAAGGTCACCAAAGACCTGAACGATGCCATGGATGGTGACGTTCCGGGCATTGACCGCTGGCAGGCTGAGCAGCTGTATCCGGAAATTGGTGTCATGCAGATGCGTATGGAGAGCCAGTTCCAGTTGTGGCTGACCTACTCACTGCCTGATCCTGAAGGGGAGCCTCCCAGTGCGCGCTGGGTGAAATGGACGGAAGGTTCTTTCGGTGAAGAACTGGAACTGTTCAGCAGTCCTATTCTGTCGTCTATGACGCTGTGGCAGACCTTGTGGAACCCCGGTTATGCTTCGATCGTTACGTCTGCAACGCTGGCGGCTCTGGGTAACTTTAACCGTTTTCGTATGCGCTCAGGCATTCCTTCTGAATCGAAATGCGTCATTGTCCCCAGCCCTTTTCAACATGCAACCGCCGCCAGGCTGGTGATTCCCGCCATGGAGTCTAACCCCCGTGACAGTGATGCCCATACCGGCGAAATTGTAGAAATGCTGCCAGAGCTGCTGGAAGGCAGTAAAGGCTCACTGGTGCTGTTTTCTTCCAGACGGCAGATGAATGATGTTTATTATGGACTGGATCAGGATCTGCGTGACCAGATTCTGTTGCAGGATGATTATTCCCGGCAGGAACTGTTGAAGCTGCATCGTAACAACATTGATAAAGGTAAAACCAGTATTCTGTTTGGTCTGGCCAGTCTGGCAGAAGGGATCGATTTGCCCGGTGAGTACTGTGAGCATGTCATCATTGCCAAAATTCCGTTTGCGGTACCGGATGACCCTGTGGAAGCGGCACTGGCTGACTGGCTGGAAGCTCAGGGGCGTAACCCGTTTATGGAAATAACGGTGCCAGACGCGGCGATCAGGCTGGTACAGGCCTGTGGCCGACTGTTGCGGACAGAGCAGGATTCCGGGCGTATTACCCTGATGGACCGGCGAGTGGTCACCCAGCGTTATGGTCGTATGATTCTGAATTCCCTGCCACCGTTTAAACAGGAAGTAGAACACGCTGTGTTGTAGAAGAGAAAAGCGACCATCATCTACAACACTACTACCTACCCGGACCAGCAACACTTTTCAGCTGTGTGTTAACCAGAGACAGCATATAGTCTGCCTGCTCTT
Organism: Endozoicomonas gorgoniicola; assembly: GCF_025562715.2. NCBI lineage: Bacteria > Pseudomonadati > Pseudomonadota > Gammaproteobacteria > Oceanospirillales > Endozoicomonadaceae > Endozoicomonas > Endozoicomonas gorgoniicola. The sequence goes on from NZ_JAPFCC010000001.1 coordinate 1,146,850, forward strand.
GGTACTCAGGATTGGAATTGGCGAAATCACGGATGTTGCTGGTCAGGGTTTTCAGTTCAACCGGAGTGTATATCGTTGAGATATCCTGCTGGACGGCATTCCAGTAATCTGGCTGGTCGTTATAATGCCCGGAGTCAAACCTTTGCATAAACTCTTTAGCCGTTGACACTGGGCCGGACTCCCGTGCAGGAGCTTGCGACTTTGGATGTACTGCTTCGAAATTTGCATAAGTGTCATCAATCTCTGTGATCGTGGCGTTCTGGTCCGGGGGATTTTTGATTTCCAGTCCGGCTGCTTCAATCAGAGGGTTGAGTACTGCAGGCAGTTGCTTGTGCAGGGCTTTCAGGGCGTTGTACTGTCCAGCCGTCTGGACAAAGGCTTTGCGGGTTTCCCTTGCCTTGTGAAGGGATGGGTCAAGGTTATTATTAACAGTGCCATCCTGCAAATAAGCCCGGGTGCTTTTACTGAGAGTAATGAAAGTGCCGGTACGTCCAACCCCCGCATTGCAGTTAACAACCATTGGGCTATTCATTGGACTATTTTCTGAGCCTGAGAGTTCAGGTTCATGCTTCAACTGTTCCACCAGAACTGACAGGGCTGCCAGTCTGGAGGGTGTTCCTGAAGTGTGGTCTTCCCAGCCGGTATCGTAGACACGGAAATGGGCTTTACCATTGACTTCAAGCTTATCAATACGGACTTTGTTGTTATCTACGAAATATTGATCTGCCAGCTTAACGGTAACCCCGTCGTAGTTTCTTTCTTCGCCAACCCATTTAGGCCCCAGGCTCACCGTATATTTTTTCTGATTCAGTTTTTCGGGGTCCAGTTCGTTTTTACTGACCAGGCAAACAGACACTCTGGAGTCTGTATCGTTAATCATGTGGGCAAAGTGATCTATGTTTTTTTCGGTAGGACCCTGAGAGGCGATGTCTGGTATCTCAGCAGGGTTATCCGACAATCTGACATAGTTGGCGTGAACATAGTGTTCTTTGCTTCCGGCGCAGCTTTCAATATCACAGGGGATATCTCTGTATTTAGGAATGGCCTGACTGATAAACGCCTTGCCTTCAGGTGTTTCTTTCTTAAAGGTGTTGGTTAGCTTTGGGCTTTTCGCACGCTGGTTATTGAAATGTTCCTTTACTTCAAGCTCTTCTTCAGTAGGAGCTCTTTTAGGGAAGGAAAAGTCAATAGCTTCTTCCTGAAGCTCATGGGGTGTCTGATCAATTGCCAGGTAAGCCGATGAGCATTTGGCAGTAAACTGCTGGCGATCAAATTCTTTCACAAGAATATCACTGGTTTCATTTTTGTAGGCTTTACTCAGCTTGCTACGAAGTGCGGCAAGCTCCTCTTTTGACCCTGTCGGTAATTTGCCAATATCTTCTGTTACTTTCTTTTCTGCATAAACTTCCTGAACCAGTCTCTTTGAGTCAGGAGGCAGGCTTTTATAGGCTTCGTTGCTGTTAACAGGTCGCAGGTCAGCTTTGGCAAAATGACGCAGGTGCTGTTTGACTACGTTCTGGTCAGTTTTTTTATCTGAGCCCGTATAGTTGCCTTGTTTAAAATGGTTGGAAAAGGCTTTCAGTGAGTCAGGTTGGGGCAGGTTTGCAGGCTTTGTGTTCTGCGTTTCTGGCTTCTGAGTTCTGGGTGCAGGCTGAGGCTTTGACCCTTGGGCTGATCTGGGTGGTACATCTGGCTTTGATGATTCGTCAGGTGTCGGTGGCAGGGGACGGTTTATGAACGATGCAATATCGTCGGCTTCTGCTGCTGAGACAGTGCGTTCCCTGATCGGGGTTCCCGGAGCCTTTGCTGGCTGATCCTGAGGCTTAGGGGTGTGCCGAATCGGCGATGTGGTACTCGCCTTGGATGAACGCCCCCATTTACTGGGACTGAAGAGGATGGATATAAACTTGCGTAGCCATTGTTTAGGGCTGCTGACCCTGGCTTTTTTGCCCCCGATATTTATTTCGCGGGCGTTGTCAGCTGTCTGAGGCTGGTTCTGCTGCTGATACTGTCCACTGACGTTTGAAGATTTTGGATCAAACCCGTTCACGGAAAACTCCTGATTAATGCGTCCTTACCTTTATTCAGAGTAAGAGGCTATCAGGCATTTTTCATGGCAGAGGCGATAATCCTGTGTATAGATGGGCAATATTGACGTTTTATTTTGATTTGGGTGTACAAAAAGAAAGCAGACAAAAAGCTGTCATTTCCAACTGAAATTGCTAACCATTTGAATAAAAAGGAAAAAACAGGGCGGCCATAAATTGTGAATAAACCGCCTGCTTTTTAGAAGCTATAGATCCAGCTACGAGAGTCAGCTACGAGATTCAGCTACGAGAGTCAGCCATGCTTCTCTTCCGTTGAACTCTCTTCAGTCTCTTCAGTACTGTCATTTTCTGACAGTGTAAATTCAGAAGATTCTGGCTGATCAGCCTCTTCCTGATCTTCTGTCTGATTGTCATTATGAGCCAGGGTCCATTCAAGGTTCGTTACCCACTGGCCTTCTTTTTTTTCGTCAGCCTGTTCATCGTCTCCGGCAAAGGCTGCCAGACTGATGGTAGAAAGGGGTAGCAGAAGGGCGAAAGCCGCCAGTTTTTTCATCTTCATTGTGAACGCCTCTTGTTGTTAGTTCTCATATTGTTGCTTCTTATGCACCGGGTTTGACACTGCTGCGCCTGAAAGGTTCCATCGCAATGGGTATTCAGTGTGTATTTTCCGCTCATGGCTGTTTTGTTCAGGCTTTCATTACCCGGCGGATTGGGTGATGGATTTATCGGGTAATGGAAAAAACACTGATTATCAGTTGCTTGTGGGGAGATCCGTGATTCCCAGTCCCGATCGCATCAGTTACAATAGGCGGCTAACTTTTCTATTTTGTTGGTCAGTGGGTACCCAACCTGCTGCAGACCGATAAGAACTATCCAGTAGAGCGATTTACCGAGCGAGAGAGTCATGCTTGAAGTTAATCCGATCAAGGAACGTATTAAAGACCTGACGGCACGTACGGACGTGCTTAGGGGGTATCTTTGACTACGCTCACAAGAGCGAACGGTTACAGGAAGTAGAGCGGGAACTGGAAGATCCGGACGTGTGGAACGAACCGGAGCGAGCCCAGGCTCTTGGTAAAGAGCGTTCCATACTGGAAGGCATAGTCTCCACCATCGACACCATGACTTCCGGCCTGGAAGACTCCGCTGAATTGCTTGATATGTCTGTGGAAGAGCAGGACGAAGACGGCGTTGACAGTGTGGTGGAAGAGCTGGATGAGCTGACTCAGAAGCTTGAGATTCTGGAATTCAAGCGAATGTTCGCCGGTGAAATGGACCCGAACAACGCTTACCTCGATATCCAGTCTGGCTCCGGTGGTACTGAGGCTCAGGACTGGGCCAACATTATGCTGCGTATGTATCTTCGCTGGGGCGAACAGAAAGGCTTCAAGACCGAGATCATTGAAGTGTCAGCCGGTGATGTGGCAGGCATTAAGTCCGCAACGGTGCAGTTCTCCGGCGAGTACGCTTTCGGCTGGCTGCGCACAGAGACCGGTGTTCATCGTCTGGTTCGTAAGTCTCCATTCGACTCCGGCAACCGTCGTCACACCTCCTTCTCTTCGGTGTTTGTTTCTCCGGAGATTGATGACAATGTTGAGATTGAGATCAATCCGGCCGACCTGCGAATCGACACCTACCGTTCCAGTGGTGCGGGTGGTCAGCACGTAAACACCACCGACTCTGCGGTGCGTATTACCCATGAGCCGACCGGCATCGTGGTGCAGTGTCAGAACCAGCGCTCCCAGCATCAGAACAAGGACAAGGCCATGCAGCAGCTGAAAGCAAAGCTGTATGAGCTGGAGATGCAGAAGCGTACTGCTGATGCCCAGGCTCTGGAAGACAGTAAGTCCGATATCGGCTGGGGTAGCCAGATTCGTTCCTACGTGCTGGACGATTCGCGTATCAAAGATTTGCGCACTAACGTCGAGACCCGTAATACCCAGGCTGTACTGGACGGGGATCTGGACAAGTTTATCGAGGCCAGCCTTAAGCAGGGTCTTTAATCACAGCCTTTTTAGAAAGACATTTTGAAAAGGCTGTTTTTGAAAAGATTTTTTTGGAATAACAATGTCTGAAGAACAAATGATTGATGCGCAGGAAGAGAACCGTCTGGTTGCACTGCGCCGTGAAAAGCTGGCGGCTATCCGCGCTGAACGGGTCGCTTTCCCGAACAAGTTCCGTCGTGACGCTTATGCGGCTGATTTGCAGGAGCAATTCAAAGAAGCCGGTAAGGAAGAGCTGCTGGAAGCCGGTCACAAAGTCAGGGTTGCTGGTCGTATCATGCTGAACCGTGGCGCGTTTATGGAGATTCAGGATGCTTCCGGTCGTATTCAGGTTTACGTAAACCGTAAAGTGCTGGACAAGAGCACCCTTAAAGAAGTTAAAACCTGGGATATGGGCGATATTATCGGTGCCGAAGGTACTGTACAACGATCCGGTAAGGGCGACCTGTATGTGGATATGGAAGGCGTGGAACTGCTGACCAAGTCCCTGCGTCCACTGCCTGACAAGCACAAGGGGTTGACTGATACGGAAATGCGTTACCGTCAGCGTTACGTGGACCTGATCATGAACGATGAGTCCCGTGATGCCTTCCGTGTGCGTTCCCGCATTATTCAGGTGATCCGCGACTACTTCCATAAGAATGACTATATGGAAGTGGAAACGCCGATGCTGCAGACCATTCCGGGTGGTGCGACAGCGCGTCCGTTTGTGACCCATCACAATGCCCTGGATATGGAGATGTTCCTGCGTATTGCACCGGAACTGTACCTGAAGCGTCTGGTCGTGGGTGGTTTCGAGCGTGTGTTTGAAATTAACCGTAATTTCCGTAACGAAGGACTGTCTACCCGCCATAACCCGGAATTCACCATGATTGAGTTCTATCAGGCGTATGCGGATTACATTGACATGATGGATCATACCGAGACCCTGTTCCGCCTGCTGGCTGAAGAAGTGACCGGTAGCACCAAAGTGACGTATCAGGGTACGGAACTGGACTTCGGCAAGCCATTTGTCCGCATGTCTGTGTTTGAGTCCATCCTGCACTATAACCCTGAGCTGGAAGCGGCGGATATTGACAATATCGAATCTGCGACCGCCGTGGCGAAGAAACTGGGTATCGAAGTGAAAGACATCTGGGGTCTGGGCAAAATCCAGATTGAGATCTTCGAAGAGACCGTTGAAGAGCGGCTGATCGACCCAACCTTTATCACGAAGTATCCGACTGAAGTGTCTCCGCTGGCTCGTCGCAGCGATGAAGATCCGTTTGTCAGTGACCGTTTTGAATTCTTCGTGGGTGGTCGTGAAATTGCCAACGGTTTCTCCGAGTTGAACGATGCGGAAGACCAGGCTGAACGCTTCCGCCAGCAGGTGGCTGAGAAGGACGCGGGAGATGATGAAGCCATGCATTACGATGCAGACTTCATCAATGCCCTGGAATACGGTCTGCCACCAACGGCTGGTGAAGGTATCGGTATTGACCGTCTGGTAATGCTGTTTACCGACGCGCCTTCTATTCGGGATGTGCTGTTGTTCCCGCATATGCGTCCACAGGTTTAATGCCTTCCGGCGCAGCTGGTCGAGTCAGATCAGCTGCGCCTCTTCTTTTGTCTGCTGTACAACCCTGTCTATGAGCCTGTAAATGCCGCAAAGCCCTTGAAACCCTATTCTGCGGCTGCCTTTTTCACGAACTTTGGGCATAAGTGCCGGTTAGACTCTATACTGCTTCACCATCTCACCCGACAGGGCTTTGCAGGCCTGTGTTCAGGTAGTCTTTGCGGGAGAGTTTCGGCAATGCATTGAGGGCATTGCGACAAACAATAAGTCAATGTAGCCGTTGTCAGCGAGCGCCTGGCAGTGATGAGGGCTTATTACAAAAGATTAACAGGCAAACGGTATAAGGCATTTCCTCATGGAAGCAACGAACTGTGAAGTAGTGAGTGATTCTCTCTCTCAGGCCAGTAAAGATAATGGAACTTCCTCCAGCGGATCGTCAAATGGAAATGAAGCCCTGAAGTATCAGGGACGAAAAACCAGTCGTGCCAACAGTGAGCAGCGACGTCGCATTATACTTGAAGCGGCATTGCGCATTGTTGTGCGAGATGGTGTCAGAGGCGTCCGCCATCGCGCGGTTGCCAAAGAAGCCGAGGTTCCACTGTCTGCAACCACTTATTATTTCAAGGATATTTCAGACCTTATTACAGACACCTTCACGCTGTTTGTGGAAATGGGGGCGGAAAAATTCAAGGCGTTCTGGGAAGAATCTGACTCAAAACTGCAGGAAGCCCTGGCATTGCTGGATGGGCAGGATTCAGCCAGTCTCAGTCAGGAGGTCAGGCTGGTGTTTGTAGAGAGGATGGTAGACCTGGCGGTGCATTATATTGTCACGCAGCTGAAGGAACACCGGGATTATCTGATTGCAGAGCGCTCGTTTCAGCTTGAATGCCTGCGTAATGAAAATCTTCGCCCTGTGGCATTTAATCACCAGTCTTACCTGTTAAACAGTGTGGAAAGCTTTTTCTACCGTATGGGTTCAGAGCAGCCTGATATTGATGCCCAGCTCTTTTCAGCGGTCATTATGCAGGTCGAATATCAATGCATGGTTCAACCCGGTGACGAGCCGGACACCAGTCTGATTCGCAGTCGGTTAATGCGTCAGATCAGCCTGATGCTTAACCCCTAGTGGGTTAGTCTGACTATTGCCAGAATGGGCTGAATTCAAGAATGCTGTCTGTGCTGGTTCTGTCAGCGACTTCCAGACTGAGAATGCCCAGCTCCTGCATAAAGCCGTAAACCAGAACGGCGTTTGACAGCGTCAGGTGAGAGAACCCCCGATGTTGATGGTAGCCCAGCCGGTTCAGCTGTTGCTCTTTATCCAGCGGGTGTTGCTCAGTCTGTTCGCGATTCAGGGAGCGATCAATAAATTGCTTCACCTCATGCTGTGTGATCAGCAATTGCTCTGGTTCCGTTTTCACTGCCTCCAGCAGGCTGTACTGGAACAAGCTGCCAATTGCCACGACTTCTCCCTTATTTCGGGTGATTTGTGAGCGAACCAGTTTCGGAACCTTTTCCGCCAGATGATGAGCAAACCTTATTCCTTCTTCAAACTGATCGCCGGTTAATGGGTGGAGGTTGTCGTCTTTCTGGAAGTCCTTCCCCTGAACGACTTCCAGCAGGTAGCGGAAAAATGACCGGGAACCAGTATCCCCCTTGTAAGCCAGAGTCTCAGCGGCCGGATCGTCTGCAATCAGCTGGTAGCTGTTATTACCAATATCCCAGACGACGGGGTTGCCGGGCTTTTTGCTGGCACGCAGTGCGGTGAAATAGTCCATCTGGTCTTCATCATCCTGCGTCAATATCTGTATAACCAGACCGGTTTTACCCTGCAGGGCTGACTGAACTTCTACCTTGTTGCTGGCAATTCTGATGGCTTCTGTTGCAACCACCTTGATATGAGCGGTGTGGTAATAGCTGGCTTTATCTTTCAGTCTCAGAAATATATCTGACATGGCACCAAGGGCGGCCTTGTCGATGATGCGCCGGTCATTATTCAGCACATTGTCATGTAAGCGGAAGGCGATACTGTCCTGATCTTTGATCTCCAGAATAGTGTCAGTATTGCTGTTTACGTCCGCAATAGCGTACTTGATGGCGCTTGAGCCGACTTCAATGGCCATGCGACGCTCGACGCTGCCTGTGGCAAACAGAGGTGATGCGATAAAGCAGGTGATAATCAGCAAATGGCGGAGTAGAGCGCGTTTCATGGTAGCTCCTTTGGGTAATCAAAAGAGTTTGTCGGCCACAGAATGGGGTTGTTAATGGTCGAATCCGTGCATTGCTTTTATAATCCCGTCTGATTTTTTGATAAGTGGCTGGCTGGTTAATCCTGCTGCCCCGGGAGAAGGTACATGCGCGAAGTCAGGCTTGAGCCTACATGGAAGGCTCATCTGCAGGACGAGTTTGATAAAGACTACATTCAGACCCTCAGAGCCTTTTTGCTGGCTGAAAAAGCGGCTGGCAAAACGATTTATCCAAGCGGTAATGAATATTTTAATGCCCTGAACCTGACGCCTTTCGACCAGGTGAAGGTGGTAATACTGGGGCAGGACCCTTACCACGGTCCGGGGCAGGCACATGGACTGTCGTTTTCAGTTCGACCCGATATAGCCATTCCACCGTCTCTGGTGAACATGTACAAAGAGCTGCACAGTGATCTGGGTATTGAGCCTGCCCGACATGGTTTTCTGGAGCACTGGGCTCAGCAGGGTGTTCTGCTGTTAAACAGTGTTCTGACCGTTCAGCATAAACAGGCGGCGTCGCACCAGGGACGAGGCTGGGAAGAGTTTACGGATCGCATTATTGCTGAACTGAATGAAAAACGTGAAAACATCGTGTTTATTCTTTGGGGAAGTTATGCCCAGCGCAAAGGACGCTTTATTGATGCTTCAAAGCATTGTGTGATCAAGTCGGTGCATCCGTCACCTCTGTCGGCTTACCGTGGCTTTTTTGGCAGTAAGCCGTTCTCCAGAGCCAATGATTACCTGAAATCCTGCGGGATCAGCCCGGTGAACTGGCGTTTGCCTGATGTCGTATATTAATAAATAACCCGGGACGTATGGAAAGCGCTTCTTCAGTTTTCTGAAGGAGCGACCGGGTACTTAATCATCAGCGGAACATACTTTGAAAACAGCCCACTCTTCCCCGACACATTGGGCATGATTAAAAATGGCTGTTATGTACAGACCCAGCATAAACTGATCCTTGTTCGCTTGCTGGGTTAGCCCGTAGTGAGTATCAAATATCTGCGTCACCCTGCCATCATACCGCAGGCCAATAGCATGCCCGGAAAGAGATCCTGAATCTTGTATTTTATCGAATACGAACAGGCAGTGACAGGGCTCACGTGAGACCCATTCATAGATGCTTTGAACATTGAAGCACCCGAAGCCTCGCATGGACTCCCGGGAATCCAGATGCATATGTTGGAGTATGGGGGTAATAGTATCAGATCGCACGGCTCCCTCGGGTATCGGGAGTATGTCGCAGGCCGACTGGATGATTGCCATCTCGTGAACAGAGCCCAGCTCATCGGCACTTAACACCCCTGTCCCCCCGGAAGCGATGCTCTTTTTTAGCCAGGTTATTGCGGCCCCCAGACATAACCCGGCCGTTTTTTTGTTATAGCTTGCCTCCATTATGGTTCTGCCGGCAACGACTCTTTTGCGCCAGCGGGAATAAACGGATGCCTGGGGATTGAATGTGAAAATAATCTCCATTTTGTCCCTCAACATTAGCACTGGATGCGATTGTGGCCTGATACGCAGGCTGGGGTCGGGTTCTGCTCGACCCGGCCTGCGTAAAAAGATAATGTCATCTCCTCAGGAGAGGTACAAAAGGCTTAAAGGATTAATGCCTTGCTTATGGCAGCGTTACTTCACCCGCCAGGCTTTGCCCCAGTTGCTCTTTAACCTGCTCCACGGTCAGACCGTTAGAGAACAGATGGTGCAGCTTACAGAACATGGCTTCGGTGGTGGTGTCCAGTCCGCCCACTACACCGGCATTGGCCAGTGCGGAACCGGCTGCGTAACTGCCCTGATGCACAGTACCTCGGTGGCACTGGCTCAGGTTAATAATCAGCTTGCCTGCATCTGTCGCTTTCTTCAGGGCATGCAGGAAAGCCTGGTCACCATCCGGGCCGTTGCCGGTACCGTAAGTACGCATGATAAAAGCTTTCATTGGCTGTTGCAGAATGCTTTCAATCCATTCCGCATTAATGCCCGGGAATAGCTGCAGGATACCGACATGGGTTTCAGAGTCACAGCTCAGGAGGAACTTGGGCTCATCTTTCGGCTTGTGCAGCAGGAATTCGTCCAGCTCAATATTAATGTCTGCGCGACCCAGCCATGGGTAGTTTGGCGTGTCGAACGCATCGAACAAATAGGCATTCTGTTTACGGCAGCGGTTGCCACGCATCAGACGACCATTGAAGTATAGACACACCTCTTTAATACGCTCATCGGCTGCCAGGCTCAGGGCTCCGACCAGGTTTTCCAGGCCGTCAGTGCGGGCTTCACACAGAGGAATCTGAGAACCGGTAAAAATAACCGGCTTGCTCAGGTTGCGCAGCATAAAGGACATCATGGAACAGGAGTAAGCCATGGTGTCGGTGCCGTGCAGTACTACAAAACCGTCGTATTGGTCGTATTTGCTGGCGATATCGTGAGCGATCTGTTTCCAGTTGTCTGGACGGATATTGCTGGAGTCAATCAGCTGCTCGTATTCACCCAGGTCAAAATCAGGCAGGCTGGTGCGAACATTAACAGGCAGTTTTTCTTCCAGCAGACCCATCAGGTTTTCTGCTGGCGCGTAGCCGGAGTCCGTAGGCTTCATACCAATGGTGCCGCCGGTGTAGGCAACGTAGATTTTTTTCATGATCATTTCTCTAGAAAAACGCCCGGAACAGTCCGGGCGCATAACTAAACAGTTTGATTAGTCCAGTGTTCAGACAGGCTGCAGTTGTGCAGACTTGACGTACTTATTGTCGTCAGGACGGAATTTACCCAGATACGCAAAGCCAATTACCAGGGCGATGCCGGCAAAACTCATCCACATGTAGGGAACGTACTCAAAAGTGGAAACGCCCAGCAGGCCTGCCATGAAAATACCATTATCACTCCATGGTACCATACCTGATGTCAGCGTTCCGCCGAATTCCGCAGAGCGGGAGAGCATACGACGGTCTACGTTCATGCGGTCGTAACTGCCGGACATGATCTTGGGGGTCAGGATCAGGGAGACGTACATGGCACTGCCGAATACATTGGCAAAGAAGGCGGTTACGACGGTGTAAGCGGTCAGGTTGCCTTCGTTGGTGATGCGGTTTTCGTACTGTTTGGCAACGGTCTCCAGAATGCCCACTTTATCCAGCAGGCCACCAAAGCCCAGACCGAAGATAATTACGGCCACAGAGCCCAGCATGTTAGACATACCACCACGGTTCAGAATGTTGTCGATAAACGCATTGCCGGACTCCATGGTCAGTGGTGCCCACATGCTGCTCAGTGCTTCAACCGGGGCACGATCCTGAAACAGGATGGCCCACAGCATACCCAGAACAGAACCAAACATGATGACCGGGTAAGAGGGCATCTTGCGGGACAGCATAAACAGAACTGCCGCCACAGGTATAAACGCCATCGGAGAAATATTGAAGTGAGATTCCATCACTTCCATAACCGCCTGAACCTGAGCCATATCAGCGTTACCGCTGAACTGGAAGCCGTAAACGGTGAAGGCAATGGCTGTCAGGATATAAGCGGTCAGACTGATTGGGAGCATGCCTTTGATGTGATCGACGATTTCAACGTCAGACATGGAAGAAGCCAGAATAACAGAGTCAGACAGAGGCGACAGTTTGTCACCAAAGTACACGCCTGACAGGATGGCACCTGCGGTGACGGGTGCCGGAACCCCCAGACCCTGACCAATACCCATCATGGCAATACCGGCGGTACCGGCAGCACCCCAGGAGGTACCGGTCGCCAGAGCCGTCATGGAGCAGATGACCAGTGTCGCCAGCAGGAAGATGGATGGATGAATAGACATCAGTCCATAATAGATAATGCTGGGTACAATACCGCCGGCAATCCAGGTGCCCACCAGAGCACCAACAGCCAGCAGAATCAGAATAGCGCCCATGCCTTTATAGATGCCTTCCGCTGCAGCGGCTTCCAGATCCTTATAGCTGTGACCCAGTTTGACACCCAGACCCATTGCCAGGAACCAGCCAACACACAACGCCAGCTGAATAGGCAGGTCCAGTTTGGCTGTGAATGAAAAAGCCAGTGCCAGGAATGTACCCAGTACCAGAAAAACCTGCAACATAGACGGCAGGCGTTTAGAACTTTTGTGCATTAAGAGTAACTCCATGAAACCTCGTAATAGCTGGCACATTATCACACTTCATAGGGTTGGTTATATGTTGATCTATGTCATGTAAATTTTCGCCAGCGAACGGAAAATTCTGTTTTTTGATGTAGGTCAATTTCTGGTCGCCGTGCTTCATGGCTGAGTGATTCTGTAAATAGTGGAAGCCCGTCTTCTGTTCGCGCACCCCGCCTGTTTGTGATGGCGGGTTACGTAGTGCCTGTCCGAAAACCCTCAAACACTTAAAAACAGCAGCCTGTAGCCCCATGCAGCCTGTAGCCCCATATAGCTCTTGCAGATTTTCCAAAACAGGCTGTTTGCACATTTTTTCTGTAGTAAGCGTTGTCCATCCGAGCCCAAACAGGAGTCCCTTGCTCAATTAATGGAGAAACGTCATTTTGAGCTGCTCTTTCCAGCCAATACAAACGTCACTGGCTCCGGGATTTAAACGACCACTGACCCACAGATGGCCAATGAAAATATTGTGGAGCCACTGCTGTCTATTGCCACTGTAGCCAATATCAGCCTGTTCAAAGTTGCGCCCTGTCACTTCGATCTCAGTACCGTCGAGAAATACCAGCAAGTAGTCTTTTTGTTCAACGAAATGCCGTATCACATCGGGTGCTATTTGCTGGCAAAGTCTGTGAGCAACGGAATACAAGGCTTTCACGGAATTTGCGTTAAATAATGCCAGGTACTCACCCATGCGTTTGGAAGAGCGTACATCTTCAAGGCCAGGCAGGCTAACAGCCGGTTTGTCTGCACGCAGGGCATCCATATCAGACAGTTTTCCATTACAGGCGCAGAAGTTGTGAATCAGGCCAGGAAGAGAGTCTTTGTCATCACAGCCCCGGTTTCGTTTCTTGAGGCAGATTTGGTCTTTGAGTAGATCAGGAAGCTTGAGCTGGTTGGCAAGTCGGGCAACGAACAGGCTGCCAGCCATACCTGTCAGCTTGGCATCGGTGAATTCTATGTCGATTTTTTCAGGTTTTGGAATTATCATCTGGAGGCGTCCCCTGTGTAGCACCTTGCAGGTGCGTTGTTATTCGCACAGGTATTTTGCCTGAACAGCACAGAGGGCGCCCCTTTCAGTTCATCCTATTTTATTTTTTTAAATCGTTAAGCGGGACTTAAGGAATGGACCGCAAATATTGTCAGGAGCTGCTATGAGGCTGGTTAAGTGCTTTCTCACTAACGCGGTCTCTTGTCGTTTGGTTATGCAGGAACTTTTTCTGGTTCCACGAGTCTACAGAATAACGTTTCCGATGAGTGATTTAATCGGTTCAAACATCATTCACTGATTACAGGTATGTCAAAGCTAACTTGTAACGCTGTTTTTTTGGAGAGCTTTATGGATCCAGTTAATAATAATTCACAACCAGTTTTTCCAGAACCTCAACGGGAGGATTCTCGGGAAGCGACTGATTTAGGAAGAATTATCGCTTCTCCAGGGGCTTCAAATTTTATAGACGTTGATCTCTTTGGTATAGGAAATACTTATGAAGACATTAGCTTCCCTGATGTCAATCTTTTTGATCGAACTATCAAGGTTCCCGATAGTTCGACGCCCACTGCATTTGTAGCAACTGCACTGCAACAACAGGAGGGTAGTGTTACTGTACAAGGCACTCAAACAACAGAGCCATCAGTGTTATCCCAACCATCAACTTCAGCTGAAACTTCCCAGGCAAGTACATCTCAGTCGTTCAATTTGGGAGTGGACAGTCATCAAAAGAAAGCTTTCTTTGACTATATAGAACAGCATAACATAGGAAATTTAAGAAGAATGGCCAGTGGTTCTCTGGAAGGGGATGAACTCAAAATTGCGGCTGCTTCTGTTGATGTATTTCTCAACATGGAATTGTCTGAAAACAAACGCCTCGACTCCCAAAACAGGATTCTTTTCAATTCATGCAAACAGCATACAGAGACTATTAAATTAAAAAATAAAGTGATTAGTGCCTTGGGGTCTAAGAAGGTAAAGTTATCAAAAGAAAAAAATATTTTACAGCAGCTAAATAAACAACTTGAAAATGAAAAAGAACAGCTGCAATCATCTTTGGATAAGGCTTATGTCGACGCACAAGAGCAGAAGAAAGTATCCGATGAATTGAAAGAGAAACTGTCTGGTATTGAAGACGAACTCAATAAAAAAGATAATATTGTCGAACAACTGAAGATGCAATTAAAAAAAGCCTCTGTTGATTTAGCTGTGGAACGGTCAAAGCAGGAAAAAACATCTTTTTCTATTCAGATTGAACAGCTTCAGAAAGAACTCGAGAAATTGAAGGAAGTAGCTAAAGCAAGTTCTAAAAGCAGGTAACGGCTCATTTTTTAATAGCAATAGGACTTACGCATTGATGGCACCTGCAAATTTTGGTAACAGGTCATCTTTGTCCTTTGCAAAAATCTTAATGAAGGCACCAACCACTTCTTTAAACAGCTTACGCTGGTGCTGATAAATATTCGTAAACTCTTGCGCTATCTGCATTTTCTGGAGATAAACAAATCTTAGAATACTGGAAAATATGTGATTTCTTACAGGCCGCTCATTACGCACCTGAAAATGTTCGATATAGCAAACCTGCTTGATCGCCCTGTGGAACTGCTCAATCTGCCAGTGCTGGTCGTGGATCAGGATGAAATCATCGCGTTGAACAGGTACATCTTCTGGCAGGTAAACTACGTAGTGGCGACGCTGGTCTTTTAGCATCGTCCTGAACAACCTGGCCTTGCCGAAATCCTTGAGCCAGACATCCAAACCATCGTCTGGTACCTCAAGGAGTCACCGGTTACATACGCTGGCTTCAGCCCCAATGCCAGCACTTCACTCAAGAACAGTATCATCGACAGTCAACGTGCCGCCAACAAGGCATAAGTTTTGGGCGGCTTCATCGAACATGTCTTTTGGTTGGTAATTTTCGCGCTGAAGAAAGCGGTTAGCGCTATCGTGAGAAATGCCAGTCACTTCTGCCAGCCTTGAGCATGTTGATGATTTGGGCTCACTGATCAAAAATCCCATGTATTGTGGAAGTGTGCATTTTGCAGTCGTTGGGCGAGTAGTACTTCTCACTTTCGCCCCTGAAAGATAGTCATTTGTGGCTATTATCAAATTTTAAAGCCTGCTGTCAATGCGTAAGTCCTGGATGTGTTTTTATAATAAAATTTATTTTTTTGATATGAGGTAATAAATGGATGTAAGTATAAAGCGTAGTGTTTTTTTTGATCTCTATGCCCTGTCAATCTATTACTAATACAATTAAAAAAACCTGAAAGGTGTTTCTCAGAAAAACACAATAATTAGTTTTACTAATCATTCTTTCTGTTCTTTTTAGAAAAGAATTGTTATAACTTTTCACCTCGCTGGCTGAATTTTAATCAGAGCTTATTCTTATAATTTTATGTTCATGACTGTTGCCCGACTGATTATGGGAATCAGTTTTGTGTTTAAAAAGGCCCCCAAGCACCGTGAAATGACCCTCTTGTCCTGGTGATTTTCACGAGATAAAACCTTTAACATAGGTATCGCATGACGACAAAAACTACACCTTCTGTGTGTCCTTTCTGCGGCACAGGTTGTGGTATTGGCATAAGAACAGATGCTGATCGTGTTATTGGCGTAGAGCCTCTGACAAATCACCCGGTAAGCAAAGGCCGTTTGTGCTCCAAAGGCTGGAGTTCTGCTTTTGGAATCGGTGTTGAAGATCGTATTACTCACCCGCTGATTAAGGAAAATGGCGAATTCCGACGTGCTAGCTGGGATGAAGCTCTGGATCATATCCATGAGCAGTTCAGCTATCATCGTGAAACGCATGGACCACAGGCTGTCGGTCTTATCAGCTGTGCCCGTGCGACCAATGAAGACAACTATGCCATCCAGAAGTTTGCCCGTACTGTCCTTACCACCAACAACGTTGACCACTGTGCCCGTATCTGTCACAGCCCGTCCGTTGCCGGTCTGGCACAAACCCTGGGGTCCGGTGCCATGACCAACAGTATCGAAGATGTTCGTAAATCTGATGTTGTCGTCGTTTTTGGTTGTGATCCGACTGAAAGCCATTCAATTATTGGTAGTGAGATCATCAAGGCGAAAGAGCGCGGTGCCTTGCTGTTGGTGGTTGACCCGCGTAAAACCCGTCTGGCTGAAATGGCTGACGTACACCTGCAACTGCGTCTCGGTACCAACGTTGCCCTGCTGAATGGCCTGATTAAGGTTATCTTCAACAATGGCTGGGAAGACAAAGATTTCCTGAATAAGCGTTGTGATCACGAAGATATACTGCGCAAGCAAGTTGAAGAATACCCGCTGGAAAAAGTTTCCCGAATCACCGGTGTTCCTAAAGATCAGTTGAAGCAGTTTGCCCGTTTGTACAGTCATGCCCGTGCGGCATTCCTGGCTTACGGTATGGGTGTAACCCAGTACGTAAGCGGTACCAACAATGTCATGGCAATCTCCAATCTGGCACTGGTATGTGGTCAGATAGGTAAGCCGGGCGCTGGTATCAACCCGCTGCGTGGGCAGAACAATGTACAGGGTGCCTGTGATATGGGCTGTCTACCAGGCACATTCCCAGGCTACCAGTCTACCGACGATCCTGTTGCCCGTGAAAAGTTCAGCAAAATCTGGGGTACTCCGGTTGCCGATCATCCGGGTATGACTTCTTTGGGTATGAACGAAGCGGCAATGGCTGGTCAGTTCCACGCCATGATGATTTTTGGTGAAGACCCTGTAGTAACCGACCCTGACCAGAACATGGTAGCCAAGGCGCTACGTCGCATGGATACACTGGTTGTGGTTGAGATGACCATGACTGAAACTGCCAAGCTGGCTGACGTTGTTCTGCCTGCAGCAAGTTTCGCTGAAAAAGACGGCACTTTCGCAAACTGCGAGCGTCGTGTACAGCGAGTACGGCAGGCTGTGAACCCTCCAGGCGAATGTCTGGCTGACTGGCAGCTGATGGCTAAACTGGCGAAACGTTTTGGCATGCATGGTTTCGACTGGAAGAATGCTGAAGAAATCTTTGACGAGATTTGCTCTGTATCTTCTATTCACTCCCAGATGAGCTATCCGCGTCTGGATGAACACAATGGTCTGCAGTGGCCTTGTGACGCTAAGAATCCGGACGGTTCCAAAATTCTGCACCAGCGTGAATTTCCAATAGGTAAAGCACGCCTGATGCCTGTTCATTATCTGCCAACCGCAGAAATCCCGGATGCAGAATACCCGTTCTATATGACAACTATTCGTCTGCATTTCCACTACGGCTGTGGTTCCATGACCCGTAAATCTCCGCTTCTTGAGCGTGAGACGCCAAAAGGGGTTTTATTCATGAACCCCCGCGACATTGCCAACATAAGGCTGTTCAACCATGCGCCTGTTGGTATTCGTTCCCGCCGTGGTTACTTGGAAACCCGTGTGATCTCTACCGATCAAGTACCACCGGGCTTGGTCAGTATACCGTATCACTTTAACGATACCCCATCGAACCAGCTGACCAATGATGCTCAGGACCCCGTCACCCGTATGCCTGAGCTGAAGGCATGTGCCGTACGCATTGAGCCTCTGGCATTTGATGCCGAACCTCGTCCGATTCAGATTCTGCGTAATGCTAATTATGAACCTGCTGTAAAAGGTGCTGCCGGAGGTGAACACGAATGAATGTATTTGAACTCGATCGTCTGGAGCACCTGCGTGACTGGCTGTCCCTACGCAACGACGTATATCAGCCAATTCTGAACCAGAGTGGCAACAGTTCCTGGGGAAAGGTCGAACATGGTCAGGTAGCGCCGCTCGATCCTGAACTGCGTCCATTGATGTCGCCAAAGAGCCTGTTCTTTGCCGAGCAGGAATCCATGTTCGTCTTTGACGGTGAAATGTTCCGTGAGACTCTCCCGGAGCACGGCCAGCAGGTTTTGTTTGGTGTTAAGTCCTGCGACCTGACGGCCATTGCCTATCAGGATATTCACTTTAAAGAAGACCCGCATTACCAGCGTCGTCGGCAGCAGACCCTGCTGGTAGGCATCGATTGTCTGGAGCCTTGTGACTCCGGTTTCTGTGCCAGCGTGGATTCTGGCCCTCAGGTAAAAAACAATATTGCTGATCTGATTCTGGCACCAAAGCCGAGTATTGGTAATGACGCACATGGCTGGTGGGTAATCTGCGCCAACGATGCCGGTCGTGCAGCGGTTGCCGGTATGGATCTTCGTCCTGCTGATGCCAGCTGGAAATCCTGGCGAGAGATGAGTCTGCAACACACGCTGGCTGCCTTTAAAGACGACACTCACATCATTAATGGTATTCAGCGTATTAATGGTCGTGCGATTCCTGAAGAACATTGGGACCGTTTCGCTCACCAGTGCATCAGCTGTTCAGGTTGCAGTCAGGTTTGCCCGACCTGCTCCTGCTACACCGTCCGAGATGTACCGACTGAATATGGCCAGCTGCGTCAGCGTGTCTGGGATTCCTGCCTGCTGGTTGGTTTCCAGAAAGAAGCCAGTGGTGCAAACCCGGCACACGAAGCCGGTCGACGTATGCATCGCTACTGGTACCACAAGTTCTCTGAAGACATTGCCTCCAGAATGGGACGCTTTGGCTGCGTTGGTTGTGGTCGTTGTGAAAACACCTGTCCGGGTTCTGTGGGTGTGCATTCTGTAATGGAGAAAATTGCCCGTGCATAAGATGACTCCTGCGCCAATCCGTCTGGTTGAATTTTATATCGACGGACACGACATTGGTCACTTCACCTTTGAGCCGGCTGACACGTCTAATGGTTTGCCGTCTGTATGTGACCCTGAGAAGGTTGTGCCTGGTCAGTTCTTCATGCTGTCCATTCCCGGTCACGGTGAAGCGGCATTCACTTACACCGCCATGCCAGATGAGAATGGTCGTTTTGTTGCCCTGATTCGTCGCATCGGTTCCCTGACCGAAGCATTGTTCAAGTGCAAGCCGGGCGATTTACTGGGTGGTCGTGGTTCGTTTGGTAAAGGCTGGCCTGATCTGACTAACCAGAAAGTACTGGTTATTGCCGGTGGTTTGGGACTGGCACCGGTAGCGGCTAAAATTACCGCCCTGATTGCGGCTGATTCAGCGCCTGTGGTTTACTTCAGTGCCCGTAACGAATCCATGCTGGTACTGGAAAAGGAGCGTGCCATCTGGAAAGAGCACTGCAAGGTTTACGAAGCGATAGACGATATCGACAATGCCAAAGGCGACTACATGCATGGTCGCAAACTGAAAGAAAATCTGGCTCACATTCAAAAAGAGCACGGACCTTTCGATCACATCATTACCTGTGGCCCGGAAGGTATGATGGAGTTTGTTTGCCACATGGTGACTGAAAACGGTCATCCGGCAGACCAGTTGTGGTTATCTCTGGAACGTCGTATGCACTGTGGCGTTGGCTTGTGCGGCCACTGCTATGTTGCTGATGATCTGGTATGTATTGATGGCCCGACTTATCGGTGGGATCAGCTGGGTGAACTGGTTGTGAAGGAGAAATCCATCAAACCACCAGTTGAGCCAGTAGATATGGCAGTGGACGCCATGGCTGTATAGTCGGACGATATTGCGCGCTCCAAATTATCGGCTTTTAATCACGATATTCGTACATTAGCCCGTGAACCTTATATGTTGTCCACGGGCCAGATGTGTACGCTTCGTATCAAGCGAGCAAGCGCTCTTTCAAGCCTGAAGAACGGTGTGTCTGTCGTGCAACAGACTGGTTAAAGACTGCATCTGTCGTAAACAGTTCCAGCATTCTCTTGGCACGGGTAATGCCTGTGTACACGAGCTCCCGGGTCAGTACCGGATTGATTTTATCGGGCAGAATCATGGCCGTGTGGGCAAATTCGGAACCCTGGCTTTTATGAATGGTCATGGCATAGACGGTTTCGTGAGCCGGTAAGCGGCTGGGCAGCAGCTCTTTCAGGGAGCCGTCCGGCAACTGGAATACAACCCGAAGTCGATCATCAGCGCCAGCCAGTGTAATGCCAATATCGCCATTGTATAACCCGAGTCCGTGATCATTACGGGTAATCAGAACCGGTCTGCCCGGATACCACAGGGTTTCCCGTTCAATCAGGCGATGTCGGGCGAGGGTGCTGCGAATTTCAAGGTTTAAGCCTTCAACACCATAGACTCCTTCCCGCAGGGCGCACAGCAGGCGGAACTGGTTAAAAGCGGCCAGTACTTTCCGGGCTGGCATGCCTTCTTTTATTGCCTGCAGATAAGGGCGGTATTGCTCAACGCAGAGTTGCAGCATGGTTTGATAACCACTGTCGTTCAACAGGTGACGTCGGATGTCGTGGAAACCGGCTTCCCATACGGTTCTGGTGTGTTTGACTTTTCCCCCGTTGACAGCTGCCGCCAGCTGACCAATACCGGAAGAGGCATCGAACCGGTAACTTTTCTGCAACAGACAGAAACAGTCGTGAATGGTGGCATTGGTTTCCGGTAGCTCTGTCCTGAGGTCATAACCGGTTAACTGCTGCAACTGCTCTTGCTGTTTTTCGGTATACGTATTGCCTGCCGCCGCACAGATATCACCCAGCACGCTGCCTGCATCCACCGAGGCCAGCTGGTCACGATCACCCAGCAAAATAATCCGGGCATCTGTGGGTAAAGCATCCAGCAGACGGTTCATCATGGGCAGGTCTACCATGGAGGCCTCATCGACGACCAGGATATCCAGATGTATAGGATTATCCCGGTGGTGGCGAAACTCTGTGCTGTTGGGAATAACGCCGAGCAGTCGATGAATAGTGCCGGCCTCGCTGGGAATATTGCTGCGAACGGATTCACTGCAATGCAGTTTTTCCAGCGCACCACCAATGGACTCGGTCAGGCGTGCGGCGGCTTTGCCTGTTGGTGCTACCAGTCGTATAACCGGTGCCTTGCCTTTAGTTTGCTGTTCCAGTTCAACCAGCATGGCCAGCAGCCGTGTTACCGTGGTGGTTTTGCCGGTTCCCGGCCCGCCACTGATAACGCTGAAGGACTGGGTGGCTGCCAGGGCGGCTGCTACTTTTTGCCAGTTCAGACAGGCGTGTTCGGGAATCAGTTTGTCGAGATTGTTCAGATCATCGCCGGAGTTTGCCTGTTGAATGGTCTGCCCGATAGTGTCCCAGTCCAGCTCGTCCGGTTTTACGATATCGAGCCATTTAATGACGGCTGCCCGTTGATCGGGTTCGCTCTTAAGATTGTCCAGCAACAGGGCATAATCTCTCTGAAACAGCCGGTCGAGAATGGTTCGGATTGTGGTGGGTTCAACGTCTCTGGCCGTTTTGTTTCTCAGAATCTCTGCTACCCGGTGTTCAAAGTGCCAGTAACGATAGAGGTATAGACGATTCCGGTTCAGTACCAGCGGTGTCGGTGCGCTACCCTCAGAGCCATCGGAAACCAGACGGGAGCCTGATAATTGTTCCTGCCAGTTGCCGGACACTAGTAATGGTTCAAGAGATTGTAACGCTTCCTGATCAATGCCGAACAGTGACTGCTGTTCAATGTCTTCCAGTGACAGGCAGACATTGCCGCTGGCGAGTTCGTGGCTGACCAGTGCGCCTGCCAGAACCGTTAAAGGTTCACCACCCATTTCCTGCAGAAAACGGGCAAACTGGTAATCGAGCGCGCGGATGGAACCGGCGGTTTTCAACTGCCTCAGGGTTTGCAGTACCGGAGATTGATGGTTTGTCATTATTCGTTCTCTCCAGTAGACAAGTCGCCAGTAAATAACTCGCCAGTAAATAAATTGTCCATAGCCTCAATCAGTGCCTGTTTCGGGCGGGTGTCGTAAATGCCGTGACGGTCACTGTCATTGCTTTGTACACCTCTTAGAAACAGGTAGATGACACCGCCAAAATGCTGTTCAAAATTGTAGTCGGGCAGCCGGGTTTTCAGCAGGCGGTGCAGTGCCAGACTGTAAAGCTGGTACTGCAGGTCATAGCGATGCTCAATCATCATCTGTTCCATTCGGGCGCGACTGTAATCACTGTATTGTTCCCCCAGCCAGTTAGATTTGTAGTCAAGAACGTACCAGCGGCCCTGGTATTCAAACGTCAGGTCGATAAAGCCTTTTAACATGCCCTTAAGGTTGCTGAAAGCAAGGGGCGCGGCTTTCGCTGAAAGCGGGTCATGCTGTTGCAACAGCGTGTTGAGTTTGTGAGCGTTGAGTTCGGACAGCGGCAGATAAAATTCCATTTCAACTTTGCGTGCCTGTTCCGGCAGACTGCGCAGGGTCATCTGCTGACCGTCCAGGGGCGCGTCCAGGCAGTTGGTGAGCATGGTGACCAGTGTGTCGCACCACTCTTCTCCCAGTCCTTCCCGCTGCAACTGTTCATTCACAAACTGCGGCATCAGTTCAGGGGTTGAATGAGTCGGCGTCAGTCGCTCAAACAGGGTGTGCATAAACGTTCCGGGCCGGGCGCCTTTCGGAAAAGTAAAAATAGAATGCTCAACGGTCGTGGATTCTGGCTTGACGGCAGACTCTTCCTGCACCTCCATATCAATGCCTGGCTGTTCATCGCTGGCGCTTGCATGGGGCTGGCCAGAGCTGGAATGCGCCGTTTTTGACAATGCCGAATAACTGGTCATCCACCAGTTTTTCTCTATGCTGCCCGTAAAGCTTTTCGCTGTCAGTGTTTCAGTGTGGTCGTCTACTGGCTGAAAGGCAGGCAGTGGTTCCAGAGGTGGTTCGTACACTTCAATAAACGTGTGTTTCTCGTCCATTGCCTGAAGGCGGGCGGTCAGGTCTGATGGTTTGATAGTGTCGCCTTTTTCCAGCAACTTGCCAAAAGCGCTTTTGTGCAGGTCAGTCACCGGGTCTTTGCCAGAGTTGCCTTTTTTCAGGGGAGCGACGCCAACATAGCAGCAATGTACCGACCGGGTCATGGCTACGTACATCAGGCGCAGGTCTTCTGCCAGCCGCTCATGGTCGGCTTTGATCAGGGCGTCCGGATCGCCGGACAGATCCAGCTGGGTTCTGCCTTTGTTCTGGTCGTGAAAAACTGGCTCTGTGGCATTTCTAAGGGAACAGGCAAAGGGCAGGAAGCAGGCATTGTATTCCAGCCCCTTGGACTTATGGATGGTGACAATTTTTACCAGGTTGCGTTCACTTTCCAGATGCAGCTGCTGTTCATCGGCATTGTTGTCCGGGTTCTGGCTATGTTCTGCCAGCCAGCGCAACAGGGCGTGGGGTGTTTCCTGTTCCTGGCTGGCGCTGGCCAGCAGTTCACCCAGATGCAATAAATTCGTCAGTTGTCGTTCACCGCTGGTACTGTCTCCCAGAAGGCGTTCAGAGATACGGTTCTGGTGAATCAGCTGACGCAGCATGGGCAGTACGCCATAGCGATCCCACAGCTCTTTATAACGGGAGAACTCTTCAACCCGTTGTTCCCAGAGTTCCTCGTTCTGGTTCAGCTCATCAAGCGTCGATGCTGACAGTGCCAGCAGTGGGGTTGCCAGCGCCGAGCGCAGTGTGCGTTCATCGGTGGGGGTCAGACAGGCCGCCAGCAGGCGTTGCAGGTCAACGGCTTCCTGACAGTCGAACACTGACTCTTTGTTACTGAGGTAGACACAGGCAATATTCTGCGCGTTCAGGGCGTCACGGATCATATGCCCCTGTCTGCTGGTACGAACCAGAACGGCGATATCGCCAGCCTGCAAGGGTGTTTGTTCACCCTTCTTTTCAATGACGCATTCGTTAATATTGGCGTCAGTCAGCAGACGGTTGATCTGGTTTGCCGTTGCCTGAGCCATCACAGACTCATAACTGCCGCTACTCACAACAGGTTTTTCATCACCCTGTTGCAGCCAGACTTGTAAGGCGGTAACGGGTTTGCCTTCCAGCAGAAGGCGACTGTTGTCTGCTCTTTCTGAATGCCTGACTTGCAGGAAGGGAATATCCTCGTAAAGGAACGGGTTGTCTACCTGGTCAAACAGCGTATTGACCGCGTTAATCATATTGCTGGTGGAGCGCCAGTTTGTACCCAGAGTGTAGTGAGCGGATACCTGCTGACGAGCCTGCATATAGGTGAAAATATCGGCACCACGGAACGCATAAATCGCCTGTTTCGGGTCACCGATCATAAGCAGTCCGGCGTCTTTTGAACTGCCATCACCGTATATCTGGCTGAAAATCCGGTATTGCAGGGGATCAGTATCCTGAAACTCGTCGATCATGGCGACTGGAAACTGCTCCCGGATCGCACTAGCCAGTGTACCGTTGACGTCGTTTTCCAGCGCCCTGCCAAGGTTGGCCAGCAGGTCATCAAAGGCCATCTGATGTTTCCGGCGCTTGAGTTCACGAACTTTTGTGCGAATCTCTGCCAGCGCCTGATCACGGATCATGCCGCTCCAGGCGTTTTTGGCCGAGAGTGGCTGTTCAACCAGCTGGCCAATTAATTCAAAGACTTTGTGTTCAGGCGGTGTGCCAGCCTTGGTGGTGTCTTTTTTCAGAGCTTCCGGGCTGTAAATTTCCCAGCCGTCATTAGAACTTCCCAGTGAAGGCTGTAAGCCACTGCCGTTTATAAAGCGATTCATGTCATTAAGGCGGGATAATGCCTTGCTTCGCTTTTTCAGTCCGGCACTGCGCAGCCG
Organism: Endozoicomonas gorgoniicola; assembly: GCF_025562715.2. Classification (NCBI taxonomy): domain Bacteria; kingdom Pseudomonadati; phylum Pseudomonadota; class Gammaproteobacteria; order Oceanospirillales; family Endozoicomonadaceae; genus Endozoicomonas; species Endozoicomonas gorgoniicola. The sequence continues at coordinate 1,171,414 of NZ_JAPFCC010000001.1, forward strand.
GTCTTCAATGGTTTGCTGTTCCTGTTGCCAGAGCGTTTTAACGGCTAAGACCGAATCTATATAGGTCTGTTTAAAGGACTCAACAGAGTCTGGCAATTCGCCCCGAATGACTTCCAGATTGTGTTTGCCAAGCCAGCTGCGAATACTGCCCAGAAGGTCTGCAGGTGTATTCCAGAGGTCACGGGTCAGGCTGGCAAGGGATTTGTTGACGGGATAGAAATGACGACGCCAGAAGTCAGCCGCCGTCTGTTGCAGCAGGCTGGTTTCGTCGGTAATCAGTTCGCTGGTAAACAGCGTGCCGCTTTCAAATGCATGCTGTTTGAGCATTCGCTGGCAGAAACCGTGAATGGTAAACACAGCTGCTTCGTCCATCTGCCGTTCGGCAGCGAGTAACAGGGCAATGCGTTCTTTCCGGCGGTCAAGGTCGTCGATCAGGTCCTGAATAAATGGATCACTGGATTGCCCGGCAATAAAATCCATGCGGGCGTCGTGCAGTCTTGCCCGAATACGGTCACGCAGTTCTGCGGTGGCTGCATCGGTAAAGGTGACCACCAGAATCCGGTCGGCACTTAGAGGCTCAGGGTGGGCAGAGTCATCATCACCGTGTCCCAGAACCAGCCTTAAATAGAGATTGGCAATGGTATAGGTTTTGCCTGTTCCGGCACTGGCCTCAATCAGACGGTTACCATGCAGCGGAAAGCGAAACGCATCAAGATTTTCGGGGATATTATCTGCTATCTGAGTCTGTTCCGTCATTTTACTTCCTCCAGATAAGGCAGCATGGGTTGCATCAAGGTCTGAGCCAGCTCGGTCATGGCGTCATAGGCGGGTTCAAGTGCCGGGTAACAACGGCTCATATACACATCCCGTTGTTCACCATCATAGTTATAACCACCTTCATAGGCCGTATAAGCTGCATTTTCCGCTTTGTCTTCATCTGCGAACAGCCAACTCCGGGCGGTTTCCGGAAAGAATGCCAGAGGCGTTTTCTGTCCTTTCTGATAATGCCTGACCAGTTCCTGTAGCTGCTCCAGAGCGTCTTCTTTTTCGACGATATGGTAGATCATCGGTTTCTCAAGGCTTAACAGGTGGGTGATCGCTGGCTGGTCTGAACAGGCGCACAGGCACAGATGCTCTATCCAGGTCAGCATAAGGTCTTTGCCTTTGACTTTGGCCGGGCGATAGCGAACCAGACTGTTGTTGTAGATGTTTTTCAGCCAGCCTGTCAGTTGCAGTTCACCGAGCTTCAGATTGACCTCGACGCTCTCCTCTTTATTGTTTTTATTCTCTTTATTGTTTCCAGTCTCTTTATTGTTTCCAATGTTATCCGGTTTTCGGGTACGGGTTTTTACCTGCTCCGACAACTCCGTCAGGCCGGTTTCCTGTTCTTCCAGCAGCAGGTCGCCAAAGGCGCCGTGGGGGAGCCGGCCAACGGCTTTCAGGGTCTGGTATACGTCATTGGTATGGCCTTTTTCGAGAAGGTCATCAAGAACCAGCAGCTTCAACTGGTAAGCATCCAGTCCGCCAATGATAAAGGGTTCTGTTTCCTCCAGAGCCTCGTCACCGTCCTCGAAAAACACCTTCAGCCGACGGTTGCAGAAACTCTTGCAGGGGTTTCGGTAAAAACGCAGCAGTTCACTGAGTTCCAGCACATATTGCCTGTCCTTTTCTTCGGGCAGGGCTGTGTCTATAAAGGCGGTGGTGTCTATCTCATCCCGTCTGGCAGCAGGCAGCCATTCTCTGGCATAGCTAAACAGAGGGCTAAACAGAGGGCTGAACAGAGGGTTGTCCACTGAGCGGCTGTTGGGCATGAAGTTGCCGGGACTGAAGGGTTGCAGGGTATGCTCTGTCAACAGGTGGTGTTTGATGGGGTGGTCATTAATCGTGTAATTCTGGTCAATATAATCCAGCAGCTCCGTCACCAGTACCGAAGGTACACGTTCAGTGTTGTCTTTTACGCTGCGTCCGACATAGCTGATATAGAGTTTTTCCCTGGCGGACAGCAGGGCTTCCAGAAACAGGTAACGGTCATCTTCCCGGCGGGAACGGTCGCCACGACGGGGGTGTCGGGCAATCAGATCAAAGCCGGTTGGGGCAATGCTGCGCGGGTAAGCCCCGTCGTTCAGTCCCAGCAGACAAACCACCTTGAATGGAATGGAGCGCATGGGCATCAGGGTGCAGAAATTAACCTGTCCGGCAAGGAAGCGCTGACTGCTGCGCTGGCTGGACAGACGTTCGGTCAGATAGCTCAGTAATACCGGGCGTGTCAGCGGTTCATTATAGCCAGCGTCGTTTAATTGCTGATGCAGGTTCTCAAGGCTTTCATGAACCAGCTTTAATGCGTATTCGTCATTTTCGTCCGCCAGAAAGAAACGCTCATTGATGTCATGAATATAAGCCGTCCACTCCTCAATGGAGCGATCCTGTCCAAGTGTTTTCGCCAGATGGTCAGCATGGTCAATAAATTCTGCCAGCTGTCCGGCCAGACGGGCGCTCATGCCCTGTACGGCTTCAAAGGGTAAAATATTGTCGTACAGTCCACAGGCTTCCGGCATGGCATAGCCCAGCAGCAGACGACGCAGGCCAAACAGCCAGGAGTTGCTCTCCCTGCGTGGCAGGTCGAAGTGTGCCTGATGGTCGGGGTTAAGTCCCCAGCGGATGCCGGTTTCGTCGACCCAGCGACGCAGTGTGTCCAGATCATCGGCCGTGAGTTCAAAACGTCGTTGCAGGGCAGGGATTTCCAGCAGTTCCAGTAGCTCTGGCGCAGTGCAGCGACTGTTATCCAGATCCAGCAGGTGCAACAATCCGGACAGAATGGGGTGTTCATTTCGGGCGCTGCGATCCGAGATAGAGAAGGGTATACGACGTGGATCGTTCTGGTCCTGACTGCCAGCGCCACCAAACACCGCCTGTATCCAGGGGCTGTACTGGTCGACATCGGGTAGCATGACCACTACATCCCTTGGCGTCAGCTCAGGGTTTTGTTCAAACAGCGCCAGTAACTGGTCGTGTAATACTTCCACTTCCCTGAGCGGACTGTGACAGCTGTGCAGCCGCAGGGACTGGTCAGCAGGGTTGACCGGCTGTTTGCCGGAAGGTTCTCTTAATTCCAGAATGTCGTTTTGCAGGTGGTGTAGCAGGCCATCGCTATTTCCATCGCCATCGCCATCGCCATTTCCATCAACAAAGGCACTGATTTCCGGAGCGTCCAGATCATGGAGCTGATGCAGGTAGTCTCGCCCTAATTTACCCATAGAGCCAAGCAGGGGGTTACCGGAAGCGTTCGGGTCGCTCAATGAATTGTCCAGAGAAAACCCTTTGCGAACAAAGTCATTCTGTCTGCTGGTACTCACGGCAGGCAGGGAGTGAACCAGCTTGTCAGAAGCAAACTGTTTGGCGGTCATGCGCGCCAGGTATTTGGGGTCTTTCTCATCGCCCCAGTAGTAACGGCAGGGGTTGCACACCAACATGTGAACGTCGGTCTGTTCGCCCAGAGCTTTTAAGGTGTCAACGAAATGCGGGGGCAGGGCAGAGATGCCAAAGACGAACAGGCGCTTGGGCAGCTTGTGCTGATGATGGCCGTTATACAGTTCTTCCAGAAAACGGTGGTGCATATTGGCACGGTGCCAGTGGTTTTGTCCGAGGTTTTCGGTTTTTTTCACCAATGCCCGCCACAGCTCCGGTTGCCAGGGTTGCTCAGCGGCGATGCTGTCCGGGTCGCTTCCTTCTTTTGTCCACTGGGCAATCCAGTCGGGACGATACACCAGATATTGGTCAAAGGTGTCAGCGATTTTTTCTGACAGCTGAAACAGGCGCACACCGTCGTGGTCATCGCTCAGGTATTGTCTGAGGTCGGCAAAACTGTCCCGGTGGATCATTTCTGGCAGTAGCGTCATGATCTTCCAGGTCATGGCTTCTTTGTTGAAGGCTGATCGCCCGGGGACATCAGGCAGAACCTTGACAAACATATCCCAGAGAAAGCTGGCGGGCAGTGGGAATGCGGTGGCTGCCGCAATGCCAAAGCCATCAGCCAGTGCCAGGCGCAACCACTGCGCCATGCCGGGGCTTTGCACCAGTATCTGCTCATCTTCTAAGGGGTTGGACAGAGGGTCTCGCCGGATTAGCTCGACCAGCAGGTCTTTCAGCACATCAAGCTGATTGGAGTGGTATATGGTGAACACTTCGTTTATGACAGTTTTCTGTTGGATTGCTGGAAATGGGATCATTCAACAGCATGGACTGTCAATAGAGCTATATCAATAGAGCTATATCAAGAGAGCTATATCAAGAGAGCTATATCAAGAGAGTGACATCAGGACAATAATTGCACGGCAGGGCTGTCAGGCCCGGCCGTGGCGGTGCAGGGCGCTCATCATGTTACGCCTTTGCTTTTTCTTTCTGGTGGCAGGTTTGCCGGCGTAGTTAGCCAGGATTTCGCTTTCTGCTTCCTGCAGTTGCGCCATGTTGGGTTTTATTTTTTCCAGATAACGCTGGCCCGCGCCGTCCTTGATGTTCAGCTTGCCGCGCAGGCTGGACATCTGCTCCATCAGGTTTGTGGCTTCTTTAATGGCGTTTTTGCCTTCATCAACGGTTTTCCGGGCGTTATCTTCAGTTTTGTTATCCATAGTGCCTGTCCCTGCAGTTCATAGCTAATTTTAGCAGTCGTGGCGGAAGCGGTTCTCGCTTCAGTCCAGTTGCGACATGTCATAGCCTGCTGCTAACAGTGCGAGGGCGAGGACGAGGGCTTTATACCCTGATAAATGGCTGTCTGCGTCGGAGCGGTAGTGAGACAGCCGTTTTATTAGTGGGTAATGGCTGCTCAGGCCACTGGGCGACAGGATCGCAATGTTGAAATGAGTACGGTTGTGCTTATCCTGAAAAAGCTGGTTAAACAGGACCATTTCACCGCTGGTGGCGGTATGAGCTTTATACGCAACCAGAGACTCGCCAGGCCCGGGGCTGATAATGGTTTCGCCGTTGTAATTACCAAAGTCCTGCTCCAGTGTGCCTGTTTCAGTATCAATGGCGAAAACGTTCAGTTGTCTGGTTATTTCAGGACGAGGGCATAGCTGGACCAGATAATCATACAGCTCAGTTTCAATAGAACCAGGTCGTGCCGGCCACCTGCCATCAAAAACCTGATGTTCGTCAGTCAGTTTGGCCTGCAAGCTGAGATTTGCTTCAAACTCGACATGGTAGCTTGTGAGTAACGGCTGATTCAGTGGTGATGAAGGCTTTTCTAATCCTTTGCGGAGGACTTCCACCATATCATTACACGTCTTTGTGAATTCACGGTTATCGATGGATTCATCCATTACCACCAGAAGACGGTTCTGCTCAGGTTGGTGCATTGCATAACGGGTTGTCAGGCGTCTGAGTGTCTCTCCGGTAAGGCTTGAACGACCATTGTCGCCGAATGAGTGGTCATCTTCTCCGGTGCGTGTATGCAAGGCATAAACTGCTGACTCTTTATCAGCGCTGAATGGTGACTCCAGCTTTCCTGTCTGGTTGGGGGACAGTCGCTCTATATTCACCAGCAGGTGCTCTCCTGCAGGCGTTATTGAACGCAGCATATGGCGTTCTTCTGGTCCGGTTATTTCCCGTCTGCCGGATGTACCAAATGTGCGGTTAAGGGCTCCGGTTGTGCGGTCGAATGAGTAAATCACTGTTGCATTCTTTATATAGGGAACCGCTGTTGTGTTTTCATCCACTCCCATCACGAGTGCGCCATTGATGGTCAGTGCCATTGCCCTGATTTTGTTATTATGGCCATATTGACTGTCCAGCCAGGAGGCTTCATTAGTGCAGTCAAAGGGGGCTTCAATCTGGCCGGTGATAAGGTTGACTCTGCAAACCGCTATGCGGTTACTGTATTTTTCTTCTGCCAGATTGTTCGGGTCGCGAAATGAAGCCCCGATGTACAGATCGTTTCCATCCAGAACGGTTTTGCTTATGAAGCCTTTTGTCTTATCGCTACCGAGGTTCAGTTGTCCAGCCTCGGCAAAACGGCTGTCGAGCTGTCCGGTCTCAAGGTCAAAGGCGTAAATACGGCTTCCTTCAGAATAAAGGTTCGCTGTCACCAGAAGTCTGTTGTTGTGGATCAAAAGGCTTTCAGGGAAGTAGCTGTATTGCTCTGCAGGTAAAGTCTGAATGCTATTACTGGCAAAGGTGGTATCTATTTTGCCGGATGACAGCCAGAACCTGAGAATATACAGATTCGGTTTATCGGGTGTGTCCTTTAACGACCCAAGGATGGCGATGTAGAGACTATCATCTTTGGCAATACCTCTGGCGCTATCAACGTTCGAGAATTGCTCCAGTGACACATCGCCTTTGTTACCAAAAGTGGTTATTGGGCTGTTTCTGGTAAATGTTCGGGCGGAAAGGTTCAGGCGCCTGGAACTCTCTTTATACGATGGGCCTGATGTGGTGACGTACAGCACCATGTCCTGCTCTTCGAGTACAACGATGTCTTCAGGCCAGACTATTTTGTCATGGCGGGACGAAGCAGTGATAGGGACTATCTCTGTCTGACTGGTCGTTTTACCCGGGGGTAAAGCCATTGAGAGCGGTGTCAGAAGCAGAACCAGAACCAGAACCGGGGGGGTGTGATACAGAAGACGGTTGCACATTCTGGAGAATAACGACAGCACAAGGGTGAAAGCATAGTTCATAGATCACTGATCTCTAGGTGGTTTTGCAGACATTTTTTGTAGCTTTACTGTCTGGCTTAACCCGTAGGTTTGGAGTGTCGAGGTGCAAACAACGCGATCAGCTTAGTCGATAAAACAGTGAACGACTATTGATTCCTGTTGATCATGTCGGGGCAAAAGATTTGTTCGTGTCAGTTGTGAGTTTGTACTGTCAGCGGTAGCGGATTTCGCTTATTACGCAGTGGTTCTGCCAGGAAAAAACAGTACAATAGGGCGGCTTTTCTGCAAGGTCATTCTGGACGGTTATGTCTTACGCCCCACACAAAAAATTCTTTCTGCTATTGACTCTGATGCCTCTGCTTCTGATGCGACGTCTTGCTGTTTCCTTTGTAAGGCAGGAACCGTCAAAAGGATTTGCTTTGTCTACTGTTCTGGTGCTGGTCCTTTCGCTGCTGCCCGGGCAATCCATTCAGTGCCGTGAAAATGGTCCTTACTTCTCACCGCTGAAAGTTGCTTACCTGATTGATGATATCCCCTGGAGCTTTACCAATGATGCCGGTGAGCCGGATGGCATTATGCTGGATGTCTGGCGTACCTGGTCTGAAGCGGTAGGTATTCCACTGCGTTTTTATCCCATGAACCGGGAGCAGGCGATAAAACGTTTAAAGAACAGTGATGTCGATATCATTGCCAGCCTGGGACTAGAAAACAGGGTGCAGGACGAGCAGTTGGAATTGCAGGAAATGCTGACAACCCGCCCCGTTTTTTTTGTCCGGAATGACCTGGAACAGCAAGCCCTGACAGAGGCATTACAAGCTTATGAAGTGGGTGTGGTGGATGATGGCGAGAGCGAAAATCTGGTCAAATCCCGGTATCCGCAAGCCAGCATCAGATTATATCCATCGCTGGAGGAGATGATTAAAAGCATCTCTAACCGTGAGCTGGTGGTCTTTTTTGGTAACAGTGATGTTCTGAGGTATTACCTGAGTGCCAGAGGAATCAGTGTTGACTTTACCATAAACACTGAAGCCCGATATCCGGCACAGGGGCTGGTTGCTGCCGTTGAACCGAATCGTCTGGCATTGCGCTCCCTGATTCAGCGAGGGCTGGACGAAATCAGTCAGGAAGGCTGGGAAACTCTGTCGAAAAAATGGTTTGGCGTCTCTGCCCGGGAAGAGAGTCTGGTGGTTGCCCTTGCCAGTAATTCGGCACCGCTGTCTTTTATTAACGCGCTGGGCCGTCCTGCGGGGATGTTTGTCGATATCTGGCGGCTGTGGTCCCGGAAAACCGGTGTGCCGGTACACTTTCGAATGGCAGAGCGGGATGAGAGTATCGACGATTTGCGTACAGGCAGAGCTGATTTTCATGGCAGTCTGTCGCCATCCAGTGCTCGCAGTGAATGGCTGCGTATGTCAACGCCTTATTACGGTCTGGTTTCACGGCTTTACTTCCGTAATAAGCCTGGTCAGAAGGATCCCGGGGCAGACCTGGAAAATTGTAAAATCGGGGTAGTCAGCCAATCCAGCAATGAAGAGTTCCTGAATACCTGGTTTGCGAACGCTACGACAGTTCCGGCAGACAATGTGTTTCAACTGATTGACCTGCTGTTTCAAGGCGAGATTGATGTCTTTCTGGCTGAGCCTGAAGTCGTAGAGTCAGCCCTGAGTGCCATGGGACTCGTGGGGGAAGTCTCTTCCAGCAAATACATTAGTATGAACGAGGCTGTCGCCGCTGCAGTGCTGGCGGAGCGGGGTGATGAGCTGCTGGCTTTGATTAACAGGGGTTTAAACAATATCACTGCCGATGAATTTCGTTCGATTGAAGAGCGCTGGATTCCCAATAGTGATAATCGATATTTCAACCGGCCAAGAACTGCTGTCAACCTGACGGAAGATGAAGGGCGCTGGCTGGCCCAGCATCATGTGTTACGGACGGTGCTGAATACCAATAACCCGCCGTTCTCATTTAAAGATGACAAAGGGGTTTTACGGGGGCTTGCGGTTGACTTTATACGCCTGATTGAGGAGCGGCTGGGTATTACCATCGAGATTGAGGAGAGTCGTAATTTCAGTGAGATTCTGGGTGAGGCTTATCGTCGGGAGCTGGATCTGGTGCCAATGATGCAGCGTACTGATGAGCGGGCACGTTATCTGGATCTGACACCACCGATCTTTACCGTACCGACCGTTGTTCTGGCCCGTAGCTCTGACACATCGATTCGGTCAGTGTCTGACCTGAAAGGAAAAAGTGTCGGTTATATTCCTGGTTATGCATCCTACGATTATTTCCGGGAGCGTATGCCGGATACTGACTTCCAGCCGGTATCCACGGACGCCAGTGGTTTAAGTCGTATTTCTACCGGCGCTCTCGACGCTATCATTCTCAACCTTGCCTCAGCCAGTTATCAGATGGAAAGGCTTAAACTGACCAATATTCACATCGTTGGTGAGGCGGGGTTCAACTTTGAATATGCGGTTGGCAGCCGTAATGACTGGCCAGTGCTGGGCAGTATTCTTGATAAAACCATCAACTCTTTCACCAGTGAAGAACGGGCTGCCCTGCAATCCCGCTGGATCAGTGTCAGCACCATCAGCTGGGTGCCGGACAAGGAGTTGTTTATCGGGCTGTTACTGGTCGTGGTGACCCTGATACTGATTATTTACTGGAACCGTCGCCTGACCCTGGAAATTGCTGAACGAGAGCGGGCAGAAAAAGAGTTAAAAGTCCGTGCCGACCTTGACCGGCTGTTCAGTAATATCTCACGACAGTTTATGGAGCGTTCGGTGGATGACTCTATCGATTTTTTCCTGAAAAGCGTTGGTGAAAGCCTTGGGTTTGAGAGTTGTGTTCTGGTGGTGGGCGGTCATCCAAAAGCCAGAATAGAGTACTTTTGGTCCCGACTGGCGTCGTTTGACCCCAAGGCCTTCAGCGATGCCGGTCGCTATCGTGTAAAGGATTATCTGCATCTTCTGGATGATGGCATTTTGTATGCCAGCGATAAAACGGATAACTCCGGAATGCCGGATGAGTGTAAAGCCATATGGGAAGCTGAGAAGGTAAAGAATATTGTCTATGTCCCCATGGTGCTGTTTGGTGATGAGGTTGGGGGAGTATGCCTGTTTAACCGTTGCAGCAGTGCTTTGCCACAGGCCGATGAAATTGAGTTGCTGCGCCGTGGTGGTGAGCTGATTGCTGTGGCACGGGCCCGACAGGAGGCTGATGATGCGCTGAGACAGAGTGAAGAACGTTATGAACTGGCGATGGATGCTGCTTCTGATGGCCTCTGGGACTGGGATATTACCCATGAGCGTATTTACCTGAGCCCAAGGTACCAGGCCATGCTGGGTTATCAGCCAGGAGAACTGGGCAATACACCAACCGCCTGGCGTCGTCAGATTCATGTCGATGACAAGCAGGCGACACTGGATTTTTTTAACAGTCAGTTCAGCCATTCCGATGAAAGCTTTCAGTGTGAATACCGCATACGCCGCAAGGACGGCAGTTACGCCACAGTGCGTAGCAAAGGCAAGGTGGTGTTCCGTGACAGTCGTGGCATGCCACTGCGGGCAGTGGGAACGCTGATTGACATTACAGAACAGCGGATTCGTGAGCGAGAATTATTCATGGCGCGCTTCTCGCTGGATAATGCCGGTGACCATATCCACTGGTTCCGCCGCGATGGTTCCCACAAGTATGTCAACGAATCTGTATGCAAGGTCCTCGGTTACCGTCATGATGAAATGATGGACATGACCATTACGGATATCAATCCGGCGGTGACGGCCAGTTCATGGAGCCGGTTATGGGATCAGCTAACTCTGCGCAAGGCTCTGACCTATGAAACGTTGCGCAAGACCCGGGACGGTCGTGTGTTTCCGGTGGAAATAACAGCCAACTATATGGAGTATGAAGGGGAAGGCTTCCTGTTTGCGACCGGCCGGGATATCACGGATCGCAAGCAGGCGGAAGAAGCGTTGCATAAAGCCAAGGAAGCGGCGGATCAGGCCAACCAGGCCAAGAGTAATTTCCTGGCGAATATGAGCCATGAGATCCGGACGCCAATGAATGCCATCATCGGTCTCAGCCATCTGGTTCTGAAAACCGAAATGAGCAACAGGCAGAGCGATTACATCAACAAAATACAATCGTCTGCCCATGCCCTGCTGGGCATCATTAACGATATTCTCGATTTTTCCCGCATTGAAGCGGGCAAGCTGAATATGGAGTGTATAGACTTTGATCTCGGGGATGTTTTTGCAGACCTCTATAATGTCGCCATCGTCAAGGCGGATGAGAAAGGTATAGACCTGAGTTACGATATCGCACCGGATGTGCCAAGACTGCTGAAGGGGGACCCGTTACGGCTTGGACAGATTCTGCTGAACCTGACCCATAATGCCGTGAAATTTACCCAGGAAGGGAGTGTCCAGGTACGCGTTAAACTGGAGTCTGGTGATGAAGAAAACGTCCGGCTTGGCTTTGAGATAGAAGACTCGGGTATTGGTATCAGCCCTGAGCATCAGTCCAGACTGTTTGAATCATTCTCCCAGGTTGATGGGTCGACTACCCGTAAATTTGGCGGCACCGGGCTGGGTCTGGCTATCTGTCGAAGTCTGGTGGGAATGATGAATGGCGAAATTTCTGTGACTTCCGAACTGGATGTGGGTAGCACATTCAGCTTCTCCATTGATCTGGGGCGTGGCGTTTCGCTCAAATCTTCCGCCTCTGCCCTGGTGGGTTCGAAAATTCTGGTTGTTGATGATAAAGACGATGCCCGAACGCTGTTGACCAGTCATCTTGAAGTGTTTGGCTGTCATGTGCTGGTGGCTGAAAACGGTCAACAGGCACAGGCACTGCTGAAAGAACACAATCTTAAAGAAAACAAGCCGATTACTCTGGCGCTGCTGGACTGGCGTATGCCCGACATGGATGGTCTGGAGCTGGCAGAACATATCCGTAATATGAATCTGCCGGTTTGTCCTTCACTGATCATGGTGTCAGCTTACGGGCGGGAAGAAGTGATGGCCAGGGCGACCGGGCGGGTGGATGCTTTTCTGATCAAACCGGTCAGCAGTTCTGTACTGATGGAAACCATGCTGCGGACACTGGACCGTCAACAGTTGTTGTCCCGCAGGGATTCCGGTCTGGAAGAAGCCGCTGACAAGGCATTCAGAGGTCATGTACTGCTGGTGGAAGACAATGACATCAACCAGCAGGTGGCCCGTGAGCTGCTGGAAGGTTACGGACTGCAGGTGTCTCTGGCTGATAACGGGCAGAAAGCGGTTAACGCCGTTGAGCAGCATCAATATGATCTGGTGTTTATGGATATTCAGATGCCGGAAATGGATGGCTATCAGGCGACCCGAATTATACGTCGACTGCCCGGCAGGAGCGATCTGCCTATTGTTGCCATGACGGCTCACGCCATGACCGGGGATAGGGAGCGCTGTTTGCAGGTGGGTATGAATGACCATATTGCCAAGCCGCTCGACCCCAAAGAGCTGAGCAGTAAACTGGAGATGTGGCTGCAGTCGGCAGCCAGAACAGACAATGTTGTCATTGATGCGGAACCGGAGCGGGCTGAACCCACTGCAGAGGAAGAAAAAGCGGGACTGCCGGGTATTGATGAAGAAGAGGGGCTGGCTCGGGTGATGGGCAATCGCAAACTGTATGATCGTCTGCTAAGGAATTTTTATCAGGATCAGCATACCGACTGGCAGGAGCTGGAGAGTTGTCTGGAACTGCAGGACTGGAGAGGGGCTTGCTTCCTGACCCATGGACTGAAAGGGGCTGCGGGAAGTCTTGGGGCTAAGGATCTCCATAAGGCAGCGGGTGCTGTTGAGGCCGAGCTGCGCAGTTCTGAACAGCGACCTTCCGATGCGCTGCTGGAAACTCTGTGTGACCGGTTTACTGAGGTGATGAGCGGACTGAAAGTTTTCAGGGCAGAGGCTGAGCCGACGCCTTACAGCTATGGCGAAGGCATGGTGGAAACTGATCGGCTGTCGTTCCTGTTAAGCCACATGCAGACTCTGTTGCAGGAAGGTGATGCGGATGCTGCGGACTCTCTGCCCGAACTGGTACGTGGGCTGTCAGGCATGGTGAAGCATGAACAACTGGATGAACTGTGCAGGCGGGTTGAGAATTATGACTTTAATGAAGCCGGACAGGTGCTGGACGAATTGCAGGAAGAGCTGACCCTGTGAGCGGAAAAAAGGGTGACGGGAGCGCTGTTAACTGTACGGATGACGGTTCTTGTATCTCGATGTTACACTGCGCCCCCCTGATAAAGCGAGATGTAAACGCAGAGGTGAGATGTTGTTAACCCGATCTTATAAACGATCGCTGCTACTGGGCGTTGTCCTGCTGATAGCGGCATTTTATGTCATGGGTACTCGCCCAAGACTCAAGCACTTTCAGGGGTATACCATGGGAACCACTTACAGTATTTCCTATGCTGCGACTCTGTTTTCTGATCCGGTTAAAGCTGTTCAGGCCGATGTTGACCGGGAGCTGGAGGCTATTAACGATAAAATGTCGACCTACCGTCCTGACTCTGAACTGATGCAGTTCAACCGCGCACCGATTGGCAAACCGTTCAAAGCATCGGACGAACTGGTTGATCTGGTTCAGCGCAGTTTGTATTTTTCCAGAATTTCAGACGGTGCTTATGATGTGACGGTGGGACCACTGGTTAACCTCTGGGGCTTTGGTCCCACTGAAAAAGACAGCAAGCAACCTGAGAAAAAGATGCCTGCTGATCAGGATGCCAATGTTGATCCGGTAGTCTGGATGCTGGCAAACTATCCGACAGAAGTTCCCGATGAGGAGACCATTAATGCCGCACTGGATCGTGTCGGGTATCAGTATCTGAAGGTCGATACTGACCGTGACACCATGACTCGCGAGAAAGACCTGTTTGTGGATCTCAGCTCCATTGCCAAGGGTTATGGGGTCGATAAGGTGGGTCAGACTCTTAAGAACCGTGGTATCAATAACTATATGGTTGAAATCGGTGGCGAGGTGCTGGTTCGTGGTCATAAGCCGGGCGGTGAAGACTGGCGTCTGGGTATTCGGGGCCCGGCGATGACAGCGGGCGGCATGCCAAGACTTGTGGTAACGATTGGTAACCGGGCTCTGGCGACCTCAGGTGACTACCTGAATTATTTTGAGATTAATGGTCAGAAGTTCTCTCACATGATTAACCCTCATACCGGTCGCCCGGAGGTCAGTCGTCTGGCCGAGGTAGCGGTAATTGTCGATAGTGCGGCAACGGGCGATGCGCTGGCTACCATGTTTATGGTGCTGGGGGACAAGAAAGGTCTGGAGCTTGCCAATCGGGAAGGGATTGCCGCTTACTTTACCTATCATTCAAAGGATGGCGGATTTGAATCAGTCAGCAGTGAAGCGTTTAAACCTTATCTGCATGACTGACGTAAAACATAAATTATGATGAAGGCAGGCGGCTGTTTTCTGTTTCAAGTTAGGAGGTACTGGCTATGACTACAATGCTGGTCACATTCTGTGTTTTTCTGGCGCTGATAGCCATGATGGCTGTCGGTGTTATTTTTTCCAACAAACCCATCAAGGGCTCCTGTGGTGGCCTCAGTACTCTGGGGCTGAAAGATGGTTGTGTCATCTGTGGTGGTGGCGACAAGCAGGAGAAAGCGTTCCGGGATGCCTTTGATGAGGTAGATATGGATGAGCTGTTCTACGACGCTACGGCGCATAAAAAAGCCTGACGGATGAGCGGGTAGTGGACTCACTGCCCGCCCAATAACAGGGTTTGCATAATAAAAAAAGCGTATTATCCGATGTGTGAATTTAAAATAACGATAAAATGGCAATCTCAAGGGGTATAAAGGATGGGAGTGAGCAACTACGACCTGGTGATCCTGGGGTCGGGTCCCGCCGGAGAGGGTGCCGCTATGAATGCGGTGAAGTTGGGAAAAAAGGTTGCAGTTGTTGAGCAGAGTCCGTTTGTTGGTGGCAGTTGTACCCATCTTGGGACTATTCCATCCAAAGCTTTGCGTCACGCAGTTAAGCAGATTATGGACTTTAACACCAATCCACTGTTTCGTGAGATCGGTGATCCCCGCTGGTTCAGTTTTCCCAAGGTGCTGAAAAGTGCTGAAAAAGTCATACAAAAACAGGTGCAGTCCCGCACTATGTACTACTCCCGCAATCGTATTGACCTGTACTTTGGCCGGGGAACTTTTGTGGATGAACACACTATTGAAGTGATTGAAAAGGGGGGCAATATCGAAAGGCTGCATGCGACCAATATCATTATTGCCACCGGTTCCCGCCCTTATCGCCCTGCCGATGTTGACTTCAGCCATTCACGAATCTTTGACAGTGACACGATTCTGGAGCTGACAAACACACCTCGTCGTATGATTATTTACGGTGCCGGAGTGATTGGTTCGGAATACGCGTCTATTTTTTCAGGACTTGGGGTGCTGGTTGATCTGGTGGATACCCGTGACCGGCTGTTATCTTTCCTCGATACGGAAATCTCCGATGCTCTGGGTTATCAGCTACGCAAGATGAACGTAATTATTCGCCATAATGAGGAATACCTGAAGGTTGAGCCCCTTGATGATGGCGTGGTGATGCACCTGAAAAGTGGCAAAAAGCTTAAGGCTGACCTGCTGCTCTGGGCCAATGGCAGAACCGGCAATACCCAGAACATGGGGCTGGAACTGATAGGTCTGAAGTCAGATAGCCGGGGGCAGCTGGAGGTTGACCAGCACTACCAGACTAACATTTCCCATATCTCTGCCGCTGGTGATGTGATTGGCTGGCCCAGTCTGGCCAGTGCCGCTTATGACCAGGGACGTTCTGCCGCCGGTAATGCTGGCAGTTCGCAAAAATGGCGTTATGTGAATGAAGTCCCCACTGGCATTTATACGATTCCGGAAATCAGTTCGCTGGGAGCAACGGAGGAAGAACTGACCGCTGCTGCTATCCCCTATGAAGTGGGCAAAGCGCTGTTCTCCCGTCTTGCCCGGGCACAGATTACCGGAGAAAAAGTGGGTATGCTGAAAATACTCTTTCATCGTGACACGGAAGAGGTGTTAGGTATCCACTGTTTTGGTGATCAGGCTTCAGAGATTGTTCATATCGGTCAGGCCGTGATGGCACAGACAGGTAAAGCCAATTCCATTCGTTACTTTTTGAATACGACCTTTAACTATCCGACCATGGCTGAGGCTTATCGAGTCGCTGCGCTGGATGGTATTAACCGGCTGTTCTGATACAAATACGGGTGTCATGTCTAAATGACTGATACCCGATTCACGACTTAACAGCGTACCCTCTAAATAGCTGCACCAACCGTCTTGCTACAGGCCCTCGATTTGTTTCTATCAGCCAGGTCTCATTAACTGACCATTCCAACTCATAATCATAATTACCCTCAAATTGCACTAAATCACCACTGTCTAATGCATCCAGGCAATCCACTAACGGTAAGTTAGTCCATCCGGCACCATTAATGGCAAGGGATTTTGCCATTTGAAAGCTATCAACGTGGAGTAAGTGATTGCCATAGTTTTGAGCTTCCACCCCAAGCCTGTTAATAGGAGCAAGCACTATCTGCTTCATAGTTCGAATCAAGCTGGGTTCGAGTGGGTGAGTCAGGTTCAATCCAAAGCTTTTAGCGTAGTCAGGTGACATCACACGGATAAATCGAAAATCAAATAATTTCCTTGTGGTTATTTCAGGGTGACAATAGAAATTGGATAAGGCCAGTCCCATATCAGCTTGCTTACTCAGCACCATTTCAATGACCTGCTCTGTATTACCCGTAAGCACTTCTATTTCAGTCGCTGGGAATTCTTTCGAAATTTCAGCAATCGTAAGCTCCGGTGCAAAAGCACTTAAAGAACTATCAATTGCTACTTTCAAATACGATTCACTCTCTTCAAAACAGAGCTGAACCCGCCGCCTGAAATGCTCAACCTCACTAAGCACTGACTTAGCGGGATGATATAGGCTTGTAGCGTCTTCTGTCGGAACAAGATGACCACCATTACGTTCAAATAGCGTCACTCCGAGGTCGATCTCTAAGTTACCAACGCGACGGCTGTAAGTCGTAGCATGTTTGCCATATTGCTGCGCAACTACAGCAAAACTGCCTGACTCGTAAGTTGTAACGAATGCCTTTAACTCGATTAACTTCAACTCTTTAAGAGCATTAAACATCCTACTTCTCCAAACTGAATTTTTGTCGTGCATTTTATGCACGGCAGCCGAGTTTGTCACACTAAAGGTCTGATGTATTTTAATGCCACCTAATTAAAGCTAAGTCTTATTATTCTCATTACTAAGGAATCTGAACCTGGGTTTCAGTTCAATAGTTACAAGGAAAACAACGTGCAAAAGACACTCATCGCTTTGGCTCTGGCTGTATCCGCTTTCGGCGCACAGGCAAAACTCATTCAGCACACGGATCAAATCGCAGAAATTAAGTTTACTGGTTCAAACTACGAATTAGGTAAACACGTTGGAGAAGTCGCAGGAGATCAGGTTCTTACGGCAATGGGCCGTTTTGATAAGTTAATGGGTATCATGCTTGAAGGCCTTAGCCTGGACAAAATTACTCAAACATTTGAAGAGAATGGTGTGCATGCAAAGCTGATGGAAACATCCCCTCATGCTGGTCAGTACATTAAAGGTCTGGCAGAAAGCCTGAATATGTCTCCAAACCGTCTGCTCGCGGTAGGCATGGCTGATGAAGCGGTTTTGGAGTCACAGCGTAATGGCGGCATGGGTTTCCTTGAGTCTGATGCGCCGCATGATCCAAGTGCTCCGTCTAAATGTACGATCTTTGCATACGCTGATGGCAGCGGCACAGCCTGGGGTCACTACAACTACGATTATATGGCGATCAATTACGAGCAGCTAATCGTAATGAATCATACTGACGTTGATGGCAAGACTAAGGTTGTTCAGACCTGGGCTGGCTTGCTGCCTTATGGTGGTGTGACTAAAGGTGGTCAGGCGATCATTGGCAACACGCTTGCTGATGAAGGTACTGCGCGTCAGCTGGATGGTGGTGAGATCATTGAGAAAGACTCAACTCCATCATTCCACCTGGCCTGGGAAATTTATGAGGGTGAGAAACCTCAAGACCTTGCCAATATTTATGCGATGTACGACAAGTACACCGCGTATTACTCTTACACTGCCGTTGGTGGAGATTCTGAGCTTGTTAGCGTTGAGAACACTTATGCTGATGGTTTACATATCACTGGTGGTAAAGCACTAACCCACGCTAACCATAGCACGACTAAGCACCACAAATTTGTTGATAAGGCGTTCGGTTCAAAATCTCTGGTTCGTCAAAAAGCTGCTGATGAGTTCATGAAAAAAGCTTCGATCAATACCACCAAAGAAGAAGCTTTTGCATTTGCTAAGACTGAACCGTTATGGAAAGGTCGCGGTGACATGATGGGTACAGTAACGACAACTCACTTCCGTGTGAATGGCAAAAAAGTTGATCTGTATATGCGTACTGATGATGACCACAAAGAAGTTCACATTTCAAACTACTAGGAGCCAGTAGGACAGCTTTAAGTCCGACAGGCTCCTGATGCACCGATCCATTGCATTTTACTTGTAGGTTTGAACGATCCCCAACACGGTAGCTCAATGTTATTCACCGTGTTGGGATTTACCCGGATGGTACAAGCACTTTGAAGCGGTCAACGATCATTGGCCACATAGACGAAATGGGCAAGAGCAACCCGAAAGTGGCTTTACCGCACCATGTGCAGAAAGTGCAGGTGCTTTTCATACTGGCTGACAATATCAGCAATGACCTGCTCTTTATTCCAGCCCATAATGTCATAATCCTGCCCACCTTCCCTGAGGAACACTTCTGCACGGAAGTATTTACGCTCTTCCTCGTCTTCTTCATCCAGAACAAAACTTGGCTGCAGGTAGGCTCTTGGAAATACCTGGTAGCTGAAATCGGTTTCCTCACCATGCAGGATATTCAGGGTCGGTGCGCTGGATTCCTGATCCAGCTCAACCGATGTATTGATCCCCTGGCTGATCAGCTCGCCAGCAACGGCTTCCATGGCAGGGATAACGACATCTTCACTAAAGCGATTGACATGAGCCCGGCGCGGGAAATGAACCAGGTTGTTAATGCGGGTTTGCCAGGATACGGATTTCTGCGACATAACGGGAGCCAGGTTAGTCTGGGTCAGGCTCTCTTTTTTGGCGGCGTCAATAGCCAGAGCCCTGAGCAGTCCATAGGTTGACATCATCAGAATAATGGAGAACGGCAGGGCACTGGCAATAGTTGCTGCCTGCAGTGTCTTCAGTCCGCCGGCCAGCATTAGCGCCATTGCTACCGCACCGATCAGGATGGACCAGAAAACCCTTTGCCACATGGGTGGATGGTCATGACCGTTGGACGCCAGAATATCAATCACCATGGCGCTGGAGTCGGACGAAGTGACGAAAAAAATGACCACCATCAGAATGGCGATAAACGAGAGCGCTTCAGAGAATGGGAACATCTCCAGAAACGTAAACAGTGCCAGAGAGGCGTCCTGCTGAACGACGGTGGCCAGTTGTCCGGCGGTGTCGTGCATAATGGCGTAGATAGCGGTATTACCGAACACCGTCATCCACAAAAAGGTCAGGCCGGTTGGTACAAAAAGGACGCCGGTAACAAATTCACGAATGGTCCGGCCTTTGGAAATACGGGCAATGAACATACCGACAAAGGGAGACCATGACAGCCAGAATGCCCAGTAGAACAGGGTCCAGCCGCCTATCCAGTTAGTGCCTTCATAGGCGTAGAGGTTAAAAGTTTTATCGACGATACCGGACAGGTAGCTACCGGTATTCTGCACAAACATCTGCAATAGCAGTACCGTAGGCCCCAGGAGAATGATCAGCAGAACCAGGGTCATCGCCAGCAGCAGGTTGGCTTCAGAAAGAAGGCGAATACCTTTATCAAGGCCGGTGGCAACGGATAGAGTAGCCAGTGCAGTAATGGCAATAACCAGTACGACCTGTACCATCGGTGTGACGGGCAGGCCAAACAGATAATTAAGACCAGAGTTGACCTGCATCACACCCAGCCCCAGCGAGGTGGCAACGCCGAATACCGTACCCAGAATGGCAAAAATATCGACGGCGTTACCGATGGGGCCATAAATTTTGTCGCCAATAACCGGATAAAGTGCGGAGCGCATGGTCAGGGGCAGTTCATGGCGATAGCCGAAAAATGCCAGTATCAGGGCAACAATGGCGTAAATGGCCCAGGCATGCAGGCCCCAGTGGAAGAACGTCAGCGTCATTGCCTCTCTGGCAGCGTCCAGCGTACCCGCTTCGCCCACCGGTGGGCTGATGAAATGTATAACGGGTTCGGATACCCCGAAGAACATCAGGCCAATGCCCATACCGGCAGAAAACAGCATGGCAAACCAGGAGCCGAAGCTGAAATCGGGTTCCGCGTGGTCTGGTCCCAGCTTGATTTCGCCATAACGGGAAATGCCGAGGAAGGTGACACAGAGCAGGATCAGGGCGACGACCAGAACATAGAACCAGCTGATGTTGTTGTTGATACTGGTCTGCATTCGGGAAAACAGCTCACTGGCATGGCCAGGAAAGGTAACGGTGTAGGCAACCAGGGCGAGTATCAGTACCGCTGAGCCAAAAAATACGGGCGGATTTAAAGTGTGTGGTATGGGGTTTGACGATGAGGTGTTTTGCATAATTCAGGATGTGCCTGATGAAGGGGGGATGGGATAACCAGCGGACAGGGTAGTCAATGTTCTTGTCAGTCCATGATGGAGAAGCGAGATAGTATAGATCAAATTATAGGAGATCAAATTATATTTACCTTTTGATCTTTTCTTATACAGAAAATACCCGTTGTTTTTACTGTATAAATAGCGATAGTTTGAATTAAATCTATTTGATAGGTAAATTGATAGCGAGATCATCTAAAAAATAACAAAGAGTATCTGGTTTTATTATGAAATTTGCCTCTCTTGCCAGCCTTTCCCTTTCCCTTTCCCTGTCCGCAATTGCCCACCCCTCAGTCGCCGCTGATAAAGACCAGTGCGGTAAAGTGACACTGGCGGATATGAACTGGAATTCTGCCACGTTGATCGCCCATATCGATCAGTTTGTGCTGACCCATGCGTTTCACTGCAAAGTGGAACTGGTTCCCGGTGATACCATGCCCACCGGGGCGTCCATGATTGAAAAAGGTGAACCGGATATTGCACCTGAGTTCTGGAGCAACTCCATGAAAGAGGCGATTGACAAAGGCATCAGTGAGCGGCGTCTGCTGGTGGCGGGAAAGGCTTTGTCAGAAGGTGGGGAGGAAGGTTTCTGGGTGCCTGAATATCTGGTCAGGCAATACCCGGAGCTGAAGAGTATTGAGGGAGTCCTTAAGCACACAAAATTATTCGAGCATCCTGAATACTCTGACAAGTCTGCTTTTTATGGTTGCCCGGCAGGTTGGAACTGCCAGATTTCTGCGGGCAATCTGTTTAATGCCCTGAAACTTGGGCAGGCGGGCTTTGACCTGGTTGACCCCGGCTCGGGCGCTGCACTGTCCGGTTCTATTGCCCGTGCCTATGAACGACATGAGCCCTGGTTTGGTTACTACTGGGCACCGACCGCCGTGCTGGGTAAATACCGGATGGTAAAAGTGGACTTTGGAGTAAAGCCTGATATTAAAGAATTCCTGAGCTGTACAACACAGGCTGATTGCCTGAGTCCTCAAGTCACTATGTACCCACCCTCACCGGTCAATACTCTGGTCACTGCCTCTTTTGCACAGCAGTCCCCTGAGGCTATGGGCTACCTCGGCAGGCGCTCCTTTACCAATCAGCAGATGAACCAGTTGCTGGCCTGGATGGAAGACAGTCAGGCTGACGGTGAAATGGCAATGGAGTACTTTCTCAGGGAGCATCAGGACGTGTGGCAGGTCTGGCTAACGGATGCTCAGGTTGAGCAGGTGGTTCAGGCTCTCAAACGTTTATAAGCAGGGAGGAGCTGACCATGGCTGAGCATTCCTTCTGGAGTCGCTTCCCGCAGATGGACCGTGAACAGTTGTTGTCTATTCGTAAAACACTGGATGGGTTGTACCGGGATTTTTCCAGAGAGTACGGGGACACCATTGAAGCCCTGTTTGACCCGTTACTGGATTTCCTGGTCTGGTTTGAGCAGTTACTGACCGGGTCACCCTGGTGGCTGGTACTGGGTATTATTGTCGGAATTGTTTATCTCGCCAGCCGGTCAGTCAAACTTACGACCGCAGTAACCTTTGTTCTGTTACTGATTGGCTATTTTGGTATGTGGCAGGACACCATGCGCACACTGAGCATGATAACGGTGTGTACCCTGCTGGCGATTGTGTTGGGAATACCGGTGGGTATTGCCATGGCGTTGTCAGACAGAATGCAGAAAATCGTAACGCCGCTGCTGGATGTCATGCAGACCATGCCTGCCTTTGTTTACCTGATACCCGTGGTGATGTTACTGGGCATCGGCAAGATTCCCGGACTCATCGCCGTCATTATTTATGCTATCCCGCCTGTGATTCGTCTGACCAATCTTGGCATTCGCCTGGTTGACCGGGAGGTGCTGGAAGCGTCCCGATCTTTTGGCGCAACAGCATGGCAGCGCCTGGTAGGCGTGCAGTTACCCTTGTCTATGCCAACCATTATGGCGGGTATAAACCAGACGATTATGATGGCCCTGGCTATGGTGGTCATTGCTTCCATGATCGGAGTCAAAGGACTGGGGCAGCCGGTGCTGAAAGCGATTACTAACCAGTACTTTACTCTTGGCTTATTGAATGGACTGGCGATTGTCGCCCTGGCCATTATTTTTGATCGGGTTTCCCAGTCCTGGGCTAAGCGTTCACAGCAGTATGGAGGGCAGCAACTTGACCAATAAGGGTGAGCCACTGATCCGAATCAAGGATTTGTATAAGGTGTTTGGCAGAGACCCGGAGCAGGCGCTGCAGCAGGTTCGCTCGGGTGTTGATAAAGATCAGCTGTTGCAGGATTCCGGACATACTCTGGCACTGCAGGCCATTAATCTGGAAATTTTTGCTGGTGAAGTGTTTGTTATTATGGGGCTGTCCGGTTCCGGCAAGTCGACCCTGATCAGGCATTTCAACCGCTTGATTGACCCAACCAGTGGTCAGCTGTATATAGAAGATAAAGATATACTGCAGTTGTCTGGTAAAGAGCTGGTTCAGTTTCGTCGTCATCGTTTATCGATGGTGTTTCAGCGTTTTGGCCTGATGCCGCATCTTACAACACTGGAAAATGTTGCCTATGGCCTGAAAATTCAGGGTGTCAGCAAGGCACAGCGGCAGCAACAGGCGCAGCAATGGCTGGAAACTGTAGGTCTGACCGGTTATGAACGGCACTATCCATCACAATTGTCGGGTGGACAGCAGCAGCGGGTAGGGCTGGCAAGAGCGCTGTGTACCGATGCCGATATTCTGTTGATGGATGAAGCCTTTTCGGCCCTGGACCCTTTGATTCGCAGTGAAATGCAGGACTTGCTGATTGAGCTTCAGGACCGGCTGCATAAAACCATTGTTTTTATCACTCACGATCTGGACGAAGCCTTAAGACTTGGTGACCGTATTGCCATTCTTAAGGATGGAGCCATCCAGCAGGTGGGCAAGCCGGAAACCATATTGCTGGAGCCTGCCACGGAATACGTGGAAGCCTTTGTTCGGGACGTGAACCGGGCGCGTGCCCTGACGGTTGAGACTGTGATGAATCCGCCCATTGCCCGTATTACCGCCAGAACCATTGGTGAAGCGCTTGAGCAGATGAAAAAACTGCCCGAGGATTACGGTTACTATGTGACGGAAGACGGTTATCAGGGGGGGCTGTTGCAGGAAACCCTGGAACAGGCTGCCAGAAAAAATTCAGAAGGAAAGCTGGTGCCTGACCTTTTTGAGGACTGGCCAGTCATCGCCCCCGACATGCTGATTGAAGAAGCATTGCCCGACACGCTGGAAGCTGACCATCACCTGCCGGTTGTCGATAAACACGGTGATCTTCAGGGGCAGCTAAGCCGCGAATCTCTGGTGGAGGTGTTCAGCGAGGTCAGCCATGAGGGTGCTTAGCCGTCATTTCTCCTGTTTAAGCAACAGCTGTTTAATGTCGTCCAGTTGTTGCTGTAACTCCATTAATGTTGGCTCCCCCCTTTCTTTCCTTGCTTGTTTGCGGTCTTTCTGGCGCTCGTCTTCCAGTACATTGACCACTATGCCGATGATCATGTTCAGGAAAGCAAAGGCGGTAAAAAAGATAAAGCTCAGGAAGTACGCCCAACTGAGGGGATAGACCTCCATGGTTTCATACATCACATCGGTCCAGTCTTCAAACGTCATCACCCGGAACAGGGTCAGCATGCTGACGGCAATATCCCGCCACAGTTCTTTGTTGATGTCATGGAAGAAGGTGCTGCCTATAGCGGCATAAATATAGAAGATGATAAACATCAGCAGCAGTACGTAACCCAGCTGGGGAAGGGCTTTCAGAAGTGAGTTCAGCAGCAGCCGGAGTTCCGGGATAATGGACACCATTCTCAGCACACGGAAGATTCGGATCAGCCTGCCGATCAGTGCCATATCGGTGTTATCGATAGGGATAACGCTGACGACAACAATCAGCGTATCGAAAATATTCCACCCGGATTTAAAGAAGTTCTTTTTGTTCTCCTCTGCCAGAAAGCGGATGGTGATCTCTGCCAGAAAGAACAGGGTAATGCCCCAGTCCAGTACGGTGATAAGGTGTGAAACTTCCTCCGGAATTTCATAGGTTTTGGCCCCGATCACCAGGGCTGAGAAGATGATGATGGAAATCACCAGCAGCTCAAACACCTTGTTGGAGCGTATGGTATAGAAACGGGATTGCCAGCTGTTTTGTCGCATGAGTAAACGATTGTTGTTGTGGTTGGTCATCGTATTTATAGAACAGTCATTTTAGCGGCAATTAAACAACTGACCAACGTTCGCTTCAGATAAACTTTCCCGGCTGTCTTTAAAGCTAATCGTACCTGTGTAGAAAGAGGGCTGACCAGTAATAACCACGGGTCAGCCTGTTACATCAGATCTGGTTGTAATAAAAGTCAACCGGCTGCTGGCCATTATGATGAATAATGGTGGTAGCTGGTCGGGTTGAAGCGATCAGTTTGCCATTACGGAAGGAGTGAGTGACAACGGCCTGACGACGTACCGCATCAAAAACCGATTCAGCATCCAGCAGAATCAGATTTGCCGGTTTGCCGGTTTCTATGCCGTAGCGGTCCTGAATGTTCAGGGCTCTGGCGCTGTTGCTGGTGATCAGTTCGATACCCCGGTTGATCTGGTCAAGCCCGGTCATCTGACAGCCTACCAGTCCTGTGAACAACACCTGTAGCATATTGCCGCCCTGCATCGGGAACCACTGATCCACAATGTTATCCTGACCGAAGCAGGCGTTCACACCCGCACCCAGCAGCTCTTCAATACGGGTGATACCACGACGTTTCGGGTAAGTGTCCATTCGCCCCTGAAGGTTCAGGTTGGTCACCGGGTTGGCGATAAAGTGAATGCCTGATTTTTGCAACAGACGCATCAACTTGACCACGTAGGCATTGTTGTAGGAGTGCATTGCCGTTGTATGGCTGGCGCTGACTCTCTGCCCCATGTTTCTTTCCAGTGCCAGACAGGCGACAGTTTCTACAAAACGGGACTGCTCGTCGTCGATTTCATCGCAATGGATATCAATCAGTGCGTCGTATTTTTCCGCCAGTTCAAACACCGTATGCAGGGACTCAATACCGTATTCTCTGGTGTATTCAAAATGAGGAATGCCGTAAAGGGTCTAATATATACTTTTAAATGGTCTTTTTTGGAGGATATAACATGAGGCCAAAAGTATATAGTTACATAAGGTTTAGTACCCCAGAACAAGCAAAAGGTCACAGCCTAAATCGTCAACTTAACTATGCAAAGAATTATGCAAAACAAAACGACATGGTACTTGAGGAAAGATTTACAATGCGTGATGAAGGTTTATCGGCATTTCATCAGACACACATAAAGCGAGGGGCTTTTGGGTTATTTTTATCAGCTGTTCAAACTGGAAAAGTCGCCTCTGGATCAGTATTGATTATTGAAGGTTTAGACAGAATGAGTAGAGCTGAACCTATAGAAGCACAGGCCATCTTGTCACAAATCATAATGGCAGGAATAACTGTTGTCACAGCTAGTGATAATAAGGTTTATGATAGAGAAACCGTAAAGAAAAACCCAATGGACTTGGTACTTTCACTTCTTATATTTGTCCGCGCCAATGAAGAAAGTGAAACAAAAAGCAAAAGGGTAAAAGAGTCAATTATTAGACAAATTAACCAATGGTTAGAAAATGGTCATGGAAAAATAATTAGAAATGGTCAAGCTCCTTATTGGTGTACACCTCGAAAAGATAAAAGTGGATTTGATCTAATTCCAGAAAGAGTAAAAATAATTAAGTTAATCATTGAATTTTATTTAAAAGGTTGGGGGTGCAATAAAATTGCAAGTTATTTGAATGATAATTACAAACCATTTAATAAAAATAAATGGTATACGCAATATATATCTTCAATAATGACTAGAAAAGACTTGATTGGTGAAAAGTCGCTTTTAGTAAATGGAAAAAACTATATTATACCAAATTACTATCCATCTGTTTTATCTAATGAAGAGTTTTACAATTTACAAGTAGCAATTAAAAAAAGAGCAAAGACAAAAGGTCAAAGAAACTTTCCAGGACTAATAACAGGCTTTAGAACAGCATTCTGTGGTTTATGCGGTGATGTTCTTGTTTCACAAAATTATGCTAACAGGGCAAAAAACGGAAAGTTAACAGATGGTTTGCGGCGTATTAAATGTAATTCAAGAAGCCGTTATGGATCAAAATGTATTAATGGCACTCCAATTTCTGTAGCAATGATTGAAAGGTCAATACTAGAATACTGCGCTGACCAGATGGAACTATCCAGTGTTCTAGGCGACAATGACAAAACAACAGAAATCAAGGCTACTATTGCCAGTCTGTACCAGCAGGCAGAAGAGGCTGAGCAGAAAATCAAAACAGGTGAGCAGTCAATTATTGAACTGTTAAGTCAGGGACAGACCGTTTCTGTCGTCACCAACATTGTTGAAAAATTCAAGGTTGAACACGAACAGCTACAGCAAAAAATAGTCATTCTTGAAGATGAGCTACGGTTTGAGTCAAGGAATAAGGCTACCGATCTTGTACAGGAATGGCAGGACATCAAAGCCGACGTTTATAACCTGAATGAGGAAACGAGGTTGTTGATCCGCCAACTGGTCAAACGCACCTTCAAGCGTATAGATATTTTCTTACATGGGATGGATAAATCAGAACACGCTGCCGTACGTTTACTGAAATCGGCTATTGGAACCAATGAAAACACGATTGATATGATACTGACCTTTCACAACAACAAAACCCGATTGCTTTCTATTGATAAGCAAACCGGGCTTTGGATCAATGGCGGGAATGTATCATTCAATGAGAAATCATTGACTCAAGGCCTGGAGGAAATTCAGACAGCTGAAGGCTTAATACCTGCTTAAAAACTGTAGAGCAATCCTGTATTACCTTTTTCATGATGGCTTCTTGTATATCCACAGGAAGCCCTAATTCAATATATTGATCGTCTTTCCATATATGAAATTGATGATTAATATAATCAGGATCAATTTTAACTAATGTCATAGTGGTATCACTCAATACAAAAATTAAATTTAATGATTAGCTGGCAATGCGCCGCCAGCTGCTTCTCAACCGCTTTAAGCAGTTTCTTGTCTTCTTTACGCTTATGCATCAGGCCACTGCCAATCTTTCCTATCTGTTCAGAGACTTTTATCTGCAAGGCAAGGTTTTGCAGCTGGCTGTAAGGCGATAAACCTGCCTCTTTCTGTTCAAGCTCAATCCAGCGGTCAACGATCCGTGCTGTAAATTCCGGGCAAAGGTTAGCTACCAGGTTAATGGATTCTGTCTTGTTCAGCCGACATAACTTCATCGGCCTGCCACCCTTCTTAGTACTATCGTGTTTTTGAGCAATTTGCTCAAAACTCCGTATGATGCCCTTTCCAGACAATTCTCTAATTTTTCTGAGTACATCCGGGTGTCTTACTTTGGTTACTTCAGAAACTTCCAAAGAGGTCATAGTCAACTCGCCGGACTCAACAACCTGGTGTATATTTAACGAAGTCATTTTATAACTCCCCAGGCCGAACCACCCAGTCGGCCTTCTTTTTCATCATTTCTGCAAAACAGCCATTTGCTGCTTATACGCCTTAACCGCCTGATCCTTTAAGTCAGGGTGGATCATCCCTTCCAGGTCTTTACCACACTCTTTCAACTCGTCGACCGTCTTACAGCTGGCAATGCTGTCCACTGCCAACTGCAAAGTGGTCTGGTCGTCTTCCGTGACTTCAGGCAATGGCACCTGCTTCTGCTCCCTGAGCAACTGACGCAACCGTGACGGCCTGTCGTCGTCTTCTTTATCTTCCTGTGTAGTATCCTGTTTGTGTTCTATGGGGGTATTCTCTGTACTGGTCAGTTCCTCGCCGTCCGGAAGGTCATTCTCTGTCCGTGCGGGCGGCGAGTGACTGTCCGTGCGGACGGCTAGTGACTCTCCCTGCGCTTTCAGGCGGGCTTTAAGGTCACTGTCAGGGGTTACGTCTTTTTCGACAGGCGTGCGGTTCTGTAGCTCCTCAGGGGTATAAATGCCCAACATTACATCCGGACAATGCAAACGCGCCCATTTTTTCAGTGTGGCGTAAGACAGCTGTTGTTTGGGATCGGTTGCCCACTGGGTAGACAGCCTCGGCTGGGCCTGTGACAGCATCAACCGCAGCACCCTGGGTTCACTTTCCCCAACCATAGTGGCGCTGACTTCACACCACAGCCCTTTTTCATCCTCAGGCTTCCAGTCCGGCACAGTGTAAGAGCCATTGCTGCCCTGTACCGTTTTAAACTTGTTCAGCACCCTGTCCCAGCCCTCAGAATAATTAAACTGCGGTCGTCCGGTAATTGGGGCGTGACGGGTGATGACCGCATTGATCAGCTGTGCCTCGTAACCGATCTTGCCCTTGATGACATGGGATTTCTGGGCAACGGAAAACGGGTTCATCTGCCACGCCGCCGCCTGCAGGGAAATCGCCAGGCAGTCACCGGGGCTGTTCTGCAACTCTTTGGGAACGGTACAGCGGCCACTGGCCATCAGCTCGGCAAAGCGGGTAATCCGGTCCAGGGTATCCAAATCGCCTAGTACGTTTTGTTGTGACGCTAACTCATTCATGCTTTTTACCTTGCTGGTTAACCAGGTGAAACAGGCGGGTATCAATGCTGTCTAGCTTGTCGGCAATGTAAAGCAGTGCAAACGCAATGACCTCCTTGTCACAGGTAAACTCATTAAGGCCGCAATACGTTGACAGACAGTCATCCAGAGCGTCATCCGCGCAGCGGTTAGTGTTAGTCTCAAAAGCGGTTTTGATGGTCATGCGACACACTCCATCCGTTTGAGGTACCAGCCAGGCATTGACAGGGTGCTGATGTTCTCGGCATAACCGGGCCACTGGTCAAAGGTTTTGCACTCTTCCAGGTCTTTCATGGCTTTTTCATAACGCCGTTTAGCCAGTTCCCGACTCCGGTCGTCCAGCTCATAAATCTGACACAGGTAAGGGGCATCACTCTCTACAGCAATAAACGCAAACAGGCTGCAAAGTTTTTCGGCACTGTTGAGCGTGGTCGTGTAATGCGCTTCCTGAAGGTCGTAGCCAAACCGGGCGCAGTCTTTGGCAAACTGTTCAGGGGATGAGCAGGCACAGGTTTTCAGGTCAGCGCAGATTCCGTCAGGTCGATACCAGTCAGCCCGGCATTTAATCAGCTGCCCGGTAGGCTCATGCGTTCCCCAGACCGACAGCTCAGGCTCACCGACTTTCAGCAAATCGGCGGCGTCTTCGTTGTCCAGAACACCGTCACGCATCCTTCTGGCCCTGTCCCAAAGCTCAGTCTTGATAATCCTTTTCCTGCTTTGCCGCTGGCGACTGATCAGTCTGTCCCAGACAGGGGCATTTGAATTGTGTTCCGTTATTCTCTGGATCAGCTCCTGCTTGACACCTGTCGTCGGCAGGTTGTTCTGCTCCAGGTATTTTTTCAGTTCCGGCACAGTCCGCATGGCGTCCGGAAAGTCATCAGTGTTCAGCTCTCGTTCATATCGGCTTTCAAACTGGTCACCCTCCAGTACCAGGCAGTGGACCAGTGTCCCAAGCAGCATGGCGTCGGTTTCTTTCCGGTCAGCCTGCTGCAAAACATACCGTTGGTGATAGTGGCGCGGGGACTGGTTAACAAAGGTTTTTATGGCGCTGGAAGACACACCAGGGGCAGCGTGGTATTTCCAGTCGGGGTGGTGGTGGATGATGGTTCCGTGAAGATAGTCGGAAGGGTTGACAGAAGAATGGTTCATTACATAGGACTCGATCAGAATTGCAATAAAACAACCTGAAAATAGTCAATGCAAAAAAGTTAAGGCAACAAAAAAATAGTTATAGATTAAAAAAAACTAAAAAAGTATTTTTAAATAATTCAGACATAGGTATATACACAGTGAAACAAGCGAATTTTCGAATATTCTAGTGCCGCAAGGGCTTCAGCCAAAAAAGGGCAGCGAATAAGCGGCGAATTTTGGGGCGAATTATCAAAATTCGCCCAGCCTTAAGCTTTTTTCAGTTGTTTTCTGTCCCACTGGACAGCTTATCGGGCTGTATATCATCAAATTTTTCAAAGCTGGTGAAGTTGACAAGGCGGTGATCCTTGACAAGCGAAAAACAAGCACTGACTGCGACGGCAAGAACCCTGTCACCAGTTCCCATAGTGGCGGCCTGAAACGCAGTGTTGTGCGGCATCAGGTATTGCTGGTCAGCCACTTCAACATACTGCCTAAACAAAATATTTCCACGGTAAAGGGCCAACACATACTCCATATTTTCTGGCACAAGGTCTGGGTTGAAATAAACCATTGAGTCCAGAGCAACCAGCCCCTGCATGTCAACCGCCGTACTGCGCCAGGCAAAGGCTTTGTCACTCATAATCCGGTATGCAGTGCCTATACGATCCTGGCTATGTTTAACTTTCTTTCCTTCGACCCATTGCAATACTTGGCTGTCTTCCAATATCGGAACATCATGGCGGTCTGGGGCTCCCTCATGCCCGTACCAGATATAATCAGGGTCAACTTCAAGAACCTGGCAGATACGGTTCATGGTGGTGCGCTTAATAACGTGCCTTTCCTTGATCAGCGCTTTCCATAGAGTGACGTAGTCATAATTGGCCTTGTTGGCTAAATTTGGCAAAGAAATTTTTTTTTCTTCGATCACAGCTTTAAGTCTTGTACGCCAGTCGCTCACGTTTTTATCCCTGATGTTTTGCAAGAATGCACAGTATAGAAAAACTTGCCAAATCAAAAATGCAACCTATAACTTTTATAAAATGCAATCAGGGAGTGTGTCCATGCATCCTTTTGAACATTTTTGCCAAGCCCGAAAGCAGCCCCTTACCGGACTGGCGGCAGATATAGGCATCAACAATGCCACCCTATACCGTGTGCGTACCGGACAAGGCGCCCAGACCACGCGTAAGATTCTCCAATGGTGCAGGAAAAATTACATCGATCCTTATGAGGTCTTCTGCTATCAGCCTGACAATAGCCAGACTCACTTAAAATGTTCTCTGAAACCGTAAAGCAGTCAGCCATTGGTCAGTGGGACACCCTTCTACAAAACATTGGTGGTCTTAGCAAACCAGAAACCACACCCAGCAAGAAGGGCATGCCCTGTCCACATTGTGGCGGCACCGACCGCTATGAGTTTAAAAGCGTTGAGAATGGCTTCTACATGTGCAGAGGCTGCGGCGCTGGTGATGGCTGGTCAATGCTGATGAAACGTCTGGGGACGGATTTCAAGGGGGCTGTTGAGCAGGTAGCGCAACACCTTGGCATTGTTCAAGGCTGCAACATTAAAAGACCCATTCCAAGGCCAGCAAAAACTGACGATTTTATAAGCCCTGAAATAAAAACCGCAGAAAACACAGGCAACAAGGCACAATATATCTGGAATCAGTCCGCCATAGACCCGTTTGACCATCCCTACCTTGTGCGAAAACACCTGCCTCCTTTAAAGCTAAGACGCTACCATGACTGTTTGGTTTCACAGGTTTACAACCCACAACAACAGCTCGTAAACCTGCAATTTATTGACCGGGACGGAAATAAAAGGTTTCTACGCGGAGGACAGACAAAAGGCTGCTTTCAGTGGTGGGGAAAGTGGGACAAACATGGTCCGGACAGCTGGTCCATTTTTATCTGCGAAGGGGTAGCGGACGCCATTAGCACCTTTCTTTTTTACCACCAGAGTCGAATTACCATTGCCGCCTATAGTGCTTCCAACATGGCCGCTGTCGGTGAGCAACTTAGGCAACGGTGTCACGGCCATCGGCTAGTTCTGGTCCTCGACAACGACACACCGTCCTCTAATCGTAAGTATCGCCCTGGCATGGCTTCACTGGTTGCCCACCACTGTTTTGATGACATCATCCTGCCGCCGGAAGGCAATGACGCATCCGATATATGGGTCAAACACCATGAGCAATACTAACGGGTTAGGTAAACTGATCAGCCTAGACGAGATGAGAAGCCTGCACGAAGTCATTGACGCCCTGATACCTGCGCCATCGTCTGACGAGGACAATGAAAAAGACCTGCCGGTTAACGCCCCGCCGCAAGTTACAGACGCTATGTTTCCGGGCTTGCTGGGTGAGATTACTGAAGCCTGCTGCAAGGACACAGAAGCAGTCCCGACTTCTGTAGGCGCTTACCTTTTGGTCTGGTTTACATCCCATATTGGTCGTACTCGTTACATGATGATTGGCGACGAGCAACGCTGGCTGAATAATTTTTTCCTTCTGGTTGGGCCTTCGGGGTCAGGCAAGGGAACCTCGGGTAAAGGCCCGGCAAGAATTTTTTACCAGGTACAGGATAAAATGCAGGTTCTGTTCCAGTCCGCTTTTGATGCGGGCCGTGGTGAGGGACTAAAGCAATGCCCAAACCTTCAAGTGCATAATGGTGGGCTGTCATCAGGTGAGGGTCTTGGCTTTGCGCTGGATGACGGAACTGATTCACCCATTCCTGGCAGAACGATTACTGACAAGCGCCTGCTGGTGATTGAAAGCGAGATGGCCAATACACTGTGCAATATGACCAGGCAGGGCAATACATTATCTGCCCAGTTGCGTAACGTCTACGACGGTGTGGACATCAAGCCGATGACAAAACGCGACAGGGTCAGTGTCAGCGATCCTTATATATGCCTGCTTGGTAACATAACCCCTGATGAATTGCTCAAGTTTGATGAAGACCGACTGCAGTCGTTTAATGGTCTGCTGAACCGCATGTTAATGCTATGGACACAGCCACAAAAACTGGTGTCCAGACCCAAAACGATGGATAGCAACACCTTGTCCGGGTTTTCCAGCACAATTGCCGAACATATCATGAAAGCCAGAAATGGCCGGTTTGAAACCCACTGGAAAAAACTCCGGTTACAGACCGAACCGTTGCTGTTCACCAAATCAGCAGAAGACCTGTGGGACAGGTCATATAGCCGATTGGTTAACCAGCCCTACAGTAAACGTATCGAGCCACTGGTCAGACGACACCGATTGCATGCCAGGCTGATGGCTGCGGCTCTAGCTCTGTTTCAGGGACATGAAGTGGTAACAAGGGAAGATATGGAGGGAGCCCTTGACTGGATAGAGTTCTCCAGGCAGTCCATTGTCTTCTGTTATCGAACCCAGACAGAACAGAGAAAGGTTGAGGCGATACACGTCATGGCCAAGAAGGTTCTCTATGCCATTCATGTACTCTGTCAGAAAAACAATACCTGCACCCGTACCGATATACATAATTTATGCCAGCGAAAGCTGCGCAGAGAGCAATTAACCGAGGCACTTGAACTGCTTATTAATCAAGTCCCTCCACTGATCCAGCAGAAACTTAAGCGGCTTGAATCTGGTCGCAGTGTTCCTGTGTACCTGCCGACAGCGGACGCTAAATGTTTGATTAGTAGAGAGTGTGTTTAACATGAACACCAAAGACCCCACGCTTAATGTAAACCTACTTCTGGAGCAGATGACAGGGTGCATTGACCTTAC
Source organism: Endozoicomonas gorgoniicola (assembly GCF_025562715.2). NCBI lineage: Bacteria > Pseudomonadati > Pseudomonadota > Gammaproteobacteria > Oceanospirillales > Endozoicomonadaceae > Endozoicomonas > Endozoicomonas gorgoniicola. The sequence goes on from NZ_JAPFCC010000001.1 coordinate 1,205,345, forward strand.
TCAGCAAAATGCACAGCACTACAACGACCGTGAAATCACAGCCAATCTGGCGGATGTTCAGAAACGTTATGTCAATCTTATGAAAAATGAAATGTATCCGTCTGAGAATTCCATAAGGGTAGTACTGGATGCAGAAAAGGTTGAAAAGCAAGGGAAATAAGTGGGGGGGGGGTGGTGCCGGGCGCTAGATAAGCCTGCTAAGCAGCCCCCCAACCTTTTATCCAAAGACTCTTGTATAAGTCAGGACACCCGGCATGGAAGCCGCTTGTCCAGAACGAGAAAAGGTTCCCGCCATAGCACTGGTATCTAGCCAGTTCAGACAGACGAGCGGGAACCAGTCTACCAGATAACGGAAAAGGTTAGCAATGCTAACCCCGCTATTTGGTAGACCCATACAGTGTAACCAACCCCAGGGCCAGTTTCATCTGGCCGGGAGGTGATAATGAGCAGGGATTATTCCGGTGGCGCTTATCATAGGACAAATTCAAAATTTTCAAAGCTGGGCAAGACCGAGCAACGCCTGCGCCTGTCCCGAGACATACGGCGATGGCTTAACAGTGGCCATCATATTCAGCAACTACCGCCCGGCCCTGTTACAGCGGTCGGACGACTTGACAAATTTTCCATCCTGATGATTGAGTCCGGGTACGCCTATGAACTCTGACAGTGCCAGAAAATCCGTAAACAAGGGCAAGAACGGCGAGCGCGAGTTTATCCGCACCGTGTACCGCCTCACCAATGGTGCGGTAGAGCTGCGGCGCAACCTGCGACAGTGCCGCGACGGCGGCGACGACCTCGGCGGCGCAGGGCTGTTCAGCTTTGAAATCAAGCGCTGGGCGCGCGTCAGTGACGCACTGGTGCGCGACTGGTGGACGCAGGCGCAGCGCAACGCAAGAAAGCAACGAAAAACGCCGGTACTCGCCTATCGGGCCGACCACCAAGGTTGGAAGGTCGCGATGCACCCAAACTATTACTTTGACGAGCAGGACATACGCGGCTGCATGACGATGGATGTTGAACTGTTTTGCCGGTTTTTGCTTGACCCGAAATGGGTACAGGAACATGGCCAGAAAACCTGACGTTATTGACCGGATTCTGGAACACTGGGCCAGCTGGCGAATAACGCTTGAACTGTACGAAGGCACTGGCCCCAGTTCCATTGTGCGGTTTAAGGAACCTGCAGGCACGGTTAATACAGGCTCCCGTCCACTGTTTTACGGCAATGCCAACCGACGTCTTGCTGCCCTGAATGCTGATCTTTGTATTAACTTAGAGGCTTTACAGGTCAACTGTCTATTAGTTTTGTACGGTCTGCCTGGCGAAGACAACCTCAAGGCACGGCGCTTTGGACTAAGTTTGTCAAAGCTCGGCACTATCCGCAAACAGGGCCGGGTCATTGCCCGACAACATATCTCCCCTACCATCCGGCTATCCATTGGAGGCCATGATGATCAGTTACGAAGAACAGCTGCTGGATAACCCTGAAGCTCAGGCGACCGCCGAAGGCTGGTCGGGTGGAGGCGAAGCCGGAACGAATTGGAGCGACTTGTTATATGGCGAATAGCACAGACTCGCAGTTAAAAAAGCAAGATTTCATGGGTTACGCAAGACCTGTTAGCCGTGAAGAAGCAGAAGAACTTTGGTCAAAAGAAGGCTTCCAAAAACTAAATAGCTTTATGATCAGGGCAATGCAGAAACCCAGTGTTACTGATATATGGTATGCCTGGTATCCGGTGCGATATGGAGCTTTAGGCACTGGTCGCTGGGTTTGGCTCAGAAAGGTTTGGCGTAACCGTTGTGGGGGAACCGCAATATACCAGCCGTTAAGCATGGTAAATGATTAAGCCATATAACCCCTTTATCAGCCGCCGCCGTAGCGGTCGGCTGGATGAAATTGTTATGTGGCGATTTGCACGAAGCTATGGAGATAAAAATGGATAAACGAAATTTAGGTGCGTTTGAAATACCAATAGAATTTGTTGAAAAAGAACCTGAACAACTCGCACGAATTTTTGGATTAATGACATTCGTTCCTGTCAGGGTTGAGTGTTTGTGGCACAAGTCTGTTTTTGAGTACATTGGCCTATCTCCAAAGTTTAAGGAAGTACCGGAAGGAGCAACTGCCAGAAAGTACCAACTAACGTGTACCGATGCGTATAATGGGGAAGTTTCAGACGTTACAGTAACTGATGTAGCCACATAACCCTGAAGTTGTGAGGCGTGCCGTAGGCACGTCATTACGAACGACTTGTTATGTTTCGGGAGATTGAATGAAGTTAGTACATTACACAGACAACCATGATTTTGAAGTCCATCCAGTGACTATCAAAAACGAAATGTGGATTAAGCCGCAGGGTGGTATCTGGTGTAGCCCAGTTGAAGCTGAGTGGGGATGGAAAGAGTGGTGCAAAGAATCTGATTTTTACTGTGCCAAGCATGAAGTAAAAATTCAGATCAGCACCGATAACTTGTACATCATTGACTCGTTTGATGATCTGGATAAGTTGCCTGTCGCACCAAAAGAAATACCACTGCCGTTTGAAGTTTTGGACTTTGAGCGGATCAAAGAATCAGGCATTGATGCTATCCACCTGACCATTAAAGGTGAGCAGGAAACCAGATTTACACGACCAAAATGGCTTTATGGCTGGGACTGCGAATCAGTCTTGATACTGAACGAGCAATGTATTGAGAAAATAGAAACATAACCCCGTTTTCAGGGGTGCGACCATCGGGAGCATCCCTTGGAAAACTTTGTTATACGTAATTTGGCACAGAGTTAAAAGCATGAATACAAAAGAAAAATTCGAGCGAATACATATAGAAGAAATAGCAGCTATCCCTGAACAGACAGGAAGTTACGAATTACTTCAAGCGCATTACTGGCTAGTTGATAAAGACGGTCACGTCTTCATTAACAAAAGATCAAGAGCCAAAATGTGTAACAGAGACAAACGTGTAGCTGATGTTTTTATGGAAAGAAAAGCTGTGCCTGACGCCGTTTATGTTCAGTACATCCATCAAGCATGGATACCGCACAGTTGTAGTGATTACGTATAACCCGTATTAGACGGATCAAATCGGGATAATGCAAAAATGCGGATTATTTTGTACTTGTCCGTATAACACTTAAAATACCAAAATTACTTATACTCCCTGTCTAAAAGTCAGGGAGATACAGCTTCAACCCTGATCCAAAACCGGCAGCAGGTCCTTAAACGGTTCTTTTTCATAGGCGGCGTTTAACTGGTTAAGCGCATTTCGAAAACCTGCCAGGTTATCGACACCCAGCTCCTCCTTTGCCTGCTCGTCGTTCATTCCCTCGACAGCATTGACTGCACGGTTCAGTTTATAGCGGCTTTCCTGAGCGCTGTTGACTGCTTCAGCGACAATTTGCCCGATAGGGGTTGAGGTAGAATACGTAAAACGGCTCATGCCAGTTTCTCCATTACTAAACGGTTAATTTTTTCCTGCTGTGCCTGCTGTTTCTGTTGCTTCTGTTTATCCAGGCGGTTTAGTCGTGCTTCGCCATTTCCTAAATAAATCGCCTGTCGGTCGGCCTGTTCCTTTTCAGCGGTCTGTAATTCTGTCAAACGACGGTGTTCTTTTACTATCGGATCAACCCAGCCAGGCAGATCGTTAATGTCCTCATTTGGCAGGTTACTGTACTCAATATGCCCCCGGTCATTTTGCCACTGCAGGGCGTGCAGGTTACCAGGAACACCAAAATCCAGCAGGTTAAATGTCTGTGGATGCCGGTCAATCAGTGTCAGGTTGTCGGGCTTGACGATGGTCAGGTACATAGCGGCTCCTACAGTTTGATGATGTAAGCTAGGGCGTAATAGGGTGGCAGGGTGCTGACGGTATGGGTGTGGGCTCCGGCGCTGTGGGTGCTGGCGGAGTGGGTGTGTGCGCCGGTGCTGTTGGTGCTGGCGGAGTGGGTGTGGGGTCTGGAGCCACCAAAAGAAGAAGTAAGGGATGTTCTTCTGAAGTAATAAGTAGTGGCGGGAGTTTTAGCTTTATCATCACCTATGCCGTAAGGTTGGTTTGAAGCAACGGGTGCTTTATGCTGATGTTTTGGCATCTGACTTTCAGACAGCGTTGTATTAGCAACTGTCACCGAGTGACTATGCGCCCCAGCCGAATTAACCTTCACCGAATGACTGTGCGCCCCGGAGCTGCTGGTTCTTGCCGAGGTAGCGCCACCCGTCTTGCCGGGCGCGTAACCGGAGCCCGCCCCGACAATAAACCGGTTCCTCAGGTCAGGGACTGCTATGCCATTTTTGGTCTTGCCATTGCCATCGCACAGTTTCCAGCCATTCGGCACCTTATCGATAGTACCTGCCCACATCATGATACAGCCGGAAGGGACACCCGAGGCAATCGCCTCAGACTTGGCCTTGCGCACCGCGTTGGCCGTGGCCGCCTCTCTGGTACTGTTGCTGCCGGTGCTGTCGTTCATCTTTACAATGCCGGGCGCGCTGGTTGTCCCCGTTGGCAATTCTTCGGCATTGTGTTGGTGGGTTTTGTTGGCAAAGGCACTGTCTGCCTTGCCGTTCAGTAGCTTGCTGTTGGCAGCCTGCTCGCTCTTGCCCAGCTTCGCCATGTTCAGGTCATAGACGGCTTTTGAGCTGGCAAAGGCCTTGGCGTTTTTGCTGGTCGTGCTGTTGCTGATGGGGTAATCCGGCACCCTGCCCAGACCCACGTCGACCTTTGTGGTCGCCCTTGCCCGCAATCCTGAGTAATTGCCGGTTTGCAGGGCATAGCTGGCGGCAGGAACTTTACCCAGTCTGGCGCTGTCAGCGGCGATGCCTGTTTTTTCCAGCTTGTTGTTGTTCAGGGTGCTGACAGCCTTCGCCGTGGCAAACTTGCTGGCTGATTGATCGGTAATGGAGCTGGTCGCGGCAAAGTTTGGCACCCGGCCCAGCTTGACATCGTTTTTGGTGGGCCGGTTCTGGGCGTCGTACTGCTTGATCCATGCCGTGTTGTCGGCATTGCGCCGGTACAGTACCCATGGCTTTTTCGAAGTGTTTAGCCAAAGCCAGCCCGCCTGCGGGTTCTTCGGTTCGGTTGCCCCGGCGTTGGAGGACACCAGGGCGGCGATGATCGTGTTAAGCTCCGCCCTGAAAGGTGCGCCCGGCTGGTTGTCAAGATAGAAATCCGGCAACTGCTGAGCCGGTTTAATGTCATCTGTCATCACTGCTCACCATAGGACGTTGCCAGGTAGTCAAAGTTTGCCGCTATGCCGTCGCCGTTGCGGTTAAAGAACCGGACGGTAAAGCCTTTCTCATCGCTTTTAATAAAGTCCCAGTAATCACCGGTCTTGGCACCGTGCAGGGTGATGCCGATAACGGCAGGTGCTAGAAACGGGGTCTGATATTCCAGGGTCAGGCCATTGGCGGGGGCTTCAATGTTACGGGCGGTTTCACTACGATCCGGTACATCAGCCATTAATTTGAGGTTACTGACCGTCCCGGCGGCTGCTTTGGAGTCGGTCATTAATGAAATTCTCAGGCGGAACGCCCGCGCCCGGAACTCACCCACAAGAAACTGGGTCCAGTCAGACCACTCTACATCTGAGCCGTTCGGGTCATCCTCGGTGGAACTGACATGGTACTGTAGTGAAGTGCCGCCAGGCTCAACCCCGTCAAACATCGGCCAGTCGTCCATCGGCTGGGTGCGCTCGTCAATGGTATCGACCTCATACACAGAGCCGTCGCACTCAAGGTACAGACGCACCGTCAGCAACGCGCCCAGGTCCAGGGGCTGGTCCATGATATAAAACGGTGGGTCAGTATTACTATCGTCCTCCGCGAACGAGATAGAGCCGCCGGAGTCAATGACTGCCTTGTTTTTCTCACCGGGCCAGTCGTTGGGTTCTTCCCTTTCGACTACCCGGTTATAACCGAGCAGGTTACCCATAGTCGAGACAACACTGGCGGCGATCTTTGACCAGTAGCCATTGCCGTTAACCGCCTTGACAAAGTAAGTGCCTGACAACAGCGGGACACTAAAAAACGTGGTATTGCCTGGCAGCCGTTCGGTTAATGGAACCGAAGATTCCCACACCGCCGCTGGACCGATCAGGTAAGTATGGCGAACATGCACCGAGCCGCCGTTGATCACATCGGGGCTGCTAATCTGGCCCCAGGTCAACAGCGCCTGCTGGCTGCCCAATGCCCTGAGCTGGAGGTTTTCTACATCAGCAGGCGGCTGATTAAAGCCTTTGACCTGCACCCCGATCTGCGACCAGCCGGACTGGTCGGCATAGCTTAATGCCCGGACCCGGAAAAAATAATCACCGGCAGCCAGCCCGTTAATGGTCGCGGTCGCTGATGGTCCAGAGTACAAACCGCTCCAGATAGCCTCCTCCAGATTACGGTACTCCACATCATAATTCTGCGTCCGGCTGTCACCGGCTTCCCAGCGAAAGATAACCTGTGTCGTCAATCCTGTGCCGGTATCAACAAGGGACTCGCTGTAGCTCAAGTTTTTTGGACTGTTGAGGGAGCTGACGACAATGTCTGTACTGACCGGCGAACTTTTATCACTGCCCTGAAAACTGACTGCACTGACCAGCGCTTGATAACGACCAACAGGCAAATTGCCCACCGCATAACGGGTCGTTACCGTCTGAGTCGTAACTATTTCTGTCCCGTTGCTGTCCCTGATTTTGACAAGGTAGCCCGATACGCCCGCCGATGGGGAGGACTCCCATGTCAGGGAGCCATAACTGGCGGCGTTATCTGGTGTCTCGGTAAATTCCAGATCAGACGGGGGTTCCGGTGGCAATACATCCAGCGGCGTACTCACCCAAATGGAATCACTGAATGTTCCCAGGGAGCGAACATTGGCACTGTATAGACCTACAGGCAACAACGGTATTCGATAGTTATTACTGATCACCGTCGTTTCAATTACATTGTTACCGGCTTGGCGGATACGAACGGCAAAGCTGCCTGCCACTGCCGACCATGAAAAGTCGCCCTGATAGCTGGCGTCATTAGGCGGGTTGATAATCAGGTTTTCAGGAACGTCTACGCTTTCGGTGATGCGAATAGTGACGGTTTTCCAGCCAGACGTCGCTTGTCGCCAGACCGACCTGACTCGTCCAATGTAAGTGTCCGGCACAAGGGCTGGCAGCAGCTGGAAGTTGCCTGAATCTGTCGCGGCAAACAGCCGCTGGCTCTCCTTCAGAACCTCAATCTCATGGAACTCAGTCCGGCGGTCTGCCGGTGTCCAGGTTAACACCCCAGAGGATGAAGGATTGTCCGGCGAAGGCTTGTACTTCAGGTCTTTGGGTGGCAGCAGGCTGTTGACCACGGCATTGACGCTGGCCCAGCCTGACTCACTGGCACCCGCCACCGAGCGCACCCGCAGCTGGTAATTGCCGGGGGGCTGCCAGTCGAGGTACAGCTCCCTCTGCGTGGTGCCCTCGCTGTGCATGAGCTTTGAGCCCTGCAGCACCTGCACAATAAAGTTGACGCCGGAGCCTTCCCAGCTCAGCCGCCCCCAGTAGGTCGGGCTGTCTACGGGCTTAAACGACAGGTTTTTGGGCTGTTCCGCCACATACACGCTGAAAGACTGGCTCCGCCAGCCGCTGAACGTGTTCATGGGCGTCCTTGCCCGCACCCGAACCTGGTAGTCACCGGCAACCAGCCCTTCCAGCCAGCGGCTTTTAGCCAGTCCGGTTCCGGCACTGAGCCATTTATTGTTACCCAGCCGTGTTTCGCATTCATACTGGACACTGTCAGCCGGGTACTGGTTGTCGCCGGTTGTTTGCCAGACCACGTAAGCCCTGCAGGGATAGACGCTGTTGTCGGTCTCTGGCACCGAGACCGAGGTAACCGTGACCTCGGGGATGGTGACAAAGAAAAAGACCGCCACCGGCACTGACACCGTGCCGAAGGTGTTGACCGCCCGCACCTGCGCCATGTGCCGGTCTTGCTCCGGCAGCTGGAAGATACAGCGGGGCTCGCGGCTGGTGTACTCGGCGCTGATGTTGCCGGGCTTTGGCTCGTCGCCACGGAATACCTGTATCCGGTACTCACGGATCGCGCCGGGGTAGCGATGGCTCCAGTCGAGTCGGCTCTCCCAGACGTTATTTACCTGCCGCTCGGAATAGCGCAGGCCGTCAACCGGCAGGCACTCACGGGGGTTGGGCAGTATCGTGTCAGGCGGCGGAACAGGCGTCTTGCCGATATAGTCATTCCATAGCTCGGGATAGTCCTGACGCAGGACAAGGTTCACACCCTTGTCATGGGTAAACTCCCAGCCTTCAACAGTGAACTCTGTATTGTCATAGCCCAGAACTTTTGCATCCAGACGGATGTTCCTGCCCAGCCCGCACTCATAGCCCCTGAAATTGCATGGCACTGTAACAGTACTGAGCCTTGATCGGTTCATGTGCAGGCTGGCAAGGCGCTGTGCCTGGTAGGTGCTGTGTACCATCTCAAGGTCAAAGTCGGTGTTCAGCTCTTCGCCATCCTGCTTGATATACTCTTCCGACCTGACCTCTGGAAAATCAACGGTCTGGTAATTAAAGTCAGGATTAACATGGGTTCCACTAACAACATTGCTTAGCTCTTTGCGCTCTGGCATAGGCTGGACGACAATGTCGCCAATAATATCATTGGTAGTCAGGACAAAGTCTGGCGGCCCGTTATAGGCACCAGCCCTTAGCCCAAACTGGCCATCGACATATTCAAGAGACCCGGCGCAGGTCTGAACAATATTTTCAATGACACTGCGATGACTTTCGCTGTAGTCCCAGCAACCATTGCAACCATAACGTGGCTCAGGTTTGCCATTCGATCCGATGACCGTTTCATTACAGATGGCTATGGCCTGGTCAAACAGGTCACGGTTGATCTCGTCGTTGTCCGCCTCAAGCACGTCACGCAGGTAACGCTCCAAAGCAACAGCACTGTTCATCAATACAGGCTTTTTCTCTTCCCTGTCCTCAAAGCCCTCGCTATCGAGCAGGAACTTGAAGTTCGGCAGGCCGTTTGGAAACAGGTTCCTGTCAAACTTTAAGTGCAGGTGGGCAAAGCAGATGCCCTTGCCGACCATATCATCCTGCCAGCTGTAGCAGTCTTTCAATCGCTTCTCAATGTCATTAATACTGGTCTGACTGCCATCGTACACCCGAACATAAACCTTGCCATTATGGCTGCTGCCCTGCGGCACCTCTACGTCGTCCATCATGATCCGGTGGCATTTCCTGATCACCGGCTTGCCAGCCTTTGCGGCGTGGCCGCACAAGGCCAGGCAGAGATGCAGTTGCGAGCCACTCTTGATCTCCTCGGCAAAGAAGATGGTTCCGGAAATCTCACTCCTGCCCAGCAACCCGACCAGCGGCCCGTTACTGGATCGGACCATCTGCTTGCGGTCGCTGGGAGAAGTCCCCTGACTCTTGCCTTTTAATTTGCTTAGGTCGCGCCCTACCTTCACGCCGTAGGCGACCATCGCGCCAATGGCGACAACGGCGGCATTGGAGGCCACCCAACCTGCGGCAGCAACAACGGCACCGACGACGGCGGAAACCATTACTCAACCCTCCAGGCTTTGACCGCACTGGACAACGGTAAGGTCCGCAGCCCGCCATCACCGGGCGTAACCACCCACAGCCTGCTGCCGAAACTAAGTGCGCAGGCGTGACGCGCTTGCGGCAACTCTGCCGCAGGGTTGGCCTCGAACAAACAGACGTCGCCGCGCTGAATTTGCCTCACCTCAATCTCGTCAAAACACTTTGACCAGGCTCCGGCAATGGTGCCGTCCCCGTAATCTTTCAATGCCTGCCACGCACCCGGCTCGTCATCGTACCGGCCCCGGTAAGGTTCAGCCGGGTCAGTGCCGCAGGTCAGCACCGCCGCATCGGCACAAAACAGGCAGCAGTCATGCTCGCCCCAGACAAAGGGGCGGTGCCTGCGTTCTTCGATAAAATGGGCCAGGTCAACGTGCCAGTTGTGGTTCCTCACAGGGAGTCCCTCAAACGTGTTGCCTGTTTGTCAGAGCCCCAGTAGATGGGCCACTCCGCCATGACCGAGACATAGCGAAAAATCCGGTCGCCGCTGTGCCGCACCTGTTGGCTCTCATCATTAAAGCGGTCGGGCCGTTTCTTGTCCCAGTCCTCCAGCCGGTTGCTGACCACCACTTCAATCCGGTTGCTCTCACCGACGCTGACCTTTGCGTCAACAATGCTGCCTTTCCAGATGACCTGTGTCGCCATCGGCTGGTGCTGCTCATTCAGGGCAACCAGCCAGACAGTGACAGGCCGACCGTGATACTTCGCCCGTAGCGCCTCGCCACGGACGCTGTCATCAAACGAGGACAAACCCAGCGTCAGGCGGGTCGGGCTGTCGCCGGACTGTTGCTTGATACCGCTGATGGAGCCGATGTTACCTACGCCCTGAAACCGTTTATTATTTAGGTACAGATCCCCGACTCCGGTATGCGCCCGCATATCTTCATCCGGCCACTGAATCTCGGCGGCGACGACGGGTCGCACCACGTCGCTTGCCAACGCTTTCTTCATTGCCTCGTTAAACATCAGAACAGGGCCTCGGTAAAGTTCAGGGTCAAACTGCCAAACATCGGCTTTCGTTTTGAGCGGAGTTGATCATCATTGTCGAGCCGCATCAGGCAGTAAGCCTGACGCACGACAACCGGCGCACTGTTAGCAGGCGCTTGACGCAGGGGCGGCTCAAAATACAGGTCGGCGCGACCATCAATGTCAGACCGTGCGTCGGCAATCAGGCGCTTTAGTTCATCATTGACGGTGAAATAGTCACCCGTCACCAGAAACAGTTTTTCAGGCTCGCAGCCGATCACCCGTAACACACTGCCGGTCTGCCTGTCGCCATCGACTACTGGCTTGCCCGCACCTGCGCCGGACGGCTCGTTAAATACCGGATCGCCAATTTTGACCCGGTTAGCGGCACCGCGCAGCTGCAGCAGAAAGATCTCCATCGTTTTTTGCTGGGTGCGGGTAAGATTGCGAAAAGACAGCTGCGCTTTCCAGACACAACCCGGGTATTCCAGCACCTGGGCGGCACGAGTAAAGGGTGATTGAAAGGTTTTGGTATGCCATTGCGGCCAGAACTCCGCCTCGTTGGGCTCGAGGGACTCAGGCCATACAGGAATGTTTGCCATAAATTGATCTGGTGCAAGTGATTTTTTAAACGACAAAGGTATAATGCAGTGGCGGCTAGGGTAGCGCCCGAAGCGACAGGGTACACCGACCTGTCTGCCGCTTTTGTCTGTCGGTGGTGTTTGCGGTGAAACGATGCTAAAAAAGTTAGTGCCTGTCTTGTTGTCTGTTTTTGTGCTGACCGGATGTTCCAGCTTTGTAAAAGTGGATCATTTTGGTGGATTGAAAGCCTTTGAAAAAGCCTATGCTGATCCTGAAGTGCCGATCCTGATAGGTGAATTTGGAACACTGAGTCCTAATTCAGCAGGCGGGGTAAATGTCCAGATTCAGGTACTAAATACCTCGCCTAAGACGATTAAATACATTACGTACTGGCTGACTGCGTATAACAGGGTGGGTGATAGTGTTCCCGATAAAATAACTAAACGATCAACAAAAAGAGTTGACTATACCGGCCCCTTAGATCCAGGCGCTACCAATGCACAAAAAGAACTGTATGGTCGAAACACCACAACAGATTATTGGGAAAATATCTGGTATAACAGCTCTATAAGGTGCGCCACCATGGACAAAGTCGAAATAACTTACATGGACAACACCGAAATACAAATTAGAGACACAGCGCCATTATTGACTCGTGAAGGCAAGTGCCGAAATTTTCGCTATAACTGATCACCCGTTCATGGCCCGACGTACCGGGCCATTAACCTTTCCGTCCTGAACCAGCCGGTTGAATACTTCATCAATCACCTTTTCTGCAAACGCCAGATCCTCATTCTGGCTGGCTCCTGCTTCCACCACAACGGTGGGTGAATACACGACGGATTCAGTGGACTTCTGGTTATCCATAAATTTCATCAAATCCTGATTTTGCCTGGCAGACAATACCCTCTCGTTTTTTTCCAGCAGCCAGCTTCCCTCACTGGGAATCTCAGAAATGCCAGAATGTGCAATGCCCGACAGACCGGCTGCGGCAGTGGCTGCTAGCGCCATAGGTGTCGTCAACCCAATGGCGGTTGCAGCGGCTGCCGGTGCCAAACCAGGACCAATAATAGGAATAGCTGCCGTGCTGGCAAATGCGTTCAGTCCGGCTAATTGAACTTTGGAATATGCATCACCCGTAACAGTTTTAACCATACTTTTTTCTTTGTTTTTCAGTATTGTATTTTCCAGCAACCAGATGACCAGTTGTTGTGCGGCAATTTTCACCAATGCAGAAATCATTGATTTAGCAAAGCCCGCCGCTATCTGATCCATAGAGTCGCTAAAATTTTTACCTTCAACAATGGCCGATCCGACAGCGTCGCCAAAGTCACTTGTAAATTTATCAAAAGTATTAAACCAGAGCGTTGAAAAATCTTGCGTTGAACTTTCAATGTCGTCATGAAAACTTTGCCAAAAACCTTTATTTTCTTCTTTTAATGCTTCTAGTGAATTTTTCCGCTTTTCATCAGCTTCCTGAATATACGCATCCTGCAATTGCTTTAAGGTTTCAAACCCTGCAGCACGTATCTCCGTTTCGGTTAGCACAAGGTTTCTAATCTTTTCAATCTGGTTTTGGTAGGCCCGTTCAATCACTTGTCCCTGATAACCCAGTGACTGCTGTAAAGCATCAAGACTTTGTATCTTGGCACTAGCTTCTGCTTCTTTAAGTTCGTTTAATTGCTTATTTTTTAATGCTTTAGCATCTTCCAGGTAAGCCGCCCTCAATTCTGTCAGAGTATCAAACCCAGTTGCCTGCAACTGTGTCTCAGTCAGCACCAGATTATTAATCTTTTTTACCCGATTTTTATAAGAAAGATTTATTAGTTCTTCTTCGGTGGCAAGCTGTTTGTCAAGACTATCAAGAATGCGTTGGTTGGCGGCAATGATTTTGTTGGCTGCATCAGTAGTTGACTGGCCATCACCCGATTTGTTTTTGGAAATGTCTGGTAATTTTGGCAGTTTGGGTGGTTGTGGTTCAGACGGAACCCCCATGGCCCTGTTTTTTAATAACTGAACTGCCTCAATTTGCTGCTTAACTTTTTCAAGCTCTTCCCGCACCTGGGATTTTGAACCACCCTGACCGCCAAACAAAGCATCCCAGATATTGGCATACCCATACTCAGAGGGCATATTTTTTAATGTTTCTTTTAAATCCTGCTCGGTTTCAGTAAGTTCAATCAGTTTATTGTTTAGCCCTTCTATGGTTTTTGGTTCATCTCGAAAGCTATCAAAAAACATACCCCAGTACACCACGGCATCGGCAATCTGTTTGGTCAGCCATTGCAGCTGGTCAGAGGCTCCGACTACGGCAGTGGCAAAACTGGATTGCAGGGTGTTGCTGACCTTGTTCAGCTCACGATTCATTTGGTTGAGGTTGCCAATATCCTGTTTCGACAGGACAATATTCAGGTCGTTCGCTTCTTGGGTCAGTTCATGGTATTTTTGCCCACTATCCTCAAGCAACGGAATCAGCAAACCGGCATTGTCAGCAATGGCCGTTAAGTAAAAAATCTGTTCCCTCATGGGTACATTGGCTTTGTCCATCGCCTGCTTGACCGCGATCAGCACGTCAGGACCAGACAAACCCTGCAGCGCTTTAGCCGTCAAGCCTACCTGTGGGGCCACCTGCTCAAAAAAGTCCTTGAACCCGCCTCCGCCCGTAGCAGTAAAGTCGCCCAGCTTATCGGCAACATCCTTGCTGATGTCACCCAGCTCCTCCATGCTGATGCCGTATTGCTCGACGGCATAAGCTGATGCCTGAAACTCTTCCACTGACTGTCCGGCAATCCGGGACCAGTTCTCAATTTCACGGGCGTCGGCCATTGCCCGGTTGGTCTGGGAGATGACAGCAGACAGACCCAGATAGCCTGCCGCCAGTCCAGCCAGTTTGCCCGACAGGTTATTCATGGAACGGCTGACATCCCGGGCAAATTTACTGGTTTGCCGGTTGGCTTTTTTTAGTTCCTCAACATATTTTGACGATTCAGCGATCAGGTCGATGACTAATGAGCCAACCCGGGTAATTGCCATTTATCGTCTCCTGCTTGCATGAAATAAAACGTTGTGAAGGTGAATGCACCAGAATTCACACAGCGTCGCCTGTTTTTTAACCTAAACGTTCATGGCCGGTAACTGGCCACCCCGAAGCATGAAAATATTGAAGCCTTCATCCAGACTTGGAGTGGGCGGCAAGGCCTGATCATGGTCGACAAATTTTTCAGAGGCTTTTGACCCTGAACCTAAACTGACCTGGACGGATCGCTCGTACCCCTAATCGTTTCCCGCCTTACGACGTTGAACGGATAGTAAAAAGACCTCTGCTGATCCTCGGCTTATGGCCCACGATCAATCCATCAGACCTTGCCATCTTCCATGATCCATAGGGAGATTAGTCTGATGCAGTCAATTTTGAAATGTTGTGCTGGCCTCGATGTTCACAAGATGATGGTCATGGCGACTGTTCAGACCGAAGATGAAAACGGCGAAATCAAAGAGATCACTCAGTCGTTCAAGACGTATCGACGTGAACGCAGGAAGCTTCGCGACTTCCTGGTGAAACATCAGGTTGAGCTCGTAGTCATGGAAAGCACTGGCGTTTACTGGAAATGCGTTCACGAAACTCTGATTAAAGCAGGCCTCAAGGTCTGGGTTGTCAATGCCCGTCACGTCAAGAATGTGCCCGGTCGCAAGACCGATGTCCAAGACAGTCAGTGGCTGGCAACACTGGGTCGGTGTGGTTTGCTTCGCCCCAGCTTTGTACCGCCTCCTGATATCGAGCAGCTGAGGTTGCTGTTTCGCCGTCGTCAGAAACTGGTGGGGCAGCTTGCCGGTGAAAAGACTCGTCTGCATAAAGTTCTGGACGATGCCGGTATCCGTCTCGGTGGTGTAGTGAGTGACATACATGGCAAGTCCGCACAGGAAATGGTTCAGGGACTGATTGACGGCCTGCCTCCGCAAGAGCTGGTTAAGTTTGCGCGCGGCAAGCTGAAGAGCAAAACCAAAGAGCTATTCGACAGCATGGAGGGCTCCCTGTCTTCAGCACACCTTACAGTGCTTAAGAGCATCCGGAAACATATTCAGTATCTGGATGATGAGGTTGCCGAATTGGATGCGGGAATTCGCAATATTGTACAAACTCAGTACCGGGAACCCTGGCAGCTATTGCAAACCCTTCCGGGAGTTAATGAGATCTCAGCAGCAGGGTTGATTGCTGAGATCGGTGATGATATGAGAGCCTTTGGCAGCCGGGAGTCTCTGGCATCTTGGGCAGGCCTCTGTCCGGGCAACAATGAAAGCGCCGGTAAGCGTAAGAGTGGTAAAACTCGTAAGGGCAACCAGTCCTTACGACGGCTGATGTGTGAGATCAGTCAGGCAGCTGTAAAGACCAAAAGTCAGTTTAAGGGCAAGCATCAGAGCCTGACCATTCGCCGAGGATATAAGCGCAGCATCATTGCCATCGGACATAAAATGTTGCGGGTGATTTACTGCATCCTCACCAGGCTTACGCCCTACAAGGATCCAGAGATTGATTACGAAGCACTGACGGTTCACAGGAATGCACCGCGCTGGTTACAGATGCTCCAGAAATATAATTATCTGCCAGCTTTAACTAAAGAATAAAAGCTCATCAGAGGCTGCGAGTAAGAACCTTGCCTGTCGGTGAGGATGGAGTGCTTTGCGAGTTCGGAGCACTATTTTCATAGTAAAACCTTACGAAGCTGGGCGTATTGCTGGTCAGCGGTCAGTGGGGGTGGTGATTTATCCAGACTGAGGTAGGCTATCCATTCGGTGAACTCCCGGCATCCCATGTTTTTTTCAAGCCAGCCTACGGTGATGTGAAGTCGGGAGGCCAGGTCAAACAGGAACTGCCGAACAGGGCTGGCGTTCATGGCTTTTTTGTTTCGTCCAGATCGTCGGGACCCAGTCGGGAGAATTTCAGGGCCTCGTAATAGATGGCCATCATGGCACTGGCACCAAATCTCTCCCGCAACTGTTTCAGTTCGTCCGGCTCGGGCGGTCTTCCCAACAGAGAATGCGCCACCACACAAACAATGCTTTTCATGATTGAGCCAACGTTGTCGTCTTCCTGCTGTCCGACATATTGCACGTCCTCAATCACGGACAGGGGCAGTTCATGCAGGGTCACGTCGCGCCCGTCATCAAGGGTAAAGTTGCAGGTTTTTAGGGGTGGTTTATCAATAAGTTGTTCAAAG
The DNA here is from genome assembly GCF_025562715.2 of Endozoicomonas gorgoniicola. Lineage (NCBI taxonomy): Bacteria > Pseudomonadati > Pseudomonadota > Gammaproteobacteria > Oceanospirillales > Endozoicomonadaceae > Endozoicomonas > Endozoicomonas gorgoniicola. The sequence continues at coordinate 1,221,695 of NZ_JAPFCC010000001.1, forward strand.
TTAAGCATCAGGAAACCTTGGCTTTTTTTTGTGGATTAAGAGGTTTTAGTGGTCCAACTGACATCTCCGGACTGTTTGCCATAGACCGTCCATTGCAACGTTTCAGTGCCTTGGGGTTTGTTGATTTGCCAGCCGCTGAGCGCCAATACAAAAGCACCTGTCCGGCCATTGCTGAGTTCCGCTTTCATATTTACAGTAGCGTTGTCGCTGGCCAGTTTTAAAAACTTTTCCTGATTGGCGTTACCAGGAACGTCGTTGCCGACAATTTCCTTGTCTGGCGGAGTTTTCAGACCCGATATGAAGGTCCGTGTGGTGGCACTTAACGGGGTGGTTTCAACAAACTCACCCTGGACACCAATGGAACCAATAGCGGTGACTTCATTAAGTTCTAAATAAGTGCCTTTTTTATTAGGGTCTTCAAATGACAGTACAGTACCGGCAGCAATTAAAGCCGTGGTTTTAGCAGCCATGGAACTATCCTCAGTCGTTTAGTGATAAATTACAAAACTTAAAATCTGCCGGTGCAGACAGGGTTGATCCTCAAAGCCGTCCTGCCGGTTTTCCAGCAGACACAATTGAATGGGGTAATCTCCCAACGAGCCTCGATGCTGATGCAGGGCATTAATGACACTAGTGGCAAGTTGTTTGACCTGAATATATTTTCGGGAATAGCAGTCGATTTGATAACGGGAAGCGCAGACATTGTCCACGATGGAGAGAGAGGTTTCGACCGGGCTGGAAATCAGCGTATAGACGACCGCTGGCAGGCGTTCCCCGCGCAGCTGGCCATAGATGGAGGCGTTCAGGTGTTTTTTCAGATGGTCAAACAGACCTTGCTCAAGAATCATCGGTTCATTCGTTTTCTGGCTGACGCCAGACGTTTTGCCAAAATTCCGGAAAAGTTGTTTAGCAGGCCACGCCAATGGGCATCAAAGGCAGGTCGGATAAAGGGTTGCGGTGCTATGGTAAACGGGTGCCTGGGGCCATAGTCAGTGCCGTATTCCACGAAATGGGTGTAGGGGGCAAAGCCACCAATACGAATTTTTACCAGGCCACTTCCGCTGATGTTACGGTTGCCATGTCCGGTTTTGTTAATGTAGGAACGTCGACGGATTTTGTGTTTTAAAAATCCGGGGCGTATCTCAACAGTTCCTTTTTTGCTTTTTCGTTTTCTGGGCTTGCCAGCAGAAATCGGAGCCGTGCGCTGGATTTGCCGAAACAGGGGCAGGCTGGTACTCATCATGGCTGAACGCAGCACTTTTGCACCGGCAATACTGCCGGGTCCACTTAGTTCGCGCAGTTGCTTCTCCAGTTCTTTTAGACCGGAAAGGTTGACGTTTAGCTGAATCATGTCAGTTCCGGCAGCACCAGATTTGCAGCCTGGTGCAGGGGTTGTTCAGTATCTTTATGTTCAAAACGAACGTCGTCGGTATCACTGGTGGCAATAATCTTTAACCATCGGTTGCGCATATCAATGTTAAGTTTTCCAATGACGTTTAATTTTTGGTTTTTGTGCCATAACCGCCAGTGATTGTTTAAATCATCAAACAGATGTTCGTAACGGATGACCACTATAATATCAAGCTGGCCTATAAAACCCTGGGCGGCAAAAATTTCTTTTACGGTAGCAGGTCGTATTTCAGCATCACGCCAGCCAACGTCTTTATAGTCGGGTAGATCATCGGTGACGCTGTCGACAATAGCAACGGGCTTTTGAATCAGGATTCTGTGGCGCAATCTGCCTGCTTTCATGGTGTTTTGTCCTGTTTAGTATTCCTGATTTTTATGGCCATCATGATCAGCATGGCCATCCCTCAACCTGTTTCTTATGATGAATATTTCCTGCTGCATTGAATCCAGTCGCCTGTCGATTGCCACCTGTTTCTGATCATTCAATTTACCGTACAGCAATTCCTTGCTTTCAATATCTCCCGCCAGGTCGTTAACCTTGCCCTCAAGCCGTATACCCCAGGCCACCATGGTAATAACAAACCCCAACATTGTAATGATTGTTGTCAAATCAACATCATCCTTTATTTTCATGGGCTGTCACCGAAATAGTGTCTCCAGGCATCGCTATAGTTTTTTGGGGTTGCTTTTCCATAGCGTGTATTCCAGTAAGTCTTGGCGTACTGGCCAAGAGCGTCAATATTGTCGAAATCCGGCAAGGGTTCGGGGATGCGCAATAAAAAGGCACGTCCCATCGCTGCCGCAAAACCCGGGTCAAATATTAATCGCATCGGGCTACACGGCAACTCATCAGACAAGTTTGGGAAACGACGCTGGCAATAAGTGACCAGATCACGAAACGTGCGCGGCTCCATCTGGAACAGGGACAAGGCTGGCCCCCTGACCTGCTTTGAATAAGTAAACCCGCCGGATTCATGGGCGGCAATCATACATAGCAACCTTATAGCAGACTCACTGGTGGGAAGCCCATAACGACCCAGTGCCTCCTCAATCATCTGGCGGCAGGCCTTGCCCTCTTCGGTCATTTTCTGTCAGGCTTTGTGATTGACTTGACTGCCCACATAACCCCCTCCTCAAAAGCGGTCATGGCCAGCGCAGTACAACGGTCATCCTTTCCATAAAAATGAACAAGGTCGATTAATTCAACCGCAAGACTCTTAATCTCGGTGACACGAGTATCCCCACTGGGATTAAAATCAATCCTGACACGGTGTTCACCTTCTGTAATGGGCTTTTTTTCTTTCAACTTATAAGCTGCTTTGCCAGTCCGCATCAGGTGTCTCCAAGGTGGTAGATAACATAAGGCTCCCAGAGCCGTTTCGTGGCCTCGGGCATTTCCGACAGCGCACGTTCTACTGCATTCTCACGGTATTCATACCATTGCCCGACCAGTAACAGCAGGCCGTGGCAGATGTCCATGCGCAGGGGGATGTCATCAAACTCGAGGGTGTCGGGGTCAGTGCCGGTCAGGCGCAGGGTTCTGCCGGTAAAGGTGTTAAACCGGCTCACGGCGGCCTCAACCAGATATTTCAGGTAGTCGTCCTCATCATCCCGTTCGCTGCGGATGTGTTTTTTCACCAGCGGCAAGAGCTTATCCATAGCGCCGGGTCTCCGCAGGCCTGATAACCTTCCGCCTGGGCGCGTCCGGCTCAGGCACGGCGATTTTGTCATGCACCATGCGCCCGCCCTCCAGCGGGCTGACTTCCAGCACTTTTCCCTGTTGATAAAGCTGGTCTTCATAGATGACCGGCACCCTCAGGCGGACTTTCATTTTGGTGCCTTCTTCATCTTCAGGGTTTTGACAGCCTCGCTATCCATGAGGTTCGAGTCAGTACGCATAAAGGCAAGAAAACCAATCTGGCCATAATCGATGTATTTCTCAACCATGCGATGCAGGGTAAAACCAAGCACGTCCCGGATAACAAACTCACTCAGGTCGCCGTAAGCCATCGTCACCACATCAGACGCCGGATCAGGGCAGCCCTGGTCGATGACAAACGGGTCGCCGTCAATCAAGGCAGGCGTCCCATCGGCCATGGAGGGCTTCCACAACGGACGATTGTTGTCGTCCAGCATTTCCTTGAGCTGCAACAGCACCTTGTCATTGAACAACCAACGACAGCTGGCCATGTTCCGGTAGGCGGGATCAATAGAATGTTTAAGGTGCAGCAGGTCTTTGTAGTTAATGTCTGTCGGACTTGAAGATGTGTGGCCCACACTGGCGGCAGGCAGCAAGCCCTGCGGCTGTCCACTGCCCGTGCCGGTGGCATAGTGCCTGGCGGTAATTCTGCCAAGGCGCTGCCCAAACTTGCGTGTTATAAAGCTGTCCAGGGCAAAAGCGTTGTCCTGCAACAGCTCAATGCTGACCCTGATTACCTTACTGGAATATTTGTAGGCTCCCAGCGCCTTTTGCCCGAACACCAAATCGCCTTCATCGACTTTGGCATGCTCTGCCACAATCTCGCCTTCGTTGCCGGTGTCGTCGTTGGTGGGCCAGTTAATGACCTCTCCGGCTGTTGTGTTCATAACCGTAGCAAACTGACGTATGCCGCCGTATGCCTGCATGGTTTCAATAATTCGGTTGGACAGTGTCGTGGGGATCAGATAGCCGCCACTGCTGCTTGGTACAACACCTTGCGCCCTCTCTTCTTTGACATAATGATCACGCAGAATCTGTCGTTGGTTCTGATCAAGGTCAAGCATGCCAGGTTGCCCGGAGCGTAACAGGGCCATAAAGGCGTCGGTGTACTGCTGCGCCTCATCCGCCCGCTGGTCTTTCGAGGGTTTCTTCAGCATCACGGGGTTGCCGAAGTCGTCCAGCTCATACTCCCGCGTCTCGGCGGGCAGCGGGTTTAAAGGCACCTCAACTGACCGGCGATGCTCTATCGCCTCTTTCAAGTCAGCAATACGCTGGTCCATCGCTTCCAGCTCGGTACGCATGGTGTTCCACTGGCCGCGCTCATCGCTGGATATGCCGCGATCCTCTTTTTCGGCTACCTCAACCAGCTTTGCCATTTTGTCAGCTATGGTTGCCCGCTTTTCCTGCAGGCGTTTCAGTTCGTCGCTCATGGTGAACGTTCCTTTTATTGGTGGTAGAAATGCCTGCAGGTGTCAGGCGTGTTGAATCAGGTACAGTCGGAATTTGTCCCGCTCAAGGGTCTGTCGGGTTAGCGTATTCCTGTATTGCTGGCAGCTTCTGGCCGCAACACTGGTGTCCGGATAAGCCGGGTAAGTGACCGGGGATATATCGTAGAGTCGCCGGAACTTCTTAACAGTACGGATCACCCGACCGTCCTTGTCCTCGTCCCAGCTGTCGTCCTCCACCCAGAAAGCAAAGCTGCTCTGCGTGACGTCACCTCGCTCAATGCTTTTAATCAAATCTCGGGCGTACTGGGTGTCAGGCGGGTCAATCCGATAACGCAGGCCGGTGTCATCCAGGGACAGCTGCAGGGTATCCGCTGTCGTCCTGCCTAAAATCAGGTGCGGCTCATGGTTGAACAACGCCCGGACGTCGTCCTGCATCACCTGGTCAAAAGCACCGGGCGCTATCTGCTCACGAAAGCCACCGAGGTTTTCCGACAAGCTGTTGAACATGGCGGCGTAGCCACTGATGCGCTGCTCGCCGTCATCGTCCCGCAGCTCGATGGTGCCGAGGCGGGACTCTCGATTTTCTTTCATAAAAAAGCCTTAATCCGGTAAAAAAACGTTCAATAATAAATATACCAATGGTATAATGTAACCATGCTTTCAAGGACAAGGAGTAACGATGACCGAGAAAGAAAAAGCCGAGATCACTAAGCTGGAGGCTGAAGCCAGAAAGCTGAACGCCGAAGCGGACGAGATCAAAGGTAAGGAGCTAAGGCGATGGTTAATATGGTTCTCAATCATTGCCGCAGGACAAACCGCAGCACCGAGTATTTTCAAGGAATTAATTAAAATGATTTAAACAAAACCCGCTCTTCTGAGCGGGACTTAACAGAATGTTGACAAAACTATCCCTTTGGGATATTGTAAGACTGTATTTAAGGAGTTACTTATGAACAAGCAAAGCGCAGACCGCACTATGAAACCAGAAACCCTGTTTTACATTGGACTGACAATTTCTCTGGCTTGTCTGGCCGTAGGTTACTGGATCGCACTATGACACCAAAGGCATTTAGCGACGCACTCGAACGTCTGGGTGTACCCAAGCAAAAGGAGGCGGCTGCATTTCTTCGTGTAGCTCAGTCAAAAGTTTCGGACTACAGAAGCGGAAAGCGCACGGTGCCTGGCTATATAGAGGCCGGTCTGCAGGCTCATTTATTGCTTTCTCCCGAGCAACTCGCCACCCTGCGGCAACTCAGAGGCGTAGACTAGATACTTCTTGTCTTTGAAAGTTAAAAACAAGGTGGACTTTTGTCCACCATCTTTGGCTTAAACCAAGTCTTCCAGTTCCAACTGCATTTGAAATTCTTGCAGTAACTGTTTGTGTCGCTCTTTTAGCTCTAATATTTCTTTCCTCCGCTCTGACAAACCTTTACCGTGAAAACTTCCTAACTTCTTTGAAAAGCGTTCTGCAATCACATAATCATGCAGGGCTTGCCAGCCTTTTTTATGTTTCAGTTCACCTGAGAAGTATTTGTCCAGAACCGTATAGGCACCAACTTCAAAATCAGGATCTATCCAACCCGCATATTTATAAGCCAATAGCTTGTATGCCCATGTCCCTGCTGACTTTCCACCCTTTACTATCTTCAAAACCGGATATCCGGTTTTGACTTCCAGTGACTTGATAAAACCTTTTGTAGAGTCATTATTTACAAACTTTCCAGCAAGATTTTTGGACTTTCCTCCACTGGCCTTCCACATGTCCGTCAGTGATACAAACCCGTCATCATTAACACGAACAGTTTGACCACACAGTTCAAGATTTTTTATTACATCTACTCTTATTCCCCATGTTCAAAAAGTAAAAGCCATCCATGGCGACCCATGTTTCACTTTGGGTTGTTAGTCAAAAAAAATTACTCAGCCCCTGCCGTTTTTCTGGCAGATAAAAAACACCCCTAGCAACCATGTTCGCCAAGGGCTTTTAGTAATCGGGTTATTCGGTGTCGGGCGTGGGTTCGTCTTCGGTAGCGTTCTGGCCGCTACCCATATTCAGCGGTTGCAGGTATTCATCCAGACCGTCAATCCGGTTCAGGTCTTCCAGCTCCCTGACCTCATTACGGGACAGCCAGCCATACTCTATCGCTGTCTTGTAATAGTCTTTCCGTTCGGTCAGTGTGCCACGCAGCAGCCCCTGCAAATTGAACTTCACAAAATAGGTGTTGCTGTCAGGGAACAGCTTCCGGTTAAGTTCCTGCTCCCATCGGACAATCCATGGGGTCATGGTGTAGCGCAGGAAACCAAGGTAAAGCTCGCTGATATTGTTAAAGGTGGCTTTATCAAGGTCGTTGATCATATGGCTGGGGACATTATAAATACGTCCGATCTCAGCTATCTGAAATTTTCGGGTTTGTAAAAACTGGGCGTCTTCCGGATTAATGCCAATTTTCTGGAACTCCATGCCTTCTTCAAGCACGGCGACGTTATGGGCGTTCTCCAGACCGCTGTATAAGTCTTTCCATTGCTTTCTCAGTCTCTCGACCGGACTTGGGTCATCCGGATTTTCTGCTTTCCGCTTTAACCGACCAGGGTGCTTCAGGACACCCGCCACTAATGAACCACTGCCAAACAATTTAGCGCCGAACTTCTGGGCAGACTGAGCCAGCCCGATGGCCTCCCTGTGCAGGGAAACCGGCGAGAGTCCGACCAGTCCGTCAAACCCTAAAGCCGGTATATGCAGAATATCTTCCGGTTCTGCCTCCAGGGGTATCTCATTGATTTGTGTCTGGTACCTCAACTGGTTATCAATGGCCTGCGGATAAGTCCGGTCAGGTAACAGCGGCACTAAAGCCCGAGGCTCACCCATCTGGTTGCGAACAATATAGCTGTAACCATTGCCCCAGCCCACACAATGACTCATGACGGTATTACGCCAGTTGAATGAAGTCATCCATCGGTTCGGGGTGTTATGCAGAATGTTATACAAAGGGTGGTTAACAGCCAGTTCGCTACCTTCAGACGTCCTGCGCCTTACGTTCAGCGGCAACTGTGCCAGGGTTTCCGACAGCAGCCGTATGCAGGCATAGACCGCTGACATTTGCAGGGCTGAATGCTGGTTTACCTGTACGCCGCTGTCGTTGGGCATCAAAACATCGAAGCCAGAACTGCTTGGTTGTGGCGGTGGCGTCTCAGCGGGTTTTGCCCGAAACAGGCTATCTATGATCATGGCGTTTACAGGCGTAGCTTAACAAGGAGGCGTAACTCATCAACATCAGCCCGGCAACAATAAGTACCGCCCAAAGGCTCCAGGCAAGCCAGAGGCCGGTCAAGAACAAAGCTGCGCCAGTGACGCCAAGCAGGTCACATAACCAGAAGGTCTTCTTCGTCATAGACTGAGTCGTTTTCAATTTGTAACAGGGCGCGGTTCATCCCCATAAACAGGGCCACCGGACCGTCAATCTTGCAGTCATCATTCAGTTTGTTCGGAAACACATTGTCGTTCTTGTCCACCCGGGCGTTGACGTTTGACATCATCCACGCCATAACGGGACTGTGTTCATGGTGGATGCGGTGGTCTATCATCACGGCGTCGGTTTCTTTCATCGCCTCACTGAAGTTTTTAACAGACTGCTGTACCTGGACAATGGTAAAACCGTCTTCCTGCAGCTGGGTTGCCATCTGGGTTGCGCCCCAGGGGTCAAAAGCAATCTCGGCGGCGTCGTAATGCTGCGCCCAGTCTTTGGCATCCTTATAAATGACGCTGTAATCAATGATCTGTCCCGGCGTCAGGGTCAGCCAGCCATCCTTTGCCCATTGCTGGTAGAGCTTCTGGATGTGGTGCGCCTTGCCGGACTTCAGCGGGTCAAGTACCGCTTCGGGCAGGTAGAACTTCACCTTCAGGTGGTAATGCCGGTTGTCATCTGGGAACAGACCGACCAGTGCCGTAATATCGCGCTTACTGGACAGGTCAATGGCAAGGTAACAGGGCAGGCTTTTAAGCCTTGGGTCAGGTGCCAGTTCCGGGCAGAGCCGCCAGTGTTCCATATTAAAGTAGGCGGTCTCACCCTCGCACCAAATGTCCAGCCGCTTTCGTTTAAACTCGCTGGCGGCACTGGGCGTTTGCCGGGCTTTCTGACACAATCGGCGCATATCGTATATTTTGACCGATATGCCGAGATTGGGGTTAGCCTGAACCCATAGTGTTTCGTTTGTCCATTCTTCCGGGTCGTCCAGGGTGTAGATCATCCCGAAACAGCTGTCGTCCTCAAACACACCCTCAAGGACTTTGGTCAGGTAGTCCCGCACTTCATAACAGATGCCGGTCCGGTCATCGCCTGCAGTGGTGATGACCAGCAGCAGCGGCTGGCTGCGGGAAGCCATTGACAGCTCGAGTACGTCATAGACCCGGCGGTTCTTATGGGCATGAAGTTCGTCAATAAGCGCAGCATGGCTGTTCTTTCCCTCCAGTGTGTCGCTGTCCGACGCCAGTGGCTTGAAGGCGCTGCTGGAGCCTTCATGGCAGACGCTATGGTTGTATGCCTGGATATGGTTCTTCAGCTTGCTGTTGCGGGTCATATCGCGGGCCGTGTCAAACACAATACGCGCCTGGTCGCGGCTGGTCGCGGCACTGTAGACCTCGGCACCAGGCTCATCGTCCCATCGGGTCATGTACAGCCCCAGGGGCGCGATAAAAGTACTCTTGCCGTTCTTTCTTCCGACTTCTATATAGGCGCTGCGAAACCGTCGTCTTCCGGTGTCCGCCCAGACCCAGCCGTACAGGTTGATGACTATAAACACCTGCCAGTCTGACGGGGTAATGGGCTGGCCAGCCCACTCGCCCTTGATGTGCGGTACATGGTCAAAGAAGTCCAGAACGTCCTGCGCCTTGTCAACATCAAACACCAGGCCGCGTTCGTGGCCGTGTTCCATATCATCAAGGAACCGGCGACAGGCAAGGCGTACCCACTTGCAGGCGGGAATGGTTTCACTGGTTACATCCAGTGCATATTCGTAACCAGCCTGCCAGTTAACAGCCATCAGACACCCTCACGCGCCATCCTTCTTCTCTTCTGCCAGTCCTCAAACTCATCCTGTGGCTTGTCGGTATCAGCACGGATACGGGAACGGCTGGACGGGGTCATGCCAAATTCACACAACATTTGTTTCATCTGCTCGGACAGCTTCAGGCTTGCCTTGAAATAAGGGGACAGTACCGGAACGGTCATGGGGCGGCCTTCACTGGTCTTGCGGTCGGCATAGCGGGGATCGGCAATCACCATGCCTTTCTTCTTGATCATTTCACCCGCCTCAACCCACTGGGCATACAGCTCACAGTAAACTGCCAGGGCATCCTGGTCCATGTTGGTCAGTACGCCACATTCCTCCAGCTCCTTGGTAATACTCCGCCAGTGCTTGCGAGCCAAATCGGAAAGCGCTCTGGGAGCCAATGGCCGTTTGGCTTTTTCCGGTCTCGGTTCCTGGCTGTTGACACGGCAGGGCTGGGCAGTGCCTCTGATAACTTTGAGGTTAGTGGGGATCGGTTTTCTGCCTTTCATGTTTCACTTCTTCAAACGTTTTCCCGGTTGAGCTATGGACTGCCTGCTGGTCGGCGTACTGCTGCCAGCGGTTAATGATCACATCACAGAACCGGGGGTCTATCTCAATCATGCGACAGCGTCGACCTGATTTTTCACAGGCTATCAGTGTGGATCCTGAACCCCCAAAAGGGTCATAGACAATGTCACCTTCTTTACTGCTGTTGGTGATGCAGCGCAGGGACAGTTCAACGGGTTTCTGGGTGGGGTGTACGTAGTCTTTTGACAGGTCGCGGTGTATCTGGAAGACGTCGGAGCAGTTGTCGGCTTTCCTGCCACCATGCCAGAACCTCTTCCCCCCCCATTTCCCTTCCATCCAAAGAAAATCAGCTCGTACTGGCTGTGGTAGTTGGCATTGCGCATCAGGATGTTTTCTTTTACCCAGACAATAATCTTCGCTTCCTTGTGCAGGTGCAGGTTAAACAGGGAAAAATACATAGGGCAGTTAAGGCAGCCACCACACATATAAATCCGTGCGTTCTCATTCAGCACATGCTCAACCGAAACATGGAAACTGACCGGAATCACCGACTGCGTAATATCACCCACAATCGAATCCTGCTTTGTAGAGATGTAATTCACCCCATACGGCGGATCGGTAAACATCATCTCCGCCCGTTCTTCCTTTATATAGTCACGGACTTCATCTCGCAGGGTAGCGTCACCGCAGAACAGACGGTGTTCTCCCAGTTGCCAGACATCGCCCCATTGTGACACCAGCGGCTGATTGTCGTCAGGCTCAGGGCATTGGTTCTCTTTGGCCAGGCTGTCGTCTTCCTCACCGTTGTCAATGAAGTCGTCCTCGGTAAAGCCAGTCAACTCAATATCAAAGTTTGCCGCCTGCAGGTCGGATAACTCAACCCGAAGCAGGTCATCGTTCCAGCCACCGCCCAGCTCCTGCAGACGATTGTCTGCCAGCATAAAGGCTTTTTTCTGGTGTTCATCCAGGTGACTGAGCGTGATGGTCGGCACTTCATCCAGTCCAATACGCTTTGCTGCCAGTACACGGCCATGACCCGACACAATCCGGCAATTGTCATCAATCAGTACCGGCACGTTAAACCCGAACTCAGTAATGGAGGCGGCGATCCGGCTTATTTGGTCATTGTCATGTTGTTTGGGATTGCCAGCATAGGGAATGAGCTGGTCGGTTTTAACCTGCGAAATAAGCATAAAAAATCAGATCAACCAAATTTGCACGTATAAAAAATTAGCTGGGCGCGACGGTATTCGCCCAAAGGCTACAACTATCGGATACCCCCTACCCCAATTCGGATTTTACCTATCTCAGATTCGGAAAACCGAAGCAAGGCTCGACCCATCGGCAGACCAGTACTACAATGGCAGACCTGATCTGAGGTCTGTATGAAAGAATGCCACTGCACAGGGACCGTGAAGCGTATCAACCGCCACTGGTCTGTCGTCTGTCTTGTCCTGTCATTATTGAGCCTGAGTACCGGCATCGTTGTTGGTCTGGGTATCAGTCTGTGAGCGTATCAGCCGATTGATAATCCTTGACCACTTGAAAGGATAAGTGGCGCTGTGTTCAACCTCGTCACCACTTGGTATGCACAACACTTTCATTACCGCGCCGTCGCTTTCACGGTTATAAACCAGCGCATCAAAGCTCAGCTGATGGCACTCGTCCAGGCTTTCACGGACAGCCTGTGGTTGCATGGCACAGCCAGACAGTAACAGACAGGCAAGCACCAGTAACAGGCACCGCTTAATACCAGTCATCATTCTTTTCCCTCGCGGTTTTCTTATCATGGCAGCGCTTACACAACGACTGCCAGTTGTCACGGTTCCAGAACTTCATCCGGTCGCCCCGGTGCGGTTCGATGTGGTCAACGACGGTGGCCTCTACAATCAGGCCCAGTTCAGCGCAACGAATACACAGCGGGTTGTCCATCAGGAACAATCGACGTGCCTTGCTCCATTGCCGGTCATAACCGCGCCGGTAGGCATTGGGACGCTGTTTGTCATTCCGGCAACGACGGCGTACATCACGCTTCAGATGTACGTGTTGCAGGCAGTAATGGTTTGTTGTCGTGTTAGGGCAACCGAAGGCTCTGCAAGGGGTGGGGATTGATGAAGGCAAAATGTTATCCAGAAACAAGCCGTAAACGGCACTGGTGGTAGTCCCTTAACTGGCTTTTACGTTTCTGGTAATCATAACCCAGTGTCAGAAGCCTGGCGTCATAGTGGCGCAACTCTGAGACTTCCTTAAGCTGGTCGTCGTTCAGGGCTTCTGTTATAGGCTTGTCATCTGGCAGGCTCATATCTTCACGCAGGTGCTTTGCATCCTTTCCGAACACAACACCATAAATAAGGTTGTGTTCATTGATGTAATGGTGGGCTTTTGTTTCCTTGCCAATAGCTTCCCGTGTGTCCTGAAGTAACCGGCACATATCCAGACTTCCGGATCGAGAATCAAGGCTGTCTCGAATGTATTCCTCCATCCGGTCAAACTGGTCGATATAATCCAGCTTGAACTGGTTGGCTTTCTTGCCGGTAAAACCAAGAATCAGGTAACTGAAACCACGGCGGGTCATTTCATAACAGTCATAAGACTGCCCTTTTATAGAATATTTGGCTGCTGAAAAGTCAGCAGCCAAACTTGGTTGTTCGACCATACATTTTCTAATGCTATCAAGCACATTTCTGTGTTCCCTTTCAAAGTAATTTGCCACATCCGTACTAACGGCATACAACCGGCCAGTGTGCTTCCTGATCTTAACGACAGGCGCAACTTTCAGTGCATTCATTGGTTTACCTTCTTACAGACGCAACCTGTCGCTGGCGGTGATGGCAAGAAGGTAAAAAAAGCCATCAGCCAGGACAGGCTGCATAACAGGAAAAAAACTGTGAGTATAAAAAAAGCCCTTTCGGGCTGCTTTAAAATGGGGGTTTCTGCGACGATCAGGCACTAAAAACCTGATCTTAGATAAAAGAGTAGTTTTAAATGGGTGTTTTGCAAGTTTTTATAATAATTTTATTTTTCAGTCCGAGCCAGGCACTCAAGGGCAAACTGTACGACATAGGGTGCCTTGCTGTTTTCTTTCGCAGGATTCAGGTAATCACGCATCGTGCGCTCAGGTATGCCAATTTGCTTGGCAGCGCCTCTTTGTGAAAAGCCTGCTTTTTCTATTATATCCCGCAAGTACATTGCGTCAGGGTTGTACAGGCTGCAATCCGGTTTCATAAGCTCTCCATAAAAAATGCCCAGTCAACGCTGGGCAACAAATTAATTAGTTAATTAAAAAAGCGATGGCTAATCCTAATAAAGCCCCCACAATAACTAACTTTGTTCCAAGTTTAAAAATTTCTTTGTATTCGTTATTCATTGTTGCTTGTCTCATGTGGCTGCCTCTAAAATTCATAATTAAGTTGATTGGAGGGCTGTCCCTAGCCCTTTCCGTTTACATTATTTTGTCCCAAATCCAAGCAAATCCTGCGGCTAGCATTGCGATAATCCTTATAAATCGCTCAATAATTTCTAATCGTTTGTTTAACTTCTCTCTGTTTCTTTCTGACTCTGTCACGTCGCCTCCTCAGGCTCGATATTTGCCTAACCGTTATTGGTTGGCATGCGCATATAATAGGCGATCACCGCCTAATAGTCCACCTTTTTCATAGCATTAACTGCCTGTTCTCAAAGGTTTTTTCCAAAGAAACTGACCACCGTTTTTCTCGATAATGTCCTCAGCCTGTAGCCTTTGAAAAAAACCACGCGCCTGGCGGTCTTTAAGGTTCATTTCACGAATACACGCCCGCTGGGACAGAACGCCCTTGCCCTGTTCACGACGTGCCAGCATGGCCCGTTTAAACGCCGGGTAGCTGTTATCCATTGCCGTCACATTACCAGTATCAGCCTGCTGTGTAACAGGCAGGGCAGGTGTCACAGGTTTATCATCCGTTTCGAACACCGGCTGCCTTGTCTCAGGGTCCGGATCATTGTCTTTGTCAGTCATCAGCCGACCCAGAACCCCGTCCCTGATAAACGTCACAGTCAGCGCATCCAGCAAGCAGGCCAGCAGCAGGATGACCGCCGCCTGAACCCACTGAAGCGGCATGGCCAGCAAGGTCGCCAGCAATGACAGTACAGCGGTCAATTCGGGCATATCAGCCTGTTCCAGGTTAGCCAGGTTCGCCTGAAGGTTGGATAACTGCGCCTGCAAGCGGGTCTGCTCCTGTTGCAACTGGCGGTTCTGTTCCTGTAGCGGGCGGGCATCAGAGCGGATCCGGTCCAGCTCAATATACCGATCAATCGACCGGCTGTTCTGGGCGATGGTGTCGTTATTCTGGGCCATCGCCTGCAAGGTCTGGTCAATCTGCGCCTGAAGCCCTGCCCGCTGCTGCTGGTGTGCGCCCAGGCTGGCATCCGCCACCGTCAAAGCCCGGTTCAGGCCACCGGCACTGCCCAGCACAGAAACGCCAATCAGCAGCCATGTAATTAAACGCTTACGGTCGTTTATTGTGACTATTTTCCCCAACTCAAGCGCCAGTGCAATACCCATTAAAATGACCCCACTCAATCGGGAATCGGCAACGGACGTAAACAGTAAAACCGACAGAACCAGACTTAACCCACTGGTCAATATAAAACCAACGTTCCAGAAAAAATAAGGATTATTACCCATAATTCGAAATTTGCTCCCCAAAATTCGCCCTATATTCGCCGCCCTTTTTTGGCTGAAGCCCTTGCGGCACTAGAATATTCGAAAATTCGCTAAATTCTCTATAGATAAACGTGTGTCTGTAAATACTGATTATTAAAAACAGGTTTCTTTATAACCGTTTTAAAAAATAAACAATCAATCAGGTTTTAAAATTTCCTGACCTTCCGGTTATTTCATTCAGGGTATCAATTACCCATTTATTCCTGTTTCAATAATTGCATGACACAAGACGTTTATTAGCCACCGGCCTTTAACCAGCCACGAACAAATGAAGTGCCTTTTCCTATCACCCAGTCCGGTACCAGGGCGGTCACAATCTGGTTGTTAATAGTCAGCGTGATATGAAAGCCATTACAGGCGTCGGCCACAATCCTTGGCCGCACTACACGGACTAACGGCACCAAAACAAAATCAAAGGCAAGCTGGATCATGACAGGGCTCCTTCTGAAATTAAAACGGCCAGTTCAATGTCGCTTTTTGCTAATGGCTTAACACGGATCGGGGTGTTGACCTGATACCAGGCAATAATGCTGTGTCCGTACTTGCAGATAAAGACACGCAGGGCATCCTGAAGAATCTCACAGCGCAGGCCGTTGGCACGGAACAGGGTCAAAGCGTTTTCCGACCATTCAAGGCCGGTCAGGATTCGGGTCTTAACAAACTGGTAAATAAACGGGTGGCAGGCTTTATAGCACTCCTCGTCTTCACAGTGCTGGATGCCTGACTGGGGATCAATGTTTTCCAGTGCATGATTGATGTCTTCATCACTAAAAAACGGAATCAAGTCATCTTCACGTTCAAACCGGGACTGGCTGCTATCAACATTGTCTGACTGGTTAGTCAATTCAGGTAAGGAAGAGGCGGCAGCCTCTTGCTTACCACTCTCAGCCTCTTCAATAACCTCTACTTCATTACAGAAATAATCACTGTCATTAATACAGTCTTTATTAAAATTATTTAAAACCATAGTACCATTAACACCGTTAAACGAATTCTTTAACGGTGTTTTTAGTACTATAGTTTTATATTCAGTTACAGACTTACTCCCATCTGCTTCTTTACAACTATCTAACTGTCCAGATATAGAATTACCTGACTCACCAGTTAAAGAACTGTCGTACAACTCAACAGAATTATTTTCTGTTCCGGTTTCAATTGGCTGGTCAGCCAGATTATTAACCAGCATGTTCAGCAACGCCTGATCCAGCCAGAACCAAATCCTGATCCCCAGATTGGTGCGCTCCCTGCGCTCTTTCAACAATCCCATGTTACGCAGCTGCTGACGCGCTTTTTCCTGCTGGTAACGACTCAGCCAGGTCTCAGCCTGCCATTCTGTCCGGGACTTATAAAACCAGCCCTGTCGCTGGATAACGAGGTCACTTTTAGTTGACCAGTACAGGCATTGCGCGAGAAACCGGGCCACATTGGGCGACCCGGTCAGGCGTACCTGTTCATTAGTAACAAATACGCCTTTGCTCATTTGTCCCCCATAAAATCCAAAGCTTCATCTAAATGTTTTAAATCCTTAAACAGCCAGTTATCCAGCCGGGACTTTGACAAATCATCGAGGGACGATACGTCATCCCTGTTCACGTTCAGCCACAATTCATACGCTCCGAATGCCTCCGCATGAAGGCGTTGTACCGTCTGGTAACTATCAAAATAAAACGCCTCCATCCCTGCCTCTGTCTTGTCTTTCAGCAGGGCCATCAGGGCGACGGTCATCGGGTTTTCCAGCAGGGCATCGTAACGGGTGTGTAAGGTTCGGATGGTAACGCTCATTGGGACACTCTCCGGCCGCAAATCAGTGCGCCGATCTGGTCAGCGACCGTGCGGGCTTCCTTGTAGCTATAAGCAGTAATGTGGGTGTAACGCAGGACAGAGGTGTTACCCAGGTGTTCGGTAACTTCAGCAAGAATTGCCAGGCGGTAGGTTTTTGGCATTTTGTATCCTAAGTTTTGAGAATTACCCCGGAGGGCAATTACCTACTCACTCTGACCCTTAGGATGGTCCCTTGGTTTTTCACGCAATTGCGCTTATTCCCCAATGTCATAGGTAATCGTGTGTAATCTATAACAGTATTGATTGAGAAACAATACTGAAGAAACAATAAACAGCTTCCTAAGTTTTGAGATGCAAACCGTGCTGTTTCGGCTTGTGAAGTGTATACTACCATTGCTTAGGCATACCACCTACTGCATCACAACCCAGTTGCATCGCCTGCTCCAGCAGCTGTTTGCCATTTGGGAACGAGGGAATGCCTTCCTGCGGGAACGCTACCAGCTGAATGTCGATCAGATCGCGCATCTCCTCACGCAGCTCCAGCAACGCATGCAGAGCCGTCAGGCTCGGGTCCGTCGTGTCGACATGGCTGCGGACGTGCTGAACGCCTTGTCCGATGTACCATTGCAGAGCCCGGCTTGCCCGGGATTTAACATCGTCATGGGTCAGGGTTTTCTTGTGTTCTGACCAGTTCTGAATACCTTCAAATAAAGTACCGGAACGGTTCCATACCGGCTCACCCGCCGTCAGGCAGGTGTCCAGATGAACATGAGGGTCAACGAACGGCGGTAGAGCCAGACGGCCATTGGCGTCTATGGAGTCCACAGGCGCAGTACGGTCAGAGCCTGCCGGAGTAATAGACTGAATGAGTCCATTCTCCATGACAATGTCGTATAAGTCTGCCTGCTGGTGCAGGCGAACGTTTTCAAGGCGCATCAAAAATGTCCAGTTTAGAAAGTGTTCGGGTTCGAAAGTGTCCAGTTGCGGGTCAGGGAGAACTTATGCAACAGAATATGACAGGCAGCAGCTACTTCCGACATTTAAACTCCGTTCATGCTTATTAATAGCTGAAATTTTGAATAATTGTGCCGGATGTGCATTCTGTCAGAATGGTGGTTCAAAATCATTGTATTTTGGTGGATTTAAGGGCATCTCCCTAACTGACTACGTGGAATGTTTGCATTTCTGTTGTAAGCCCTCTGTTTTAAAGGCTGTCAATTCTACTATTTGGGCTAGTATCGTTGGTATTATAAATGAGCTAATGATTTTCAGTTATGACTATAAGTAAATGTCTGAAGTATTGCTTTATCTTTTTCCTGCCACTGTTTGGAATTTTATTATCAAATGACTTGAAGGCAGTGGAACATTGTTTTAACAGAACCTGGTTTAAAAAGACAGGCAGCTATTATGATGAAAATGGCCGAGAACATGAACAGGCTGAAAGAGCAGGAGTATACGGAAATATTGTAGAGGAGACAGGGGATAGTGATGAAAGAAGGCGACAGTTTCGTTTGCGTCCTCTTAGTTTGAGTCCTCGCGCGGTCGAAAATACGGACAGTAGTCATGATGATCCTGCTTATATTAACACCCGGCTTTCTGTGGAGTTAATACCAAGACCTTCGTCTAATGATGAGCATTTGATTCAACAAATTCGGGAAAGAGTCGGAGCGAATGAGACTCAGAGTGACCCGGTTGCTGTTATATCAGATGTTCTTGACGCCGGTTCCATACCGGCTGATGTGCGGACAGAATTTTTGTCTGTTGTCGCAGGGCGTTACGTGGCTAATATAGCCGGATTTGGAAACGTAGAGGTAACCAGTGTCGAGGGGGTTTCGTTTTTTGAAGAACTGGTTCAGCTTTTGTTAATCATTAAACGGCTTTCTGGCTTATCTGCTGAACGGTTTACTCAATTAGTCAATGCCGTCAGTTCTGTCAGAACTAACTGTTTCCTTCCTGAGGCTATGACATTTAATCAGTTTTTCCCTTTGGTGCGGCTGAATGAGATTCAGAGGGATACTCCACAAACTTTATCTTTTAAAGCCGGACTCCTGCTATTCCGAAGTGTGACAATGGAAACCGGTTCGACAGGTAGGTTTAGTTTCGATCTTAATTCTGATGGAGGTTTATCGAATACCTTTTTGAGAACCGAAGCTGGAGAAGACACTTATATTGGTCGCTGGGTTTCTGTCGATGCGCGTCCCAATTATTTACGGGAAGATTTGATAACCCTGGTGACAGACGCTCAAAGACCATTTGCTGCGGGAGATGAGCCAGTGCCTGACAATCCCCGGTTGCCCCAAAGACATGAGTTGTTGCATTTTGACTCCGGATATCAATCAGGATATTAACGGCTATTTTTCGATATCGGGCTGCCCGGGCCAGTGATGTTCCGTTGTTGGATGATATATGATGACTGCCGTATAAATTTAATCAAACGATATGAGGACGTTATGACCAAGCGAGTTGCCCTGGTTCTGGGTAGTGGTGGTGCCAGAGGTATTGCCCACGTCGGCGTTATTCGTGAGTTGCTCAGTCGGGGTTATGAAATTTCGGCGGTTTCCGGTGCGTCAATGGGGGCGCTGATTGGCGGTGTCTGGGCCGCTGGCAAACTGGACGAATACTGTGAATGGGCAGAGAAGCTGGATTATCTCGATATGCTGCGGCTGTTGGATGTTTCCCTGCTTGATCCGGGGGTTATAAAAGGCGACAAGCTGTTTGAGCGCATCCGGAAAATTGTTGGTGATTGTCGTATAGAACAGCTGCCGGTGCCTTATACGGCAGTAGCCGCCAGCCTGACGGCCCGCAAGGAAGTCTGGTTTCAGCGTGGCGACCTGATCACAGCGATTCGGGCCTCCTGTGCCATACCTTCATTATTCAAGCCGGTAAAAATGCACGGTCAGTTGCTGGTGGATGGTGCGGTGTTAAACCCACTGCCTCTTGCGCCAGCGGGCGCAGCTCTGGCTGATCTGGTCATTGCGGTGAATGTCCTGGGTGAACCTGAACCTGATTTTGACCAGCAGGAAAGCCCTGAAGAGGAAGACTCTCTGTTTACCGGTTTGCTGAACCGCTGGATTCCCAAACAGAAAAATGAGAAGAAACAACTGGAAAAATCCATGGGATTGCTGGATGTCAGTAACCAGTCCATGGAGCTTATGCAGCAGGCACTGACCCGCTATAAAATGGCCGGTTATGTACCGGATATTCTGGTGACGGTTCCTAAAAATATCTGTCAGTTCTATGAGTTTCATCGTTTTACCGAAGTCGTTGCCACGGGGCGGGAAAGAGCCGTCAGAGCCCTGGATGAGTGGGAGGCGAACAAAGGTATTCAGCTTCTGCTTGAAGCGGAAGCTGAATGTTGACGTGTGACTATTTTTTTCTGATAAGCACCAGAACGGACCCTGTCCCACCTTCAGAGGGAGGCGCTGAACAGAATGCCAGTACATCGGGAATCTGTCTGAGCCAGTGGTTAACATGGCTTTTCAGTGTGTTCTGTCGATCAGTGCTGCGATGAGACTTGCCGTGGATGATACGAACGCAGGCGTAGCCCTGAGTTTTACAGAAGTACAGGAACTCTGAGATCAGTTCTCTGGCTTCTTCAATTTTATAGCCATGGAGATCCAGTTGATAGCGAACAGGAATCATTCCCTGCCGTAGCTGACGCAGACGGGTTTGCTGCAGTCCGGGTCGGGAAAAGTCGATTCGCTGTTCCGGGTCAACCGGTTCGACCCAGGCTTCTGAGAGGGCTGCACCACCTCCGCTCTCAGTTCTCTGTGCTGCACTGCGGCGGGTATTCAGTGTGCTTTGAGGAATGTCAGCAGAAGGTCTGCGCTGCTGGTCGTGGCGTTTTTTGCTCTTAATGGGCTGCACGCCCTGCATCGCTTGTTGGAACAGGCGATGTGGGTCTTCATCGTTGTCGTGGTCGGACATGGGAACAAACTGGTTATTAGCGGCTTGGTCTGGTTCTGGGATTGTACCTTGTTCTGTGTCGTTTTTTATAGGGGTAGGGGGGTATTCGTTGTCCGTCTCCCGCTTTTCGCTGTCCGTAGCCCGCAGCCCGTAGCCCGTAGCCCGAAGCCCGAAGCCCATTCTTGGTTGAGTAGCCAACGGCGAACAATGGAATCCAAACTACGGGTTACGGGTTACGGGTTACGGGTTACGGGTTACGGAAAGCGGACAGCGGACAGCGCTTTATGCTATCTTGGCGCATCTTGCCTTGAGATGGGAGGTTTGGCTTTGCAACGCTATGCAGAGCCCTGGTGTTATCCCTCCCTTAGGAGACTTTGTGACTCAATCCATAGCCCCCCATAGCGGACACACTGACAGTGGACACACTAGCGGGAACAATAGCGGAAGCAATGGCGGACAGGTCGAAAACCTGTCTTACGATGGCCTGGCCAGTATCCGGGATTTTATTCGCTGGGCTGCCAGCCGTTTTAATGAAGCCGAACTGTTTTTCGGGCATGGCAGCGACAACGCCCTGGATGAAGCCATGCATCTGGTGATGCAGGTGCTGCAGCTGCCCTGGGACCTGCCTGAATCTTATATGGATTGTCGTTTGACGCCGGAAGAGCAGCTCTCTGTGGCAGAACTGGTCAGGCGCCGCATCCGGGAACGAAAGCCGCTGGCTTATCTGTTGAACCGGGCATGGTTCTGTGGCCAGCCGTATTATGTGGATGAGCGGGTTCTGGTTCCCCGCTCTCCGATCGCAGAATTGATTAACCATAATTTTCAGCCCTGGCTGGGTGATGTGTCAGTAAGTCGTGTCCTCGATCTGTGTTCCGGCTCTGGCTGCATAGGCATTGCCATGGCGCACCAGTGGCCGGAGGCGTCGGTGGATTTGCTGGATATTTCCGATGATGCCCTGGATGTGGCGCATATCAATATTGACCAGCATGAGCTGTGGGGACGGGTGCAAGCTGTCAAGTCGGACCTGTTTAAGACAATAGATGATAGCCCTGAACGCCCACGCTACGAGCTGATTGTCAGCAACCCGCCCTATGTCGATGCGGAAGATATGGCTGACTTTCCTGAAGAATTTGGTCATGAACCGGAGCTGGGGCTGGCAGCCGGTAATGACGGTCTGGATATGGCGCGTATTATTCTGGCCAGGGCGGCAGACTTTCTGGCAGAAGAGGGTTTGCTGGTGCTGGAAGTGGGTAACAGTCAGTGGGCGTTGCAGGACGCTTATCCTGAGGTGCCGTTTGTATGGCCGGAATTTGCCGAAGGTGGTCATGGCGTGCTGGTACTGACGGCAGAGCAGTGTCGTGAATATCAGGGTATTTTTAAAAGTCGCATGACGGCGTGAGCCGACAGGCTCCTGGGCGCTTTTATTAAAAATAGGTCTATTAAAAACAAGACAAGGGCTGCCTGTTTAGAGGCAGCCTGATGGGAGTTACGATGGCTGGAAACAGCATAGGTCAACTGTTCAAAGTGACCACGTTTGGCGAGTCTCATGGTATTGCACTGGGCTGTATTGTTGATGGTTGTCCTCCCGGACTGCCATTAACGGAAGAAGATATTCAGAAAGATCTGGATCTTCGTAAACCCGGCACGTCTAAATATACGACGCAACGTCGTGAGCCGGATCAGGTGAAAATTCTTTCCGGTGTTTTTGAAGGCAAAACCACAGGAACACCCATTGGTTTGCTGATTGAGAATGTTGACCAGCGCTCGAAAGATTATTCCAACATTATGGATCGCTTCCGCCCTGGTCACGCCGACTACACCTATGCCCACAAATACGGTTTCCGTGACTACCGTGGTGGTGGTCGTTCATCGGCTCGTGAAACCGCTATGCGTGTGGCGGCCGGGGCGATAGCCCGTAAGTTTCTGGCAACACAGGGTATAGCGATTAAAGGTTATCTGTCGCAACTGGGGCCAATCAAAATCGAACAGTTTGACTGGGAACAGGTACGTCAGAATCCATTCTTCTGTCCGGACGCTGACAAGGTGGCAGAGATGGAGCAGCTGATCGACGACCTTCGTCGTGAAGGGAACTCCATTGGCGCGCGTATTTCTGTGAGAGCCAGTGGTATTCAGCCTGGTCTGGGTGAGCCGGTGTTTGATCGTCTGGATGCAGACCTTGCACATTCGCTGCTGAGTATTAATGCGGTGAAAGGGGTTGAAATTGGTGATGGCTTTGCCTGTGTTGAGCAGAAAGGCACAGAGCATCGGGATGAAATAACGCCTGAAGGTTTTCTGTCCAATCATGGGGGTGGCGTGCTGGGGGGAATCAGTTCCGGTCAGGAGCTGATTGCGCATATTGCTTTAAAACCCACTTCCAGCATGACTACGCCGGGACGTTCCGTAAACCTTGAGGGTGAGCCGGTAGAAATTGTCACCAAAGGACGGCATGACCCGTGTGTGGGAATCAGAGCCGTGCCCATTGCCGAGGCGATGATGGCGATTACGGTCATGGATCACTTTATGCGACACCGGGCACAGAATGCAGATGTTGTCAGTCATGCGCCGTTGATCGCGCCTTCTGTCAGCGGTTAACAGCCTGTTAAAACAAAACCCGCATTACGCGGGTTTTGTTTTAACAATCACTGACCAAACGTAGTGATGTCTTCAGCATCCCAGGCGTAGTTGATCCAGTAATCCTTGATATCCCTGCCAATGAAGAAGTGCTTCAGTTTTTCCGGCAGATGACCTTTCTTTTCCTTCAGCTTGTTATGAACGACGAAAGCAGAGAACTCTGTCTCCGGGTAGTGCTCAATCAGTTCGTTCAGGGTGAAGTCCAGCGTTGTGCGCTGATCATCAACTTCATCAATCACCAGCACTTTTTTGCCATTCAGGTTCACCTTGCCTTCCAGCCACTGCAACTTGATTGGAGTATCTGCGGGTGCGGTGCCAATTTCATCGCTGTAACGGGACAGGGCGATGGTCAGGATCGGGCGGGTGATAAAAGTACGCATGATGCGGGCAGGAATCAGGCCGCCACCGCCAATGGCCAGCAGGTAGTCTGGCTGGTAACCGGCTTCGTTGATGGCGTGGGATGCGTCTTTTATGGTGCTATGGATATCTTCGTAAGTGAAGTTGTATTTCTTCACAGTGGTCATATTGTTTGCCTGTTGCCTAACAAAAATAGAAAGGCGCGGAGAATAGGGGACGATGCATTTGTGTTCAAGTAGCGATTTCCGCTATTTCAAAGATATGCGAGGCAGGAACACAAAAAAGGCCCTGCACATGGGTGCAGAGCCTTAAAAACCGGCCAGGAACACAATCAGTGACTGGTTGCAGGCTTCCCGTACATGGCATTAATTTCCTTCTGGAAACGTTCCATAATAGTCTTTCTGCGCAGTTTCAGGGTGGGGGTAATCTCACCCAGTTCAATGGAGAATTCACGAGGCAGCAGGGTAAACTTCTTGACCTGTTCGAAACGGGCCAGTTCATCCTGGATACTGTCGAGACGCTCCTGAAACAGCTTTTCGATATCGGTGTTGCGAATCAGATCCATCTTGCTTTCGTATTTCAGATTCATCTCTCTGGCGTACTCTTCCAGAGCTTCAAAGGCTGGAACAATCAGGGCAGAGACATAGTTTTTAGCGTCAGCAATAATTGCAATCTGTTCAATGAAGCGATCCTTGCCCAAAGTACCTTCAATATGCTGAGGTGCAATGTACTTGCCGTTGGAGGTTTTCATCAGTTCCTTGATGCGGTCGGTGATTCGCAGCTGCCCCTGTTCATCAATCAGGCCAGCGTCGCCGGTTTTCAGCCAGCCATCGGCATCGAAGGTTTTCGCGGTTTCTTCCGGCTTCTTGTAGTAACCGCGCATAACGGTGCCACCTTTCACCAGAATTTCACCACCATCACCAATTTTTACCTGTACGCCTGGCAGTGGGTTGCCACAGCTACCGAACTGGAAGCCAGTGTCGCGGTAACAGGTGATAGTCGCTACGGTTTCGGTCATGCCGTAGCCGATTTTGACGTTGATACCCATGGCATGAAAGAACTTGCAGATACTGTCGTCCAGTCGTGCGCCGCCGCAGGGTATAAAGCGGATACGACCGCCAAGACCCTCTTTGATCTTGCTAAATACCAGCTTGTCTGCAAGCTTGTTCAGGCTTTTCAGATAACCCGGAACGGGTTTGCCCTGACGATGGTATTCCATCGCCTTATAACCGATGCTGCCAGCCAGTTTGAAGATCAGTTTCTTAGCCGCTGAACCCTTAGCGACTTTCGTATGAACACCGGTATAGATTTTTTCGAACAGACGTGGGACAGAGCACATGATGGTGGGTTTTACCACCTGCAACATGTTAGCGATGTCTGCCTGGTTACGAATGTAGTTATTTACAACGCCACGACACAGGGCATAGTTGGACCAGCCACGCTCAAAGATATGGCTCAGGGGCAGGAAGGCCAGTGATGAGTCGGTGTGGTCAACGTGGATCAGCTTGTCGTGGGCATCGAAAGACGCTGCCATATTGGCATAATCCAGCATCACACCCTTGGGTTTGCCGGTAGTGCCTGAGGTGTAAATCAGTGTAAACAGGTCGTCCATGGAGCGACTGGCGAGGCGGGCTTCCAGTTCGGTGCGTTCTGTGTGGGCAGAGACCAGGAAATCCTTGAAGTATTGCGCGTTTTCACAGCTTTTCAGGTCGACGTCTTCATCAAAAACAATGATGGTCTTGAGGTGGGAGGCTTTGCCCAGCAGTTCCAGAGCACCGTCGAATTGAGGCTGTTCGCCTACAAACAGGATTTCCACTTCGGCTTCATCAATGATGTACAACACCTGATCAGGTGTGCTGGTCGGGTACAGCGGGACACTGACGCCGCGTACCTGCATGCAGGCAAAGTCGGTAATGGACCATTCCGGCATATTACGAGACCACAGACCAATATTGCCCTGTATTGGCAGTCCTGCACTCAATAGTGCCAGGCTGGTCTGGTCAACGGATTCAAGGAACTGACTCCACTGGGTTTCATGCCAGCGATCGCCGCAGGCATAGCGCAGGGCTGTGTGTTCAGGATGTTGCTCCGCGCGTTGACGAAACTGGCTGACCAGGTGGGTAGGGTGAATACTATTCATCGGTTCCCTTGAAGGACTCACTGTACAGGGTATTTTCACGGCGATTCGAAACGAATGAAAATACAAAATCAATAATAATAATTCGGCAAGGATACTACAGGACGGCATCAGAATCCCGCATGATTTAGGTCATTTTTTGCGTTAAGCCCCTGCAACATTTGTAACAAGATGTTCTTTACTATAAAAATGCGTTTTCATCGCCTTGGGTGACGAAAGCCCCGGCTTTACCAGAGGGCAGCTTATAGAGAGGACGATGCATTTATGAATGAGATGGCAAATGCACAACTAATGCTGACTTATGCCCGAAATTTTTTTAAGGGGTCTTTAAAGACAGATAATAAAGTCTTCTCTATGAATTATGGGGTGGCCTCTCCACAGAGAAAACAAAAACGTCTTGATAATTCTGAAAAAGCCTCTGAGGCAATAACTAAGTCAAGGCAGTATCATAATATTGATGCATTATCGCTTTTAAGTACCATCCCCCCGGAGCTGAGGGCGGGTAACTGTAATGAGTACACCTTCGTTGCCCTCCAGTTTGGCATGGCTATGAAGATTCCAAATATATGGTTGGCAGAGCATGAAGTTCATGTGTTTTTGGTACTGGCGGATGAATCTAAACTGAAAAATGATTTGCCATTGAAAGAGTTTAGTCAGTATGGGAATGATAATTTTTGGGTGTGCGACCCATGGTTTAATATACATTGCAAGTTGGATATGTACGGGCCAATGGCAACCTTGCAGGCAAGTCGCTGGTCGATTGCCGGTAAGGAAGTATGCAGTTATGAGTGTTTTCAGGAACCTGCAAACCAATGGTGCCTGAGACTGTTTGAAGGCGAAATAAAATTCCAGAGAATGACGGACAGCGTTGGCATAGCTACCCAGGAATGCGATTACTTTTTTAATGTAATGCAATGATTTAATCTGAAATGTATCACTTAACTGACACTCGTCGTTCGTGATGTCTGAAACAGCAGCAATATTTCATCAGCTGGAATAATGAATCCCCGCTTTTGCGGGGACAATAGTCACCCTTTCCAGAACTGGGGTGTGAACAGTACCAGTACCGTTATAACTTCCAGTCTGCCCATTAACATACCGAGACTGAGCAACCACTTGGCAGAATCGGGGAGAGAGGCGAAATTTCCCGCTGGCCCGATGATGTCTCCAAGCCCCGGCCCGACATTGGCAACGGCCGTGGCGGCACCACTGATACTGGTGGTCAGATCCAGCCCCAGCAGACTTAACAGCATGGTCAGCAAGCTCACCAGCAGGCCAAAGAAAAAACTGAAGGCGATCAGGGAGCGTAAAATATCACTGCTGATTTGCTGGCCGTTGTAGCTTTGCACAAAGCAGGCTCTGGGGTGTGCCAGTTGCTTCAGCTGGATCATTAACAGTTTTGCGCCAATTTCAAAACGGAAAATCTTTACACCTCCGGCTGTAGAGCCGGAGCAGCCACCAACAAAGGTAAGGAAAAAGAAGGCGGTTGCAGCAAAGCCACCCCAGAGTGTGTAATCCGTGAGTGCATAGCCGGTCGTGGTAACCACGGATGTGGTGTTAAAGGCAACCAGTGTCAGGGATTCCCAGAAACTGTAATTGGAATGCATAAACAGCCAGATACTGAGACCGGCCCAGGTCAACAGCAGAAACTGGATAAAGGTGACGACCTGGGTGTTCCGTGTAAGGGCTTTGTGATCACCTTTTAAAAACTTCACAAACAGTACAAAGGGCAGTCCACCCAGTAACATAAAAATAGTGGCAGTCCAGTGAATAAAGGGGTTAGAAAACTGCCCCATGGAGTTGTCTGAGGTTGAGAAGCCTCCGGTAGACAGGGCGGTCATGGCATGGTTGATAGCTTCAAAACCGTTCATGCCACCCAGAAAAAACAGGTAGGCACAGCAGACTGTTAACCCCAGATAGATGCACACAATCCGTTTGGCAATGCTGCCAGAGCGGGGCATCACTTTTTCTGACCAGTCAGACGACTCACTCTGGAACAGGCGCATCCCCCCGACTTTCAGAAAGGGCAGTACGGCAACAGCGAGTACGATAAAGCCTATCCCGCCCAGCCATTGCAGCAGTGAGCGCCACAGCAGTATGCCTTTGTTCATGGTATCTAGCCCTGACAGGACTGTGGAACCGGTTGTGGTAATGGCTGACATGGTTTCGAAGTAGGCATCGGTGTAACTGATATCCAGTTGTATCCAGAATGGCAAGGCTGCAAAGCCACTGAGTGTCACCCAGGTTAAATTGGTCAGCAGAAAAATTTGCCGGGCCTTGAGGCTGAACTCTTTTGTACGACAGGAGACGCATAGTATTAATCCGGTCAGCAGGTTAATGGCTGCGGACCAGAGGAAGGCATATTTGCCAGGGTCATGAATGAGTAAGTCGTACAGTGCCGGCACCAGCATAAGCAGCGACTGTACAGTCAGAAAGAGGCCGATAACGTAAAGGACAGGGCGAATGTTCATTATTTGGATCAGGTACGGGAAGTCTGCACACAAAAATATCGCGCAGACTCTGGTGCATTAATTTAGAGGGTAATAGATTGAATACATCAGGCAATGCACTCAATCCATGTCGGAAAATAGCTTACTTCAGACGAATCAGGGTACGGCCAGTCACCTGTCCACGAGTAATGGCTTCAGCCTTTTCTGCAACCTCTTCCAGAGTGACTTCAGAGCAGGCGGCTTCGTAGTAGGATTCTGGCAACAGTTCAGCCAGACGCTTCCAGGCTTCGTTGCGTTTAGCCAACGGACACATAACCGAGTCAACGCCCAGCAGTTTTACGCCGCGCAGAATGAAAGGCATAACCGTGGTTGGCAGGTCAAAACCGCCAGCCAGACCGCAGGCTGCCACCGCACCGTCGTAGTTTACCTGAGACAGTACCTTGGCCAGCACTGAGCTGCCGACGGTATCAACGGCGCCTGCCCAGTACTGGCGATCCAGCGGGCGAACGTTGTCGGTAAATTCGGAGCGGGCTATAACGCGCTTAGCCCCCAGTGCTTCCAGCATTGGCGTGTTTTCCGGACGACCGGAAACAGCGACCACATCGTAACCCAGTTTTGCCAGCAGGTTAACGGCAACACTGCCAACGCCACCGCTGGCACCTGTCACCAGAATGTCGCCTTTTTCCGGGGTGATGCCAGCCGCTTCCAGATCCATTACGCACAGCATGGCAGTTAAACCTGCTGTACCAATCATCATGGCTTTACGCTCGTCCAGGCCTTCAGGCAGCTTAACCAGCTGGCTGGCTTTGACGCAGGCCTTTTCTGCCATGCCGCCCCAGTGGGTTTCACCAACACCCCAGCCGGTCAATACGACTTTGTCACCTTCGCTGAAGTCGCTGCTGGAGGATTCGACAACAGTACCGGCAAAGTCAATTCCCGGCACCATCGGGAAGTCACGGATAATCTTGCCCTTGCCGGTAATAGCAAGTCCGTCTTTATAGTTCAGCGATGAGTAATCGACTGCAACCAGAACATCACCTTCTGGTAAGGCAGATTCATCCAGTTGCTGGATGGAAGACAATGTTTGCTTGTCCTGTTGTTCAAGAACAAGTGCTTTGAACATGCGACAGACTCCATGTGTATGAATTGCGCAGTGACTATAATCTGGAGTATGCGTTAATGGTAGTGAAAAATAAGTAAATGATTGAAAAACAACTGAACTGACTGATGAATGTCTCTGGATTCAGGTTATTTATGTCAGCCGTAAAGCAGTAATGTCCGGAAATGACCGGTTTACTGTTGCCGATGAAAGACATAAATCGCATCCAGTGCTTCAAGCGAAGATAAAGCTTCAGCCAGGATGGTGAGATCAACCAAAAGTATTTGCTCCCCGCTTGGTCCCGGAAGGTTGTGAAGGGCTTCACTACGACTGTGTTGAGACATCAGCACGTTCTCTCCATCAATCTGCAGGTACAGAATTAATGGGGGCGAATGAGGTTTAGTGGAGCAGACAGCAACCAGCAATTCACTGGATGAGTTCGATTGTCTGGATGATCTCAGTATTGAAGTTATTTGTTGAACCAAGCTTTTATCTTTCTGGTCTTCATCTATTACGAACCGGGTGAAAGAATAAATTTCGTTGCCATCGTGTTCCTGGTAGACAAAATCACCCACCTGTCCCTGCCGTATAAGGTCGCTGAGATACTCTGCAACATCATGTCGTTGAAATCCATTAGTGTCAGGTACTCTATTTGATACGGGTTCTGGAATGTTGTCGCAGTGATGAATCGCCGGTCTTTCAGAGGCGCGAATATATCTGTTTATTTCAGTTCTGTGGATAACGTCTTGTATGGAAGAGGCGTCTGGTTCAGTGGGCTGCTGGTTTAACAGGGTAGTCAGTTCAGGAATCGTCTGGCTCAGATGAAGTACTTGTGTTTCAAGCTCCCCCTTAAGCGCACAGGTCTTTTTTTTGAGCGCGTTTAGCACAGAGTCGTAAAAATTACGAGCAACAGAGTGGTAAACCACTACGTCGCCGTTCAGATCAGAGAAAGCATATAAATAGGCTTGTGCGACAAGGTCATAATACCCCACAATCAGACGACTGTAGTTGTATTCCGTGACAACCGCGATATGAACAAAAGCTTGAGGCGAAATGGCAGGTAGCGGTGTGTCTGATGAATAGCCCTGAATGACATTGGGAATGAGTGATGCAACATTCTCTCCTGAAACCGGGGACTGATTAAACAAACGTTCCAGCATTAACCGGGTATTGTCCTGAAGAGATTCAACGGCACGTGCTCCAGCGCTCTCGAGTAGAAAGTCAAGCTCATCATCGTACTCCTCTAAAATCTGACTTGACAGGGTGAAGCCTAATGGCGGGGCCGATGTGCCATTCTGGCCGGGCTCTCGCTGTAGTGCTTTTATTGATTCCAGCAGGGACTGTTGAACCATCAGATCTTCATCACCGAGGTTTAACAGGTATAGCGGTTGTACGCTGCTAAACGGATTAATTTCAATCACTGTACGCCTTCGGGATGTTGGCGGAGCATTATCCTGCAGGCTATCGTCGGAAGAGTCTATTTTTCGCTTTCTGGAAGGCTTGTCTGTTTTACCAGTCTTGCTGTTCTGCCCTGAATGATTGTCTTTGTGATGATTGACGGGTGATGCGTATGTATTCACTTCAATGAGTAGTAACACCAGCCCCAGAGAGATGGCTCGAACACAATGCCTACGCCCAATGCCCTTCATAGCTGCTCCTGTATCCCGTTATTTTACTGGAGGAGAGTAGGCTCTGTTGGTCAGTTTGTCAGGTTTTCAGTATGACGTTCTTCCGGTAAGTTCTGTTCTGCCGCTTCCCTAAGTGTTATCCAGCAGCTCAAGAAAGGCTCTGGCTGCATTCGACAGGGTTCTGTGTTCATGCCGGATGTAGCCTAATTCCCTGACCGGCGGCTGAAAGCTGGTACGCAGTTCCGTCAGATCGTCTCCCAGCATGGATTTTGGCAATATGCTCCAGGCAATGCCAATGGCGGTCAGCATACGTATGGTTTCCAGATAATTCGATGACATGGCGGTTTGCAGAGTCAGCCCCTGTTGATCGAACAGGTTCTGTACCAGTCGGTAGGTAAACGTGCTGGCACCTGGCAATACAGCCTGATACTGGCAAAGCACTTCGGGCGATACCTGTTTTTTTATCTGCGCCAGCGGGTGTTCCCGGCAGGCCATAAACACCAGCGGGTCATTCCATAGCTGGCGGGAAAGGACGTTTTCCGGATTTCCCGGTGCCAGAGTAATAACTCCCAGCTCTACTTCCCCCCTGTGCAAGAGTTCATAAGCGGCTTCAGAATCCACAAACCTGATATCCAGTGTCACATCCGGGTAGGTTCTGGCAAAGGTCTTCAGGATATCCGGCAGTCGACGTAAGCCGATGTGATGGCTGGTGGCTAAACTGAGAGGTCCTTTGATCTGGGTCTTCAAGTTATTTATCTGCTGTCGTGTATCCTTCATCAGTTCAAGCATCTGACGGGCTCTGGGTAATAGTGTTCGACCCGCTTCATTCAGATGGGTGCGGCGGCTGGCAGAGTTTTTTCGGTCAAACTTTTTCCTGTCAAACTTTTTTCTGTCAAACAATGGCGTACCCAGCTGTTGTTCAAGGCTGGCTATACGCTTGCTGACCGCTGGCTGGGTCAGGTGCAACTGTTCTGCGGCAAGGGAAAAGGACCCGCATTCCGCAACAGTCAGAAAAGCAGTCAGGCTGGGGATATCCATAAAGGTTTCGGTGTCTCGCTGATAACTTATTATTCCTGATTGTTATTAATAGCATAAAAAAGATGAATTTGAGTAATTCATGTCCCGGTTCTAGGATGAGCCCATAGAATGATAAGCAGTATTTACGAGGGGAATAACAATGTCAGGCAAAACCCTGTACGACAAATTGTGGGAGAGCCATCTCGTGAAACAACGGGAAGACGGCTCCGCCCTGATTTACATCGACCGCCATCTGCTCCATGAAGTCACTTCGCCACAGGCCTTTGAAGGACTGCGCCTGTCTGGGCGTCAGCCGTGGCGAACCGACGCCAACCTGGCGACGCCTGACCATAACGTTCCCACCACCGTGGCGGAACGTAAAAGCGGCATTGATGGCATTGCTGACCCGATCTCCAGAATTCAGGTGAAAACACTGGATGAGAACTGTGTTGATTTTGGCATCACCCAGTTTGATATGCAGGATCGCCGTCAGGGTATTGTCCATGTTATTGGCCCGGAACAGGGGGCGACATTACCGGGCATGACGGTTGTCTGTGGTGATTCTCATACCTCAACCCATGGCGCTTTTGGTGCGCTGGCACACGGCATTGGCACATCTGAAGTTGAACATGTGCTGGCAACCCAGTGCCTGGTGACCCAAAAAATGAAAAATATGCTGGTACGGGTTGATGGTGAACTGGGTGTTGGTGTCACCGCTAAAGATGTGGTGCTGGCGATTATTGGTAAGATTGGCACAGCCGGTGGTACAGGGTATGCCATTGAATTTGGCGGTGCAGTGATTCGGGCCATGAGTATGGAAGGCCGTATGACCGTCTGCAATATGGCGATTGAAGCGGGCGCCCGGGCCGGTATGGTGGCGGTGGATGATACCACTCTGGAATACGTCAAAGGTCGTCCGTTTGCACCGGCGGGTGAGCAGTGGGAGCAGGCCGCTTCGGTATGGTCTGACCTGCACTCTGATGCCGATGCGGTGTTTGATCAGGTTGTGGTTCTGAACGGTGAAGCGATTAAACCTCAGGTCACCTGGGGAACGTCTCCGGAGATGGTTCTGCCCGTTGATGCCTGTGTACCCGAAGCTGGCGAGGCTGAAGGCTACGCCCGCGCACTGGAGTACATGGGGCTGAGCAGCGGTATGAAAATTAGCGATATCCCGGTTGACCGGGTGTTTATTGGCTCCTGTACTAATTCCCGGATCGAAGACCTTCGTGAGGCGGCAGCTGTCGTGAAAGGCCGTAAAGTGGCAGACACGGTGAAAGAAGCACTGGTCGTGCCAGGCTCAGGTCTGGTTAAAGAGCAGGCTGAGCGGGAAGGTTTGCACAATGTCTTTACTGAAGCCGGACTTCAGTGGCGTGAACCGGGCTGCTCCATGTGTCTGGCCATGAATGCCGACAAGCTGGGCGCCGGAGAACACTGTGCCTCGACCTCAAACCGCAACTTTGAAGGTCGTCAGGGGTTTGGTGGCAGAACGCATCTGGTCAGTCCGGCTATGGCAGCGGCTGCTGCGGTGACGGGGTATTTCACCGATGTCCGTGAATTGATGGAGCAGGGGGTTTAATCGATGAAAGCATTTACCGTTCATCAAGGTATTGTGGCACCGCTGGATCGTGCCAATGTCGATACCGATATGATTATTCCCAAACAGTTTCTCAAGTCTATTAAGCGCACCGGTTTTGGCCCCAATTTGTTTGATGAGTTGCGTTATCTTGATGAAGGTCAGCCCGGTCAGGATTGCACCCGACGCCCTTTGAATGAAGCCTTTGTGCTGAACCAGCCGCGTTATCAGGGTTCTTCTGTGTTACTGGCCCGGAAGAATTTTGGCTGTGGCTCCAGTCGTGAACACGCGCCCTGGGCGCTGGATGACTTTGGTATTCGCTGCGTGATTGCCCCAAGCTTTGCCGAGATTTTCTATAACAACTGTTTCAAGAATGGCCTGCTGCCCATCACCCTGTCAGAAGAACAGGTAGATCAGTTGTTCACTCTGGTGGAAAGCAACGAGGGTTACCAGCTGACGATTGACCTTGAACGAAAGATGGTTGTGCTGGCAGATGGGCAGGAAATGTCGTTTGCAGTGGACGACTTCCGTCGTGACTGTCTGTTGCGGGGGCTGGACGACATTGGTTTAACGTTGCAGGAAAGCGATGCCATTAAGGCATTTGAACAAAAGCATAAGAACGCGCAACCCTGGCTGTTTGCTTAGGGTAGTAACAAAACAGAATTTACCAGCTTATCGTCATTCCCACGCTGCGCGGGAATGACTGTAGGGTATTTTTAGGAGAGAAGAGTAATGAGTCGCCAGATTTTGTGTCTGCCCGGTGATGGTATTGGACCGGAGATTGTGACGGAAGCATTGAAGGTGCTGGACGCCGTCAAACAACGTTTCAGTCTGGATATTGAGGTCAGCCACGCCCTGGTGGGGGGGGCTGCCATTGATGCGGAAGGCACGCCTCTGCCCGCTGAAACCCTGAAACAGGCAAAGCAGTCCGATGCCATTCTGTTTGGTGCCGTGGGAGGCCCTGACTGGGATGACCTGCCTATGACCAAGCGCCCGGAGAAAGGTTTGCTGGGTTTGCGTTCAGGGCTGGACCTGTTCGCCAATCTGCGGCCAGCCATTCTGTTTCCACAACTGGCAGAGGCTTCCAGTCTGAAGGCCGAGCTGGTGGCGGGGCTGGATATCCTGATTATCCGCGAACTGACCGGCGGTATTTATTTTGGTGAACCTCGTGGTGTCCGTACTCTGGAAAACGGTGAGCGGGAAGGGTATAACACTTACGTTTATCGTGAGTCTGAGATCAAGCGTATTGCTAAGGTAGCGTTTGAAGCAGCGCAGAAGCGTAATGGACGACTCTGTTCGGTTGACAAATCCAATGTTCTGGAAGCGACTGCATTCTGGCGTGAGCTGGTGTCTGGCATGGCCGGTGATTACAGTGATGTTGAACTGAGCCATATGTATGTGGATAACGCCGCTATGCAGCTGGTGCGCGAGCCAAAACAGTTTGACGTGATAGTCACGGGCAATATGTTTGGCGATATCCTCAGCGACTGTGCTGCCATGTTAACGGGTTCTATTGGTATGCTGCCGTCGGCTTCCCTGAATGAAAAGAATCAGGGCATGTATGAACCGGTACACGGCTCTGCGCCTGATATTGCCGGGCAGGGCAAGGCGAATCCACTGGCGCAGATACTCTCTCTGGCGATGCTGCTGCGTTATTCTCTGGGTGAAATAGCGGCTGCAGATGCCATTGAGCAGGCGGTTGGCGATGTGCTGGATCAGGGATTACGTACAGGAGATATTGCGTCAGAAGGCTGTCGTCTGGTCAGTACTGCACAAATGGGTGATGCGGTCGTAAACTGTCTGCAATGAAACTGGGTAATAGTGATTCATGATAATGATTCATGGAGGGTAGTATGAAAAAGGTAGGACTTGTCGGCTGGCGAGGCATGGTAGGCTCTGTTCTGATGGAGCGTATGCGGGAAGAGAACGATTTTGCCAGCATTGACCCGGTGTTTTTTACCACCTCACAACACGGACAGCCCGGCCCTGATATTGGTAAGCCAGTTCAGTCATTGCAGGACGCCTTTTCCATCGACGCTTTGCGGGAGATGGATATTATTATTTCCTGTCAGGGTGGCGACTACACCAGTAAAGTCTTTCAACCTTTGCGTGACAGTGGCTGGGACGGCTACTGGATTGATGCTGCGTCTTCGCTGCGGATGAATGACGACAGTGTTATTGTTCTGGACCCGGTTAACCGCCATGTGGTTGACAAGGCTCTGGAGTCTGGTGTGAAAAACTATATTGGTGGCAACTGCACTGTCAGCCTGATGTTAATGGCGGTGGGCGGACTGTTCCGTGAAGGACTGGTGCGCTGGGTCAGCGCTATGACGTACCAGGCAGCCAGTGGAGCCGGGGCGCGTAACATGCGTGAGCTGATCAGCCAGATGGGCTGCATCCGCGATAATGTTGCTGGTGAACTGGCTGATCCTTCCAGTGCCATTCTGGATATTGACCGAAAAACCTCGGACCTGCTGCGCAGTGGTGATCTGCCCCGGAGTGAATTTGGTGTGCCGCTGGCGGGAAGCCTGATTCCTTATATTGATAAGCAGCTGGACAATGGCCAGAGCCGTGAAGAGTGGAAGGCTCAGTCGGAAACCAACAAAATTCTGGGTTTATACAATGGTGGCATTATTCCTGTAGATGGCGTGTGTGTACGCATTGGTGCCATGCGTTGTCACAGTCAGGCGCTGACTCTGAAACTGAACCGGGATATTCCAATGTCGGATATTCAGAGCATAATTGCTGAGTCAAACGACTGGGTATCGGTTGTACCTAATGACCGTGAAGCGACCATACAACAGCTGACACCTGCAGCTGTGACAGGCAAACTGGACATTCCGGTAGGGCGTTTGCGCAAGCTGAATATGGGTAACAAGTACCTGTCAGCCTTTACAGTGGGCGACCAGCTGTTATGGGGGGCAGCCGAGCCTCTGCGGCGAATGTTAAATATTCTTGTGTGATTCTAAAGGTTTAAATTCAGGAAAGGCTGCTTCTGGCACCAAACAGCCATGAGCGGCTCTTTATGACACTTTATGACAAGAGTGCAGCTCACCTCGAAATATGTATGGCACGACTTTTCTGTTCGCTTCTGATAAATTGCGCGACGACAAGCAAGATGTAATAGAGAGAAAGCATGAACAAACTGTTCGATGTAGTGGTATACGATGCAGGCAGCCTGAATGGTGAAACCCTGCTGGCACTGCTGGATGAACGTGTGTTTCCGGTCGGGAGCCTGTATGCCATTGCTGAAAATCCTGAGCCTGATGCCGCCGTAAGCTTTCAGGAGCAGGATGTTGATGTACTCAAGGCGGAAGGTTTTGACTTTGTCGATGCCGACCTGCTAATTCTGCCAGCGGGCTGTAAAGCGTCTTATGAGCTGGTCAGCAGGGCAACAGAGTCTGGTTGTCTGGTTATTGACGGACGCCCGGGCAGTCAGGCAGGGCCGCTAATGATGCCGGGGATCAATGAGGACCAGCTGGACAGTGCCAGAGAGAATAAAATAGTGGTTGTGCCCTCCAGCCCTGCGGCGCTGATGCTACCTGTCCTTAAGCCACTGGAAGAAGCACTGGGCATTGACTCAGTGAGTGTGACGGTGTGCCAGTCGGTATCGGATCTGGGCAATGACGGGATTAATGAACTGCGCAAACAGACCATTGAGCTGTTAAACGGCAAGCCGGTCTCAGGTGGTCGCATGGCATTTAACCTGTTGCCGCAGGTGGGAGAGCTTGACAGCAACGGTGTGTCTTCTCAGGAACAGTGCATTATTAATGAACTGGTTGAAGGGCTCGGCAGTGAGGATGTGCGGATTAACCCAACCTGCGTCAGGGTTCCTGTGTTTTTCGGTGACAGCCTGTCGATTCAGCTGGAGTTGGATAGGCAGGTCGACGCCGCCGCTGTCAGAGAGCTGCTTTCTGGTGTCCGTGGGGTAGAGCTAACGACAGGGGATGATCATCCAACGGTTGAAACCGTTGCGGGAAATGACAGCATTGTGGTGGGCCGAATCCGTCATCAGACGGCATTTGCCGGACAACTGG
Source organism: Endozoicomonas gorgoniicola (assembly GCF_025562715.2). Classification (NCBI taxonomy): domain Bacteria; kingdom Pseudomonadati; phylum Pseudomonadota; class Gammaproteobacteria; order Oceanospirillales; family Endozoicomonadaceae; genus Endozoicomonas; species Endozoicomonas gorgoniicola. The sequence goes on from NZ_JAPFCC010000001.1 coordinate 1,259,145, forward strand.
CATTGTGGCTGGTGGCAGACCCGGTAAGACGTACAGCCATTAACACCATAGACATGGCAGAAATATTGCTAAAAGACTTTTTAAAATGATAACTTAGCTGTTATCGGTCAAGCTCCCTTATTGTCCTTGTTTGAAAGGGGTACAATAAAGTCAGACTGTGGTTTTTGTCCTGTTTGCCGACGAAAACTACATCTGCAGTAAACAGTCATGAGTATGAAATGCCGTTTTCGTTACCTTCAATGATGAAAATGGCATTGATATTGGCATGGTAAAAGGGGCAGGTGGAGTTCCGGGAAAGAGATTGAGGCTCGTCTGTTGGCTTTCCCGGCAAAAAACAACAAGGATTCATGATGAGACTACAGAAGCTTGTAGTAGCTATGGCTATGACAGGAGCTTTGGGCTCGGGTTTGGCTAATGCACTGGGTTTAGGAGAAGTGACCATGCATTCGTCGCTGAACCAGCCTCTGGATGCTCAAATAGAGCTACTGCAACTCAGGGACCTCACCCGCAACGAAATTCTGCCAAACCTTGCCAGCCGCAGTGATTTTCAAAGGGCTGGTATCGACCGGCCTTTCTCTCTGTCCAGTCTCGATTTTAAAACCAGGATTCGTGAAGATGGTACCGGGTATATTCATGTGACCAGTGCGGATGCCGTCCGTGAACCGTTTCTTAATTTTCTGATGGAAGTACACTGGCCCAGTGGCAGGCTGCTCAGGGAGTATACCCTGTTACTTGATCCTCCCACATTCAGTGAGCAACCGGCGCAGCCTGTTCGTCCTGCGACGACTTTCTCCACAACGAGCCAGCCCTACGCGGCCCGTCCTCCGATCCAGCAGCCCGAACCTTATGTTGAGCCTCACAACAGGCGGACTGATGATTACCTGCCTGCTCCGGAAATGGCTCTGCAACCCGAAATCCGCCCAGTCACTGAGCGATCATCTGGCAGCACCTGGCAGACGACACAGGATGATACGACAACCGGTTCCACAATAAGAAGCTACGAGGTTCAGCCAAACGACAATCTGTGGAGTATTGCCCGGGCTGTCAGGCCATCGGGAGAACTGTCGGTTCAGCAAACCATGATGGCTATTCAGCGCAATAACCCGAATGCCTTTATGCGGAAAAACATCAATGAGCTGAAGAAAGGGCAGGTGCTGCGTATTCCAACTCAGGACGACATATTGTCCATGAGTTACCAGGACTCTGTCGCCGAAGTGGCAAAACAGAATCGTGAGTGGCAGGCCCGCCTCGAACAACTGGATGCCAGTCGTCGTTCAAAAGCCGATTCGACGGGTGATGGAAAAGCGGTTGATGGTCGTTTAACTATTGTAGGCTCAGACAATGCCGCTGTGATGGGTAAGGACCTGGGTGGCGGTGGTAGTAGTAGTGCTGACACCAGCGCTTTGCAGAACGATCTCAGTATAACCCAGGAAAAAATGGATGAACTGAGTCGTGAAAACGATGAACTGAGAAGTCGCCTGAAAGACCTGGATGAGCAGATTGCTACCCTGAAACGGCTGATTACTCTGAAAGATGACCAGATGGCGGCTCTGCAGTCTTCGGGTAATGAACCTGAAGCCAGACCCCAGCCCAAGCCTGCTTCAGAACCGACACCAATGGCTCCACCGAAGGAAGAGGACAGCCTGCTGTTCTGGATTCTGGGTGCCCTGGTTCCCGTTGGTCTGGCCGGTGCATTCCTGGCGTATCGCCGCCGCAAGAAGGCTCAGGATGAAGACGATTTTGATATTGATGATGATGGTTCGAAAGAAATGCCGCTCATGGGCGAGGACCTTTTAGCCGACGACGAAGAACTGCAGCTGGATGAGGCTCTGGAGATTGACGAAGAGGCTCTGATTGATAAAGAGTTTGAAGACGAGCCTGAAGAGACCGTTCAGCAGACTCAGGATGCCCTCAGTGAAGCGGATATTTACATTGCTTATGGTCGTTTTCCGCAGGCTGCTGAGCTGTTGGGTAAGTCGATATCGGCTGAGCCTGAGCGCACAGATTTACGTTTGAAACTGTTAGAAGTTCACGCTGAAGCCAATGACCTGGATAGTTTTAAAGCTGCATTAGCTGAGCTGGAAGCCCTGGGTAATGAAGATGCTAACCGGCAGGCCGACGTATTTAAAGCTCGCTTCCTGACTGATGCCTTCACTCAGGAAGGAGAAGAAGCGGTTGTTAATGACCTGATCGATGTTGATCTGAGTGAAGAGGCTGACAGTGAGCTGGAGACCGAAGCCGAAGAGCTTGGGGATGATCTGGAATTTGACTTCAGTGAAGACGATGAAGGGGATGAAGAGCTGCCCGACCTTGATCTTGAAGATCTGGATCTGGTTGATGAGCCCGATGCTGAAGGAGATGATGATCTGGATCTTGGCTTTGACCCTGACTCAGACTCTGATTCAGACTCTGACTTTAAAGAGGAAAGTGCTGGCGACAGCGCAATTTCGGACAGTATGTCCGATTTCGAAGCAGCGCTGGATGAAGACGATGACCTTGACTTTCTTTCTGACGAAGACGAAGTGTCCACCAAGCTTGACCTGGCAAGGGCTTACATAGATATGGGTGATCAGGAAGGCGCCCGTGAGATTCTGCAGGAAGTGCTGGACAGTGGCAACGATGAACAGAAAGAGGAAGCTCAGACTCTGATTCAGGGGCTGAGCAATTGAACTGACTGTCGGTAAATCCGGTTTGCAAATTGCGGCGTCTGTTATTACATTCGCTGCTTTTGTATTCAAGTAGAGTGTTCATGCCCCGTTTCGCAGCCAGTGTTCAATACGACGGTTCCCACTACCATGGCTGGCAGAGCCTGAAAAGCGGCCTGCCAACAGTTCAGGCGGCTGTTGAAGCTGCCCTCTCTAAAGTGGCTAATCATCCTGTTTCTGTGGTGTGTGCTGGCCGTACCGATGCCGGTGTTCACGGTTCTAACCAGATTATTCATTTTGATTCCGATTCGGTTCGCAGCGAACGTGGCTGGGCTTATGGCTCAAATACCAACCTGCCGGATGATGTGGCGATTAACTGGGTCATGCCCGTTTGTGATGAGTTCCATGCACGCTTTTCAGCACAGTGGCGTCGCTATCGTTACGTGATTTATAACCATCCGATTCGTCCTGCTCACCTGCCCAAAGGTGTGACCTGGAATTATCGGCCCCTGGACGCAGAACGTATGCAGGTCGCAGCGCAGTATCTGGTTGGTGAGCATGATTTTACCTCCTATCGAGCGGTTCAGTGTCAGGCTAAGAATCCGGTTCGTACCATTTCCCGGTTAACGGTTACACGGCATGGCCATCTGATTGTGCTGGACATTCAGGCTAACGCCTTTCTGCACCACATGGTTCGGAATATTGCAGGCGTACTGATGACCATTGGTTCAGGGAAGCATGAACCTGACTGGGCAAAGACCGTTCTGGAAGCAAGAGACAGAACTGAAGGTGGTGTGACTGCGCCACCATTTGGTTTGTACTTTGTGGATGTGGGCTACCCGGAAACATTCGGCCTGCCAGCCAGTGAGCCTAATCCGCATTTTGTTGCGCCTTTGTTGCCCTGGCCGTAAGGCTCACTTCATGAAAGACACTCATGGAAGACAAGGAAGTTCGGTTTCTGCTAATATCGATTTTCTTTACCCATCCGCAGTAAGGCAATGTCTCTGGATACTACTTCCTTAAATAAGCAGACCTCTTTAACCAGGCAAACATCCCTGGCAAAAAAGGTTAGTAAAACCCGAATAAAGGTGTGTGGCATTACCTCGGTTGAGGATGCAGTGGCGGCTGTTGATGCGGGCGCTGATGCGATTGGGCTGGTGTTTTACGAAAAAAGCCCAAGGTTTGTCAGTATAGAACAGGCTCGTGAGATCGCTGCCAGTGTGCCACCGTTTATATCTGTTGTGGGACTGTTTGTTGATGCAGAGGATGAGTTTATACAGGCAGTGCTGGAGCAGGTGCCTCTGACGCTGTTGCAGTTTCATGGGAATGAGCCGGATAGCTGGTGTCAGCGCTGGAACCGGCAGTATATCAAGGCTTTGCGGGTGCGCCCGGAAATGTCTGTGAAACAGGTAGTAGCGAAATACCCCGGTGCCAGTGGAGTATTGCTGGATGCCTATCGTAAAGGGGTGCCGGGTGGGACAGGGGAGTCGTTTGACTGGACTTTAATCCCCGACTCTCTGGAAAAGCCGGTCGTTCTGGCCGGTGGGCTGAGTGCAACCAATGTTGCCGAAGCCATCAAAAAGGTTTCACCGTTTGCAGTCGATGTCAGCAGTGGCGTTGAATTGAAACCCGGAGTGAAAAATCACGACGCTGTCAGGGCCTTTGCCAGGGCTGTTGTGAGAGAGAATGATCAGGCTTCTGGTCAGTGTGAAGCAGGCGAACGCTGAAAGCAGTAGCCGGTAGAAATAGTAGGTAGAAAATGTCGGATCAGAGCAAGTCTCAAAAGACTCTTGATAATGAAGCGTACCAGCAACCGGACGACAGTGGCCACTTCGGTCAGTTCGGTGGTCGCTATGTTGCAGAAACCCTGACCAGTGCTTTGCAGGAGCTGGAGGCAACGTATCGGGAGCTTTGGCGGGATCCGGCATTTCAGAAAGATTTTGACTATGATCTGGCTCACTTTGTTGGTCGCCCGTCGCCTTTGTATCATGCTGAGCGCTGGTCAGAGAAGCTGGGTGGCGCACAGATTTATCTTAAGCGTGAAGACCTGAACCATACCGGTGCCCACAAGATAAACCATGCGGTGGGTCAGGCGCTTCTGGCGAAACATATGGGTAAAACCCGTATCATCGCCGAAACGGGTGCTGGTCAGCACGGGGTGGCGACCGCCACGGTGGCTGCCCGACTGGGACTGGAATGCGTTGTTTATATGGGTGCGAAGGATGTTGAGCGCCAGGCGCTGAACGTGTATCGCATGAAACTCCTGGGCGCAACGGTGGTGCCGGTAACCAGCGGTTCCCAGACTTTGAAAGATGCCATTAATGAAGCGCTCAGGGACTGGGTCGCCCGTCCTGAAGAAACTTTCTATATTCTTGGAACGGTTTGCGGACCTCACCCTTATCCGGAAATGGTGCGTGATTTTCAGAGTATTATTGGCCGGGAAGCTAAACAGCAGTGCCAGAAAATGACAGGCAAGCTGCCAGATGTCCTGGTAGCGTGTGTCGGCGGTGGCTCTAATGCCATGGGACTGTTCTATGAGTTTATCGAGGATCAGAGTGTCAAGATCATCGGTGTTGAAGCGGGAGGCCTTGGCGTTGAGTCTGGTGAACACGCTGCCCGTATGGCGGGTGATCGTAAAGGGGTATTCCAGGGGCAGCGCAGTTTCCTGATGTGCGATGATGACGGGCAGATTACCGAAAGCTATTCTGTCTCAGCCGGTCTGGACTATCCGGGCGTCGGTCCTGAACACAGCTACCTGCGTGAGATTGGACGCGCTGAGTATGTTTATGCCACCGATGATGAGGCACTGGCTGCTTTCCGGGGCCTGACCCGAATGGAAGGCATTATGCCTGCGCTGGAAAGTTCGCACGCCCTGGCTTATGTTGAGAAGCTGGCACCGACTATGAAAAAAGATCAGGTGATCATCGTTAATTTGTCCGGTCGTGGTGATAAAGACATTCATACCGTCGCGGCCATTGACGGGCTGGATGTGGGTCTGCAGGGATAAGGAGCAGTAATAATGAGAATCAAACAGCGTTTTGCCAGACTGCAGGCTGAAAACCGTAAAGCCCTGGTGCCTTATATCACTGCCGGTGACCCGGCGGGTAAAACCGTTGAGATGATGCATGAGCTGGTGAGAAACGGAGCCGATGTGATTGAGCTGGGTTTCCCGTTTTCGGACCCGGTAGCCGATGGGCCGGTTATTGCGAAGGCGCATCTGCGGGCATTATCACACGGTGTTACATTGAATGACGTTTTTTCAATGGTAAGTCACTTCCGGGAGACCGATAATGAGACCCCGGTGGTGCTGATGGGCTACCTTAACCCCATTGAAATAATGGGTTATGAGGTGTTCGCTGAGAGCGCATCGAAAGCCGGTGTGGATGGTGTACTGGTCGTTGACCTGCCGCCAGAGTTTGCTGATGCTCTGGTTGCGCAGATCAGGCCAAAAGGCATTGATATGATCAACCTGATTACACCGACCACATCGGATGAACGAATCAAGAAAATCTGTTCAGTGGCTTCAGGCTTTATTTACTACGTATCACTGAAAGGTGTGACGGGGTCTGCCAGACTGGATGTTACCAGTGTGCAGCAGCGTGTGGCGCATATTAAGCAGTTTACTGATATGCCTGTGGGTGTTGGCTTTGGTATCCGGGACGGAGAGTCGGCTGCAGCCATCAGTCAGGCGGCAGATGCTGTGATCGTGGGTACGGTGTTGGTTTCCGAGCTGGCGAAGTTTGACCAGGAAGGTGGAACCTGTTTGCAGCGTGTAGGTACTCAGGTGTCTGAGATGCGTATTGCCATGGATAACCGCTGACAGAGTGGACATTAAGCAGCAGGTGTTACCTGCTGTCGAGAGTGTGACTGCCAGGACCGGCAGCCACACTTTCAGAAAAACAGACAGGAAGCATTAATGAGTAATTGGTTGGTCGACAAGCTGATTCCTTCACTGTCGCGTTCTTCCAGTGAGAAACGCAGCAGTAACGTGCCTGAAGGGTTGTGGCGAAAATGTGTAAAGTGCGACTCCGTACTTTATCGTCCTGAGCTGGAGCGTAACCTGGATGTTTGCCCCAAGTGTTCGCACCATATGCGCATATCTGCCCGCAAACGTCTGGATTACTTTCTGGATAAAGAAAACCGTGAAGAGCTGTTTGCAGATATTGAACCTGTCGACAAGCTGAAATTCCGCGACTCTAAAAAATACAAAGACCGTTTGCATTCTGCACAGAAGGCCACCGGTGAAAAAGATGCGCTGGTTGTGTTCAAGGGTGAGCTTGAGAGTTTGCCGATTGTAGCCTGTGCTTTTGAGTTTGCCTTTATGGGTGGCTCCATGGGGTCTGTTGTCGGTGAAAAGTTTGCCCGGGCTGCAGAACTGTCTCTGGAACTGCGCATTCCCCTGGTGTGCTTTTCTGCCAGTGGCGGGGCGCGTATGCAGGAAGCTCTGTTCTCCCTGATGCAGATGGCAAAAACCAGTGCTGCCCTTGAACGCATGCGTCAGAAAAGTGTTCCTTACTTTTCGGTGATGACAGACCCGGTATACGGTGGGGTGTCGGCTTCACTGGCGATGCTTGGTGATTTGAATATTGCTGAACCAACTGCACTGATTGGCTTTGCCGGTCCCCGTGTTATTGAACAGACCGTTCGTGAAAAACTGCCTGAGGGGTTTCAGCGCAGTGAGTTCCTGCTGGAGCATGGCGCTATTGATATGATCGTTGAGCGTTGTGAAATGCGCGCAACCATTGCCCGACTCTATCGGAAAATGAGTGGCATTACATTAGCACCAGAGGCTGACAGTGCCTTTGATGAAGAGGCTCCGGGCGATATTGATGTCCCGCAGTAAAGAAGAAACAGTGAATTGATCCGTTACGCAGGTTGGTAGCAGCATAAACGCTATGCTCTCACCAACCTTCAAAACGACCTGTAACTTTCCCTCAAATTGACATTAATACTATGGACTTTAATCGTCTTGTTGGTTTGCGAACACACCCTTCATGGCGTCTGCTGCAGGCAGACAGCGCACCACTGATCATAAGTTTCTTATACCAATCCTTTATTCTCACCAATAAGCGATCAATAGCGGCAGAAACCCTGGCGACTCAGCTGGACGATTACCTGCACCATTTGCGTGAGACCACCGGAGAGAACCGCTTTCCCAGAAAAGGGCGTGATTACCTGAATGACTGGGCATCTGGAGAGCAGGGCTACCTGCGAAAATACTACCCCGCCGCCGGTATGGGTGATGAGCCGCTGTTTGATTTGACGCCATCGACAGAGAAAGTCATAGAGTGGATTAACACCTTTGAGCAGAAGCAGTTTGTGGGTACAGAGTCCCGGCTGTTAACGGTATTCCGTTTATTAAGTGAGGTGGCCAGAGACACCGAGACTGATCCCCAACAGCGCATTGACCGGCTGGAACGGGAAAAAGCCAAACTGGAGCAGGAAATTGCCAGTCTGAAAAGTGGTCACATGGTGCCTCATGATCCAACGCGGGTGAAAGAAAAGTTCCTGCAGGCAGAAGACACCGCAAGGCAGTTGTTGTCTGATTTCAGGCAGGTAGAGGAAAATTTCAGACACCTGGATCGTGGTGTAAGGGAGCGTATTACCACAGCCAGCAGCGGTAAAGGGAAAATGCTGGATGATATTTTCTCGGAGCAGGATGCCATTACTGAATCGGACCAGGGGCGAAGCTTTAAAGCGTTCTGGTCATGGCTGATGTCTCGTGCCAGTCAGGATGAATTACAGACGACACTGGAAAAAGTTCTTGCACTGCCGGAAATTCAGAGCCTGCAACACGATGAGCTGCTGTCCAGAATCCGTTTTCGGTTGCTGGAAGCCGGAGAGAAAGTTAACAGCACCTGCGCCCAGCTGGTTGAGCAGTTGCGACGCTATCTTGATGATCAGGCATGGTTGGAAAACCGTCGTATAATGGAGATTGTCAGAGAGATTGAACAAAGTGCCGTAACAGTGCGACAAAGCCCGCCACCGGATAAATTGTTTACGACCCTGTCACTTAATAAGCCTGCGATGGAGATGCCCATGTCAAGAGGGTTGTTCCGGCCTGCGACCCGCCCTGTGATCAGTGAAACGCCTGAAGAAGGTGAAGCTGATTTTGATACTACGGCTTTATACACTCAGCACTATGTGGATGAAAGAGCGTTGCTGGCCCGTATCCGTTTTGCCTTGCAGTCACGACAGCAGATCAGCCTTGCAGAGCTGGTAAAGCTGCACCCTGTGGAGAAAGGGTTAAGCGAAGTCGTCGCCTATCTGCACATTGCCTCAGAGTCTGACCATGCGTTAGTCCATTCTGACAGCAGTGAAGAGATCATCTGGCACGATGCACAGGGGCGTCAAAAAGAAGCAGTAATGCCTGTTGTTATTTTCACACGTTAAAGGTAGAAGGCTGAACTAAAAGTGAATACGAACACGCAAAGCGAGCATTCAGCATCGGACGACCCGGCGCTGGGTACGGTGGTGGTTAATCTGATGAAAGGTGTTGTCTACCGGGATCTTAATCCTGATGTCTGGCAGCAGCTTGAAGAGCTTCATGCCAGGGTGATTGACTATGTGGCGGTCATGGGGCTGAACCTGATTGTTGATGAGGCGGAGGGGTATGCTTATTTGAAACAGGTCAGCGATGAAGAACGCTCTGTCCCTAAGCTGATCGCACGCCGACCTCTGAGTTTCCCGATCAGCCTGCTGTGTGTGCTGTTGCGCAAAAAAATGGTAGAGCAGGATGCGGGTGGTGGCGAGGCTCGACTGATTTTAACCCGTGAGCAGATTGTGGAAATGATGCGGGTTTTTCTGCCAGATCGTGCTAATGAGGCACGGCTCTTTGACCAGATTGATACTTATATTAATAAAGTGTCTGAATTCGGTTTTCTGAAAAAGCTCAACACCAACCCACCTGCCTGGGAAGTGCGCCGTATCATCAAGGCACTGGTCGATGCAGACTGGTTGGCAGACTTCAATGAAAAGTTAAAGGTATATCGGGATCATGCAGAATCAGTCGCTTGATTTTTCATCGGACCAGTCCCGGGCAGGGTTTCGTCTGCAGGGTCTGGAAGTTCTGAACTGGGGAACCTTCCATAAGAAAATATGGACTGCAAAACCCGATGGCAACAACAGCCTGTTAACCGGTGATATTGGCTCAGGCAAATCGACGCTGGTGGACGCCATGACCACCTTGTTAGTACCCAGCCAGAAAATTACCTACAACAAGGCGGCAGGAGCAGAGACCCGCGAGCGTAACATGACGTCTTATGTGAGGGGTTATTTTAAAAGTGCAAAAGACGACGATACGTTGTCTGCCAAAGCGGTCGCCCTGCGAGACCATAACAGCTACAGCGTACTGTTGGCCCGGTTTGTTAATGAAGGCTTTGACCAGACTATAACACTGGCTCAGGTGTTCTGGAGCAGGGACAATAATAACTCCCCGGAACGCTTTTTTATTGTGGCCCGTAAACCACTGTCCATTAATCAACACTTCAGCAACTTTGGCAGTGATATTGCTGATCTGAAGAAAAAGCTGAAGCGGGTTGAGCATGTAAAAGTCTTTGACAGTTTTTCACAGTACCAGGCCGAGTTCCGTCGTCAGATGGGTATCGAGAACGATCAGGCCATGGATTTGCTCTATCAGACCGTGTCAATGAAGTCTGTGGGTAATCTGACGGACTTTGTCCGCAGTCATATGCTGGAAAGCACCGATGTCGAGGACAAGGTAGAAGAACTTAGTCGTCAGTTTGATAATCTGAACCGGGCTCATGAAGCAGTTTTAAAAGCCCGGCAGCAGATTGAACTGCTACAGCCAATGGTGGACGACTGCCAGCGATATGAAGAGCTGGAAGCTGCGATACAGTCCTTCAAACAGTGCCGGGACGCGCTCTACGGTTATTTTGCCGAAAAAAAAATAACGTTGCTTGACCAACGGATTCAGCGCCGGGAGCAGGATCAGAAAAAGCTTGAGAGCCGCTTGAATGAAGTGCTGCTTTCTCTGGAAGACCTTCGGGCCAGCTTGCGGGAAACAGAACGTTCCATCGAGCAGAATGGCGGTCAGCGACTGTCAGAATTGAAAACCGAAATAGAACGGTTGAGCCGGGAAAAGGATCGTCTGGTCAAAAGCAGCGATGACTATCTGGCTTTGTGTCGCTATCTGGATATGCCGGAACCTAAAGACGACAATGTTTTTTTTGCGAATCGTGAAGAAGCGGCAGAAAGTCAGGATCGTCTGGAGAAACAGCAGGCTGAATTACAGAATGAGCAGGTGGAGCAGGCGGTCGGTTTAAAACAGTTGCGGGATGAGCATAAGACTTTAAGCAGTGAAATCGACTCTCTGAAAGGGCGTAAATCCAATATACCCAGCCGAAATCTGTCTATTCGCGACACCCTGTGCAGCACCCTTGGTTTATCAGAAGACGTATTGCCCTTTGCCGGTGAACTGCTTCAGGTGCGGGAAGAAGATAAGCAGTGGGAGGGTGCGATAGAGCGGTTGTTGCATAACTTTGCACTGAGCCTGCTGGTGCCTGAAGAGCATTATGACGCTGTGGCTCACTATGTAAACCGGACTCACCTTAAAGGGCGACTGGTGTATTACCGTGTCCGTACACCGGCAAAGCACCCCCACACTTCAGTGGATAAACGTTCTCTCAGCCGAAAGGTATCCATAAAAACAGACAGTGGCTTTTACAGTTGGCTGGAGTATGAACTGCTGCAGCGATTTGATTACATTTGCTGCGATAGCCTGGACGAATTCCGCAAGGAGTCCCGATGCATAACGGCCACCGGGCAGATAAAAAGCAGTGGCAGTCGTCACGAAAAAGACGACCGGTATCGTATTGATGACCGGTCACGATTTGTACTGGGCTGGAGTAACCGGGAAAAGATACTGGCGCTTGAAACAAGTCGCAGCGTGTTGGAAAAAGGCATTCAGGTAGCTGCCCGTGAGCAGAGTGAATTTACCCGAAAGCTTAAAAAGCTCGGTGATAGTCAGGTCAAGCTGAAACTGTTATTAAATTTTCAGTCCTTTGGTGATATTAACTGGCAGCCGCTGGCTTTGAGCATTCAATCCCTGGAAGTGGAGAAAAAAGAACTGGAAGCCGGTTCGGATATTCTCAAAACCCTGCGTGAACGGCTGGTGAACACTGAGGCACAAGTTAAGGAGAGGGAAGAACTTGAACGTAAGCTGATCAGGGAATCGGGGGCTGCTGTTGAAAAACTGAAGCAGGATCGTTCTCTCAGGGAGCAGTCAGAACAGCAGCTGAGTGATGTGCCAGAAGACCTCAAGACCAGCAGCTTTAAAACCCTGACCGGGCTGGAAGAAGAAGCTCTGGAAGGTAAGAAAATCACTATAGAGAATTGTGACAGCAGTCAGGTCGCATTCCGGAAATGGCTGCAGGATCGTCTTGACAGCAAGGAGCGCAGTGCAAGAAACCTGTCGTCAAATATCACCGGGAAAATGGCTGACTATAAAAATGCTTACCCCAATGAAACCAGGGAAGTAGACGCTTCCATGGCATCAGCGGGTGAGTTCGGTGAGATGCTGAGAACGCTGGCGGGTGAAGATTTGCCACGCCATGAAGGACGCTTCAAGCAGATGCTGAATGAAGGCACCATTCATAACATGGCGATGTTTCAGAACTGGCTCGACCAGCAACAGCAAACCATTCGTGACAAAATTGATACGATCAACCGTTCACTGGCAACGATTGATTACAGTGACGGCACTTATATCCGGCTGGTGGCTGATAGTCATCGTGATGCGGAGATCAATCAGTTCAAAATAGACCTGCGCAACTGCCTGGGTGGTACCTTGTCATCGGATAACACTGAAACCTATGCAGAAAACAAGTTTATTCAGGTAAAAACCATTATTGAACGGTTCAATGGCAGGGAAGGTCAGACCGATCTGGATAAACGCTGGACAAAGAAAGTTACCGATGTCCGTAACTGGTTTTTGTTTAATGCGTCAGAGCGATACCGTGAAGACGACTCCGAGAAAGAGTTTTATTCCGACTCAGCGGGAAAATCCGGTGGTCAGAAAGAGAAGCTGGCTTACACCATTCTTGCTGCTGCCCTGGCTTACCAGTTCGGGCTGGAGTGGGGGGAAACCCGTTCCCGCTCGTTCCGGTTTGTAATGATTGATGAAGCCTTTGGCCGGGGTTCTGATGAGTCAGCACGTTATGGACTTGAGCTGTTCCGCAAGCTTAATCTTCAATTGCTGATTGTGACACCTCTGCAAAAAATTCATGTGATAGAAGACTATGTAAGCTCAGTGCATTTTGTTCATAACGAGGGCGGCTGTAACTCGGTATTAAGAAACCTGTCTATTGAGCAGTACCATAAGGAAAAAGAGCAGGTGGCCAAACAGCAGCGCAGTTCAGAGGCTGTAACACTGAACTAAGATGATCACTCAAAAGGAACTCAAAAAAAAAGCCACACGACCCTGGTCGACCGGTGGCTTTTTAAGACAGTGGCTGGCAGGTGAAACGGTATTTCCCCTGGAAATACCGTTTGCCAAACCATCGGGTCGAACCCTGACCAGTGACTTTGTTAAGGTACGTGACTGGATTGCCATGCTCCAGTGTCATTCAAGCTCAGTCAAAGGATCGGGCTACCGGCTGGAATACAAAACCGTTAACCATAAACAACTGGGGCAGCAACGACTGCCCGACCGGATTGTGTTTGAAAGTCGTGATGACTGGTTAGGGTTCATTGGCTGCAAAGACGCGTTCAGGCAGTTTAACGAAATAACGGGCATGACTAAACGTCAGCTGCCAGACGTTATGCCGTTTTTATCTGAAAAGCCTCTGAAGGTCATTGAGCATGCAGACAGTTGGCACAACCTGATCAGGGTTTGCCGGTATTTCCAGATTCGTCCGCAGCCAGATCGCTATATACGACAACTGGATATACAGGGGGTTGATACCAAGTTTATCGAAAGTCATAAAAGTATTTTGAGCGAACTGCTGATCCTGGCACTTGAAGATGATGACTTTGATGATTCCGTCACTGGTCTGGCGGAGAATGGTTTCGAGCGTCGTTTCGGGCTACGCTTTGATGAGCCGCTGATACGGTTCAGGCTACTTGACAGCCAGAAGCCTGTGACAGACATGAGCGTACCCCTGTCGCAGTTTGTCGAACCGACAGAGCAGAATATTACCGCCGTTTATATTACCGAAAACAAAATTAATGGGCTGACTTTCCCTGAAGTGAAGGATGCCATGGTGATTTTTGGTCTGGGCTATGGTGTCCGGTCACTGAAGAACGTGGAGTGGTTGCAGGGGAAAAAAATTATCTATTGGGGTGATATTGATACCCATGGTTTTTCAATTCTCTCGGCTGTTCGTCAGTCTTTCCCTCAGACCGAGTCCCTTTTAATGGATCAGGCGACGCTGGATCAGCATAAGCACCTGTGCGTTCAGGAGAGCGAGAGCAAACGATTTACAGGCCAGCTGAATAATCTTACTGTGCCAGAATCTGCACTATTTACAGCCCTTAAAAACAATGAGCAGGCCGATAACCTGCGTCTGGAGCAGGAGCGGGTTGGTTACTCCTTTATCATTCAGGCACTGAAACAGCCTGAATAATCGCTGTCCGCTGTCCGCTGCCCGCTGTCCACTACGGGCTACGGGCTACGAAAACCTCTTAACCTGAACACACCATCTGAAACTTAATCATGTCACCTACAACATTTAAACAACTCAACGACTGGCTGCACTGGCTGGAAACAACACGACCAGAAACCAACATTGAGCTGGGGTTAACCAGAATCCATAAGGTGCTGGACAACGCCAGACTTTTAAAGCCAGCCCCCTTTGTAATTACTGTCGCTGGCACTAACGGGAAAGGCTCTACCGTTGCATTGCTGGAATCCATTCTCACAGGTGCTGGTTATAACGTGGGTGCCTACACTTCGCCCCATATCCATCGATTCAATGAGCGAATAAGAATCAATGGAGTGGAAGTGTCCGATCAAAGCCTTTGTGAGGCGTTCTGTGACATTGACCGTCATCGGAAAGATAACTGGCTCAGCTATTTTGAATTTGCTGTAGCGGTAGCTGCCTACTGTTTCAAACAGGCTGATGTCGAGATTGCAATTATGGAAGTGGGTCTGGGTGGACGACTGGACGCCACTAATGCCATTGATCCTGACTTGTCCATTATCACCACCGTGGATCTTGATCATCAGGACTGGCTTGGCGACACCATTGAGGAAATAGCCAGAGAAAAAGCAGGCATTATGCGACCCGGTGTGCCTGCTATCTATGGTGACCCATCGGTTCCTGAGTCAATTATTGAGCAGGCTATTGCAGTTGAAGCGCCGCTTTATCGGCGTGGCACAGAGTTTAATATTTCTGTCGAAAAAACGACCTGGTACTGGCAGGGCAAGACCAGGCAAGGGCTGGAAGAAAATATCCAAAAATTACCCGTACCTCAACTGGTTATAGATAATGCTGCAACCGTTATTCAGGCAGTCAAACTCTTGCCATATCCAGTGTCGTATGATCAACTAAGTGAAGGGATAGCCAGAGCGCGTCTCTCAGGAAGATATACGAAGGTTGTCGTAGAAAATAAAAATAACGACCCCGTAGAGGTAGTTTTTGATGTGGCCCACAACCCGCAAGCTGCCCGAAAACTGAGAGAACGACTAGAACAAGACCCTGTGCCTGGTAAAACCCGTGCGCTGATCGCGATGTACAGAGACAAAGATTATAAGTCTGTAGTCAACATATTAGCGCCTGTAATCGATGAGTGGTATGTCAGCGAGTTCGACTCGCCACGGGCTTTGGCTATGTCTGATTTGAAGGATGTAGTTAAGGACTGTGGCGGTAGCGTGGGAGATAATACCCCAATGACCGATATCGTCGATTGCTCCTCCTCTATTGATCGTTTGTTGATCGTTGGTTCATTCCAGACTGTCAGTCTGTACCTCAACCAAGCGGTAGAATAATAACGCACCATGTAGGTTGGGACGAGCAAAGCGACTCCCAACACTCAACTTGACCAGGAAAGATAAAGCCCTTACTTATTCTACGAAAATCCATTTTCGCCCAAAAAAACAACACTGCTATTATGCTCTCTGAAATTAATAGAAGGCTCATGTAAGTGTGGCTAACAGATAACGAATAGAGTGCTATACGAAACGTTATATATCGATTCCCAATGAACGACGTCCAGTCTTAAGTCTCTTACAAAAAATCGTACAAAAAGAATAAAAATCTTTAAGCCATGAAAATAACACCAATAATATTATCAGGCGGCAATGGAAGCCGCCTGTGGCCGCAGTCAAGGGCTCTTTACCCCAAACAGTTTTTAGCACTGGTTAATGATAAAACCATGCTTCAGAACACGCTGGAACGGGTGGGTAATTCTGATATTTACTCTGACCCGGTTGTTGTGTCCAATGAAGAGCACCGGTTTATTGTTGCCGAGCAAAGTCGTGATACAGGGGTTGTGCTGGAGACTATCATTCTTGAGCCTGTTGCACGTAATACTGCACCAGCGGTAGCTATCGCTGCCCTCAATGCATTAGAAGCAAAGGGCGTTGAAGAAGATGCGCTGTTGCTGGTTTTAGCAGCCGACCATGTGATAGAAAATTTAAGGACATTTGAGAAGGCTGTCGATCTTGCAAAGCAATCGGCCCTTGAAGGTAAGTTGGTAACTTTTGGTATTGTCCCTGACCAGCCTGAAACCGGCTATGGGTATATAAAAGCAAAAGAGAAGGGTGGTGTGCAGCCGGTTGAGAGGTTTGTCGAAAAGCCTGATAAAACGACAGCGCAGGATTATGTGGCCTCTGGGGATTACTACTGGAATTCTGGCATGTTCCTATTCAGCGCAAGGCAGTACCTGAATGAGTTACAAACCCTTGAGCCTGCCATGTATCAGGCTTGTGTTAATGCCTATCAGTTATCGGTTAAAGACAGGGATTTTATTCGTCTTGATAAGGCTGCATTTGAAGAATGCCCGGATAACTCCATTGACTATGCAGTGATGGAAAAAACCCGGAACGCAGTAGTTGTTCCAATGGCTGCAGGATGGTGCGATGTTGGTTCCTGGTCGGCCCTGTGGATGCTGGAAGAAAAAGACGACGCTAATAATGCAATTCAGGGCGATGTGATTTTAAATAATGTGCAAAACTGCTATGTCCGTTCAGAAAAAAAATTGATTGCAGCGGTTGGTGTTCAGGATCTGGTTATAACAGAAAGCGACGACGCATTGTTGATTGTTCATAAAGAGGCTGTTCAGGATGTTAAAAAAGTAGTTGAACAGCTGAAAAAAGAGAACCGGCCTGAAGCGTTGATGCATAGAAAGGTATACCGCCCCTGGGGTTATTATGACTCAATAGATTCAGAAGGTCGCTTTCAGGTAAAACGCATTACGGTTAATGCAGGCGAAAAACTTTCGGTTCAGAAACATCACCACAGGGCAGAGCACTGGGTTGTGGTCAGTGGAACAGCGAAGGTGACGCTTGGTGATAAAGAACTTCTGGTGACGGAAAATCAATCAACTTATATCCCTATTGGCGAAGTTCATGCTCTTGAAAATCCCGGAAAAATACCTTTGCAGTTAATTGAGGTGCAGACGGGCAGTTATCTGGGAGAGGATGATATTGTTCGGTTTGATGACCTTTATGGGAGAGCAAAATGACTGACCTGACTTGTTTTAAAGCATACGATGTTCGAGGCAGGTTAGGGGAGGAGTTAAACG
Source organism: Endozoicomonas gorgoniicola (assembly GCF_025562715.2). Classification (NCBI taxonomy): domain Bacteria; kingdom Pseudomonadati; phylum Pseudomonadota; class Gammaproteobacteria; order Oceanospirillales; family Endozoicomonadaceae; genus Endozoicomonas; species Endozoicomonas gorgoniicola. The sequence goes on from NZ_JAPFCC010000001.1 coordinate 1,276,496, forward strand.
AAGATATTGCTTATCGAATTGGGCGTGCTTTTGCACAGCATTTGCAAGCCAAAAGAGTAGTGGTTGGCAGTGACGTGCGCTTAAGCAGTGAGCCTCTGAAGCAGGCTTTGGCAAAAGGGTTAATGGATGCGGGTGCTGATGTTATTGATATTGGCACAACAGGCACAGAGGAAGTCTACTTTGCAGCGTTTCATCTGGATGTGGATGGCGGCATTGAGGTCACTGCCAGTCATAACCCTATTGATTTTAACGGAATGAAGTTTGTAGGTCGGGGTGCCAAGCCTCTCAGTGGTGAGACGGGGTTAAGGGAGGTAAAGACCATTGCTGAAAATCAGGACTTTATTACACCTGTAGCGGCAGGCTCTTTGACAAAGCTTTCAATACTCGACAACTATGTCAGGCATGTACTCGGCTTTATTAATTGTAATAATATTAAGCCATTGAAACTGGTCGTTAATGCCGGTAATGGTGCTGCTGGGCATGTGATTGATGCCATTGAGTCCCGGTTTAAGAAAGAAGGGGTTCCGATAACGTTTATCAAAGTTCACCATGAACCCGATGGTCATTTTCCTAATGGTATTCCGAACCCGCTCATTCCGGAAAAACGCGAGGCAACATCATTAGCCGTCAAACAGCATGAGGCTGATATGGGCATCGCCTGGGATGGTGATTTTGATCGTTGCTTCTTCTTTGATGAAAAGGGTGAGTTTATTGAAGGCTATTATATAGTCGGGCTTCTTGCTGAGGCTTTTTTAAAGAAATACCCCGGTGAAAAAATTATTCATGATCCAAGGCTGACATGGAATACCATTGATATTGTCAAAAAAAATGGTGGCATTCCTATTCAGTCGAAAACGGGTCATGCATTTATTAAAGAACGTATGCGGGAAGAGAATGCTGTTTATGGTGGGGAGATGAGTGCTCATCATTATTTCAGGGACTTTGCTTATTGTGATAGTGGGATGATTCCCTGGTTGTTGATTTCAGAGCTTCTCAGTGTTTCTAATAAGACACTATCAGAAATGTTAGATAGCAGGATGCAAGTTTATCCATGTAGTGGTGAATTAAATTACAAAGTAAAAGATGTTAGAGAAAAATTGTCAGAAGTGATGGTGTTTTATAAAAGTAAAGCGTTGCATAAATCTTTCGATACTACAGATGGTATTAGTTTTGAGTATGATGACTGGCGATTTAATCTTCGTGGATCGAATACTGAACCTTTATTGAGACTTAATGTTGAAACTGCTTTTAATATTAAGCATCTTCAAGAAATAGTTTTTGATATTGAAAACTTGATTAAGGGTTGAAATTAATGTTCGGTATTTTAAGAAGCTTGTGGCAATATCGCTATTTTGTTCTCAGTTCTATCCGTAATGAACTTGTGAATCGTTTTGTTCGTAGCAAATTAGGTGGCCTATGGATGATAATAAATCCCTTGGCGCAAGTGGCAATATACGCATTAATCCTTTCAAATGTTTTAGCAGCAAAGCTACCAGGGATTGATAATAAATATGCTTATGCAATATATCTGATGGCTGGTTTGCTAGCGTGGGCTCTTTTTAATGAAATTATTAGCCGTTGCCTGAATTTGTTTATAGAGCAGGGTAATCTAATGAAAAAAGTACAGTTCCCAAAAATAACTTTGCCTGCTATCGTTGTTGGTAGCAATCTGATCAATAATTTTTTTTTGTTTCTAGCAATGACAGGGATTTTTTTTCTACTTGGTCATCAATTCACTAAAGCTTTATTTTGGTTGTTGCCATTAACCTTAGTACTCTGTGCCTTTTCTCTTGGTGTTGGTTTATTGCTAGGTATTATGAATGTATTTGTTCGGGATATAGGCCAATGTACTCCAATTATTCTACAAATTAGTTTCTGGTTTACCCCGATTGTTTACTCAGTCGATATTATACCTGAAAAGTTTAGATATCTTTTGAATTTCAATCCAATGTACCACTTTACCAGTGCTTATCAGAATGTTTTGGTATATGGCAAGGCTCCTGAACTTGAGGGTTTTTTTCTTATTTGCTTAATGGCCTTAGTGTTCTTAGCAATGAGTCTACTATTGTTTCGTCGTGGTAGTGAAGAAATGGTGGATGTATTGTGACAATATTAAGTGTTAGAGGTGTTGGCAAAGCTTTTCGAGGCTATAGATCTGAATGGCATCGTTTTGCAAGATGGTTTGGTTTGCCAATTAATCCGGTAGTAGAGTCAAGAGTTTTAAACAATATTAGTTTTGATATCAAGTCCGGAGAAGCAATTGGAATAGTAGGGCAGAATGGTGCAGGCAAAAGTACATTGCTGAAAATTATAACCGGTACTCTTCAACCCACAGAGGGAGTTTGTAAGGTCAATGGGAGAATAGCTGCAATTCTAGAACTTGGTATGGGTTTCAATCCTGACCTGACAGGTCGCGAAAATGTACGACATGCTGCTGGTTTGATGGGGCATGGAGTAAGAAAAATTGATGATGCAATGGCTATAATTGAAGAATTTGCTGATGTAGGAGTCCATTTCGATTATCCAGTACGGACCTATTCTACTGGAATGTACGTGCGTGTAGCCTTTGCTATAGCTATAGCCTGGCGACCCGATATACTTATTGTTGATGAGGCATTATCAGTAGGTGATATTTTATTCCAACAAAAGTGCATGAAAAAGATTCAAGAATACCGTTCTAAGGGTACTTCGTTAATTTTTGTTACTCATGATTTTAGTACGTTAACAACTATCTGTGATCAAGCGTTACTTTTATCTGATGGGAAGGTTAAAAGAAAAGGTACATGCAAAGAAATCATTGAAGAATATTTTAATGACCATTCTAATGAATTAGAGATCAATCAGAAAACTGATAAAAATGTGATTCTAGATGAAAAAAAGCCTGTTAGTTGCAACCTACCTAGAATTCACAGTAAATATATATCTGACATTAGTGTGGTTAGTAATAATGGTGTATTAGTTGAGGGGGATATAGGCCGAATAATAATAAGATGTAAAGGGCTATCTTCCTTCAAAGATCCACATGTTGGAATAAGAATTCAAAATAGACAAGGCACAATATGTTATGAAACTAATACATTTTGTCAAAAAAAATACTTAAGAAAGTGCTTGAGAACTGACGACTATGTAAGGATAGATATTAAGTTTAATGTTAATCTTCCTGCAGGAGAGTATACATTAGCTGTCGGAATCGAAAATATAGGTAGTGGTAAAGGTGTGTTTGAACAGATTATTTGCCCTACTGCTGTGCTTAAAACCTTTCAAATAATCAAAAATGAAAAATTAAATGTATGGTCAGGTAGTACAAATCTGCATGCTCACTTTGAATTAAAGTAAGTCAAGGTTATGAATATGATTAAAGATTTGGAAAGATTTGAATTTGGCTTTATAAGTCATCTGTTTAGTAAAAAAGGTGTCTGGATAGGTGATAATAGCCCGATTAACTGTAAAGCTATAAATATTGGGTTGTGTAAGAACTATAGACTTAGTCCAATTTATCACAGAAAATACGATGTGGTATGGTTGTATGAAGATATAGTTTTCAATTATGGTTCAGGCTGGAGGTTGGTTATTGATGAATCTATAAGACTTATTAATGAATCTGGCTATCTTGTAATAAGAACTAAAGACTCAAATAAAGGAACTATATTTGAATTAAAAAGTTTACTAGCAAGGAATACTGGCCTTGATGTTAGTCTTGATCAGCAAGAGCTGCTTAGAGATGGTAGTATAGTAAGTGTTTTTAAAATTAATAGAAAAAATATCGAATTGTATTCAAATAAATTATGGACGATAGGTGTTATAACTAATGGAGAGAAAGAAGATGTAATTTCTAGTTTGATACTAAAAACTTTAAAATTAATAGACCGTGATCTAGTTGAATTTATAATTGTAGGGCCCAAGCTTAATGGCCTAAGTGAAATAGATCTTGATCTAAAATATTTTGATTTAGAGTATAAGGATGACCTAGCTAGGATTTCGAAAAAAAAGAAACTCATTCTGGAAAAAGCAAAAAACCCGAATGTTGCAATATTTCATGATAGATACATAATTAACGATGACTTTTTTGAAGGGTTTGAATATTTTGGATATGATTTTGACTATTTGACGATTAGCCAAAATTATGAATCTGGTAGTTATTTTCCCTCGTATGTTGGCTTTGAATATAGAAGCTTTAAATGGCAAAATCCTTGTTATGAAAAAAGTTATAATGAGCTGTTTGAAGGACATTTTGTAAATGGAGGACTGATAATACTAAAAAAAACAAAACTAACTATTTCCTCATTTAATTCACTACTACTTCATAATGAAGCTGAGGATGTTGAGCTGGCTTTTTTATTAAGATGTCATGGGATTGTTCCTAGAATGAATTTTTATTCAAGTGCTACTACTGTTGGTATCGCAGATAATTATACAGATTCTTTTAAATTATATGTACATTTAAAAACTCAAGAGCCTGCTATTGTTGAGCATATGAAAAAAATAGCAGAGAACTTATGGAAAAAACTACCTAACTCATTAAAATCTAGACTCAGATATTCACGAGCTTATAACTATGTCAAAGAGTTTTTGTTTCATTATTGATGATAGTATTTTAACCACCCATCATGGTGTGAGAAGATATATATTTTCAATTGCTGAGTCACTGAAGGTTTATAATTATAAAGTTGAATTTCTAAAGAAAAATAAAGATAAATGGGATTCAATAGTTTTCAATGATAATTATTTTATAAATAACGGTTTTCAGTCTGATATAAAATTTGCAGACTCTCGATCAGAAATATTAAGCAAATTAAAAAATGCAAAGTTGAATAAATATTTCGATGGTATTTCTACTGAGTCAGTTAATTATGAAACTAGAAGCTTTAGCAGTGATTTTTTATACGATATATGTATTTTGTGTGCACCTTGGGTTTATAAAAGTCAAAATCTTCCAAAGTCAAAAAAGACGTACTGCATTGCCTATGATGTAATACCTAACAGATATTACTTTGCTAAACCAAGTGATGAAGGTTTGAAATCTTTTGCAGCTGAACATAGTAATGGATATACCTGGGCTGATGATGTTGCAGATGGGATATTATGTATAAGTGATGAGACGAAAAGACAGTGTGAAATATTTGGCTTTGGCCAAAAAAAAGGCCTTAAAGTTATCCCAACCATTTTGCCGAATGGATTTGAAAAACAAAAAATAAATTGTGACGATGATTCAATCTGCAAAACTGTAATTTTAGCTGCACCTTTCGATGAAAGAAAAGGTCTAAAATTAATACCTGATTTAGTTAATAGTGGTGATTTTACTAAATTGATTATTTTTGGAAGGCCACGCTGTGATCTAAAACTAGTTCAAGATTTTTATGAAAAAATAGATTTGAATGAAATTGAGTGGTGGTTTGATATCTGTACTGAGAAGCAAATAGAACTGTATTCTAGATCACAGCTTCTTATATTTCCATCGATTTCTGAAGGCCTTGGATTACCTATTCTAGAAGCCTATGCATGTGGTGTCTCTACTTTAGTTTCTGATACTCAGCCACTGAATCGATTAGTGTTTGAAGGTGATCTACTAGATAAAGAATTAGTTAAAGCTAGACAGCAAGTGAGGCAAAGATCTAATGAACGTATAGATAAGATTAAGTTTTCAACGCATGCAAAAAAAAGATGGGGCTCGAATAATTTGATTAAATGGGTTGAAGATTATGATATTTGATGTCGGTGCAAATAATGGTTTATTCTGTCTTGAAGTTGCAAGAAAAAAACCTGATATAATACTACACGCATTTGAGCCTAACTCTGAGTTGTATAGGCACCTTTGTACTATAAAAAATAAAGAGAATCTGAGTAACTTACATATCCATAAATTAGCTATTTCAGACTACACCGGTAGCGGCAAACTGAATATAAGTGATTCAGCGGATAAAGGTTGCTCTAGCTTGTTGGATTTCAATGAAATAAATATAAAAAATGATAAATACTGGCGTAGTAGAACTGATTTGAAATATAGTCATACAGAAGAAGTTTCAATAATAACACTTTCGTCATTTATAAAAGAAGAGAGAATAGATGTAATTGATTTTATAAAAATCGATGCTCAAGGACTCGACCTGTCTATTTTGGCCTCTAGTGGTATATACCTTGATATAATAAAAGCTGGAATGCTTGAAGTACCATCTGTAGCATCAAACTCACTGTATGAAAGTGAATCACAAGATATTCATAAAGCATTAAATTTTTTTTCATCCAATGGGTATACTATAAAAGCAATAAAGCCAAATGACATGGCTTGTAATGAATTTAATATATTTTTTACAAAAAATCCTGAAACTTGGTTTGACATGATCAATGAACTTGGATTAGTTGGAATTGATATTTTTGATGGTAAAAATTACTGGCATCACCATAGCCGCTATATGAACTATGATGAAAGTGAGGTTGAGTCTAGATTAAATAAAAGAATTATAAATTTAAATGAAGAAGTTGAAAGATTGAATAATAGAATACTTGAGTTAGATAAAGAGATTCTTAGATTAAGTAGAATATAATTATTTATAAAAATGGTATCATAGAGTTATATTGATTCATTCGTCGATTTCTAAATAATTTTATATTAAAGAGTATGTTATTTATTAATCTCTCCTATGAATTTATTTTTCTAGTTGGAGTTTCTAATTGATTGTATTGTCGCATCGTGGTTACTGGCTAAAAAAAAATGAAAAGAACACCTCTATAGCTTTCGAGCGAAGTTTTTCTTTAGGTTTTGGTGTTGAAATTGATGTTAGAGATTGGAAAGGTAAGTTAGTTATATCACATAACCCTCCATTGAATGAGTGTATGTCATTTCAACAATTTCTCGATATCTATACGAGCTTCGAGGCTAGGCCGAAAATAGCTATTAATATTAAAGCAGATGGCTTGCATGATTTACTTGAAAAACAATTACAGCAATACGAAATAAATAATTATTTTCTCTTTGATATGTCTGTTCCTGACGCTATTTTATATCTGAATAAAGGGATGAATATATATACTAGACAAAGTGAGTACGAAGAAAACCCATCTTTTTTTGATATGTCTAATGGTGTATGGCTTGATGAATTTCATAGGCATTGGATAACTAATCAGTCAATCATTAATCACCTTAATGCAAAAAAAAAGATATGTATTGTCTCACCAGAATTGCATGGTAGAACCTACAAAAGTGAGTGGGAGCATTATAAAGAATTAGAGCTAAGAATTGGTAAGAATAAAATGATGATTTGCACTGACTATCCCGAAAAAGCTGAGGATTTCTTCAATGCCTAAAATTAAAGCTGTTATTTTTGATATGGATGGAGTGCTTATAGAGGCTAAAGATTGGCACTATGAAGCTCTAAATAAAGCTCTCAGTTTATTTGGTATGGAAATTAGTCGTTATGATCACTTAGTTACATACGACGGTCTACCAACAAAGAAAAAGCTTGAAATGTTAACTACCGATAGGGGATTGCCAGCTAAACTGCATAGTTTTATTAATGAGATGAAGCAGGTTTATACTATGGAGCTTGTACATACTAAGTGCAAGCCTAGTTTTCATCATGAATATGCACTAGCTCGATTAAAACAAGAAGGTTATGCTTTATCTGTAGCATCAAATTCGATCAGGAATAGTGTCAAAGTGATGATGGAAAAAGCATCATTACTTCCATATCTTGATTTCTTTTTGTCTAATCAAGATGTTGAGTTTGGTAAACCTGACCCTGAAATCTATACACGTTCTATCCAAAGGCTAAATTTACAACCTGAAGAATGTTTAATAGTAGAAGATAACGATAATGGTAAACAAGCAGCAAAGGCAAGTGGTGCCTGGTTGATGGAAGTAGGTGATGTACGAGAGGTGAACTATCCAAATATTATGAACCATATTATGCGCATACAGGGGTAGATTATATGCTCAATGTTCTAATCCCAATGGCTGGAAAGTCACAGTATTTTCCAGAAAATGAATACCCATTTCCTAAGCCACTGATTGAAATAGGCCATAAAACAATTGTTGAGTGGGTTGTGGAGAATCTTTCTACGGCTTCTAGTAAAGTTCAATTCATTTTTGTGATTAACACTGCTGATTGTGTGAAATTTCACTTGGACAGTACATTAAATATAATCACCAATGGGCAGTGTAAGATTGTTAAAATTGGTGAAGAAACCCGTGGTTCAGCTTGTAGTGCGCTCATGGCTATTGATCATATACCGAGAAATGAACCACTCTTAATAGCTAATAGTGATCAATTGTTTACATTTTCAATTTCAAAGGTTATTGCTGAATTTTATAAATCTGATGCTGGAGTTGTCACATTTGATTCAGTTCATCCTCGTTGGTCATATGTTAGGCTAGATGAAGAACGACGTGTTGTTGAGGCTGCTGAAAAACACCCGTTAAGTCGTCATGCTATTGCAGGATTATACTATTTTCGCTGTGGTGCTGATTTCATAGAAGCTGCAATGCAAATGATTCGTAAGGATGAAAGTGTTAATGGAAGTTACTTTATCGCACCTATTCTCAATCAAATGATACTGTCTGGTAAAGAAATTAAAATGTATAAGATAAGCAATGATACATATCACACTTTTTATACCCCAAAAAAGATAAAAGAGTACGAGAATCTTCAGAAAATACTATAAATAGAAAAACAATATGAAGACTGAAAATCTTGAAAATATGATTAATGGTTGGTTTATAGGTGATTTTGAACCAACATTAATCAAAACAACTGATGTCGAAGTGGCTGTAAAAGAATATTCTAAAGGCGACAATGAAGCCCTGCATCATCATAAAATAGCAACAGAAGTTACGGTAGTTATGACGGGACGTGTGAGAATGAATGGTAAGGAGTATGAGAAAGGAGATATTATAGTTGTTGAACCAATGGAAGCAACTGATTTTGAAGCTCTAGAGGATTCATTAACAACGGTTGTAAAATATCCTGGTGCGACTAACGATAAATATGGAGGGTATCCTAAATGATTAACGTTGTTATACCAATGGCTGGTGCTGGTAGTCGTTTTGTCAATGCTGGGTTTATTAAGCCAAAACCTTTTATTGATGTAAATGGTAAACCTATGATTATCCGTGTTTTAGAAAATATTAACTTACCTAATGCTCGGTATATCCTCATCGCTCAAAGGAAACATTTACAATCTGAAGTTGATGTGGTTAAGGAAATCAAAAAAAGGTTTCAGGCAACATTTGTAGAAATTGATGGGCTTACTGAAGGCACAGTTTGCACAGTTTTGCATTCACGTAAATTGATTGACAATGATACACCTTTGCTAATTGCTAACTCAGATCAGTTAGTTGATTTTGAACCACAAGCTTTCGTTTCTGATTGTATTAGTCGAAATCTTGATGGATCAATACTGACCTTTGTCGATAAAACACAAGATTCAAAATGGTCATTTGCCCGTATTGATCAGGATGGTCTTGTTCAGGAAGTTAAAGAGAAAGAAGCAATTTCAGAGTTTGCAACAGTTGGTATCTACTTCTTTCGTAAAGGTGGTGACTTTATTGATGCTTCTATTTCCATGATATTGCATCAAGATCGTGTAAATGGGGAGTATTATACTTGTCCTACTTATAATTATTTGATTGCTGAAGGTAAACGAACTGGAATATTTAATATTCCACCTGATGCAATGCATGGAATTGGAACTCCTGATGATTTACAAATTTTCTTGAGTAAAACTACTTGATTTACTGATTTTGCTTTTCTCTTCGCAAAGAGCTTCACGACCTTGGTTTTAACAGAATGATAAATATAGATACTGCAGTATTGCTAACTTATTCCATATAACTAAAAAAAGTAACTAAATCTTTATTATGACTACAGCTCTGATCACTGGCATAACAGGTCAAGATGGTGCCTATCTTTCTCAATTTCTCTTACAAAAAGGCTATAGAGTTTACGGCACCTACCGGCGTACATCATCCACTAATTTCTGGAGGCTTGACGATGTTGGTGTTCGTAACCACCCAAATTTAAACCTGCTTGAGTATGATCTCACTGATTTGGGTTCAAGTGTTCGTCTGTTAGAGCAAGCTGAGCCTGATGAAATCTATAATTTGGCTGCACAAAGTTTTGTAGGTGTTTCGTTTGATCAGCCTATTACAACAGCTCAGATTACTGGAATAGGCCCAGTAAACATACTTGATGCAATACGGATAGTTAATCCAAAAATTAAATTCTATCAAGCATCAACTTCTGAAATGTTTGGGCTGGTTCAAGAGGTGCCTCAGTCTGAAATTACTCCGCTTTACCCTCGCAGTCCCTACGGTTGCGCTAAAGTTTATGCACACTGGATGACCATTAACTACAGGGAAAGTTTTGACATTTTTGCAGCTAGCGGAATCTTATTCAATCATGAATCGCCACTACGTGGGCTCGAATTTGTTACCAGAAAAATAACAGATGGTCTTGCGCGTGTTAAGCTCGGCAGGCAGTCGCATATAGAGTTAGGCAATCTAGAGGCAAAGCGAGACTGGGGCTTTGCTAAAGATTATGTTGATGGGATGTGGCGTATGTTGCAGGCAGATGAGCCTGATACTTTTGTGTTGGCTACCGGAAGAACTGAACGTGTTAAGGACTTTGTTGAGTTAACATGCAAAGCACTCGATTATCAAATAGTATGGGAAGGAAATGGTGTTGATGAGGTTGGTCTGGATGCTAATACTGGAAAAACAATAGTCAAAATAAATCCAAAATTTTACAGACCTGCTGAAGTTGATTTGCTGATAGGTAATCCTGATAAAGCAAAGAAAGTTTTAGGCTGGGAGGCTCATACACCATTAGAAAATCTATGTGCAATGATGGTTGAAGCTGATATGAATCGGGTTGAAAAAGGCGTTTCTTTCTAATGCGTACGGCTCTAATAACAGGTATAACCGGGTTTACAGGGAGCTATCTGGCTGCTGAGTTGTCAGCAGCTGGTTTCGATGTATATGGAACCTCTTTCCGTAAAAATAAAGCACTTGATAATAAAATATTTAATGTAGATTTGTGTGATATTGATACATTAAGAGACTTGATTGTTAAAGTATCACCCGACGTAGTAGTACACTTAGCTGCAGTCTCTTTTGTTGATCACAAGAACAAGGAAGAGATATATCGAACTAATATTATAGGGACGCATAATTTACTTACTTCATTGTCTGAAAATAAAAAAAAACCTGATTCCGTATTGTTGGCCAGCAGTGCTAATGTTTATGGTGATAATTCCCTTGGTGAGATTATTGAATCTACACAACCATCACCTATAAATGATTATGCTGTCAGTAAGTTGGCCATGGAATATATGGCTAAACTGTGGTTGGATAAGCTTCCAATTTTTATTGTCAGGCCTTTTAACTACACAGGGATAGGTCAGTCCTCACAATTCTTAATATCCAAGATCGTAGAGCATTACAGAAAGGGTGATGAGGAGATAGAACTTGGCAATATTGATATTTCTCGTGATTTCCTCGATGTAAGAACTGTAGCTGAATACTATCGAAGGCTTATTGAGATGGCACCAGTAGGAGAAACAATCAATGTGTGTTCCGGAAAGTCTATAAGCATAAGAGAGATACTGAAAATTATGGATGATATTACTGGCTATAAAATTAAAGTAAATACCAATAGTTCTTTAATTAGAAGAAAAGATATCAAGTGTTTATGTGGTTCAAATAAATACTTAAATGAACTAGTTGGAGACCATCAGAAAATATCACTTCATGAAACATTACACTGGATGTACCAAGGGAAATAATAATTTATGCGCGTTGGTATAGATGCCAGGTTACTCTCTGAACCATTAACAGGAATAGGACGATACACTAAAGAATTATCAGATAAACTGATGGATTACTCAAGTCAGCTTTACCTTTACTCTGCAAGGGATATCGATTCTCACAAGTGGGAAATAAATAATCCCAAAGTCAGGTCGGCTAACTTTCAGAGTCGTCTTGGGAGAATGTGGTGGTCACAAAGTTACTTACCCTACTGGTCTGCCAAGGATCAGGTTGATGTCTTCTGGGGAGCAACACACAGGATACCCCGTTATCTTCCAAGGAATATTGCACGTGTTGTAACTATTCACGACCTCGTCTGGAAACATGCGGGGAACACTATGCGGCCTTTAAGTTATGTTGCTGAGAAAATGTTGATGCCTGATACTATTTATTCAGCTGACCGTATTATCGCGGACTCCATCAGTACCTCAAAGGCAATTATCGATGAATACCCTGCGGTCTCAAAAAAAGTTCGTATTGTTTATCCGGGCACTTCCAGATTTCCTCCCCACCAAGAGTTCCAATCTTTAATAGTTTTTGGCATTGACCGACCCTATTTTCTTTTTGTAGGAACGCTGGAGCCAAGAAAAAACTTGTCCCGCCTTCTCAGAGCTTTTGCTTCTCTTGATGAAAGTATCAAAAAAAATAATCTACTCGTTATCGCAGGGGGAAAAGGCTGGGGGGGCGTTGATGCAGAAGCCTTAATTCGACGTGAAAATCTACAAGGTCAGGTTAAAGTCGTTGGTTATGTTGATGATGGCTGGCTTGCTACTTTATATAGTCATGCCCGGTTCCTTGCAATGCCCTCACTTTATGAAGGTTTTGGCTTGCCGCTAGTTGAGGCAATGTCATTCGGTGTACCTGTTTTAACTTCTGATACTTCTTCCATGCCCGAAGTTGCAGGTGAGGCCGGAGTTCTTGTTGACCCTTTAGATGTTGAATCGATTGCTTCAGGGCTAACGAAATTTTTTGGTGACAATCATAGAGACTCTCTGGCAAAAAAAGCTGAACAGAGTGCCAGCAGGTTTACCTGGGAACAATCTGCTAAACAGCTATGGGCCATATTTGATGAGGCCAGAAAGGAAAGGTTGGGTTCCTGCTGATGAAAATAGCTGTCATCCATGACTGGTTAGTAACGTATGGTGGAGCTGAGAAAGTTCTCGAACAAATATTAACCATTTTTCCTGAAGCAGATTTATTTTCACTAATTGATTTTGTTGAGAATGAAGAACGAGGATTTATAAAGGAAAAGATTGCAAAAACAACATTTGTTCAATCACTGCCATTGGCAAAGTCAAAATATCGCAACTATCTGCCACTTTTTCCAATTGCAATAAAGCAACATAAGTTGATGAAGTATGATATTGTGATATCCAGCAGTCATTGTGTTGCGAAAAATGTATCAATTTCCTCTGGTCAACTTCATATCTGCTACTGCTATACACCTGCTCGTTATGCTTGGGATTTAGAAAGTCAGTACCTTTCGGAATCTGGAATACACGGAATAAAAAAAATCTTTGTAGAATATTATTTAAAAAAATTCAGGTTGTGGGATAGAGAAGGTTCGAAAGATGTTGATTATTTCGTTGCTTGTTCAAATTATATTTCTGAAAGAATAAGAAATGCTTATGATAAAAATTCTTACACAATATACCCTAATGTTTCAGTCAATGACTTTCAATTATTTGAAGACAAACATAATTACTTTGTTACATGCTCAAGAGCTGTACCTTATAAAAAGATTGATCTAATTGTCAGTGCTTTTTCAAATATGCCAGATAAACGACTAATCGTCATTGGCGACGGCCCTGATTTTACAAAACTCCAAACAATTAAAACCCCAAATATCACCTTAATGGGGCATCAGCCATTCAATGTTCTAAAAGATACTATCCAAAAAGCACGAGCCTTCGTCTTTGCTGCCGAAGAAGATTTCGGCATTGCTCCGGTTGAGGCCATGGCTTGCGGAACGCCTGTGATTGCCTACGGTAAGGGTGGTTTATTAGAAACTGTAGTGAATAAAAAAACGGGAATTTTCTTTTACGAACAAACAGCTGACGCTCTTTCAAAAGCGGTGTTAGAATTTGAACAAACCCAACTGCTTCCACCGGCAGCTATCCGGGAACATGCACTTCAGTTTTCTTCTGAACGATTCAGAAAAGAGTTCTCGGAATTTGTGGCTCAATGCTGGAGTAAACATTGCGCTCTGAAATCTGAGCCTGAAGTTGAATAAAGTAAAGTCCCGTCCGGTCTGAGAATAATAAAAACATGCCCCAAGGATTCTCCCTAAGCCGCTCAAACCTCCCTGCCTTCCTGTTTATCGTCATGGATATCCTGATATCCTACCTGACTGCCAATACCGCTTTCTGGTTGAGGTTTGGATATGTTGAAACCAGCTTCAACTATCAGTCCCTGAGTATCATCCATGTGTTTTTAGTGCTAGGAGCCTCCGGTATCATGGGTGTTTACCAGTCCTGGAGAGGTCGCCCTTTGTCGTTCTACCTTGGCTCTGTCATTTTCAGCTGGCTAATATCTTTCACATTATTAGTCGCTTTTCTGGTCATGACTAAATCTACTGAGCAATACTCCCGCTTATGGCTCGGCTCCTGGATTGTCACATCGATGTCACTGAGTATTCTTTACAGAGTACTGGTTAATGTATTCTTGCGCTCGATTCGTATAAGAGGAAGAAATTCCAAGCGGGTATTAGTGATTGGGCGAGGCCGTAACTATGAGTCAATTATTCAGGATATGGGCCACCGTAACGAATGGGGCTATCGTCTTGATGTCTGCCTTAACTACGATCAGGTTTCAGAGGCCTCTGCACTTGTCGAGAAGCAGCTTCTGAAAGATGATGATTTCGATGAATGCTGGCTTTGTCTCCCGCTGAAGGACAGCGGTATTATAGAAGAAGTTATGTTTGCGTTACGCTTTCACACCATGGATATTCGTTACATGCCCGGTCTCAGGGATGTTGCCCTGCTTAATCACCGTGTTACCCCAATCGCCGGGTTCTATTCTCTGGACCTGAGTTGCTCCCCGTTAAATGAATGGACTTCGGTCATCAAACGTACTGAAGATGTCGTCTTGTCTCTGGTTGCTATACTCATTGCTTCACCGCTTATGCTGGTTATTGCCGGTCTGGTAAAAATTACATCAGATGGCCCTGTATTTTTCAAGCAAAGACGCTTAGGGGTAAATGGTGAACCTATTGATGTGTATAAATTCCGAACGATGCATGTACATAATGAAGTAGATGGAAAGGTAACTCAGGCTGTAAAAAACGACCGACGTCTAACGTCGATTGGTGGTTTTCTACGAAGAAACAGTCTTGATGAGTTGCCACAGTTTCTTAATGTACTGAAGGGGAATATGTCCATAGTGGGGCCAAGGCCTCATGCGCTTGTCCATAATGAGCAATACAAAGAGCTTGTTGATTCTTACATGAAGCGACACAAAGTAAAACCCGGAATTACCGGGCTGGCGCAGGTTAATGGTTTTCGTGGTGAAACAGACACTTTGGTAAAAATGCAGAAACGGGTCGAGATGGACTTAAAGTATATCAACTCGTGGTCAGTGACACTTGATTTAAAGATTATATTGCTGACCGTTTTAAAAGGTTTCTCAGGTACTAGCGCTTACTAAGGGGAGCGGTAAAACAGAACTTACCTCTGCGCTGAAAGTTTTGGGAAGTATAAAAGAGACTACGACTGCAATAAGTCCTGTCAGGATTGTCATTCCTATAATCAGTAACTTCTCCTGAAACAAATTCTCAAAGAGCTGAAATAAGTCTATTTCATCATCTCTGGGGTAAAACTCTTGATCCTGATGCATACTAACTTTCCATTTTAAGCTTTTATTTTTAGCAGATAATAAGCATTTTTTGGTAATTTGGTGTCCATTGTCGTTTATGCCATAAAAATAACAATGGCACAACTGTTTCTAGCGGTGTAGGGCAGCGTAAAGACTGTTGTAACAGCTCCAGCCAATGGCTTTTGATGCTATCCGCTGGAGCAGTTCTGATATTCCCCTGAATCAACACCTACCGACAATAATCCAAAAATGCTTCCTCGGTATTCTCAAACCCGGCTTCCTTAGCAAGCTCCCAGGGGCGTACACACTTTTTGGCCCGTTCACACCAGGAATAGCCTGCCGAACCAATACATCCATGTGCGTCTCTATCGGACCCTGGCATACCTTTAGAAGTGGGTTTGGCGGGCTGATTTGTGCAACACCCGGTAAGAAGAAAACCGGCAACACATAAAATGGAAACGGCCTTAACCATCAAAACATCCTCTTGAGTCAACTTCTCTATGCTTACAACCATGTAAGATCAGCAGCAGATGGTAAACTATATGACTACCAATACACGAGCCTGAGTTTTTATCCGTTCAATGTTATGGGTCCGTTCGGCACGATGCGCCCTGAAGCTGCTATAGTGATGCTTCGTTAAAAAAATAAAATGAACAAATGCAGTTACCTGTAACTCAGAGGCTGGTGCTGAGCCTTCTTTTCTCTACGATACTCGGCATGTTACCAGCAGCAACAGTAGCGAAGCCCTTACCTCCCACGAGTCATCCCTCTCATGGATTATCCCGGTTTGATGAGCTGAAGTACCCATCTGACTTCAAACATTTCGATTACGTTAATCCCAATGCCCCGAAGGGTGGCCAGATCAGCCTGTTTGTCCATGGAACCTTTGATTCCCTGAACCCCTATTCTGCCAAAGGGATAACGCCAGCCCTTGCCCCATCCTACAACTACATGCGCTATGGTTTTTCCGAGTTGAATGAACCCCTTATGGTAGGAACCGGCCAGTACAGCCCGTCAGGGGATGAGATTCAGTCGGCTTATGGTTTAATTGCCCGTTCGGTTGAATACGCTGACGATAATCGCTGGATCATCTTTCACCTGCGTCCTGAAGCCCGTTTTCATGATGGCATACCGGTCACCGCAGACGACGTGGTGTTTTCTTACCATGAGCTGAAAGAGAAGGGGCATCCCCGGTACAGACTGCAATTAGAATCTGTTAAAACGGTAGAAAAACTCGACGATCACAAAGTTCGCTTCACTTTTAAACAGGCCGGGACACGATCACAGCTGCTCAGAGTGGCAGAGCTTCCGGTACTGCCCCGTCATTACTGGAGCAAACACGACATCAGCAAGTCCACGCCGGAACCTGCATTGAACAGTGGACCTTATAAAATTACAGCGGTTAAGCCGGGCGTGTCTGTGACATTCAGTCGGGTTAAGGATTACTGGGGCAAGGATTTACCCGTTAATAAAGGGCGTTACAATTTCGATAAAATTACCCTCTGGTTTCATCGCGATTACCATATCGCGTTCGAATCGTTCAAAGCAGGCGGGCATGATCTGCACCTTGAAGTGATTGCTAAACACTGGAATACCGGTTACAACTTTCCAGCGGTTCGGGAAGGCAAAGTCAGGAAGAGAGTGATTCCTCACCAGATGGCTTATGGCAGTTCGTTTATGTTTTTCAATACCCGCCGCAAGCCATTCAACGACCGGCGGGTACGACAGGCCATCAGCCTGATGTTTGATTTTGAATGGGTCAACAAGTCTATTTTCTACAATGCCTATAAACGCTCACACAGCTATTTCCCCAATTCCCCTATGGCGGCAAAAGGCTTACCGGACAAGGCTGAAATGCAATGGCTTGACCCCTGGAAAGGGAAACTACCGCCTGATTTACTGACCCAGTCCTTTAAGCCCACCCAGACAGTCGGAAACGGCTCCATCCGGACTCAGCAGAAACAGGCATTAGCATTGCTGAAAGAAGCAGGCTGGGAACTCAGGGACAATACCCTCATACACCGGGAAACCGGCAAGCCCATGCGATTCTCCTTTCTGGAACAGGGTGCAGGCTCAGAAACCTATCTGCTACCGCTGAAAAAAAATCTCGGCACCATTGGCATCGAAATGAATCTGGTTCGGGCGGATGCTGCACAATATATCCGACAGGTCAGGGAGCATGATTACGATATGTTACTGCGTATATTGCCTCAGTCCCTGGCTCCGGGCGCTGAGCTGTTTGACTATTTCCATTCAGAACGGGCGGATGCAGAAGGCAGCCATAATTTAGCGGGCATAAAGCATCCGGCCATTGATGCGCTACTGGAAAAAATACCTGAAGCCAGAAGCAGCGCTGAATTAAAATCGTTGACCAGAAGCCTTGACCGAATCCTGCTCTGGGAACATTACGGTATTCCCAAGTGGTATTCTGACTCTATGCGAGTGGCGCACCGGGATGTGTTTGCCTGGCCAGAAAAAGCACCCATCTACACAACGCCTTTCAGTACTTGGTGGCGGAAGGATTTGCCAGTCAAGAATTAACCAAAGCGCAGGTCTTTCAATCGCACACCCAGCTCCAGCCCGGTGGCCAGTGTGGCAAGGCGTTGTGACAGCAAAGCCTGCTCTTTTTGCGCACAGACTTTTCCCGCAGCCCCTTTTGACTCACCCTGCTGAAACACCTGTTCCAGCCCGCCGAACTCCAGCATCAGCCTGGTTGCGCCCTGCTTGCCGACACCGCTGACGCCGGGAATATCGCCATTCCCTGCCATTGCCCAGTAATCAACCAATTGCTCCGGCCTGAACCCCAGCTGCCGGAAAACCGTTTCAGCATTATGATCCTGCTTCTGGAAATGGTCCCTCAGTCGTATTGACGGATGAGCAAGCAGCTGTTGGAAGCTTCGATCCGTTGAGAGGATGGTCACGGCAACACCCACCCCCATCGCCTTGCTGGCTATCGAGGCAATCACATCATCGGCTTCCAGACCTGAACGGCGAAAGGTCTTCACGCCCAGCTGTAAAAAGGCGTTATTAAAATCACCCAGACGATTATTCAGGCTATCAGGCATGGGCTTGCGCTGGCTTTTATAGTCAGGATACAGCTCATGCCGCCAGGTGGGCGGGTTGCCATCAAAAACGACCAGCGCATGGGTTGGCTGGCTGTCGTGCAGCGCTCTTGACAGTGAGGAAATGGTTGAGGAAATGGCGCCATCCACCTGACTGCTCTCATCAGGCGCTCTCACCGCCGCATGTATCCGGCGAATCAGGTTCAGGGCATCAATTAATAACAGGTGAGGGCGCATGGCTCTGGTTCCAAACTATTTGTTCAGTCAGTGTTCAGAAATCAGAAAAGTTTAACACATTGCAGATTGCTACAAATTGACAGTTGGCTGCCGGAATCTACGTAATTCGAGCTGTCAGTTCATCTTGTGTCTTGATGTGGCTGGCAAGTTTTTCGATGAGTTCCTGATTGATGTCAATGCTCATTGTTATTCTCCTCTTTAGGAGTTTTAACGACAAGCGTTTACACAATATGTAGTTCAGTCTCGATGTAGCTCAGTCTCGGCTCCAGCGATTTTGTTCAGTAGATAGGTAGTCAGGTCGTGTTGCACTTTACGCACGTTAACAAAGACGGAAAGAGCCATAATTGAAACGACACCTTGAGAAACCAAAGAAACTGCACGTCCCTTATCAATAAGAGCGGCATCGTTATCGGCAGAAGCCCCCACAGTAGCAGCACCATAAAATATGCCAACCCAACCAGCCAGAAGAACAGCACTTTTTATGGCTGCATTATCAATAGCACTAACCTTATAGCCAAAAGCACTACCAACAGCGTAAGCAGCACTTCCAAAACAAATGCCACCAGCAGCAGGAACAGCACTAGCAGCTACAGCCCCCATAGCAGCACCAATAGAAGCGCCAATAGAAACACCAACAACACCGGATAGTAATGCCCTAACCATTCGTTCACGCAATGACCGGGGGGGCTTAAATGATGATATATCCGCGCGGCAATAGGGGCATTTAGGCTCCTCATCTACCAGAATTTTACTAACGCATCTTCTGCAAAAGACATGCTTCCCCTCACAAGGCAAAGTAATCTTTTCATGTTTATGACTGTCAAAATTCTCATAGCAAACTTCACATTCCTGCTGACGTTGATAACCTATTCTTGTCGCAATACTCTCTATAATTCCCATCATCCAACCCACCTATTAAGTTCCTTCGTTAGATAGGACTAAAAACTCACCGACAAGTTCCAGCGTGGCTGATCGTGCGGTTTGTTGCTTGAATCCAGCCCCGGACGATTATTCAGGCTATCAGGAATGGGCTTGCGCTGGCTTTTATAGTCAGGATATAGCGAACGGGTTGGTTGTTTGTCGGAATCTACGTAATTCGAGCTGTTAATGTCGCAGTAATTTGGTTATGTTAACCATCCTTCGCTTTTGCCGAACGGAGGCTGGTGCGACGGGTCTTTTCTCAAGTACCTCACAGCACGGGCTGTCAGCTCTGACGTCAGGAAATTCCATGAAAGATAACGACAATATGACATCGGATTGGGCCTTTGAAACTCAGGCCATTCGCACAGGATCTATTCGCAGTGGGGAAGGGGAACACAGTGAGGCAATTTATCTGACTTCCAGTTTTGCCTATGAAAGCGCTGCACAGGCACAGGCCGTTTTTGCCGGTGATCAGGAAGGGAATGTTTATTCCCGCTATACCAACCCGTCCGTCAAAATGTTTGAAGACCGTATGGCTGCCCTCGAAGGGGGAGAGATGGCCTGCGCTTCCTCTTCGGGCATGGCAGCGATTCTGGGCATGTGCATGGGGCTGTTGAAAGCTGGCGACCATGTCATCTGTTCCCGCAGTGTATTCGGAACCACCTTTACGATTTTTGCTAAATACCTCGATAAGTTCGGTGTCAAAACCACCTTTGTTGATTTTACGGACTATAAACAGTGGCAAGAGGCTATGCGCCCAGAGACTAAGCTACTGTTTCTGGAAACGCCCTCCAACCCCCGGGGTGAAGTGGTGGATCTGGAAGTTATGGCCGGTATCGCCCATGACAACGCTCTTGGGAGCAGGGCCTGGCTGATGGTAGACAACTGTTTCTGTACTCCGGCTCTGCAGCAGCCATTAAAACTTGGGGCTGATATTGTTGTACATTCTGCCACTAAATACATTGATGGGCAGGGGCGCTGCATGGGAGGCGTTGCTGTGGGTAAGGCAGAACTGATTGAGGAAATGCATCTTTGGCAGAGGGCGGCGGGCGCCTGCCTTAGCCCGTTCAATGCCTGGAATTTTTACAAGGGGCTGGAAACCCTCAGTCTGCGTATGGACGCACATTGTCGCAATGCCATGGCGCTGGCAGAATGGCTTGATAAGCATCCCGCTGTTGAAATGGTTCATTATTCGGGTTTGCCATCCCATCCCGGGCATGAGCTGGCTAAACGACAACAGAAAGCGTTTGGTGGGGTATTGGCCTTTGAAGTCAGGGGAGGACGCAAAGAGGCCTGGACGGTTATTGATCAAGTTCAGGTCATGTCCCGCACTGCCAATCTGGGCGATACCCGAACCACCATTACCCATCCGGCAACGACCACTCACTGTCGCCTGTCTGATGAAGACAAGGCTCGCTCCGGCATCACCGAAAATCTGGTGCGTATTGCCGTCGGCCTGGAAAACATTGATGACCTGAAACGTGATCTTGAAAGGGGATTAAGCCAGCTTTAACCTGAAAAAATTTTCACGGTAAATAGCACCTGCCGATATAAACAGGCAGGTCTGGCCCCTAACCTCCAACAACTAACCTCCAACAACAGGTTCACTTCAATGAATGAGTTGCACCAGTGCGTTCATGGTCTTAATGATCTGATTAAGGGTAAGGAACATGAAGTGCGACTGGCCGTTTGCTGTCTTCTGGCCGGAGGACATCTGCTGGTGGAAGACCTGCCCGGTATGGGCAAAACCACTCTGGCTCATGGACTGGCAAGGGTGATGGGGCTGGATTACCAGCGCATCCAGTTCACCAGTGACCTGTTGCCTGCGGATATAATTGGTGTGTCCGTCTATGAAAAACAGACCGGTTCCTTTCGTTTTCATAAAGGACCGGTGTTTACCCAGCTGATCCTTGCTGACGAGATTAACCGCGCGTCCCCCCGGACCCAGAGTGCCTTGCTGGAAGCGATGGAGGAGCGGCAGGTCACGGTTGAAGGACAAACTCTGACATTGCCATCGCCTTTTTTTGTTATAGCGACTCAGAACCCAGCCGCCCAGGAAGGCACCTTTACCTTGCCAGAGTCACAGCTGGATCGTTTTTTAATGCGCATCCAGTTGGGCTATCCGGATAAAGAGTCAGAACTGTCCCTGCTGAAAGGTGAAGCAGGCCGCAGCCGGATGCATGAATGCCAGCAGGTACTCTCTCCATCCACCCTGAAGAGTGGACAGCTTCAGGTTGAAACGGTTCATGCCAGTGACCATTTTCTGAAGTACCTGCTCAGAGTGGTCACCGCTACCCGCCTTTCCAGTGATTTTGTCACTGGCTTATCGCCCCGTGCCAGCCTCTCGTTGTTGCAGGCCAGCAAAGCCTGGGCGTTATTGCACGACAGAGATTATGTGATACCGGAAGACCTGCAGGCTGTTTTCACCGCTGTGGCTGAGCATCGACTGCTAAGTCGTGGTGCTGGCCTGTCAGCAAAAGAGCTGTTAGCCACTGTTGATGTCACAGGCTGAGGTGATCTGGCATGGCAGGCTTACAATCATTGAAGCAGAAAGCAAGACAGCTGGTTCTGGGCAACATTGCCCCGGCCCGACAGGTAACGTTAAGCCAGAGACGTATTTACATACTTCCCGGCATGGCCGGAATGCTCTGGTTGCTGGTGGCTTTTCTGTTGTTCCTGATGGCGGTGAATTATACCAACAGCCTTGCTTTTGCCATGTCGTTTTTTATGGTCAGCCTGTTTATGCTGGCGATATTGCACACCTGGCGAAACCTCGCGGGGCTGACCATCCGTAGTCTTGGTGGTGAACCTGCGCACGTTGGGCAGCCAGTGCAGGTAAAGCTTGAGATAGATGGCCATAATCGTGAGCGTATTGCCATTAAAGTGGGATGGCCAGATCATGAAAACCTGAATGTCGATACCCGGGGCTCAACACAGATAGACTTACGCATTACCGGACAGAAGCGTGGCTGGCTATCCCCGGGCCTGTTACGCATTGAAAGCCAGTATCCTCTTGGGCTGTGCAAAACCTGGAGTTGGCTCTCCCTGGAAACAGGGGTTCTTGTTTATCCGGCGGTTGATGACAGCCTGCCCCTGCCATTAAGTCAGAATGCCAATGGCACTCAGGCGGGAGCCATGATGCTCGGGCAGGAGGAGTTTTCCGGTGTGCGCCGCTACCAGGCCGGTGATTCTAGTGGGCATGTTGACTGGAAAGGCTTTGCCCGCAGGCACGAACTGAACACGAAAATTTTCGACCAGCCGGTTGGACTGGATTGCATGTTGTCACTGAACGATACGCCGGGTCATGAGCTGGAAGATCAACTCCCGGTACTCACTGCCTGGTGTCTGCGATGTGAACGACAGAAGCGGCCTTACGGCCTGTCACTGCCGGGAGTCACCATTAGTCCCTGCATGGGGCAGCGACATCTGAGTGAGTGTCTGCAGTCTCTGGCCTTGTTTCAGATTAAGAAGCTTCAGGTTAAGACGCTTCAGGTTGAGACGTTTCAGGTTGAGACGGGTGCTTAATATGTCTGACACTCACCAGCTGGAAGAAGGCATCAGCCGTACGTCTGTGATCTGGTTGCTGGTAGTCCAGGTGATGGTGTTACTGCCATTGGGATCTGTTCTGCCGGTGCCGCTGTTAGCCATTGCTTTACTCAGTGTTATATGGCGTCTGACATTGTGGTATGGGCGATCTTTCTGGCCACCCCTCTGGCTGCGTGCTGTGCTGATAGCCATCGCACTGGGAACGGTTGTCATCAGCTTTCAGCCATTACTGACACTGGAGTCAATAGTATCGGTTCTGGCTGTCAGCTATTCATTAAAACTGCTGGAAATGCGCTACCGGCGCGATGCCCTTGTTGTCGTCTATATTGGTTTTTTTGTTGTCACCACCAGTGTCCTGTTTTCCCAGAGTCTGCTACAGGCTGCCTGGCTGGTTCTGTGTCTGGTCGTACTCATTGCGGCTCAACAGGGGCTATACCGGCGAACGGATTTTTTGCCGGTTGCCAGCAGCCTGCGTTATGGTCTTGTGCTGGTGTTGCAGGCGGTACCATTAACCGTTGTTCTGTTTATTCTTGTACCTCGTCTGGATCCATTGTGGTCTGTTCCCCAGCCCGATTACAGCGCAACGACAGGCGTCAGTGATCGTATGGCTCCGGGAGATATTGCCCGCCTGAGCCAGTCCGACGAACTGGCTTTCAGGGCTGTTTTCGATGGCAGTCTGCCCCCGGCCAGTGAACGCTACTGGCGAATGGTGGTGATGGACCAGTTTGACGGAAAAAGCTGGTATCAGTCGGCAACTGCCGATCTGGTCAGCAAGGGTATCGCAGTCACTGACTGGCAGCAGGATCATCATCAGCCTGTTGACTGGTGGTTACAGCAGCCTAACGGCTATCGTTACGAAGTTTTGCTTGAGGCAACCGGTTCTCCCTGGCTGGTAACAATGGGGCCGGCAACAGAGAGTCAGGGACAATATTTGCTATTGCGAACCCTGCGACTGGAAGCAGGAAGCCCGCTCTATGAACGTCAGGTGTATTCTGTTTCCGGCAGTACCCCGGTATTTTCGGACGATTTGCCTGGCTGGCTGCGCAAACTGAATTTGCAACTGCCCAGGGGAAACACTCAGGCACGGCGAACTGCGCGACGATGGATGTTGCAGGCAAAAGGGAAGCCGGAACAGCTGGCTATGCGCATTATGCGGTTTTTTCAGGAACAGGGGTTTGTTTATACCCTGTCACCGCCGTTAATGGCAGGAGAGAGTATCGACCGTTTTCTGTTTTCTGAACAGCAGGGGTTTTGTGCGCATTATGCGGGTGCATTTGTCTTTATGATGCGGTCAGCGGGGGTGCCTGCCAGAGTAGTGTCCGGTTATCAGGGTGGAGAGCTCAAACCTGAACAAAACATGATTCAGGTTCGTCAGTTTGATGCTCACGCCTGGGCGGAAATATGGGTCAGGGGCAAAGGCTGGGTGCGCTATGATCCTACGATGGCTATTGCACCGGAACGCATTTTAGCGGATTTGCAGACTGCACTGGGACTAGAAGGCGGCTTCCTTAATGAGAAGCCACTGTCGTTACTCCGCTACCGTGAGGTGCCTCTGCTGAACCATTTCAGACTGTTTTATGAAAACCTTGAATATCGCTGGCAGCGCACAGTCATTGATTATCAGCGAGAGCAGCAGCAGGCTTTACTGGAGCAGTGGCTTGGCACGGACCAGCTGCAATGGAGGCAGACTACTTTACTGGCAGTGGTTGTATTAATGGTATTGGGGGTAAGTAGCCTGCTGCTGTTATACCGGCGTGACAAGAAAGATGAGCTTAGTCGTTTATATAATCGTTTTCTTGCCAAGCTTCAGCGGTCAGGGGTTCAGTTGCAGGATGGCGAAGGGGAGCTGAGCCTGGCAAGGCGTATAGAGACAGAACATCCTGAACTGTCAGACAGTGTATGGGCATTTATCAGGGAGTATATTCAGTGTCGGTATGCCAGCCATGAAACGGTTGAGGCCCGGCAGATAAAAAGTCTGAAAATCAAACTGAACTCGGTTCGCCAGGAGCCTGTCCGACAGGCTCCCGGGCATCACCAGACGGCTGATTGTAATAAGGTCTGAGCTTGTCATTCAGATCGTTGATAAATTTGCGTGCCAGTGCCTGTTCGTCCGAACTTAAATGCAAAGGGTTCACATCCAGGTTATCTTCAGCCGTATCCAGATAATCGATAAGCTGGTCACTGTCTTCTCCGGGGTCCTGTCCATCCCTGATCAATGCAATAAGGCGATCCACTTCTTCCGTTAGCCACTGCATTCGGGCAGCTACCGGCATACCGCCTTTGATCGGCAGTATGCCATCCAGAGCCTGTTCCAGCTGTCGTTTGGCAATAAGAGGTGAAAGAGTGGCAGTGTGGGGACGGGCATGGCTTGCCGGTGTGTTCATATTGAGCTGATAATGCTCTTCACGAAGCTGTTCACCAATAGCGTTTTCAGGGAATACCAGATATATCTTGGGAGGTTCAGGTTTTGTGTCGGGATGATTCAGGTAGTACTTAATGGCCCGGTGGGCGATCTGAGCTTCGCTGTTTACCGGCAGATTCATATAACGACTGAGTATGGGTATGGCAATACTCTTTGAGCCCTGATTATGAGCCTCCCTGATTGCACTGACATAAGCATTAAACAGGCGGGCTGTTGGCTGGTTGTCCCATTGTTCAGGCAGAATGGTGTGAACAATCTGTTTAAAGCCCAGCTCCGACACCTTACCGGCAGCGGTTACCATGGAATGACCGGATTCCAGAGTCCCTAACTGATCAAGAAGCCTGCGCTGGTTAAGGGCTGGTTCCCTGTTGGCCAGTGTTTCAAGAGTCGGGGTGGTCCGGCGCTGTTCAGAGCGATGAGGGCAGACGATGGCATCAATGCCGGGATGGACCTTGTGGTTGATTCTGGTAATGTCGCCTTTGAACAGATTGACCTGACCATTCCTGAAGCTCAGTACCGACAAGGCTGCTGAAGGTCTGGCAGCCGGCGTGGGCGATGCGTTGCGATGCTCCAGCCTTGTATCAGTGGGAGGAGTGCCGGAACTGGCTTTTGGCATATAGGGCGTCGTGTTGGCGATAGCCCTGTATCGACGCCGGTAGATAGAAAAATTTTGAACTCCCTGGCGCTCCAGATTTTGTTCGATGAAGGTGTCTACCGACAGCCAGTCCCTGCTGTCGACGAGGGCTTTGAGCTGGTTCATCTGCTTCATCAATGGAAGGTTCCGGTTACTGTAACCCTTCATTTTTACGTTAAAAGCTTCACTGGCTATATCAGATGCCAGCTGTTGCAGTGATGCGCTGTTCTCAGCTGATGGGCTGGTCTCTTGCCGTTTGTGGACAGTGAAAGACGAAACGGCTGGGGGATGATCGTGGCGACTTGAATTGCGTTCTCTGATATCAGGCGGGCTACTCCAGTCTGGCGCACTTTGGAGGGAGCGCCCGACATGGCTGGAAAGAATCCGAACAGGTTTGTCTTTAAACCACCCCTTGAATGATTTTTTAAACCACTCTTTGATGGTCTGTAACCTTGGGCGGGCTTTGCTACCAGACAGGGGGTTCATAGTGTTTTCAGGTGATCGTTCAGTCCTTGTGATACTTAAAGTATAAGCCGTTGTATAACCGTCACCGTTGAGGGCGGGCGACATAAAGGCCGGAAAAAGTGGCTATCAATTGACCGTCGCTGATGACTTCCACATCCAGTTTCAGGCGGGCGTTGCGATTTTCCTGCAGGCGACGGTAAAACGCTTCTGGTACCGGGGAGTGACATACCGCGTGCAACCCCGAACGTCCGGGTTTCAGGTACTTCATGGATTGCTCAGCAATAACTGCATCGGGCTTAGAACATTGTATTCGGGCATGCAGCATAGTGAATGCCCAGCCACACAGGGTGGCAATAGTGGCAATACTGCCCCCAAAAGCGGTGCCCTTATCGTTGATATTGGGAGCCAGCGGGCAGCTCAGGCTGAGCTGTCCGTCCCTGAACTCATCCAGAGTCAGCTCCATGGCGGTTAACAGGGGAATTTCCGCCATTACCCAGTCTTTAAAATCCTGCGTCAGTTGTGGTGTCTGCATGTTCAGTGTCCGGGCTGATAAGAAAAACCCCTGACGGGCAGGGGTCTGGATACGTCGTACTTTTGAATCAGCGTACCCTGGCAATGATATCATCAGCTGCTTTCTGGTATAACTCAACCCGGTCAAAGTTCATGTAGCGATAGACTTCAGCAGCCATGGAATCAAGATTTCTGGCAAATTCCATGTACTCTTCTGCGGTCGGGATTTTGCCAAGAATGGCACCCACTGATGCCAGTTCCGCAGAGCAGAGGTAGACATTTGCACCGTCGCCCAGCCGGTTCGGGAAGTTACGGGTCGAGGTAGACAGAACGGTAGCACCAGGTTCTACCCGTGCCTGGTTGCCCATGCACAGGGAGCAGCCGGGGATTTCAGTACGAACATTGCTGGCCTTATAGATGTCATAAAAGCCTTCCTGCTCCAGCTGTGCCTTGTCCATCCTGGTGGGTGGTGACATCCAGAAGCGGGTTTGCAGTGGGTCGCTGTTCTGTTCCAGCAGGCGACCGGCAGCCCGGAAGTGGCCGATATTGGTCATGCAGGAACCCAGGAACACTTCATCGACCTTGTCACCCGCCACATCAGAGAGAGTGCGGGCATCGTCCGGATCATTCGGTGCGCAGAGGATAGGTTCTTTGATGTCGGCCAGGTCGATATCAATCACTTCGGCGTATTCGGCATCCTTGTCTGCACGCATCATGGCCGGGTCGTCCAGCCACTCTTCCATTTTACGGGCGCGACGCTCCAGAGTACGCAGGTCACCATACCCTTCGCTGATCATCCAGCGCAGCATGGTGACATTGGACTTCAGGTATTCCGAGATGGATGCTTCTGACAAAGTGATGGTACAGCCAGCAGCAGAACGCTCTGCAGAGGCATCAGACAGTTCAAAGGCCTGCTCAACGGTGAGGTTTTCAAGACCTTCAATCTCCAGAATTCGGCCGGAGAAAGCGTTCTTCTTGCCCTTCTTCTCAACTGTCAGCAAGCCCTGTTTGATGGCATACAGGGGAATGGCATGAACCAGGTCACGCAGGGTAATGCCAGGCTGCATTTCACCCTTGAAGCGCACCAGTATGGACTCCGGCATATCCAGAGGCATAACACCGGTTGCGGCGGCAAAGGCCACCAGACCCGACCCGGCCGGGAAGGAAATACCCAGTGGGAAACGGGTGTGTGAATCACCGCCGGTTCCCACCGTGTCGGGCAGCAGCATGCGGTTCAGCCAGCTGTGTATAATGCCATCGCCGGGACGCAGTGAAACACCGCCACGATTCATAATGAAATCAGGCAGGGTATGGTGAGTTTCCACGTCAACAGGTTTGGGGTAAGCGGCTGTGTGACAGAAAGACTGCATTACCAGATCGGAAGAGAAGCCCAGACAGGCCAGATCTTTCAGTTCGTCGCGGGTCATGGGACCGGTGGTGTCCTGGGAACCTACGGTGGTCATTTTCGGTTCACAGTAGGTGCCGGGGCGAATGCCTGCCACACCGCAGGCCTTGCCGACCATTTTCTGGGCGAGGGTAAAGCCTCTGTCAGAATCTTCCGGGGCGGCAGGGCGACGGAACGCTTCAGAATGTCCGAGGTCGAGAGCTTCCCTGGCTTTTTCCGTCAGTCCGCGACCGATGATCAGGTTGATCCGGCCGCCTGCCTGCACCTCATCAAAGATAACGTCGGACTTTAAGGCAAACTCAGACAGCACCTCTCCGGATTCGGACAGGATTTTGCCCTCATAGGGACGAATTTCAATGACATCGCCCATATTGAGTTTATCGACAGGCGCTTCAAAGACCAGCGCGCCGGCATCTTCCATGGTGTTAAAGAAGATAGGCGCTACCTTTCCACCGATGCAGATGCCTCCTGCCCGTTTGTTGGGTACGCCGGGAATATCATCACCAAAGAACCACAGAACGGAGTTGGTGGCTGATTTACGGGAAGAGCCGGTACCTACTACGTCGCCAACAAAGGCAACGGGCAGGCCTTTAGACTTAACTGCGTCGACCTGCGCGAGAGGCCCTGTGACGCCATGCTCTTCTGGTTCCAGTCCGTCTCGTGTCATTTTATACATGGCACGGGCATGCAGCGGGATGTCCGGGCGCGACCAGGCATCCGGAGCGGGAGACAGGTCGTCGGTGTTCGTTTCACCGGAGACTTTAAAGACCACCACTTTTATGCTTTCAGGCACGACTTCACGCCGGGTAAACCATTCGGCATCAGCCCAGGATTTAAGAACCGCTACAGCATTGGTGTTGCCCTCTCTGGCTTTTTCTTCAACGTCGTGAAAGGCGTCAAATACCAGCAGGGTTTTCTTCAACTGCTCTGCTGCCAGTTCACCCAGCTCTGTGCTGTCGAGCAGACTGATCAGTGTCTCGATGTTGTAGCCACCAAGCATCATACCCAGCAGCTTCACCGCTTTCTGGTTGTCAATGAGTGGTGATTCTGTCTCTCCCCTGATAATGGCTGACAGGAAACCGGCTTTAACATAAGCGGCTTCATCAACACCGGGAGGAATACGGTTTTCCAGCAGGTCCAGCAGAAATGCTTCTTCACCTGTGGGGGGGCTTTTCAGCAGCTCAATAAGGCCGGTGACTTGTTCGGCACTCAGTGGCTTTGGTGGGACACCTTCTTCAGCACGCTCTTCGACGTGTTGTCTGTAGGCTTCTAGCACGTATATACCCTCTCATCTGTGCTGCCTGATCATAGGATTTCATCAGTGATGAAAGGGGGGCGATCAGATGCAGATGTTCCTGATGAAAATTATGTTCTGCACAGTTACTGCAGATCCTTGTGCAGCTATAAAAAACAGGGATGAGCGCTTCATCCCTTTGCCGGTAGTCCTTGTTATTAGTGGTTGTCGTTGATTGATTTTTGACTGTTTGTAATAGGATCAGGAGCCTGAGCACAGGCACCGGCAGCGCGGGCAGTATATCGGATAGTGCGGTATAAGTTAAGTGGAAACCGAGCCAGGCTATAGCTTCTGGCTTTCACAGGGTCATCAGCTCTTCTGCGCTGTCGCCTTCATGCTCGCCGTTCAATACCGCCAGGGCGCATTGTCGGAAAAGGCGGTGTAAGCCTCGTTTGCTGGTGTCCTGTAGTTTCTGTACTCCCCGGTTGGATAATACGCGCATGCTTCCCACGGGGTTGACCGTGGTGGTGATGGTGTAAACAGAGGTGTGGTTTGTTGTCATATTCGAACACCCGGACTATTTCGGAGACAGGGTTATTATATGGCTATTGCCTGAAATTTATCAGTCTTGACGAATGGCGATTCCTCTGACAGATTCAGAGTTTTTGGGTTGATTATTCAATACCTTATGTCGCTATCTTGTGTAGCACTATCTTTTGTAGCGCTATCTTTTGTAGCACTGCCTTTGTAGCACTATCTTTGTATTTAGCCTTATTCCACGATTTTATTCACAACCGGACATCCTCGTTTCTCATCTTGTTTTTGTCTTAACCCTTTTGTATTCGATGTCCGGAATGTTTATGAGGTGCCTATCATGCCGGTTCAGAAAGTGGCTGATTTTTTAGCTGCTCACCGTGTACCTTACAGGACTCAGCGGCATACACCCGCCTTTACAGCCCAGGAAGTTGCAGAGCAGGCTCATATCAGTGGTCACAGGGTGGCAAAAACCGTCGTCGTCAAGCTGGATGGCAAAATGGCGCTCTGTGTTTTACCCGCCACAGAACGAGTCAATTTCAGTATGTTGCGCCATGTCGCGGGCAGTCATACGGCAGAACTGGCCGCTGAGGAGGAGTTTGCCAGTCATTTCCCTACCTGCGAACCGGGGGCGATGCCGCCTTTTGGCAATCTGTATGGTTTGCCGGTTTATGCTATGGAGACCCTCAAGTCAGGTCAAACTCTGGCTTTTAACAGTGGCGACGCTTCTGAACTGTTGGTGATTGACTGGAAGGACTTTGATGAACTGGTGCATCCCGTGGTACTGACTGACCGGCAGAAGGCAGCGATTGCCTGATGGTGTTGCCTGACGAGGTTTTGCACTCTAATATGTGGGCTGTGAGACGTTGTGATTCAACTCTTAGTCTGTAATCCAGCACAATAATAACAACAGTTGTCCAGAGGATGCAGTGTCGATGTCTGATCATCATGCAAATATTTCCCAGCCCACCGTAACCTGCAACCAGTCATCCGTAGAAGAAAGGGTGATCGTGGTTGATGAACATAACCATATTACAGGCGCAGTCAGCCGCCAGCAGATGCGCAGAGAAAAACTGTGCCATCGGGCCACTTATGTGTTTGTTTTTGATTCGCAAGGGTGTGTGTACGTACAGGAACGTACAATGACCAAAGATCTTTTTCCCGGTTTTTTTGATCCTGCTACTGGCGGTGTTGTCGCCGAAGGGGAAGAGTATGACGAAACCGCTTATCGTGAGCTGGAAGAAGAACTGGGTATCTCAGGCTTGCCTTTAACCGAACACTTTCATTTTTACTTTCACAACGACGACTGTCGGGTATGGGGGAAGGTCTACAGCTGCCAGTACGATGGTGAGCTGATTCTGCAGGAAGATGAAGTGGCTGCGGTTGTCAGGGAAAAGCCGGAACATATTTTGTCCAATCGCTTTCACAGAAACTACACGCCAGACAGTCTGGCGGCTCTGGAGCGGCTTATGAGCCTGCAGCCATTGGAAGGCTGAAGAAAGCTGATGTTAAGATAACATTCTTGTTTTTAGGCAGTAATGAGAACATCAATATGTTTACCGGTATCGTCAAAGGTGTGTTTCCTGTCAGCGCTATTGTGAGGAAAGAACAGTTTGCAACCCTGTCGGTGGCTTTGCCACCAGAGCTTCTGAGTGGTGTTGAAACCGGAGCCAGTATTGCGATTAACGGCATCTGTCTTACGGTAACGGGGTTCAGTGAATCTGAAGTTACCTTTGATGCCATGCAGGAGACACTGCGAGTCACTAACCTCGGAGAGCTTGAGCCGGGAACACTGGTTAATATCGAAAGGGCTGCCCGCTTTGGTGATGAAATCGGCGGCCACCTGTTATCAGGGCATATTCACGATACCGTGGTGATTGACGAGGTGATTAACACCCCTGACAACACGACAGTGTTTTTCCGGTTTGATGCCCGCTGGTCTGATTATATTCTCCCTAAGGGCTATATCGCCCTGAACGGTTCCAGCCTGACCATTGGCGAGGAAGTCAAAGATAATCGCTTCTGTGTCCATCTGATTCCGGAAACCCTGAAACTCACAACGTTTGGCAACTGTCAGCCAGGGGACAGGGTAAATCTTGAAATCGACAGTCAGACGCAGGCTGTCGTTAATACCGTTAAAAGCTATCTGACAAAAGCTATCTGACAAAAGCTATCTGATAAAAACTAACTGAACGCCAGCCATCGTTAAATGAAACCCGTGACGAGGGTTGTCAGGCAGCTGCAGCAATAGCTGCTGCTCTTAGTTTGTCGTAAGATTTTTGCTGCTTCGGCTTCAAGGTTGCTTCGGCTAATCTGAGATGAAAGCGAGCTTCGTGATCTCCCTGACTGCCCGCAATGATCAGTAACTGCACTGCCATATCGAGATTCTGCACAACACCGTGGCTGCCATACAGGCATTTCATGCCCAGGTCTCTGGCAAAAGGCTGCAATGCTTTGATGTCCGGTTTCCTGAGGTGTTTGCTGGCAGCTTCCAGTTGTTGCTGACTGGCCTTATAAACGTCAGGATCACCGGTGTGGAATATCAGGTCTCCGGTTGATCGTCTGTGTTCAATCAGCTTGATGGCCTGTTGCTGTGTTAGTGGGTCAGTTTGTTGAAGTGCCAGTTCGACCAGTCGTGTCATTCCTTTGGTAAAGTCGTGGTGATCCTGTTCTTCTTCCAGACAGATCATTGCCAGTCTGAGCTTGGCAGCCCGGGTTATAACGGCATTGTGAGCGGCATCAAGTTCCTGACTGTGGAAGCTTTCCAGTTGTTCCAGCTCATGGCGTATCGTCCGGTCTCCTGCCTGCCATGCCGCAATCAGGTGTTCAAAGGCGGCATGGACGTCATTGAAGTTGAATGTCCTGCTTTGCTCTGTGAGCAGCAGTTTACCAAGACAGCGATTAGCCAGCGGGTCAGATGGATTTTGTGCAAGCGCTTTTTCATAACACGATTTAGCCAGAAACGCGTTATTGAATCTGGTCTCCAACAGCAGCGCCAGTCCTGTCAGGTTGATGTGTGGATCGGTGTCTGCCTGTTCTATCACCTGTTCTATCCGGTTGATGTCCAGTGGCTGGCCTGCCAGCTGACAGAGCTGGGATGCCTCAATGCAAAGTTCCGGATGTGACAACAGCTTGTCAGCACATTTCAATAGCCCTGGTACCAGCGACTCTTTGACGTCGGGGCGTTCGTTAAACAGTTTTTCAATCGCTTTAATCGGGAACTGTTTTGCCACAAGGTGAACTAATCCCTGCCAGGATGGGTTGTCATGATGTTGCTCTATGATTCCCAGCAGATGGGTGACGGCAGCCGGGTTTCCTGCGTCAATCTGTTTCAGTGCTTTCTCAAGCTCCTCTACGTCAGGCCCGGAAACCACCAGGGCTCCGGTGTTTTGTCTGAGCAGAGAAGACAGAGAAAGGGTTTTTGCATCGGGCTGGATACAGTCAGCAGGCAGAGGCAGGGGGACTTCAATACCAATGGGGGCGGGCAGCTTTAATACTGGCGTACGTTTAAAGGCTGTCCGTATAGATGCCATATCGACAAATTCAGGCGGTTCCATACCATCGCCTTCTGACTCTGCCGGTGTCGGATAAGCGGCTTTAGGGGCTGGCTCACTGACGGCTTCTGTCGTTTTAAATGATTGATAAATGTCGTCTTTATCCAGAACGGTCCGGTGTTCAATGGCGAGTGAAAACTGCAGCAGTTGTTGTTTGTAACGCTGCACCACTTTGTTCAATGCCCAACTGAAAAAACGGTCAATGCGGGATCGGGAAGTAGGAGCCAGTTTGAGATCAACTTTGTCGAGCTGTTTCAAGTCAACCGCACCACCCACAATTTTTAACTGGGCATCACAAGTAAGGCGCTGATGACGGGCGGCTCGCTTGATAAACCACTTGATGATAGGGTTTTTCATGAACCCGGGCAGCTTAACACCACGGGTCGCCCCGGCACTCTTGTCCTGCGACGGTGAGTAAAGCAGCTTTGTGACTGCCCTGAGATTGACTTCGGCTTCGGTAACATGAACCGATCCGAAGTTCTCGCCATCCAGAACCACTTTAACCTGTCCCATGGTGACAGGCCCGGCTTTTAAACGGTCAAAGTTCAGCTCGCCTCTGGATATCACGGGCGTTATGGTTTTAGCCCCGGTTTCCGGGTCTTCGCGAACAAACAGTTTGGGAGAGGTTCTTTCGATCGAGACAGCAGTGCTGAGATCTAGTGGAATGTGTTGACCGTCGACCAGCACTTCCAGCACGTCTTCACTGTTGAGAGTCAGATCGGGTCTGATCGTCATAACGTGTTTGTTGGTTGTTACTGCCACCTTGCCCTTCAGTCCTACATGGCCTTCGGGCAAATGAATACCATTACCATTCCGGGAGAGTTCAAAGGGCTGTGATACATGGGTGTTGAGATCCGGTATCTCTCCCGTGACGGTCAGGTTATCGCCCAGTTTCATGCAGTGGATACTGGCGGGCTTTGTTGCGGTCAGTTTCAGCTTACCTCTGATAAGGGTGTCCTCTCCGAGAGCCTTCTCTATCCCTTTCCCTTCGGGTGTACTGATGTCGACTTTTACGTTGCCAATGTTAACATCAGCATCCAGCCTGGCAGGGCGTATGCTTGAGCCCTGTGGCGATGGCAGGGGTTTTCCATCCGTTAGGGTGACATGGCCGTTTATTCCAGTGGCGGTAACCATGGCATCCAGGTCTCCCTGGTTCTTTACGGACACTTTTTCTACATTGGCTGCTATACGCTCACAGCCAGAGAGACGAGCTTCCCCGGTACCCGCACCCTCAACATTACGAGTCAGGTCAATATTAATGCTGCTGGCTGAAAATTGTGTTTTGCCCGTCAGTGTCATCAGTTCACTGGCTTTGTGCGGCTTTTTTTGAGGAAAAGGGCGTACTTCATCGTCAGGAATTACCGGAGTGTCTGACGGTTGTTCTGAATAAGGCGGTGGTGGGTTATCTGAATAGGGAGGAGGCTGGTTCAGAGGCAAGGCTATATCCTGCCACCGGGCAAATGGGCTGGACGGTGTAAGAACCTCTTTCAACTCGTTGACCACTTCCAGCGCATTATTAATGCTCCCTTCCGCACGGCCACACTGAACGTTCAGGCGTCTTGGAGTCTCCCCCTTTCTGGCAGCAGGCGCGGCTTCTGTATCAGGGATTTTGGGGTGGTAATCCAGATGGATGTCTGAAAAAGCACCGTCAGCCTGCAGCTCCCCTTTAGTAGCAACCGTTACTTTTCCCAGTTTTGCTGACAGCCGGAAATTCAGCTGTCTGAACAGGGCGTCAATGAATGGCTCTGGCGAAGCTTTTACACTCTTGAACAATGAGGCAACGTCAGCTGGGGCAAATTCCGGGAGTTCAACATTGATCTCCTGAGCATTCAGGGAAACAAAATTGGGTGCCTGAGTCACTTGACCGATTTCTTTCAGCAGGCCATAACCAGCAGACAGAGCGTTCGGAGCCGTAATGTAGTTAAACAGCATTTGTCCCATACTGCCTGAGAGACCTGCTTTTATACCGCTGGCGGTTACGCTGGCTTTAATCACCTGACCGTCCGGCATATCAACGGCTGTTGTTGCTTTCAGTTCTGAAATTTTGAAAACAGGACACATCTTGCCGCCCGGGCCTTTGACAAAGTCTATGCCTGCAATGCAGACATTAACATTGTCGAGTACGATTTGCCCTTCCGGGGTATTGAGCGCCAGATGATCCAGAGGAATATCAATACGCACGTTTTCGGGCTTCCCCTGCCCGGGGTGGCTCGCGGCGTAAAAATCTCTGACGGAAGCCAGAAACGTTGAGAGAGGCTCAATTACCTTTTTTCCGTTGGAGGCAAGACTTTCATAGGATTGAACGGCTTTCTCAAATTCACGACAGAGAGCGGCAGCCTGTTCGCGATGTTTAGGGAGTGCCAGTTGCTCTTCTTTCAGTTCTGCTTTTTTTTCCTGAAGCTCTCTGGTTCTGGATGCTTTGAAGAACTTTAGTTGACCCGATCCGTTTTCCAGTTTTTTAATTTTATCTTCAAGTGTCTTAATTTTTTTCTCGGTGTCTACACAGAGATTTCTGGCTTTCTCATACTGTTTCTTAGTCACTTTCTTGAGCTTTTTGCTCACTTCAAGCGCTTTTGTATCCATTAAGTAGCCGGTTGATGTGACAACTTTTTTGGCTATTTTTGAAATCAGGGAAGAAAATACAGAGCTTTTTGACTGGTAGGCCAGCGGTTGTGGCGATTCGGTACTGTTTTGTGTTGCTCTGTCGTCTGGTTGCAGTTCGTGGACGCCGGATTTCTCCGGGCTTTCTTTGGAGGGGGGGCTGTTGTCAGGAGTGCTGGTGTCAGGGGTTTCTACCGCACCCCTGAGCAGATTCATTTCCTGTTCAAGCTTGTCAATCTGACGCTGCTCAAGGTCTGGCATCTGGTCTAATACACCCGCTTTGTCGCGTGTTTTTGACTGGGAGGCAGGCGCTTCTGTATAAGAGACCTCCTGCCCTTTATGTCGACCTTTTTCCGTCGTCTGTTCGCTTCTTTTTGCTTTGGAAGCGGTTTGCAGAGCGTCGGAATGTCCCCCTTTTGGTTCAAGCCTGTTCATGTAACATCCTGTTTCTGACAGTTGTGTTAATTGGATTGTGTTAATTGCGCTTTGTTAATTGAGCTTTGTTAATTGAGCTTTCTGTGGTCTGTTGCTTCCTGCATCCAGTCCGGTGCGGCTTCTGGCACACGGGTATTTCCATGACCACGGTTCAGGTTCGCCCGGACTGGCGTAATGGCAGCCGGAAGCAGACTCTGAAGTGTTTGTTGTCCATCTTGCATCTGTTGTACCAGCAGAGTTGATAGTCGGGCCTGATCATTCAGGGCCTGAAGGTTGTTCAACAGTGTCGCGAAATGATTGATCATCTCCAGCTGGGCAGGTGCAATGTCATCCGTTTCTTTTGCCTGCAACAGCAACGGGCGCATTTCGTGTATTTTGTTAACTAACTCATCGGGTCTAAGGGTCAGGTCGTGGGGTATCGAAAATAGCTGTTGTACGAAACGGTTATAAGGATGATCATCGGGAGTATTAAATGAGTGACAAAATGCTTTTGCTACTTCCGGTTTGTCATGGGTATGTTGCCAGAGTTCATAGAAGGCTTCTTTTCCAGCCTCTTTCATTTCAGCAGGTAATGCCGTGTTGGAAAGCGTTTCAAGCAGCAGGCTGGCGGCATCAATATATCTTGGATAACCGATACTGCCGTCTATGATTTCCCAGCGAACCCTTGCCCTCAGGGCATCCGGGTTGTGGTTATGAATACCCGTTGCCAAAATCTGTTCAGCGGCAAATTCTCCCTGAGTGAGCAGCTGTATTTCAGCGGCAGGTACTGGCAATTTATATCTCTGCATCAGGCTGCTGATTCTGTTGATGAGTTCCGGGGCTTCAGGGTCACTCGCTGACAGATCAGCCAATGGTCTGGTGGGATATTCTCGCAGGATTTGAACCACGGACTCTCCAACGACGCTTTCGATGGCGTCCACCGTTTGTGCAAGCGCTTTTGGTGATCCCTCAAAGCGACCACTTTTGACATGGTCGCAGATCAGTTGAGTGATGACTTCTCCGGGGCAGCGTCCCTCTTTCACCAGACGAAGTAACTGACACATGGCCTCTGAGCCAGCGAACGGGTCAGACTTGTAAGCAAACGACAGCGTATCAATGACCAGCTCGATATTGTCAGGCTCTTCTCGCTCAAAATCCAAAGCCTTTTGCGTCAGCCAGTCCGGGTCTGCAGCTTCAGGCACTTCTGCATAATGTTTTCTTTGTAACAGTGCAGCGAAAATGGCGACGGACTTTGGTGGGTCTACTTCTGTCAGTTCGTGGGCAATTTTATAATATTCAGCCCGCTCAACCGGATCATCGCATTCGAGTATTAACTTTTTGTAAACCGGGGCGGTGATGGCGAGGCTGGCTCTGAGTGCTTCGCGATGGTGTTGGCGCTCCGTTAACTCCTTATGCATCAGGACCAGTTGCCTTGACTGTTCTGGTCTGGTGGGGTCTGTCGCTTTTTCGCGGCTGGCAAGAATACACTGCTGTTCGAGTCGTTTCGGGCAGATCAGAAGCCTTGAGTTAATTAAAGACCAGCCCTGGAGCAGGTCACCACCGATCTGGTCGAACAGCTCGGTCATGACAATGGTTCCATGATCGCCTTCTTTTTCACTACCGGGTATCAGTCCGGGAAGTTGAACTTCAACCTGTGCGCCTACCTGAATGGACGGACCGTTTGCAGTGTGAATAATCCTGGTAAACCGGGAACGAAGCAGTGGGCCGAGTATCAGCTTAATCAGCGGATTGCTGCTTTCAACATCAATATAACCTTTGTCCTGCCGTTCACGGTCAGATAGCGCTTTCAGTTGCGTTTTGGAATGTTTCAGGTCTTTAAGCGCTATGTCACCTCTGCGAACCGGGGCGTGCAGGGATAGTTTTGTTTGCCCGCCCAGTAAAACGCCCATCAGACGTAACAGTAAAGATGAAGACTGTTTTAGATGCTTTGGTTCAAGTGTCAGCTCACAGCTCAGTGAGCCGTTGTGATCTTTGTCCATATCAGACAGGGCAATCTTATTCAGCGCGACGACGGAAGGTCTGTCGCCATCGGGGTCAAAATTAATTTCCATCCCCCCCAGGGTGGTGACGGCTGACTGGTCAGCCTCCTGATGGACGAGATTAATCTTTTTGGAAATCTTCAGATCTTTGAAGGTCGCTGTGCCTTTATCAAATTCGGCCAGCCCCGGGTGTTTGCTGGCCGGGTCTGCATATTCTCCGTCAAGCGCATAAGCGGTATTGGTATTGCTGTACTTTACCTCAAGCTCTGTCAGTGAAACCTGAACAGCTGTGTTGTCG
Organism: Endozoicomonas gorgoniicola; assembly: GCF_025562715.2. Taxonomy (NCBI): domain Bacteria; kingdom Pseudomonadati; phylum Pseudomonadota; class Gammaproteobacteria; order Oceanospirillales; family Endozoicomonadaceae; genus Endozoicomonas; species Endozoicomonas gorgoniicola. The sequence goes on from NZ_JAPFCC010000001.1 coordinate 1,315,946, forward strand.
TGGGGCAGGTTTGAGCTGTCTTTACCTTCTCGTAACCAGGTGTAGGCTGACGTGAAGTTAAGAAATTTTCCAATATCCGTTCCCAGATGCACCTGCCCTAAGTTGGTTGCGACTTTCAGGCTGACAGGCTCTTTCTGGTACTCCACAGGAATATCTACATCGCAGCGTACCTGATGGATACTGATGGTTGTCTGGCGTTGCTGATCCTGAATTTCAGTACTTTCGCTACCGGGTGGCTGCAGACAGGCTGACAGGGACAGGTTGGATACAACAAGAGGCCCGTTCTGGGTTTCTATTGTCAGTTTGGGGATTTTAAGGTGTTGATAAATACCTGCTTTGTTGGGGTCGAGATCTTTAAATGCAGTCAGGAGTATATCGGTGAATATTTGCTGCCAGGTTTCATCCGTCATATCAAACGTTACCCCGGCCCATTTTTCCAATAGCTGATATCTGGCCAGATTGGCAGTCCGCTTCTGAGCCTGAGGCACAATAAAGTGTTTAAAGGGCTTGACGATGACCTGATTGGCAACGGGTTTAACAACGCGTTCCGCCAGTGGCTTGACCAGAAAGTCCCTGACAGGGCTGAGGATATAGTTTTTAAGTCCCCGGACGATCCAGTGGGAGCTGGCGGGCTTGTCTGTCCCACCGGTTTTTTCGGTTGCTGGTGTGGCTGTTTTGCTGGTTCCTTCAGCCTGTTCAGGAGGCGCTCCCCAAAACCAGCCAAAGGCACGTTGCAAACGGCCGGACTGTGGTTGCTGGATATCAACCTGCATTTTTTGTATTGGTTTAAAGGAATCAATAGTTCCGTCATCTTTGCGGCTGGGTATTTGCCTGAACACCTGGTTAAGGTCGACCGTGTCTACTTTTCGATGGTCATGCGATGGGTCTGATGAGGAAGTATCAGGATGCGGCAGGCTCTCCAGTGCATCATAAAACGGTAACGAGTCTGTGGATAATGACGGTCTGCTGGGTTCCATGCTTGCCGGGCTTTAAACAGCCTTGTCCTGTGGTAATGAGCACTGTTTAAAGTCTAGCAGTCGTAGTTCTGACTTATTGTTTAGATAAAAGGCTGGCTTTATATGCGTTAACAGTCTCAGGTATTTTTGGACAGAGCCGTGCGCAGGCGTTATAAATATACATGCTCACTCATGTGTCCAAACGGGGGTTGCCCTCGTTCATAGAGCGTAAGAAAAAATCTGTGCCGCCTTATACTGGCGGCACAGTTCGTTTCAGCTTCTGTTTTTCTTTTTCGTTGTTTTGCGTGCTGCTTTTCTCGCAAACATCGCCTGATAGACATCGTTGTAAACGCTCGCGAAATGGACGACCATTCCCGACCGGATGTAGTCAGGCAGCTCGTCGTAATCGCGACGGTTTTCCTCTGGCAGAATCAGTTCTGAAATGCCCTGTCTGCGGGCTGCAATCACTTTCTCGCGAATTCCTCCGACAGCCAGTACCCGACCTGTCAGGGTCAGCTCTCCGGTCATGGCGACAGGTCTGGGCTTTTTCCCCTGTGCCAGTGAGATCAGAGCGGTAGCCATTGTCACACCTGCGCTGGGACCGTCTTTAGGGGTTGCGCCCTCCGGTACGTGCAGGTGGATAAAGGCCTTTTCAAAAAACTTTTCGTCGGCACCGAACTGGCCGGTCTGACTGGAAACGTAGCTATAGGCAATTTCAGCCGATTCTTTCATCACATCGCCCAGCTTACCCGTCAGCTTGAATCCGGCACGGTGACGATGCACCAGCCCCGCTTCCACCGGGAGGGTGGCACCGCCCATGGAGGTCCAGGCCAGCCCGGTCACCACGCCGACGCCGTCAATGGCTTTCTCTTTACGGAAGTAGGGTGCGCCCAGGTATTCCTCAAGGCTTTTGATGGTAACGCTCAGGCTCTTCTGCTTACCTTTCAGCAGTACCACCACGGCTTTGCGAATGATTTTCTGCAGTAGTTTTTCCAGATGACGAACACCCGCTTCACGGGCATAGCCTTCTATCAGCACTTTCAGAGTGGCGTCAGAAATTTTCAGTTGAGCCTTTTTCAGCCCGGCATTCTTCAGTAGTTTTGGCCAGAGGTGATTTCTGGCAATCGCCAGCTTCTCTTCGGTGATGTAACCGGACAGTCGTATGGTGTCCATCCGGTCGAGCAGGGGGCCGGGAATGGTGTCGAGCTGGTTGGCAGTACTGACAAACAGCACCTTGGACAGGTCAATGCGCATATCCAGATAATGATCCAGAAACTCACTGTTCTGTTCCGGGTCAAGAACCTCCAGCAATGCGGAGGCAGGATCACCCCGGTAGGAAGCACCAATCTTGTCAATTTCATCCAGCATAATGACCGGGTTGGCAACATCAACCTCTTTAAGCGCCTGAACCAGTTTGCCCGGCAGGGCGCCAATGTAAGTACGACGATGACCTTTTATTTCCGCTTCGTCCTGCATGCCCCCGAGACTGAAACGGTAGAACTTGCGGCCCAAAGATCTTGCGACTGAACGGCCAATGGATGTTTTGCCAACCCCGGGTGGACCAGCCAGCAACATGATGGAGCCGGAAATTTCTTTCTTGAACGCTCCGACAGCCAGAAATTCAATAATTCGATCCTTGACGTCTTCCAGCCCGTCATGGTCTTCGTCGAGTACCTTGCGGGCAAAGTCCAGATCAAGGTTGTCCTCGGAAAAACGTCCCCAGGGAACAGAAGTGGCCCAGTCCAGATAGTTGCGACAGATGGCATACTCCGGTGAACCGACTTCCAGAATAGACAGCTTCTTCAGCTCGTCGTCAATTTTCTTACGGGCGGTTTCAGGCACTTCAAGTGCTTCAAGACGGGACTCAAACTCTTCTATCTCAGCGGTACGATCATCCTTGGAGATTCCCAGCTCTTTCTGAATAACCTTGAGCTGTTCACGGAGGAAGAACTCTCTCTGGTGTTTGCTGATCTTACGATTGACTTCAGCATTGATTTCACCCTGCAGTCTTGCCACTTCCTGCTCTTTACGGATCAGGACCAGCACTTTTTCCATGCGCCGCTGGACTTTCAGGGTTTCCAGAACATCCTGCAGTTCCTGTCCGGGGGCGGTGGTGATAGCTGCAGCGAAGTCGGCCAGTGGGGAAGGGTCTTTGGGACTGAAGCGGTTCAGATAGTTTTTCAGCTCTTCGCTGTAGAGCGGGTTCAGCGGAATCAACTCTTTAATAGCCTGAATCAATGCCAGGGCATAGGCTTTGATTTCGTCGCTGTCGTCCTGAATATTTTCGGGATATTCCACCTGAACCAGATAAGGAGGACGTCTGCGTAACCATTGCTTGATGCGGAAACGCTGCATGCCCAGGGCGATAAACTGAATCTGGTCACCTTCACCCACTACATTATGAATTTTTACGGTGCAGCCAACCTCCGGAAAATCTTCCGGATCAACCTTACTGCCATCCCCCGGCATACCCGCTACATAGCTCAGACCCACCACCTTATGGGGGCTCTGGCTAACCCGTTGCAGAGTTTCTTCCCAGTCTTCGCTACTGAATACCAGTGGCTGAACCTGTGCAGGGAAGAATGGACGGTTGGATACAGGTATCAGGTAAAGTTTGTCTGGAAGAGCGTGTTCAGGAAGAACCAGTGTGGTGCCTGCTTCTACATCCTGCTCATCAGCAGAAATAACTTCTGGATCGGTAGATTCCTGGTCTGTCATGATGTTCGGTAACCGGTTTGATTTGTTGGAAAGGGTAATGACTATTTGGAGTCATTCTGGATATTTTCAATGGAGACTGAATTTAAGTATGGTTTACTGAATCGTGCTTGCCATCGATAAATGTCATGCCTGAGGGAGGCAAAATAATGAACAGTCAGCAGGTTCTGGATTTCTGGTTTGGCGGCGAAGCCCTTGGAAAGGCACAGCTTAAACGCTGGTGGCATAAAGACAGTGATGTGGATGCAGAAATAACATCCCGGTTTCTGGAGCTGGTTAATGACGTGCATCAGGGGCTTGGCGATAAGTGGTCGGAAAGGGCTGAAGGTCGGTTAGCCGCGATCATCTGCCTTGACCAGTTTCCCCGCAACATGTTTCGTGATCAACCCCGGGCTTTTCAGTACGACCAGAAAGCACTTGAACTGTGTAGGCAAGGTGTTGAAGGTGGTGCTTATCGGGAGCTGCCGTTACTCTGGCAATCTTTCTTTTTTATGCCACTGATGCACAGCGAAAATCTGGCGGATCAGAATGACTGTGTTAAACAGTTTACCCGGCTGGCAGACCAGGCTGACGGGCAACTGAAAGAGTATTTGTCCGGTTCTCTGGATTTTGCCAGACAGCATCGGGATATAGTGCAACAGTTTGGTCGCTACCCTCACCGCAATGCCATTCTCGGCAGAGAGAGTACAGCAGAAGAGCTGGCGTTTCTTCAACAACCCGGTTCATCGTTCTGAGGTTCAGTTTTAACAGGGTAGCGTTGGGTCATTTGAGGGCTGATGCCCTGAAGTTCAACAATGCCTGCCTGACGGGTGCGAAACTCGAGGGCTTCATGAAGGGTACTGAAACTGAACTCTGTGTAACGGCTGCAGCGACAGTAGTCTCTGTATTCGATATAAAGGATGAAACAGGTAGAGACGGTACTTTTGCCTGTTTTAACTTTTGCCTGTGACAACCAGGTATGAAGTGAACAGTTATACCGATTATGCCAGATCTGAAGATTGTATTGATCCAGAGCCCTGGGGGTGTACTCCGGCAACGTGTGTAGCGTGTGGGAGTGAATTGCGGGAATACTGGCTAGGGTATTCATTGAACAGCAGGCAGAAACCTTTCAGAAAATGAACGCCCATTAAATCAGTGTTGTTACTGTTGTACAAGACGGACTTTCCATAGGCTGAGACCGTCATTCACCACCCTATTCAGGAATAAATTTCTTGGTACGTTGAGCCCAAAATAAAAATGATCGTCGATTGCCTCTCCGATATTCCAACCATGTGTTTCTCCGTCCCGTTAACCGACAGCACATGAATCCCATCAAAGCACAGGAAAACCCATCTGCCCGTTGGGTTCTGGGCTGGTTTCTTCTTCATGTCCGGGAACGTTCGGCTCTGCCTTTTCAGTTCATAGCGGATTCGATGCTGAATTGCAGCATAGACCATAAGGCAGAGTGTCATCACCATTAACAGGGCCTCAATACGCTCAGGTTTTTTGAGATACAGTGAAGACACCAGAAAATCAGGGCTCTTCAGGAAGCGAAAACCTCTCTCAACCTGCTGCTGGGATTTATACGTCCTCAGTAGTTCGCCAGCGTCAAGCCGGGCTGTATCTGTATCGTTGGTTGCCAGAACAAAACAACCCAACGATGCTTCTGCATCACGACGAGTCTGTACAGCAACCGCGCAGGAGCCTGTCACATAATATTCATAGTGGTCGGGAACTGTCCCATCAGCAGGACGGCCTTTGGTTTTATAGCAGGGACTCTCGATGATCTCAGGTTCAGCCTGGCAGTATACGGACTGTTTTTGCCATAGCTTGAAAGCTTCCATGGCATCCGATTCGCAACAGAATGGCTTCTTGCCCAATTTCTCAAGTTCCTTGAATTCCTTCAGGGACTTTTTCTGCATACGCCTTGTCAGTGTCTTCTGTTCTGTTTTCTGGCTTTGATTATTTCGAAACAGTACCCAACGTTGTACGACACCTGCATAGTCAGACAGAGTTTCTACAGATTCGTAATGCTCAAACCCTTCAACCTCAACCATTGAGCGCAATGGCGCACTTTGAACCAGTTCTTTGGCTGCACCAATGTTGAGAGGAACTCTGGAGATAAACAACTGATCCTGCTGACTCAGTTCCTGAACGGTTTCAGCCACATACAATGCGGCATCACCGATGAAGTAACGGGCATTAAGTGCCGCTTTGAAGCTCTTTATATGCTCAGAAACCACTTGTTTGAAACTGGTCTTGTCCGTCACATTACCGCTGGCTGCTTTCATAAACATCGGAATGCCTGCCCGGTTTTCGGTCAGCAGGAGCAATATGGCCTGGTTCAGATCAGGACGATGATCTCGGCTGTAGCCCTTGCAAAGCCTGATGCAATTGAGGTCTTCGTCACTGACTTCCTCCTCGCTGTTATAACGGCCATCGACGTGAAATCCTGTGCCATCAAGGTTGAGTGCATCACATGGCAATTTGAGATGCGTAGCCACCTTGATAGCCAGCTCAAAATAGACTTTACTGACACCCAGTTCAAACAGTTCATCCAGTGTTCTTCCAAGAACTTTGTCGTTTATGTGCTCGGGCTCAATCCCCTCTCTGATCAGTTTATCGAGGGGTTTATTGGAGAAGAACTGAGGGAACATGTGGAGAGACTGCCCCGTAAAGCCGAGGCCATTGATAATCATCGCGACAACGGCCTCACCGTGGGAGATGTTCCATTCGTCAGATACTTTGGGCGCGCGCCTGTCGATATGGTCGGCAATGCCCAGCTCTTTGCACATTCCAGCCACTAGACCGAGATGATCCATGACCTGAGAGCGGTATTGAATAGGAGGCATAACAAGGCTTCTTGATATTTGCTTATCTGATAATAGATAGCAGGTATTAGGAAAATGTCATGCTGGGTGGTGAATGTCGGCTGAGAAGTTGAAAACGGACATTTTTTCTAACGATATCAGATGTTTGTCAGAAAAATGACTTGCTGGTTATTTTCCGAATTTTAACGATTTGCGGTTGCGAACTGACCGGCGTTTCTATACATTACGCCTCGTTCGCTGCTGAGGCGAACCACAAAAACGGTGAGGTGTCCGAGTGGCTGAAGGAGCACGCCTGGAAAGCGTGTATACGTTAACGCGTATCGAGGGTTCGAATCCCTCCCTCACCGCCATACAGTTTAATGAACGATGTTTGATAAAAAGTTTTGCGCGCTCGTAGCTCAGCTGGATAGAGTACCTGGCTACGAACCAGGCGGTCGGAGGTTCGAATCCTCCCGAGCGCGCCATATTAGAAGCCCTGCTGATTCGTTAGCAGGGCTTTTTTCGTTTGCCCAGCGAAGCGGGCAAACCCGTCAGGCTGAAAGAAGCCTGAGCCGCCCCGACTGAGGGGAAGGCAATCTGAATGGCAAGGGCGTAACTGGCCAACGGTTGGGTCTGAAGGAAGCCATAGGAAGTCAGAGGTACACAGCGCAAGCGAACCTGATTCGGCAGGTTGGGAGCGGCAAGCGTGCGAAATAGCGCAAAGCCCGATACTCAGTCAGTCCCAACTCTGTGCTTGAGGGTGGCATTTCTGACGGGGAACCGTTTAGTAACTGGGGAAGCCTGGCATCAATCTCTGAATCTCAGGGGCTGTTATCGCAAGAGGAAACTCAAGGGTAACAGTGGTGTGAGGTGGCAGATGATCCTGTAGTAGTGATGAAATTCCGGCCTGTGAAGGCGGGTAACCGTTCGGAGGGCAAAACCGGAATGACTACAGCCAGAGTGACTGTAGGGCATGTGTCGTCAAAAGCGGCAGATGTTGCGAAGGGGTGAAGCATTCTTAAAGAACAGTCAGACCGCAGGAATGACACTGTGAGCGCACAAGCTGCCTGACGAGGCAGGACATCTTCGGCTGGTGAGGTTGGGAACAATCCTGCTAAAAGAAAGAGCCGCGCTCGGGAGTAAAGGACAGGTAGCAGGTAGATTGCCTTGAGCCAGAACGCCTGTGAATGTCCATGAAGAATCCGGCCACAGTAGAAGGATGGCGCAATCTGTCTGTCGTGAGACAGTAACTGATGAGAGTATATTATAGCCTGTATGGGCGCTTGCTGACGATGGAAGCGCTTTACAACGGATTCAAAAAGGTATGGAAAGCGAAAGGTGCGGCCGGAATAGATGGGCAGAGCCTGAGCGACTACGCCTCGAATCTGCGTGGGAATCTTGAACAGTTACTGCTTGAATTGCGGGAAAAGCGCTACAAACCGCTACCGGTAAAGCGTGTAGAAATCGACAAAGAAGACGGTGGAAAGCGTCTGCTGGGAATCCCCGCAGTAAAAGACCGAATCGTCCAACAAGCACTTCTAAATATCCTGACCCCGATCTTTGATCCGGACTTCCACCCGTCCAGCTATGGGTACAGACCGAATCGAAGCTGCCATCAAGCCATTACCAAGGCGACCCTGTTCATACGAAAGTACGACAGACGCTGGGTGGTGGACATGGACTTGTCCAAATGCTTTGACCGACTCGACCACGAGTTAATTCTCAAGGCGTTCAGGCACAAAGTGGCAGATGGAAGCATCCTGAACCTGATCAGAATGTTCCTGAAAAGCGGGGTGATGGTTGGCTATCAACTGGAAGCCACGGAAACAGGCAGTCCACAGGGCGGAGTGATCAGTCCCTTAATCTCAAACGTCTATCTTGATGCGTTTGATCAGGAAATGATGCGACGCAAGCACAGGATTGTCCGCTATGCGGACGATATCCTGATTCTGTGTGGCTCCAAAGCAGCGGCAGAAAACGCTCTGAAAGTGGCGACCAAAGTACTGGAGCAAGACCTGAAACTGACGGTCAACCAGAATAAAACACACATAGCCCATAGCGGCGAGGGTGTGAAATTTCTGGGAGTTGAAATCCTGAGCAGCTATACGCGCATACAGGAAAAGAAGCTCAACGCACTGAAAGCAAAGGTAAAGCGAATCACGAAAAGGAATCGGGGAACGAACCTTGAAGGAGTAATCCGAGAACTGAACCCTGTGATACGAGGATTTGCTAATTACTTCAGGATAGCGAACTGTAGTCGTGAATTAAAACGGCTGACAGGATGGATGAGGCGCAGGCTGAGATGTTTACAACTGAAACAGTGGAAGAAACCAGCGAAGCTGCATCGTCGGCTGAAGCAACTGGGTTACAAGCCACCATTTAAGTACATCAAAATGCGTTCATGGAGAAATGCGTGCAGTCCCCTGTCGCATTTAGCCATGCCGAACAACTGGTTCAATGAGATAAAGTTGTTCAATTTGGAAGGCGTTAAAACGGGCGTTCTTGCCCCTTATTGTTAAGGGATAGAGAGTGCAGGAGCCGTGTACGAGGTCCGTACGCACGGTTCTGTGGGAAGGACGGGGCAATAGCCCCGCCCTACCTAATGTTTATCTCTGTTATGCGGGGCTGGTTTCACGACATGGTGCCTTTCCAGTCAGCAGTTGAATTGCCAGCTGGAAAGGCTGTTATCAGGCGGCTTCTCCAGTGGGCAGTTTTCCTCTGACTGCAGAGAAAATAACATGCTCACGTGGTTCCATTAACCGAACCATACGATAAGTGACGCCATTTTTTGGCTGGACATTATCCGGTGCGCCAATTAATAGTTGCAGCGACTGGTTTTCACACAACTCTTCCAGCGTGGCAAGCGCTCTGGCATCCAGACGTGCTGCTTCATCCAGAAACAGCAGCCGGTTGGCGCAGTGACCTTTCTGGTGGTTGCGCTGGGTGGCAACTTCCCATGAGTGCAGAACCATTGTCAGAACGGCAAGGCCAGTACCAATCGCTTCACCGGTGGAAAGATTGGTCGGGTTGGCGGGTTCAAACTGCGTACTGCCAGCACGCTTGATCAGCACTTTAAGGCGGATGTACTCCCGGTAATCCAGCAGACGCTCACCGGTTATGCTGCCACCGGTCTCTTTTTTAAAGACTTCTGCCAGTGCGTCTTCAATGCTCAGGTCTGACTGTTTGAACAGGTCACCGTAAAAGCGGTTCTGCAGGGCATTTAACACCTTTTCATGGGTTTCAATAACCTCCAGCTCCACTTTAATCGCCCTGATAGTTCCAAAATGGACGCTCGACAGGGCTGAGTTCAGCTGCATAATCTGCCGCCGTTGCATATTTATTTTCTGCTCAATGTTGCGCCCCATGCTGTCGGACTCAGTGAGAAAACGACATTCGGCATCGGCGAGGCGTGTTTCCAGCTTAGTTAGATGCTCTTCCAGTTGATTCAAAGCCTGCAGTGGGTCATCGGCTGTAGCCAGACTTTTATCCATGCGTTCATTGAGCAGCACCTGTGTTGCCGATACCAGGTGGAACAACAGTGGCAGATTGCTGGTTTCTGCGTCACGGATTTGTTGATACAACGTCGAATGACTTTCTGACTTCAATGCATTTTGCAGTGCTGCCCGGGCATTGGCGATGTGGTTAACCAGAAGATCAGCGTCGTTTTCCTGTAAATGCTGTTTATACAGGCGAGTATACAAGCTGGTGTCCTGTGCATGCTGGAGGATCTCTGCCCAGCCCTGACTTGCGGACTGACTTGCAGGCTCAAGGGTTGCCAGTTTTGAGTCATTGACCGAAGCCTGTTCTTCCCGCTGCTTCTGCTGAAGTTTCTGGTCTGCCAGAGTAGTAGAAAGGGTCTGCGCAGAATGATCGTGTTCGTCTTTTCTGCTGAGCAGTTGTTCAAGAGCTTCCTGATGCTCATCTACCAGATTGGGAGACCATTCCAGCGGGATGCCATTTGCCTGATTCTGTTTAAGCAGAATCTGGCCTTCATTACGTTTGATGATCTCTTCGTCAGTCGCAATATTTTTGTCCAGTGCCTGAAGCTGATCACTCAGCTGATCCAGCTCCTGTTGCTGAAAGCGCTTACGGGAATCTTTTTCTTCCCACTCCTGCCGGATTTGCTGTTGCAGGTCGCTGGTTTGATGTTTACGTGACTCAGATTCTTTAAAGCGCAGATAGGGCAGTTTCTGTTCGGTATTTTGCAGCTGGTCTTTCTGCTTGCCCAACAGGCTGATTTTCAGCTGCATGTCGTTGAGTTGCTGACGTAACTGACTGACGTCAGCGACCGGAGGTTTGTCCAGATAAAGTCGCAACTGTTCAAGCTGGTTGAGTGGCTGGTCGAAATGCTTCAACCATTCGCACGCTGTGTTCGCCAGTTCCAGCTGTTCTTCAACCTTCCCGATCTGTTCTTCCAGTTGATCCAGCTCAAGCAGGCTGGCGTCGGACTGGCGATATTCCAGAAACTGAATGACGGGTAGCAGACTGTTTAACTGTTGCTGCAACTGGTTTTGCTGGTGGGTGAGGGAGTGAAGCGTATTTTCAAGTGTCTGGAGCTGTTCTTCCAGCTTGCGCACCGGAGGTTCATTTTTGCCCAGCCAGAGGCCAACGGCTGCCAGCTTATCAAGAATTTCACTGGCCTGTTGTAGCTGTTTACGCCTCACAGCCAGAGCCTGTCGTTTATCCAGTAGTTCTTCTTCCAGATCAATCAGTCGCTGTCGTTCTTTCTTCCTGGCAAGACGACCAATAGTCGGGAACTCTGGTTCTTTACTGATTCGGGCAATATTGTCAGACAGGGTAACCAGTACACAGCCGTCTTCCGGCTGGTTCAGTGGAGCATTGATAAAGTCGTCTTCACTGAAGCTGTTTCCGGGAGCGCCCTGCATCAGCCATACATGTTCCGGGCGCTCTGCTTCGCTGCGAATAATGGCAGCGGCAGCCTCAATATTCCGAACCATCAGAGCCTGTCGCAGCGGTCCCATTTTTGCTTCGAGCCAGGCAGCCTCCTCAATGGAAATATCGTCATCGTCAAAGTAGCGACTGACAATTTCCCCTCCGGTCAACTCAGCAAGTCGTTGCAGTTGTGAGTTGTCTTCTGATTCCAGCTGTTCCAGCCCCCGCAATCGGTTGCGGGTGGTTTTTAACTGTTCTTCCTGTTCTACATCCAGCCGGTTAAGGGTGAGCTGCTCTGAGCTGATGGTCTGGCGGGCATGGGTCAGGTCTTCTGCCCGGGTCAGGGATTGTTCAGGCAGAAGATTCAGGAAAGCGTCACTCAGTTGCTGGACATTCGACCATTGACGATGGTCTTCTATTGCCCGCTTCAGGTCATTACGAAGTTGCATCTCCCGCACGCGATTATCCTGCAACTGAAAGTCACAGGTCTCTTTCAGGGCAGTCTGCTCTGCCTGTTGTTCGCTGGCTTGTGCTAGCGTGGTCAGCCAGCTGTCTGTACTTTTCAGCGAACCTTGCCAGGACTCTGGCAGTCGTTTTATCTCATTGATCAGAGAGTGACGACGCTGGAATTGTTGTTTCAGATTCCGGTGTTGTTGATTATACAGTGGCAGTTTACTGGCAAGTTGTCGTTTTTCCCGACCAGTATTCAACCACTGGTCTGCCGCGTGAGCCACCTTGTCGTCAGTGATGGTCTGTTCGGCGGTATCATCGGAGGAGCATAAAAAGGAACGTAAAATGGCTTGAGCCTGATCAAATCGCTGACGAATAAGTTCCATCTGCTCCAGCATTGGTTTCTGGCTGAAATAGCTGTCCTGCAGGCTTTCACGCTCTGTTGTAATATCCTGTACAAAGCGGGCAAGGTTCTCACTGTCCAGTGAAGGTTCATTTAGCAGCAGGCGGGATTCATCCAGGCTGCGAATGGCTTCCTGATACAGGCCTGCTTTTCGCAGCTCTTCAGAATACGCCTGTTTGGCATCAGACAGTTGTTTTACCAGACCGTTCAGGTCTTCATCCAGCTCGGTAACAACCTTCATCTGACGGGCTTTCTGTTCTTTCAGCAGAGATTGATGGCCGTGCTGTTCTTTCAGGAACTCCCTGAGATTGGTTATTTCATGGGTCAGCTGTTCCTGTTCGCTGTGCAGCCGCTCAAGCTCTCTGGACTGATCCAGTCGGGTTCGGGTTTGATGCTCCTGTTGGCTGAGCTGGTCACGGGTTGTATTCAACTGCTCCAGCTGGTGTTCCAGCGTGTCGATCTGCTGCTGACCGCCTTCCAGTTCAAGCTTCAGTGTCTCCTGTTGCTGCCGGGTATGACGCAACTGCTGCTGTAACCGGGTATGACGCTGCTCTGCCAGTGCCAGTGTATTTTCACCAAGGGTGTAGCTGGATTCGAGAACGTTTTTAATAAACTCCCGCTTGCCACGGCTCGAATCAATCTGCTGTCGTGTATTGCGGGTTTCCTGCAGGGCATTCTGCATGGAACTGACAGAAGTGCGAACATTGCTGTCTGATGGCAGCAGATAATCCCGCAGACTTTTTTGCAGCTCTGAGGACAGGCCGCCATACAGGCTGGTTTCCAGCATGCGATAATAACGCTGGCGATCCTGGCTGCTGTCCATGCGACGGGGCAGTATACGGTTTTCAAACTGCCAGGCCATGTACAATCCCAGCGACTTAAAGTTTTCCAGTGTGCCGCCCAGTCGTGCAATATGGCCTTTCAGTGCCTTGCCTTCGATAGGTTCATAACGACCTTCTCCGGTTGGTTTCATCAACAGGTCGCGGACAGGGATATCATGATCGATACCGTTAATAGCCGAGAGTTTGATCTCTACTCTGGGTTTGCCCAGACGTTTGAGCTGGACGACGGCAATGACCCGTTTGCCGTCATAACGTTCATAATCAACGACGGTGTAACAGACGCCTTGGTCAATACGTCCCCAGACGCCGTTATCGCTGCGGTCGGAGCCGCTGTCGGAATTGTTACGCAGACGAATAAGACGGTTGTCTGGTACCCGGTTAATCAGCAGAGCGCCCATGACGGTGGTTTTGCCTGCACCATTGTGGCCGATCAGGTTACTCATCAGGTGGTGCATGGACAGGGTTTTGAAAAATATACCCTTGAAGTTGACCAGTGTCAGGCTTTTGATTGTTGTGCGTTTATTGCTCTGGCTCATGCATGGGCATCCTCAATGACTTCCTGTTTCTGTTGTGGCTCTGTTGCCTTCTGGTCTGAGTCAGGTTGTTTCTGATTGGGCAATACAGAGTGTTCGTCGTCTGCCATTTCATCGTCCGCTTCAAGGCAGGCGCTGCCAGTGGCCACCAGTTTCTCCAGCGCTTCTTTTGTAATGGCTGCTGAACGTACAGGCTCTATAAAGCGCATCAGCGGGCCTTGAGTCTGAATCTGGTCAGCCCGAATGCCTTCCAGACGGATCATGCCCAGTCTTGCCAGCTGGCGCAGGGTTCGTTTCAGAACCTCCATGCCCTTGTCCCGGTCCAGCTGGGTATCCAGTTTTTTTCGATCCAGCAGCTTTGCCAGTCGTTCTTCGTCAATCAGCATACGAAGCCGTTCATAGATCGCATCGGCCGTTATCCAGCCACTGCCTTCCAGTTGTTCCGGGTCCAGGTGGTAAAGCGCCAGCAGCTGACCTGTTACCATTCCAAGTTCGTCTATTTTTCGGGAACGAATAAGGTTTTTGCTGCCCAGATTGGGGCGCAGGTAATAAAAATCTTCCTGAGCCCTGACCAGGTCGACTCCGTAGCGTCGATAATGAAGGGTCAGCCAGTGTTCACCATTTTGCAGCATTGCGTAAAAATGGGTATGGCGGCTGTCTATGTGTTCACCACGGCGCAGGCGGCTGTCCAGTGCCGCAAACTGGTCGTCATTAATAATGTCAGCCAGATTGTTGTAGGGCGTATTGTTCAGCGTTTCCGTGCTGTGTGTTTCAACAATAGGGTCTTCAGTGTTCAAGGGCGAACTCTCTGTCTTTGTGTTCTGACGTTGTTTTGGTGGGGTGCATATTGCTGTCCAGCGTCAGGCTTTCTACTTCAAAGCCGGTTAGAATTTCATGCCAGACTGTGTCAGGTATTCTTTTGCTGTCCTGCTGGTTTCCCAGCCGGGTCATGGCTTCAAACAGCCAGCCTGCGGACTGATGCAGACGGTAAGCAGGCACCTCGCTGGCCAGCAGGGACATGGCCTCTTCATAACTGGGAAGATAACCTTTGTCGTTTACAAGGGCTTTGAGCCAGCTGATCACTTCTTCTTTCATGGCATCAAGGTCATCCATTTCGGTAATGATGTCGTCTTCATCAATGATGCCTGTGTTGTCCTGCTGGCGGCTGAGGGTTTCAATTTCCCGCAGGCGAGTTAACGGCTCATCATCTGCGCAGCGCAAAAACCAGGGCTGCTGCCCGAAACGCTGCAAGGCGTCCAGTGTTCGCTCCATCAGCGCCTTGCGCTCATCCATATTGATAAACTGACGCAGATACTGGTGGGTGCGCTGATGGAAGTTTTCCCAGTGTTCCAGTCGTTCGCTGCTCCAGTGTTCAATACGGTCAAGATGGTGTTCCAGTCGAACAACAGACTGAACGGCAGGCAGACGCTGCACCTGTTCACAATGCTGACCTATGCTTTCGAGCAGTTGCCGGAGTTCGTGGCAGGAAGCCAATAGTAACTGTTGTAAATCCTGCAGTCGCTCCTGGGTATCAACCAACAGATTTTCACAACGGGACATGGCATTTTGCCAGTCGTGCTTCAGCAGTGATACGACCTCTTTACGGGTCTCAATCGCTTCGGTGTCGAGCTGGCGCTGGCGGTGGTCAATGGCTGTGACCAGCTGCCGGACGGTAACATCCAGTGGGGCTTCAACCTGGAGTTTCCAGAACTGGTCGTTACCGCCAGCTCTGGCTGCGTCACGAATTTCCTTTAAATGCCTGGAAATGGTCATAAATAAAGTGCGCAGAGCCGTTTGCGAGGCATCAAAGCCGATGCAGATGGATTCGACAATCTGCTCAGACACCGGGGGCAGCAGATAAGCGTGTGGGCGTCGTCCTCCACTTTCCAGACAGATCAGCAGATGCTGTCCCAGCAGGCGACGAATTGTGTCGTTGCAGCGTCGCTGACGACTGTCTTCCGGGTTGCCCGTGCCTTGCCGGTCAACGGTCTCAAACACCAGATGCAACTCTTCTTCACTGAACTCGGGCTGGGACTCCTGGTCTTTCCAGAATTTGAGTGCAGCCAGATAGGCAATATCCGCAGGCTGAAGAAGAATTTTCTGACCACTGGCCAGAATTTTGCTGACCAGCGCGGGAATGTCTCGGGTGGGGTTCAATCCTGACTCCGATAATCAGATAAGCCCCATTGTTATAGCGGCTTACGTGGTATGAATGTTGGTTAATAGTTGATTATGAAAAACAGCCATCGAGGCGTAAAGTTTTTTTGTTGTTGTCAGGCTGGAAGGTTGCGTATTAATACAGGGATTCTGAGGAGTTCTGGGGGTATATCTGTGTTGGCTGGTTACTTTTAACTCATCGGGTTGTGGTGTTCTGGCTGATAAACTGGCTCATGCTGTAGCCGTGTATTATTCTCTGCCAGCCCTGTTAGCCAGTTCTTGTACAGAGGTTGCGTAGTTGTCGAGCATTGTTTCCTGGTGCGGACCGTACATCATGTGTCTGGCAAATGTATTATCAATTTTATTTACAAAATTCGGGTCAGTCATTTTTTTTGCGACCATCTGACAAAGCTCGGTGCGTAACCGGGCAGCGGTTTGTCTGTCTATTGTGCTGGTTTTTACTGATTCTTGAATATCGGCCAGAGCCTGTTTAAAGTCATTTGGGGTTTTTGCCATCCCCATCACGGTTTTAAGCGGTCGGTACGTTGCGGGCATTCCCTCCGTCCCTTTCAAAAAGCTCTGCATCCTCAGAGGCATACCCTTGACAATGTTTTTGTAGCGCGAGTCATTGGCTGTGCCTGGTTGCTGGTTAGTCTGAGTAGCTGTAACCGCTTCCTGCCTTTGCTGTTGAGGAGGAGTGGGTCGTTTGCCTGTTTCAGTCTGTTGAGGTTGCTGATTTGTTTTTTCCTGGTTAGCCTTCTGTTGTTCGTTTGCTTTTTTCTGTGCTGTTTTCAGTGTTTTCTGCTCTTTCTTTTGTTGTATCTCCTGCTTCTTTATATTGTCTTCCCGGTGTCTGGCTTCATACAGGTTCTTTTTAGCTCTCTTTAACTCCCTTGTCAGTTGCGGCAGTTTTCTGTTCTTAATATCAGTCTGTATATTCTGCACATCGTTTCTGAATGTATCGCCCATATCGACTTTGTTTTCGTGTGCTTTGTTTTCAGCCTTAATTAACTTGTCCGCATTGTTTAAAGCAGACTTTGCGATGGAAACTTGCTTTTCAAAGAACTTTACGATGACCTTGTGTGCTTTTGATGAAGTTGCATTTGTGTCTATATTAGCTTTTAAATGGTCGAAATCGTGTTGCAAATGTTGGTGTTTTTTACTGAGTTCTGATTGCTGCTTGTTCTTGTAGTTGAAAAATGCCAGTTTTGCTTTTGCATCTTTTAATTTGAATTCTGTTGTTGTCAGAGTATTTCTGGCGGTCAGTGCTTTTCCTTTTGCCCTCATTATTACGTTTTGGGAAACAGGCGGCTGAGTTGTTTCCATCTCCTTGATAAGGCCATGAAGATCGCTAACCGTTGACCTGGCACTTTTAACCTGTGCATTCAGAGTTTTTATCTGGCTTTTGTGTTCAGAGACGGTTTTTTTGTCCTGCACCTCAATGGGCTTTTTATTTATTTGCTCAAGCCGGTTGTTCAGTGCATCTAATTTGCTGGAAAGTTGACGTTCTTGAGATGAGGGCTCAGCGTTTGGCTGAATAGCTGATTGTGGGCGCGGCAATATGGTTTTTACCTGATCATCAGGTAGTTTGGCTGTTTGTCGCTGACTCAGGGTTTTAGGCTCTGTAGAGTCGGGAGGAGGTGGAGCAGGGCGCTTGATGCGTTTGCCTGCTGCAGGCCGCACGTATCGATTTATTGAAGATGCATGAGTATTTTTTACAGGTGAAGGTGATACATCAGGGCTTAAGCCTTGAATGCCCGGCGAAATGCCCCCTGACTGAATGGTTTGTGCCATATTGCTCTATAACTCAATGATATTAAAGATATTCTTTTCAGGCTCTTATATAGGATAGCAACAGGGCTTGACTTGCCCTGTGCATTCAGAAGCTTTTTTCAGCAGTAATCCCTGGCAGGCAGGGGGTTACAGCCCGTCTTTATCCAGGCAGAGGATGGCAATTGTGGAATGTGTACTGGTTCTGACAGTGGTCACAAACAGAGCGCATTTCTGCTCAGGGTCATTGGTCGTTAGTGGGTCAAAAAACGGGAAGGTGGTATCAGAATCAAACTGTGAGGCAGCTGGGGGAACCTCTAGTAAAGCAGGGGTATAGCGTTGGTGAATGATGTTTGATGAAAACTCATTAGCAGTGAAATTTTTGTATAAATCGGTTTTATATAAGAAGAGCTGGCTTCTGTCGCCAGGATTAAACACTCTGGACGGAGCGATGTTGCCGATAAAGTAAAGCTGTTTATTATTGCCGTTAAATGTCTGCAGAGTGTTTTTAGTCCATGGATTATCAAAAACAGACAGAGGCTTGCAGGTCATTCTGCCCCGGGGAGTATCGCACTTCAGGATCACTGAATAAGCGGTACCATTACGTTCTGCAAACATGGCCGGTGCTTGTTTTCTGGCGCTGTTGTCAGGAAATTCGATGCGTGTACGCAGGTGAACCATAGTCAGATCAGGGGTGTTCTCATAGAAAATAATATCCGGCTGAAGAGCTACATAGTTAGTGGAGTCCATAATGCTGTCAGCAAAGGAGGATCTTTCCTGCCAGGTTATAGGGGAAACTTCAAAATCTTTGAATGCTTCTGAAATACTGGCTTTGAACTCACTCAGGGCATGGCTGTTGTGTTTTTGTTCGTTGTAAAGGCTTATTGCACTTTCAATCTGCAGTACCCAGTTGGTCTTTTTCATATACGTTGCGGTACTAACTTCATAGCTTGCTTCGGTGCTGGTCATCTGACGCCATTGGCGCCCTCCTAGCACTAAATGATTACCACGAATTTTCCAGAACACCTCGGGGACAATATCGTCGGATTTTGAGAATGAAATGTCGTCAAGCACTGTCCAGCCGTTTAACTCATCTGATTCCTGATCACTTTTCATGCTCAGCCCGACGCCATTAAATAAGAGCTTGCCGTTATCAGTAGTGCGGGGTTTTCTTCCAATAACGAAGCTGTAGCCTTTGTAGCGGATTAAAACAGGATCTGTCAGTTTGCTGCTGTGAACCCTGGCTGCTTTAAGGTCTTTTTCAAAAGGCTCGGATTCAGAGCTGATCCCGGGGTTTATTTCTGTTGTGACCTCATACGCGTAACCTTTGCCGGCAAACTGGTCTTCCTTGCGTCCCTGAAGATAGTAAATCACTGAACACCGCAGGTGGCCTGTTACTTTGGAAGAAGGTATGCAGTTGATCTGTGCGGCTTGCATATCCTTCACGGGCTCCCTGTTTTCTGAAGACTCTGGAGGGTAGTAGAGAAACCAGTGCTTCTTTATGAGATTCTGATTGATTGTCAGCTTATGGTTCAGAAAATCTTTGTTATTGGTGAACTTTACCTCTGTCTGCCCCCGGGCGCAGATGACATTCAGGGACAGGAACAGGCAAATAATCTGGAGAAGCTTGTTTGGATGATTCATTTCGAAAGCCTGACGTTAATGTGAGCTACTTAATGAGCTATTTAATTAGAACGACCATTGCGTGACCACTTTTCTGGCCAGTCCAGAAGCAGGGAGCGCCTGAGTTCAGCCAGCTCCTCCCAGCTCATCAGAGTGAGTCTCCGGTTCTGTTTTTGTGCCTCGATGCTGTAAAACTGCCGCATCCAGACTGTATTTAAAGGGTTTGGAAGAACAATATAATCGTTGCCAAACTGGGATTCCGCCGCCGCTGCCGATTCTTTCAGGCGTGGGTCAAGTTGCTGCTCAGTGAGGCTGAAGTCCGACAGCAGGTCGCCAATCATCAATACAATGTCATGTTTTTTATTGTCGATATCACCATTCTGGATGGCGGCTCGTTTTAGATCTTTGCTGCAGTGTTTTTTGTGGCGGGCAGGGCAATGTTCTTCCTTCAGCAGAACATGCTGCCGGTCAGCATAGGGAAAATGGTAGTCTGCAAGCTTTTTAATCGTCGCGGTTTCTACTTCAGTGTCTTCATTGTCCGGTATTTTTGAAAGCGGGCGTGAAGAGACGTAAAAAATTTCATAACCCTTCTGGCTGGCAGAATTAAGAAACTCTGCCGCCCCCGGGATCGGTCTGGAATGCTGGTGCTCGGTCAGGAACCAGTTGTGGTCAAACCGGGCAGACCTTTCATCGTGTGGATTGGTAAGGTTCGCCCTGATGGTCGTGAAATCAAGCACCGTTCCGTCAATATCAGCAATGATAGCCGGATTGTTGTAACTGCCTGCGGGCATCTTGTTAATCAGTTGTTCAGCCCTGTTGTAAGCCTGATAACACAGGGCGGTGAAATCGGCAGAAGTGTGTGTCCAGACACTGGCAAGGGTCAGATGCTGGGCATAGTCCTTATCGGTAATGGCATGAAAGCGGCTATCTGTCAGAGCTGCAAGGCGATGTTCATGCTTTTCCTGAGGTGTCATTTTGCTGTAACCGGGTGCCAACGAATCTTCCCAGGCTCCGTAGACCGT
The DNA here is from genome assembly GCF_025562715.2 of Endozoicomonas gorgoniicola. Classification (NCBI taxonomy): domain Bacteria; kingdom Pseudomonadati; phylum Pseudomonadota; class Gammaproteobacteria; order Oceanospirillales; family Endozoicomonadaceae; genus Endozoicomonas; species Endozoicomonas gorgoniicola. The sequence goes on from NZ_JAPFCC010000001.1 coordinate 1,336,099, forward strand.
GTTGGGGAAAAGATACCAGTCATTGCCAAAACGGGCTTTGTTGTCAATAACCCACTGGCGTCGCAGCCGATAGTCGTTGTCAGGCGCTTCACCGAGATCGGACAGCTGATCGCCAAAGACCATGAGGATATGATAACCACGGTCGCGGATGGACTGTCGCTTTCCTTCTTTGCTGAGGGTTGTGTTAGTGGTTTCCTGTAGCAGAATATGGTCTTTGTCGATGACCGGGAAGCCAAACTCTTTAAGCTTATTAAATGTCACCTCTTTGACTTCATTAAACCGGCCACTGATATAGAAGACTTCAATACCCTGCTTGTGTACATCGTTGAAAAACCGGACGGTTCCCGGCAGCGCAAAGGACGGCTGGTTGCTCCACCACCGGATAGAACGTTCTGTGCTTCGGCTCTGGTCAGTACCCTGAAGGCTGGTGAAATAGATGGTGCCGTCTATCAGGGTGTCGTCAATGTCAGTGACGATCGCAAGCTTCTTACCCTCAGGCGCTTTCTGGAGCGCTGCTGGCAAATTTTGTCGGGCAGTATTGAAGACCTGGTAAAACAGGGCGTCGTATTCCGGGGCATGTTGCTGCCAGTTACCGGCAATAACTATTTCCTCGTTCAGGTCTTTCTGGGAGTATTCGCTGGCTTGAGCAAGGCTTGAAAGGACTATATATAGCAGGAATAAAGGTGCTGTTCTGGAGTTGTGCCTTGTGTTGAGCATGAGAGCCTCGACCGTTTTGATTCGTTTGAGATAAGCATTAGACGAATAAAACTAGTCGAGGGTTCCTGAGTCAGTCAGGTATTCGGTTGATTTTTCTGGTTAACGCTGGGCGTGAAAAGCCTTGCCATTTGCATCCAGACTGTCTTTGCCCATCAGATAAAGGTACAGGGGCATAATATCTTCAGGGGTAGCGTTGTCGTCTGGTGCTTCCGCAGGAAATGCAGAAGCGCGCATGGCGGTTCCTGTAGCGCCGGGGTTCAGGCTGTTGACGCGTACCTGGCTGATGCCATCTTCTTCGTCGGCCATGGTCTGCATCAACCCCTCTGTGGCAAACTTGGAAACACTGTAGGCACCCCAGTTGGCTCGACCTTCATGGCCAACGCTTGAAGAGGTGAAAATGATCGACGCCTGTTCAGCATTGCGCAGTAATGGCAGTAACTCTCTGGTCAGCAGGAAAGGGGCTGTGAGGTTAACCTGCATCACCCGTCGCCAGGTTTCCGCATCATACTGAGCAATCGGCTTAAGCTCGCCAAGCAGGGCGGCATTGTTCAGTAGTCCGTCCAGATGGCCAAACTCCTGCTCCAGTGTGGCAGCAAGATTGGCGTAGTCCTGTTCGCTGGCACCTTCAAGGTTCATCGGGTAAATAGCCGCCTGTGGCCAGCCATTATCTTCGATTTCGTCGTATACGGTTTCCAGTTTGCTGATAGTTCGCCCCAGAAGAATAACCGTAGCGCCGTGTCTGGCATAGGTCAGGGCGGCTGTTCGGCCTATTCCGCTGCCAGCGCCGGTGACCAGTACGACTTTGTTTTGTAATAAGTCAGCAGGAGCGTCGTAATTAAACATCCGTAGTAACTCCGGGGTGGGGTGAACGATGGCGTGGAATGTGCCACTGATGGTTATTCAGCCAGGGCAGCAGCTGGTTGGCCTGTTGGATATCCAGGTCGGCCTGCCAGCTGAACGGTTGCTCCTGAGGCGTGATGTAGCCGTAATGAGCAGTGACGGTAAACATACCCGCACGCCTGCCCGCAATAATGTCCCGTTCGTGGTCCCCTACATAAATAGTGGCTTCCGGTGAGCATTTGGCTTGCTTGCTTGCCAGCAACAGGGCTTCGGGATCTGGTTTGGCCTGGCTGACATTCTCCGGGCAGATCAGGGTGTGGCAGCGCTGCATCAGCAGGCTTTGTTCAACCAGTATGTGGGCGTAGGGTTCGGGCTTGTTGGTAACAATGCCCCAGGGAATGCCTTTGTTATCCAGTGCGTCCAGAAGGGCGGGAATGCCCGGGTACAGCTGTGCCGGGTTACTGCGGTCAGCCTGTTTGATCAGCCGGTCGTAGTAGTCGAGTAACCGGTTGCGCTGAAGCTCGGTTTCTTCAGAGCCCGGCTCCAGCTGATAAGCTAGCTGGACCAGTCGGCGGGAACCGGCTGAGACGTTGTTGCGAATGATACTGGCGTCCAGTAAAGGTTGTTGGTCGTCGGTCTGCATTTGGTGAACAACCGTTACAAAGTCACTGGCGGTGTCCATCAACGTTCCGTCAAGGTCAAATAATACACCTTCAATGGCATATTCGTTGTTTGGCATAGTCTCTCCGGTGTAGTTAGCTACTTCAGTGCATTGATACGCTTCGGGAGCCTGGAGTCAGTGTTGCTGATGTCATTAAGCAGGTTTACTGCCGTAAATCAGGTAGTTAACATCCGTGTCGCCGTCTTTTAACCGATAGGTTTTTGTCAACGGGTTGTACACCATGCCAGTGATATTGTGTAGCTGCAATTGCACTTTTCGCATCCAGGCGTGGAGTTCTGACGGTTTAATAAACTTGCCGTGTTCGTGAGTACCTTTGGGCAGCAGCCTCAGCACGTATTCTGCCCCGACAATGGCAAACAGCCAGGCTTTGGGGGTGCGGTTGATGGTGGCAAAGAAAATCTGGCCACCGGGTTTCAGCAGTTTATTGCAGGCTCGAATGACCGAGCCGGGGTCCGGAACATGCTCCAGCATTTCCAGGCAGGTGACAACATCAAAAGTGCCGGGCATTTCATCGGCCAGCTCTTCCACGGTGACTTTGCGATAGGTAACTGAGACTTCACTTTCCAGGCTGTGCAGGCGTGCCACTGAAAGCGGTGCTTCCCCCATATCGATACCGGTAACGTCAGCACCGCGCAGCACCATGGACTCGCTGAGAATGCCGCCACCGCAGCCAACGTCCAGCACTTTTTTACCAGCCAGCCCCACTCGTTCATCGATGTAATTCAGGCGCAGCGGGTTGATTTCATGCAGTGGTTTGAACTCTCCTTCCCTGTCCCACCAGCGGCTGGCGAGTTCTTCAAACTTGGCGATCTCGGCCGGATCAACGTTGTTTGCAGAACGGCTCGGTGAAGGGGCTTCTGTATTAGCTTTACTTGAATCTGGAGAATGCATCATAGTTGTCCGGGTTCCGACATTACCACTATTTTATCGAGAAGCTTTATAGAGCATCATTGTTTCTATTTTCAGGGGATTATACCTGCGGCGATGCGATAGTTCATGCACCGGTGAGAACAGTATTTATAATTAACACTGATAAACCCCCGGCTATGCCGGGGAGACTCTCATAGGTTTAACCGTAGCGACAGTAGCTAACCTTCAGTTTCCGACCAAGAAAATTGAAGGTAAAACCAATGAGAGACTACAAGAGTTTGGCTCATACGCGTTGGGATTGTAAGTACCATATTGTCTTTATCCCAAAGAGAAGACGAAAGGTAATCTATGGGAATTTGAGAAAGTTTCTCGGAGAAATATTTCATGAGCTTGCCAGAAGGAAAGGCTGCAAAATTCTCGAAGGGCATTTGATGTCTGATCATGTTCACATGTGCATCAGTATTCCACCCAAATATCCGGTATCTCATGTCGTTGGATATCTGAAAGGAAAGTGTGCAATAGAGATTGCGAAAAATTTCAAAGGCAAGCAGCGTAACTTTAACGGAGAGCATTTTTGGGCAAGAGGTTACTTTGTCTCAACAGTAGGACTTGATGAAGAAGTGGTTCGGGCATATATCCGAGATCAAGAAAAGAATGATGGAAATAGAGATCAGTATGATCTTGACTGGTAAGCGCCCTTGGGCGCAATAAAAGCCCTTAGAGGGCGTAATCTGATAAGCCTCCGGCTATGCCGGAGGTCAGTTAACTTTTTTAAAGACTGGGATTTAAAGATAAATCTGTCTGCCATGGGTAAGTGCGAATTAAGCTTGAGAAGGTGCTGGAGGGGGGTATGTATCCTGATTTAGAAAAACTGCTTAGCGACTTAAGCAAGATTAGCCCTTTAAAAGCACAGGGGGATCAGTTGCCCGGCGATGAGAACTGTATTTTTCAGCTGGAAAAAAGTGGTGAATACTACTTTCTGATGCAGTGTCCTTTTTTTGAAAATTCTGACAGAGTCGCTCCCCCGTTGCTTGATGGCTTTTTCATGTACGCCATTCTTGCGAGTTTTCCTCAGCAGGTCATGGTTGGGGCAGGTCATACAAACGAAAATTACAGGAAAGTGCAAAGAGTCAGGGGGCATGTCTCCATTACTCTTGGGGCGGATGCGTTATACGCTGGAGAGCTGGTTTTCAGCGGGCGAAGACTGGTCAGTTGGAATCATGTTTCAGGACATTTCCTTCCCACACCAGAGCAGCGCCACACTCAGCTGACGCCTAATGTTAAACGGCTGCTACCAGAGTACTTGTTTGTTGACCCTATTGCTGAAATGCACCGACGCAGGCATGAGCTTTTGCAAGAATTCATGGATGAAGAATGGTAATAAAATGGCACAGAGCCTGAAGCTTACTCATTCAATACCTGACAGTGTTTTTGTAGCTTAAGCTACGCCACCGATAAGAGTTTTGCTTTCACAAGTCTCAGCAGATTGCGTGTTTTCCAACATTGCAGTGGGAAGTAGCACGTAAGTTTTTATTTGAAAGCTGCCCTGAAGTGGGTTTGACTCGCAGTTTCAGGCTGGTCTGTGGTATTATTTCGCCTTTATTGACACCAAATTTTGTTGCCGGTCATCCAGGTCGGGTTTTGCCTCTGAAACCCCGATGACCGAATGAATCGGAACCGGAGTACCGACAGAAACGCAAAACTGTACCTTTTTTATCGTGATGCCGCTCTTGTTATAACGCTCTTGTTATAAATAGTTGGGTAAACACCGGGTTAAGCAGTTTTCATCTTTCGATCTCAGGGTTTCAAGTCTGCCGCACATAAGGCCTCTTTCACTCAATAGCTCTGAGCTGTCGGGTGAGCTGGGTTCGGAATGGATGCCAACAGGTGACAGGCAGGCGCAAGCAAAAGGACGACTGGGTTTCCATGACAGATATCGCTAAAGAGATTCTTCCGGTAAACATCGAAGACGAACTCAAGCAGTCCTACCTGGACTACGCCATGAGTGTTATCGTCGGGCGAGCCTTGCCTGATGTGCGTGACGGCCTTAAGCCCGTACACAGGCGCGTACTGTTCGCGATGAACGAACTGGGCAACGACTGGAACAAGCCCTACAAAAAATCCGCCCGTGTGGTGGGTGATGTAATTGGTAAATACCACCCACACGGTGACAGTGCGGTATACGACACCATCGTTCGTATGGCCCAGCCATTTTCCATGCGTTATATGCTGGTGGATGGTCAGGGTAACTTTGGTTCCGTTGACGGCGACTCCGCTGCGGCCATGCGTTATACGGAAATCCGTATGCAGAAGATCAGTCATGACATCATGGCCGATCTCGATAAGGAAACCGTTGATTACGTACCCAACTACGATGGCAGTGAGCAGATTCCTGCCGTTATGCCAACCCGTATTCCTAGCCTGCTGGTCAATGGTTCTGCGGGTATCGCCGTGGGTATGGCGACGAATATTCCACCTCACAACCTGACCGAAGTGATCAACGGCTGTCTGGCACTGATTGATGACGAAACGCTGTCTGTTGATGACCTGATGCACTACATCCCGGGTCCTGATTTTCCGACGGCAGCCATTATCAATGGTCGTGCCGGAATCCTGCAGGCTTACCGCACCGGACGTGGGCGGATTTATATCCGCGCCCGTGCGGATATTGAACATGATGAAAAGCGCAATAAAAGCACCATCATTATCACCGAAATTCCTTATCAGCTGAACAAAGCCCGACTGATCGAAAAAATTGCCGAGCTGGTAAAAGATAAGAAAATTGAAGGTATCAGTGAGCTTCGCGACGAGTCCGACAAGGACGGTATGCGCATTGTTATTGAGCTGCGCCGGGGCGAAAACGCTGATGTGGTTCTGAACAACCTGTACGCCCAGACTCAGCTGGAGTCCGTGTTTGGTATCAACACGGTGGCTCTGGTCGATGGTCAGCCTAAGATTCTGAACCTGAAAGAGCTGCTGGAAGCCTTTATTCGTCATCGTCGTGAAGTGGTCACCCGCCGAACTGTTTATGAACTGCGTAAGGCGCGAGAGCGGGGCCACCTGGTAGAAGGTCTGGCAGTTGCGTTGTCCAATATTGACCCGATGATCGAGCTGATCAAAGCCTCTCCGACGTCTGCTGAAGCCCAGGAAAAACTGATGGCGAAAGGCTGGGAGCCGGGTTATATGATGGAGATGGCAGCGCGTGCCGGTTCTGATGCCTGCCGTCCTGAAGACCTGCCGGAGCAGTTTGGCCTGCGTGATGGTCAGTACTACCTGTCTCCGGCCCAGGCCAAAGCTATCCTGGAGATGCGGCTGCATCGCCTGACCGGTCTGGAAATCGAAAAGCTGCTGGCTGAATATCGTGAGCTTATCGAAAAGATTGCAGAGCTGTTGCATATCCTTGCCAGTCCTGCCCGTTTGCTGGAAGTGATTCGCGAAGAGCTGGAGAAGGTGAAAGAAGAGTATGGCGATGAGCGTCGTACCGAAATCACCAGCTCCCGTCGCGACCTGACCGTTGAAGACCTGATTGATGAAGAAGACATGGTGGTGACCCTGTCTCACGGCGGTTACGCGAAAACAACGACACTGGATACCTATCAGGCTCAGCGTCGTGGTGGTCGGGGTAAATCAGCGGCTTCCGTGAAGGAAGAAGATTACGTTGAACATATGCTGGTGGCGAACACCCATACCCAGATTTTGTGTTTCTCCAGTAAGGGTAAGGTGTACTGGCTCAAGGTGTACCAGATTCCGGAAGCGGGTCGCACGTCCCGTGGTCGCCCGATTGTGAATATTCTGCCGCTGGAAGAAGGCGAGCGCATTACCGCTATGCTGCCAGTGGATGAATACACTGAGGGTCATTATGTCTTTATGGCAACGACCCGGGGAACGGTGAAAAAGACGCCGCTGGAACAGTTCTCCCGTCCACGCGGCAGTGGTCTGATCGCATTGGGTCTGGAAGAAGGTGATACGCTTGTTGGGGCTCAGATTACCGATGGTGAAAAGCAGGTTATGCTGCTGTCCAACGCGGGCAAAGCCATCCGTTTTGAAGAGACCGATGTGCGCCAGATGGGACGTACTGCCCGTGGTGTGCGTGGTATCAAGCTACAGGATGGGCAACGGGTGATCTCCCTGATTATTCCGGAGGAAGGCGCGCAGATTCTGACGGCCAGTGAAAATGGCTTTGGTAAGCGTACTTGTGTTGAAGACTTCCGAATCACCGGTCGTGGCGGTCAGGGAGTGATCTCCATGCAGTGTACGGACCGGAACGGTCATATTGTCGGTGCGATACAGGTGCAGGACGGTGAAGAGGTGATGCTGATCTCCGATCAGGGTACCCTGGTACGTACCCGTATTGATGAGATTTCTGTGATGAGCCGAAATACTCAGGGTGTTACCCTGATTAAGGTTCAGGAAGGTGAGAAGCTTGTGGGGGTTGCCAGGGTTGAAGAGCCTGAAGAAGGTGATGCCCCGGAAGCGGAAGCGGAAGAGCCAGGAGCTGAAGTGCAAAGTGCCGACGTGAAGACTGATGACAGTGCTACTGACACTGCCGACGTCAACGCTACTGAGCAGAATGACTGAAGGGTCTGATTGAATAAAACGCCAGCGCATCATGCTGGCGTTTTTGTCTGTCGCCGCAGGGGAGGTGGCGGATACCACAGCCTGAGAAGGCTGTCAGTCTGGAGAGTTAATGGTGAATAATATTATTGGTCCTATAGCTATGGATAAACCTGCAGCGATAGATAAACAAGTGTTCAACTTTTCTGCCGGCCCTGCGCCTATCCCGAGGGAGGTGCTGGAGCAGGCCCGGGAAGAACTTCTCGACTTCAAAGGGCTGGGTGCATCGGTGATGGAGATCAGTCATCGGGGTAAAGAGTTTACCAGGGTGGCAGAAGAGTCTGAGCAGGATCTGCGTGAACTGATGAATATTCCAGCCAATTACAAGGTGCTGTTTCTGCAGGGTGGCGCCCGTGGTCAGTTTGCGGCGGTCCCCCTGAACCTGAAAGGCAGTAAAAAAAGTGCGGATTATGTTAACAGTGGGTACTGGGCGCAGTCAGCCATTAAAGAAGCCCAGCGTTATCTGAATGTCAACATCATTGCTGATGGCAAACTGTCCGGGTTCCGGCAGATGCCTTCGCAGGAGCAGTGGCGCTTTAGCAGCGATGCTGCCTATGTCCATTACACGCCGAACGAAACCATTGGTGGTCTGGAATTTCCGTTTATTCCTGAGACCGGCGATGTGCCGCTGGTGGCGGATATGTCTTCAAACATTCTGTCGCGGCCCATTGATGTCAGTAAATTTGGTGTGATTTATGCAGGCGCGCAAAAAAACATTGGACCTGCTGGCCTGACCGTGGCGATTGTTCGTGACGACCTTCTGGAACAACGATCTTCAGCCTGTCCTGCGGTCTGGGATTATGCGACTCAGGCAGACAAGGACTCCATGTATAACACGCCCCCAACTTTTGCCTGGTATCTGGCCGGGCTGGTGTTTAAATGGCTGAAGCGACAGGGCGGGCTGGCAGAAATGGACAAGATTAATGAGCGTAAAGCGCGCAAGTTGTATGGTCAGATAGAAAGTACCGGGTTTTACCGCAATAATATTGATCCCTGCTGGTGCTCGCGTATGAATGTGCCGTTTACCCTGGCCGATCCGGAACTGGATTCTGTCTTTCTGGCAGAAGCTGGCAAAGAAGGTTTTATGTACCTTAAAGGGCATAGGGCTGTAGGCGGTATGAGAGCCAGTATCTATAATGCGGTTCCGGAAACTCATGTTGATGCGCTGGTTGGTTTTATGCAGGAATTTGAACGGCGTTATGGTTAACCCGGCGTGAATATTTAACCGACTTTCAGGTGGCAGTAACCGGATTGCCTGAAGGTCTTTGATTGCAGTATAAAGAGCTGAGAATAACTATGACAGATGACAAGCTGACCGGACTGCGCAAGAGTATTGATAAGCTTGATGGTGAAATCCTGAAGCTGATCAGTGACAGAGCCAGATGTGCTCAGGAAGTGGCGCAGGTTAAGCAGCAGGAAGACAGCGATGCTGTCTATTATCGCCCGGAGCGTGAAGCGCAGGTTCTGCGTCGTGTCATGGAACGTAACGACGGGCCTCTGGGCGACGAAGAAATGGCGCGCCTGTTTCGGGAAATTATGTCGGCCTGCCTGGCGTTGGAAGAGCCTGTTAAGGTAGCGTTTCTGGGGCCTGAGGGTACCTTTACGCAACAGGCGGCGGTTAAGCATTTTGGGCATTCGGCCGTTTGTGTCCCCATGTCAGCCATTGATGAGGTGTTTCGTGAGGTGACTGCCGGTGCAGTTAATTATGGTGTAGTACCGGTTGAAAATTCTACGGAAGGTGTCGTCAGTCATACGCTCGACAGTTTTATGGATTCCAACCTGAAAATCTGTGGTGAGGTGGTTCTGCGGATTCATCAGAATATGCTGGTGTCAGAGAATACCCGCCGGAATCATATTACCCGCATCTATTCTCATGCCCAGTCACTGGCTCAGTGTCGTAAGTGGCTGGATGCTCACTGGCCAATGGCTGAGCGTGTTGCCGTAAACTCGAATGCCGAAGCCGCCCGCAGAATCAAGGGTGAGTGGAATTCGGCGGCGATTGCAGGTGATATGGCCGCTGAAATGTACGGTCTGGAAAAGATTGCCGAGAAAATTGAGGATCAGCCTGACAACTCAACCCGATTCCTGATCATTGGCAATCAGGATGTGCAGATCAGTGGTGCTGATAAAACGTCTATCGTCGTCAGTATGCGTAACCAGCCAGGTGCCCTGCACGCTATTCTGGAAGTCTTTCAGGTACATAATATCGACCTGACCCGAATTGAGACGCGTCCTTCCCGCAGTGGTACCTGGAACTATGTATTCTTTATTGATTTTTCCGGGCATATTGATGACCCGGTGATCAAAATTGTGCTGGAAAGACTGGGAGAGCGAGCCAATGACCTGAATGTGCTTGGTTCTTATCCTAAGGGTGTGCTGTAAGAAACGTGAGCTGTAAAACAATTTAACAGGTGATTTATGGGATGTGATTTTGTCGAGCTGGCCGTTTCGGGTGTAAGGTCGCTGAGTCCTTATCAGCCTGGTAAGCCTGTAGAAGAACTGGCAAGAGAGCAGGGGCTTGACGTGGATGCCATTGTTAAGCTGGCCAGTAACGAGAACCCGCTGGGTCCGGCACCGTCTTCACTGGATGCTATTGGACGACATCTGTCAGAGCTGGCACGTTATCCGGATGGCAATCTGTTTAATTTGCGTGATGCGTTAAGTCAGAAACTGGCGATTCAGCCTGAGCAGATTACCTTCGGGAATGGTTCAAATGATGTGTTGGTGCTTCTGGCTCAGTCATGGCTGCAGCCAGGGGTGTCTGCCGTTTTTTCAGAGTATGCCTTTGTTGTTTATCCTATCGCTGTTACAGCGGCAGGTGCGGAGAGTATTGTGGTGCCTGCCAGAAACTGGGGGCATGATCTGGACGCCATGGCTGACGCTGTGCGGGACGATACCCGCATGATTTTTCTGGCGAATCCGAATAATCCAACCGGAACGGCGTTTACCCGGGATGAGCTGACAGGCTTCCTGAATAAGGTACGCAGTGATGTCATTGTGGTTCTGGATGAGGCGTATTTTGAGTATGTGCAGGACGAACGCTATCCGGATGGTGTCGCTTTGCTTAAGCAGTATCCAAATCTGGTGGTCACCCGGACGTTCTCCAAAGCCTATGGTCTGGCGGGAAGTCGGGTTGGTTACGCCGTTTCCAGTGTGGAGATGGCCGGTGTGCTTAATAAACTACGACAGCCGTTTAATGTAAATAATCTGGGTGAGTGCGCGGCGGTTGCAGTTCTGAATGACGATGAATACCTGCAGCGTTCCCGTGATGTGAATACGCAGGGGTTGCAAACGGTAGCGGCTGGCCTGCGGGCAATGGGTTTTGAATACATTCCTTCCATGGGGAATTTCATTACCTTTGATACGGGGGGCGATGCCAGGGTCTATTACCAGAAACTGTTGGAAAAAGGGGTGATTGTTCGCCCGGTTGCTAATTATGGGATGCCAGGACATTTGAGGGTATCCATTGGTCTGCCGGAAGAAAATGAGCGTTTCCTGCAGGCTTTGAAAGAAGTAAAAGAAGTGGTGTCGTAGTGAACGCTCAGAGATTGCAGATAAACAGAATCAGGGTGCTTGTGGTCGGCCTGGGGCTGATTGGTGGTTCTTTTGCCGCTGCGCTGAAAGAGAAAGGGATTTGTCATGAGGTTGCAGGCTATGACTGTAGCCGCGATTCTGTTGATATTGCCTTTGAAAATGGCCTGATTGACAGCCCCTGTTATGATTTGCCCGATGGGGTGGGTCGTGCTGATGTTGTTATGCTGGCGGTTCCCATGCTGGCTATGCCTGCGGTGCTTCAACAGCTTGTGGATGTGCCGCTGGCGGGCAAGGTGGTGACTGATGTGGGCAGTTGCAAAGGGTCACTGATTGAGTCTGCACGACAGTTGTTTGGTGAAGTGCCTGCCTGTCTGGTACCGGGACACCCTATCGCCGGTTCTGAAAAAAGCGGTGTAACAGCAGCCAGACCTGATCTTTTTAAAGGTCATAAAGTGATTCTGACACCGCTGTTGCACACCGACACTCATGCTACGGCATTGATTAAGTCGCTCTGGCAGGCCTGCGGCGCGCATGTTGACAGTATGGATATCGGGCATCACGATGAGGTGTTGGCGCTGACCAGTCACCTGCCTCATTTTCTGGCTTTCTCTCTGGTCGACACTCTGGCCGGTAATCGGGAAAACCAAGAGATATTTCGTTATGCGGCTGGAGGTTTTCGGGATTTTACCCGAATTGCCGGCAGTGACCCGACCATGTGGCATGATATTGCCCTGGGTAACCGGGACGCTGTTTTACAGGCGCTGGACCGTTTTACAGAAGGTCTTGAAGGGCTTCGAAACGCCATTATAAATAAAGACAGTCAACGCATGCTGGGTATTTTTGAACGGGCATCCACTGCCCGGCAACATTTTACCAGTATGTTGGAAAGAAGAGCCTATATGACCTCGTTGAATGACACTGAAACTATGAATGAAGTACAACAAACCTTTGTTGCCCAGCCGGGTGGCAAAGTGACCGGAGAACTGCGGGTTCCCGGTGATAAGTCTGTTTCCCACCGCTCCATCATGCTGGGCGCCCTGGCAGAGGGAGAAACGGTTGTTGATGGTTTTCTGGAAGGTGAAGATGCCATGGCAACGCTGCAGGCCTTCCGTGATATGGGTGTGGATATTGAAGGTCCACACGATGGCCGGGTCACTATTCACGGCGTGGGTATGCACGGGCTGCAACAGCCGCCGGGACCGCTCTATCTGGGTAATGCCGGTACGGCTATGCGCCTTATGGCAGGGCTGATGGCTGCGCAGTCTTTTGATGTCACCCTGACGGGCGATACGTCTTTATCCGGGCGTCCCATGAACCGGGTGGTTAAGCCTCTCACTGAAATGGGGGCGAGCATTGAAACCGCAGAGGGTGGGCGTCCACCGTTGGTGATTAAAGGTGGTCAGGCACTGAAAGGTATTCATTATGACTTACCGGTAGCCTCTGCCCAGGTTCAGTCCTGCCTGCTGCTGGCGGGTCTTTACGCTGAAGGGGAGACGTCTACGGTCGCTCCGGGAATTGTTCGTGATCATACAAATCGTATGTTGTCCGGGTTCGGGTATCCTGTGGCAGTAGATGGCGAGCGGGTGGCAGTACAGGGCGGACATAAACTGACAGCGACCCGAATTGACGTGCCTGCCGACATTTCATCTGCGGCGTTTTTTCTCGTAGCAGCCAGTATTGCGGAAGGTTCCGACCTGACCCTTCCTCATGTTGGCATCAATCCAACCCGAACCGGTGTGCTGGATATTCTGCGTCTCATGGGGGCTGACATAACCCTGTCCAACGAGAAACTGGTAGGCGGTGAACCTGTTGCAGATATTCGTGTGCGATACGCGCCTTTGAAAGGTATTAAAATTCCTGAACATCTTGTACCTCTGGCGATTGATGAGTTTCCGGTACTGTTTGTCGCGGCAGCCTGCGCTGAAGGTGAAACCATTCTGCATGGCGCTGAAGAGTTGCGGGTCAAGGAAAGTGACCGGATTCAGGCTATGGCTGATGGTTTGCAGGCACTGGGCATTGATGCAGAAGCCTTGCCTGATGGTATGATTGTCAAGGGCGGTAAGCCATTTGCGGCAGGTACGGTTGAGAGTCATGGAGATCATCGCATTGCCATGGCCTTTGCGGTGGCTTCATTGCGGTCGCAGGGCGCAATCCGCATTAAAGACTGTGCCAATGTTGCCACCTCATTCCCGAATTTTGTCAGGCTGGCCAGTCATGCCGGCCTGAAGTTATCTGTTGAAGGACAAGACGAGTGAGTAACTCTGAAAACCCTGAGTTGGGCTTACAGGCTTCTGATCAGAACTCTGACCATAACTCTGGCGATAGAGCAGCGTACAAGGCGAACGCCCCTGTGGTGACCATTGACGGTCCCAGCGGTTCAGGTAAAGGTACGGTCGCAGCCCTGCTTGCCAAGGAGCTGGGCTGGCACCTGCTTGATAGTGGCGCTCTGTACCGGCTGACAGCGCTTGCAGCAATCAATCATGGTGTTGATTTTGCTGACGAGTCTTCTCTTGAGGTGCTGGCTGGTCATCTTGATGTCCAGTTTGAGCCGGGGCAGGGTGAGGAAGGCATGACCATTATCCTTGAAGGTGAAACGGTAGGTGCTAATCTGCGAACTGAAGAAGTGGGTGCCAAAGCGTCGAAAGTGGCGGCTCTGCCAAAAGTTCGTGCTGCTCTGTTGAAGCGTCAGCGTGACTTTGCTCACGGAGCGGGGCTGGTGGCTGATGGTCGTGATATGGGAACGGTTGTGTTCCCTGCCGCAGACTTCAAGGTTTACCTGACAGCCAGTGCAGAAGAGCGGGCAAAGCGTCGACAAAACCAGTTGCAACTGAAAGGGATTGGTGCTAGTTTTGATCGGCTTTTAGCTGACATTCAGGCACGGGATGAACGTGATATGAACCGTAAGGTGGCTCCGCTCAAACCGGCCGAAGGCGCTCTGCAACTGGATAGCACCCGCCTGACTATTCAGGAAGTGTTTAGCCGCATACTTGATGGTATGCGACAGAAGGGTCTTATCTGAGGCCTTGCTGCCAGTCAGCTTTTAATCAGGCATTAGATAATAACAACAGGCTGTCTGGCAGTGTCAGACAGCCTGTTATTTTTCAAATACAGACATCCGGTTGTTGTCTGTATTAACCCCAAAGAGTCCGGAATTGGCTGAATGCCAGTGTTTCCAGCTCCGGACTGAATGAAACTAACCCACACTGACTGGCGGTGTGGCCGGCAGGCAGAACAACATCCTGGTACCAGGGTGCTCTGACTGCACTGTCGAACTGATAGGAATGACCATGAGCGAAAGCTTTGCTGATCTGTTTGAAGAAAGCCTGCAAGAAATCGAAATGAAGCCGGGCGCTATTGTTAGCGGCCAGGTAATCGATATCGACAACGACTGGGTGACCGTACACGCTGGTCTGAAGTCTGAAGGCGTTATCCCTAAAGCTCAGTTCCTGAACGAACAGGGCGAACTGACCATCGCTGTTGGCGATGAAGTTCAGGTTGCTCTGGACGCTGTTGAAGATGGTTTCGGTGAAACCCGTCTGTCTCGTGAAAAAGCCAAGCGTATGGAAGCTTGGGGCGAGCTGGAAAAAGCCTTCGAAGCTGAAGAAATTGTTAAAGGTGTTATCTCCGGTAAAGTCAAAGGCGGCTTCACTGTTGACGTTAATACTATCCGTGCGTTCCTGCCTGGTTCTCTGGTTGACGTTCGTCCAGTTCGTGACACTGCTCACCTGGAAGGCAAAGAGCTGGAATTCAAGGTAATCAAGCTGGATCAGAAGCGTAACAACGTTGTTGTTTCCCGTCGTTCCGTACTGGAAGCTGAAAACAGCGCTGAGCGTGAAGAACTGCTGGGTACTCTGCAGGAAGGTCTGGAAGTTAAAGGTATCGTTAAGAACCTGACCGACTACGGCGCGTTCGTAGATCTGGGTGGTGTTGACGGCCTGCTGCACATCACTGACATGGCCTGGAAGCGCATCAAGCATCCTAGCGAAATCGTTAATGTTGGTGACGAGATCAACGTTAAGGTTCTGAAGTTCGACCGTGAGCGCAACCGCGTATCTCTGGGTCTGAAGCAGCTGGGTGAAGATCCATGGGTAGCTATCACTAACCGCTTCCCGGAAGGCACCCGTGCTTCCGGTCGCGTAACCAACCTGACTGACTACGGCTGCTTCGTTGAGCTGGAAGAAGGTGTTGAAGGTCTGGTACACGTTTCCGAAATGGACTGGACCAACAAAAACATCCACCCATCCAAAGTGGTTGCTCTGGGTGACGAAGTTGAAGTTCAGGTTCTGGACATCGATGAAGAGCGTCGTCGTATCTCCCTGGGTATCAAGCAGTGCAAGACCAACCCATGGGAAGACTTCTCCGGTTCCTTCAACAAGGGCGACAAGCTGGCTGGTAAGATCAAGTCTATCACTGACTTCGGTATCTTCATCGGTCTGGACGGTGGCATCGACGGCCTGGTTCACCTGTCTGACATCTCCTGGAACGAAGCTGGCGAAGAAGCTGTACGTCAGTACCGTAAGGGCGACGAAGTTGAAGCTGTTATCCTGGCTATCGACGCTGAGCGTGAGCGTATCTCCCTGGGTATCAAGCAACTGTCTGAAGATCCGTTCAACGCCTTCGCTGGCCTGAACGAGAAGGGCTCCATCGTTAAGGGTGTGATCAAGGAAGTAACCGCTAAGGCTGCTACCGTTGAACTGGCCGAAGACGTACTGGCTACTCTGAAAGCTTCCGAAATCAGCCGTGACCGCGTTGAAGACGCAACCAACGTTCTGAAGGAAGGCGAAGAAGTAGAAGCTCGCATCATCAGCATCGATCGTAAGAACCGCAACATCAGCCTGTCCATCAAAGCGAAGGACGAAGCTGAAGACAAAGCGGCTATCAAGGAGCTGCGCAGCACTGCTCCTGAAGCTTCCGGTCCTACCACTATCGGTGACCTGATCAAAGCTCAGATGGAAAACAAGTAAGATCAAATGATCTGACTGTTAAGCCATTAAGCTTGAAAAAAACCGTAGGAGAAGTTCTGCGGTTTTTTTTTCGTCTGTCGAAAATTCAGGCTGCGATTTTCAGCAGGCTTATCAATAGCTTGCTTGATTTCTTGATTTGGGTTAGCTAGGGTAGGAATCGTCTGTACTGGCTTCGTGTCCTAACGCTGGTAAATCACAACAGAACTTTAAATGGTTGGTGTTTTTACATTTCAATGGCTAACGGGCTTTGAAATTCGATACCATCAGGGAGTGGCAGGGGAAAGGAACCATGGCAATAACCCGGTCTGAATTGATTGAACGGCTTGCAGAGCAGCAACAGCAGTTGTCTGTAAAAGATGTCGAGCTGGCCATCAAGGCAATAATAGAACAAATGTCACAGTCGCTGGCCAACGGAGAGCGCGTTGAAATACGTGGTTTTGGCAGCTTTTCACTTCATTATCGAGCACCGAGAATTGGCAGAAATCCAAAAACCGGAGAGTCGGTTTCTCTGGCAGGAAAATACGTCCCGCACTTCAAGCCTGGCAAGGAAATGCGTGACAGGGTGAATAATTCCGTTTAATCGTTTTTTCACTGGAATGACCGGAGTAAACTGGTCCATCCGGGGCTGGTCACTTAATCTGGAGTTTGTTGTTACTATGGTTTCAGTTCTGGGAGCTTGGCTGAAGCGCTTACTGGTATTATTTCTGCTGATTATTATGTTGGTCATACTGGTCAACTTTGTGATTAGCAATCCGCAGCGGGTTGATTTTCAACTGGCTGGTATGCAACTGCCTGAACTTAAGGCTTCAACGGCAGTCATCGCTGCATTCATTGTTGGTGGAGTCTGTGGCTTGCTGGCGTCAATGTTTGCGATTGGCAGGCTGCGTCTGGCGAATGCCAGTTTCCAGCGCAAACTGGGACGCCGCGATGCAGAATTGCAGAAGCTGAGAGCGAATGCCCTCAAGGGACTGAGTTAATGCCTGATGTTGCACTGCTGGCTCTTATTGTAGTAGCCATGCTGGCAGGTTATCTCTTGGGTCGAAGGGATCTTAGGAAAAAGAATCAATTCCAGTCATCCGGCCAGCCTCTTTCCAAAGAGTATTTTGTAGGGTTGAATTATCTGTTGAATGAACAAACGGATGAGGCAATTGAAACATTTATCAAAGCGCTGGATCTGAACAACGACACGGTTGATACCTATCTGGCACTGGGTAGTCTGTTTGCCCGACGCGGCGAGGTAGAAAAGTCCATTCGTGTGCATCAGGACCTACTTGCCAGGCCAAGCCTTACGTCTTCGCAATCCCTTCGGGTTCAGTTGGAACTGGCAAAAGATTTTATGCAGGCTGGTTTGCTGGATCGTGCTGAAGCCATGCTGGCTGACATGGCTAAAAATAATCATGAGTATCGGCCTGAGGCTTTGCAGCAGTTACTCAAAATCTATGAGCAGGAACGGGAGTGGTCCAAGGCTGTTGCCGTGGGTGAAGAGTTGCGCAAATCTGGTGAAGATCAGTATGGCGTGGTTCTGGCGCATTTCTACTGTGAGGGTGCGCAGATATGTCTGGATCGCAACGACCGGGTGTCTGCCAGAAAGGCCATCCGTCAGGCGTTCACGCGGGATAAAAACTGTGTCAGGGCTTCATTGCTGTTGGCCCGGATGGAATTTGATGATGCTCGTTACCGGGATTGTATTAAAGCGCTTGAAAAAGTCGCGCAGCAGAATAGCCAGTATGTTCCGCTGACTCTGGAGTTATTAGAGCAGGCTTATAACAGGCTGGGTAATGTTCGTGGCTTTTCTGCTTTTCTTGGGCGCTGCCTCAGTGATAGGCCTGGCGGGGCGGTCATCCTTGCCATGACAAAAGTTCTTGCCTGTGATCGGGGGGATGAACAGGCATTAAGGTTTCTGACTGATCAGCTGGGTAAAAATCCTTCACTGAAAGGTTTGAATGCCCTTATGACTCTGCAGCTGAGAAATCCTACTGTCGGAAGTCTGCAGAGTATTCGTCTGCTGAAAGAGATGACGGATAAAATGCTTGAACTGAAGCCGGTTTATCAATGTAACTCCTGCGGTTTTTCCGGAAAGGAAATGCACTGGATGTGTCCTGGGTGTCATTCGTGGGGAGCCATTGCACCGGTGCAGGGGATTGAAGGTGAGTGAGGTTTTGCATGGTTGATCAAATTAATCTAAACCTTTAAGTAAGAGCTTGCTTGCGAGCTCGTTTCTTTTTAAGGCGTTGAAGGAGCAAAGCCATGAGAAAGACAATTACCGCACTTCTTACTTCACTGTTTCTTTCCTTTTCAATTCCTGTTTTTGCTGAGCAATCGGTTAAATCCGGAAAAATTAATGTTAATGAAGCAACGGTTCAGCAGCTTAATGAGTCGCTGGTTGGTGTGGGTCCGAAAATAGCCAGAGAAATTGTTAACCATCGAGAGTCTCATGGTTCATTCCATTCAATGGAAGACCTTGATAAGGTGAAATACATAGGCTCAGCATTATTAGAGAAAAATAAAAATAAAATTGTATTTGATTAAATAAAGTTGTGATTCAATGTCAGGCGCCATGTTCATATCAATGAGCATGGCGTTTTTTTTAGTACTGAGTAAACAGCTTATGCCCGCAGGGTTATCACTTGCTTCTGGAAGCCCATGGCACCTGACATGGACGGTTGCCGGGCGATAGTTGAAGCGGTAAAAACCCATAAGGTCATGCTAAGTGTCTGTCACCTTCTGCGTTACACCGTTTATACCATGCGCCTGAAAAACTTATTGGACAGCGGCGTTGTTGGGGATGTCTGCGCTATTCAGCATCTTGAGCCCGTAGGCTATTGGCACCAGGTGCATTCCTTTGTCAGAGGGAACTGGGCTAATGAAGCAGCCAGTGCTCCCATGCTGATGAAAAAGAAGCAGGAAGATAACTCGTAACGATAGCTATCTTCCCTCAAATTAATAATCCCCAGCGGGTTATTATTGATTGAAACGGCGGTTATTGTTGGGACTCTGGTTGTTGTGGCTCTGGTTGTTGTTTTTGCGCCCACCGCTTCTTTCAGTGGCAAAATTAACCCTCATGTTACGGCCATCTAGTTCTTTACCGTCCATGCTGAGTGCTGAATCTGCGGATTCTTTTTCAGCAAATGTGACAAAAGCAAAACCGCGAGACCGACCGGTTTCGCGGTCAATAATCACACGGATTTCATCAATTTCACCAAATTGCTCGAAAGCAATCTGCAGGTCGTTTTCATTCGCGCTAAAAGGCAGGTTACCTACAAACAGTTTGTTCTGTTGCATGGTAAGAAGGTCTCCAATAATGACGTTTTTTAACTCGACCATTTGCCTTAGAAACATCGAACGTCAACAGGATTACGTCGTTCTGGGGCATCAGTAAGTCAGAGTGTTATTAAAATAACCCTGGCAGTCTTTTGCTCAGGACTAAATTGACCAGTATCCAGACAGGAGTCCGTTTACAGATCCAATAACGCACCATAGCAGGGCTCTAGTGAGTTGTACCCTAAACTGTTTGGGCATGACACCAGATTATAACCTGTAGTACTTATGTCAAGGGCGTAAGCAGGAGTTGGTTCGCAGTGTGTTGGAACCAACGGTGGTAATTTAACAAGTTACCTTATATTTTTTATTGTTTTTCAATGAATTACAGCCCGACCGGTTATTTTTTCAGCCTTTAGCGTAATTGCAGGAACTTCTGACGCAGGTCAATTAGTGTTTGCAGCGGCAGCCAACAAAATGCACCTGTTCATTTTTCAGTGTTAATTTCCCTTTTGCGATAAACAGCTCTAACAGTTGGTCAGCATTCAACCCTTCAGCAGAGCAGGTGTGAAAAAGATTGTCACTGCCAAAGTGGCGGGTAATGGCTGTCAGAATTTCCTCTTTGCTCACAGGCTGGTTGTACTCACGAATCAGATTAAGAACATTATGGCCGTGGATGGATTCTTGCATCTTGCGTTCCTGATAAAGTAGTCAATTAAACCGGTAAACATACCTCCGGCTTAAAAATAAAACATAAGTACTAATACTTGGTTTTGCCGGATGATCTATGCTCTGTTCTTTTCGGTCGCTTACTCGTGAGTCGGGAGTTGCTATGAGAATTGCCGGAAACTGGCTGTTATGCCAGCTGTGCAGGGTCATTGTATTGTCAGGGTGGGTCATGGTGCTTGCAGGGTGTGACAACTCGGTGTTACAAGACCACAATACTGGAGCAACTACTGAGGATCAGAGCATGAACCGCATCGATTCCACTCAACCTGTTGTGAAAGACTATCCGGATAACATCAGCCGCAGCGACCGCGTCAAGGGCGCTATTTTTGGCTATCTCGCCGGGGACGCGCTGGGCTTGGGTACTCACTGGTATTACGATCTCGGTGAGCTGCAGAAGGATTTTGGTCACTGGATTGACCGTTATCAGGATCCCAGGCCGGACGGTAGTCATAGTTTCGCCAATATCAGTCGCTATCGCCATGAGCAGGGCTTAAGGGCTGGCGATATTTCCCAGACCGGAGAGCTGTTTACCCTGTTGCTGGAATCGGTCGTTGCAACAGGGCAGTACAATGAAACAGATTTCCATGACCGGCTGGATGGCTTTTTCAGTAAGCTGTCTGGAGAGAGCTTTTCCGGCCGATACACGGAATCCATTATCAGGCATATGGTTAAGCAGCGGAATGGAGGTATCAGCTGGCAGGACCGTAAGCTGGCATCCAGTTCAGATACCAGCGATGGGGCGCAAATGGCAGTGGTTCTGGCTCTGCTTTATGAGGACCCGGAAACTCTGGCTATTGAAGCAGATAACATGATGCAGCCATTTTTCAGCAGCGACTTTGTTCGTGGTAACCAGGTGGTTTATGCCCTGACTCTTCAGGCTCTTATGAAAGGGGTGCAACTGGAAGACCTGCGTGATTATCTTTACAAACAGCTGAAGAACCCAATGATCCGCTCTTTAATCGGTGGTTATGACAATGTCCACACGGTGGTCAATGGCGCTATTGCCTGGCACCCCGAAGTAGTGCGAATTGAACCAGCGCTGCACGTCAGTCAGGTGTACGGTATGGATTGTCAGTTAACACACCTGTTGCCAGCTAGCTATTACCTGATGCACCGTTACCCAAATGACTTTGAACAAGGGGTGCTGTCTGCCATCAATGGCGGCGGTAATAATATGGCAAGAGCCGCGCTGACAGGAGCATTGTTAGGTGCAATGAATGGTATTCAGGGCATTCCCGAACGTTTTGTAAGGGACCTGAATTACACGGAACAGTACATGCGTCTGGCAGAGAAACTGGCATCGTTGCCCTGACACAACATGCTCTGGACAATTTGATACAACTTTCATTGACCTGTTGGATGGCAACCGATGAATCCCTCGTGTTATCTTTTAATGTATATATAAACAGTCCTTCAGGAACTTGACCGGGAATAGTGACCACAGCAGGGCAGGCTATTCCCGGTCCGGCTCCCAGCCGGGACCCTTGCGAGGCTATTTTTTAATAGACTGGGAATGTCTGAAAATTCGAGAAAAAAACGCGGTAGTACGGACCGTTCACAACCGGCAAGCATCAAAAAAAAATTTGTGAAGTCATCCATCCGTGATTCACTGAATGACGCCCTTGCATTGCGACTGCGGGAGGCAGGAATGCTGGTGCTGCTGGTGCTGGCGGGTTTCTTGTCTGCGGCGCTGATGACCTATGCGGCAGAAGATCCTGGCTGGAACTACGCAGGTTTTGACGGTGAAATTATCAATGCTACAGGACGTGTCGGTGCCTGGTTTGCTGATTTTCTGTTTTCTCTGTTTGGGCTCTTCGCGTGGATGGTCCCGCTGGTGTTGTTTGGCAAAGTAGCACTGATTGTCCGCTACCGATACGAAACCTGGCAGTGGAGTCTTAGTCTTTTCACGGTACGCTTTTTCGGAATGGTACTGGCACTATGTGCCGGGTCGGCTCTGGCCGGGTTGTACTTTCCTGAGATCAGCGGGTTGCCATCGTCTACGGGAGGCATCGTTGGTCATATTATCCTTCAGCAGTTTTTACCCGTGTTTAATGCGGTAGGCAGCAGCCTGCTGCTGTTAGCCGTGTTTATCACCGGATTAACGCTGTATACCGATATTTCCTGGTTCCGGGTGATTGACCTGATGGGGAGGCTGGTGATCTGGGCGTTGACGGCCTGTCTGACGGTTGGACGTCGCTGGACTACAGTTGCTTACCACCGCCTACAGAATGCACTGGATCAATGGCGGGATCGACGGGCAGAAGCCAGGGCGCGGAAGGCAAAGAAAAAAGAAGAAGCCAAAGTAGCGAACCGTGAAGATAAGGTTGCACCAGCCTTATTGCCTGTTATCGAGGCACCAGAGTCTGAAGTCAAAATAGAGTCAAAGCCCCACAATGTCACCGCAAGTAGCAGCGTTGAAAGCAGTCCCCGTAAGGAACGACAGGAAACTCTGTTTGAAGAGTTGCCGGAAGGTCGTTTTCCAGCGGTTGGTTTGCTCGACGAAGTGGCTAACTCAAACGGTGGTATCAGTCAGGATGACCTGAATGCAGTATCGCGTTTATTAGAGCTTAAACTCAAAGACTTTGGCGTTGACGCTGAAGTCGTGGCTGCCCATCCCGGTCCCGTGATTACCCGTTACGAGATTCAACCGGCACCGGGCACCAAAGCCAGCAAAATCAGTAATCTGGCAAAAGACCTGGCCCGGTCTCTGGCAGTGATCAGCGTCCGGGTGGTGGAAGTGATCCCCGGTAAATCTGTGATGGGTATTGAGATTCCCAACGATGACCGGGAGATTGTTTACTTTAGCGAAGTGGTTTCGGCAAAAGCCTTCGACCAGGCCAAGTCTCCCTTGTCCCTTGCCCTGGGTCACGATATAGGCGGTCAGCCTGTGGTGGTTAACCTTGCGAAAATGCCCCATTTGCTGGTGGCGGGTACCACCGG
Organism: Endozoicomonas gorgoniicola; assembly: GCF_025562715.2. Taxonomy (NCBI): domain Bacteria; kingdom Pseudomonadati; phylum Pseudomonadota; class Gammaproteobacteria; order Oceanospirillales; family Endozoicomonadaceae; genus Endozoicomonas; species Endozoicomonas gorgoniicola. The sequence continues at coordinate 1,359,247 of NZ_JAPFCC010000001.1, forward strand.
CTCGGGTAAATCGGTGGGTGTTAACGCCATGATTCTGTCCATGCTGTTTAAAGCAAGTCCTGAAGATGTGCGGCTGATCATGATTGACCCGAAAATGCTGGAACTGTCTATCTATGACGGCATTCCACACTTGCTGGCACCGGTTGTGACCGACATGAAAGAAGCAGCCAATTCCCTGCGCTGGTGTGTGGCTGAAATGGAGCGTCGTTATAAGCTGATGGCGGCTCTCGGGGTTCGTAATATTGCGGGCTACAACCAGAAGGTAAAAGAGGCTCGCGGTCAGGGGGAACCACTGCGCGACCCGTTCTTTGAGCCTTTGTCTCTGGGTGGCGAAGCGCCACCAGAACTGGATACCCTGCCATTTATCGTGGTGGTGGTGGATGAATTTGCCGACATGATGATGATTGTTGGTAAGAAGGTTGAAGAGCTGATTGCCCGGATTGCCCAGAAAGCCCGTGCAGCGGGTATTCACCTGATTCTTGCCACGCAGCGGCCTTCCGTTGATGTGATTACCGGTCTGATCAAGGCTAACGTACCGACCCGTATCAGTTTTCAGGTATCGAGTAAAATTGACTCTCGTACCATCATTGATCAGGGTGGGGCGGAGCAGTTGTTAGGGCATGGTGATATGCTCTATCTGCCTCCTGGAACCAGTGTACCGATCCGTGTTCATGGTGCCTTTGTCAGTGATGATGAAGTTCACCGGGTGGTGGCTGACTGGAAAAAACGTGGTGTGCCGGATTATATTGATGACATTCTTAACGGTGTCGAAGCCGGTTCATCTGGCGGTAGTGCTTTCAGCGCAGGGCTGGACGGAGACAGCGAACAGGACCCGTTATACGACGAAACCGTTGCTTTTGTGACGGAGAGTCGCAGGGTGTCCATCTCTTCGGTACAGCGTAAGTTTAAAATCGGTTATAACCGCTCCGCTAATATCATTGAAGCCATGGAGCAGGCGGGGGTGATCAGTCCGGCAGGGACCAATGGTGCCCGTGAAGTGATCGCTCCGCCGCCGGTAAAAAATTAATCGGTTGTTTTATTGTTTTTATTGTTGATGTTGCTGCCAGGTTCTATGTTTAAGCATTTAAAAGTCATTGCCCTGTTTTCTGCTGTTGCGTTGTCTGTAGGTTCTCCTGTTAACGTTGTGGCTGCTCCGGTCAAACCGGTTGTTGCTCCCCCTGTACAGAAGCATGATGCCAAAGCGGCTGAAAAGCTGATCCGTAAGCTGACTAAAATTCGTACGATTTCTGCGAAGTTCAAACAGGAGTCGATTGGCTCTGATGGCCGGATACGAACAGAGTCCGGCTCTATGCAGATCAAGCGTCCGGGCAAGTTTCGCTGGAATACCGCGTCGCCTTTTGAGCAGGAGATTGTCTCCCTCGACAAAAAAGTCTGGCTGGTCGATCGTGATCTGCAGCAGGTCATTATTCAGATTCAGGATGAGCGAATGTCCAACACACCGGCGCAGCTATTGAGCGGTAATGTTAAGGAATTTCTGAAAGATTATCAGATTGGTCTGTATCGTGATGATAAGCAGGAGCGATATACTCTGACACCCACAGGAGATTCAGACCTGTTTGAAAAACTGGATATTGTTTTTCGTGACGGTGTACTGAGCAGCATCGAGTTGCGGGACTCTCTGGGTGGTCGCCGTCGTGTAGAGCTGAGCGATGTCAATGTCAACGGGATGATCAGCGACAGTGATTTCAGGGTTAAGATCCCCAAAGGCTATGATGTAATCGATCAAACCAGTAACACTGAGCAATAAGTTACTATGGCATCACTTTTTGACACTCCCGGCACTCATGCCCGTTTTGAGCCACTGGCTGCCCGCATGAGACCTCGAAACCTGGATGAATACCTTGGGCAGGCACATATCCTTGCCCGTGGGAAACCTTTGCGGGAAGCCCTTGAGCAGGGGGCTGTTCATTCTATGGTGTTCTGGGGGCCGCCCGGTGTGGGAAAAACGACACTGGCTAAGTTGATTGCTGGTTTGTGTGATGCCCGCTTTGAAACGCTCTCGGCAGTCTTGTCGGGCGTAAAAGATATACGTGCAGCGGTGGATCGGGCAAGAGATGAACAGCTGATGCACAACCGTAAAACGATCCTGTTTGTGGACGAGGTACACCGCTTTAACAAGTCTCAGCAGGATGCATTCCTGCCACATATTGAAGACGGCACCATTATCTTTATTGGCGCGACCACAGAAAACCCTTCGTTTGAGTTGAATAACGCACTTCTCTCCCGTGCCAGGGTCTATGTACTGCGCTCGTTGCAGCAGGACGATCTAAGGCATGTTATTCAGCAGGCACTGAATGATGAACGAGGTCTGGCGGGGCGAACTATTACTCTGGAATCGGAAGCGGAGCAGGTGCTTATTCGTTATGCAGACGGTGATGCGCGACGGGTTCTGAATATTCTGGAAGTGGCTGCCGACCTGAGTGACGACGGTGTTATAAGGGCTGAAAGCGTCACCGATATTCTGGCAGACAGCGGGCGCAGGTTTGATAAAGGCGGAGAGGTGTTTTATGACCAGATCTCAGCGTTTCATAAATCGGTCAGGGGTTCCAATCCAGATGCGGCACTGTACTGGGCAGCAAGAATAGTAGACGGTGGTGCTGATCCTTTGTACATCATTCGTCGTCTGGTAGCGATTGCCAGTGAGGATATCGGCAATGCTGACCCAAGAGCCCTTGAGATCACTATGAACGCCTGGCAGGCTTTTGAACGACTGGGCGCTCCGGAAGGTCTTCTGGCTCTTGCTCATGCAACGGTTTACTGTGCCTGTGCGGCAAAAAGCAATGCTGTGTATCTGGCCTGGAAGGCTGCACTGGATGATGTGCGTGGCAACCCTTCCCATGAAGTCCCTCTGCATTTACGCAATGCGCCGACAAAGCTGATGGGAGAGCTGGGGTACGGTGCTGAATATCGTTATGCCCATGATGAAGTGGGTGCTTATGCGGCGGGTGAGTGTTACTTCCCGGACACTATGGAACCGAGGCAGTATTATCAGCCCAACGACCGTGGTCTTGAAATAAAAATCAGGGACAAGCTGGCTTTCCTGAAAGATTTGGACGCCAGTAGCTCCAGACAACGAAGGCAGTGAAACGGTAATTAATTTTATAAAAAGCCTCTGGCTTTCAGGCAAAGGTTGCAGAGCAGGCAGTCTGAAAGGCTGCTATATTTCCTCCCGCTAAGGGCTAACAACCTGCTATACCACAGTGCCACCCAGTAATAAGTAACAGCACTGTGAAGTATCTATGACCGCTCAAATTAAGACAGCCGTAGCGGTTTCTCACATGGAATGCGTTGCCCGATAATATCCGTTTTCAAGTTCCAGCCTCAGTTGAGGCAGATACTCAGCTATCGCTGGAGCTGGAAACTTGCGGCCTGATTAAGGAATTTCTGTTGCTCACCGTAAGGATGATGTCAGATAAACCTCAAAGCTTAAAAGTCTTAAAATGAAGCAATTCAATAAATCGACACTTAGGTTCTTCGCTGCATTCTTTTTTCTGATGCCATTTTGGGTGTTTGCCGTAAACACTCACAATGAGTACGTCTACAAGTTTACAACGCCTTCTGGAGGAGAAGAGACAGTAACGATGCAAATGCGTGACATTGATTCTAATACGGATCAAGCAAGACGGGTTGGGATTATAGTCTGGCCAGGGGATGGGTCTGATAGAACTGGTGTTTCAAGGGCTTACGGTTTAGCCGATTATAGGGACAGGCGACTAGCGGATTACGACAATTTATCTTGTCTCAGTATGGCGGAAAAATTTTTCGACCCCCAGCTATGGAATTTTCGCGTATTTTCACGTCTAAACCAATGGGCTAATTATTTACTCCCCTTGCCATTGAGTAACAGACTGTTTTCATATTTAGATCATCTGGCTAATTATCTTGGTTGGTCATTGTTGTACCCTTCTGACCCTGATTACCACATGAGTTTCGGCATACCTACATTTATTAACCCCGCCAACCTTCGGGAGCTTTGGCACACTAATGAATCCACCTGGGCTTCCCGATACAGGAATAGATCTTTCGGTACTTTGTCAAATGCCAGAGTGACCGGAGTCAGGGAAAGAACACCAACTGAAGTAACTTATAGTGTAGTGGCACCTCATTTCAGCGGAATCATTACGTTTGGAAGCATTACATTAAACCGAAGAGCAGAAGTCACCCATGCCAATTTTGGACGGTATGGAAGTGTTACGCTTATTTCCTCTTCTTATGATGTTCCAGATAATGAGCCTGATTTATCCTATTACAATTTTAACTCTTTCTATGGGCCCGTTTACGATGGGTACTATTCCTCCGAAGTGCCTTCTTCCGATGAGCAAACTTCCGAAGTGCCCTCTTCCGATGAGCAAACTTCCGATGAGCCCTCTTCCGAAGGGTACTATTACGATGAGTGCTGTTCTGCTGGAAATCTTAGGGCTGAGGAACCAGGAGGCTTACAAGAACCTTCCAGCTCAAGTGAACCGCTCTGCACCAACGTATGCAGATGCAGACACTGCCGCAATAGGCATTTCAGGCAATAAACTCAAACAAAGTCAACGATAAACTCACTACTCAGACATGTTGACCTCAAATGCCTTTGGCGCAAGAAAAACAGCTAACTGAAAAGTCTTAAAATGAAGAAATCCAATAAATTGATACTGAAGGTCTTTGTTGTATTCCTTTCCCTGATGCCATTTTGGGAGTTTGCCAAAGGTACTCACAATGAATACACCTACAAATTTATAACGCCTGACCGAGGTGAAGAGAAATTCCAGTTTAAAACATATGACCATCGTTTCTTTGATGATAGTCTTACTTTATCTGATGTTAGTATTTACATTTGTCCAGAGGGTGAGCCCGAAAGAAATAACATTCTTCGGACTTTTAGCGTTCAGAATGACGGCCCGCAAATAATGACAACGACTGATTTGGATCAGCTTGCTAATATTTTTCCCCCCCGGCCATGTAATGACAGTATATTCACACGTCTAAACCAATGGGCTAATTTTCTACCCTGGCCATTAAGTAACAGCATATTTTTATATTTAGACCAACAGGTTAGTAACCTTAATAGTTTATTGCCCCCATCCGGCCTGCAACGGTCTTTCAGAATACCTACATTTTTTAACCCCGCCAACATTGGAGCACTTGAAAGCATAGAGAATCCCGGAAATTTATCGACTGTCACAGTTACCGGAATCCGGCAACAAACACCAACTGAAACAACTTTTAGCGTCGAGGCACCTCATTTCAGATGGGGCCGAACGTATGGAAGCATTACGGTAAATCGACGCGCAGAAGTCACCCATGCCAATTTTGGATTGTATGGAAGTGTTACACTGATTTCCTCTTCTTATGATGTTCAAGATGAACAGCCTGAAGTAGACCCGGAAGGCTATGATTCTGATTACCCTGACCCTGATGACGGTGAAGGTTTAAGAACCGGTCCATGCGAATGTTGTGGCTGTCCTGTCCGCGGAAGACACCGCTCAGATTATCAATAAACTGACCTCAAAACCCAGTAACCTCTTTAATCTGGCGGCTGACTGTCTGGTACGCACCATTTTTTTGAGCGGGTCAGGTATTACCTTTATCCAACAGTTTGGTGCCAAAGACATTGATACCGATCAGCCCCAGTGGAGCAGTGAAAACAATGGCAAGTACTGCCAGCGCCAGAATCAGCTCACCTTCCGGTAAGCCTGCCGCCAGAGCCACACCGCCCAATGCTGCCTGCACGGTAGCTTTTGGGCAGTAGGCAATCACACAGAAAATCCGTTCCTGCACTGACAAGCTCGAGAACTGGGTAGCGATTAATACCCCGATGGAACGAAATACAAGACCGCCGGCAATGGCTAACAAACCCGTAAAACCTGCGTTCAGGGCGACTTCAATATTGACGGACATTCCGATCAGGACAAACAGAATAATCTGAGCAAAGAACCAGATTTTGCCAAACTGTCCGGACAGCTCAACCGCGCTGCTTTCTGCCCGTTCAAGTAACAGAAAGCCAACAGTCATAACACCCAGCAGGGCAGCGCTGTCAATCATTTCACCGACTTCCACCATCGCAACAGCGACGGTGAGCAGAATAAGCACTTTCTCTACGACGGCTATTTTGCTGCGATGGAACAGCCACGCCAGAAACAGGCCAATGATAATACCCGGCAGCAGTCCGGTAATAATGGAAACGGGGATAGCCAGTAGCGCTGAGCTAATACTGATGCTCTCTTCGGTGGTGGCCAGTCCCAGACAGATAGAGAAAAAGGTAATAGCAAACACGTCGTCTACCGAAGCACCTGCCAGCACAATAGTCGGTACGGCATTTTTCTGTCCATAGCCTTTTGACTGTAGCTCCAGCATGGAAGGAACCACCACAGCAGGGGAAACCGCTGCCAGCATAAAGCCGGTCAAGCCAGCCACTGCCCAGTCAAAACCGAACAGATAATTCAGGATCACCGTCAGTGCGCCACCTTCAAAAATACAGGGGATAAACGTCATCAGCAGGGCGGATAGTCCAGCCCGGTTAAGAGTGGAGCGACTGATGCCCAGACCGGCTTTAAGCAGAATAATGATCAGCGCCAGTGTCTTCAGAAAGCCTGAGCTTTCATGCAACGATGCAGGCAGTTGGTCACCCAGAAAATAGCCAATGGCAATGCCGACCAGAACCATGCCCAGAACGGCAGGTAGTTTGATGCACTGAGTCAGTCTGCCAGCCGCCCAGCCGCCAAACAGAATCAGAAAAAAGAGAATACCGAGATTCATAGGGTCTCCGTGGTGTCAGTCGAAGACCGGGAAGGTACAGCTACAATTATCCTGTGCCATCCCCGGTCGGGAATCAATACACAGGAGTCATCAGCTGCCAGAGCTTTGTGAGTCAGCTAAGGGAGCGGTTAAGAGGTGGAACTCCATCACCCTGGGTCATAAGACCCAAACCGGATGGATTCTATCATAGACAGGCCCATTATCAATTTTCGGAGACTCTTATCAGACTGACTGGATAAGAGTAAACCGCACCGGCAATGATCCGGGGTGTTTCTTGAAGGTGTGATGCATTCTTGTCTAAAAAGATGTCAGTAAACCTGACAATTTTGTCAGTACTGAAAGAAACTTATCCCTTATGCCCTGATCAGAAGTTGTATTCACTACTCAACTTAGCCATCACAGAGGTGTTTATGGGACCACTTTTTGATCCGGTATCTTTACCCCCACCACCGCTCTGTAGGCCTGTTCTTATGCCTGTTCTTACCCCTGTGAATACAAATAGCCAAAAAAGTGGTATGAAGCATCGTACCCTTGACAGAGCCGCAGAACATCGACATTCCGTCAGAGAGAAGCCACTGCCCGGTATCGAGACCTTTCTGAAACCCCTGAATACCCGGCAGCTGGTAACATTAACGCCCCGGGCTGAAACAGTGAAAGCGTCCGCTATGAAACCGAATGTTGTAGCAGGGGTTGAGTGGTACCAGAAAATGCCTGTTGAAGAGCGTTACCGTTTGCTCGTTGATGAACAACTGCTAAAGGATGAAAAGGGTACAGAAATGTTTGAAAACCGGGAGCCCGGATGCCTCAGGGGTGGTGCTTCCATGTATGAATTTATTACAGAAAGGCTACCAGCCATTGCTAATGTCGGAGAACTGATTAATACAGATTATCTGAAGCAGCTGCATCTGGAGCTGTTCAGCCCTATCCGCAAACGGTCTCGTTCATGTAAGGCGGGTAAAAAGCTTCAGTCTAAAGGTGAGTTTCGTAAAAAAAGAGTATTTTTCATGGTTAAAGCCAACTATACCCTTAAAGGGTTACAACAGGCGGAAGCGTTTTCTGGCTCCCTTTCAGAGCAAAAAAAAGATTTTTTTCACGTCAGTGAATATGCTAGTGGCAGTCCTATGGCCTCGAAAGTTGTTAAATGTCATAAGCCATGTGCCAGTAAACTTCGTGACTATCTTGATGATGATCGATATACCGTTGATTTCTCGCCGGTCAAACATAATCATGTTGAGGCTGCCCTGAAAAATGTTTTGTCTGACTATAAGGAAAAACTGGCTTCTGTGAGGGATGAAAAAACAATGTTTTCTCTCCTGTCTGAACTGGCTTCCAGAATTGATCAGATTCACCCGTTCGAAGATGGAAATATAAGGGTTGTAAGGGGGCTGATCGATTCAATCCTTATGTTCTATGGTTACTGCCCGATTGTCTGGAATGACCCAAATATTATTGATTTGTACGATTCACGCAAGCTTTCGGAAATCATGTCGTCTTCAGTCAGAAACACTAAGAGACTTATTACCAAACTTCAGTCTGGCGGCCGTCTGGGCAGAGGAAGGTACAGGAGTACGGAAGAAGACCGGGAACTCAGCAGAAACGCTTTTGAGCCAGTGAAGGACGAATTATCACCCCATAAAAAGCGTTCTCGAAGGGCTTAGGTCTGTTCTGGGACTTGTGCTTCAGCCTTTGGGCTAATCATTGCTCTACAGACGCCCCGCCCATATCGAATGTCACGCTGGCATGGTGTATTATCCCGCTTTAATGCTTGATTCTGGTCAGGGTTGAACTGTTTCAACCCTCTGGTTCCTCTGGAAAAAGCATAATTTCATTGAATATTGAAATTAGGATGAGAGATGTTAGATCCCAAGTACGTTCGTAGCAATCCTGAAGAAGTCGCTGCGATTCTGCGTAAAAAGCACTTCGAACTGGATGTGGAACGACTGAGCGCACTGGAAGAGCGTCGGAAGTCCCTGCAGGTTCGCACCGAGCAGCTGCAGAGTGAACGTAAGTCGGGTTCCAAGGAATTCGGCAAAATCAAGGCTCAGGGTGGCGACATTGCCGGGCTGAAAGCCAGAATGGACAGAATCGCTGTTGAAGTGAAAGAGTCCGAACACGAACTGGCGTCCCTACAGGTCGAAATTAACCAGCTGTTGCTGGAAGTGCCTAACCTGCCTCACGCATCGGTGCCGGAAGGTGAGGGCGAAGACGAGAACGTTGAAGTTCGCACCTGGGGTACGCCACGGACATTCGACTTTGACGTTAAGGATCATGTGGATCTGGGCGCACCTCTGGGACTGGATTTTGAAACCGGCACCAAACTGTCCGGGGCACGCTTTACCCTGATGCGTGGCCAGATTGCCCGTCTGCACCGTGCCATTGCCCAGTTCATGCTGGACGTTCAGACCACTGAACACGGTTATGAAGAAGTGAACACACCGGCACTGGTACACGATACGGCTTTGCTGGGTACCGGTCAGCTGCCAAAGTTCAGCGAAGACCTGTTCAGAACCGAAGTGCCTGAAGACGGACAGAAGCCGTTCTACCTGATTCCGACCTCTGAAGTGACACTGACCAATATTGTCAGTGATTCCATTGTCGATGTTGAGCAACTGCCCATGCAGTTCACGGCTCACACCCTGTGTTTCCGCAGTGAGGCAGGCAGTCATGGGCGTGATACCCGTGGCCTGATTCGTCAGCACCAGTTTGAAAAGGTGGAGATGGTGCAGGTCGTTCATCCGGATCACTCTTTCGAGGCTCTGGAAAAAATGACGGGTCACGCTGAAGCGATTCTGCAAAAGCTGGAATTGCCTTACCGGGTGGTGGCGCTGTGTGGTGGTGACCTGGGCTTTGGGGCAACCAAGACTTATGATCTGGAAGTATGGGTACCTGCTCAGGAGAAATACCGTGAGATTTCTTCTGTGAGTAACTGCCTGGACTTTCAGGCTCGCCGCATGAAAGCGCGTTTCCGCAACCCTGAAACCGGCAAACCTGAACTGCTGCACACGCTGAATGGTTCAGGTCTGGCGGTGGGTCGTACACTGGTGGCGGTTTTGGAAAACTACCAGAATGAAGACGGTTCTATTACGGTTCCTGAGGTTCTTCGTCCGTATCTTGGTGGCCAGGAAGTGCTGGCTGTCTGACAGCGATTAAACACCTGTCCGCTTCCATAAAAAAGCCTGAAGCCAAATTTGTTGCTTCAGGCTTTTTGCGTTATTGGTAAGGTTAATCCTGAACCGGCAGTTCAGCCGCTGGTTTCTCCTGAACAAGATTGTTCAGCCACCGCCTTGATACAATCCGGGCAAGAACCAGTATGGATTTAGTGACCTCTTCGCCCAGGCTGCAGATAAATACCAGATAAAGCGGCCAGCTCCACGAGTTAGCGGCAAAATACGCCAGGGGCAAGCCTACGCCCCACATGCCCACCACATTGATATAAACACTGGCTTTCACATCACCGCCGGAGCGTAACAAACCAATAATCCCGGTAAAGTTAATCACTCTGAGCATAAGAGCCAGGCCGGAGGCGATCATGACCTGTGAGGCGAGCAACAGGGTTGACTGGTTGAAATCGCCAAACAGGCTGACAATGTCATGGCGGAACACCACCATTAGCAGCCCGATACCCAGGGCTGCAATGGGAGCCAGTGACAGAACCAGCCAGCCATGGCGCCATGCCCGTTGAAACTGGCTGGCTCCAAGATCCTGACTGATGATGATCGAGCTGCCGACTCCAAAGCCGATGAACAGAGACATCAGAATGGCTTCTATGGATGAAATGGCACTCATCACTGCCAGCTCGTTAACACCCATATTGGCATAAATCAGGTTATAAAGAACGGTGCCAAAGGCCCAGAGGCCGTCCTGCAAAATGATGGGCAAAGAAATTTTGTAGTAACGAACCAGCTCTGCTTTCTTCAGTGCCTGACGGAGGTCGTCAGACGATGGCAGCAGAAATGCCCGTTTGTGATGGATATAGCTGACCAGCAGAATCGTTTGAAACAGGCGGGAAATAGTAGTAGCCCATGCCGAACCTGCAACGCCCAGTGCCGGGAAGCCCAGTTCGCCAAAGATAAGCACATAGTTCAGGGCAATATTAACCAGTATGGCAATGAACCCGATGCGGGTCGGAGTTTTGGCATCGTTCGCGGCTCGTAATGCCGATTCAAGAGGAACGACAATCGCCGTACAGATAATGGACGGTGCAGTGATCAGCAGATAATTGCTGGCAAGCTCAAGCAGTTCGGTGTCATTGCTGGCGAGCCCGAGTATCTGTTGTGGAAACAGCATGTAAACGGCAATGAATGGCAGGCTGACAATGAGTGATGTCAGTATCGCCTGACTAAGTGTACGACGAAGACCTCCTTTATCACCCGCACCAATAAACTGTGATGCCAAGACTGTCATGCCGCTGCCCAGGGCAGCAGTCAGGATCAGGTTAAAGAAAAATATCCGGTTGCCCAGACCCACTGCCGCAACAGACGTTTCCCCCAGTCGACCGACCATCATGATGTCAATCAGACCCAGCAGTGAAAACATCATGGCCTGAATGGATACAGGAATGGCAAGGTTCCAGAGTTTGCGGAAAAAGGCTTTGTTTTCAGCCGAATGCGATGTGAGTGCCTGAATCATGCAGATCCTTTGCAGGTTTGCCCTGAGCGATATAAATAGCGTTATTGGTTGTTGTATTTCAGCAATGAATCCGTAGGGCAGAATGCACACGGACATGGGTTGTCGGCAGGTATTATAAGAACTGGAGATGAATTTACAATCTGGTTGCTTGCCGCAAAATAAACGGTGTTATCCGTAGTTGGGTCGCCTGATGTGGACATCGAATCAGGGGTTATCGAGAAGCTGCGCTGGTATCATCCGGGGGGCAATGAGTGGGTTTTGAGGGTTAAAGGTGTCGAAAAAGGGGTCACCGGGATCGAAGGGAAAGCGCCCCTTTTTCGACGTGAACGACAGTTTGCATGGACTCTAATACCTCTTTGTTCCTGTTTCTGGTATCAATGCTCTCTGCATAACGCAGTGACCGCAGTCCGTTGCAAGCCAGGTTGCAAGGTTTAGCCTGGTTATCCGGTCCTGGATAATCGCCTGACGTTCACAAAATAAGACCGGGAGGCTGAAATAAAGTTGCAGCAATAGTCGGAGTCAGTGCGCTTTGTTAGGAATGCTGACATTTTTTTGCTGTCCTGTTAGTCAAACTGTGCATTTTATTCATTTCGTTGGAAATCCCGGTGGTTATATTCTCGGGAGTTGTTTGATGGCTGAACTATACTGCCTCCGGTTTTAAACGGGATGAATCCGAAATGATAATTAATAAGCGGTTGATGAAGTGGTGTTATTTCATATTGCCTTTGTTTATTGGATTTGTGATGGCAGCAGAAGCCGGCTCTTCCGGTTATTATGACACTGAAATCCAGATAGCAAAGTCACCTTATGAACTTACCAGAAAAATAAATCAACACCTCACACCCGATAGCCACAGACTCATTGAGATCGATACAGGTCAAAAGCAGATTTATTATTCTGGCTCAGGTTCTCTGGTTTTGAACAGACCTCTTAAACTTAATGCAGCAGAAGCCGGAATGCTGAAAACCGTTATCAGAACGAACGGACAAAGGCTGGATAGTACACTGATTCCGGCTGGACAGTTTTTGGGGAGCGGGCAATTTACCGGGTTTGAAGTACAGCTTTTCACAAATAAACAGTTGTTGCCTGCTGAGATCTTTCCCTTGCAGACTTCTCCCGGTTTAACGTTTTCTGTCAGACCGGGGTTTGAATACCCGTTTCTGATTATTGTGTCTGAAAAGGCAGTTAATCTGAGACACCTCCGGGTGGATGCCTCCAACCTGCCACCAACCCACGGGGGATGTTATCTGCCCGGCGTAAATTCTTATCCCGAAGGTTTTGAGGCAGTTCCGAAGTTGCTTAATCTCCAGAGCCCTCTGTGCCTGGTTTATAACAGAAGCGGCTTGCTGGCAAATGGCAAAGTACCAATGCTGGAGGCAGTAAAAGGAGGGCGACCTAGCAGGAGAATGATTAATCAGGCAAACAATCAAAAAAAAGAGGAAGGGGCTGTAGGTGGGGCTGGCAATGAACCGCCACCACCCCCTCCGGGCGGTAGCTCTGGTGCCACTGGTGGTGACGGGGGAGGAGGTGATGACCGCCCCTATAAAAAAGATTCTAAGCGGGATGATGCAAAAGACATTGACGATGAAGATGAAGATGAAGATGAAAAAGTTAAGGGACGTAAAAAAAATAAAAAAGGAAGGCGGGTGACAGCTGATCTCCAAAAATTGGAGGCTACTTTCTCTCATCTGAATAAGAACCTTCAAAGAACGTATAGAAAAGGTGACTCAAAAAGGCGGATCAGGGGTTTTAAAAATAGGGACACAGTTGATATTAACAGACAGCTGGCAAAGGCTACCGATGAGCAGTGGGATACCATTGTCCGAATGGAAGGTTTTGCTAACTGTCAGCAAGCCTTTGAATTATTTGTGCCAGAAAAATTTTCAGAGCAATTTGGCGGTAAGAGCTCAAAAAAACCTTCTCCGGATGAGCCGGAAGACTCTGAAGAAAGTACCGATGAAGGTGCTGTCATTCCATAAACTTAACGTAACAGTCACGGAGTAATGAATGTGAAGATACACAGGTTCTCAACAACACTCATCTTTTTTTCGCTGTTTATTTCATTTCTGACTGTTTTGCCAGCGCACGGACAAGGCGATGAATACGAAATGCAGCCCATAAAAAACGAAGAAGAAGGGGGGTGTCCTGAGAATCCGGGTGGTGATAACACACAGAGCAACGTAGTCAGAAACCGCTATCTGTATTGGCTTACCTTTTCTGTCCCCCATAGAGGTCGCACACAAACCACAGAAAGAGACGTCACTGTTCTTATAGAACTCCCGGAGCAAGAGCCTGAAGGGATTACAGACATCACCGGTCAGCCCTCTTGCTCCCATCATGTAACGCGGGATGAGTCTCTCTATTCACCCAGACAAATGGCTGTTACTTACCAGCCTTCAGGGGCTTGTACGACGGCGATTGCCCGGACTTATACAGGTTATCAACTGGAGCGAGCCTCTGAGAGCCGATGGCATCCGGCACCGATACAACTGAGTCGGGAGTCTATAGAAATATTTATCATGGTGGCTCGCTCATTAAGGGAGCATGTACACAGTCTGATCGGGCAAAGAAACTGGGTACAGGAATTAGCCCGGTACACATACCGCCTGGGGGATTGCCGAAGAGGTCATTGTGACTGCCTTTTTAGTAGCTTCTCAATTGGAGGTATGGGTGGAGTGTTGTGTGGCATTGGATACAGGCTTAACCTTATACACGGTGCTTTGGGGTGGTTAACCTGGTCGTCTTTTCCTCCACTGGGCTGCATGCTGGGCTGTTTAGGGGCCAGATGTGGGCGATGGTGTGAGTCAAGGACGGCGAGGCTTGCTATCACCATCAGACATCAATCACCGACTACCGGCAGTCGTCCAGAAAGCGGTGTTGATGTCGATACTCAGAGTCGACTCAGGAGAGTCATTTCCAGTATATACAGAATCGGTTCATGGCCTTTTCTTATTTCACTTGATTCAACATCTTCTGATGAGGGTCAAGACATACAGACGGTACTGGTGGTTGAAATAACAACGCCAGAGAACACCACCCATTCTATCTTTGATTTGAGGAGATATTACGATTTGTCAGAAATCGGAAGCTCTGATTTTTCGGTATTTTTTGACACGGGTGATGATATTGGCAGGATTAACCCCGGCTACTTCCAACCAAGCGGCTACTACCAACCAATCAGGTTAGAAGATTCGGACGATTCAGATGAACCTCGCGGATCAAACCAGCCTCGCGGATCAAACCAGCCACGCGGATCAGACGAGCCACGCGGATCAAACGAGCCATGTGGATCAAACGAGTCATGCGGATCAAACGAGTCATGCGGATCAAATGAATTCAGCGAATGAAGGGAGCTTCAGCAAAACGTCTCCCTGATTCGCAGATACTGATCATTCCACCTGTGAACATGCATCTTTGATAAGGACGGAAGCGGGGAACGCGGCAGGGTTCCCCGGTAATAAAAGACAATGAATCAGGACAGGGCATCCTGAAGTCGATCCAGAGCAGCCTCCAGAGCCATTTCGCTGGTGGCATAGGACAGGCGCATACAGCCTTCAGCACCGAACGCAGAACCCGGCACCAGTGCAACACCTTTCTCCAGCAGCATTTCTGCCAGATCCGTATCTTTTTTGATATCGAGGTTCTTCATGGCTTCACTGAAATCCGGGAAAGCATAGAATGTGCCGTCGCTTTCAATAGCGGTCACACCGGGCAGTTCGTTCAGGCGGCCAACGACATAGTCATGGCGTTTTTTGAAGGCAGTCAGCATGACCTTTACACAATCCTGAGGACCGTCCAGGGCTTCCGTTGCTGCAGCCTGGGCGATAGAGCATGGATTGGAGGTGCTTTGAGACTGAATCTTTTTCATGTTTTTTATCAGCCAGGCGGGGCCGCCACAGTAGCCGATACGCCAGCCGGTCATGGAGTAAGCCTTGGACACGCCGTTCAGTACAATGGTCCTGTCGTACAGATCAGGGCATGCCATCAGGATGTTGCAGAATGGCTCATCGCTCCAGAGAATGTGTTCGTACATATCGTCAGTAGCGACCAGTACTTCCGGATATTTCCTCAGTACATCGCCAAGGGCTTCCAGCTCCTGACGGGTGTAGGCAGTACCGCTGGGGTTGGACGGGCTGTTTAGCACCACAAGCCGGGTTTTATCGGTAATGGCAGCGTCGAGCTGTTCCGGAGTCAGCTTGAAGCGGTTTTCCAGCGTCGCTTTTACAATAACAGGCTTGCCTTCTGCAATGGTCACCATGTCAGGGTAAGACACCCAGTATGGAGCAGGAATAACTACCTCGTCGCCGGAATTGATCAGTGCCAGCGCAAGGTTGAAGAAACTCTGCTTGCCACCGCAGGAGACCAGAATCTGTTCTGGTGTATAGCTGATATCGTTGTCGCGCTTGAATTTATTGATAATGGCCTGTTTCAGTTCAGGGGTGCCGTCGACTGCGGTGTACTTGGTTTTACCTTCAGCGATAGCTTTCAGGGCAGCGTTTTTAATATGCACAGGTGTGTCAAAGTCAGGCTCGCCGGCACCTAGTCCGATGATGTCCTTGCCGGCTGCTCTTAATTCGGCAGCACGTGCCGTCACCGCAAGAGTAGGGGATGGCTTGACCATTTGAACGCGTTGGGAAGGTTGACCAGTCACGATGTTCCTCGTTTATCGTTCTTTATATCGATGTCGAATGACGTTGTAGCTTTATTATATGGCCTTTATAGCTTCTTATGTGCTACTGACGATACGCATGATACACAACCCGCGCAGGGGATGCTACGGACTTATTAGTTATTAAGTGGTGGTCGTATATCAGCGATTACAGCAGAAGCGGTGGCTATTGACAGCTTAACCCGGGTGGTTAGTTCATAGCCTGTATTCTATATTCCGGTTGTGGTTCCACTTCTGCCGGTTCTCAATATGACTGCTCCATTCAAGTTACTCTGTTTTTTTATCCTGTTTTCCGCGTCGGGAATAACGTTTGCGGGTTCGGCCGGTAACAATGATTCAGACCCTTCTAAAAAATATTTCTTTTTTTGGGCTGTATATAAACAGAGCCCACTTGATGAATATAATAAGAGAACGACCATGTGGCTTTTCCCTCTTGCCAAGAGTACCCGGCAGTTTCTATCAGGCGCTTCATCCTGGTCATCAACCCCGGAGAACAGTCAATATGCATCCCCCCTGAAGTCTTCGACCACAGGTGACTGGCAACGAGCCTTTTGGTGGACGGTGTTGATTGTTAAGGTCACCCTTGAAGATCTTCTTTTTCGTGTACCGGCTACTTTAAACATTGTGGCATCAATAACGGACTCGCGATTTCAGTGGCATGTTGATGGCACTGATAATCTCCATGAACCCACAGCACTGACTGTTGGTGACCATGAAAACAAAAAGATTATTAAAGTTACGAATGTGGGTATGTTTACAGGTGACAATAATTCGAAGTTCGCTAAAGCGAAAATCTGGCATGAGATGAATGCACTACCCGACAGCTATAAGCCTGTAACCAACAATATAATAAAGCTTTATATGTTAAGAGCACTTAGCCCGGATATTTCATAAAAAGAGGCAAGTTCCGCCCAATCACTTGATATAATTGGGTCGACCAAAAAAATGCTTCGGAAGAAGCAAACCGGAACTTGCCATGAACAAATTTACACAAGAACAGCTTCGTTTTCACCCCTCCAACGGAAAAACTATCCGGGCAGACTTCAATGGCGGAGAATTATCCTCTGATTTTGGCGCCCTGATGCTACGTGAAACAATGCTTCACAGCGGTATCATATCCAGGCTGACTGACGGCATTGACGATAAACGTCATCAATCCTACATCGACCACACCCTGCAAGAACTCATTGCCCAAAGAGTTCTGCAAATGGCCTGTGGTTATGAAGATGCAAACGACAGCAACCATCTGCGTAAAGACCCAATCTTTAAGCTTGCCAATGGAAGAAACCCACTGGACGATGATAACCATCTGGCTTCCGCTCCAACGTATACAAGGCTTGGTCAGTCCATGACCAAACGGGATATTTATAATATGACCAAAGCACTGGCTGATCACTTCATCAGCAGTTATGAATACCCGCCATTAGCCATCATTATCGACCTGGATCATACGCCTGCTATCACCCATGGCGGCCAGCAGATGAACCTGTTCAACGCCAAATATCAAGACTACTGTTACTTGCCCTTAATGATCTTTGAGGGGCTCAGCGGCAAGCTGATCACTTCGATCCTGCGTCCTGGAAAAACACCCACAGGCCGAGAGAATGCAGCTATTCTCCAGCGCCTCATTAAGCTGATCCGTACAAGATGGCCGAAAACCCATTTACTGGTTCGTGGGGATAGCCACTTTGCCCAACCAGAGTTAATGCAGGTTGTTCAGGATGACCCTCACTCCGACTACGTGCTGGGAAAAGGCGCAGGACACAAGACGGCCTTGCGACCTAAAGCCAAAGAGTTGCTGGATGAAGCGCGGAAAGCTCTCGACGTTAAAACCGGGCTGGCAAAACTGAACAACATGCCAGAGCCTGAGCGACTCAGGCTCTACGGAGAAACGGACTATCAGGCAAAAAGCTGGAAAGGGCTGGACACCCGGATAATCTATAAGGCAGAGGTCAACCAGAAAGGCGACAATCCCCGCTTTATTGTGACTTCGATGATGGAGGCTTCCCCCGAGGAAATATATGAAGACCTTTATTGTCCCAGAGGGCAGGATGAGAACTTCATTAAGCATCTGAAAAGTGATTTGTCCGGTGATCGCTTGTCAGATCAAGGCTTTCTGGCAAATCACCTGAGAATGTTTTACGCCTGCGCTGCTTATGTTCTTCACTATGAGCTGAGAACCAAGGCACTGAAAGGTACGGAGCTGGAAAAGGCACAGCCATCAACCGTGATCACAAAACTTTGTAAGGTCGCGGTTAAAGTGGTTGAGTATAAAGACCGAATCAAACTTCACTTGCCCCGCAGCTGTCCAATAAAAGGGCTTTTGCAGCATATAACCGAAGTCTTTTATTCAATGCCGCTGCCTCGACCGGGATAGTCAGCTTCATAAACTCAATCAGAATAAAATAGCGACCAACAGAAAGAGTGTTGGGGAATTCTGTTGTCCTGAAAAAGCAGGTGCTGATCAAAAAACATCCGAATTAATGGTGAGTTCGGGTTGTAATACCTTTTTCATGGACAGTAGAGCAACAGACCTCCGAAAAAATCAGAATGGGATGTTTTTTCCGGAACTTGTTGCTCATTTATGAAATATTCGGGTTAGCAGGGGCGGAGGTGGAGGTGGAGGTGGGGACAGGGGCAGAGGCAGAGACAGGGACAGAGATGATCCTGGCTATCATAATCCAATGAAGGAATCTCTGTCAGGTTGTCAAAGCAGCCAGGTTCCAGATACCGAAGATCCCAGAAATATGGCAAGCACCCTGAAGAGAAGGCGTTTGAGTTCTGCCGGAGATCTTCACGAAAGAAAGAGAAATCAGAACAGTCAGAACAGTCAGAGCGGTGCAATGGTTCCCGTGGAACGGGGCAATAAAATTGTTTTTTTGGAACAGAACGATCTCTGGTTTTTACAGGAAGCAATACGGTTGAATGCTCAGATGATTGCGCAGGACGCTGAAAATGCCGTGTTAAGTCAAAAAATAAATGAATGGCGTGAGCAATATCAGATTCCATACCCATACAGCGTTAGATCAAGTGAAGAAGGCATTGATGATCAGAGCGAGACACGGGGTCAGTCGCATTTCTTTTTATATCAACACTACAAGGCTCTTTATGAACAGATGCAACAAGTCAGACAAGCCTTGGAAAATGACTTGCTCAGAGTGGAGGACCAAGTCGAGGGGATTGAATCGTTTATAATGCAGCTCGAAGTCTCAGAAGCTGAATTGCCCGAAGTGCAGGACCAATGTGATTTCTAATTAGGTGTTCTAACCTGATTGAGTGTTTAAGTCCGACAGCCTGCGTGGATATGTTAAAGTAGAAACCACCAACTACTTGCGGTTTGATGCGGGCAGTATTTCCCCGGCATTTTTTCGGTTTGCCTGTTTTATCAATCGAAAAAAGGCTGGCATGGGCAAAAGCCCGGAGCATTTATGTGTCTGGAATTGGATAGTGTCGGGTTTATATGGGAAAAGAATTTAAAGTTTCAGCCGGGTTCAAACCGGCGGGTGACCAGCCTGAGGCGATAGAAAAGCTGGTGGCAGGGGTTCAGTCAGGACTGGCGTGCCAGACTTTGCTGGGAGTAACCGGGTCGGGCAAAACCTTTACCGTGGCGAACGTGATCGAGAAGATCCAGAGACCCACCATCATTATGGCTCATAACAAGACACTGGCTGCGCAGCTGTATGGCGAGTTCAAAGAGTTCTTTCCGGACAACGCCGTTGAGTATTTTGTTTCCTACTACGATTACTACCAGCCGGAAGCCTATGTACCCAGCTCCGATACCTTTATTGAGAAAGATGCATCGGTGAATGAACACATCGAACAGATGCGCCTGTCAGCCACCAAAGCGTTGATGGAACGCGAAGATGCGATCATTGTGGCGACGGTATCAGCGATTTACGGTTTGGGTGATCCGCAGTCGTACAAAAAAATGATGATGCATCTGGATCGTGGCGATCAGATTGATCAGCGACAAGTGTTGCGTAATCTGGCGGAGCTGCAATATACCCGTAACGATACAGAACTGAGACGCGCCACATACCGGGTGCGTGGTGATGTGATTGATATTTTTCCAGCGGAATCGGAAAAGGAAGCGGTTCGACTGGAGCTGTTTGATGATGAACTGGAAGCGATCAGTCTGTTTGATCCATTGACGGGGGAAGTACTGCAGAAACTGCCCAGAGTCACCATCTATCCGAAAACCCACTATGTGACACCCAGGCAGACCATTATTGATGCTACGGATGCGATTAAGGCGGAGATGAAAGAACGTCTTCAGGTATTACGCGACAATAACAAGCTGGTTGAAGCGCAGAGACTGGAGCAGCGAACCCGCTATGATGTTGAGATGATGCTGGAGCTGGGTTACTGCACCGGCATAGAAAACTACTCACGACACCTGACTAAAACACCACCCGGGACACCACCACCGACTCTGTTTGACTACATTCCAGATAACGCTTTGCTGGTGATTGATGAATCCCATGTCACGGTTCCGCAGATCGGGGCGATGTACAAAGGCGATCGTTCCCGCAAAGAGACCCTGGTGGAATTTGGCTTCCGTCTGCCATCGGCCCTGGACAACCGGCCACTAAGGTTTGAAGAGTGGGAAGACAGACGACCACAGACTGTTTTTGTATCAGCGACACCCGGCAAGTATGAAGAAGAGCATCAGGATCAGATTGTTGATCAGGTAGTTCGGCCAACGGGTCTGGTTGACCCGGTCATAGAGGTTCGTCCGGCAACCACCCAGGTGGATGATCTGCTGTCTGAGATTAACCTTACCGTTGATAAAGGCGAGCGGGTTCTGGTGACCACGCTGACAAAACGTATGGCGGAAGACCTGACCGAATACCTGGGTGAACACGGGGTTCGGGTGCGTTATCTGCACTCAGACATTGATACGGTTGAGCGGGTCGAGATTATCCGGGATCTGCGTATTGGCGCATTTGATGTGCTGGTGGGCATTAACCTGTTGCGGGAAGGTCTGGATATGCCGGAAGTGTCGCTGGTGACGATACTGGATGCTGATAAAGAAGGTTTCCTGCGCTCTGATCGCTCTTTGATCCAGACCATTGGGCGGGCGGCACGAAATGTGAACGGGCGAGCCATTCTTTACGCCGACAAGGTGACAGGTTCGATGGACCGGGCGATTAAGGAAACTGAACGTCGTCGTACGAAACAGATGGCTCATAATGAGCAACATGGCATTGTGCCAAAGTCCGTGCAGAAATCGGTGGCAGATATTCTTGAAGGGGCAGTGACACCGGGTAAGAAGAGGGGAGCCAGAACCCGTAAGGTGGCAGAGCCTGAGGCGGTTTATGAGGTGGCTCTTACACCGGAAGCCATGACGAAAAAGATCAGCGAGTTGGAAAGCCAGATGATGGAACATGCCCGTAATCTGGAATTTGAAGAAGCCGCTTCCGTAAGGGACCAGATCAGCCATCTGCGGGATAAGGCATTGAAATAAAAGCAATGAATCAACATTTTCCAGTACTCAGGGGTTGCTATTTTCATTCCTGTTGATAATATACACCCAACTTCAGGCGGTTAGCTCAGTTGGTTAGAGCGCCACGTTGACATCGTGGAGGTCACCAGTTCGAATCTGGTATCGCCTACCAATAACTCTTTGAGTTATATAGAAAAAAG
This sequence comes from Endozoicomonas gorgoniicola, assembly GCF_025562715.2. Lineage (NCBI taxonomy): Bacteria > Pseudomonadati > Pseudomonadota > Gammaproteobacteria > Oceanospirillales > Endozoicomonadaceae > Endozoicomonas > Endozoicomonas gorgoniicola. The sequence continues at coordinate 1,380,956 of NZ_JAPFCC010000001.1, forward strand.
CTCGCTCTTAGCGGGCTTTTGTCGTTTAGGTCGGAAAATAATCGGAAAATAATCGGAAAATTATTTCAGATATCCAATCCTGACAGTGTTAATCCAGCCTCTACCTCTTCGTATTTTATCTCGTGTCCTTCCTGATAATCGGTCGTCATCTTGCCGCTTGAATGCCCCATAAGCACCTGAACGTAGTCATGTGAAAAACCAGCTCGGTGTTCATATATCCATGAACTGAAATGGTCACCAGCTTGCCAATTCTCTAAAATACCAATCCCGCCTCTAATGTTAGAGGCATGCGATATTTTGTTATGCTCGAATCCCGTCGTCCGCTGCGAAAAGAAATCCGCCTTGTTGAGCGTGGATTTGAAACGGTGGCGGCGTATCCAAAAGTGAACTTCTTCAAACGTCATATTTCCTGTGAAATCCGTAATATTCATGAAGTCGCCAGCTTTATTGACAAGCTAAGTACCAAACCGCAATTTGCGTTGGTTCATGGTCAGCCGCTGGACTCTTTACCCATGAATCAGATGGTGAGACGCTTGTACCACGGCAGAGATAATCATCCGGCCACCCTTGGAGACCGGATGCAGTCTCTGCTCATACTGGATATTGACGGCTTACCGATCCGGCCTGTAGACATGAACCGTGAACCCCGGTTGGCTATTAATCAGGCTCTGGAAAAACTCGGGTCACCTTTTGCGCAGACCAGCTGTTACTGCCAGCTGACATCCAGCCAGCAACCTTATGCTGATCACCTTTATGCCCGTTTGTTTTTTGTGCTTGATTCAGAAGTGTCTTTACAGACTATCAAACGGTGGGCAGAAACCCGAAAGACCGATTGCCGCCTTGATCCGGCCTTGTACAGTCCGGCACAGCTTATCTATACGGCACCACCTCTGTTTTTGGGGGCAAGCGATCCCCTGATCAGACGCAGCGGTTTAGTGCTGTCGGAAAAAAAACACGTTGCCGACGGACATAATACGCTCTGTCTCCAGAGTTTCTGTTAATAAGCCCCGGCCATCCCAGAGCTATGGCGGTAAAGGACTGGATTACAGTAATGTCTGTTTTACCGACACACCAAGAGGTCGGGAGTGGCTGGATAAAATAGGAGACCATGCTGGAGGTGGTGGTTTCTACCCGGTGATACTCAGACTGATTGCCAGTGCCGCAAGGCTCAGGGGTTCAAAAAACAACTGGCAGGAACTTAAAGAGATTATCAGGCAACGGGTCTGGCAGGTGGGATCATCGGCTCGTGAGTACCGCTATCTGGCTCAAATCACCAGTGATGCTTCGCTGGACAGTTCGATTGCGGGTGCCATGAGAAAATTTGCCCGGTTTTGACCGGATACTCCATAAACAAGAGGTGGTAACATGACAGAACAAAAAGCCCGGCGAGTATTTATTGTCAGTCGCCATCCGGCCAGTGTTGACTGGATTAAACGACAGGGCTTCGAACAGGCAGAGGTCATTGATCACCTGAAGCCGGGCGTGTTGCAGCAGGGAGACCTGGTGGTGGGTACCCTGCCTTTACATATTGCCAGAGATATTAATGAACAGGGCGTGCGTTTAATTCACTTCAGTCTGGATGTTCCCCACAATATGCGTGGCAGAGAAATCAGTGCAGAAATGCTTGAAGAAATGAACCCGAGACTGGAGGAGCTGCACGTTATTTCCGGAAGAAAACCCGGTACAGAAAGCCTGGCAGAACCCGGAGACAGAGATGAGTGACAGGACAAAAATAGACGGAAATTATCATCATTTAACTGTTTTTTTATACAGTGTCTGGCAAGCCCCTTTGCAACCTCTTGATATTGAAGTATTATTTTGGCGGTAGAGTTCCGGAACCTCCCTGACTTTGAAGGGATTAAGACACCCAGCCGCTTGCCATCCAAAGCGATGAGATGTTCCGGAACCTCCCTGACTTTGAAGGGATTAAGACAAACCCTCTAAGCCGAAGCTCAGAGGGTGACGTTCCGGAACCTCCCTGACTTTGAAGGGATTAAGACGTTAACTACTTCGCACATTTTGGCTCTCCACCGTTCCGGAACCTCCCTGACTTTGAAGGGATTAAGACCTGGCACGCTGTTGGTGGAATTTATGTTCGAGTTCCGGAACCTCCCTGACTTTGAAGGGATTAAGACTCAAGGTGTTCCTCGATATAATCTTCTTCAATGTTCCGGAACCTCCCTGACTTTGAAGGGATTAAGACCCAATATGGAATGGGTTTCCCCAGCGGCTGCCGTTCCGGAACCTCCCTGACTTTGAAGGGATTAAGACCAATGTCCCAGGACGCTGGCGCAGTGACAGTTGTTCCGGAACCTCCCTGACTTTGAAGGGATTAAGACGGATCGACAAAGGCCAAAGAACCTTCGTCAAAGTTCCGGAACCTCCCTGACTTTGAAGGGATTAAGACGATGGTCTGGATTCAATTCATCTTTGAATGTAAGTTCCGGAACCTCCCTGACTTTGAAGGGATTAAGACTCATAATTGAACTCCTTTTCTGTTTGAAAGAAGTTCCGGAACCTCCCTGACTTTGAAGGGATTAAGACTGGGAGAATTTGGCATCCTTCGGTATGTCCCCCGTTCCGGAACCTCCCTGACTTTGAAGGGATTAAGACAGGACTGCTTGAGTCTATCCAGAACGTAACCGAGTTCCGGAACCTCCCTGACTTTGAAGGGATTAAGACGATTCTACTAGCTCAATCTGCTCTGGTTGGTGTTCCGGAACCTCCCTGACTTTGAAGGGATTAAGACGCATTCCCTTGCCAGCGTATTTCAGGGCGTTACGTGTTCCGGAACCTCCCTGACTTTGAAGGGATTAAGACGGTCAACTATTGAATCCCTCAGCATCTTTCTGAGTTCCGGAGCCTCCCTGACTTTGAAGGGATTAAGACCGCCTAGCTCTTCCCCAGTTTCAACGTTTTTAAGTTCCGGAACCTCCCTGACTTTGAAGGGATTAAGACTTCTCACAGTAATCACCCACCTGTTAATTTCTGTTCCGGAACCTCCCTGACTTTGAAGGGATTAATACTCCGTGGCTAGGCTGACAGCGGGCGACGGGCGACGGGCGACGGGCGACGAACACTTCCAAGATTTATACAAGCTTGCCAACCCACCCCACCTCCACCCATGAACACTAAACTGTCTAACAAGTCAGTCAGGAGTTCATCGCATGTCAGCTAAACCGTGGGTTATCTGTTACGACATCAGTGACAACAAATCCCGTCAGCGGGCTTTGTACCTTCTTCGCAAAATTTGCGACAGTCGGCAGAAGTCTGTGTTTGAATGCTGGCTCACCGAGTCTCAACAACTGGAAATTTTCTGGCAATTATCGCCGCTGCTGGGTGAATCAGACTCACTGTTTTTTGTTCCGGTCAGCCGCTCCCGTGAAATTATACGGCTTGGGCAGTCTGATTCGGTGTTGTTTAATGATTTCCTGCTGGTGGCCTGACGATGGCACATCTTATCATTAACGAAAGAGTGCAATCCCTTGAGTGTCAGGCTCAGGCTTTGCTGATTCGCAAGGAGCAGCAGCCTCCGCTAACAATTCCATTACGCAGGCTCGATACGCTGGTGTTGCTCCATTCGGTCAGTATCCCAAGTCGCCTGATCAGCACTGCCCAGGAGATGGGTATTGCACTGGTTTACATCAATACCCATCGCCTTTCCAGAAGCTTTACCATTGCGCCACCGGGGTCAAACCTTGCACAACGCAAGCTGAGGCAGCTTTTATTGCTGAACCAGACGCATCAGAGAACAGAGCTGGTGCGTTACTGGATAAACGTAAAAATGAATCGAATGCTCAAGGCTGTTAATGGTTGTATGCAGTGTCGGCCTGAATTGCGCAAACCACTGTTTGATGCCTATCAACAGATTATGACGTGCAGGCAGGCACTGGATAATCAGCAGACCATTGACCAGCTCAGAGGGCTGGAAGGCAGAGCTCAACATAGCTGGTTCAGAGCATTTCGTTGTCTCGTGCCTTCGAGTCTTGGCTTTCAGAAACGTCAGCGCCGCCCTGCTAAAGACCCGGTTAATGCACTGTTGTCGTTGACTTATACAAGAGTCTATTTGCTGGCATGGGAAGTCATCTTAGCCTCAGGGCTTGACCCTTCTGTTGGCTTCTATCATAAGTCCACGCCTTCCCGTCAGGCTTTGGCCTGCGATGTGATGGAGCCGGTCAGGCCGCTGGCGGAACTGTTTGTTATGCAGCGGTTTAATCAGCGAATGGTTCGTGCCCACGACTTTGTGTTATCCGGACAGGGTTGTTTTTTGAAACCGGAAGCTCTGCAACGATTTCAGTCGGAGTTTGAGCAGGAATCCCGAAGCTGGAAAAGGCTTCTGCGGATTTATGCCAACACCCTGATAAATAGAATGGAGGCAGTAGAGTACCATGGCGGCTGAACAGGACTGGTTGATTTGTTATGACATTAAAGATGCCAGGCGACTGGCCAGGGTACACCGGCTTATGAGGCAGGAAGCTTTATCTTTGCAGCGATCCGTTTTTTTTGGCCGTTTTCAACGGAATGTTCTGAACGATCTGGTTGAAGCTATCGAGCCACTGATTGATCCCGACCATGATGATGTCAGATTATTTCCCCAGCAGGCGCAGTCAGCAATCAAGTGGTGCGGTTGCCCACCGCTGCCAGAGGGTATTGAGTTCAGTGCCAGCCCCAAAGTCATTGTCTGGAATGACTCTCATGAAGAGGAATAGCACAGCACAATGGACACGCTATACATTAATCATAAAAATGCTTGCCTCACCATCCATCAGGGGCGGCTGGTTGTCGGGCAGGCTGATGCATCCCAAACATTTTCCCTTGAGTTGCTGAAACGAGTCGTTATCGGAACCACCGTTGATTTGAACTCTTCGGTGATACACTGCCTGGTGGCAAAGGGGGTCAGCCTGCATTTCCAAAGCAGTCGTCTCAACACTACTCCCGTTAGCGTGATAGCTGAACCCGTTGCCAATGTCTGCCGACGACAGGGACAGTATTGCTGTATCGCCAATAAAGAACTCTCTTTTCGTCTGGCAAGGGCTTTGGTTCGTTACAAACTCACCCGTCAGTCTTTGTGGCTCAAGTCCATAAACCAGGCAGAGCTCTCAGAAAAAATGTCTGCGATATTAACGAGCCTGAATCAGATAAGCCCGGATAAAGGTCTTTTGCTGAATCTGGAAGGGCAGGGGGCCAAACAAGTATACCGGGCAATGCAGTTAATACTGCCAGCTTCCCTTGAATTCACCGGACGCAATCGCCGTCCCCCTCTCGACCCTGTCAATGCACTGCTCTCACTCGGGGCCACTGGTTTGTATCAGCAGGCTATTCTGTCGCTTTGCAGCCGGGGGCTGGACTGTTATGCCGGTGTTTTTCACACTCCATGCCATGGGCGAGCCTCTTTAGCCTGCGATCTGACCGACTGTTTCAGACCGGAACTGGAGGCGTTTGTTGTTGACCTGTTTATCCGGAACATTATTAATAAGTCTCATTTTTCCTGGCGGAAAAAGGTTGAGTGTGTTCTGAATCGTGAAGGACAGAGAATCTGGTACCCCCTCTGGTACCGGTTTTCAAAACAGGTGGAAAAGAAGATGGGGGTTACTGCTCTGAAGTGGGCTTTGGGGGCTGAAGGTTGGGTGGGAAGCCCCCACTAGAGTCGGCCTGCCGATTTAGTAGAGGTAATATGTCACTTTCAGTATCCCAAGCCATGTTGATCAATCCTCAAATCGTTTCAACATGTCAGCATGACTGATAGTGGTGCCATCAAAGGCAGTAAGCCGCTCGCGGGCTACAGCTTCAAGGCGCAGGTCTTCCAGTTCATTCATCAGGGACTCAAATTTTTCTACGCTCAACAATACGGCGGCAGGCTCGTTGTTTCGCATCACAACATATTTGTCGTTTTCACGGTTGCAAATTTTATCTAGATACTCTTTGAAACCACGCACAAGTCTTGTCACTGGGAGCGCCTGGTCTGCAGAATCTAATAAGGCTGCCATAAGTGTTACCTCGTCTTAATCATATTATTATCTGATAATAGTATGATAATTATCTGATATCCACTATGTGACACCCTCGATTGGGTGGGGATGTAAGGCGAGGGCTTATGACGAAGATGCTAATATATCCAGCCGGTTGCTTCCGGCAGTGGTTGAGAAAGGGATTATGTTGCTACCTGAACAATTCAGAATGTAATCCGGTTCTTTCGAAGACTATCTTCGTACCATCAATCCTATACATCAGCAGCCAATCAGGTTCTATGTGGCACTCTCTGTATTTGTTAAGGCTTCCGGTTAAAGTATGGTCACGATTCTTTGCGGGTAAGGATTTCTGGTTAATCAGCAACTTCAATACCTCAACCAGCTTATCCATGTCTTTGTTCTGCTTCTTTACTTTCTTGTAGTCTTTTTTGAATTTTGACGACTGTACTGGCTTTAACATTATTCGTCATCCAGGTCCCTTAACATATCTTCAAGGGTGTCGAACTCTTTTAAGCCTATGCCTGCATTGGAATCAGCAAGTGCCTTTATTGTCTCATCGTTAGGTATGCGGACATCGAAGGGCATTCCCTGACACAACCCTACCTGCTTATAGAATAAAGTGATTGCCTGTGTGGTATTGAGTCCTAGCTGTCTGAATACCTCTTCAGCCTGTCTTTTTACATCGGGCTCAATTCTTGCCTTGACTACCTCACTTTTGCTCATTTTAAGTACCTATTGCATACCATGTAGTGTTGTTTTGTATGATGCAATGTCATTGTAGACCATTTGGTACACAGCACAATATAGATCGGGTAAGGGCTAGTTTTTCGGTTCCGGAACTTCTCTTCAAAGTCAGGGAAGCTCCGGAACTCTACCGCAAAAAATAATACTTCAATATCAATAGGTTGCAAAGGGGCTTGCCAGACACTGTTGTTTTGTACAGTTAAATAGACGTATAAAACGTTAATTTTTCCTTCCTCCACTGGTGCTGGCTGGCAGAGCGCATCGACAGCATCAGCTGTCGGGCAGATCTCCTGTATTTACCCAATAGAACTCTCTTTTCGTCTGGCAAGGGCTTTGGTTCGTTACAAACTCAGCCGTCAGTCTTTGTGGCTCAAGTCCATAAATCAGGCAGAGCTCTCAGAAAAAATGTCTGCGATATTAACGAGTCTGAATCAGATAAGCCCGGATAAAGGTCTTTTGCTGAATCTGGAAGGGCAGGGGGGCAAACAAGTATACCGGGCAATGCAGTTAATACTGCCAGCTTCCCTTGAATTTACCGGACGCAATCGCCGTCCCCCTCTTGACCCTGTCAATGCACTGCTCTCACTCGGTGCCACTGGCTTGTATCAGCAGGCTATTCTGTCGCTTTGCAGCCGGGGGCTGGACTGTTATGCCGGTGTTTTTCATGCTCCCTTCCATGGGCGAGCCTCTTTAGCCTGCGATCTGACCGACTGTTTCAGACCGGAACTGGAGGCTTTTGTTGTTGATCTGTTTATCCGGAACATTATTAACAAGTCTCATTTTTCCTGGCGGAAAAAGGTTGAGTGTGTTCTGAACCGTGACGGGCAGAGAATCTGGTATCCCCTGTGGTACCGGTTTTCAAAACAGGTGGAAAAGAAGATGGGGTTTACTGCTCTGAAGTGGGCTTTGGGGGCTGAAGGTTGGGTGAGGTCTTAGGGATATCCAAGCTTGAGTATGACTTGGTTACTACCATAATGCTCTCAATGTGCCACAGCTTGAGCAAATACCACTTTGTGGTATATTTACTACTACAAAGTAGGATAGTATGGAATTTGTAGAAACCAGCGTATTTACCAAAATTATTACCCAGCTCATGTCTGATGATGATTATCGAGTCATGCAGGAGACCATGATCGCCCAGCCTGACATTGGTAGCGTTATCAAAGGTACTGGGGGGTTACGGAAGTTTCGCTGGAAGCTGGGTAGCTCCGGCAAACGGGGAGGCGTTCGCACCATCTATTACTGGCAGGTCAGTGAAGATACCTTCTACATGTTGTACGCCTATACCAAAAACCGGCAAACAGACTTAACCAGTGCCGAGAAAAAAGTACTGTCAGAACTAGCGAGGGAGTTGTGCAATGAGTGACCATGAATTTAACTTTGATGAATTAGTGGAGAGCGTAAGGGAAGCAATCGACATTAATAAAGGCATTAAGAAGCCTTCACGGACATTCCAGTATGAAGAGATTGATGTAGCCAGTATCAGAAAAGCAACGCACCTCTCTCAGGAGAAGTTTGCTGCACTCATTGGGGTGAGCATTAAGACAGTTCAGAGTTGGGAGCAGAAGGTGAGAAAACCGCTTGGGCCAGCCAGATCACTACTGATTATGTTTCGCAATAACCCAGTCCAGGCAATGAACTTACTTCACCAGTAATACTATATATCGGTTAAGGGTCGTTTTCCGAAAACAAAAGCAAGGTTTTTTCTTAATCCCTTCAAAGTCAGGGAAGCTCCGGAACAGATATTTACGACTCAAAGACGTTTTGTGAAATGTCTTAATCTCTTCAAAGTCAGGGAAGTTCCGGAACTGTCCTCTCTGCGAAGACAGCGACTTGCCATTGTCTTAATCCCTTCAAAGTCAGGGAAGCTCCGGAACAAATTACCTTGCACTATACGACCAACCCCTGAGTCTTAATCCCTTCAAAGTCAGGGAAGCTCCGGAACAAGTTTGATCCGTTTTGGTGTCCAGCTTGCGAGTCTTAATCCCTTCAAAGTCAGGGAAGCTCCGGAACATCTGGAGCGCAGTGTCGAAAACAAGATGCGTGAGTCTTAATCCCTTCAAAGTCAGGGAAGCTCCGGAACGCAAAGCTACAGGTGGCTGATGTTCAGCCTAAGTCTTAATCCCTTCAAAGTCAGGGAAGCTCCGGAACTCGTAAGTTGCTGGATAGCGACTCAATGAATACGTCTTAATCCCTTCAAAGTCAGGGAAGCTCCGGAACTCAAAAAAAGTGTGTTAAGCTCCTTGAGCATTGTCTTAATCCCTTCAAAGTCAGGGAAGCTCCGGAACTCCATCAATGACACAGCTAAGCAGTTTATCGTCTTAATCCCTTCAAAGTCAGGGAAGCTCCGGAACTTTGATGATGCGCCGAATAACCAAGTAACCCTAGTCTTAATCCCTTCAAAGTCAGGGAAGCTCCGGAACTCTACCGCCAAAATAATACTTCAATATCAATAGCTTGCAAAGGGGCTTGCCAGATACTGTTATTTTGTACAGTTAAATAGACGTATAAAACGTTAATTTTTCCTTCCTCCACGGGTGCTGGCTGACCAGAGCGCATCGACAGCATCAGCTGCCGGACAGATCTCCTGTATTTACCCAATGATTGATAATATCGCGGAACTGTTTGATCTCATTGTATTGCAAGACATCAATGTCATAGCTTTTAGCCCGGGAGACCACTTTTATCTTTCTTCCCTTCTGGTTTTCGTAGTCCATCGGCGCGGCACTGACCAGCATTCGTTCACAGAACAATCCTCCGGCATGGCTACCAATGCTGTCCAGTTTATGAATAATATCCGCATCTTTCTGCTTGTCCTTTTGCATCTGGCTGGTTTTGCATTCCACCAACAACAGGCGGTTGTTATGCACGATCACCAGGTCCAGTTCATTCCGCACATCGTCCTTGCGATGCTTGCCATCGTGAATGTCCAGCCCTGCTGCAACATGCTCAGCATCGGAATCCCGGGCAATATGCCAGACATACTCTTCCAGCCAGCGACCTTTGATATAACGGGCGGCCTCAGCATTGGAAAAGTAGAGTGTTTCAGGACGCTCTTCTGACCACTCAAAAATACCTTCTTCCTTCAGTTTTTTCAGGATGCGTTTGCCGTGATAGCCAACGTAATTGAGTGTCTGAAGATGTTCATTGGGTTTTAGTCCACCATTTTTGTCCAGAGCGTTCGCGGCGGCTTTATTGAGTTGAGGAAGGATACCGCCACCCTGTTCCTGCATCAGGTCTTGGATGTGCTCTACCAACCATTTTGTCAGGGCTTTGCGTTCATTGGCCTTATCGCACCAGGGCTCTTTATCGCTGTCAGGCTGGCGGGCAATACGGTCCTGTGCGTCAAGGTAACCGGCAATTGTAAAAGTAGAAGAAATCGGGATAGAAGGTGTTTTTGCCGGTTCAACCACTTCCAGCACATCATGGTCAGTATCGGCATAGAGGATTTGCTCTACGCCTTCCTGTCGAAATACATCGACAAAAGCCAGTGTCATCAGCTTATTGCCCCCGGTGGCGTTCAGTATCAGGCGATAATCACTCCATTGGTCTTTTAGGTCAATCAACAGGTTCAGTGCATAATCAGTGATCCGGTTAACGCCATGACTGGGCAGGTCTTGCTTCAGTACAATGTGTTCCGGGCGGTAATCGCCGTGCTTTTGAAGCCACTGTTTCAGGGCGTCTCCCCGGGCTTTCATTTCTCCGGAAACCGCTACGACCACTACGTCCGGCCTGACGGTCATAACCGGCAGGATATTGGCGGCATTCTGCTGGGTGGCGATACACACCATAACGGTGCCGCAGTCTGTTGTATTCATTATTATTGTTCCTGCATGGTTGTCAGATGGTACTGCCCAAACCCGAATGAACTGTTCTTGCCAAGGTGCAGATATTGCCCAAGCATTAGCCAGGGTGCCAGCCGGGGATGGAGATTCTCAAGCTCAATGGTGCCGGTCAGCCCGCCCAGTTTCATGGATTGCTGTTGTCGGCTGGAATAACGCTCCACGGTTTGCCATTGCAGGTCGCTCTTTAGGGTGACCGCTTCAAACCAGTGGGCGAACTGATGCCAGTCAGGCAGCTCCAGTCCCAGATATAATTCACCCGCCAGACGGATTCGGCGCAACAGGGCTTTTGCCAGTACTTCCGGTGTCAGAGCTTCCGGTTTCAGAAACTGTTTTTGCTGTTGCAGCCGCAGGGGGGTGAGGAAGTGCAGCTGGCACCGTTTAAACCCGGAGCCTGACAGTAAATTTAACCGGGGCGAGTGTGGCTGAAAGCGGCAGTCCTGTGTTGAGAATACAGTTATACGATCATCGTTGTTTACTAATGTAACATCCAACAGCTGGCCTGATACCCGTTGCCTGCCCAAACCTGTCGCCAGTGCCTGCTGCCAGGCTTGCACGACAACCGGTAAGTCATCCAGTTCGTTACCCATTAATACCATGGCAAACTGTAATTGCTGCCCGGCTTCAATCCGGGTTTGTCGTGGTGGCTCGATCACATAAGGCGGCGGGTTTTCCGGAAAGCGCCCATTCGCGGGGCGTTCCGGATCAAACAGCCGTTTATAGGCGCACTGTGGCGGGCAGGGGGCTTCACCATGGGCTGCACAGGCTATCTGTTTTAATGCCCTGCCAAATACACTGCGCATTAGCGATCCGGAGAAAGCCGGTAAGATCAGTGCTTTGTTCATACGAACCCGGAAGCGGTAGCGGGCAACGGGAAGGTTTTGCATCAATTGGCTTTCTCCAGCAGAGTCCGGATTTTAACCATAAGCTCTTTTCCCTTGCCTTTTTTAGGTCCGGGACCGTGGTGGCTGAGGATCTTTTTAGCCAGCTCCACCAGACTTTCCAGCTCATCCTTTGCCCAGGGATTTCCTTCAGCCTGTTTAACGATACTGTTTAATTGTTTTTTACAATCTCCGCCCGCTTCTTTGTGGTTGCGCTCAATATCCTTCTGCAACTGTTTTTCCAATTCGTAGAGTGCCAGTCCTGCTTCGCTCAGGCTGGATTTTTTCCGGGACTCTTCTTCCTGTTTTTGTTGTTCGGTCAAAGTCTCGGCAAAGTCTTTTTCAGCCGTTTCTTTTCGCTGCATGGCTCCATAACCCACCGATGTTTTGGAGCCCGCCCCGAGCCATTCCAGTGCTGTTTCCAACTCGGCCATCACGGTATCCATAACTTCTGCCATGGCGGCTGTGCGTGAAGAAATGGCAAACAGAAACCGGGCTTCACGGGTCACCAGAAAGGACACCGGCACCGGACTATGCCAGTCCGCCGGAATGGTTTCAGGGTTGTCAGCAGGGTGATCTGAACCGCCTTTTTCATACCACTTACCCATGTGGGGCGTCATGATATCCGCCCCGAGCTTTGGCCTGTCGACAGGAATGACATCGTGGAATATCAATGCGCCTGCCTGATTTTTTTTAATCAGATCGTCCTCGTTTTGATGAGCAGGTTCTTTAGACTCACTGCCAAACCACAGGTGCAGGGTCTCCGGATCAGTGCCTTGCTGTTCCATCCAGCTGCGCAGTAAACCTTTAACGGAAGCACCTTGCAGGTAGGGCGTGCCCAGAGTCGGGTGCCAGAGGAAACCATTTTCTACCGGATGAGGGTTGCCCATACCCGTGACAAAATGCCAGTCGAGTTCATAGACATGGTATTGGCCTTGCAGATGGTCGATCAGTCGAACCTGTCGCTCAGCAAATCGTTCAATTGCTGTGCTATCACCACATAAACCGGAGACGCTGTTAATCCACTCGGCTTTTCGGCTTTTATTGCTATTCTTTTCGGCGTAATCCACCGTCCATTTCTCGGGATAAGAGAAAAACCGTTCAAACCATAAGCCTTTGTGAAACGCCGAATCGGGTTTGTCGCAATGGTCATCCTGATAAAGAGGCAGTGCAAACATGGTCAGTCACTCCCTTTGATTTCAGCTCTGGCAAACTGCTTGACCCATACCATCAAAGCCTGGGTTTCAGCCTGTGCCTGACGGTATACGTGCATATCCGAGGACATAATACCTTCAAGCACATCCTGTCCGGTGTAACAGCCCTCCTCTCTGCCGTGCCATTCACTGATCAGGTCATAGAGGTGCTGCCAGGCAATACCTTCAGGTTTCCCGGAGTCACATTTACTTTTGGCAAACGCCAGTGTTTGCCCGAGGCCGTTCATTTGCACCATGGCAGGCAGCGAGTTGGCATAAGCCTTAAAGCGTTTGGCGGCATCCTGATTCTTATGACCGGCCATCTCTTTCACCTTCCGGTAACAAAAAGCGGCTCGCTTTTGCTGCATGGTCTGGGGTGTGTCGGTCATATTGCTGCTTTGTGTTTTGTCACTGCGACGGTGATTGACAGCTTTGACTTCCAGGCTCATATTATGCGTTTTCCTGAACCTGATTCACTTTGAACCATCCCATGCCGGTGGTTTCATTGCCGCCCACCTGCAAATAAGGAGTTGCGAACAGCTGTTCTGTAACCGCTGTTTTTCCTTCAGCGGCGCTCATTTTACTGTTACGGCTTTTTTGGACGACAATCATCGTATACATGATGGTGTCGGGTGCCAGGGACTCTTCATACCAGAGCGCACCGTTTCTGACAGTTTTCGTATCGCTGTCGATGGCTATGTGCGCATTCACGGGAATGGCTGCCCGACAGAGATGGCGGAAGTTGTCGTCGCTGATAACCCCCAGTTTTTCTTCAAGTTCCTTGTGATGGTCTTCTGGCAAAATGGACTTCAGCAGTGCCAGCCCGGATTCAGAAATGCGGTCTTTAACAGAAAAGGCGTACTCTTCCAGATACAGGGTCGTTTTTCCCAGCAATTTACCCGGCAAAGCCTCACCTTCTCCAACTTCATCATTGAAAACGACATTATTCCTGCCAGCACGATGCAGGTCTCTTTCCAGCCGTTTCAGCAGGGCAGGGCAGCAAACCCAACGATAGTGTCCGGTGAGGGAGCGCACGGGCAGCAGCAGTAACCGGGCATCAGTGACCTGGAGGCTGCCTGCGTAGTCGCTGCCGTTATTGTCTTTCGGGTCTGGTCCAAACAGGGTTTTTATATCCAGTCCTTCAATAGTCTGTGCTTTCGCACGCATGGCACCTTTCATGCCGGAACCGGCGACAAAAGGCCAGTCGTTATGTTTTTCCCGTTGAACCGGCAGGTCAACGACTCCTTCGGATTCGCTGGCTCCCGCATGAATACTGGTTTCCGCCATCAGGGTCAGGAAAAGAGTTTCTGTAGTCATTGTTATGAGTCCTTATTTTTTCCAGAGTCCACAGGCTATTAGCCCATAGCCCCAATCAGTTTGCTGGCCGATGGTTTTGCCATGCAGGCTCATCAGGTCTGTCAGTGAATGGTTCAGTGGCTTAACGAAATAACAGCTGCCTGCCGGTACGTAGCTTTTCATGTCTCCGGGCTGGCCTTTTTTTAAGTCCCAGCCGCCCCGGCGGACCGGTTTGCCTGCCATAACGCAGTGAAGCTCCATATCCAGACCGTGGATTGAGCCATGCCAGAGCTTTACATTTTCTTTCTCTACAGGATTGAAGCCCGGCAAAGGTGCATTGCGGGTATCACCGAAGTCGGCATCGGTGAGTAGCATGAGCATTAGCCCCTGTTCATTGCCGCTGACTTTGGGACATTCCGGAAGGGCAGTTTGTTCAACCGGCTCAATACTGACCCTGGCCATGCGGCCTTCTGCGCCAAAGCGGATAAAAGGTGATGCTTCTATATCCTCCTGCAACCGCCTGGCAACAGATTCAGGCAGCCCTTCCAGCTCCATGCTGACTGCAACATCTTCCTTCAAACGGAGGTGACTGGTCTGGTATAGCATTCCCTGTTCTACGGTGCCGGTATTGGCGTTCCGGGCAATACCCAGCCGTGGTTCCGGTAAATACAGGCCATCACGGCGGGTCATTCCAGAGGAATTGTGTTCCGGCTTTTTACCCTTCAGAATGTCCTGCATTAATGACTGGCTCAGGTACTGATTGTCAGGGACTTTTGCTCCCGGACAAACACGCTCCAGCTCAGGCAGCTGCACCCGCCCCAGATCGCACTCAACCGGCTTGCCGGGAACCAACCTGACGTATTCCGTCTGAGCCGCTTCTCTCTTTTCCAGTACTTTTTTTTCCAACAAGAGTGCTGGCCAGGGATACAACGGTTGATCCTTACAAAATAGTTGCAGTGCACCAAACGACAACTCACCTGTACTACTGCTATCACCCAGCAGTTTATTGATGCTGATTTCCCCGAAATATGCTTCGCCCCGGCGAAAAGCCTGCCAGTCGGTATTCAGGCACTCCCCGATACGGGTACGGATAGCCCCCGACAACAGTACGCACTGGCGGTGGGAACAGGCTTTCCAGCCGGTCAGCGCCTGCCGCACCATGGGGGCGGGACTCCCGGAAGAACCAGGTATCCACCGGAGTAAAGATTAAACGCCACCGCTGGCTCATAGTCGCTGCCCCTCTTTATCCTGTCCTTTGGTCACCAGAAAACGCATCAGCTTCAGGGCGTCTGCGGACAACCCTTTGCGAAGCCTGACTTCTGGTTTTTCATCTTCGGTGATCCGGTAGTAACGTTTGCACTGCTCAATTAACTGCTCTGCCAGTAGGCTGGCGTCGGTCTGGTTTTTTGCCTCGAAGCCAGTCTGCAAATACATTGATTTCAGGAGGGAGATTACAGCTTCTGCTTCTACTAGAAGATCATTCTCCTGTTCCAGCCCGAGCGAGTTAAACAGTTGCTCAGCCTTTTGGAAAAAGCCCCAGGCAAAGCCGTTAATATCCTGCTTCTCTTGCTGAAGAGTCTGGCAGATATCGTCCGCCAGCTGGTCAATCACCAGCTTGTCACCCTGAACGGCTTTATCCCACGGGCAGCTCCATTCCAGATGTTTGCCCCCGGGTTTCCAGACCCGGATAGCCAGGGAATCTCGACCGCAGTAATCTTTAGCGATGTCGTCCAGCAGGGTGTGGGAATCCGACAGCCCCTGCATCAGGGGCGACTTGATATGGCAATACTCAATAGCGCCCGACAATGTGCTGGTGGCTATTCCTTTGCCGTGTTGCCTGAAGGAGTCAGCATACTCATTACGCAGAGCCAGAGCGCAGTTCATGGCGTCTTCCATGGGTAACAGAGCCAGCACATCGTCACCACCGGCGTATACCAGAAAGCCGCTGTTTTCACTGACAATACCCGGAACCTTTTCAGTAAACGTATTCAGTGCCTGACTGATGGGTTCCTGTTTTTTGGGATCACTCATTTGGCTCCCCAGAGAATCACCGTCCATGCGCAAAATGGCGTAGAACGGACTGGGACGGGTTTTGGTGATGCCCTGAACTTTTTTCAGGTATTGTTGTGCATCATCCACCTGCTGTTGCCAGTCGGGTTCCTGTTGTGCTTTGGTTTGCAGAATAAAATCGAACAGGTATTGCCCGTCCATGCGCACCCACTGTCGTTTTTCCGGGTCACGACCGGCAGCATCACGGACACAGCGGGGTATTTCAGCATGGTGGCTGTTGTTGGCTTCAAAGCCAGACAAGGCATCATGAAGACTCCAGATCTGATCCCAGTGTTCCGGCGTTTCAGCACTGCGAATGGTGTCGGCGAGCCAGTGCGCTGCTGCCAGATAACCCACTGAAGGCACATTAACGGGTACTCTCCAGCCGTGGGCAACCCAGTTGTCGGGCATTGCCACCTGTAACCGGGGAAAAACATAGGGGAAGCGTCGTTTAACAAAAGCAATGGCACAAAGCTCTTCACCCTGTCGCAGGTCAACCTTACCTACTTTTTTTCGAAGTGCTTTCCAGAAGGTTCTTTCACCCTGACCAGCACGGCCGGGGCGTTCGGCTCCGGACAGTTCCTGCCAGCCGTCCATCATCATGCATTTTACGCCCGGTTCTACCGGAGGATGCCAGGTACGCCAGTTCTTGCGGCGATCCAGAAGGTTGGATGCTGTTTCATCATCGCTCAGGCACCAGCTTATTTCCCAGAAACCTTCTATCTGGCGTTCCCAGATTTTACGGGTTTCAGCCAGATCGATATCCAGGGCTTGCAGGTCTTGTTTCCAGACCGCCTCCGCCAGTGCCTGCCACGCAGCCCGAATGGCTGCCTCGACCACTTCAGGTTTAAAGTCGGCGGGGACTTTGGTGCTTATGGCGGTGAAACGATTGGGAATGGCTCCCTGCTCAGGGGGTTGCTGTCCTGAGACTTCACCCTCCAGCCACTCAAGATACCCCCGCGCAGGAATCGGGAATTTGATGTCCCCGTTCTGCTTTTTTATGGCATTCATGGCGATACCGGACAGCCACGACAACAGGAATGAGCCTGCCCAGAAATCACGGGTACGACGGGCCTGGGCAACAAATCCCTGAACCGGGCCGAGGGTGATGTGGAAATGCTTATTCGCCATAAATCACCTCCCGCTGTTCAAAGCGATCCATAAATTTGCGGATGACTGACCAGTCGACTGTGGACTGAACTTTTGTGTTCTTCCGGTTGCAGGTGACTTTCACGGTTTGTTTGCTATGGAGAAACTCTGCCTGCAACAGGGTTTGCACCAGCAGGGCAGAGCCATTTTCAAATTGATGAATGTGGCAAAACAGAGGTGTGGCTCGCCGACCGCTGTCGGTATTAATGTCCACTTTGTTGGTTCTGGCTTTACTCAAGTAGTAATTATGAGGCAACCCAAAGACGGTTCTTTCCGGTAAAGAATCGGGTGGATGGCTGTTCGCCACACTGTAAGCCCAACGATGGTCTTCAGTGAAGTTTTGTTCCGCCTTTTTGCCTAAAATACGACCATCCTTTCCCCAGCTTCTGTATAACTGCAATTCGTCATTTAACCTGAGAAGAAGTTGAAAGGCATCACTTCCGACAGAGGAAATGTCGATTCTGGAAAGGCTGGAGAATGCAGAGTATGGTGGCTCAGGTCTTGCCAGCTCTGCATTTTTTAGCAAATGCATCACCAACGAGCCGTATTCTTCACGATTTTGGGGGGCGGAATAGGAGCCACCGGTTAAATGGTGGATTGACAGACTGCCAAGCCCTTTTCTTGACCGGGCACCGAGGCCGCCAAACAACCCCAGGCACAACAAGGCTTCTTCTAATTGCTGGTGCTGAGTTTCTGTCATGGTCTGGTTTGGGTAACAGCTGACCGTAAAACTCCCGCCGCTGGCAAGGTATTGCATCTTTTCATTGCGCTTGGTGATACCTTGCCCCAACAGATAATCAATGCCTGTCAGAATCTCTCTGCCCTTTTCACTTTTATCATTGTGTACACGAAGCCGGAATGCTGCCTGACAGCCTTTGTTTTCACTTTTGTTATCACTGCCGCCAGCGGCATAACCAAAGAGTTCGCCTTCTTCTTTATGTAGCTCTTTGAGTGTTTCGTTGTGATCTCCGGTATAGAGCCGCCCCCAGGCAAGGGCTCGCCACCAGAATCGTAAAGCACCCTTGACGGACGGTGGGCGTATTTTGTCGGCACATTGATCACTCGACGCTTCCCCAAGAAACATGGGCGTCGAAATGCGATAACCCGCTTCCAGTGCAGGCAGGCGTTTGTTTTTTATCATAAATTCAGGCACCGTTTTATAGTTGTTCGTTACGGCTTATGAAATGATGGTGATGTCTTCAGCTTTCAAAAGTAGCTGATGGTTGCCACTGTTGTCATTGACGCGCTGCGGTAAATAAGCCTCTGCCAGCTTTTTACCCAGCTCGTGCCTGAAGAGCTTCATCAATTCATTGCGACGCTGACTGTAGAATGTGTCGCGCATTCGACCATGGGAAAGGCTTTTTATGGTTCTCGGATTGACCTCCTGATCCAGCAAACGCCCCTCCAGTACTGACCAGTCCTGACAATAATCTACGCCTTTTATTTCACACAAACTGCGCAGGTAAGGCCGACCGATAGCAGCACTTGGCGTATTTTTGGTCGGCAGCGTAAATCCAGCTTCGTCACCGCTATCTTTCAGATCCCGGGCAAACATCAGTATAAGGGCAAGTTCCAACTCACTTATTGATATAGAGCAACCGGACAATTCAAGTCTTCGGTTGTCAACATCAATCACCATTGAAAGGGGGGCATCGGCTTTGCCCATAATCCGTACTGTTTCACTGAAACACGTCTTGCCTTCCAGAAAGCGATCCGGCAAATCCTCACGCATACGCACAAAGGGAATATTGGCGAGTGTTACCTCGGCTTCTGATGCATCACAGCGTTCACCATTGCGGTTAATTACCATGCGACTGACAGGTGTTGGGTAATAAAAATCCGGACAGCTTTCGTAACCTTCGGAAACCAGGACGTGGGACAGCTGATCCTGCCTGCGGCCATAGAGTGACAGCGCATAACCGGTGTAATAACTCATGGTTTTTCGCCCACCCGCCAGAGATACATGCAAACGAGTTTCAGGTTCTGCAGTAAACTCCTGAATCAGTGTTGTGATGGTATCTGCTGTTGCCTCATTGTCTGTCAGTGTTTTTATATCATTGAGCGGTTTTCCGTCCTGATCTTGAATAATATGAATTCGATCCTGGTTGAATATTGCGGGATTAAGTCCATAGTCCTGACAAAACTGGTAGAAGTGTCCTGAATCTCGGTTCAGCAATCCCTCAGAAGCCCGTTTAGCTCCTTCGACGGTTGTTACCATATGAATTTCACCGGGTATGAACGGATCAGGCTGATGGATCAGTGCATACAGTGTTTCGGTGAGGATTTGCGGAGACATGCCCGAGGCAACGAACAGAATATTATTAAATGCTTTTTCTTCTGACATCTCACTCTCCCGGTTGATTCCTTCAACATTATGATTGTTTTGGAAAGGCGGGGGGTATTTTACAAGCTTGTGAGGTTGTTGTAGCGATACTTGTAAAAATATTCTGAATTAAACCAGAAAGCGCATCAGGCACTTTAACTGGGTGATCAGATTTTAGGCCGCCTTTTTTTGGGCATGTGTCGAATAATATGATCCATCAGCGCATCAGTATTGTAGTTATATGCGGCACTGTAATAGACCGGCTTAGGAATACGCTGGCTGGTGCTTTCCAGCAGGCGTTGTTGAATACTGAGCATCTGATTTTCCAGAAAATCAACCAGTCGTGGCTCTGGTCGGCCAGTGGAATGGTTCCAGTAACGGCCTTTCATTGCCATGTCAGCCTGATTAACAGCGACAATAACTCTGTCGCCGGAAATTGATTCCAGTACAACTCTTTCGAGCAGATCAAAGGCTGTACCCAAATCACGACTGCCCCCGTCAAGGATTACCAGTGCCATGTCTATGAAACCATAATCCTCATTGTTACAGGTACAGGTGCTCAACAGCTGTGAGGTGATATTTTTTGCATGATGGCGATCGGCTTCTATTCCATCTCCAAGCCCGGCGGAATCATGAAACCGCAGGTATTCATGCAGTCGTGACGAACTGATTTTCTGGGTTTCCGGATCGACACCGGTGCCGACTTTGGCAACTTCCGAGCCAAAGAGTGCATTCAGGGTAGAGCTTTTACCCGTACCAGTTGCTCCAACCAGCATCACATCCAGTGGGTACAACAACCCACGGCTGGCAATAATTGACTGTATATCACTGAAGCGGTAAGTATTCATATTTTGAGTCCCTGTCTGAATAGTTCTTGTTGCAGGCGGTTACCTGCAACTGCTTTCGTTCTGTTTCATTTCAAGCCAGAAAGTTGTCATCCAAAGATTCCACCTATGAAGCTCGTTACGCCACCAATAAAGCCACCAACAACACCACCAATGGCAGAGCCAATCGCCTTTCCTGCTGAGCCAGCAACCAGTTCACCTATTTTGCCTCCAATATCTGCACCTTCTGACGCTGCTCTGGTGACAGACTCCCAAAGTGACTGCTGGATTTCTTCTCTATGCTTCTCCAGGTTTTCATCGCGCTCCCACATTTTCTTATCATTATTAAGGTCGCCAATGTAGGGAGCTCGTTTCTCGGGCTTTGTATGGCGCAACATAAACGCCAGGAGCTTGGACAGATTCCAGGGCAGCTGTTCATCATCCTCATCTTTGTAGCCAGCCGCATAATAAATGGGCTCAATATCAACGCCGGTTGCCTCACGAATGCGGTTTCGGGTTGAAATAACTTTGTCGTTCAAAAAATCAATCAGAGGCGTTTCAGGCTCATTGGCCTCATAATTCCAGTGACGCCCTTTCATGGCTACGTCAGCTTGGTTGATGGCAACCAGCAGGCGGGATTTGTCATTACCAAGGCTGGGGATAATTACCTCATTGATTAGCTGGAATGACGTTCCCAGATCACGGCTGCTGCCATCCAGGATTACCAGCACCAGGTCAATCAGCGCATTACCTTCAGCGTCTTTTTCATAGAGCTTCTGAGTAATGTTTTTGGCATGCCGACGATCAGCTTCTGGTAGTGGGGCAAACCTGATATTTTGTAGTTGTTTGCTAAAATACGGCGTATGCCGTATTTATCATAGAGCGATATGAAAATGTGCTCCACACCAGTTCACTGCCCTAAATGTGGCGGTAATGACGTTAAAAGCTTTGGCTACAGTGCTCATAATGTTCCTCGCTACTTTTGCTGTAATGCTGAATGTGAAACCAAGTCCTTTATGCTTGAGTACCGGTACAAAGCTTATGAGCCAGGCGTTAAAGAAAAAGTCGTCGATATGGCAATTAATGGTGGCGGCATCAGGGATACAAGCAGGGTTTTGGGAATCAATAAAAAAACAGTAATAAACACATTAAAAAAAAGAGAAAGGCTTAGTTCAAGTTAATCCAAATATTCAGAAAATGGATCTTGGAACGGGTGCTGTGATTCACGTAGGCCGCGCCTGCCAAGAGGCCGAGATAGATGAACAGTGGTCGTATGTGTTTGAAAAAAGTAACCAGCGTTGGCTTTGGCATGCAGTTGATCATGCGACCAATACTGTTTTGGCTTACGTTTTTGGGAAACGAAAGGATGAGGTTTTCAAAAAACTAAAAGAGCTTCTTGAACCATTTGGTATCAAGAAATTTTATACTGATGATTGGGGAGCCTATGAACGTAATCTCGACGAAAGCAGACACATCATCGGAAAAGAAAATACTCAGAAAGTTGAACGTAAAAACCTGAATTTTAGAACTTGGATTAAGCGTCTGGCCAGAAAGACAATATGCTTTTCAAAGTTAGAACAAATGCACGATATTGTTATTGCCTGAATTCGTATCATAAGTGCATAACCTCTGTAACCAGAGGATTGTTTCAGAACCTTTGAAGTGAATCAGAACTCAGGGGTATTCTGTAAAGCAACCAAACCATACAGAGGAAGCCAAGGATGGCCTATACACACCTGAGCTCTGAAGAGAGATATTATATCGAAACTGAACTCAAAAATGGGACTTCACAAAACAAAATTGCTAAAAAGCTTGGCCGTTCACAGCCTACCGTGTCGCGAGAAGTAAACCGCAATAAAGGGCAAAGAGGGTACAGGCACCAACAGGCTAATCGCACAGCTCGGCAGCGGCACAAAGATAAGCCAAAAGCTATTAAGCTGACAGACGACATTAAACAACGTATTTCAAACGATATCCGTTCAGATTGGAGTCCTGAACAAGTGGCTGGAAGGCTTGAAAAGGACGGTGTAATCAAGCTGCATCATGAGACGATTTATCAATTTGTAGCGGATGATAAACGGCGCGGAGGCTCGCTCTATAAGCACTTGAGGCACCAGAAAAAAACTTATCGAAAGCGATACGGTTCAGCTCATAACCGAACCGGTATACCAAATCGGGTTGGCATTGAAGAACGCCCCGAAGTGGTCAACAACAGAGAGCGAGTTGGTGACTGGGAAGCTGATACTGTAATAGGTAAAAATCATAAAGGAGCCATCGCTACATTAGATGAACGAAAAACCAAGCTTCGCCTTGCTGTCCCTCTACCAGGCAAGAAGGCAAAAGCGGTTAAACAGGGAATAATTGACGTACTCAAGCCTCTGAAAAGGTTTGTAAAGACAATAACATACGACAATGGAAAGGAGTTTGTTCAGCATGAATCAATTGCCAAAGCTTTAAAATGTGACAGCTACTTTGCTGCCCCCTACCATTCTTGGGAAAGAGGCCAGAATGAGAATGCTAATGGTTTGCTAAGGCAGTATTTCCCCAAGTCGATGGAGCTTAATGGCGTGACAGAAAAAGATGTCATCATTGCAGTGGATAAGCTGAACAACAGGCCAAGAAAGTGCCTGGGCTACAAGACTCCTTATGAGGCATTTAAAGAGTCAACTGGAATAGATGCAAGAAAAGTCATGGGTTATGCACTTATGACTTGAATTCAGGTTGGCCTGTTGATCAACAAAATCGAATTTGGCATTGACATCCATGAAATATAACAGGTTTGCCCCACTACCCAGCTTCTTTGCCGTCACCCAGTCCAGGCGTGTCAAAAATTACTATGTTATTCATTTCATAACGGGTAATGTCCATCGTTTCCGGATCTGCACTCTGGCCAACCCTGGCCTTGTCGGTATTAAACAGTGCATTGATCGTGGAAGACTTGCCACTGCCGGTTGCGCCTGTAATCAGGATGTTGACTTTGGTTTCTTTCAATTTGGCAAGATTCCGCATAACCTGAAGTTTGTCCTGGTCACGGATGCTGTTGTCGTTCTGGATCAGAGCAGCAAAATTATCTGTAAAATGTGTCATGGCCTTTCTCCCAAAAAATAGCTGAATCAGCTAAGAACATTGTTATCGCATTAGTCCGTCAAACAGTTGATCTAAATCAATGATGTTAATTAACACTGATAAACCCCCGGCTATGCCGGGGAGACTCTCATAGGTTTAACCGTAGCGACAGTAGCTAACCTTCAGTTTCCGACCAAGAAAATTGAAGGTAAAACCAATGAGAGACTACAAGAGTTTGGCTCATACGCGTTGGGATTGTAAGTACCATATTGTCTTTATCCCAAAGAGAAGACGAAAGGTAATCTATGGGAATTTGAGAAAGTTTCTCGGAGAAATATTTCATGAGCTTGCCAGAAGGAAAGGCTGCAAAATTCTCGAAGGGCATTTGATGTCTGATCATGTTCACATGTGCATCAGTATTCCACCCAAATATCCGGTATCTCATGTCGTTGGATATCTGAAAGGAAAGTGTGCAATAGAGATTGCGAAAAATTTCAAAGGCAAGCAGCGTAACTTTAACGGAGAGCATTTTTGGGCAAGAGGTTACTTTGTCTCAACAGTAGGACTTGATGAAGAAGTGGTTCGGGCATATATCCGAGAGGCTCTTCCTCAATTTGAGTGGGTGATTTATTATATTCTGAAGCACTCAATGCAAGGATGCACCGATGCGTGATAAGCAACTCTATTCTCAAATACTGGGTATTGAGTCTCCTTGGTTCGTTTCTGAAGTTGAATTGTCATTACAGGATCAACAGGTTCGGGTATTCATTGAACACAATGGTAAAAAGGCCTGCAAATGCAGTGTTTGCGATAAGCCCTGCTCTGGCTACGACCACATCACTCAGAAGTGGCGTCATCTGGATACCTGTCAGTTTCAGACTATTCTAGTTGCCAGGGTTCCACGGACCCAGTGCCCTGAGCATAAGGTGTTAGCCATCAATGTGCCCTGGGCTGAATCTGACTCTCGATATACAGCTCTGTTTGAAGCCCTTGTTATTGACTGGCTAAAGGAGGCAACTACGAAGGCAGTTGCACGACAAATGAAGCTTGGTTGGAATGCCATAGACGGTATTCAGCAGCGTGCAGTGAAGAGAGGACTGGCTCGTCGTGATGCTAAGCCACCAAAACGAATCGCTGTTGATGAAACCTCATTTCAAAAGCATCATGAATACGTCACAGTGGTCACTGACCACGACCAAGGCGTTGTTATTCACGTTTCTGATGACCGTAAAAGTGACAGTCTCAACGAGTACTTTGACACACTGCCCTATGACCATAAAGAGGGGATCGAATGCGTGACGATGGACATGTCCAAGGCTTACATCAAGTCAGTCAGTGAGAATGTTCCAGACGCAGATCAGAAGATTGCATTTGATAAGTTTCACGTTGCTCAGTCTCTGGGTAAAGCTGTCAACAAGGTTCGGATAGAAGAGAACAAAGCCCTTGTAAACCAAGGTGTAGAGCTGCTTAAGGGGACTCGCTACGACTGGCTGACTAACCCTGAAAACATGTCTGAAGAGCAGTGGGATAACTTCGAACCACTGAGAAACTCGACACTTAAAACAGCTCGCGCCTGGGCCATCCGGCAAATGGCAATGAGCTTATGGAATTACAAGTCCAGAGCTTGGGCAATCAAGGCCTGGAAGAGGTGGCTATGCTGGGCGCAGAGATGTCGGCTTGAGCCCATAAAAGAAGTTGCCAGAACGGTCAAAGAGCACTTGTGGGGTATCATCAACGCTATTGTCCTTGAGGCTAATAACGGTCGAGCAGAGGGAGTGAACAGCAAGATTCAGAGTTTGAAGAATCGGGCTTGTGGCTTTCGAAACCGTGAAAGATATAAGACAGCGATCTACTTTCATCTTGGAGGCTTGGACTTGTACCCCACTGGCGTACATCGTTGAAAACTACCCACTTAAAACAGGGAAGAACCATCCGAGATCAAGAAAAGAATGATGGAAATAGAGATCAGTATGATCTTGACTGGTAAGCGCCCTTGGGCGCAATAAAAGCCCTTAGAGGGCGTAATCTGATAAGCCTCCGGCTATGCCGGAGGTCAGTTAACTCTATAGATATCCTTTGAACCGGAAGGGTTTGACAAGCTTGTGGAAGGGGTTTCGCAGAAAGTGGCTATAAAGGTGCTCAGGTTTAGAGTTCTTAAAACATTAACGTTCGGTAAATATTTAGCGTCGGCGCAGCCAAACCCGCCAGGCATACAATGCAAACTTGCCTGAACCCGTTAAGTCATTGGTTCTGAATTCTATTATGCCGCTTTTGCCAATAAACTATCCGAACGTTCGCTTTTATTCGGCAATTTCAGCTCTAATTCTGCTATATCGGTTCCAGCAGCCATGAATTCGAAACTGCGGAATAATCCAAAACAGCGCGCTTCTAATCAATCCGGCTCTGATACTATCGGGATGCTCCAGGCATCAGGGCTTACACACCAAGAGGATGATTCTCAATAGCAGGTATTATTTGAGCTGTAAGTCCGGAAAAGACTGTCAATATGAGATTTTCACCCAATTGCTTTTATTTTGAACACTTCGTATTGCTGCTCCAAGCTATTGGTAAATGGCTTGTACGACAGAGTTTCTCTGCCGTTGATGTGTATCAATAACATTTGATACTGCATAGATTAGGCTTGAATAAAGATTACCTGTTCAGGTTTATCTGGCGAGATTGCCAATCGTTTTGAGTACTATTGAACTGCTCTTTCCGGTAGAGAACTTACAACTCATGAAGTATCACGTTATACGCTTGACTCCGGGCGAAGATTTATTGTCTTCTTTGGAAAATTACCTGCGCGATCAAAAAATTGAAGCTGGTTGCATCCTTTCGGTCGTTGGTAGCCTTCAGCATGCCACTATCCGGCTAGCCAATCGGGGAGTTCCATCTTCTTTTATCGGGAAATTTGAAATTGTTTCGCTCTCAGGAACGGTTGGAATTTATGGCTCTCACCTTCACATCTCTTTCTCAGATAAAACTGGGAAAACTCTGGGCGGTCATTTATTAGAAGGCTGTAAAATTTATACGACAGCAGAACTTGTTATCGGTCATATGCCTGATCTGACTTTTGTCAGGGAAGACTGTCCTCTTTCTGGGTATCCCGAATTAGTGGTTAAAACCTCTTCTCTTCACTCCTGAGGCAAAGAAATGTTCTCTAAAGTAAATACCCAGACCCTGATTCTGGTACCAATGGCTGTGGCTATTAATATGGCACTGGGGCAGGTTGCTTCCAGTTTACAGTTACCCATTTTTCTGGACTCTCTCGGTACAATACTGACCGCTATTTTGGGTGGCCCATTGCTAGCTATGATCACAGGAGGGCTGACAAACCTGATGTGGGGCTTGCTTGGGGCACCTACTGTGATTTTCTTTACGCCAGTTGCGATGATGATTGGCTTAACGGCTGGACTACTGGCTCAACGCGGCGGTTTCCGTAACCCGGTAAGAGCCGCTATCAGTGGTGTTTTGATTTCTATTGCTCTCGCGTTTATTGCGGTGCCAATCCGGACTTACGTATTTGGTGGTGTTACAGGGAGTGGTATTGATTTTCTGACGGGGTATCTCATGATGACAGGCCGGGAACTATTCAGTGCCGTTTTGGTTTCTGTTATTACTGGAAATATTGCTGATAAAGTTATCAGTGCCGTGGTGGTTTCCCTGATTATCCAACGCCTGCCTGAGCGTCTTATCTGTAGTTTTTCGGGATACACCCTTTTAAAACCAAATGCCTGATACTGCTATGCACCCATTCACTTGCCTGACTTTATTTCTATGGGTTGTAGTGTCTACATTTACCCTGCCTCTCATGGGGCAGGTTATTCTAATGTCGCTGTTAACTCTTATCCTGCTGCAACGTTCCAGGCGCAATGTCCGTCTGCTCAAGCTAGCCTTGTGGCTGACCTTACCGATGATGTTTTCTTTGCTACTGTTTCATGGCTGGATTATCCCCGGTAACTCTCTATTTTCAGCGGCAGATTATTCAGGAATCATTCAGGGAGGAAAAATAGGAATCAGGGTTTCACTGTTAATTGCTGGGGGGCTGTTGTTTGTTGATTTGACACCAGCCTCACGTTTGATGGCAGCGATGGGGCAAGCTGGTTATTCGACCAGAGCGGCTTATCTTCTGGTTAGTCCGCTGTTGTTGGTTGCCCGTATTAACAGTCTGATCAAGTCTGTCAGAAAAGCACAGAAGGCCCGGGGGCATAACCCGGGCGGAACGATTTTAGCCAGATTGTCGTCTTCGCTCGGTTTGATTTTTCCTGTTATTACTTGTGCTTTGTCCGATATACATCAGCGAGCAGTGGCACTGGATAGTCGGGGGTTTAGATATTCAGGGCAAAGAACCGTTTGTTTTCCCTGTGCAGATCGTCCGGCTGAGAGGGCAGGGCGTTATGTTCTGCTTACCTTTGCAGTCACCCAACTCTTTATACGATTTGTTTTAATCCGGTTTATCTAAACACTATGCTTCTGCACTGCAAGTCACTGTCTTATAGCTGTCCTTTTGAACAGCGACAGCTTATCAATCGTATTGATCTTTCTCTGAATCAAGGGGAGCATGTTTTTATTCATAGCCATGATCTGCCGACGCTTTCTGCGTTAGCCGTTATTTTATCCGGGTTAGGGCAACAGCATTTAAATGGAACAATCAGCGGCACTGTTCAATGGAAAAACCGGGCGAGCCCTGAGCCAGGCAGTGTAGCTCTGCTTCAGGGTGGACCTTCAGAGCAGTTGAGTGGCTGTTGTTTTTCTGTTCGGGATGAATTGGTTTTTGGTGCTGAAAACATAGGGCTGCCAGCACCGGAGATTTTACGCTCGATGGACTCGTTAGTGGATACTTTTGAGCTGAGAGAGTTGCTGGATCAGGATCCGTTTTCCTTATCCGGTGGTGAGCAACAGAGGCTGTTACTCGCCTCTGTTCTGATGATGAAGCCTGAATTACTGATACTGCAGGAACCATTTAGCCAGTTATCTCCGGGAGCCATCAAAAGGCTTGCAGGCTGGTTACGTCTTCAGAAAAATATGACCGTTGTTTATCTCAGTTCTAATGCAGAAATTTATAGTGCCTGGGTCAATAAACGATTCAGTCTCGAAGAAGGGATATTGACAGAAAGCACAATAGAAGCAGAGGCTGGCGCTTTTAAAAAAACGAGTGCTTTGAAGCCAAACGCTAAAGATTCAGACAGTAAGCCTTTGCTTGAGGTTGATAAACTCAGCTTCCACTATCCCGAGCAGCCTGCTTTACTGGAAGACCTATCATTTTCTATAAAGAAAGGCGAAGTGGTTGCTATTTGTGGAGAAAATGGCTCAGGTAAATCGACTTTGCTTAACCTGATTCAGGGTCACCTGCAACCCAACAGTGGTGATATAAAGTTTCAGGGCAGGTCGATTTGCAACGACCAGCCCTGGGAAAGAGCTCATGATATTGGTTTTGTTTTTCAGCAGCCGGAGCAGCAGATTTTTTCCGCCACCATCAGGGAGGAGCTTGCTTACGGGCCAGAAAAAACAGGAAAAAGAAAGGAAGACATAAAAGCTCTGGTAAAAAAGGTTGGAGGTTTTCTGAAGCTTGATAAATGTCTGGATAAAAATCCTCTGGATGGAGATTACCAGCAACGCAAAGTGATCAATCTCGGTTCTGTTATTACAATGGAGCCAAGCCTGCTTCTTTTGGACGAACCATCGGCAGGTATTGGTGAAGAGCAACGGGAACAGTTAGTTGAATATATCCTTGAGTTACAAAGCTCAGGCTGTACTTTCCTGATCGTCAGTCATGATCCGGTATTTATTCAGGCTTGTAGTCAAAGACGGATTTATTTGTCCGAATAAGAGGTAGTTGAAGCCTCTTTGTACACTGAAGCACACGGCCTAATTCCTTACAGTCATCGCAATGGCTTGAGAAAAGTTCGATTATGGTGGCGACAGTCACCTTGATGTTTAAACAACCAAGAGGCTGTTTGGAAATTATATAAGCCAACTAACCATAACTGTTTATTGGGTACGCTCGGCATGAGCATGAACTTACAGAGTGAAAGCCCTCCTGTAGAGGACCGGAATCGGATCATGAGTTGAATAAGCCCATCGATAATAATCAGTGGCAGGGTAACCGAAAACACGGTCATGAATATTTCTTCTTTGTCTTTAACCAGGTTTAAGCCTATGACAGCAAAAACGGCGTTAATTGATTACCCAGTGCTGCTAAACACTTCAATCATCTGATTGGGTGAAAGTCTCATATTGACTCTCTTTTCAGGGTCTACAGCCCAATAAGTATGCAGTAGCAACAAATTTCCCTGCCCAGCAAGGGTAACGGCCAAACACCGCTATGATGTTTACTGATAAAACGACACCATATTAGTGAGAGGCCGCCCCGATGGAAGTATGTCAGCCACTGACTGAAGTCGCCAATTCTTCCTGTCATGCAATTCAGCAGCTTGATCATAAACTGGCAGCTCTGCGCGAACAGTACGACCCCATTCAACACTTTGAAGACTATGAAGGTGAAGTTCACAAGCTTTTTGCTCAGGCAGAGCGAGGTGTTCTGGAAGAAGACTTATCCGGACTTGATGTTGACACCCCGGTCATTGAAGTCAACGGCACCTGTTACCATCGAGTATTGCGAAGTTCAGAAACCTATCAGACTGTTGCCGGTTCTATCAAAGTTCCACGAACGCTCTACCGCAACGGTCAGGATCGCTGCATCGTCCCGCTGGAACTCCGGGCGGGTATTGTCGAGGGATACTGGACACCAAGGGCGGCAAAGCAAGCTGTCTGGATGGTCGCTCAAATGCCACCGGGCGACGTGAAGAACCTGCTTGATCTGATGGGCAATATGTCGCCTTCGGAAAGTTCTCTGGCTCGACTCCCGAAGAAGTTTAACAATCAATGGGAGCCAAACAGGGAAGCCTTTGAGGGTATCCTCTGGGAAAGCGTTAAAGTTCCAGAAAAGGCGGTGACTGTGGCAGCGTCCCTCGACGGTGTTATGCTGCCAATGAAAGACGGCAAGCGTAAGGAAAAACGCGAACAAAATAAAAGTGACGGTAAGCGAACCCGTGGTCCAGCCGGTTGCCAGGAGGCCAGTTGTGGAACATTGTCGTTTTACGATATTCAGGGTGAGCGCCTGTCAACTGTCAGAATCGGGCGTATGCCCGAAAGTAAAAAAGTAACTTTGAAGAACTCACTCTCTGAACTCCTGGATGAAGCCCTTCGGCAAAAGCCTGACCTGACTCTGGTCAAAGTGGCAGACGGAGCGAAAGACAACTGGACTTTCCTTGCCAATGAACTCCCGGAAGGCCATGAGATCGTAGACTTTTACCATGCTGCAGAACACCTGAAGAAGGCATTTGATCTGTCCTATGGAGAAAACAGTGCTAAATCCAAAGAAAAATTCACCACCTATCGCCACATTCTAAAGGAAGAGTCTGAAGGGGTTGAGAGAGTGATCAAGGCACTGGTCTACCAGTACAAGCGACATCCTCGACGATCAAAGCTGAAAACAGAGCTGGAATATTTCAGGAACAATCGCGCTCGTATGCAATACGCTGAACACTTGTCACAGAATCTGCCGATAGGTTCGGGAGTCATTGAGGCTGCTTGCAAAACCTTGGTTACGCAGCGTATGAAGTGCTCGGGCATGCGTTGGCGACTTCCGGGAGGTCAAGGGATTCTGACTCTTAGGTCATTAATCCAGAGCAAGCTGTTCGACAATGGTTGGAAGCTGCTGGCAGTGACTTATTGCTGTAAGGTTACGAAAACAGGAGTAAATAATGTCATCCCGTTCCCTTCGCAGAAGACAGAATGATAGTACCAGTCAATATGAGACTTTCACCCATCTGATTTACACTACCCCTGAAAGTCTGTTGTACCCGTCATTCACCACCCTATTCAGGAATAAATTTCTTGGTACGTTGAGCCCAAAATAAAAATGATCGTCGATTGCCTCTCCGATATTCCAACCATGTGTTTCTCCGTCCCGTTAACCGACAGCACATGAATCCCATCAAAGCACAGGAAAACCCATCTGCCCGTTGGGTTCTGGGCTGGTTTCTTCTTCATGTCCGGGAACGTTCGGCTCTGCCTTTTCAGTTCATAGCGGATTCGATGCTGAATTGCAGCATAGACCATAAGGCAGAGTGTCATCACCATTAACAGGGCCTCAATACGCTCAGGTTTTTTGAGATACAGTGAAGACACCAGAAAATCAGGGCTCTTCAGGAAGCGAAAACCTCTCTCAACCTGCTGCTGGGATTTATACGTCCTCAGTAGTTCGCCAGCGTCAAGCCGGGCTGTATCTGTATCGTTGGTTGCCAGAACAAAACAACCCAACGATGCTTCTGCATCACGACGAGTCTGTACAGCAACCGCGCAGGAGCCTGTCACATAATATTCATAGTGGTCGGGAACTGTCCCATCAGCAGGACGGCCTTTGGTTTTATAGCAGGGACTCTCGATGATCTCAGGTTCAGCCTGGCAGTATACGGACTGTTTTTGCCATAGCTTGAAAGCTTCCATGGCATCCGATTCGCAACAGAATGGCTTCTTGCCCAATTTCTCAAGTTCCTTGAATTCCTTCAGGGACTTTTTCTGCATACGCCTTGTCAGTGTCTTCTGTTCTGTTTTCTGGCTTTGATTATTTCGAAACAGTACCCAACGTTGTACGACACCTGCATAGTCAGACAGAGTCTCTACAGATTCGTAATGCTCAAACCCTTCAACCTCAACCATTGAGCGCAATGGCGCACTTTGAACCAGTTCTTTGGCTGCACCAATGTTGAGAGGAACTCTGGAGATAAACAACTGATCCTGCTGACTCAGTTCCTGAACGGTTTCAGCCACATACAATGCGGCATCACCGATGAAGTAACGGGCATTCAGTGCCGCTTTGAAGCTCTTTATATGCTCAGAAACCACTTGTTTGAAACTGGTCTTGTCCGTCACATTACCGCTGGCTGCTTTCATAAACATCGGAATGCCTGCCCGGTTTTCGGTCAGCAGGAGCAATATGGCCTGGTTCAGGTCAGGACGATGATCTCGGCTGTAGCCCTTGCAAAGCCTGATGCAATTGAGGTCTTCGTCACTGACTTCCTCCTCGCTGTTATAACGGCCATCGACGTGAAATCCTGTGCCATCAAGGTTGAGTGCATCACATGGCAATTTGAGATGCGTAGCCACCTTGATAGCCAGCTCAAAATAGACTTTACTGACACCCAGTTCAAACAGTTCATCCAGTGCTCTTCCAAGAACTTTGTCGTTTATGTGTTCGGGCTCAATCCCCTCTCTGATCAGTTTATCGAGGGGTTTATTGGAGAAGAACTGAGGGAACATGTGGAGAGACTGCCCCGTAAAGCCGAGGCCATTGATAATCATCGCGACAACGGCCTCACCGTGGGAGATGTTCCATTCGTCAGATACTTTGGGCGCGCGCCTGTCGATATGGTCGGCAATGCCCAGCTCTTTGCACATTCCAGCCACTAGACCGAGATGATCCATGACCTGAGAGCGGTATTGAATAGGAGGCATAACAAGGCTTCTTGATATTTGCTTATCTGATAATAGATAGCAGGTATTAGGAAAATGTCATGCTGGGTGGTGAATGTCGGTTGTACCAATTCATGCTGAATATTTGCTCTTCAGTGCTTTGTCAGCCCGCTCCAGGCTTTTCAGATAGCGGATGTCCTCCAGAATACTGACATAGCTTTCATGAGTGCAGGCAATTTCTTCGATAACTCGCTTTTCAATGGTCAGGTGCTTTTGCTGGTCATAAAGGTCCCATACCTCCTTCCCGCTGGCAAATTGAATGTCAGGGGTATACTTGCCGAAAATGGTATTTTTGGGCTTGGGGTACAGGAAGTTGGTGGCATTGTTGCAAAAACCAACAACCAGTTGAGACAAGTCAAGCGAGCGAAACTGTTGTTGAAACTCAAAGGCTTCAGCGTTATCCAGGATTCTATGCTTTCTGAACAGATCCAGTAGCACAGGCCAGTCCGAATGAGTGATGCCAACGCCGCAAAGCAGAGGCGATATTCTATCGTCTCCTCTGGACTGAACATCATGAAAAATATCGAGGAGGTAGCGGTAAACGGAGTAGACCAGGTCTGACTCTGACGGGTAATTCCAGAGCCAGAAAGAGTCTACCTTTATGGAGAAATCATCGAAGGCATCGTGCAGGTCGGTTGCCGCTGATGCATTCAAAAAGCACCCTCCCAGGAACAAATTGTCCTTACGCCAGGGGTTGTACGCCAGCCCTTTATTCTGGCGTAAGTCTTCAGGAACATAGTATTCAAGGTCGAAAAAAACAACGCGATTTTTATTACTGCTCACAATGGGCCTGCTATTGTCTGTTTGTTTGCAAGGCTGACCGTTCTGTAGGGTGGCTAAGTGCTTACTTTTGAACCGAATCAAAAAAATCCCTTGGCGTTACCTCTAAAGCTCGTGCCAGCTGATAAATTTTTTGGTTCCGCTGCAAAGTTTTTGATAGATCATAAGAGCCCATCCTCCAGGCACAATTAGTCTGCCAGAGAATAAAAGTATTCCCAGTCATTGGTTGATTCGGTTTTGTCGTACTGCCCCTTATGGATCATATGACACTGCTCCACGCCCTTCAGGGTTCTCCAGGCGGTCTTGAAACTTTGGAATCCCAGCATCGGCTTCGTGCGTCGTTTGACTCCCCGGTGATCCTGTTCCACCAAGTTGTTCAGGTATTTGATCTGGCGGATCTCAATGCCGGGTTCACCGGCCTTCTTGTCCCGCTTCTTGGTGAGCAGGAAGTCCACGGTATCACCCTCCGTATCGACAGCTCTGTAGAGATAAACCCACTCGCCCGTAGGTCTCGTCCATCCGCCAGGAAGTACCGGAGACTTTGCGGCGCTTGCGATGCTCTGCCTCAAGTTGTACCGCAGATACCAGCGGACGGTTTGGAGGATGAGATCTTTGGGATAGTGACGACCGGAGAAGTCCATGATGGAAAGCTCAACTAAACTGCAATGACTGACTACAGGGTAGCACCTCCAGAAATCAATGTCTGTTTGCAACGGAACCGTCTGGAAGCCCTCATGCTGGATCAGCTCAGTTATCCGCTTAGATCAGGTTAGACCCAGTATCCTCAAATCAAATATAATTTGAAAACCATGCGCAACAGTCTAACTTTACCGAAACACTATTCAAACAGTAAGTCATCGAACAAGGGCTATTAAAGTGGCTGCGATTAAGGAACCATCCGTTTTTTCCGTATCAATATTATTCCCTTCCTCCTTCTGTTTTATTCTCTCTGTCCTGCTTGTTTTGTTTTTAACATCTTCCCAGGCGGTCGCCTATTATGTTTATTTGCAAGATGCTGTTTATTTCCGGGCTGACAACAATAATCGAAAAATATACATGTACAGTGTGGAACATGAGTCAAAATGGGCGACCGAAGAATTCCCGGCTGACCAAGTCCCAACCTCACTGGCTTCTCTGATCCATTTCCTCACTCGCCCATTGGCTAATTCACTCCAACGAGGATTATCTTCCACGAACCGGAGTCGGATCTCCCCACTAGCTCGGCTTTATCAACCCCATTCACAGGAAAGTACGGTCATTATGGACTTCCAAGACTCCAATATTGAAAGCGGGATAGCGTTTTCAGTCTACGGAATGGATAACGAAGGTAGGCGATTATCCTTCGGCTTTGCAACTATGCATCGACATATGTTGAACATCACAAATCTTGCACAACACTACAATGGAGTCAATGAAATAAGTAATGTGCCGACATTTAATATTTTCAGCGTCATGGCTAGAGGAGATGTCATGAGGCGGATTGTGAGACTTATTCAAAATCCAAATGATAACAGTATAAGCTCATACACTCTATCAATCCCCCGACACTTACCGGTCGATCTACAAAATTATTACGACTCACTTACGGAAACCTCCTACGGCACCAGTTTGGTGCGTGGTACGCACCTGAATTATCATGAGTTCAACATGAGAGGGATAGGATCAAGACTTCCTCAACAGGAATCTGTTTTGCTAACAATCAGCCTTTTGAATCCCACTGAGATTGCTGCATATCGAAGCCAAAACCCGCCAGAGGTGACCGACTGCCACTGCGATACAAGTGCCGAAAAAA
The DNA here is from genome assembly GCF_025562715.2 of Endozoicomonas gorgoniicola. Lineage (NCBI taxonomy): Bacteria > Pseudomonadati > Pseudomonadota > Gammaproteobacteria > Oceanospirillales > Endozoicomonadaceae > Endozoicomonas > Endozoicomonas gorgoniicola. The sequence goes on from NZ_JAPFCC010000001.1 coordinate 1,416,401, forward strand.
ATGCGAGTTTTTGAGAATGGAAGCTGCAATCCCAGTAGATCTATGCATGGGAACCCAATTACCAGCCCTGTTTAACGAGAGCTGTTATGGCTATGTTATTCACATCAATGTGCCTGAAAACAGAACAGTAAAAAGATTGGCTCACACTCATATTTTTATTCACAATAGTGACCAGAATCGACAGGTATTCAATCTGATACAGCACATTCCTTTCAGTCGGCCGGGATTGATTCCCCCCGGCTGGCCTGAAGATCAGAATCACTGATACTCTTTTACCAGTAATTCCCCAAATATTATTTCTAACCTGATAGAGTGAAAGAAGAAATGTAAAGAACTTTGTCGTTTATTTATGAGGAATTGCTTTAAATGTACCATAGTAATTAAAATTTTCAGATAATTTTTCAGGTGAGTTAATTTTACTCATCTACACTGGACAGACAATTTATTTATTCAATATCACTTATTAAACGGTGGTTTCACAAACGGAGCCATAATGAAGTGGAGAAAAAATAATATATGTTAATTCCATCGCGTTTTATCCAAACGGCAAAAGGTAAAAATAAAAGTATTTTATCTTTTATTTTGGCTAACATCCTGTCCTCTCTTACCAACGCTGAAATGACACCGGGTTATCTGTTATTCACTCAGCCACTAATAAACATACCCTCACTTAAATCGACGATCCCCTCCAGTAAAAACATTCTTGATAGTGCTTTCCACGTCAATGGAAAAAAAAAGAACCCTCTGGATATAAACAATGACTTATTCAGTCCTCACCCTAAACAGACGCATTTTTTTGTGTACCCACTGACAAGAAGCCAGGCAAGAGGCTCAGTTAACAACAATGATCCACAAAGTCAGGGGGCTGTAGCCTTAGATCCGGGGGCCCCCAATACTGAGGTCATAGCACTTCAGCCCAATGATTTCTCTGAAGAGAATGCGATGAGCGATCTTGAGCGTTTGGGTTTACTCGCTGGTACTGGAAATCTTTCAGGAGCGATAGCTGAACTAACCTCTGATGAGATTACTCACCATATGCCCCCGGAACAAAAAGCCTTTTTATTGTACTGGACCCTGTTTTCCCGCATTCTGAACAGGGACGGGCGGGAAGCGGCCATTGCGTTCATCCGGAATTTCAGTGATGGCAGAACTTCCGGCGGTACGCAAGGGCAGAGCACCAACAATGAAGATTATTTTTCAGCCCTGCAGCGAGGGCAATTACCGGAAGGTCAGCCAGTATTCGAGACAGCCCTCCTTTTGGAACACTTCTCAGAAAATAATATGATGCGTTTTCTCCAAAGAGGAACTGCTCTCATTCCTCTATTGACGGCTACAATGAGAGATGGCAGCCTGCCACAGGCTGAAGACAGAGAGTTTTGGTTTACTTTGTATTGGACTGAGTTCGCTATGTTATTCAATAACTCATGTCCAGATGACGCTTTTCTTTATCTTGAGCGCTTCCATAACGTAATTTTCCCCTCTGACTCAGCCCCGCTACGAAGCCAATATGGCATCTATTACACACCTTCCCGTCAGTGGCTGGAACCTGTCAGCAGGGAACTTGAACGCTGGGCTCTTGAGCAACGAGAAGAGCTGCATGGCCTTGAAGTTTTTTCGGGCAATGCTTCATTGTCGTTTTTTTTGCATAGTCTTGGTATTCCCATGCTGGCCACTGACCCCGGAACCAGTCATACTCACGTCACCCACAACCATGTAAATAATAATTTATTTTTTAATGTGGCCAGGGAGGGAGCTCCTGAAGCGGTTACTAATCATCCTGAAACCAATTTTCTGGTAATGAGCTGGCCCACTGTGGGTAGTGACAGGCTATTACGGGAACAAGAAATCATCAGGAACGCTGTAATGAACAATTTAATACGCCCCGGGCCTTTCGACAGAATTTTGCAACGCATGGATGAGGCGCATCCGGCACTCGCTGCGGTTCTCCGCTGGCAGCGGAGGGGGCCGATTTTATTTATTGGGCAGCGTGGCGATTCAGACGACACTGATATGCAACTTTTTTTCGAATATCTCAAAAAGTACTACAATGGAACTGATTATGAGAAGGAATACAAGTCAGGTGTCGGTCTTAATGACTTTCCGACACTCTACTTTCCAATTCCAAAGTGAAAAGCCCTATTCGACAGGGGCGTATTGGTAGTAGTACATGGTTTCAGTGAGTTTGATGAGTAGGGTTCGCTTTATTCTCTGGAAATCATCAGCTTGCTGATATAAATAAAGAACTTTGTCGTTTATTTATGAGGAATTGCTACTCTTTTACCGCACTATTAAAAAAGCCGGCAGACAATATTGTCTGCCGGCTTTTTCAACATGAAGACATCAATCACAGCTAATCCCGCAGTTTTAATTTGACCCGCTAATCCCAAGGGTTACAGAGGCGCAAAAAATCAATGCGCTCGCAGACTTTAGCGTCTATTTTTGATAGCTAAACGACAGCAATTTGTTATTTAGAACCATGCCTGAGCGCAAACCACGAAAACATCTGTGCCTCGACAGTATGATCCAGCTAATCTGTGACAGTTTTGCCAAGATTCCAGATCACCGTCCTAACCAGTACCAGGACAAGATTTCGTTGCTGGACACACTGATGTACGCTTTTGCCATGATGCACCTGAAGTATCCGAGTTTACTGGAGTTTGACCGGGAACGGGAAACGGAAGAACTCAGGTTCAACCTGAATCACCTGTACCGTGTCAAAGGCAAGATACCTTGCGACACTTAAATGTGCACTACCCTTGACCCAGTAGACCCCAAGGCCATGAGAGAGCCTTTCAGGCAGCTCTTTGCTGAAGTGCAACGGGGCGGCATGCTCAAAGACTATCGCTTCTCATGTCCGGACCTGAAGGATCACTATCTGCTGGCCATTGACGGAACCGGGCTCTACTACTCAGGCGAGTGCTTTTTTTCAATGATCGAGCTTGCGTACTAAAAAATCTCGTTCCACAGAAAGCTGACCGATCTGCCGGTAAAGGTTATCGACTTCATCCTGATGACTTTTGGACTTATTGCCAGACTTGCTGTCAAACAGCTCGGGTGCACGTTCCAGCAGTTCCCTTTTCCAGGTGCTCACCATGGTGGGATGAACCTGAAAGCGTGCTGCCAGCTCAGAAGTAGTCTGGTCTCCCTTGATGGCAGCAAGAGCAACTTTGGCCTTGAAGCTTGAACTTTATTGTTTACGTTTTTTGATCATGCTCACGTTGTCCTTCTTGTTATGAATCAGAGCTTACACTCCTGTCTGATTTTTTGGGACCATTTCAGCTAGACTAACTTTTTATCCATATATTCATTGGAATATCAGGTGGCTAAAATTGAAGCTTCTCAGGTTGATCTTGCTGCAGACTCTGTTTTTTTTACTGGCAATCACAGCTCTGAATTTGCAGGCTAGTGAACTTGAATTCATGTTTGAAAATAAGAATAACGGTCGACTCACCAAGATCAGAGTGAAGAAAGTTGAGAAACAAGGTTGGTATTTTTTAGTGGTAAATTCAGAGACCGAATGGGAAGGAGGAGGTCTCACATATACTGAAATACCATTAAACTCTTATGGAATCACTGGTGAAGGACAGGAGAACAGACCCCAGGCGTTTTCTCTTCTGACACTCGACTTGCTCATTCAGTTGTCTCAATCGGATCGACTTCGTGCCGGTCCTGTATTGATGCCGTTTGGCTCTTTTGTTGATGGCACTGTAAACAGTAATGGCTTGCTGAATCGTATTACTGTCTGTCCAGGTCCGTATAATAATAATGTTGATGAAGGCTCGGGCATTAAGCGATTTACTATTTGGGGACATTTGAATCTGGGGCCGAATGAAGCGCAACATGGTGAAAATTCGGTCATGGTTAAAGCCATAGCTGTATATAATGCAGACAATGGTCAGCTTACGAGGTTTGAAATTAGCACTCCATTTGGAGGGGCAGGAGGGCGAGTGGATTTTGTTGGCAGGCTGCACTTAACTGCCAACGGTGAGCAGGCTCTTGGTGTGTTGGATGGGGTATGGGGTCCAGAGTCAGGCTCTGACAGCGATGATGATGAAGATACTGAGGATGAAGAAGACGCAAAAGATAATCAACCGGATAATAGTATAACTTTGCCGGGTAATATTCCAACAAATGATCAGAGCCGGGTTGTTAATTTGCCGGACAGAACGCCAGCTGATCAATTAGAACCAATGACAGATGCACTTGGCAGTGTAAGCCCGGGAGGAGCCGGAGTGGACAGTAAAAGTGACACTGAAGGTAAATAGCCCTGCAAAAAAAAAGGAAAGGTTTGTATTCGGTTATTGCTGAATTCTGAGGCATGGAAGCCAGCACCAGGGTGAAAAATGGAAAAGTTAATAGCTCTTCTTTCAGCAGCTGGGCACGAATTATGATTTGTATTCACCAGCCGGCATGACTTACAACTCAATGCGAAACGCTAATGAAAGCCCGGCCAGATGTTGCTTAAGGGCAGATTTATGACTGGCCGACATGGGTAACGCCTGAATCAGTTCAGGCCACTTCTCTCTTGCCGCAATCATCGCTTCTTCAAGATGTATTTTGACAGCAGGCCAGGGCGCACCTATTCGGGTTGACCAATACTGGAAGGTCTCCATGGTGATATTCTTCCAGACTTTTTCTTTACCCATGTTCAAAGCGTTGCCGGTTTCACCCTTAACATAAGGCAGTGTTGTAACAATATCGTATGCAGGTGATAGCCGTGGGTGGATACGATCCGGATAAATCATGCTCCAGTTTTTCAGGTGGGCATCGCTGTTTGCCAGCAGGATATTTGCCAGTAGCCGTCTTGCCATTTGTTGCAGGTCGGCAAGTCCGTTCTGACTAAATTGATAGATGACTCGTCCTATCTGCTCATAGTTGGCATGGTTGTATTTCTTGTGGGCATAGAATTCGAATATCTGGGCAAAGTCTTCTGTATGAATTCGTACCTGGTTCTGTTCTCCACGGTCAAAACGACGAATGCCGTAAGCTACAGTGTCATCCGGCAGTACAATGTCAGGCAGGTTATCTAATTGCTCCAGTGGTATTAGCTGAATTTCCGGAATATCGACACCAATGCTTTCAGCCAGTCTCATGGCGGTGTATTCGTTTTCCGGTATATTGCGATGTACTGTTGAAGGCGTTTTGATGATCCAGCTGTCTGAGCCGATGCGGGTGCTTATATTGAAACGCCCGTCTTTCCGAATACTGGAAAACTTCATCTGTACCCCGGCAAGGGAAAACTTTGAATTCTGAACGTTTACATCTATCTGAACAGGCTGGACCTGCTCCCGGCCAGTCAATGCCCAATTGGGTATTTCTCCTGCTCTGAGAGGCATTGCTTCCAATGCGCCCGGCAGGTTGCTTCCTGTCCATGGCAGTAACGGAAATTCATTTTCACTATGTGTTTTCAGGGCGCTGGACAGCCACTCCCTTAAGGCACCTTCCGGAAGCAGGTTTGAAAGTACCGGAGGTACGCGTTGGGTGTGGCTTTGCCTGCTGGCAAGATAGTCTTCTTTCAAGAGCTGGGTCAGGGTAAAGACTGGTCGCACCGCTGTTGCCATTTGGCGGAAGTCAGGATCAAAGGTGAGAATATTCCGTCCGCCAGAGTAATGAACCAGAATGCCTATACGCTGACCATGAAGAATCAGCTCCAGTGCTTCTGTGTACTCCGGGCGTATTTGCTGAGCCATTAATCAGTCCTCCAAGTCGTCCATGAACGCCTGCCATGAAGATTCTTTTTTTTCAGTTGACTCAAAGTAGCTTTCAACTGGATCAGGAGAAACCGTTTCACTGCTCCGAACCTGTTGCCTTGGAACGATCTGTAACTCCAGGTCCAGCCCTTCCAGTATTCTGAGCAATGTCGAAATCCGAAGGTCACTGCCCGTCTCGGCTCGCTGATACTGCTGTTGTGACATACCGATTTTGAGGCGCATGTCCTTTTGCCCTAAACCCTTCGCCTTCCGATGATGCTGAAGGGCTTGTGCCAGTTCTTCCTGAGTTTTCATGAGAAGCAGCCTAAAAAACAATTTATAAATTGTATTGTAGCCTATTTACATTAAATAAGTTGTTTTATTGGCAACTTACACTTTATTAGTTGTAAGCAATGAGTCTTACAACTCTTTATTGTAAATAGAGAGTGAGACAAGGCTGTGGGCTATTCGCACACTGCCGATTTTATCGGTATGAGCAGAACAAAAAAGAGTGGCTGCAATCGACAGCACTGTCACTGCAACCAATATTAAAGCGCCTTACGACAGTGACCTCCCTGGCACTTCTGTTAAAGAGATGTGTCGCTTGCCTATGTACGGGACAAAACATTTAACAGCTCCTGAAATGCAATCTCCTGAATTCAGGCTCATTTGTTTTCAGTGTTTAGTATATTTAACAAACTAATTATATCCTCAGGTAACTGTATAGTTATCACTAATATATTATTTGATCTTAATAATTCAATAGCAATCCTAAACGCATGAAGTGCAGGACGAGGAAAGTTATCAAGGTGAGGGGTTATATCATTTGAATCAGTATGTTTCTGACAAAATCTTGAGTTGTATAGCCGATCACCAACTAGTGGATTATTCAAATGCCTTGAAAAGTGAGCTCTAATTTGGTGTCTTCTTCCTGTTTCAAGATGTGCATGTATAAAAGTACAACACTCAAATCTTTTAATCACGTCAAAATGTGTAATGCCTACAAGCTGTGCTTTTGGTTTATACCTGGGAGTATCAACTTTACATGAAATTGTGCCGCAATCATCATCAATGATTCCTTCACAAATAGCTCCGTAAAACCTAATAAAACGATGGTTATATATTTTCCAGATTAAGTCTATTTGAGAAGCTAAGTTCCGGGCAACAATGACTAAACCTGTTGTATCTCTATCTAATCTATGTACGATCCCGGCTCTAGGCAAGAAAGCTAATTCCGGATATTCATGTAACAACCAATTCATTAGAGTTGGAGCCAAAGAACCACCCCATGGGTGTACTAATAGGCCACAAGGTTTTGATACAACTATAATATCTGTATCTCTATATATGGTTGTAAGATCTCCAGCTATTGGAAGCATCTGTCTCTCTGTAAATAACGAACTGTAGCTGCCAATAATTCTTGAAACAATGGGGTTTGAATATAATTGAAATATTTTTTGTATAACATGCTCGCTTTCTGGTATATCTGAATCCCCAAAGAAATAAAGTATAAGCTGTCTTTCACTACCTAATGTATGCCTGTTATCAATTTCATGGTATAAGAAATCCATATATAATGAATCAAGATAACTACCATGCAATTCAAATATACTTGAGTTAATTTGTTCGCCACAGTCAAAAATATTTAGTAGGTGGTTCAGTGAAACTAGTGCAGTTGTAGAAATACGACTATTGCTTATGAGCAAAATTTCACTCATTTGCCCAATAAGTAATAATGGGTATGCCCAGTTTATTTTTACAGCCTGGAGGGGGTGACAATAAAACAAAGCAAGCATAAATAATAATGTTCGCATATTTGTACAACTAAGCTATATAATTTATCGAAGACTATTATATACCAAACACAGCTAAAGAAATCCTCAGCAGCCCCATAACAGAGATGCCTGAAAAAATAATCCTGTAGCCTGCAAATAATCAAACTTATTCTTAACGACCATATCAAGGTTTATTGCTGATATAGGTGCTGAACGCGGATAAGTAACATGCGGCACAGCCCACCCTTCGGGAACTTTGATGCATTTCCCCAGTCTATTACTGATGAAACTCTTTGAATACTATCCTTCTCTGCTTATTACAGTCTTTTCAAAGAATTCGTTTCATACACTGTCCCCCGGAGCGAGGCTATAAATAAGGATTAATGCGAAAGGTAGTTCCATGAATTCGGCAAGAGACATTCCATCATCAAGTCAGCCACAATTATACCAGAATCAAAGAGAGATTTTGGACGCAGTGGCAACGATACCTGAGGTCCCTCCGAGTACCCTGTTAGAAGGGGATGAGCCGCAAAATGAGCCTGTAAACATTCCACTATCCGCAAGGGTAGTGGAATCAACAGGTGGATTGTTACCAAATTTTTCAGGTGGTACTTGTCCCAATGTGACGGAAGCAGATATTGAATCAGCATTTAATAGCGTTTCAGCATCACTAAGGGAATTACAATCTACACAATCGGAATCAGAAGCAGGCTCTACAATTCACTCATTTGAAAACCTTCAGCAGAGCCAGCAGCCACAATCAGCCCCGGAAATAACGGAGTCCGGTACTTCCGCATTCGTTGTATCAATGGGAGAGTCGTCAGGCGACGTTCCATGCGGCTCTCACCAACCTGTCAATGAGAGCCCGGTCGACTGGCAATCGCAACAAGCCAGCTCGTACTGGCTAAATCGTATTGAACAATTATCCCGTCAAATAGAGACTCTTCGTCCTGATGTTTTAACCATGGCAACTGAAATCGCTAAGTATGAGTATCATCTCCAGTCGGCATTGAGTCGCAATCAAAACTTAGAGTCACAAAACAATACTCTGACCCGTTCATTAAATGAACATACAGATTATATCGCGAATATAAGAGACGCTTTTCAAGTACAGAGTCAACAATTGTCAATAATGACAGCAGAGGTTGATCAACTGAGAATGGAAGCCCAGTCGTTACAGGAACAGCAAAACACTGAAAAAGAACAGCTGAGGTCTGACCTTAATAAAGCACAAGACGCCGAAAATAAGCAGAAAGAAAAAAATACCGAGTTAGATAGACAAATAAATCAGTTAAAGGACGAAAAGAAAAAGATTGAAGAATCATTTAAAAATATGAAACAAGAAGTTATTGACCAACAAGTTAAGGTTTTACAATGTGAAAAAAAACTGACTGATTTAAGAGAGAGTCTTGATGCATCAGGCAAAGAGCTTTCAGATAAAGAGCAGCAAATGACTCAGTTAAAATCATCAGAATTAATAATGAAGAATCAGCTAGATGAATTGTCGTCTTCATATAAGAGTGTGGAAAGTCAACTTGAGGAAACAAAAAGTCTATTGGTAGAAAAAACGGATGAGTTGGCTCAACTAATGAGTCAAGAAGAACAATCAAAAAAGACTTTGGAAGATAAGGTTGAACAACTACGTGTAGAACTCAGCGAAAAAGAGACAGCCTCAATGGCTGAGAGTAACAAACTGACCCGGACTATTAATCTGTTAAGAGAGAGCCTTGATGCATCAGGCAAAGAGCTTTCAGATAAAGAGCAGCAAGTGACTCAGTTGAAATCATCAGAATCAATAATGAAGAACCAGCTAGATGAATTGTCGTCTTCATATAAGAGTGTGGGAAGTCAACTTGAGGAAACAAAAAGTCTATTGGTAGAGAAAACGGATGAGTTAGCTCAACTAATGAGTCAAGAAGAACAATCAAAAAAGACTTTAGAGGATAAGCTTGAACAACTACGTGCAGAACTCAACGAAAAAGAGACAGCTTCAATGGCTGAGAGAAACAAACTGACCCGGAAAATTAATCTGTTAAATTTAAAGCAAAAATTGTGGTTTTCTAAGCAGAAAGAACAGTCTGATAACACCAATGAGCTGCTTTTAAATAAAGACCTGGAAGTTAAAAAACTGGAATCAATGTTGTCTGACCTGGAACAGGAACTGGTCGAATCTGCTTCCATCTGTGAAAATATAAAAGGTCAACTTGAGGAAACAAAAAGTCTATTGGTAGAAAAAACGGATGAGTTGGCTCAACTAATGAGTCAAGAAGAACAATCAAAAAAGACTTTGGAAGATAAGGTTGAACAACTACGTGTAGAACTCAGTGAAAAAGAGACAGCCTCAATGGCTGAGAGAAACAAACTGACCCGGACTATTAATCTGTTAAGAGAGAGCCTTGATGCATCAGGCAAAGAGCTTTCAGATAAAGAACAGCAAGTGACTCAGTTGAAATCATCAGAATCAATAATGAAGAACCAGCTAGATGAATTGTCGTCTTCATATAAGAGTGTGGAAAGTCAACTTGAGGAAACAAAAAGTCTATTGGTAGAGAAAACGGATGAGTTAGCTCAACTAATGAGTCAAGAAGAACAATCAAAAAAAACTTTGGAAGATAAGGTTGAACAACTACGTGCAGAACTCAACGAAAAAGAGACAGCCTCAATGGCTGAGAGAAACAAACTGACCCGGAAAATTAATCTGTTAAATTTAAAGCAAAAATTGTGGTTTTCTAAGCAGAAAGAACAGTCTGATAACACCAATGAGCTGCTTTTAAATAAAGATTTGGAAGTTAAAAAACTGGAATCAATGTTGTCTGACCTGGAACAGGAACTGGTCGAATCCGCTTCCATCTGTGAAAATATAAAAGGTCAACTTGAGGAAACAAAAAGTCTATTGGTAGAAAAAACGGATGAGTTGGCTCAACTAATGAGTCAAGAAGAACAATCAAAAAAGACTTTGGAAGATAAGCTTGAACAACTACGTGTAGAACTCAACGAAAAAGAGACAGCCTCAATGGCTGAGATAAACAAACTGAACCAGACTATTAATCAACTAAATTTAAAGCAAGACTTGTGGTTTTCCAAGCAGAAAGAACAGTCTGATAAAACCAATGAGCTGCTTTTAAATAAAGACCTGGAAGTTAAAAAACTGGAATCAATGTTGTCTGACCTGAAACAGGAACTGGTCGAATCCGCTTCCACCTGTGAAAATATAAAAAGTCAGCTGGATGAAACAAAAGGCTTGTTAGAAAGGACACAAGAAAAGCTTAATGGTTCAGAACAACTTGCCAAACAGCTTAAATCGGATAAAACAAGCTTGAATGAAAATATAAATCAGAAAAATAATGATCTTAAAACAGCAGAGACAGAAATTGAAAAATTGAAATCCTCTGAACAGGAACAGATGCTTGAAGTACAAAAACTAACCGTGGAAACGAAAGGGAAAGATCAGGAAATTCTAATTTTAAAAGACCGGTTGCTCCAGGAAAGAGAATCATCAGAACAGGCGTCATCATACTCTAATACTTTGCTTGAGGAAAATCAGCGGTTAGAAGCGAAACTTGAAAAAGAGGTAGGGGAGAAAGCTTCTTTAGAACAAGAACTTGAGCAAAAGCGTACAGAGGTTAGTCATTTAAACGCTGAATTATCTGAACAGCAAGCATCTATTCTGGCCTTACGGGAACAGCTGAACAAGCAGCCTGCCCAAACACTCTTTTTCGAACCCTTGTCAGCGTCACCTGAGCATCTGATTGAGTCGGTCAGTGGGGAATGCAGTAGTGAACCAGCGAGCTCCGGAACTGTTTCGCCCCTGCCTGCCGAACCGGTGTCTGTTCAGGTTGACGTATCGCCGGTGATCACTGATGAACCTGTTGCCAGCACCTCTGAGACAGTCCTGTTGCCTGAGGCGCCACAAAACTTAGCGGAACTTTTCAAACGGTCTGAACAACTGGGAATTCCACAAGCTTATGTTGCTCTGGGTTACCCGATCTGTAAACAGAAAAATGGAGATCCCGTAATAATCAGGAGTAAGAAAGATCTGGGTAGTCCTTCTAAATTCGACCCTGCCGAGGAGAACGAAATTCTTAATCAAATAGCCAGAGACTTTTGTGACGGCGATCGGGAACTTGTCAACAATTACTGGTTCCACAGCAATTCCCGCTGATCATTTAGCCCCTTGCAAGACTAAGCCGGCAGCATGAACAAAAAAAATGCTTTCGCAGACTAAAGAGGCTAAAATGAAAAGTTCCTGTACCGGTCGTCGTTGAGTCAATTATGACCACTGCTCTCCAGAAATACAGTAAGCACCTTTGTGTCAAAAACCTTATCCTTCAGGCTTGCAAATGCTTTGATACCATTCCGGACTACCGTCCTAACCACTGTTCCAATGGTATTCCTTTTTCTAATTTTGCAAAGTCTGCTTTTGCCATGATGCATCAGAAATATGATTCTCTTCTGTCGTTTGATACGGATCAGGCCGATCCTGTTATTCGCCATAATCTTGAAACCATGTATCACGTGAAAGACGGAAAAGTACCTTGTGACACCCATATGAGAGAGATTCTTGATCCAATAGCGCCAGAGGAGTTCCGCAAGCCATTCAAAAAACTCTTCTCTTTGGTTCAGCGAAATAAACTTCTCAAGGCTTTTGAGTTCAAGTGTGGAGATTTAAAAGACTGTTACCTGATGCCTGTTGATGGAACTGGCCTATTTTATTCCGGAGAATGCCGTTGCAATGAATGTTGTGTAAAGAACAAGGGGAAGCGCAACGAATCCTATTACCACAACTTAATGGGTGGATGTATAGTTCACCCAGAGCAAAAAACAGTTATTCCCTTTGCACCGGAAGCTATCGTTCTTCAGGATGGTGCCACCAAAAATGATTGTGAAAAAAATGCAATAAAACGCTATTTGGCACACGTCAAACGAGAGCACCCTCATCTTAATTTAGCGATTCTCCTAGACGGCCTCTACGCTGATAACCCCACCATTGAGCTGATCAGGAGCTATGGCTGGCATTACATTATTGTTGCCAAAGACGGGAATCATAAATCGCTTATTGAGGCCATGAATGCGCTGTGCGATCAGGGTAACCTCAATTATCATGAGATAACCAATAAAGAAAAAGGCACTAAACACTGGTTCCGCTACGCCAATAACGTACCACTTAATGCATCCGATTTTGCTGAAAATGTAAATGTTCTTGATTACGTTGAAACTGATAAAGAAGGTAATCGCCATACTTGGTGCTGGGTTACTGATATTGAGTTAACAGAAGAAACCGTTGAAGAAATTATGATAGGAGGACGGTGTCGCTGGCATATAGAAAACCAAACGTTTAATACCCTGAAAAACCAAGGCTACAACATTGAGCATAACTATGGTCATGGAAAGTACCATCTGGCTACGAATCTGGCTTATTTGACCTTTTTGGCATTTATGGTTGATCAAATTCAGGAAATGACCAGCCCGGAGTTTCAAAAAGCCTTAAAAGAACGATCGAAAGGTGTTCGTACTTACCTATGGAAGTTAATCACACGTATTTTCCTGTCCTGGTTTCTTGAAGGGTGGGATGAGTTATTTGAAGCGATTAACAAGGGTATAAAGCCGGGTAGGGTTAAAATTAACACTTCGTAGGATGTTGCTGTAGTCAAGGTTTCAGGGGCAACAGTATATTCAGTGATGCACTTAGGGTGCAGGGTGTTGGTTGCCGTTGATTTTTTGAAACGATGAAATAATTTTGAACGACTATCGACGTGTTATCATCGGGAACTGCTGCTGGTTCCAGGCTTCCTTTCTTGAAGATTTTTATAATCATGCCCCGGTCACTTCCTGGCACTCGCTGTCCCACGCCAGTTTCTGCCGCAAAATGGAGGGGGTGCGTAGCATCGGTGTCGATAAAGCTAACCCGGGGGGAGAGGCCAAAAATTTATACAGCGATGAAGAGATCGGTCAATTAACAGACTGGCGAAATGAACAGAATGAAGATGAAGCACTTAAAGCGTTCACCCCGGAATGCTGGCAGCCATGGGAGTGGCTTAGCACACTTGCAAAAGCGCACCGGGACAGTAGTGGGAATAAATTAATGCAGTTGGCTGGCTTATGGGCAGATTTTTCATTCGTTATGGCCAACAACGCATCCAGCAAAACGGCTAAATCCCGTGTCAGGCAGAATAAAGTACTGTTTGACTGGCGCAAATTGAGTGATACATCAGACGCGATGTCAATGCATTCAGAAGGTCAGGGTGAGACGATGCAGAACACGGTTAAGCGAAAAATTCCCAGAGGAAAAACGGTATCTTCCAAAAAACGAAGGTAGGGTAACATCTGGCGCTAATGAATGACGTAGAACAGGAGGTTGTCAGTGCAAAATTCGGCTTTTAATTTAAATTCTGCACCTGTTCTCCCTCAGGAGCTAATATCGCGAAAACGACCTCATGAGGAGAACGATTCTGAAATCCGGTGCGTTCTGGGTGAATCTCTTCGATCTGTATCAGAGACAGAACCACTGACACATATAGGTTCAGCTTCGTATTCTCTGCCGGAAGCAGAGCCTGCGCCCAAGCGTTCCCGAAGAGTGGCGATCACAAAACCGGGCCTTGAAGAGCGCGGGGGCTGCTGTTTTGTACTCACTGATCTGGATAAGTGTACTGATTTTATCCCCCCTCCTACCCCTGAAATACGGGAGACCATTGACCATTATCAGAAACACAACCTTGAGGTTAAAACCGGAGCCGTTCATAATCGGGGCGTTTTTTTAAGAGGTGGTGCTGAACCAGTAAAAAAAGGGCAGGTAGTTGCTATTTATCGGGGTATACCCATTAATATCCGGGAATTAACAAAAGTGGAATTGCGGTTGTGCGGTTACCCAAAAGATGAGCCACTTAAAAAGTTGGTGTGGACTGATGCAGAAGGGACGCCAACATTATTACAACGGCCTGCCAGTTATCAGGCACACAGCCCATATATTTATTATCGTGACCAGCAAAAACAAAAAGTCCTGATAGGGATCGATGCTATCGACTCCAGTGATGCAATCAGTCACATAAACTCTCAACAAGAATGCGATAATATTGAATTTTTAGTGCATCGTGAAAACCCACGTCCTATGGACGTGGTCATGAATGGTTGGCTCCGCCTGCCATGAACTACCCATGCTACTCCTTATCTCTGAGTTGTCCCCACAACTACTAGAGATAGGAAGTAGCATGAGTAGATTTGAAAAGTTAACGCATGTCATTTGGCATTGCCAATATCATATAGTTTGGGTGCCCAAATACAGGTTTCGAGTCCTGACCGGAGCCGTGAAAGCCGAGGTTCATAACAGTATTCAAGTATTTTGTAGTCAGCTTGGATGTACGGTAGTGGAACTGAACATCCAGAGTGACCATGTGCATTTGCTGGTAAAAGTGCCGCCGAAAGTTTCGATATCGACGCTCCTGGGAACGTTGAAGGGGCGAACAGCTTTGAGGCTGTTCACGAGATTTCCGTACCTCAAGAAGAAACCATACTGGGGCAATCACTTTTGGTCAAAAGGCTACTGTGTCGATACTGTCGGTGTAGATGCAGAAATGATCCGTAAGTATGTGAAGTACCAAGAAAAGAAAGAACGTCTCCAACAGGAGATAGACTTCAGGAAATAACCTGCAATCTTGGGACAACTCTCACCAGCCTTCTCTGAAGGCTGGCGGTTTCAGCCCCCTTTTAGGGGGCATAAAGCAAAACCACGTTCTAAGAACGTGGATCATTTACTTGTGCCTTAATCCGGCACTGATTCAATCAAGTACCTCGAGTAAAACAGTTCTCCGCAGAAAACCAACCGAACAGGATTATTGCTTTCTGGCGGTTGCCTGTAAAGATATTCAGCCGGGGAGTGAACTGTTTTTAAACTATGGCACTATGTTATCGAAAAAGGGACATTTTTGGGCTCCCGATCAATATTTTGATTCAACACTTTGCCCAAAGGCTGTCTCTATTGATTTCTCGGAAGATAGTTTAACGGCGTCTATCACTGCTTCTGACAACAGCGAGCATCAGGATAAACTAAAATGCCTCAGGGATTTTATTGATAAAAAATTAACAGAGTGGAAGGCTTCCAAGCTGATCTATGCTCTCAACAAAAACCATCAAAACCCTTTTTCCGGTGGTCAAAGTTGGACACCAGGCGATGTTCGATATTTATTTGAACGTCTGAATATTCCGAATATGAATAAATTTCACTATCTCAGCTATCTTTATCATTGCATTGATAACGATGGCAGACTTGATAACAGCGGTGTGAATTATTTTTACGCATTTATTGAAAACGATGTTGACGTAGCACCTCCTGTTAATAGCCCTGTTTACATAGAAGATGTGATCGAATGGTTAAAGCAAGCCATTAATTCCTGTCATAATCCAGAATCAGAAGAGACGCTGAAGGTCTTGAAGAATGAATTACAACTTCTGGAGATGCAGGAATACCGAAAAATGGATGAAGGTGAGGAAAAAAAACAGTGTCTGCAAAAGGAGCGTAAAAGAGTTCTCGACTATATCCAACAATTTAAGGTAGATTCATGTTTGAAGAGAGCTCCGGGACAAAATTACATTTTTAAAATGAGCAGCTTTTTTCTGTCGCCCTCTGAATTATGGCCCGATCTGTTTCGGGACGTATCAGTATGGAGCACAGCTCATATTCGATGTCTGGCTCTGCTTGAGGACCCGACTGCAAAGGTAGACCCACTTGACCGGGTAGACTGTTTTCGTTTTGATACCCCCGAATATACTCAGGCATTACATGAGGCTTTACAGCGCAAACAAAAGGAGGGTGAAACGCTTGAATCTATTCGAACGTCCATTGGTACGGATGGTTTGTTCGCATCAATACACCGTTTTCGGAATAACGCTGAAAAAAACTATCGAATTCCCTTGGTTGAAGGTATACCAGACGAACTCCAGGGGTCATCCCGCTGGTTAGATTTAACCATTGATCACTGGCGCTTGCTTGGGTTTGAAGAAACCGGCAGCCCTCCCCTGAGAATGAATATTGAGCGACTGTCCAGCTTTAAAAACGGATTCAGGAAAGCCACAGAAGCAATCTGTGGATGTAATG
Organism: Endozoicomonas gorgoniicola; assembly: GCF_025562715.2. Classification (NCBI taxonomy): domain Bacteria; kingdom Pseudomonadati; phylum Pseudomonadota; class Gammaproteobacteria; order Oceanospirillales; family Endozoicomonadaceae; genus Endozoicomonas; species Endozoicomonas gorgoniicola. Next base: position 1,432,954 of record NZ_JAPFCC010000001.1, read on the forward strand.
CCAAGCTACGCGACCTCTGGATCAATGACCCTTGTATAAAAGATGGAATAAAGAAGGATAGGTCGGCAACCCGGTTTTTGTTGAAACACCTGATAAATAAGTCTGGTGCAAAAGTTAGTGTTACCGACGAATCTCAACAATGGCGACCAATAGATACATTGCGAGTCTGCAAGCCTGACTCAGATGACTACCGCGCGGCAATGAAAACGTTTCTTGAGGAAGCTATTGCCAACGGACTGAACCGGTATGAAATCGTGGCACAGTTAAGTTCTGATATAAGCTGGTCAAAGATTAAGCAAGAGACAATACAAAACTATTCTATTGGTTTGCCTGCTGCTCTAGATGGGTACGAGAGATGGACTCCCCTGGCTGTATCGGGCTTGTTGGAACATTTTAACCTGTCGCTACCAGAGAATTCCAACCGGGAAGGTGAGTTTAAATCTCTTTTGGAAAGGCAACTTCTTGTAAAAGAAGTGGTCAAACCTGGTCCACTGCTTAAACAAATGACGGCTTTCCTGGAGAGAAACCCTGAAATCTCTGAAGACCTGATTAGCACTTTGCATATCAACCCCGAGAGACTTAAAAACCTTTCCAGTCGGACTGTTCGATATATTTTTGTGTCACTGGGAATTAATCCCGACCAGACAGCCGTTAAGGATTCTCCCAGAAACCAAAAATTTGATAAAATTTACGCCATAACGAACAAGCATCCCGAGTGGTCGAAAGAAGTCATGAGGCTAATAGAATATTACAAGATTCGTGAAAGTGATCAGGCTGTTGCTGAAAAATTAAACCAGGGAACTTATGCCCCCGTCCCTTTACCTCCGGGCTGTCAGGCAGAAAAATGGACTGCTGACATTCTGGTGGATTTTATTCGCACCTGTAAACAAACCCGGAAAGCGTCTGTATCAAAGGAACCCCCTGAGTTCTGATTCACTTCAAAGGTTCTGAAACAGTCCTCTGGTTAAAGAGGTTATGCACTTATGATACGAATTCAGGAGAACCTCATAACAAAATTATTTGTGAATTTATCGAGAGATTATATTTCCAACGATTCAGAGATGCTCCCTGGAATTCTGTGACTGGTGTTGATGTGGCTTAGCGGATATTGCCATTCCCACCCAAACGGCGTAATGCCGTCATGGATGGAAACGATCGCCAGGTTCACTCAATTACCGCCAGACTCCCCAGTCACCAGTTGTGCCGGGCTCTTCGCCCCGGGTCCACCATTGGGCTGTCCAGGTTTTGCCAGCGTGGCTGACCACATCGCCCTGGGTATAAGCCTTGGTGGCACTCCACGACGCGACACCGAAATCATTGCCGCCGGAATTATCATCATCACCGCCACCACCAGAGTCGTCCGACCCGGAAGGCTGCACAACAAAGGAATACACTTCATCATCACTGACACCATTGCTGCTCAGAGCCAGCTGGAAGGTTAGCTCATGACGGGCGTTGGGCAGGGTGGAGGTATCAATCATCAGCTGTTGATTGGTGCCGGTGGTGGTCTGCACCGTGATTCCGCTGGTTTGCTGCCACTGAACATCGACCTGATGACCATTACTGTCAGATGGCGTAAGCACCACAAAATCGCCATGGACTACACTGGCATTTTCCAGAGGTTTAAGCACCTTCGGCGTAATCACAGCCTGCAGGGCAATGGCATCGGTAATGCTGAATTGCCCGGAGAATCCGGCATCCCTGGAGTTAAAGTAGTTACCGTGCAAGTCATTGCGGAAATACATGTAATGACTCATTTCATCATGCCAGCGCCCAATAAAGACATCACCATTGTAATTGGCCTCATACCAGCCGTTCACTTCGGACGCTAGCAGACGATCCCAGTCGTCTTTGTTGCTGTCACTAATAGCGACCGAGAACGACGCATGGCGCTCGGCATTCTGATTAAGCACGGTATAGTTCACCACCTTGCCCACCGTGGCTGAGTCAAGGCTGATATTTTGTGGAATAAAGGCGTTGCCCTGCACCAGGTAAGGCTGTTTGGGTTCAGGGTCCGGGGTGTTGTTGTCATTGACAATCGCAATATCGCTGCAATTATAAAAGCCTTCACCCGCCGAATCATCCCGCTGCCAGCGCGTATAAAGAATGGCATTGCCGGAACGACTTTCAGGAATGGTCACATCCATCCGGTACTTTCCAGCTACCACCGGCACATTGCCCACTTCCTGAATCAGTTCAAGGTCGCCCCAGGCCAGTTTTTTAGACAGGTCCGCATTGGGTTTGGTCAGATAAAACTGCCAGAACGACGGGTTGTGGGGAGCCGTGGCATTAAACACAAATTCAAAGGTGCCCGCTTTTACTTCGGTCCGGGTCCAGCCGGTATGAGCTGCGCCCATGCCCGCTTTCTTATCATCATTGGCATAACAGAGTGTACCGTCTGGAATGGCGCTGCGTACCGCCTGCATATTGTTGTAGTCATTAATATTCTTAGCGTACTCATTACGCTGAACAAACGGGTAGCTTCCGGATATCGCTTTCGCCTGGGCGCAGGCCGGGTTCGGCGGCGTGCCACTCCAGATGCCCCCCTGGTCATAGCAGACCGCCTGTCGGGCCGGAGGAAATTCACTCCAGCCATGGGCGCGGGCGGTGCTGATAAAAAACGGTGTCTGCAAGGCAGCCACCACCGATAGAGTCATAGACAGTGCGAGTGTTTTTTTCATTATTATTTTTACCGAGCGCTGAAAGGGCTTGTTAATTCTGCTTCGATAGATAGAGAAAAACAACCGCTGGTTTGGCAACATGCTCTACAGCGATTTCAGTAGCGGTGCTGTCTGATCTTTGGCCAGCTTCGTTACTATTTGGTCTTGGCAGGGGCAGACCAACCTCTATTTTGTCAACGCATAGTTCACCTTCAATTATGGAAATGTATGTGTCATGGAAGAGCGGTTATTTCTGGCCAGCCATTCTGTTCTGCTCAGTTGGTAGCTTCTCAGCTCTTTGTAAAGTGGGTGTTTGGCGTCTTCCAGGCGAAGCTGGGTAATAGAGGCAACAAGCATGTGTTTTTTACCTTTTACGTTAATTTCACAGGCAAAGGCAAGACCACCTTCATTACCAAGATAGTGGCAATCTGTAATATTGAACTTTTGCCCTTTTTTGAGCTTTATAACGCTATTGTCTGATCGAAACTGTTGAATCATGGCTTTACCCGGTGTTGCAACGATGGGCAGAGATGGTTTTAGCCTTTCGATCAAATCCAGAACATAGTCTTCTTCAGTCATGAAAGTATCCTCTTACAGCATTTAGGGGATGTTAGCCCAATGCATAACACAGGGCTGATTGATGGCAGTGGATATTATCGCGATAAAATCATTCATTGAAATCCAGCAGGTTCAACTCCTGCCCGGCAAAGACTAACCATCAGCCGGTGATATGCCAAGATTTTTTCGGACACCTCTGGCAATCAACAGGAAACAGAACAACCCAAAAAACGGGACTTTGAGCCCGCAACCCGGCGATGGGCTCCCATAATACAAAACCATTGCCTTATATCAATGCCGAACTACAGAATGAGCCGCACAATTCTCCCGCCAAAACTTTCCAACAGCAGGCAAAAAAAGTGCCTGATTAATGGATCACAGCCCGTGATTAACAGGGAAAAAAGGAAGGAAACTCTCCCATGCTGTACCAACGAGACAATGGCTGGAAAGCCCTGAACCCCGAACAGAAAGAAAACATCACCGTCTTCTGTGAAGGCTACAAGCAGTATCTGGATGCCGGAAAAACTGAAAGGAAGTGCGTCACCGAAGCCATTCGTCTGGCCGAAGCCCGTGGATTCATCAGCGCTGACAGCAAAACGACACTGGTGCCTGGTGATCGGGTCTGGTTCAACAACCGGGAAAAAAACGTAGTTCTGGCAGTAATCGGCCAGCAGGATATCGCCAAAGGTGCCAACTTTGTCGTGTCCCATATTGACTCCCCCCGACTGGATATCAAGCAGCAGCCCTTGTACGAAGACACTGAACTGGCGCTGATGAAAACCCACTACTACGGCGGCATCAAAAAATACCAGTGGGCTTCCCGCCCCCTGGCGCTTCACGGTCTGGTTGTGCTTAAAAATGGCCAGAAGGTGGATATCACCATTGGCGAACAGGACAGTGATCCGGTATTCACTATTCCCGACCTGCTTCCCCACCTTGACCATAAGGTTCAAAGGGACAGAAAGGCGTCAGAGGTGCTAAAAGGTGAAGAGATGCATATTCTGGTGGGTTCCGAGCCCACCACCATCAATGACGAAACTATCAAGGATCGCGTCAAATACAACATCCTGCAAAAGCTGAATGAGGCCTACGGCATTGTTGAAGAGGACTTTATTTCCGCCGAATTGCAGCTGGTACCGGCTGGCAAAGCCAGAGATGTGGGCATCGACCGCAGTCTGGTAGGCGCCTATGGTCATGACGACCGTATCTGTGCCTACACGTCCCTGAAAGCCATTCTGGACATCGACCATACACCACAAACCACCGCCATCTGCTTCCTGGTGGATAAGGAAGAAACCGGCTCAACAGGCAGCACAGGGCTTCAGTCCCGCTATCTGGAGTACTTCATGGATGAGCTGATCACTAAAATTCGCCATCAGGATTACAGCGCCAGAGTACTTCGGCAGTGCCTTTGGAATTCACGAGCTTTGTCGTCTGATGTCAATGCCGGCATTAACCCTCTGTTCAAGTCAGTTCATGATGAGCAGAACGCGTCCAAACTGGGGTACGGTCTGGTACTGACCAAATACACCGGCTCCAGAGGTAAATCCATGACCAACGACGCTGACGCGGAATATATAGCCCAGCTAAGGCAACTGTTCGACAGCGCAGGCATCAAGTGGCAGGTGGGTATGCTGGGCAAAGTTGACGAAGGTGGTGGCGGCACCGTGGCTAAATTCCTGGCCCACTACGGCATTCGCACCATTGACGCCGGCCCCGCCCTGCTGTCCATGCACTCGCCGCTGGAAGTGGCATCCAAGTTTGATATTTATGAAACTTACCGGGCGTACCAGGCTTTTTACGGCTAAAACCCGGGGCAAAGGAAGTCAGTGAAATGGCTTCCTCTGATGCTGAAGGGCTTGTGGCAGTTCTTCCTGAGTTTTCATGAAAAGCTACCTGGAAAACAATCCATAAGTTGTTTTATTAGCAATTTACATTTTATTCGTAGTAAGTAATGAATCTTACAACTTTTCTATTGTAAACAAAGAGTGAGACAGGGCTATGGGGAGAAAGCATCGCAACCAATGCCTGGAGTAAGGGGGAAGCTTCAAGTTATTCACATTATCTGTGGAATTCTATGTGGAAAAGTTGGTAGACATCGACCCTGACAGGGTTTCTGAATTGTCAACCCTGTAGCGGATCTGCTGAAATTCATAGCAAACAGCGAGGAACCGAAATAATCACGTCGGACATAGCCTTAAACTCATTCAGGTCTTGAATGACTTTGAGTTTGACAGAACCATAAAGTCAGTCCATATTGTATGTACAAAAGGCACACATTTCTGGCATGAAGATATTTAACTGGAATAATGAAAAAAATGCCTGGCTGAAGGCTAATCGAGGCATTTCATTTGAAGAGATTGTTTTTCACATTGAACTGGGTGGTGAACTCGATGTTACCCACCACCCAAACCAGACCAAGTATCCAGGACAAAAAATATCGATTGTTCAGGTTGAAGATTATATATATCTGGTACCATTTGTAGAATCAGATGAAGAGGTATTCCTCAAAACCATCATTCCTAGCCGAAAGGCCACTAAACGGTATCTGGGAGGTACCCAATGAAGCTCACCAAACAAGAATTGCAGGAAGAACAAGAGATTCTTGATGCTTTCGAGGCTAACCAGCTTGATTCCATAAATGATCTGGAAACCACCAGGCAAAAGCATCAGCAGGCAGCAGCCAACACATTCAAAAAAGATGCCCGCCTGAATATTCGCATCAGCAGCCGAACCCTTCGGGCGTTACAAAAAATGGCACTACAGGAGGGCATACCTTATCAAACCATGATCGCAGGCGTGCTGTACAAGTTCGCAGAAGGCCAGTTAGTTAGCAGCGACAATTGAAGTGGTTATAGTTCTCCGGACACACAAACACGGGTAATTCCAAACGCAAACAAGCAGTACAGAGCTGCAGGAGGCCCTTAGGCGGTCTGGCAGTCATCAGGAAAAAGGTCTGTAGTCGTATTTTTTTGGGGAAAGTAAATTGCTTCCAAACGACATTAAAAAGGCAATATTTGAAGCAGCTGTTTTAATGCTCTTTGAAACTTTTTTACATCAGCCTCGGTTTATCTCTTATTCCTGGATAGATACACGAAAGAAGTCTTCTGGTTTTCTTGAGAACAAACGGCTTTTCAGGCTAATAAAAACAAGCACTTACGATACCCCTTGAGAATAAGAAAATCACATCGCCAGCTATACGTACGACTACATACATTTATTTTGATAGCCTTTGCCTGATAATTGCAATTCTGAATTTATCATATGACTGACGTTTAAACTGCTACTGCCAATAGAGAATGCCTGCTTATGTCCACAGACTCCGCGCTTACAGAAAAACTCAACATTGCTCGCAAAGAGCTGCTGGACATGGGGTTACGAGCCAACCCCCTGTTAAACTATCGGGCAGGAGCAAAGTCACTGGCGGTGGTTGAGGAAGATACTGAACAGGTGTTTGATATTCTGGTAAACCAGAAGAAATCTATGCGATTTCTGCCATTACCGGATGTTTATCAGCAACAGGAAAATCAGAAAGTTGAGTATGTAAAGCCCAAAGGCAATAAAGACAGCTCTGCTTTGCAAACAGACATTTTGCCGGGCTCTCCTGATGTGGAAGAGCAAGAACACGGTAAGGGCAACCGTTCAGATAACGATCCAAAACCGCAAAAGCCATTACCTGTTTTAGCTGAATATTTGCAGGAACAGGGTAAAGAAAGGCTGACAGACACCTATCTGCAAACGGCTCTGATGCCCGAAAAACTGGATATGTCTCTGCTCAGGATAGAAAACGAATCCCACACTTTGCTACAGGAGCAGGGTGTTGAAGTTTTGTATTTGGCATTAGGCTTTTTGACCTGGTATGAAGACCCCAACTCTCCTACACCGCGATCTGCACCTTTGGTGCTGGTTCCGGTAGAGCTGCGACGAACGTCGGCAAGGGAAGTGTTTTCGATTGTCTGGACAGAAGCGGACCTGGGACCCAACCTGGCATTAGCCGCAAAACTTAAAGGCGAGTTCAGGATCGATTTGCCAGAGTTTGATGAAGATCTCGATATTACCTCTTATTTCAGGCAGGTTCAGAAGGTTATTCATTCTCAGCCACGATGGGAATTGAAAGCAAACGATATCGCTCTGGGGCTGTTTTCATTTGGTAAGTTCCAGATGTATACGGATCTTGATCCAGACAGGTGGCCTGCTGACAAATCTCTTATTAGCCATCCTGTACTATCCGGATTACTGGGGCGTGGGTTTGCCAGTGATGAGGAACTTATTCGGGATATCGAGTCTCACGACTATTTGAAGGAACCTGAACAGCTCCAGTTTGTGAAAGATGCCGACTCCAGTCAGACGGCAGCCGTTCTCTCAATTATGGAAGGCGCAAACCTGGTCATTCAGGGACCACCGGGAACCGGTAAATCCCAGACCATTACGAATATCATTTCTGAAGGGTTGGCACGTGGCAAAAAGATTCTGTTTGTTGCCCAGAAAATGGCGGCACTGGATGTTGTAAAGCAGCGACTGGATGAGTCTCATCTTGGAGACTCTGTATTGGAATTACACAGTCACAAGAGTACGAAAAAAGCGGTGCTCGACTCTCTCAGGCAAACTCTTGAACAGGGGCGACCCAAGGCTCCGGATAGAAAGCAAGAGTATTCAAGACTGAAAGACGTTCGGGGAAAGTTAAATGCCTATGTCGATGCCGTCAGTGAGCCCATACTTAACTCTGAAGAAAATTATATACAGGCTCTGGGTAAGCACCTGAGGCTGAAAGGTGGGCAGCAGAGTCAGGTTCTGCCTGAAGTCAGTTTTTCAATTATGCAGGACTGGGATCGTGAAACCCTGGCACGGACGACAATAGTCGTAGAATCAGTTGCTGCTCACATCGCAGAAAAGGGACTGCCTTCTGAAAATCCATTTGCTGCTTCAACCCGTACTTCTCTGTCGCCACTGGAACAACAGCAAATTACGGAGCTGGCAACAGCCTGCCTGAATGAGTTGGAAGGTATCAGAACTCAGAGCCAGCAGCTGGCGGAAGAGATGGGATTGCCAGAAGCAACAACGTTAAGCCAGGTCACGGTACTTCATCGAGCGGCTACGCGAGCGCTCGATGCACCTAAGTTGCAAGGTATCCAGCTGAATACTGATGACTGGCAACAGCGTCGGGATTCAATTCGAAAGCTGGTTACTGCTGGTTGCAGTATGAAAAGCATCAGAGAAAAACATCAGGATCGATTTATTCCACAGGCTTTTGATGCAGATATCCTGTCTATACGACAGGGGTTTGCCGGGCGTGTAGATAAGTGGTGGAGAATGCTCTCGGGTGATTACCGCAGAGCAAAAGCGGCTTACCGGACTTTGTGCAGAAACTCTCTGGAAGGCACTCCAACTGAGTGGCTGGATCATACTAATGACTTGTTGGAGTATCAGGAACAGCACCAGCACTATACCGGGCTGAGTAACCTGGGCGAAACACTGTTTCAGGCACAGTGGCAGCAGCAGAATTCTGACTGGGAAGTGCTTGGAACCCTGTCGGAGTGGCTCATTAGCCTCTACGAAGAAATAGGTCAGGGCGATGTGCCTGAAGGAATAACCCGTTTTCTGGAAGGTTGTTCTCAGGGGGATAATCCGCTATTTAACGGCTGGCAACAGAAACTGGACGAACTGTCCGGGCTGGTGAGTGAGTTGATTCCTAACCTTCAGCGACTGTCAGAGAAAATTGACCTTTACGCCGACCATCCGTTACTACAAAGCGAAAATTATGACCTTTCTGAAATGGTCGATGTGCTTACGCTCTGGCAACAGGCAGACAAACTCTATGATATTGCCCGTTATAACCAGTTGCACAAAGAGTTGTGTGACCTGAACCTGACTGACCTGGCGGAATGGAGTTCAAGCTGGGATAAGGCTCCTGAAGATTTGAAAGTCACTCTGCTGACCAGTTACTACGGCGGTTTGGTAAACACAGCTTATAACAGCCACGATGCTATTCGACAGTTTGACCGCCTGACTCATGAGCGTCTGTTGAAAGAGTTTATGACTATTGACCAGTCGTTATTTGATTTCGCCAAAGAAAAGCTGGTCAGCGACATTTATAAGCAGCTACCCAATAAAAATGCGCCGGGAGAGATGGGAGTGGTTCGTCGTGAAATGAATAAAAAACGGCGACATATTGCTATCCGGCGATTGATATCAGAAGCAGGCGGGGTTATACAGCAGATCAAGCCTGTATTTATGATGAGTCCTATGTCAGTGGCAACTTACTTACCACAGGGGCAGATTGAATTCGATCTGGTGATTTTTGACGAGGCCAGCCAGATTACAGCACCTGACGCTCTTGGTGCCATCGCCCGGGCAAAGCAAGTGGTCGTAGTGGGTGATAGCAGACAGATGCCTCCTACCAATTTCTTTGGCCGCGCTGTTGAGCTGGATGAAGAAGAAGCTGATCAGAGCCTGACTGCGGATGTTGAAAGTATTCTTGGTCTTATGTCGTCCAAAGGGGTTCCTGAAACAATGTTGCGCTGGCACTACCGTAGCCGCCACCACTCATTGATCGCTGTATCAAATGCAGAGTTTTACAACAATCGCCTCATGGTCTTTCCAAGCCCTGGTATTCATCCCCATGCCACAGGCTTAAAAATGAATCATTTGCCTGATACCGCTTATGACCGTGGCGGAAGCCGTACAAACAAACTTGAAGCCTTGCATATTGCCGAAGCTGTGATGGAGCATGCCCAAAATAAACCTCACTTATCGTTGGGTGTCGTGGCTTTCAGCACGGCTCAGCGAGAAGCTATTATGCTGGAGGTTGAACGTTTACGGCGGGAACGCCCTGATACGGACTCTTTCTTTACTCATCACAACGGTGATGAATTCTTTATCAAAAATCTGGAAAACGTTCAGGGTGATGAACGGGATGTTATATACATTAGCGTTGGTTATGGGCGCACAGCTTCCGGAAACGTCAGCCAGAGCTTTGGCCCTTTAAACTCTAAAGGTGGTGAGCGTCGTCTTAATGTATTGATCACTCGTGCTCGCATGGCCATGGAAGTATTCTGTAACTTTACTGCCGACGACCTGCGCACAAAAGCTGATTCCCCGGCAGGGCTTAAGTCGTTTAAAGCGTTTCTGAAATACGCAGAAACCGGAGAACTGGCACAGTCCCATGAAACCGGTAAAGAACATGACTCACCCTTTGAAACAGAAGTCCACGATGCCATTGAAGCACTGGGCTATCAGGTTGAACCCCAGGTAGGTTGTAACGGTTTCTATATCGATCTGGCGGTAATAGATCAGGATAAGCCTGGGCGTTACATTCTCGCCGTAGAGTGTGATGGTGCCACTTACCATAGCTCTGCATCAGCCAGAGACCGGGATCGTATCAGGCAGGCCGTTCTTGAAGGTTTAGGCTGGCGCTTCCACCGAATCTGGAGTACAGACTGGTTCAGGAACGCAGCTGGCGAGATTGAACGACTAAAAAAGGCTATTGAGCAATCGATCGCTTACTACCAAACCTTTGATTCATCCGGGGGTTTGAGTGCAAAGCCAATGAAAAAGAAAACCGTTGCAGAGAAGCCTAAAGTTGAGATTGTACGAGAGATGCCTTCTGAGCAGGAGCAGGCAGGCTTACCTGGTTACAAGCTTGTGGACATAGACTCCCTTAAAATTTCCGGCTTTGATAGTTTCGATAAAATTCCAGCCCCGCGCCTGACTCAGGCTATCAAAAAAGTGGTGGCTACAGAGGGGCCTGTTCACTTGCAGGTGCTTTCTAATCGTCTGACGAACGCGGCAGGTTTTTCCAGAGCTGGCGCGAAAATCAAACGCTTGATTGACAGGCACATCTCTAACCTTGAACACGAAGGTGAGCTGAAATGCACTGGTCACTTTATTTCACCGGCAACACTCCAGAAGCCAATGCTTCGAGACTGGAGCCAGCTTGACAGAAGTTTGAGAAAAATTGATTTTGTCAGTGATTCAGAGCTTGAACAAGCTGTTGAGCACACAGTCCGTGATGCATTTTCCATTAACCCGGATGACTGTATCTCTGCCAGCCTGTCTATGATCGGATTCAAGCGGGCGACCGGACCTGCTAAGGCAAGAATGGATGATGTTGTTGCAGGAATGCTGAATCGTAATGCGCTTGTTCAGGAGAATGGGCGTTTGAGGCTATTGTGATTCGTTACTGTTAGTACTCCGGCACGCTCTGCCCAAAGGATTAAGGGGGGGCGGGGGTGCGCCTTTCTTCATTGCCAGTCATCCGCCCTCATGTCATTACTGTGGTAGTGACATGAAGTGGTTGACCGAATCATGGCAATGGATGAACGGGATCAATGGGCATTAGGGAAAGTGATTCAGCTTATCGAACTCGAACAGCATTACTAAACCTGTGGAAAAAACTGCGATGTAAAATTCAGATAGCCTTGTTTGCCACCAAGGTTATGCCAACGGTCAACGGATTTGATAATCCTTTTCAGGCACTTCTGCAGCTCTTCCGAGGTTTTTATAAAATTCTCCGGATTGAACTGATAAGCAAAATGATCGGTGATCGCTATAACAGCTTCCAGATCAACCCTTCCCAATCGCCATTCACAGACAGTAACAAGATTTTCCATTATCCTCTGCTCAACGTTTGAGAGGTGCATGTTTCTCGGGGCTCTCTTCGCATATTCTGCCCGATAGTGTTCGATGGTGGCTTCGAGTGAACGTTTTACTTCCGTATCCTGCAGGGCAGGGTTATGGCGGAAGTAATTCATGATGGGAAACTCAAGGTTCTGAAGCACGTCTTCGTATTCTTCGGTGATATCCACGACTCAAACCTCATATATAACGTAGAGATAATAGCTCATGGCAACCACAGGCATCTTGCAATTCAAATCGCTGATTCCTCAAGGTTCCAGAACGGCTGTGACGATTGTCAGTCATCACTCAAATGGCACCAGTCTGGTAGGGTTGCGGATTGTTTCAACTCTTCTGAATAGCTGGCCATTGATTGTCCACTGACCACCCCCTGTTAAATTTGGAAAATCAGAAGAGGCGACAACTATGCTGACACAGGGGGGGGGAATTATCTCAGGCAATCAATGGTTTACAAGTGTCGGCAAATTTTACGGACAGTAAGGAAAAGTCTCGACAATGTTCATGAGATCGACGTGATGTTATTTCCATGAACCATTTGATAGGCTATTCTTATGTTCATGAGATCGACGTTTTGTTATTTTCATGAACAAACAGGTGCATCAAAATGGACTGCTTTGTGGGCAGGATAGAAGAAATTGAGACATTGCTGCACTCATTCAATGCCCATAAAGGAACATTGAATGTGGTCAAAGGTCGCCGCCGTATCGGTAAAAGCACTTTGATTAAGGAGTTGCCAGCTCGTGACTCCAGGGTGACTCTGTGCTACCTGACATCCTCTCCCCCCAAAAAGACGGTGACTGATGAGCAAGAAAGAGCCGCTTACGCTGAACAGGTAAAACGAGAGTTCAATCTACCCTACAACCCGCCGTCTGAGTCATGGGCTGCGCTTATCTATTTTGTAGTCAGTCAGTGCAATCGCTCTCATACCATACTGGCTATTGATGAAGTTAACTGGTTAGCCCGAAAGTCTCCGACACCGATTGAGCATGTTCTGTGGGAAGTATGGGAACGTGAGTGCGCCCATAAGGCCAATTTTATGATGATTCTATCCGGTTCGCTGGCTTCATGGATGGAGAAAAACATCATAGCGAGTGAAGGCTTTGTCGGGCGTATCTCTGTCAATATGGTATTGCGTGAGTTACCACTGAATAACGTGCGTGAATTGTTTGGCTCAACGCACAAAAAGCTTCCAAACCGTGACATCATAAAGCTGCTTTGCGCCTTTGGCGGAGTCCCGCTATACCTCAATCACATTGACCCAAACCTTACGGCTGAGGATAACTTATTGAAGCTTGCCTATAAGAGTAATGGCGCTTTTAATAATGAGTTTAATCAGATGTTTAACGAATTATTTTCTAATGAAAATAAGACGTATCGCGCCATATTGGAAGCTGTCGGTACCAGTGCGTCTGCTTTGACGGCAAGAGAGGTGGCTGAAAAGATTGAAAAACACTACACAGGACGTGTAAACCAGGCATTGTCAGACTTATGTGAAGTAGGCTTTCTTAAACAAGAGCATGCATGGAATACCAGAACGACAAAACCCGGAAGAGCTGCAAAATTCAAAATTGCTGATAACTATACAGCGTTTTTCTTTCGCTCGATCTCAAAGCAGAATGAAATAGCGAAAAGAACCGGGCGGGAAACTGTTCCAGATAATCTGGCCGGTATTTTAGGGCTACAGTTTGAGAACCTGGTTTACAACAATGCCTACTACCTTTTGGAGAAGTTAAACATCACAGACCCTGTATTTGTCGGAGGCTACTTCCAGACTCAAACCCAGCGTCAGAAAGGCTGTCAGATCGACCTGCTGATTCAGACCAGGCACCGACTGTATGTTTGTGAGTGCAAGATGCTGGCTGGAAAAGTTCAGAAAACTATCATTCAGGAAGTTAAACAAAAAGTGGCAAGGTTAGCTCGTGATAAGACTATGACGGTATGTCCTGTTCTGATCCATGCGAACGGTGTAGTGGACTCCGTTGTTAAGGAAAATTATTTCAACCACATCATCGATATGTCAGACGCTCTCCGACCCTGATGCCTGTTTTATTTTGCTCAAGGGTATAAATATGTTTTATTTCGTGCGGTTAAGCTAATAACTTTGATTGCTATTATTGATAGTTCTGAAGAAAAAGCCCGCTATTAGGGAAGTAGCAGATAAAAATATCCCATCGTCATCCCCGCGAAGGCGGGGATCCACTACCGTGGTAGATTCCCGCCTTCGCGGGAATGACGGAGGCGCTGGTATGTTATTGAGTGCCACTTCCCTTAGCAGGCTTTTGTCGTTTTCAGGAATAGCTTTGTGTGGAACACCCGGCAAAAGAGTACTTATGCTTTGCCGGGTGATCAGGTTGGAGAGATAAAAGGCGAGCATGAAAGCGGATTCTAGCTGTCTTCCGGCTCTGACTCTTCTTCTGTTTCTGTGGCGTCTTCTTCTTCAGATTCTGTTTCTGCAGCTTCCTCTGTTGACTCACCTTCCTGTGAAGATTTCATTTCAGCTTCGATGACAGGAAATATTTCTTTATCCAGAAAAATTTCCAGGTCTTTCATGATGACTTCTTTAATAGAATCTATATCAAGAGCGGCATCGTCCTCCTCAATGCTTCCGGCAGACACTATCTGAACGAGTTCTCTGACAATGCCTGTTAAATCTGAAGATAACTTATCTTTTAGCTTTGGAAGAATTAAGCCCAGTTGGATCTTGAATGCAATATCTTCTGACACGGTTTAAAATTCCCACGCTGGTTTATCAGGACTCTAAATATAGCAGTGAGAGAATGAAGGGGGCCGGAGTATTGGTCAGCAGGCGTACAAAATCGCTGGCTCAAACCGGACGCTTTGAGCTGCTGGAAAATAATACACTGGCAAGGCTGTGTCTCTGAAATAGCGAAATGCCCCATGATGGTTATGGGGCATGTGATTCCGGATCTTATGGTGAATGTGACGTACACAGCCTGCAGTTGCCCAGCAGGGGATCAATATTCTGGTTGCCGGCGAGTCTGTCGATCATCTTGTTCAAATCGGTTTGCACTGTAATTCCCCCAATCCTCTCCGGAGTGTGGACTACCCACTGATGGTCGCTGTTTCTTTCGGCAAACTGGAATTGAAAGGCCAGATTGCCGGGCATACCTAATCGCAAGTCTGAAACAATGAGTTTATTGTCCTCAACCCGGTAACGGAGAAAGCCATGAGTGAACGCCTGAAAGTCTTTCAGGCGTTCGGGTATTTCTGCTAAAGGCCAGTGGCCCCGCTGTTGTGGGATAAAGCGAACTTCCCTTTTATTGTCGAGCAGTGATGCCGAACCTTCCCAGTAGGTGTCACCGTCCAGTACCACGATGCGCCAGAGTATTGTGTTTAAGGGGGCTGGCGTTATAAAGAGTTTGTCTTGTGGAATGCCAAGGGCTGTAAGGCTTTCAATGGCGCGTTGTTCTATGATCTGTTTTGCAATCAGGCTCCAGCCCAGATAGGCGGTTGATACGATCAGTGCTATTGAGCAGAGCCGCGCTGCCTGTCTGTGTTTTATCAGACTGAAACCAATGGCGATCAGCAGGGGCAGGGTGTAAAGCGGATCAATAATAAATATGCTGGATAAGGAATAATACCCGGGAATGGGCCATGTCAGCTGGGTGCCGTAGCTGGTGAAATAATCGAGTAATGGATGAGTAATAAGGACTGTGGCAATCAGCATCCACAGGCGTGTAAAAGTCCAGCCCGGTAATGGTTTGAACTTGTTAATCAACCAGGACAGTAGTAAGGAGAAAGGGAGCAGAGTTAACAGTGAGTGCGAGAAGCCACGGTGTTTGATCATGTTACTGACGTCATCACCGTAGCTGATAACAACATCCAGATCGGGCAGGGTACCCAGAAGAGCGCCAGCCAGCAATACTTTGCCATTGCATCGTTTGCCTGCTATGGCTCCGGCAACCGCTGCCCCAAGGGCTGCCTGTGTAATTGAATCCACAGAATACCTCTTACGTTGGTTATGTTGGGAAAGAGTAGCTTATTCAGGCTCTTGATAACCATATTTACGATGGGTTCAGATGGTATTGGCGGCTGATGCATGGCTTACTTTGCCAGAACGGGTGACAAAGTGAGCCATACAGGGCGGGTTACTCCTCTGCCCAGGGGAGTTCAGGCAGGGTATCGAGGTATTGGCCGTAACGGTTTTCATCAAAGCTCATGCCGTCTTCAACCACATGGGTCATCTCCTGTCCCAGTGCGCAGGCGATGTACTCCAGTGCTTCCTGTTCTGAAAAGCCGGTCATGCGCAGACGCATCATGGTTTCTTTTACTTTTATCGGGTTGCCTTCATTCAGTTGATTGCGAGCAACGTCGATCAGCATGTCACCGGTGAAAAGGGTTTGATTATCAGTCATGTTCATTACTGCTTGAATAGATTCAGCGAGTATAACAATTCAGAGTGATAAATGATTCATTGCGCTGTGCGCTGTGCGCTGTCCGCTGCTGGCTGCTGGTTGTGGGGCTGTTCAGACTCTTTCGAATAAGTGCCTGACCTGTTCAGTTCGTGCAAATCGTTTTACGCCATGCTGACTGTCGAACAGAATCACAAAGTTGCTGTCATTCACTTCAATCACTCTGCCGACTCCAAAAATGCTGTGTCGAATCCTTGCGTCAGGTTGCCAGGGTTCATTGTCTGAGATCATGCCTGTCTGGTTCAGGGAAGACAGTACCGCCTGTCTGGCAGGATGAGACCGGGCTTTGTGGTAAGACTGCTTTTTTTGTTGACTCAGAATGTCTTTACGAGACGGTATTCTGGCAATGGTTTCTGCCAGCTCTGGACGTACCGCTTCCAGATAAAGGCGGCTTTGTCGGGTCAGCCCGGCCTGTTCCATGGCTTTTATCAGAGAGGCGTTATCGTTTTCATGCAGATGTCGACTGAAGGTCTGAGCCGCAGGTAGCGCCATCTCTGCCAGAAAACGACTGGGGGTGACTTTTTTATCCTGCGCCCAGTTTGACGACAGAGTATTAGTATCACCCGGGCAGGTGAACAGGTGTAATGTCTTTCTGGCTCTGGTCATGGCAACGTACAGCAGTCGTCGTTCAGCCTCAAGGTCGTTGGCTGCTGGTCCGGCAAGCTCGTCTTCACGGACAAAGGGCCAGTACTTGCCGGTCAGCCCCGGAATAAAGACGACAGGCCACTCCAGTCCTTTGGCCCGGTGGCTGGAACTGAGGGTAATCAGCTGATTGTCTGAACGACTGCGGGATCGTTCCCGGTTTTTCTGTTTCAACGCAACAATATGTTGATAGCACTCGGATGGAGACGCATTAAACTGCCTGATATAGGCAAGCAGCCCGTCAATCGCCAGCAGTTGTTCTTCTGTACGCTGGTCATTAAGGCTCATGGATTGCAGGCTTTCGCGTAATTCTGTCTGAATAATGTAGTTGTTCAGCAGTCTGGCTGTTGTTTCACTGTCGCCACTTTTTTCCAGATAGCTCCAGACTTTTCCGCGAATAGCCAGTTTCTTGCGCTGATAGTCCGAAATGCCGGTGATCCGCTCCGAATAAAGGGACAGTGCTTTACCATAACCGTCTTCAAGTCTTTTCAGGTTGTCGACCAGTTGTTCTGTAAGGTGGGTTTTCAGTCCGATATGGGGCAGGGTCAATAATCGCTGCAGACGCTTCTGTCGCTGATCAATGCTCATAAATTGGAACTGTCCGCTGTTTAGCTCCAGTGCTGCCATTAATGCGTCGATCTCGGGGCGCTCAAACAGTGAAGGACCGTCGTGGCGGTACGGTATTCCCCGTTCGAGCAGGCTCAGTTCGATGGGAACCGCCTGCGCCCAGACTCTGACCAGTATCGCCAGGGCTTCCGGCGCAGGTTGTTGCAGGTGACTGATCAGCGCTTTAATAAGGCTGCCGGTTTCATCCTGGCTCTGTGTCACTTCAATGTTTGAGGGGGCGTTATCATGATGGGCCTGACAGATAACGTTTTTACGGGCTCGGTTTCTGGCGATCAGATGGCTGGCCGCCATGGCAATGCTGTGACCATAGCGGAAGGTGTGAGGCAGGGTCAGCTGCTCAACGTCTGCCTGCTGCCCAAAGTCGTTTTCAAAATGGCGAAGGATATTGTTAATGTTCGCTCCGGCGAACTCGTAGATAGTCTGATCAGGATCACCCACAGCGACCACCCGGGCTCTGTCTCCGGCAATGATCTGGGTAAAGCGGTGCTGCAGGGTTGAGGTGTCCTGATACTCATCGACAATAATGTAGTCCATCTTGTTAGTAACACGCGGCAGAATGTCCGGGTGTTGTTCAATCAGACAGACAGGGTCGTACAGCATGTCGGTGAAGGTGATGCGGCGATGCTGATGTCGCCACTGCTCAAACGCGTAGAATATCTGCTGAAAAAAACGGAATTCGTCAGGGTAGTCGTTATCCCTGAAGTATTGTTCTGGTGTCGTCAGAAAGGCTTTGACCGAATCAATAAACTGGATAACGCTTTCGATGTATTTTGCGGTATCGCTCTTCAGGCGGTCTTTCATACTGCCGGGGGCAAACTGGAATATCAGGTCCTTGATCAGCAGCTCGGTCTCTTTGTCTCCCATCGGCTGGCGTTCGCAGGGTGTTCTGAGCCCCCAGTTTTCGAGGGATCTTAAAAGGCGCAGGCCGGTTGAGTGGTAGGTTCTTACTTCGGGTAAGAGTGTTTCGGCTGGCAGTGACTGTCTGATCAGTTTGTTCAGTTTGTCGCTGAAATCCAGCTGGGCCGATTTGTTGAACATCATTACCATCATTCGCCGCGCATCTGCGCCGGATGTCAGCAGATTTTTAATCAGATGTGCCAGAGTGGTGGTTTTGCCAGAGCCTGCAACGGCGATGCACAGGGCGTGACCATTCTGGTGGCTGGCAACCGTATGCTGATGAGACGTCAGTTCCATAGAGAGTGATAACGATTGAAAGAGAGACTGGGGTAAAAAAGTAAAAACTGAATAGCCTGCTTATCGTAACAGAATCTTAATGCCAGCGTTACAGTATCGTCTGGCAATTAATAAAAATGAAACGCAATAAAAATAAATTAAAAATACTTTTTTGCTATAAAAAGCAACTTGCTACGACAATTCTTCTCCGAAGCAGTTGGAATGTCATAGTATTAGTTTTATTGACTGAGATT
Source organism: Endozoicomonas gorgoniicola (assembly GCF_025562715.2). Lineage (NCBI taxonomy): Bacteria > Pseudomonadati > Pseudomonadota > Gammaproteobacteria > Oceanospirillales > Endozoicomonadaceae > Endozoicomonas > Endozoicomonas gorgoniicola. Next base: position 1,451,935 of record NZ_JAPFCC010000001.1, read on the forward strand.
GCCTGATACTGCATGTCACGCTCAGTGGCATCAGTTAAAAGCAGTACGGAGCAGGGAGGCTCAGAAATGAAACAGCACCACTACCTGTTAGAAGACCTCAGGGCGGCAGAAAATGCCGTTATTACGCTGGAGAATGCCGGCATCCCCCCCAGGCAGATTCATGTTTTCCATAATGACCATCTGGCCATGCAGAAGCGCAATATGAATGATGCCAGCTTTATCAGTGAGCTGGATATTCTTCATGCGGGTGAGCGTGGCTTGCTGATAGGTATGTTTGCTGCCGGGCTGGTGGCCTTTATAGTCTGGGAGCTGATGGCTGGTCATGAAATAGTGACGATGGTCAGTGTTTTTGCTGGTCTCGTAGCGATGGGTTTTTGTACCTGGCTGGGCGGGATGATCGGTGCCAGTAGTGATAACTATCGGATTCAGCCCTATCACGACCATATCGCAAAGGGGGGGAGTGTCATTATTGTTGATGTCAATCTGGGTAAAGAGTTGTTTGTTCTGGATACAATGGCCACCATTCATCCTGAAGCCCTGCACAAGGGGTTGAGCTCCTCAATTGATAATCCTGTGGCTGGTTCGCTCTTCCTGCGAAAGCGTGCAGAGTGGTGATCGGAACTGTTAGACTCGCATCCTGTAATCGAAGAGGTTTACCTGGTGCTTGTGACCATTTCCCGATATTCATTTCCCTATGAAGCCTGGCTGGCAAGAGGTTTGCTCGACAGTCAGGATATACCTGCGTTTGTTTTTGATGAGCATCTGATCACAATGAACTGGCTTTACTCCAATGCTATTGGAGGTGTTCGGTTGCTGGTGCCAGAAGTTTGTGCGGACAGTGCGAAAGAGTTGCTGGCGTTGGAGAGTGCTGTAGAGGACGGTGAGGAGTATTACCGTTGCCAGCAGTGTGGAAGCTGCGATACAGAAATACAGTTGTCTGGTAAACGCCGGGCCTTTCTGGTGTTTATGTTGATACAGTTTCCACTGTTTCCAGTCAGGGAGTTTTACTATTGTCGGACATGCGGTTGTAAAAGCGATCCGGTGTCGCGCATTCCCGGTTGTTATCCTGTTCCACCATTGCAGGACTGATTCTGGTTGTTTGCCGCCTGTTTTGCTGAACGTTCAAACTTATTGAACGAGCTGTCAGATCATTCGGAAAGTACTTTCTGTTCAATTTTGTTCTTCTGAGTATAATGCGCAGCCAGTTTCTGGCTTCCTTCAAGGTGTTTTTCCCCATGCAAGTTCTTATGAGCCTGGTTGGTATGGTCGCGATACTCGGTATTGCGTACCTGCTTTCCGATAACCGTAAAGCGATTAACCTTCGTACCGTTGGTGGTGCCTTTGCCATACAGGCGCTTCTGGGTGCTTTCGTACTCTATATCCCAATTGGTCAGACTGTCCTGTCTGGCATGACGAGTGGCGTACAGAAAGTATTGAACTATGCCAGCGATGGTATTGGTTTTGTATTTGGTGATCTGGCGAACTTCAAAGTTGGCTTTATCTTTGCCATAAACGTTCTGCCGGTGATTATCTTTGTGGCAGCTCTGGTGGCGGTTCTTTACCACCTGGGTATTATGCAGAAGGTGATTGGTGTTATCGGCGGTGGTTTGCAGAAACTGTTGGGCACTAGTCGTACAGAATCCCTGTCCGCAGCAGCCAATATCTTTGTAGGTCAAACAGAAGCACCGTTGCTGATTCGTCCTTATATTGCCAAAATGACTCAGTCTGAACTGTTTGCCGTTATGGTCGGTGGTCTGGCTTCTGTTGCCGGTGCGGTTATGGCGGGTATTGCCAGCATGGGGGTAGACCTCCAGTACCTGATTGCAGCCAGTTTTATGGCGGCACCGGGTGGTTTGCTGATGGCGAAAATCATCAAGCCTGAAACCGAAGTGCCTCATGATTCCGCTGAAGCACTGGAAGAGACCGATGAAGAAAAGCCTGCCAACGTGTTTGATGCAGCTGCAGGCGGTGCAGCTTCTGGTCTGAAACTGGCAGCGGTGATTGGTGCTATGCTGCTGGCTTTCATCTCTCTGATCTCCATGGCTAACGGCATCATGGGCTGGGTTGGTGGCTTTGTTGGCCAGCCGGACCTGAGCGTTGAAATGATTCTGGGTTACCTCTTCTCACCACTGGCGTTCATTATTGGTGTACCCTGGTCTGAAGCTTTGGATGCAGGTTCTTTCCTGGGTCAGAAAATCGTTCTGAACGAGTTTGTAGCGTTTTCTAACTTTGCTACTTACGTCGATCCTGAAGCAGCTCTGGCAGCCGGTGTTCGAGTGTTCTCTGAGCATACTCAGGCGGTCATGACTTTTGCGCTGTGTGGTTTTGCCAACCTGTCTTCTATCGCTATTCTGCTGGGTGGTCTGGGTTCCATGGCACCAGACCGTCGTGGCGACATTGCCCGGTTTGGTTTGAAGGCTGTAGCAGCGGGTACGTTGTCTAACCTGATGAGTGCTACAATTGCAGGGCTCTTTATCGCCCTGTAACCAGAGGTTGACTCTGTATCAAAAAAGGCCGCTTTATGCGGCTTTTTTTGTTTGCCCGGCGAAGCGGGCAAACCCGTCAGGCTGAAAGAAGCCATAGGAAGTCAGAGGTACACAGCGCAAGCGAACCTGATTCGGCAGGTTGGGAGCGGCAAATGCGTTTGATCAGGAAATGATGCGACGCAAACACAGGATTGTCCGCTCTGGTAACAGACAGATTCTGTTGCAAGACCTTTTCTTGCCTTGCAACAGTCTTCATCAAAAGAAAGATTAATGTTCAGGATTTTCAGTTTTTCCTGTTTAAAAAGCAGTCTCTAATAGTCCAGAGTCTTCTGTTTTATCAGGGTTAGTAAAGTCACTTTCTTCACTGTTCCCAGAATTCTCTAAAAGATTAGAGCTTTCTTCATCGCCAAAACCAGGTAGGCTTTCTACTATGTTATCTAAAAGTCCAGAGCGTCTGCGAACCTCCTCAGGGCGTTGTAGGCTTTCTGCTATGTTATCAAAAAAGGCAATAACCGCGTTCAAGTCATCTTCATCTGCTGTGTCATGCTCATTTGTTTCTGTGTGAGTTGCCGGGACTTCGGGTTCGGATTCAAGTTTCGCTTCGGGTTCGTCTTCGGCTTCGTCTTCAGAGGCAGTCTCAGAGATCATTGGTAATAGAGCTATGGAACCTTTTGGCATGGAGCTCATTAAAGCTACCGTAGTTCCTGAAGCTTGTCCCACTATTTTATTTGTAAGGTGTTGTCTCTCACTTGTTTCTGGTTTTTTCTGTAGGTCGTCCTGACTGTTATCGGAGTTTTTTTCTTCATTCTGTTTTTTTTGTATTTCCTGACCTTTTTTTATAACTCTATTCATATTTTGATATTCATCATAAAAATGTTCAAAATTTATGCATTTAGTTAGGCAGGCTGCTAACGTACAGAGTCCGGTGATGATGATGCCCCCTCCCAGTAAGGCAATTGTTTTTTTTGAATGAACCATATCCCTTACTTCATTGCCTAACTTTGTTATCTGCTCTTTTAGTTCACCAGACTCTTTTGTAAAGCGCTCTATAATTTTTTTTATCTTGTCAGGCAATGATAAATTGCTATTGGATAAATGGTTCGTAATGCTTATTAAGGTTCCATTAGGTAGACTTGTTTTCCATGTTGAAGAGCCTGAGGGCTGAATGGATTTGGTGAATGTCATCTGAAAATTAGTACTTTGAGCATTAAACCCGGATTTGTAGAGATGACTGCTTGCAGGCATGACCCCTTTTGTCTTAGTGACGGAAATAATCGACCTGGTTGACCCGGATGTCATCAGGTAGAGGGTTTTAGACAATATAGGGCTGCTCACCGACTTTAGCCTTTTCAGGTGCAGTGTTGGGGTTGTGGCAATGTTTGTATAAGACTGTAGTTGAATGCTTTTCTCTCCTTTATCAGGTTCTTTTTGTGTGGTGTAAGCATAATGGTTGTCACCAATAACCAATGAACCTGAAGCGGGAGTATACGATGCAGTTATTGTTGCGCTTATCATTGAACTCGCCGGAGATTGAATGGCAGGCGCAGAGTATGACCAGTCAGCTAGTGAACAAAGCGTTGCACTGGTAATAGCAATGACCAGAGGCTTTTTAAATGAATGTGATAATTTATTTATTATTTTTTTTGAAGTGCTGCTTTCGTAACATAAGGCTTTCATAAATAAATCCAAATTCAGATAGCTTGATAAGTTGAGAATTGCTTTATCTTTTTGGCTCTTAATGGCTTCCGAACTGTTGAATTTTCAGAGTTTTTGATATGCCCTGTTGCACAGGCCTCGTGAAAAACTGCTACACACAGTGAGGCAAAGTTCGTGCCGGTCAGGACACGCTCTGGTATGGATTAAGCAACAGTTTGGAACCCCATAAGAACCGATATTTTTTATTTTTAGGAAAGCAAATAAACAGCAATGCAAAGATAGTTTAAACCGATCGTTTTGCTAGTTTTGTTTGCATGTTTTTAGTGCGGTCTGAACCGGTTCAGATGTTTTAAAGGTTTACGGTCTGAGTGTCGTTTTTCAACGAGTAGATATATACAGTCGGTCAAACAGCCAGGCTTCTGAATCCTGGTTGACTTTATACAGGGCGGCAGGCCGGTTGCTGCCCCTTTTCAGTCTTCCCGTATCAATCAGTAAGTCGCCCTGCAGGAAGCGGTTACGAATAGATCGCATAGGGGGAGCCTTGTCCAGCACAGCTGAGAAAACGCCGTGAATGTCTGACAGTGTAAAATGCTCTGGCAGTAGATAAACGGGCAGTGATGAATATTGAATTTTGCTTTTCAATCGATCAAGGGCCTGTTGGACAAGGCGACTATGATCGTAAGCCAGTTGTCCTTTGAGGGCTTCTGCGTCGGATGGCAACCATTGTGCAGAGGGAGCAAGTTGTTCACTGTCGCTGCTGTCAATCAGGGCATAGTACACAATGGTCAGGGACCAGCCTCTTGAATCCCGCTGGCTGTCACCCAGGGTGACAACTTGCTCAATATAGCCGGGCTTTTTGTTTGTCAGAAGTTCAAGCTGGCGATAAGCCGTGTCATCAAGGCTCTGGTCTCTGACCGGGTCGATTTTGCCTGCGGGCAGCATCCATTCAGGCTTGTTACCGTCTGCTTGTATACGCCGGGCGAGTACATTCAGCCTGCCTTTGACAAGTCGGAAAGCCACTATGTCGACTGAAATAAGTGCCGTGTTCAGGCTCATATAAACTCCGTTGATATCAGCAAGTTAATCTTCATATACCTGAGTGTTGCCAGTCATTGTCGGCTTGACAGGATAGTGAACCTAATTCACTATGTTAGTGAACTATATTCATTTTGTCACCCTGAGGTTATCCATGGTTGAAATTGACGCATCTGACATCATTGCCGCCTTCGACGTGGATGCCCAGAACTGCTTTACCCCGCTGTGTCCTGATGAATTGCCAGTGCCAGGTGGGAATACCATTACCGATGCGCTGAATGCACAGGCAGAGCTGGCACACTGGCGGGTTGGGTCGAAAGATGCGCATCCAGTGTCTGCCATCTGGGTAGCCAGTAACGAGAACCCTCAGCTGACGCCTTTAAGCAATCATGCCAACTCAGACACGTACTGGAATCTTCATGCGGTACCGGGTACCTATGGTTTTGAGTTGCTGGAGGGGTTGCCTGCAGTCACGGATTATGATTTTTTTGTCTGGAAAGGTATTGAGCCCGACCTTCACCCTTATGGCGCCTGCTATCACGATCTGGCCGATACCCGAAGTACCGGTGTGATTGAATTTCTGCGTGACCGCAATACCCGTACTGTTCTTGTGGGAGGTCTGGCGCTGGATTTCTGCGTAAAAGTGACGGTTCTCCAACTGCTGCAGGCACAATTCAGGGTGATTGTTAACCTGTCTGCAACCCGAAGTCTCTCCGAAGCGACAGAGCAGCAGGCGATAACGCAGATGCGTGAGGCGGGTGCAGAGTTTATTAATAGTCTGGACGAGCTTGTTTTTCGCTCGCAGCAATTGATGGAAGCCTGAATTTGATGATTGATTGCACAGCCGGTGCTACCAGGCCGGAGCCTGTAAAACCAATAATTACCTCGCTGCTGGATACTGACCTCTACAAGTACACCATGCAGCAGGTGATGTTCAGTTGTTACCCGAATGCCACGGGTAAGATGAGTTTCCGTTGTCGTTCGGGACGGCTTGATCTGGATTTGAAAGAGCTACGTACCCAGATTGATTCACTGGCTGAACTGTCACTGACCGAAGAGGAATTGCTCTGGTTAGGTGAGCTGCCCTTTATAACGCCTGAGTTTGTTAGCTGGCTGCGACGGTTTCGGCTTGACCCGAAAACGGTTCATATTGCTGAGTCCGGCGGACATGTGGATATTACTGTTACCGGCAACTGGGCAGAGATTACGCATTTTGAAATCTTTATTCTGGCTATTGTGAGTGAGCTTCACTGCCGTCGTCATTTTCGTGGTAAACCTGAGCGTTCAGGGGAGCTGCGACTGCAGACGAAGATTCAACAGTTTAAAGCTGACCTGGGCGATCAGGCTGATTTTAATCTGGTGGATTTTGGTACCCGGCGCCGTTTCTCCGGTCAGTGGCATGAGCATGTTGTCAGAACCCTGCAGAAGGCGCTGCCCTCGGCATTTGCGGGTACCAGTAATCTGCACCTTGCCCGAACCCTTGGTCTCAAGCCTTTTGGTACCATGGCTCATGAATGGCTGCAGGCGCATCAGGCGCTGGGGGACAGTTTGTCTGATTTTCAACAGGATGCCCTGTTCACCTGGCTGGATTATTACGGTGGTCAGCTGGGGGTTGCCCTGACCGATACCATCAGCATGAAGGCATTCCTGCAGGACTTTGACCACAGCCTTGCCACCGCTTATGCCGGTATCCGGCATGATTCCGGTGATCCTGTTACATGGGGCGAGCAGGCGCTGGCGCACTATGCCAGCCTGGGTATTGATGCCCGTGACAAGACACTTGTGTTCAGTGACAAGCTGGATTTTGATACGGCAGTGATGCTTTACCGGCATTTTTCAGGTCGGGTGAAAGTCAGCTTTGGTATTGGTACCTACCTGACTAACGATATGGGTCAGCCTGCGCCGAATATTGTTCTCAAGCTGGTGGAGCTGAATGGTCAGCCTGTCGCCAAATTGTCTGACAGTCCGGGCAAAGTCATGTGTGAGGATAATGAGTTTATTGCCAGACTCAGGGCTTCTTTCCTCAGAAAATCAGCATAAGATTATGAAAAATCAGCAGTTTCAATAAAAATAGTTATAACTGATGGTTGACGGGCAGGGGTTAAATGTGGAGAATGCGCAGCATCAAGACGACGGGGCGATTCGCTGAAACGGCAAATCGCAAATCGATCCGTAGCTTGCATTATGGTGGATCCTGTCGGTCCCCCCGCAATGATCAGCTGTGAACTCCGCCAGGCCCGGAAGGGAGCAACGGTAGCAGTGACATCATGTGCCGGGGTGTGGCTGGCAGGGTTTGCCTCCAATCTCGACCTCCAATCTCGAGTTGACCCTCTCTCTGCCTGTCAGGCGCTTTGATTCACGTTAAACTATTTTTTATTGATGCGGTCCGATGGCTGATGCTTCTGTGCATGCATTTACCCTGAATGTTGATCAGTGACTGATAGTGCATTCTTATGGCATCTTCGTTAGCATAGGTTTCACACATTTCTATTACTGGGTATTGACGCTTTTCAATGAGCTATCAGGTTCTTGCTCGCAAGTGGCGACCTCGTTCTTTCAAGGAGCTGGTTGGGCAGACGCATGTTCTGCAGGCTCTGGTGAATGCACTGGATCAGGATCGCCTGCACCACGCTTATCTGTTTACCGGTACCCGAGGGGTAGGTAAAACCACCATTGCCCGAATTCTGGCAAAATGTCTCAACTGTGACGAAGGGGTGAGTTCGACGCCCTGCGGACAGTGCGCCGCCTGTTGTGAAATTGATGACGGACGTTTCGTTGACCTGATTGAGGTGGATGCGGCATCCCGCACCAAGGTGGAAGACACCCGGGAGCTTCTCGATAACGTTCAATATGCCCCGACTCACGGACGCTACAAGGTGTACCTGATTGACGAGGTACACATGCTGTCGGCGCACAGCTTTAATGCGCTGCTGAAAACTCTGGAAGAGCCGCCTCCCCATGTGAAGTTTTTGCTGGCCACCACGGACCCACAGAAGCTGCCCATCACGATTTTGTCCCGTTGTTTGCAGTTCGGCCTGAAGAACATGACGCCGGAGCGCATTGTCGGGCATCTGGAAAATGTTCTCGGCAGTGAACATATCCCCTATGAAACCTCGGCACTCTGGCAGCTGGCGCGTGCGGCTGATGGCAGTATGCGGGATTCCCTGAGTCTGACGGATCAGGCCATTGCCTTTGGTAATGGACGGGTTTCTGAAGGTGAAGTCAGCTCGATGCTGGGTACCATTGACCAGGGGCAGGTCATGAAGATGGTCCGGGCGTTGTCGACTGCAGATGCCGGAAGTGTCCTGAAAGCGGTTGCTGATCTGGCGGAGCATGCGCCGGATTATATGGCGGTACTGAATGATATGCTGTCGGTACTGCACCGGGTGGCTATTGCCCAGGCGGTTCCTGACGCGGTGGATAACAGTCAGGGTGATCGTGAACAGGTGTTACAACTGGCGGGCAATATGCGGGCAGAAGATGTCCAGCTGTACTACCAGATTGGCCTGGTGGGTAAGCGTGACCTGCCGTTAGCGCCAGAGCCAAGAAGCGGCTTTGAGATGGCGCTGCTGCGTATGCTGGCTTTCCGTCCTGAGCCGGTGCGGATTGAATCCGGCGCTGCTAAACGCTCTTCTGTTGATGTCGGCAGCCCAGTTTCTGAGTCCTCTGAAGCGGCGGAACCCGAGCCTGCGCCTGCTTCTGAATCAATAGCTACAGAATCAATAGCTGCAGAAGCAACGGTTGCTGAGCCCATTGCACAAGAGTCTGCTGTTGACGCTGTTGATCCTGTGCAACCTGCAACGGTACCATCGGTTCTGCCGCAGCGGGAAGCTACCCCTACCGCAGAGCCTGTGCCGCCGACCCCGGCCGTGGCAGTGAACCCTCTGCCAGAGGATTTTTCACCTTCGCCCGCTCCGGCGGTCGTTGAGCCGGTTGTGCCAGCAACATCGCAGCCTGTTCCGGAGGTGGGGCAGGAGCCACCTTTTTCTGGGCAGCCGGACTATTTGCAGGAGGTGCCGCCGCTTGATGATGATCAGGCGGGAGACCCGGGTTTTCAGGCTGACTATGTGCCTGCTGTCACATCTGGTGCAGAGCCGGATGACCGGGAAGATGACGATGTGCCTCCGCCGATGTCAACCTATGAAAGTTATGCGGCCAGCATGGATTTGCAGAATCTGTCCATGCCTGAGCCTGCGGCTGTGCCGCAGGTGGTCGATGAGGCTCCGGTACTGCCTGATCCTTCCGAGCGGGTGTGTCTGACCGATCTGGATGCCCTGAGCTGGATTCCGGTTTATCGCAGTCTGCCGCTGGGTGGTGTTACCCGGACGATTGGATCCCATTGTGAATACGTTGCACACAGCAGTGGTCGTATAGACCTGCGTCTGGATGAAGGGCGCAGTACGCTCTACAACGATACCCATCGTGAACGTATTGAAAAGGCACTGTCAGACTATTTTCAGCAACCGGTGCGTCTGCAGGTAGAGGTGGGCGTTGTACAGACTGAAACACCGGCAGCCTGGCGTGAACGAAAAATTGGCGAGCGTTTGCAGCAGGCCCGCGACAGTATATACAGTGATGCCAATGTGCAGTCACTGGTTGATCAATTCACAGCTGTTGTTCTGGACGACAGCGTTCAGCCCGTAGGTAATGTCATAAAGTAGCGGTTGGTAGCTATGACGGGCGATTGTATTTAATCACACGAACCTGAATAAGGAGTCACTATGTTCAAGGGTGGTATGGGCAATCTGATGAAGCAGGCCCAGAAAATGCAGGAAGATATGCAGCGGGTTCAGGAAGAACTGGCCAATGCTGAAGTTCAGGGTGAATCCGGTGCCGGTATGGTAAAGGTCACTATGACAGGACGCCACGATGTTAAGCGTGTCGAAATTGATCCGAGCCTGATGGAAGAAGACAAGGAAATGCTGGAAGACCTGCTGGCGGCGGCAGTAAACGACGCTGTTCGTAAGGTTGAGAGCAATAACAAGGAAAAAATGTCCGGCCTGACAGCAGGCATGAATCTGCCTGATGGCTTCAAGATGCCATTCTAATCGAGAGACAGGTCATTTATGTTCAGTCCTCTTATCAGGGAATTGATGGAAAGCCTGCGCTGTCTGCCCGGGGTTGGTCCCCGTTCTTCCCAGCGGATGGCCCTGCATCTGCTGGAGCGGGACAGGGAAGGCGCCCTGCGGCTGGCCAGGGCCTTGCAGGAAGCTGCTGAAGGTGTTGGTCGCTGTCGTGACTGCCGAACCCTCTGTGAAGATCATCTGTGTGAAATCTGCACTCATGCGGGACGGGAGTCGACAACGCTTTGTGTGGTTGAAAACCCTTCTGATGTCATGGCTTTCGAGCAGGCAGGTGGTTACCGGGGGCGGTACTTCGTGCTGATGGGGCACTTGTCGCCTATTGACGGCATAGGTCCGGATGATATTGGAGTGACTGACCTGATGCAGCTGGTGGAAAAGAATCAGGTAACCGAAGTGATTCTTGCGACAAACCCTACTGTGGAAGGTGAGGCTACGGCTCATTATATTGCTGAACAGCTGAAGCGCAGAGACGTCGAGGCTACCCGTATTGCTCACGGCGTACCACTGGGTGGAGAGCTGGAGTATGTTGATGGTGGCACTCTGGCACATGCGCTGGCAGGTCGCCGTAAGTTGCTGACCTGAGTGGCCGTCTGAAAGGTGATGGCTTTCACTGGTACTCGTGAAAGCCATCACGCCTTTAAAAAATGCTTTCCCAATCCTTTCGTTGCCAATCAAAATCTCGGCGTCTGCAATCTCCTCAAGTGGAATAATATCTCCGGCTTTCAGTTCAAGCATGAGCAGTTTGAGGACTACTTCTGAAAGAAGCTGGTAAAAATGAACGGTTGAGCTAGCTTTACCAGCTTCTCTTTTTACAGGCGGCAGAGGTGACATTGGATAGCTTTGCAGGGTTCAGGCGCAGCGGTTGTGTGGCTTTGTTTTTATGGGTTATTGGTGTCGGGCTGATTATTCCCTGTGCCTGCGCTGACCTTATTGCCACGGTAAGAGAGGATGGCTTGTCACTGTTTCGGTCGTTAAGCCGGCTGGATGTCGGGCTGGGGGATGCCAGCCAGTTATACGAAAGTTTGTTGCGCTCCGCCGGGAACCTGAATGGATCGTTATATATGCATCAATGGCTGAATACTGACGTGGTCGGTAGCCATGCTGATGCCATCCGTAGCCGATTGCTTGCGGGTGGTTCTTTGAGTGGCCCCGACGCGTTTGGTATTCCTGAAGTGGTTTTTTTCTCGCTTAGCCGGTGGCGGCCGGTTCTGGTGATTCGGCTGAATCGTGCTGGTGAGGTCAGTCGTCGCAGTTTTCTGGTGAATCGGTTTGGCGTGTTTCCTATCCATTCCCTGCAAGGTTCAGGCTATCCTGTGCCGACAATGCAGCTGCTTGAGTTTGAAGGCGTGTGGTATCCGATTCTTGCCGGGACTCAGGATCATGGATTTAGCAATATTGATAACTATCTGACGGTGCTGTGTACCCGAATCGAACAACAGTTTGGCAGGGTCTGGGAGTCGCTGGATAGTGAACTGTACGGTCTTATCCGCTGGAGTCGTCGTCTCAGGTTTGCTTTGGCCTCACTTCCCCGGTTTGCCTCTTCGCCGTCTTCGCAGCAGCAGGCTACCATTGGTCGGTGGGTCGACAATTTCCGGTCGGTTGTGAGGAGTATGCAAAACATTGGCTCTGTTGATCCTTTTCTTGAGCTGGTGCAGGGGGCAGGTGTGCCTGACAGGGTGCTTTCGCAAAATCTGTCGCTTGATAATTATGACTTTTTTGGCCGGGTGCTGGCAGGTCAGGCTGATGGCTTTGAAACCTTTAGCAGTCATTCTGAACTGACAATCAGTCAGATGCTGGTTATGCATATGGGGACAACCCAGAACCAGAGGAGTGATTCCGGTCAGGGGTATTCGGAACCGTCAGCCCGGGGTGTGCCGATTGTGTTCAATGGAGAATCGGTCATTATTGACTTTGACGGTACCAGTTATCTGCACCAGCTGTTGCTGGTGCTTCATATGCGATGCCAGCTGCTCCAGTTTACCCGACAGGCTGTGCTTACCTTTCTGACCGGAATGGATGCAGAGCTTCGGCAAGGGTTTATCCAGGAGCAAAGGGTATTAATCGACAGTGTTCATGCCCTGATCCATGCTCTGGGCAAGATTGGCTTTCCCCAGTACTGGGGGAGCAACTATTACAGGACTGTCCTGCTTATGAGTGGTGATGTTGTGTTGTTTAATAGTGATCAGTACGCGCCCCTTTCGGGCTGGAAAGACCAGCCTTCTGGTCAGAAAGGTTCTTAACATTTTGCTCGTTTAAGAACCGGGCGTAATCTTTGCGTGTTTTGTTCTTTCTGTGTTCGGTTGCTTGTTTTTTCTGTGTTTCACTGTTGTCTTTTGCCTGGTTGATGCTTTGCTCCAGTGCGCTGTCGGCGGGAGCGTTATCTTCCAGAAATTGGGAAACCATTACGTTGGCCGGGATCATGCGTCCGAGCTTTGTAAGGTAGTTTTCGAGACTCTCTGTTAATTCCTGTACGAGTTCATGATGGACTTCTCTTTCTGTTTTTCCAGTTTGGTCGATCTGGTTATAAGTGGACGGGCTGTAATGGGTCACGTAAAACTTGGCTACCGCAAAGAGGGGGTTGTAGGTGTATTTTTTTGTCAAGTCGTTCAGTTTTCTTTTTGTGTCATTCATAACTGTATTGCGCAAGTTTTCCAGACATCTTTTGTTGTCATCATCAAGTTGTTCAACCCCGCAGGTGTTAAGGCTTTCGTGCAGTCGCTGAATCTGGGGGTAGTCGCAGGGTGTCGGGTCTCTTAAAAGAAAATCGCTACACAATACCGTTGCCAGCTTTTTTTCAATGTTATGAATCAGTGACGTGTCAACCTGCTTGTCCTTTGCCCAGAGGGTAAGCAGCATAAGATCTTCCGGATCAGAAAAACTATTCAGGCAATCCTGGCAGGCTTTAGCGACTCCGTGATGTGGAATGGTGTCGTCTAATCCCAGCTCGGCAATGCGATGTTCTGCTGTAGCAAATTCCTGTCTGGTTATGGATTCACCACCGTCATGCGCTTTACAACTGTCGGCGAACCTGACTGTGCCGGTGCGGCTGGTCAGTCTTTTAGCAGGCGGAGTTTCCAGTGTGCCGGAAGCCAGTGCGTCAGAGGCACTGCGCTTCAGATTGATTTCGGGTGTGTGCGTGGTGGTGCCGGAGCCGGATGCCTCCTGCCATTCGGGGCTTGTAGCCGCTGTGAGTCCCTGTGGGGTATTTGAAGAGTGTCCTGAGCAACCCTGCATGATCTGATCCTTTCTTTAGGTTTTGTTTGATTCTCAGACCCATGTTTAAAGGCAGGGTTCCCTTTTTGTTGGTGTGGCTGACGGGGTTGTTATGGGAAAGGCTGTTATGCAGTATTTTCTAATCCCAAAATATTCGTTGCGTTTCCCCTTGTTCTTTACGCAACATTTATTGCAACGGCATTCTCCGGAATAAAATAGGCCAGTTCCATCAACAGGCATCAGGTAACAGTCTTTTAAATCTCCACACTTGAACTCAAACGCCTTGAGAAGTTTATTTCGCTGAACCAAAGAGAAAAGTTTTTTGAATGGCTTGCGGAACTCCTCTGGCGCTATTGGATCAAGAATCTCTCTCATATGGGTATCACAAGGTACTTTTCCGTCTTTCACGTGATACATGGTTTCAAGATTATGGCGAATAACAGGATCGCCCTGACCTGACCCCAATTTTACTTTGACCCCAATTTTACTTGCAAAAAATACTCAGCAGATGCAACATTACTAAGCTTCAAGCAAGCAATTCAGACTGTGGCTAAATAGTAGAGTTCATTATATTATGACAAGTGTTGGAATTATCATACCTTATTTTGGAAAATGGCCATTCTGGTTCAATTTGTTTCTAAAATCCTGCGAGCCAAACAAAAACTTCAACTGGATTTTTTACACTGACTGTGGAGTGCCTAAGTGGTATCCGGAGAATGTTACTTTTATTGAAATAACCTTTAATGAATATAAAAAGAAAGTATCTGAATCATTAAATATTAACTTTAATCCTGAAAGAGCATATAAAATTTGTGATCTAAGACCTGCATTTGGGCACATTCATAAAAAAGATATAGAGGAATATGATTTTTATGGATATGGAGATATTGATGTCATTTATGGTGATTTAAATATATTCTTCACAGAAGAAAAATTTAAAAAATTTAATATATTATCATCACACTACAGAAGACTATGTGGTCATTTGTGCTTATTTAAAAATACTGAAGAAGTCAGGAGTATTTATCTACAAATAAAAAATTGGAAAACACAAATGGAGGATAAGCAGCATTTTTCCGTGGATGAAAAAGCTTTTAGCGATCTATTTGTACATCATAAAAATCTACCACCTTTCATACGTAAATTTACAAACAAATTCTATAAACTAGCAAAAACCGTTTCATTTGAAGAAGCATATAGCACACCTAATGCAAAACTGCCTTGGCACGATGGTACTAAAGTCTACCCTGAAGTGTGGCACTATAACAAAGGTCACCTGACTAACTCAAAAGATGGGGCAAGAGAATTCGCATATTTACACTTTATGTCCTGGAAGCAAAATAACTGGGATAAGCTGGAAAATATAGTATCAAACATTAACCCGCTACTTTCTGATAGTTGGCATATAAGTAGTTCGGGATTTCACAAATAACACCTGATGCTGTCATTGGAATTGATAACTAGTGCAGCTAAGCGCTAAAAACCATGCATGAAAAACCTTCGTCATCCCTGCGAAGGCGGGGATCCACTGTTCGTGGTGGATTCCCACCTTCGTGGGAATGACGGAATTACGGAAGTTATTTTGGGACTATGCCTTAAAGCGAACCAGCAGCCTTGATGAGTTGTTACCCTGGCTCTACTTGAAAGGGATCTCCACAGGGGATTTTCAGGAAGCCCTACAGAGTCTTCTGGGTAGTCAGGCTGAGAATCTGTCACCAGGCATCATAAGTCGTTTAAAGACCCGTTGGATTGAAGAGTACAAACAGTGGAACCAGCGAAGGCTGGAAAACAAGCACTACGTGTATGTCTGGACTGACGGCGAAGATGGTGTTCGAGTAGGAAATGACTCTGATCAGGAGGCCGCCTGATCATGCTCTCAAACTCTCAAACACTAGATTTGACTATATCTCGTTTTTTGATCTTACTTGCAGAAAGCCGGTTCACAGAGTATTAACTTCAGAACTGAACAGAGCCTGACCCAATAGCGCAAGCTTGCTTTGCCAGACACGATAAAACAAAGGAGTACATAATGTATCTTGTACTTATCCTAATGGCCGTTGTTGCTTTCGTGGTGATTGCAACCTCGCGCCTCAAACTCCATCCCTTTATAACGTTATTGTTAGCTGCTTTCATAACAGCCCTGGCTGCAGGCATGCCGCCAGGTGAAATTGCACCAACCATTAGTAGTGGTTTTGGTGGCATATTGGGATCCATTGGTATTGTCATTATTTTGGGTACATTGATCGGCACAATTCTTGAGAAAACAGGTGCAACCATAACCATGGCTGATACTTTTATCAGCATGCTTGGTAAAAAGTACCCCAAGCTGACCATGTCAATTATTGGTTACATTGTTTCCGTGCCTGTTTTTTGTGATTCAGGTTACGTTATTTTGAACTCTCTCAAGCGCTCTCTTGGCCAGCGTCTAAATGTGTCTGCCGTTGGCATGAGCGTTGCACTTGCTACAGGGCTTTATGCGACACACATTTTTGTACCTCCTACACCAGGGCCAATTGCCGCAGCAGGAAACCTGGGGCTGATGAATAATCTGGGTTTGGTTATTGGATTGGGTAGTATCGTTGCTGCATTTACTGCCATGGCTGGTTTATTATGGGCTAGCAGGGCAACAACAACGCTGACATGCGAAGAGGATTCGGAAGAAGTAGTCAGTTATGCGGAACTTAAAGCTCAATATGGTGAACTACCATCTCCAACCAGAGCTTTTGCGCCAATTCTGGTTCCAATTCTTTTGATCTGCCTGGCTTCAGTGACTAATTATCCGAGCCACCCTTTTGGTGACGGGACTGCTTTACAGGTTGTTTTGCAGTTCCTCGGCTCACCGCTCAATGCCCTAATGATAGGCCTTGGTTTGGCTGTGAGCTTAATTCGCGGAGAGAAAAGGGTTAGCCAATTCACTGACTTGATCAGCAGTGGAATTCTTGCCTGTGCCCCCATTTTGTTAATAACGGGTGCTGGTGGTGCGTTTGGCCGCGTATTGTCCTCAACTGATATTGGTACATTCCTTGGTGAAGCCCTATCCGGCCTCGGCATCGGAATATTCATGCCGTTTATTGTGGCTGCTGCTCTGAAAACCGCTCAGGGATCTTCAACTGTCGCTTTGGTAACAACATCGGTGTTGGTGGCTCCTATGCTCGGAGATATTGGTCTGGCCAGCGAGATGGGAAGAGTACTTACTGTGTTAGCCATTGGTGCGGGGGCTATGACAGTGTCTCATGCCAATGACAGCTTCTTCTGGGTTGTGTCTCAGTTCAGCAAGATGAGTGTTGGAACTGCCTATCAGGCACAGACTATAGCTACTTTAGTTCAGGGGCTGACGGGGATTGCCGTCGTTTATATCATGAGTCTGGTATTGCTCTAAAGCATTGGACAGGGTGGGCTTATAATCCACCCTGTCAGGTAATTCCCCTAAGCTCAGTATTCATGCAGGTTTTAGAGAGCGTAACTTAATAAGCCTCCGGCTATGCCGGAGGTCAGTTAACTGTAAAAAGTGACAGATTCTGAAGAAAAAGAGGATATTTTCGTACGAAAGGTTGACCCGTTCTATGGCTTAGAACAGAAAAAGCAGCGTAGTTTGCACAAGAAAGTGACTCTAAAGTCATTTTTTCGTACTACATACACTGCTCTTTTATAAAAAGATTCTGGTCGGAGCGAGAGGATTTGAACCTCCGACCCCCACAACCCCATTGTGGTGCGCTACCAGGCTGCGCTACGCTCCGAACCTTTGCTATACAGCATGCAAAACTGCCGTCAGCGGGCTGTATATTACCTTTCCGGCTGTTAATTGCAAGCCTTATGGCTGCATTTGCCTTGGCGCAGTAATCACGTAGGATAAGCACAATCTCTGAACCCTGTAACCAAGGATGCACTATGAGAACATTGCTGAGCCAAAGATTGCTGAGCCAAAGATTGCTGAGCCAAAGATTGCTAAACAAAAGACTGCTGAACCGTATACTGCCGTATTCAATGGCTCTGACCGTGGCTTTTATGGTCAATGGGGTGGCGGCCAGCCCGGTTGAACCGTCGGTGGACAAAAATAAAGATGAGGCTGTACGGGTTCAGATGGAAACCAGTAAAGGGAATATTGTCATCCAGCTGGATGAGAAGCGTGCGCCCGTAACGGTTAAAAACTTTCTGGGCTATGTTGATGATGGCTTTTACGACAATTTGATTTTCCATCGAGTCATCAATGGTTTTATGATTCAGGGCGGAGGCATGGATAAAGCTATGAGCCAGAAGCCAACCAAATCTCCCATATACAATGAATCATCCAATGGCCTTGCTAATAGACGCGGTACCATTGCCATGGCCAGAACATCAGCACCACACAGTGCGACTTCTCAGTTTTTTATCAATCTGGAAGACAATAATAGTTTGAACTACCGTACAGGTCAGCCTGGCTATACCGTTTTTGGTGAAGTGGTTGAAGGGATGGACGCAGTTGATGCCATTGCCAAAGTAAGAACCGGTCGTAAAGCCGGACATGCTGATGTTCCAGTGGAGCCCGTTACTATTGTAAAAGCTCAACGGGTCCAGACAGCGGAAAAGAGTGAACCCCCGGTAAAATAAAGTCTCGGTAAAATAAAGTGTCATGAGCGAGAAATGTACTTTTCTCGCTCTTTTGAATAAGAAAAAACTGTCTTGGAGTCTCGCCCCGAAATTTTTTATACTCCCGCCTGTTTAAAAACAAACGTTCTAACTATGAGAAATTCCATGTTTCGATTTATGAAACATATCGGCTGTTTGTGTCTGTTCATTGCCCTTTCAGGCTGCGATCAGCAGGAAAATGTTCAGATGCCTGTCTTTGATCTCGTCGATCAGCACAAAATGATGGCGCTGGTCAATGAGCATAACTGGACGCTGGTCGATGTGCGCTCCAGTGACTGGTTCAATGGCTGGCCGTCTGATAATACCGGGGTAGGAGGCCACATTCCCGGAGCCCGTAATTTTGATCTTAACTGGTTGCTGAATGAAAGCCATGAGCTGAATAAAGTGACTGAAAGGCTGTTCCAGAGTAAAAGGATGCGCAAAGCGCCGGGGATTGTTATCTATGGCTCTGATCAGTATGAGGCGCAAATTCTGGCAGACTGGCTGGTGGCTGAACAGGGGTTTGAAAACTCAGACATTCGCATTTTCCCTTTTGGTTTTTCAGGGTGGCTCAAATCCGGTGGTGATGTTGAAACCATGCCATCCTATACCCGTCTGGTGCCGCCTGTCTGGCTTGAAAAACAGATGCAGAAGCCTCAGCCACCAGTGATTCTGGATGTTTCTTACGGTTCAGGCATTCGATACCGCCTGACCCATATTCCGCAGGCTGTTCATGTTGATACGTCATGGATTGAATCCAGGCCTCTGTGGAATGTGGTTCCTGAAAATGAACTTCAACAGACGTTAAAGCATCTTGGCATCTCGCAGAATAAGCAAGTCGTCGTTTATGGCCAGGATATGACCGCCGCTGCAAGAATGGTCAGTGTGTTGGATGCCATGGGCGTAAACGATGTACGACTCCTTAACGGAGGTTTAAAAGCCTGGATTGAACAGGACAATGCTGTCCAGTCTGGCTGGGTGACACCTGAGCCAGTCGAAACATTTGGAGCTGCGGAATTCAAAGATGTGTGGGTGGATACAGAAAGAGTGAAAGCAATTCTGAATAATGACTCTGAACATCTGATTAGCGTTCGTTCATGGCGTGAGTTTACGGGGGAAAACAGCGGATACAGCTATATCAACGCTAAAGGGCGTATCCCCGGTGCTGTATGGGGGCATTCGGGAACCGATCCCTACAGTATGCAGGATTATATTAATCCGGATGGCACCTTAAGAGAGATTCGGGACATTGCCGCTTACTGGCAGCAACTATCTCCAACAGAAGAGACTGTTATGGCGTTCTACTGTGGCACAGGCTGGCGAGCCAGTTTGTCCTGGTTTGCAGCCCGTTTGCTGGGGTATGAAAACGCCAGAATATACGATGGTGGCTGGATGGAATGGAGCAGCGACCCCCGTCGTCCAAGGGAAGCAGGTTAAGCGGTGAAGGATTTATTGAAACAGCGGTTAAACCGACTGGCGCAGCAAAACCATCGTGAGCTTATGGTGATCAGCGGTGAACAGGACTGGTGCCTGCGCACCGTTAACGCATTACTGCCATGCCTGCATGAAGAGCAGGGGCTCCGGCTGGGCCTCTGGTTGGGCAAAGGTGCGCCAGATACTGTTCCTGCTATTCAGGCTGGCAAAGCGACCAGCTGGTTAGGTCGGGAACGGCAGTTTGTGGTGTTTAACGCCTGGTCCGGGTTTGATGTTGATGCTTTTGGTGCTATCAGTGGTGTCGTTAAAGGTGGTGGTGTGATGTTTCTGCTGGTTCCTGTTCTGGATCAGTGGAGCCTGCTGGAAGACCCAGAGCATCGTCGTATAACTGTCTATCCGGAAAATGAGAACCGGGTAACAGGAAGATATATCCAGCGCTTGGCCGGACTGTTGGCTAAATCCGAACACTGTAGCCTTATTCAGCAGAATAAAACACCGGTCTGGCAGGCATTACCCAACCCTGATATTGAGACAGAAACCCGGGATAGCTGTGGTTATTGTCAGACACAAGAACAGGCGCTGGCAGTTGAAGCCATTAAAAAGGTGGCAACAGGTCATCGCCGTCGTCCATTGGTGCTGACGGCAGATCGCGGGCGTGGAAAAAGCGCGGCGCTGGGTATTGCGGCGGCGCAGTTACTGAGCCATGGGTTAAACCGGATTGTGGTCACAGGACCTTCGCTGGCATCTACCGAACAGGTGTTTCAACACGCTGATGAATGCCTTGGAAACGACAGTCTTTCCCCAGGTACGTTTTCCAGGGGTACGTTTTCCAGAGGAAGAGTGCAGTGGCAGGACAAGTCGGTTCAGTTTATGGCACCTGACGAAATTGTCGGACACCCCGTTGACTGCGACCTGATGCTGGTGGATGAAGCGGCTGCGTTGCCAGTTCCTTTGCTTGAGTCCCTGCTACGACAACAGTCGCGTATTGTTTTTTCTTCGACGATCCACGGTTATGAAGGTACCGGACGTGGTTTTGCCATACGCTTTCGTAAAAAACTGGATGCTATAGCGCCAAAATGGCGAGCTTTGCATATAAAGCAGGCGATTCGCTGGGCAGACCATGACCCGCTGGAACAACTGGTTTTTTCCAGCCTGTTGCTGAATGCCAGACCAGCCGAAGATCATCAGGTTGAAGGCGCAACGGCTGAACAGTGTGAGTGGGTTCGCTTTGACCGTGACCAGTTAATGCACGATGAGCCGATGGTCGCTCAGGCGTTTGGGCTGCTGGTGCTTGCCCACTATCGTACCCGGCCTTTTGACTTACGACATTTTTTAGATGGTCCGAATATAGAAGTTTATGGTCTTCTGTATCAGGGCTGTCTGACAGGAACGGTTCTGGCAGCAAGAGAGGGAGCGATTAACGCATCGATGCAGGAACCGGTCTGGCTCGGACAACGGCGGGTGCGTGGGCATCTGATTCCCCAGTCATTGAGCAATCATGCCGGGATTCCGGAAGCGATCAGACAAAAAGGGTTACGAATCCTGAGGATTGCTGTTCATCCGGCAGTCCAGAGAAATGGACTGGGAGCCGATATGCTGAACCGTCTGGCACAATCTGCCAGTGACAAGGGGTTTGATTATCTTGGAACCAGTTTTGGTGCCACCTCCGGTCTGCTGAGTTTCTGGCAGAACAGTGGTTACCTGCCGGTACGAACCGGTTTGCAGAGAGAAGCGGCCAGTGGTTGTTATTCGCTGATGATGTTGCAGGCTCTTTCGGAGGCAGGCAGAGAACTGCTGGGGGAAGCCCGTTCCCGCTTTTACGACAACCTCCTGCTGCAGCTTCCCGAAAGCCTTAAAGTGATGGACACTGAACTGGTCAGGCAGTTGTTCAATGGTGCTGGTAACTTCATTTCAGCTGACCTGTCTGAACGAGACTGGCAGGATATTGCTTCATTCAGTCACGGGCAGCGCCTGTTTGAAAGCTGTCTGCCTGCTATTCGGAAATTATTGTTGAATGGGCTGGTTTACCCTGATAGCTGCTCTAATAGCTGCTCTAATAGCTATGAACAGGCTTTGCAGGTATTGACGATGAAAGTGTTGCAACAGCAGAGCTGGAGTAGTCTGGCGCAGCATGAGGGGCTTGCCGGTAAAAAACAGGTTCTGGCCCGTCTCCGAAGTTGTGTTGGAATGCTGGAAACCGCCTTGAAGCACTGATTTATAGCACTGACTTGAAACGCCGATGTCAGCCGCCGTTCTTTTTATCCGAAACCGGACGTTTACTGGCGACTGAAGAGCTACTACTGTCGTATGCCTGATGGATGCGGTAGGTAATGGCACAGACATCATTGGGCAGGGATTTAAGAATGGCGTTTACGCCGCCAGCATTGCGGGTCCAGGTAAAGTCTCCCTGTTCCCGGATAACTTTCCATTCCGGGTTTTGTTCTTTAAAGGCTGAACAGCTGTTTTTAAAAGTGGTGTTGACGACGCTGTACGCCAGACAGCTGCGGCCAAATTTTATAAAGGTGGTGTTTTTCCAGACGCTATCCCGGTCATTACCCCAGGTGGCCATGACATTAAAACTGCGGTCATTAAAATAGCCCGTAGAAGCTACGCCATTGCCGATTCTAGTCATATCACTAAACTCGGTTTCAATGGCTGTATCACAGCGATTGAAACCCGCTTTATGGGCAAGGTCCAGTAAATCCGAGTCTGTGGCAAATAACGGCGTGGCATATAAAGGAAGAGTGGAAAACAGCAAGCCGATCAAACCTGTCCTTGACATCGGTGTGTCCTCTGTCGTTTTCGTCAGCGTATCAAGTCAATAAAAAAGCTTCAATGAAGCGGATAGAAAATTCCTATTGTGACACTGGTGTCAATCATCATATAGTTCGTTCAGAGAATAAGATTCATGTATCAGGAGTTACTCAATGAATCGCTTTACCGTATTTGGTCGCCCTGGCTGTGGTTTCTGTGTTCGTGCTAAACAGTTGCTCGAAGATAAACAGCTGCCCTTCCGTTATATTGACATTCATGCCGAGGGGATCAGCAAGGCTGATCTGGAAAAAACCGTTGGCAAGCCGGTTGAAACCGTTCCGCAGATTTTTCATGGTCAGAAGTATATTGGCGGCTGTACCGATCTGGAAGCGTACCTGAGAGATGAGCTGGTTGATGCCTGAAGGGCGTTAAATCCCTTCGGTCTCAGGCGTAGCGATAAATACGCGACACAGGATTATCACTGATCCGCACCAGTCGCGCATCGCTGCGCTGTAAACGCTCCTGTCGTGTCATCGGGTCAAACGGTTTGATGGGTTTGAAGTCCGGCAGAGGTTGTCCTTTCTCCAGCTGTACAAAGACCGGGATGGGCGTATTGATCTGCCCCGGAAACTGTTTTTTTGACTCAGGGTTCATCTGTCGCTCAGCTTCAATCGTGTCTGGCCACTTCAGGTTTGCCCGCAGGTGAGGTGCCAGCAGTCGTTTAATCACCACAATTTCCGAACCGGGCAACTGCTCCAGTAATGTGATGTCGCGCTCAATGGCAGCGGATGCCATATATTTCTTACGCAGGTGTTCGATGGCTTCTACCGATGTTAAACGAACGGTGCCACTGTGATTAGCAGCCCAGCTGAAACTGATGCGTCTGGGGGGCTGCTGAAACAGTTTCAGTTGCCGGTAACTCTGCACAAAATGAATATGCTGAATTTGCAGTCCTCCCAGCATTCCGTCCCTTAACTGATCAGATGTCTCTTCAATGGCTGCAATATCATCGCCGTAAAGCTTACGGTATTCCCCCATCGCAGCCTTGAACCGGTCTTTTGCCTGGTTCAGTTGTTGCCCCTGAACAAGCGATCTGGCTGAAATACCAATAACGCCGGGAAGACGAGCCGTTTCCTGTTTGTTTTGTTCCGAACTGTAGGTCAGACGGGTAGTGACACTGGCAGCCAGTGTCCGGTCATTCAGAGCGTCAGTGTCGTCTTCCTGCATGACCCAGGCGGGCAGGTCGTGATCATTTAACACGGCTTCACGGAACTGACGATTGATATCAACCAGTTCGATCAGGGTATCTCTGACCGCCATCCGGGCGGCTGTTTTTCTACTCATGGTGCCAGCCTTTCAATGCTCCACCGGGTGTCGTTTGTACGGGTATACTGAAAACGGTCATGCAGGCGATTGGGCCGTCCCTGCCAGAACTCAATCGTTTGCGGCACCACCCGGTAACCGCCCCAGAAGTCAGGCAGAGGTACTTTTCCTTCTTTGAACTTGCGCTTCATTTCATCCAGTTTCAGTTCCAGCATCTTGCGACCCGTAATGACCGAACTCTGATGGGAAACCCAGGCACCCAGCTGACTGCCGTGGGGGCGGCTGGTGAAATACTTCAGGGATTCAGCCGTGGATATTTTTTCTGCTGTTCCCTTAATAATGACCTGACGTTCGAGCGTGACCCAGGGGAACATCAGGGCAACGTGAGGGTTTTCGGAAATCTCCCGGGATTTGTTGCTGGAATAATTGGTAAAGAAAACAAATCCCGATTGATCAAAGTATTTCAACAGAACGGTTCGCAGACTGGGAACACCGTCTGCTGTGGCAGTGGCAATACTCATGGCATTAGGTTCCGGCAACTGTGCTTCCTGCGCCTGCTGAAACCAAAGGGTGAACTGTTCCACCGGATCGGTATTCAGGTCTTCTTTGGTGAGGCCTGCCTGAGTGTAATTCTCTCGAAGGTTACTGATATCCATGTTCGTACTTCTGTGAGGATTTTGAGGGATTGCATTAATGGAATTGTATAACAGGTGCCGGGTACATGAAATGCTCTGTCTGTGACGCGATACGATAGAAAAGACAGCAAGCACTCTACTGAAAAAGACCGATCTGTTGACCTTTGGGAACTCTGAGTGACGAAAAACGATCCTTTTCAAATAACAGAATGATCAGGGACCCTCCGTAAGCGAAATGACCTAACTTATCGCCTTTTTTAACCGGCACCGAAGTTTTGCTACTGATGTCTTTATATTTTTTCTCAAAAACAACCGAACCGACCGTGTTTAAGCCAACTGGCACCATGGCGACATAACCAAAATCCTGTGTTTTGATGACGAAGTAACCGTGAATGAAATGCTCAAAAACGCTGAAGTCGGCGAAATATCCCGCACTGCCTTTGTTAAACAGGGTTGGAGTATCCTCCATGCCAAAATACTGCTGGGAAACCTTCTCTTTTGACTCCTGCACTTCCCCGGATACTGGCGCATGATAATGGTGGTAAGTTGTTGGCAGCAAGATACACGAAACAGCAGTACCACCAACAAAACGGTCGGAAAATTGTGAATGATTCAACAGCTCCATGACGTTAAGTTGCGCATGCCCCTTCAGTGGTATTTTAGCGTCAGTCGTCAAATCGGAATTGATGATATTTAACACACAGTCAGTCGGCGCAACAACGACAGTATCATCATCGATTGCTGCAACAGGCCGAACCCCGGGCTTAAGATTGCGGGTAAAAAATTCATTAAAGGATTGAAAACCACCTTGTGGGACCACAAAGTCTTCCATATGCACAGACGGCTCCTTCAACCATTTCTCTACACCGTGCGCCGAGGCTTTGCTGTCCAGAAATTTGCCGCGTTCAACGACGAAATTTTTTGTCCAGCTCAAACCCGGCTCCTTCCTGACAATGCTCAGGCCATAGGGGTTTTTGTAGTAAAACCAGCGAAAACCTCTGATATACTCAAGGCCGTCGTTTATCCCGGGAAGAAAGTAAAACCAGTCGTTGAAGTAAGTGTACAGATCCTCCATGCTTTTCCCTTGCCAGGGGTTAGGGGTGCCATCCGGTTTCGGCTGCAAATTCCGGAATGCCAGATCCATATTCTCACGAAAAGCTTTGTCTGTATTATACAAATTCTTTAACTGCTTAACGGGCTCTGTGTCGTGCTGATCATCCACTGCGCTGTATACCGACGTCGTTAAAACAAGGCTTGTTAAAACGCCTGAAACTATTCCCCGTCTAAAGGCAGAAGCACAGTGGCTTCTGCCTTTACTGCACTTACCTTTCCCAGTAAGTCTCTTCCAGAGAGTCTTCACGCTCAGGCAAAGCCCGTGACAGGCGTGGAGAACTTTGCGCCAGCACTTCATAGCTGACCCGGTTCGCATATTTGCAGACCTGGGAGAATGATGAATAGGTCAGCCATGGTCGTTCGTGTTTGCCAGAGGTCGGCAGGACTTCACGATGGAAATGGTTGGCTGCAATATCATGAATCACCGCCGACAAAGCACCATCACCAGCACCATTGGTATTCCTGATTTTTTCCGGTCCACCCATATAAGGGCTGATGTGGGAGTAGATTTTCATTGGTTCATCACAATCCACACGACGCAGAGGGCGGCTGAATTCGAAGCGGTTGAAATCACTGATCCCGGCAGAACGGATAGGGTTGTCGGTTTCCCGTGCCAGAGCCGTTTCGGTGTAGCCACAAAGATAAAGCCCTTCAGGGCCGGCAGTCAGCAACGTCATATCGGCAAGTTCCAGAATGGCTTCGCAGGCCAGTAACGGGTCGGTTTGCCCGGTCAGAGCCTGAGCTTCTTCCTCATTCATGGCGACCAGGGTGACATGGTCACGGATAAATTGCTTCAGTGGTTCACGGATATTTTCAACCAGCATATTGGTACCCAGGGTAAGCGCCACAGGAATACCATGGTCGCTGGCAATCTTCGCGGCTTTCAGGGTGGCATGATAAATCGGCAGACTCTCGTCGCCCAGGGTATAGGCACACAGAACCAGAGCCGAACTTCCGGTAATCACCTGTTCCGGAATAAACGTATGACTCAGGTCGTTCATTGAGCCGGGGCTGATGGCAAAGGTGCGCTCTCCGTCTGGCGTAATCAGTGTGTAGCATCGTCCGATGGCGCCTTCTACCGGTTGCAGATAGGCCATATCGACTTTACTGCTGGTATTGCACAAATACCCGTAGGCATAGTCGCCAACCCGGATATTCTGGCTCATGACCCCAAACTGAACGGAACGGTCGTCGGCAAGAATTGAGTAGTTATGCAGAGTGTTGCCAATGGTTCCACCCGCATACTGGTTATCAATGGTGCCAGATTGTTGCAGGAAGCTGTACAGACGGTTGGCAGTATCATTATCAACCCATTGTGAAGCCGCTTTGGTCAGACCAAAGTCAGCAAAAACTGAGTCGTCTACATGAGCATAGATGTCAACCATGTTCTGGTCGATGCCACAGATGTAGGTATTAACGTGTCCGAAAGTGGTACTCTCACGGTCAAAGCGGTTATCGGCGTTGACAGGAAAATAGTGTTTGATTTTGCGACGGCCAGGAAACTTCATAAAGGTGGGATAAAACAACTGTAAAGAAGAGTGCGCGGATTATTCATTAAAAATTGTACAAATTCCAGCCATTCTTACCGAAGTGGGGCAATTTCGGGAAATCTTTGAAGCGGCCGATGATCTGGATCAGGCTATTGAACAGGCTAACCGTTTGCCGTTTGCCGTTTGCCTTTCAGGCGGCAGTGTTCTCTGATCATCAGCCAACGATTCTGCGCGCCTATAAACGACTGGATGCTTCGGCGGTCATGGTGAACCAGCATACTGCCTTTCGCAGCGATGGTATGCCGTTTGCCGGTTTAAAGCAGTCAGGTCTGGGCGTGGGCGGCATTCATCATGCCTTCAGGGAGTTGCAGGTGGAAAAAATGATGGTGATCCATAGCCCGGAACTTTAAGTGGGTTAAGGGCTCGTCAGGGGTTTCATTATTTCAAATAAGCAGCTAGCTTGTTCTGGCAGCGAAGCCTGTGCTGAATTTTCGTCATTACTTTCGATACAGATGCAGGCATAATCAGAATAGGCTTCATAACCTTTTGATCAGGTATGGAAAAAATTTATGACAAGAAAGTACGTGTCTCTGGTATCCGCGCTGGCAGCCGGAACGTTGGCAGCCGTGCTGACAGGTGGATGTACAGTGACCACTGAACGAGATACAGCGGAAGTGACTTCATTAAAAGCGGATACATTAAAAGCGACTACATTAAAAGCGAATATATTAAAACCAGCGAGTGAACAATCAGCAGTCGTTAAAAGCCCGGTCGATAACCGCGATTATCGCTACGTTGTCATGGACAACGGACTCAGGGCGCTGCTGATATCGGATCCTGACACCGACAAGTCTGCCGCTGCGGTCGATGTGAATGTTGGTAGTTATCAGGACCCGGACAACCGGCTGGGGCTGGCGCATTTTCTTGAACACATGCTGTTTATGGGAAATGAGAAATATCCGGAGGTGGATGGCTATTTTGAATTCATCCGCGCCAATGGTGGCAGCGCCAATGCTTACACCGCAGATGTTCGTACCAATTATTACTTTGATATCAATAATGACAACCTGAGATCGGCCCTGGACCAGCTGGCCCAGTTCTTTGTGTCTCCGACCCTTGATCCGGCTTATGTGAACCGGGAGCGAAATGCCGTTGATTCTGAGTACCGCCTGCATGCCAGGGAAGATGGCTGGCGCCTGTTTATGGCACAGAGTGCTACTTCAAACCCGGAACACCCGAAGAGCCGCTTTACCATTGGTGATCTGGATACCCTGAATAACGACGATGGTAAGTCGCTGTGGCAGGATTTGAAGAGCTTTCACGACACTTACTACGTCGCTCCCAGTATGGGGGTAGTGGTTTATGGTCCTGAAACCACCGAACAGCTTGAAACCTGGCTGAAAGAGTCCTTTGCCGATGTACCTGACGGTGGCGGAGTCAAGCCGGACACTCATATCGGCGTGCCGCCTTATGCCGCTGACCAGCTGGGCGTTCGAATCAACCTTGTTCCTCTGAAAGAAACCAGGGTGCTGTCTCTGAGTTTCCCGATGGAAAGTCTGCACCCGTTCTACCACAAAAAGCCTATGGGTTACCTCGCCCGTATTGTTGGCTATGAAGGTGAGGGCAGTCTGCACAGTCTGTTGAAAGAGCAGGGACTGATTGACTCTCTTGCCGCTTACTCCAGTGATGTGCCGGGTGAGTTTGGTGGATTTAATGTTCGTATGGAGCTGACGCCGAAAGGGCTTAAGCAGGTGGATGACATTACAGCGGTGGTGTTTGATTACCTGGACCTGATTCGCCGGGAAGGCATTCAGGAATGGCTGTACGACGAAACCCGTCAGATCTCCGAACTGGGCTTTCGTTATCAGGAAGGCCGAAGCCCACAGCAGACAGCCACCAGTCTGGCGTCACGTATACACTATCTGCCAGCGTCTGACCTGTTGAATTCAACCTATCTTTACGACGACTTTGATCCGGAACTGATTGAGCGCCTGATGGCAAACCTGACTCCGGAAAATGTTCGCCAGACGGTGATTGCCCAGGGGTTGCCAACGGATCAGGTTGAACCTTATTTCGACACCCACTACAGCATCAGGCCGTTGTCGGATAAGCTGCTTAAGCGCCTGAATAAACCAGAGGTTCATAAAGAGCTGACCATTCCGGCTCCGAACCAGTTTATCGCTACTGACCTGGCACTGCGCACCAGCGATAAAGCGGACGAGCCTACACAGATTATCAGTGAGAGAGGGCTGGATGTCTGGAGCATGACCGACAGCAGTTTTCAGGTGCCAAGGGCTTCTGTACGCCTGAAAATTTCTACACCAAAAGCTTCAGATACCGCAAAGGATCAGGTGCTGTTGCAACTGTATCGTACCCTGCTGTCGCGCAGTCTGAATGAATACGGTTATCCTGCCAGGGAAGCGGGTCTGAACTATGGGCTGAGTACCAGCCGTGAAGGCTTGACGGTTGCCTTGTCCGGTTATCAGGACAAACAGGCGTACCTGCTGGAAACCATTTTGAAGGGAATGGATCAGTTCAGTCTGGTGCAGGCGGAATTTGAGCAGGAACGTAATCGATTATTACGTAATCTCAGGAACAAGGCATTTGTCACGCCTTACCGTCAGGGTATGGATCGGGTGAGTCAGCTGTTGTATCCAAACTATCGCAGTGATGAAGAAATGCTGGCCGCTGCTGAAGCAGTAACGTTTGCTGACCTGAAGCAGTATGCCAGTGACTTCTACAACTCCGTGCATATCAGCATGTTGATTTATGGTAATCACTCCCGCAGCGAAGCCATGAAGCTTGGTCAGCTGGTGGAGTCTTATGTCCTGAACGACAGTAACCGTGGTGAACGTTATGATCAGCCGTTTAAAGTCCTGAAAGACGCAAACCTGCGTGAAGCGGCGAACTTTGATCATAATGATGCCCTGTACATTAAATACGTGCAGTTTGATACCACGGAAAATCGTGAGCGGGCGAAATACTCATTGCTGGGTCGTTTGCTGGCAACGCCGTTCTTTAATCAACTGCGGACAGAGCAACAGCTGGGGTACATTGTCACGGCGTCTGCCCGACCAGTAGAGCGTCATCCGGGACTGGTGTTTATTGTGCAGTCCCCCGTGCTGGGACCGGATGGCATTGAACAGCGGGTGGATGAGTTTCTGGCAGGGCAGGTTGAGCGTTTGAACAAACTGAACGATGCCGAGCTGGAAGATTATCGTCAGGGGCTGATCGTAGACCTGACTAAACGTGACACCAACCCGGACGAACGCGCTGGTCGTTTCTGGCAAAGCCTCGACGGTCGTGAAGCGGACTTCAACTATCAGCTGGATATTGCTGAGGCAGTGAAATCCATCAAAGTTGAGGATATCCGGCAGGCGATGACTGAACTGCTGAAACAGCAGGGTCAGATTGTGATTACTTCAAAGGGCAAGCAGAAAGACAGCTGATGTCGTTTTTTGTCTGATCACCAGGCTGGAACTTACCAGCCTGGCTCCCTTTAGGTTATGGAAACGGTTCCTTGTTGGAAAAATTGTTGGCTATTGAGATGCCTTGTCACTGTTTATAAAAATGACAGGGGTTTGCTGTTGTGGCGGATGTTCAGTGCTGGTTTCGTTAGGGCTGTTTTCTTCTGGCTGAGGGTTTGCTGCAATTACTTCGGTTAGTTCTTCTTCAGAAGAGGGAGGTTGTCTTATAAGGTTGGCCGCTATTTGAACAATGAATGCAAAGGCGGTAGTTATTTTATTTACTAAAAAGGTCATTAACTCCATTACGACACCCTCCTGATGTAATGGCGGATGAGTGACGGATACGTAAATAGTCCGTCGCAAGGGATTTATTTCAATGTTACCGGTAGGTGGTATTATACTTTCAATATTTTGAGTGCTGAGCGTTATATGCATTCTGTTCGAAGGAATATAGTGATCCAGCATGAAGTAAATTGTCAGTTGACTGTTATCAGATGAGAAAGAAAAATTAAAGGGGTTCAGAATGAAATGGTGTCTTGTACTAATGAGATTTGATCGTAGTACTTCCATTCCGCTCAACATTTGGCCGAAGGATTCTTCTGTATTCTGAAAGGTATGTGCAATAACAAATCTTTCAAATTTAATATATGTATCTCCTGGTGTTACTTCTCTATAGATACTTCTTGTTAGCGCCTGCTTTTGCGTTGAATTAAGAGCTTCATGGGCTGGCAGGATATAGTTCAGTCCGGCTTCCGGGATTCTTTGTGTGGAATGATTATTTACTGTTGTTACTGAAAAATAGGAAATAGGGTTCCATGGAATCGCCTGAGAAAAGGCATTCATTGTACGGTCAATAGTGTCGGGTGAAAGAGGGGTAATTTGCCCTGCTCCATTGGGGGCGGCTGTGCTTTGAAGTGATGCAGTTAATACAAGGCTGATTATTTGGCTGCCATCCGGAAGCATTGCGCCGAGTTCGGGATGCCAACGGGTGAAGGCTCCGTTATTAACCTGCTGCTCAGCAATTTCGGCAGCACGGGTCATTAAGTTAGAAAGTGTCATGCTTGAGGGGGCGTTGACTCTTATGTTGACCCGAAGGGTATTGCTATTGTTTTCAGCACTTGCACTTGTACTTGCACTTGGAATGTGGTGAAAATTAGGATGACTTAATCTCTGATAGATAAAGTTCAAGTATCGGGATATTGTAGTAGAACCTACATTATTCAATCCGCTAATGTGATAAACCGGTTGTTCTTGTATCTCGGTTACATCGTTGGAAGTTATTTCCTCTACCATAAAGTCGGTATTCTTATTTATTTCTTTGATTAGGAGGTCGAGGGCTATGTTTAAACTGGTGCGCTTAATCTCTATGAAAAAACTGATATCAGATTTAGTAACTTTGTAATGATCAGCATGAATGCTCTTGGAAATTATACAGAGTAAAATAAAGCAGAGTGCTGTAAAGCTATTCATTTTTAAATACCTTATATTATGTGTCATAACTGCTCCAAAAAGAGTGTGAGAATAACTGAAAATATTTTTGAATGATATTTCAGAATAGCTATGTAAGTTTTACTCTTTTTTTAAAAGTGAATTTTTTTGGAAAGTAACTATACAAGAAGTAACTATACAAAAAGCTCATTATAAAAATACAAACGATTATTTGTGCATATATTTAACTTCAGGTATGCCAGATCAAAATAGATAAATTTTTGCTAAAAAGCAAAGAGAGTAAAAGCAAAGAGAGTATCAGCAAAGAGAGTATCAGCAAAGAGAGTATCAGCATCCAGTATGAATTGCAGTATGAATTGAATCTTACGACTTTGGATTCCTATTTTAAGATATTACGATGAGTGGTTTGAAATAGCATTGCCTGTCTCATATAGTGAGTGGATAGTGATAAGACAGTTTGGTTTACCTCAGCAGGGGAAAGAGTCTATGAGCGAGAAGGTTGAGTTTCAGGAGCTTGATACCGTCAGTGGTCATAGGATTGGGGTCGTTACGCTGAATGCCCCAAAAAGCCTGAATGCGCTTGATCAGGAGATGATTAATGAACTGCATCGCCAACTGTTGAGCTGGCATAACGATGAGGGCATTGTCTGTGTCTTTCTACAGGGAACAGGAGACCGGGCTTTTTGTGCCGGTGGTGATGTCAGGGCGGCTCGTGAGTCTGCCCTGATAAATAACAAGGCCTCTGTTCAGGCTTTCTTTGAACAGGAATACCGGCTTGACCACCTGATACATGTTTATAAAAAACCCGTTATCTGTTGGGGGCATGGCTTTGTGATGGGGGGCGGGGTTGGCCTGATGGCTGGTGCGGATTTCCGGGTAGTGACGGATACCACCGTGATGGCTATGCCGGAAATCACCGTTGGTTTGTATCCGGATGTCGGGGGCTCCTGGCTGCTGGGGCGTATGCCAGCAAAAACTGGCCTGTTTGTCGCCCTGACCGCCTGCCAGTTAAATCCGGCAGATGCCATGTATCTCGGTCTGGGTAACCGTTTTGTTGATCACGCGTTTCGTCATAATGTGCTGGCCTCCTTACAACAGGCTGACTGGCAGCAGGATGCGTATCAGGCCACTTATAACGTGGTTCAGGAATACGCTGACCAGAGTGCTGGCTGGCTGCCATACTCCAAGATTCGCGAGCACCGGGACCTGATCAAAAAAATGATGGGCAAACCATCGCTGCCTGGCATAATGGCTGCGCTTGAAGCTCTGGAAACCAGTGATGAATGGCTGAGTAAAGCCCGGAAGACAGCTTTAAATGGCTCTCCTTTATCCATTACCCTGACTTATGAGCAGCTTCAGCGTACACGTCACTTTTCTCTTAAAGAAGCTTTCCAGAGTGAACTCACCCTTTCTGTTAATACCGTCCTTCAGGGTGATTTCTGTGAAGGTGTCCGGGCGCTGCTGGTGGATAAGGACAGGCAACCGAACTGGGAGTACGCCACATTGGCTGACATTTCCAGAGAAACGGTTGATGCCTTCTTTGTTCCCGACTGGGAGACTCACCCTTTAGCGGATTTGTAGTTAGCTAAGTGCTAAAAACCATGCACGCAACACTTTCGTCATCCCCGCGAAGGCGGGGATCCACTGATACGCGGGAATGACTGTTGTATGGATATAAACGCTTGCCAGCACCTGGCTCTCCCAAACCTAACAGATTAGTGCTTCTGAACCACTTCCAGAATTTTCTCCGCCACCTGATGCTCACAGCCAAAATCATTCCAGTCCATAGTGATCAGGGGCGTGTTCATGGACGCACAGATTTGTGGCAGGATGGCTTCGTGATAGTTATGGATATCACGGATGTATTCAAAAGGCGTTCCATCTTCAGCCTCACGAGCGCGGTATTGCAGACGCTCGTAGGCTTTTTCCGGCGTTGTGTGCAGATAGACCACGGCACTGATACGTGGGTACTCTTTCAGGCGCTTCTGAATTTCACAGTAATGCAGCATAAACTCAGTGTCTGGCTGGTCCATGCTCAGAAAGTTAGCCTGGGTAAAGATCAGGTCAGAGTACAGGGAGCGCTCAATCAGATAATTGCGATGAGAGGGCAGACTCTCAACAATTTCTGCCCGGCGCTGGGTAATGTACGACTGAAACCGGATTCGGTTTCCTGAAACTTTTGGGTTTTTGGTGAATTCACCCAGCAGGCGAGAAAACTCCGGGTCTTCAGCCGGCTCCTGAATGGGGTCCCAGTCCAGCGCTTCAGCCAGTTTTGGTAGCAGGGTTGATTTACCGGCTGCGATATTGGCTTCTACTGCAACAAAATGATCGGTCTGTGTCATCCGGGAACCTGGTTTGGTTGTCATATAATCAGGACGCGAACGATAAAAAATTGTCGACAGTGGTTCAATAAGTATTCAGACCAGTCATTAAGGCTGTTTTGACTATTGTACGGACCGTTCAGGTTATATTCCGGGAATGCCGATGGGTCCTGGCAGGTCAGGAACCAGACAGCACCCAGTCAGAGTGAGTACGATGACGGACAGAATCAGGTATTTCATGGCAGGCCTAAAAGGTCAGTGGTTTGATGATAACGTCGGCTGAAGAAAAATTTCCGCCAGCATGCATCCGGCACTGCCCCCTCCATAGGTCTCTATGGTGGGGATATCAAAGACCAGAAACTGATCACTGAAGCTGTTCAGTACTCTGAGTTGTTCGTCATTCAGGGACTGAAACGCCGTTCTGGATAACACGATAATGGCTTTGTCCTGATCATTTTTCAGTTGCAGCAGATTACCGGCAAATTGTCTGGTTTGATCAGCCGTGATATCGATCACTGTTTTGTCAGACAGCGCCTGCCAGACCTGTTGACGATGTTGCTGCTCGCTGATGCATTCACTGCACAGGACGGCAAAACCGTCACCAATACTCAGCATCATACGGGTGTGGTAAACAGGCTGATCGTAAAAAACGGTCCTGAAGGCCAGCAGTTTATAACCCTGCCTGTCTGCAAACTCCTGAAGCAATGTCTGGTTGGTACGGGGAGAAAGCGCAGCAAAAATAATCTTTTTGTCACGGTCCAGAACCATGCTGCTGCCGCCATCCAGCGACTGGTTGGCTGTCATACTTTTCAGAACCTCGTCATTATACTGGCTGGAAATAGCTTGCTGACTTAATGCCTTTTGCAAAGCTGTGATACGAGATTTCTTTTTCCGTTGATTGGCCAGCATGGGAAAGAGAGTAATGAGCGTATTGCCTGTCGAACCACACTGGATGTTCTCAGGGCAGGGCGCTGGTAACGAAACAAACCAGTTGTTGGGAAACACCGAGTCGGGGGTGTCGGGGGCACGATAGGCAGGTAGCTCAATGACGTGTACATGATGGCTGTGCAACTGCTGTTTAACGGCTGTGTATTCCTGAAGGGCTTTTTTTTGCATATTGGTTGATCCTTCCGGTTTTGTTTTACGTATAACCGCAGTCGCGAATGTTTGACTGTCAGCTGCAAAGTGGTTAGGAGGAACCATAACAACATAGGATGTCAATTGATCAGCAGGGTAGCCAGGTTGTAGAAACATGGCGGAGAGGGTAAATAAACCAAAAAGATAGATCTGTTTCATTTTTAATGACTCTGATCATCACGACTATCAGGAGATTACTAGGCAAGATAGACGTAATCATATTAATGGCGTCAGGTTTTTATAGTATTCTCAGTGAGTTATAAGTAACGGGGCGGCTACGTTTCTGTTTCTGCTGTACCTGATAACCTAATTTTTAATTGTAATTATTCTCATTTACGTGTAACCTTGCCGCCACTTTTTTTCTTTCCTCTGGTCACTAATAATTCCACTCATAACAGACCGGAAGGTTCAACTGCTGGCAACTTTGCCAGCTGTTTTGCGGTTGCTTGTTTCTTCTGTCGATGACCGCAGTAGTGGAGATTTAAATGACATCGATCCTTGGTGAGCTTCAGGTTGGTGATTCCGGTCAGGTTACAGCTTTTCGGAACGCGGGAGCTGCGTATCGTCGCAAACTGTTAGCGATGGGCTTAACGCCGGGTGTTCAGTTTACGGTTTGTCGTATTGCCCCTCTTGGGGATCCTATCCAACTTCAGGTTCGTGGCTTTCAGCTGAGCGTTCGCCGTGATGAGGCGGCAGTGGTTGAGGTAAGCCAGATATGAGTGACCATGTTTTTGCCATCGTCGGTAACCCAAACTGTGGTAAAACCACGGTTTATAATGCACTGACAGGTGCCAGCCAGCGGGTTGGTAACTGGCCTGGTGTGACCGTAGAGCGCCGAAGTGGTTATTACCAGCATCAGGGACTGGATATTGAAGTGGTTGACCTGCCCGGCACCTACTGTCTGGACGTGGTTGATGATCAGGTGTCAATGGATGAGCGGATTGCCCGGGACTTTGTTCTGGAGCGCAATGCAGAGCTGGTTCTCAATGCCATTGATGCCTCTAATATTGAACGCAATCTCTATCTGACGACTCAGCTGCTGGATATGGGGCTGCCGGTGGTGGTGGTCCTGAATATGATGGATGTCGCTGCTGACAAGGGTATGGTGATTGACCCGGAAGCATTGTCCAGCACCCTGGGCTGTCCTGTATTGACCATGGTGGCCAGCAGGAGCGAAGGGGTTGCTGATCTTAAAGACCGGTTGAATGAGAATTTCAGGACAACCCTGCCCGCAGCAAAACCACTGTCTCTTGGCAAAGCCATTGAAACGGCAATTAACCAGCTTGAAATCGCTGCCTCTGGGTATCTGAACGATAAAACGGTCTCGCGCTGGTACGCCATAAAACTGCTGGAAGACGAAACCAGTGGATTATCCGGTTTGTCAGAATCAGTGAAACCAGAGTTGTTGAACCAGGGGCGCCGCCTGCGCGACACCCTGGAACAGGAGCAGGGGGCGGAAATTGATATTCTCGTGGCTAATGGGCGTTACGATGCCATTGGCAACTTGATGAAGAAGGTGATCAAGCAGCGCGGAGTCTTGAATCATAAGCTGAGTGAACGCATTGACCGGGTGGTTCTGAACCGGTTCCTGGGGTTGCCGGTCTTCTTCGGCGTGATGTACCTCATGTTCATGTTCTCCGTGAACTTTGGCAGCGCCTTTATTGATTTCTTTGATATTTCTGTTGGTACCATCATGGTCGGTGGTGTCACCCATTTGCTGGAGGGCATGAGTGCGCCGGGGTGGTTGATCGCCGTGCTGGCCCAAGGGGTGGGTGGCGGTATACAGACCGTATCCACCTTTATTCCGGTAATCGCCTCACTGTTCCTGTTTTTATCTGTGCTGGAAGACTCGGGTTACATGGCAAGGGCAGGCTTTGTTATGGACCGGATGATGCGTTTTCTGGGCTTACCCGGGAAAGCCTTTGTTCCCATGCTGATTGGTTTTGGCTGTAATGTCCCGGCCATAATGGCAACACGCACGCTGGATAACCAGAAAGACCGTCTGCTGACCATTGCCATGGCGCCGTTTATGTCCTGTGGCGCCCGGCTGCCGGTTTATGCACTGTTTGCAGCGGCATTTTTCCCGGCAACAGGTCAGAATGTTGTGTTTATCCTCTATCTGGTGGGAATCCTGGCGGCAGTGGTGACGGGGCTGATTCTGAAGGGCAGCCTGCTCGGTGGTGAAACAGCACCCTTTGTACTGGAACTGCCCAACTACCACATGCCATCCCTGAAGCAGGTGCTTCTGCGCACCTGGGATCGCCTGAAAACCTTTATCGTGAATGCGGGTAAGGCGATTGTGATGGTTGTGGTGGTTCTGAATACCCTGAATTCGCTGGGAACGGATGGCAGCTTTGGTCATCAGGATTCAGGTTCGTCCGTACTCAGTTATATTGGTCAGAGCATTACGCCTGCCTTTAAACCCATGGGCGTTGAGGAAGATAACTGGCCAGCCGCAGTAGGCATTTTCACGGGTGTGCTGGCAAAAGAAACACTGGTTGGCACCCTGAATTCGATGTACTCCTCTATCGCTGATGATATGAATGGGGCTGAAGGCGGGGATGAACCCTTTGACCTGATGGCAGGTATCTCACAAGCCTTTGCCTCAATTCCTGAAAACCTGGCCGGTTTGACCGGCTCATTCTCTGATCCTCTGGGCATGAAGGTCGGCGACCTGCACGATCTGGAAAGCGTTGCACAAGAGCAGGAAGTCGACATCAATACGTTCGCGGTCATGCGCACCCTGTTTCCCGGGGAAGCGGCGGTGATTGCCTACCTTTTGTTTATTCTGCTTTACACTCCCTGTGTCGCAGCACTGGGTGCCATTTACCGTGAGGCTGGCACAGGCTGGACGCTGTTTGTTGCAGGCTGGACCTTATTTCTCGGCTACTCTGTTGCCACTCTGTACTATCAGCTCTCATTGCTGGCTGTTCAGCCAATGGTGACATTAGGCTGGGTGGCTGCCCTGGCGACGGTCATGGCTATCTTTTTTGTTGCTATGCGTCGGGCAGGACGTAGATGGAATGATAATCAGCAGGTAACGAAGCAGGGTGTGAGAACTGCAAGGAATGTTCATGCTCATAGCCCTTCGTGATTATCTCAGTGACCAGGGAATAGTTTCCCTGGCTGAACTGAGCCAGCGGTTTAATGTCAGCCCTGATGCCATGCGTGGCATGCTGTCCCACTGGATGCGCAAAGGTAAATTGATACGTGAACAGTCTGGTTGCGCTAAAGGCTGTGTCAGCTGTTCACCTGAGCAGCTGGAGATGTACCGCTGGATGGAGACCGGGGCAGACAGTATTCCTCTGTGTCAGCTGAATTGACCGCTGTCTTCTGATAAACGTCTTTCCTGTATACGAACACGGACGTTC
Source organism: Endozoicomonas gorgoniicola (assembly GCF_025562715.2). NCBI lineage: Bacteria > Pseudomonadati > Pseudomonadota > Gammaproteobacteria > Oceanospirillales > Endozoicomonadaceae > Endozoicomonas > Endozoicomonas gorgoniicola. The sequence continues at coordinate 1,490,508 of NZ_JAPFCC010000001.1, forward strand.
GGTACAAATCATTCGCCTTAATTTCCTTAATGCTTTCCCATCCCGGCAATCTGAAAGTGTGGCTGACGACGGTACAATGTGCAGTCAGTTGACGCTTTAAATAACCATCCATCTGCTTCATGGCTTCTGGAAACAAATAGCAGGTTACCAGCCCGGGGTCTGTTAGCTGAGCGGTAAAAAAATTCTGCTTCAGTACCCTTACGTTGGCTTTATGAACCGTTAATACCCTTGCCACCAGATAAGGGATCGTTGATTGCTCATAGCCTGTGATGGAGTGGTTTGGGTATCGTCTCCCCAGCATCAGCAGAAGTGTTCCCCAGCCACAGCCAAGCTCATAAATTCTTCCGTCCACTGATTCGGGTAACAACGGTTCCATTGTCAACCGGACTTTACGGCTGGTTGGAGTAGGCGTAATGCCCAGCCTTAAAGACCAGAAGACAATCGAGGCGGTTATGGCAAACGCCAGTCCAGCCAGCAGCCAGATGATCCCGTCAATCATTGAGTGTCCAGATAAAACAGTTTGCCCCGGACACTGCGGCGAAAGTCCGAAGGATTCAGTTGATAGTGTTGCTTAAATTGTCGGCTGAAGTAGTCCGGGTCATTAAAGCCGGATTGCAGGGCAATTTCAGTAATCGACAGGTCGGTGGCTTTCAGCAGCTCGGCACAATGGTTCAGGCGCAGCTGTTGCAGATACTGAAAGGGTGACATGCCGGTTGCCTCACGAAAGCGACGGTTCAGGGTGCGTTGGGTCAGGCCGGTGACAGCCAGCATATGCTGGCTGTCAATATCATCATTGAGATGCTGCCGTAGCCAGTCCTGCAGGTTCACAATGATTTCATCCCCGTGGCTGGTGGTGTGATCATCAGCATAATGGGTCTGTTCGAAAGGGCGGCGGATTTCGTGAGAAAACTGCTGGGCCACCCGGTTGGCGATATCCCGCCCCATGGCGAGCTTGATAATATGCACCATCAGGTCTGCCACGGAATTAACGCTGCCTGCGCAGTAAATCCGTCCAGCCCGGGTGATCAGGTGATGGGGTTTAAACAGAACTTCGGGATAGTGCTTGCGCAGCCGGTTGAGATAATACCAGTGAGTCGTTGCAGGCTGGTGATCCAGCAGCCCGCTTTCTGCCATCAGTGCGACCCCGGTACCTGCAACACAGAAGGTAGCGCCATGGCTGTATTGTTCCCTGATCCAGTCAATGGTTTCCCGGGAGCGCCTGACAATTGGCATGGGGTTGCGCCACAGTGCCGGGAGCAGTACCAGGTCAGCCTTTGAGGAAGATGACAGGTCCATCGAAGGTGTCAGTAGAATGTTGCCATGGGACAGCACCGGAGTGCCGTTGTTGCTACATAACTGTACGTCGATAGACGTTTTTTTCTGTTCCATCCGGCTGTACATGGTGGCTGCTGCCAGCATTTCCATAGGCAGACTGATGCTGGTGGTGAGCATGTGTTCCAGCAGAGGAACCCTGACACGGTGTAACCTGAGTGAATCTGAGACCATTGCGGATAAGCTTTACTGGTAGAGTGGCTAAATTGTCGGATTATTTGGCTGATTTGTCCAGATGACATTGTGACAGTACCATTACACTAAAGCGACATAGTGAGAGTACTGTTTTTTGCGTATCTGCCATTCAGGCAGTCAGCCGGAAGCAGGTGTCAGCATTCAAGGTGGCAGGAGTTTTTGAGTGTCCAGATTACCCGTTATCGTTGCCCAGGGTGGCGTCAGTCCGGCAGGACGAAGCTCCGGTTTTCATGGTTATCGACGTCTGGTGGTTGACCGGCTGGGGGCTGTTGAGCGTCAGCAGACCCTGAACGCAATCGCCCGTCTGCGAGGGCTGGACAACACAGTGACCGAGCAGGACATTCTTTCCGGTACCCTGATTCGTCAGCTGGAAGATAACCTGTTTGATGCCGACAACCTCTACCTGCACAATGCCCTGAATGTTCAGGAAGGCTCTGAGCTGATCCTGCCAGTCCGTCGTCTGCCCGCTTTACCCGAAGGCTGGGTGACAGAGCCTCTGGCTGATGGCAAACACGTTCGTGTCCGGGTCACTGCGACGCATAAAATGATGTTGCCGGGCAGCAGGGTTTCACCGGTCAAGGCGGCCGGGCAACTGCCGTCTGGATTTCAGCCGGAAAAACTGTACCAGTCCCGTCACCATCCCCGTTCACTGGCCATGACCGTATTCGGTGCTTCCGATGCGGTGCTGTCCTCAGGACTCGACTGGGCAGGTCTGAAAGGTTTGCTGGCACCGGAAGAGATGGCGGTGTATTCCGGCAGCGCTATGAGTCAGCTGGATTATAACGGCAACGGTGGCATGATGCAGGCGCGCCTGCTGGGCAAACGGGTGACGTCCAAACAGTGTCCGCTGGGCTTTTCAGAAATGTCAGCGGACTTTATCAATGCCTATATTCTTGGTTCTCTGGGAGCCACCGGCACCAGTATGGGCGCCTGTGCCACCATGCTGTATAACCTGCAGCTGGCGGTTAATGATATTCGAAGCGGGCGTCGTCGTCTGGTGGTGGTTGGCAACAGTGAAGCGCCGGTTACACCTGAAATAATGGACGGTTATACCACCATGGGCGCACTGGCAACGGATGCAGACCTCAGGGGGCTGGATCAGCTGATGGACAGCGAAGATCCGGACTGGCGCCGTGCCTGTCGGCCGTTTGCTGATAATGCGGGCTTTACCATTGCAGAGTCTTCCCAGTTTCTGATTTTGATGGATGATGAACTGGCTATGGAAGCAGGCGCAGAAGTACTGGGTGCTGTGGCGGATGTTTTTGTTAATGCCGATGGCTACAAAAAATCCATCTCCGCCCCGGGAGCCGGTAACTATCTGACGGTTGCCAGGGCGGCTGCACTGGGTCGATCCATTCTGGGCGAAGAGGCACTCCGCCAGCGCAGTTATGTTCAGGCACATGGCACTGGTACGCCGCAGAACCGCGTGACCGAATCGCACATTCTCAATGAGACGGCAAAGGTCTTTGGCATTGACCAGTGGGCGGTGTCTGCTGTGAAAAGCTACGTCGGACATTCAATCGGTGTGGCCGGCGGCGACCAGATAATGTCAACCCTTGGGGTATGGGACCAGGGGATTATTCCGGGTATTCGCACCATCAACCATCTCGCGGAAGATGTTCACGCTTCACACCTGAATATTCTTACCGACCACCATGATGCGGGTGTCAACGGTATAGACATGACACTGGTGAACGCTAAAGGTTTCGGTGGGAATAATGCCACCGCCCTGATAATGAGCCCTGACGTGGTCCTGTCGATGATGCAGAAAAAGCATGGTGAAAAAGCGACGACTGCATGGGAACACCGTCAGGAAAACACCCGTGAACGCCAGCAGGAATACGAAGATCAGTATCAGCAGGGAACCATGACGCCGATCTATCAGTTTGGTCAAGGCGTCCTGAATGGCGACGAGCTGGACTATACGGATCAGAAACTGTCGGTACCCGGCTATGGTCGTGCAATGAACCTGAATCTGGAAAACCCATACTGGTAAGCCAGCAAACTCCTCCCCGTTACGAGGCTGTCGCAAAAGGGCTGCGCTTGCCAATACTGCGTTAAAAAATGGCTCAAAATGCTCATTTACTCGGTGTAAACTGCGCTTTTTCGCCATTTTTTGCCTTGTCTTGCCTGCGCTCGCTGCCTTTTGCGACAGCCTCTTACCTGCCTGGCGACGGGGTGCCTCTCTTTTCTTTCTCGACTTGCCTGTTTTTCTAAGCCCTTTGTAAAAGCAAAGGCTTTCAGTTGATTTTATTGGCCACTCAAGCCATTCTCATCGAGTCATTGTTGTATCGTTACATAGATGCTGCACATTCAAGGCGTAGCAGGTGTTTTGGTGGACAGAAAGGAGAATCACATGCTCATGAGTCGTCTGGGAATAGCCCTGGTTTTAGTGGGAGCTGTAGGTATACAGCCGCTGGCTGCCCGGGCTGATGCCGGGCGTGTGGATATCAGCAGCGCCACTCAGTCCAGTCTGACGCTGTATTCTGACAAGGCATTTGTACGTCATTCACTGTCTACCCTGCCTTCTGAACAGGGCAGCCTCACAGTGTCGGGGCTACCTCAGGAATGGGATCATGACAGTCTTGATCTGAGGTATCGGGAGAGCGCCGGCTCAGTGACTCCGGCTCAGCTGGTCTGGCAGCCGGATGGTTTAGACCGGGATGCGATTTACCGGGGAATGGTTGGAAAAACGGTTGAATTGCTGGGTGGAGGCCTGAATGTTCCGGTACAGGGCACAATGCTGTCTTACCATTCTGGTCTGGCACTGGTTCAGGGAACAAATGGACGACAGTATCTTGTAGACTGGAGCGACCCGCAGGGCATACGGGTCGCTGGTCGTGATGCTATGGTCGCTGATAACCGGCTGGTTTCAGGTATTACCGCATCGTTTACACCTGCACAGGTTAAACAGCTGAAGGCTGATAATCTGCAATTGTCGTATGTGACACCGTCATTACGTTTTAGCAGTCATTATCGTATGACAGTGAATGACACCGATAATGCCCGGCTGGAGCTGAGCGCCCTGCTGAATAATTACAGCGACACCAGCTACAACCGGGCGGATATACGACTGGTTTCCGGTGACACCGGCAGGAGCGTTGCCTATGTCCGCAACAGACAGGTGATGATGGAAGCCGCCCCGGCTGCCATGGATTCAACCGGTGAAAGGGTGGGCGAAATGCTGGTGCAGAAACTGCCAAAAGGCACCCGGCTGCCTGCGCGCTCCAGTCAGCAGCTCAGCCTGTTTCATAAGGATGCGCTGAAGGTAGAAAAACTGTATGCACTGGATGTTTACGGACGCTCTTTCAGTGGTCGCAATAAGGTGGCTGAAAGACCTCGTTTGACTTATCGTTTCAAGGCGGAAGCCGATCTGCCTGCTGCACCGATTAAGCTGTTTGAAGAAACCAGTGATGGTGCAGTCATCATCGCCGGTGAAAGCTGGCTGACGCAGACAACATCCGGTGACTATGCCCATTTGACCATGGGAGAAGCCCTGGCTGTCCGGGTTGAGCGTAACTTGAAAAATTCTCAGCAACAGGAAAAAAACCTGAAGAACCAGTGGCAGGCTGTTATTCGCAATGATCAGGATGTCGACGTTAAGCTCACGCTGATGGAGCGTGATTCGGGATTGTTAAAAATCAGTGATGTAACAGGTGCCACCCTCGAAGGTGCGCGCACTCTTACCGTTAAAGTGCCTGCCAAAAGCTCTCGGGAGATCAGTTATCAGGCGACCTACCGACTTTAAGGCGGTTACCTCCGGCACTTCCTGTTATGGGGCATTGCTGTTATGGGGCATTGCTCTTATGAGGTATAGTATTCCGAAACACTGGGGCAGGTGGCTGGGTTCAGCTATTTGCCTTTTTCTGCTTTTAAATCCACTGCCTGTTTTTGCCCAGTTTCAGTACAGGTATTGGCTGAAGATTATCTTTGATACTGAAGATCAAATAACCATTCCTTTCAGGCTCAGTAGGGGTACAGACCGGGGAGCTGACTCTGCTCCTTCTGAGTCAGTAGCAAGCCGCCTCAGCAACCCGCAGCGGCAGTGTCTGGAACATCGTGGTAATGCCTGTGGATGCGTCAGAACAGCCCCCATTGCTCAGCGGCACGAACCCGTGTCTCAGTTAGAAGAGGTGAGAGTTGAAGGCCATTTCACAATGCCTGACGGAGCCTCTCAAACCCTCCAACTCCTTCCGGAGAATAATGCGTTCCACCAGGAGCGGTTGATGACAGGTGATCAGATAAACGCCCTGAATCAACAGATTGCCCTGATGGCACATATCCTGGCCGGGCTGAGAAAGAGAGAGCATAGGCAACTGTTCAGCGCAGAAACCGCGAAGATGTCCTATTGCAGTCCTGCAAAAGCTTTAAAGTCATGGTATTTTCGTTGTGGTTTTGGCTTTTGCACAGCCTTATGGTGGCTTCCGGGTGCCCTTAGTGGGGCTCCGGGTGCTTATGCAGGTTCCTGTATCGGTTCTACCATCACTGGTTACGCCCTTGCCTTTATAGCCGGTTACCAGAAGCTTTCGAATTGGTTTGTGGGTATTACTTTGCATCACGATGGCACCCGGCTATTACAGGAGGATGCTGAGCTACTGCGAAGGGTTATAACACAGCTTGATGGGCGATCGCGGTTGTATTCACTTCGGTTTACCAGTCCGGAAACCGCCGAGTTGCGCTTTCAGGTACTTTTGGCAGATTCTATCAGGTTGAGTGAGCAGGCTCTGGTGTATATGGGTTTATCAGGTCATTATCAGACCGTTTCAGTCAACGCATCTGAAGATGCCCCGCTAACTCCTGTTAATGAAATTATATTTATGGAAACCAGTTTATAAACAGAATGAGCCGGAGATATGTCAAAGTATAAGTCTATTGTCGTTTTAACAGGTGCAGGTATTTCGGCGGAATCCGGTATTCGTACCTTCCGCGCCAGTGACGGCTTGTGGGAAAATCATCCAGTTGAAGAAGTTGCCACGCCTGAGGGTTACTACCGCAATCCGGCACTGGTACAGACTTTCTATAACCAGCGCCGCCAGCAGTTGAGTGAAGTTGACGTTAATCAGGCGCATCTGGCTCTGGCTGATTTTGAGAAAACGTTTGATGGTGAATTTCTTCTGGTGACCCAGAATGTAGACGACCTCCATGAACGCGCGGGCAGTCGTCACCTGATTCATCTGCATGGTGAGCTGTACAAAGTACGGTGTCAGGATACCGAACAGGTTTTTGAGTGGAAACAGGATGTAACGCTGGAAACGGAATGCCCCTGTTGTCACAAACCGGGTAACCTGCGCCCTCATATTGTCTGGTTTGGAGAGATGCCTCTGGAGATGGAACGGATTTACGACGCGCTGTCACGCTGTGACCTGTTTATCTCAATTGGTACTTCCGGCAACGTCTATCCGGCTGCCGGTTTCTGTCAGGAGGCATTGGCAGCTGGCGCTCATACGGTAGAGCTGAACCTTGAGCCCAGTGAAACCCGTGATGCATTTCTGGAAGCGGTGCATGGGCCTGCTACCCGGGTTGTGCCGCAATATCTGTCCCAACTTCGCGGGGATGACGATGGTTCTTCTTAAGAGACGACAGAAGCTGAATACGAACCAGTATTGAATCGTATTCAGCATCCAGTCTACAAAGTTGAAATGATGTCTATGAATCACACAACTCAGGTGGTTTGATTACCAAAGACTGTTTCAAACATCAGACTGCAACCGGAACGCCTGAGTACAGGTCGCTGACAATTTCCTTACAGGTTTTAATTTCTTTAATCAGGCTGACTGCCGCACTAACAGAAATAAACCCTTTGTCCAGTCTTCCTTTAATGAATCCATCCAAAAACGTCTGGGTAATTTTTTCTACAATGGCTTCGTTATCTTTCAGCTCAGCGGTTTGATTTTCCATGTAATCAGTAACTGACTGGGTTGTCAGGCAGCGCTCATGACCGTAAGCCGTTTTTAATGTTACTGTTTCTTCAGATTCGAATTTGATGATTGCGTCTTTGGTGATTTGAGACGCCGGGCTCTCTTCGCTTGTAATAAATGCAGTACCAACAAATACACCTTCTGCACCCAGGGCAAAGGAAGCCTTAACGCCGCGCGAGTCAACAATACCACCGGCTGCTAATACAGGGATATCAACAGAGTCAGCAATAACCGGAACAATGGACATCGTTCCGAGAGTATTCATTGGCGCAGAACCGCCTTCATCAAATCCGGTTGCTACGATCACGTCTGCTCCGGCACGTTCAGCCAGCTGCGCTTGTTCAATGGTTGGGTTCACCGGTCTGGCGATAACCTTCATACCATAGTCTTTTAATTTCTTAACTGCACTTTCAGTTACATAGCCAGCTGCAACAACGTGCATGACTTCTTCTTCAATTGCTACCTGCAGGCAGGCATCACCGAAGAAGTCAATTCCGTCAAATGGCAACACATAGTTAAAAGCAAATGGCTTGTTCGTGAGTTTCTTAATCTTCCTGATTTGAGTACGCATTCTTTCAGCGGTTTCCTCAACTGAGGTGACTTTTGTATCGTAGCCGCCATTAAAACCGTAAGTGCCAAGGCCTCCTGCTTCAGATACCGCCGCAACCATCTCGGCAGATGTCACCCAAAGCATTGGTGCCTGGATAATGGGCTTTTCAATATTAAGAACTTCACAAATCCGGTTTTTCATAGTAGAACCTTAAATTTCTGGTCAGATTAAACACTTTAGTAGTTAGATAATGTCTAACTAACTAGTTAAATAAAAAAATCAATAAGAATTACAAAAAAACTTAATGATCTTTTGTAATTTCTATCAAAAATTCCATAAACTGATTTGCTTCCCTGTCAGTTAAAACGTCACATATCTCAATGGCCAGATCTTCCTGGGCCAGTGACTTATATCTGGCTACCTTTTTGCCCTTATCAGTCAATTCAATGAAGTGTACTCGCCCGTCATTAGGGTCTTTTTTTCTATAGATACAGCCTGCCTTATGCAGCTTATTGATGATTTCGGTTACTGATGGCTTTGTAATGTTCAGTAGTTTTGCAAATTGACTGGTGGTCAGGTCAGGCGTTTTGTCGATTGTCTCCAGGTAAAAAAATTGTTTGGCCGTTAAATCAGCCGCACCCAGATCTTCAATGACCTGAAATGCGCACTTAGCATGTTTTTCCATGAAAATGTGCAATATTTCACTCAGTTTCTTCTGCTGCCTCAAAAATTAACCTCTTTCAATATAGTTAGTTTAGTCCTAACGAATAATATAGCTGATTTTTATGACTGTCAACCGCTAATCTGACAAGTCCATACCACCCTGTTTTCTGACCACCATAACGGGCATAGCAGGCTGGATACCAGAGCAAGGGCGAATGACGTGCAAAAGCGGGCTATTGCGAGGGCTTCAACGGTCAGCTCCTCATGACTCTCTTTTCAGATGGCCTCTTAGAGTTCACTTTTAAAGCGTAAACCGGTCTGCTGTTCTATCCTGATGTCCTTTGTTGGTCTGGGAACCTGGTTCAGGAAGTAGTAGTTTGAGATCGTTGATTACCCGTTTCATGCCTGAGATTGAAGTCTATGGTACCCAGCCTGTACCGGAAAATCTGCGGCAAGCAGGTAGTTATGACCTGTTTGTGATAATGACCAATTTTCTGGTCAATCCTGCCTCTATTTATTCTGCGGCTCTTGGCGTAGCCGGAGGTTTATCGTTTATCGCTGTGGTCATTACCCAGGTGGTCGCTCTGTTTGTTGCCATGGTCGCCCTGCTGGTGATGGCGAGAATGGGGGTGGATTACGGTTTAACGGGACAAATGGCCTGTCGAACAGCCCTTGGTGTCAGGGGAGGGCGCTGGCTGACGTCGCCATTAAGGGCAGTATGTTCGGTTTACTGGTTTGCTTTTCAGACCCTGGTGAGCAGTCTGGCGCTGACTGCCATCTTGTCAGAGTACTTCGATATAATTCTGCCACTGACAACGGTGGCTCTGCTTTTTGCCGTTTTACAGGTGGCGGTGGCGCTGGTGGGCTATCGCTGGTTGCAGGGGGTGTTTAGCAGAGCTTTGCCGCTGAAGATTCTGTGTCTGATAATCATTGTTGCCTTGCTCTGGAAGCAGCCCTCTGCGAGTAATAACTGGTTCCACTTACCGGCAGGCAATGACTGGCTACTGGTAATGCTCTGGTTTAATGCTGTTGTGGGCAGCATGCTCACGAATGTCACAGACTCTGCCGACCTGGTTCGTTATGTAAAGAACCGCCGGTGTCTGTGGGCAGGAGCCATGTCCGGGGCGTTATGTGGCGTAGTATTAGGTGCAGGACTGGGTGCCTGGCTGATGATGGTGGTAGGGGGAAGCGCTGACAATCTTTACCACAATGTTTTGCGCGCTGAGCCCGGTCTGCTGATGGTGGCTGCCATTGTTGTCCTGATCGTAATGGATAACTGGACGATTAATGTCATCAATCTGTATACCGGTGGTTTATCGCTGAGTCATACACTGGAGCCCGTGAGTCGTTTTACCTGTACGCTGCTGATCAGCCTTCCTGCCATCTGGCTGTCTGGCACGCCCGAGGTGATTCATAATTATCTGCAAATTATGGAGAAAGCCGGAGTTTTGTTTTCTGCGATTGCCGGTGTACTGCTGGTGGATTATTCCTGCAGAAAATGGCAGTTGAACGTTGATGCCCTGTATCAGGTTAATGGGGAATACTGGTATCAATACGGTTTTCGGATCAGCGCACTGCTCATTATTGCTCTCGCATCACTGGCAGGGTTTTCGGTGCCGGATAGCTGGCCGCTGCCCCTTATTGTCCTTCTGCTATCAGCAGGCAGTTATCGCTTAATGCTGCATTGTGAAGCACGAAACCATTTGGTAATAAAAAGATAATTGATATTCTATTTAGTTATTATTTAATAATAATATATTCCTTCAACTTATATTTAGCTGCGATATTATTGCCTTATTTTATAAAAGTCATTATCAACGACTATGGGGTAATAAAATGGCTAAGGTTTTCGCAGACAACTCCCTCTCTATAGGCAATACACCGCTGGTTCGATTGAATCGTATTGCGGGTGATCATGAGATTTATGTAAAAATTGAATCACGCAACCCCGCTAACAGCGTTAAGTGTCGTATTGGTGCCAGCATGATATGGGAAGCGGAATCTTCCGGTAAACTGCGCGAAGGCATGGAGCTGGTTGAACCCACCAGTGGTAATACCGGTATTGCCCTGGCCTTTGTTGCGTCTTCCAAAGGCATTCCTTTAACCCTGACTATGCCATCGTCCATGAGTCTGGAGCGTCGGAAAGTGATTAAGGCGCTTGGCGCCAGGATTATTCTGACTGAACCGGCTAAGGGTATGGCTGGTGCCGTGGCAAAGGCTAAGGAAATCGCAGACTCTGACCCTGAAAAATACTTGTTGTTGCAACAGTTTGAAAACCCTGCCAACCCAAAGATCCATGAAGAAACCACCGGCCCGGAAATCTGGAACGATACCGATGGTGAGATTGATATTTTTGTTGCAGGTGTCGGGACTGGCGGCACCATTACCGGGGTGTCGCGTTACATCAAGGAGATTCGGGGTAAGAACATTACTTCAGTAGCCGTAGAGCCAACTGCATCGCCTGTTATCACCCAGACGCTGACTGCTCAGGAGGTGAAACCTGCCCCTCACAAGATTCAGGGTATTGGTGCTGGTTTTATTCCCGGTAATCTGGATCTGTCAATGGTTGATCAGGTTGAACAGGTCAGTAATGAAGAGGCCATAACCATGGCGCTCAGGCTGATGCGTGAAGAAGGTATTCTTGCCGGTATTTCCAGTGGTGCTGCGGTGGCGGCTGCCCTGAAAGTAGCTGAGGAGCCGGTTCACAAAGGTAAGAAGGTGGTTGTGATACTGCCGGATTCCGGAGAGCGCTATTTGTCGACCGCTCTTTTTGAAGGTGAGTTTGACGAGCAGGAACTGGTTCAGTAATGACGGTTTGATGACCGCCCCTGCCCAAGCTTGCTGATCATGGTCAGCAAATTCATTTGTTTCCCACTTTACTTGAATCTGCAACGTGAAGTGGGAACCTTCCCCGACCTGGCTTTTCGCCGCAATACTTCTGCCCATAGCTATTTTATTCTGTTTCATCATTCACTCATTTATTCCTTTTCGCGCTGTGCAGCAGGGCATAGAATACGTTGCTAGTTACTCTTTTAATTAAATGGCCATGAGTGAAACATTGCGCTGACATGATAAAAAGTCAGAAGGAGTTGAGTTATGGGGTTTGAAATCACTGCTATTGCGTTTGTTCTGCTGATTGCGGTACTCATTGCAACTGGCGTCAGGATGGTTCCCCAAGGTTATAACTACACGGTGGAACGGTTTGGAAAGTACACGAAAACGCTCCCGCCAGGCCTGCATGTTATCGTGCCGGTGATTGACAGTGTTGGTAACAAGATGAATATGATGGAGCAGGTTCTCGATATTGCCCCGCAGGAAGTGATTTCATCGGACAATGCCCAGGTGACGACGGATGCTGTGTGCTTCTTTCAGGTACAGGATGCGGTGAAAGCGTCTTATGAGGTTAACGACCTCCCCAAAGCCATGCAAAATCTGGTGATGACGAATATTCGTGCAGTGCTTGGTTCCATGGAGCTGGACGAAATGCTGTCTAACCGGGATCGCATTAACGGGCAGTTGCTGGCTAAAGTCGATGAAGCCACTGACCCCTGGGGGTTGAAAGTAACCCGTATAGAATTACGCGATATAGCCCCCCCAAACGATCTGGTAGAAGCTATGGCCCGGCAGATGAAAGCGGAACGGGACAAGCGCGCACAGATTCTTGACGCTGAAGGTGCCAGAGAAGCGGCTATTAAAGTAGCAGAAGGTCAAAAGCAGGCTCAGATCCTGCAGGCTGAAGGCGAACTGGAAGCGGCCAAGCGTGAAGCTGAAGCCCGGGAGCGGCTGGCCGAAGCCGAAGCCAGGGCAACTGAGGCGGTGTCCCGGGCGATTGCCAGTGGTGATCAGCGGGCGATTAATTACTTTGTTGCACAGAAGTACGTTGAGGCTCTGAAAGAAGTCGGAGCCGCTGATAACAGCAAACTGATCATGATGCCACTTGAGGCCAGTGGTGTGATTGGCTCTCTGGCAGGAATCAGGGAACTGCTCAGTGAAGTATCGGGTAATAAGCCGTCCTGAGCGGTTGGTTTTCAATAACAGATTAACGGCACTATCATGATGGAATTTCTGTCGTCTATACAACCCTGGCACTGGTTGATTGTGGGTTTTCTGTTCCTGGGGCTGGAAGCCCTTGGAACCGGTGGCTTTTTGTTAGGTACCGCGCTGGCCGGGTTATTACTGTCCGGGTTGTTGTGGTTTTTTCCTGACCTGAGCTGGAGCTGGCAACTGGTGTGGTTTGGCTTGGGTAGCCTGATGTTTACCGTGGCGTACTGGAAGCTGTTTCGTCGCGTGAATGAGCGATCTGACAACCAACAGCTTAATAATCGTGCAGCTCAGCTGATCGGAAGGGTGGTGGAAGTCTCTGAACCCCTGACCCATGGTCAGGGCAGGGTACAGATTGGTGATACTCTCTGGAAAGTGAAGGCCAGTGAAACGATTGAAGCCGGTACGCAAGTCGTTGTCATTGGGGCGGATGGTATGACTTTGCTGGTAGAACGTCACGGTCAGTCCTGAAGTCCGGATCATCATAGGCTGTTCAGGTGTACGACTTGCCCGTTTATTAATGACGGGGCAGGCTGTATTTCTTTTGAATTCGCAGGTTAGCAGGCATCGCGCCTTATAGCTTTATTACTGATGATTTTGTATTTGCGCGCAGCGCTTCCAGATAGTCTTTCCACCACTGTGGTGTAACCCGCCAGTGTATTTTCTGTGTTACTTTTTTAGACTTCAGTCTGGCGAAAATCAGGATTCTGGATTGTGAAACGACCAGTAGCCACTGGTCATCTTTATCGAATTCCAGCTGGTCTGGTTTGACCAGAGTTCTCAGCCCATCCTCTTTCCTGAGTGACTGATGGAGTTTCCAGCGTTGCATATCTGACCGGGGCTTCAGTATCGTCAGACGGTCTGCATCTGTTTCAGTGACACCCAGTAAGCTGGAGCGATGAGTGAACTGAACATCGGAAGGTGCAAAGCGGTGGTCATTCTGGATATATTTGTCAATTCTCTGTATTAAATTGCATCCGGTGCTATAGCATTGATGAATTTCTACTGGCTGACCTGATAGATAAGGTGATATGGCAATAAACTGACCATTAGCTGTCATGGCGAGTTTACCGGCAATAATATCTGGTTTGAGCTGGTTAACAGGTATGAGCTGACCTGAGTCTGAGTCGAAATAAAACCGATCCAGCGGGTGTTTTATGGGATGTTGATGGCTGGCGACCACGAAGTCTGCGGCAGATGTTCTGGTCACTGCAATTCCATGGAGAGCCTGAGCATAGTTATTTTGTGTTATGAGGCCCACTTGTGTCTGGCTGGTTGGCTGTTCAAGTTCGCCATTAAGTTGATCGAATTTCCAGGCTGTCAGCCAGGTTGGCATGCTGGAGTCCATTGAAGAAAGAACCTCTTCGGTATCGAATTTGACCAGCTTCCCCCTGGCTCCCAGCGTAAAAAGATGTGTACCTGATGAGCTGAAAGCTGTATTGCAAACTCTGTAGAGTTTGTCACGATGGTCGGAGGTAGATTGTACGGAACTGGAGCTGGGTGAAAGACGGTTCAGTTTTTCAGTGGGAAAAAGCCAGGCATGGTACATATCCACTTTATGGTTAAGTGCATCTCCACCTGCAATCCATTGTTTGTCGGGAGACAGAGCCAGTGCACAGTATCCAGTGAGCATACGTAGGTTGTGACTGCGGTTCCACTCCCAGCTACCTCTCCTGTCGGTCATAAGAATTTTTGTAAGGTTACCCGTTTTAAAACTGACGATGATTTCGGAAGATAAACTGAATGTTGCGCTGGCAATCACTGGTGCTGGCTTGCCTGTAAAATCTTCTGCTTTGGAAAAATCCATGTGCGTGTGATAGTAAAATGTGTCAGGGTCTGGTGGGTATAAAGTTTTCCATTGTGCGGGGCTTAGCCCTGTTCCACTCAGGGTTGTGAGAGTTACCTGTTGGTGATGGCGGTCAAACCCTTTAAGAGCGGTGTTATCATCCGGATCGTCAGGAGGATTACCATAATAGGTGAACTCAGCACCTGAACTTTCCGGAGAAAAAGCCAGCTCAAGATAATGGCAGCGTGATTCAGAAAAACTCAGGGTTGAAGGATGTTTCAGAAAACGAAAACCTTCTGGAGGCGTTTTCAGAAGCAAAGTGTCTTCAGGGTCATCGCTGCAGAGCATTGTCGTTATCACTTTTTCAGCTCCGGCCGGAACATGACCAAAATCGATATGCGGGTCAAAAGAGAACGTTGCCAGCACAGGCGCATTAAAAAAAACGCCGCTTAATACGATCAAAGTGCGAAATCGCCTTTGCATGCTTCAGCCTCTAACCAGTCAGAATGCTAAAAGTAGCAGGGTGTCAGTGGTTGCCTGCAAAAGTCTGCTCAATGGCACCGAACAGAGATTGTCCATCCGGAGTAGTGATTTCAATTCTGACCCTGTCGCCAGGCTTTAAATAGGGAGTTTGAGGCTGACCGTTGGCGATGATTTCCAGCATTCGCTGTTCGACCAGACAGCATGAACCGGTGCTTTTATCTTTGTTAGACACTGTGCCTGAACCAATAATGGTACCTCGTCCAAGTGGACGGGTTTTTGCGGCATGGGCTATCAGTTCGTGAAAGTTGAAGGTCATATCCACTGCGCAGTCAGGGTGTCCAAAAGGCCGGTCATTCAGGTAGACCTGCATGGGCAGGCTGAGTTTGCCCTCTTGCCAGTAATCACCCAGTTCATCCGGGGTAACTGCTACCGGGCCAAAGCTGCTGGGGGGTTTGCTCTGGACAAAACCGAAGCCTTTGCCCAGTTCATCCGGAATCAGGTTGCGCAGTGAAATGTCGTTACAGAGCGTCACCAGCATAATATGCTGGTGTGCTTCCTCCTTACTGCACCCCATAGGCACATCGTCGGTAATGATGGCAAGCTCTGCTTCAAAATCAACGCCCCAGTCCGGATTGGCAGTGATAGGGTCACAGGGGCCTAACAGGTTGTCGGAGCCCCCCTGGTACATAAGTGGGTCAGTCCAGAAACTGTCTGGCATAGGAACGCCACGGGTCTTTCTTGCCAGCTCTACATGGTTGACGTAGGCGCTGCCATCAAGCCATTGAGTCGCTCTGGGTAAAGGTGCGCTGCAACTAGGGGTGTGAAAACGTTTAGCGTTGTCAACCTGTCCAGCGGCATTGATGCGCTGGTGACGCTCTTGCAGGTCGGGCAGGAGCGTTTCCCAGTTATCCAGACATTCCCGTAATGAAGGGGCAATATCCGTGATGCGGAAAGCCCGCTTCAGGTTTCTGGATACTATGTGCAATTGGCCGTCACGACCGGATTTATAGCTGGCAAATTTCATTTATTCGTCCTGTCAGTCTTTATCAGTTGAGGCCGGGCTTTTCCATGAGTCGGCATAGGCTTTGATGTCAACCTGCTCTGCCTGCGTTGACAGTGACAACGGTCGGCGGGTGTCGATCATAACCGCCACTTCGTTAGTGAAGGTTTGCGGGTCTTCCATGCTTTTTTTCAGAGCCTTGGGGTGTGGTCCGTGAGGAAAACCACAGGGGTGAAAAGTCACCATACCGGCATCTATGTGGTCACGGCTGAAGAAATTACCCTGGTGATAAAAAATCACTTCGTCAAAGTCATCATTGTTATGGAAAAAGGGGACTTTGAGAGCATTCGGGTCTGTTTCAATGGGGCGGGGGCAGAAGGTGCAGACAACGAATCCCTGACCGACAAATGTCGTATGCACGGAAGGGGGTAAATGATAGCGGTGACTGGTGAGCGGTCTTATATCCCGCCAGTTCAGCCTGATCACTGTGTTGGTTCCGTGCCAGCCAACGGCGTCAAGAGGGTTAAAAGGGTAAGTGAGGGTAGAAATAGCATCGAGCCGTTTGATGCGAACCTGCCACTCGTTTTCATCCTGCTGAGCCTTGAACTGGTTATTGATTTCGGGATGATCCAGTACGGCAGGGTCGTAAATAGCATTATATCCAGTGATGCCCTTGTCTGGCAGACGATAACAGCCGTCTTTGTTTTCCACCATCAGCATGGCAATGGGTACTGACGTTT
Organism: Endozoicomonas gorgoniicola; assembly: GCF_025562715.2. Lineage (NCBI taxonomy): Bacteria > Pseudomonadati > Pseudomonadota > Gammaproteobacteria > Oceanospirillales > Endozoicomonadaceae > Endozoicomonas > Endozoicomonas gorgoniicola. The sequence goes on from NZ_JAPFCC010000001.1 coordinate 1,507,216, forward strand.
CGATACGCCACGCTGTCCCCCTGGGTATAACCAGATAGTCACCTTCTGTAATAGACAGGTGTCCATAATCGCAGAAAAACTCGCCCTGACCTTCGTGAATAAACAGTAGCTCATCGCCATCACTGTTGCGCACCAGGTGTTGCATAGATTGTGACAGGCACCAGAAGCGAATGGTTGTATCCCGGTTATAAAGGAAGGGTGAGACGGACCAGGGGCATTCCTGTGTGCTGTCCAGTTGGGACAAGTCCAGGGCATGGGGGCGTAGCGGGCCTTCAAAATGGCTCCAGGCTGTTGGTGGGTGGCGGTGATGCATCTGTGTAACCGGGCCGTAAAAACCCTCGCGGCCAAGCTCCCGTTCATAAGTCCCTTCAGGAAGATCGCAGTGCGCCTGTCTGGAGCATTGGCCTTCCCGCAGTGGCAGGTGTATCCATGGTTTATGACTCATTGATGCGCTCCGGTTGCTGTCTGTAACGGTGAGAGGTGTATAAGTCTTATTACTGTTATTTTTTATTCCGGGTTCTGATTGTCTCTTGCTGATACTTTTGCAAGATTCTTGCTCAAACACTCAACCGTATGGTTCCATATGGCCGAGTACTTATGAGATATAGACGATAGTGTTATGCTTGTCATGATTTAATAGCTTAAAACGACGGATGAATGTGGTAAAGCTACTTAAGACAACGCTGTTCTATTTGAACCAGCAATTGTTCAGGTTAACCTGGCTTTCCATTGTGGTACTTTTGTGCGCGCTGTATTTTGGCAGCTGGTTTTTAATGGAACTCTCGGGTGAGCAGGGACTGACAGAACCCGGAGTCTGGTTTTATTATTTCGTGACGACAGCGACCACCATTGGTTACGGTGATTTAAGCCCGCAGACCATGGGTGGGCGGATGGTGGCTGCTATTTTCATGATGCCGGGGGCTGTGGTTGTTTTTGCTGCATTTCTGGGCAAAATGTCCACTACGTTTGTCAATCTCTGGAGGAAAGGCATGCAGGGGAAGGGCGACTTTTCCATGTTCGATGACCATATTGTCATACTTGGCTGGCATCCCGAACATACACCACAGATGGTCAACCTGATTTATGGAGACACCCGGAGGGTTGCTCGCAAGGTCGTATTATGCGCAACAGATGAAATGGAAAACCCGTTTCCGGATACCGTTCACTTTGTTCGTGGTGAAAATCTGCATAGCGAAGACCTGCTTAAACGCTCAGGTATCCGGACTGCGTCCCGGATTATTATTTACCGGGGCAATGACGATAAAACCCTGGCGTCCTGCCTGACTGTGGTGGCAACGGGAACGAAAGCCCATATCGTTGCCAGGTTTGACACTCAGGGTATGGCTGACCTCCTTAAATCGCACTGTCCCCAGATTGAGTGTCACTCCGATATCTCTATGGAAATGCTGGTACGTTCCGCACAGGATCCGGGTTCTTCCCGTATTCAGGAGCAGTTGTTATCCACGCTGGAAGGGCCGACCCAGTTTTCTATTTCTGTGCCTGATGGCTTTGGAGCGGTCAGCTTTTCCCGGCTGATGAGCTACTTCAAAACAGAACATGAGGCCATGATTCTGGGCGTTGCTGACAAGGTGACTGGCGATAACCTTAAGTTAAATCCTGAAAGTGATTATCAGGTGAGGGGCCAGCAGGTTCTTTATTATATGGCTGCCGAGCGAATTCATTCCGGTGATGTTAACTGGGGAAATTGTCAATAGTTCTTTATCTGGGGGGCTGAGGTTCGCAGACCCGGTTACACATAGATGACGGATTGAGTTTCAGGTGGTAAACCTGAAACTGTGTGTGTTTGGGTGGCAGCCGCATTACAGTCGTTAGAAAGATCCTTAAGGTGAATTGAATACGCAAATAAAGCCCCCCCTTGCAGAGGTCGGAAACGATGCACAATACGACCATCGAATTCCAGCTCAACAATAGATGGCTCGGAAGCAATAAATTTTTCTACTCCCATGTTTTTTATCGGTTTCCCAGTTTTATGATTTATTTCGAAAAATTCTAATGTAAAACCAGCATTACAAAAGAATAAAACTTTCCGGTAACTTAACTCAGGGTCATCAGCTTCGAAGGAATGATAATGATAGCCATGGGCCGATTCACAACGGAGTAACCATGAACTTCCAAGACTCAAGAGTCTGGAATCACTATTCGATATATTCCGATCAGACCTGACCGAAGTGGACTTAATAAATTCTTCATTTAATATCGAACCCAACAGGCCTTTATTTCTCAATTCGTTGAAGCTTTCGATGAGCGAGGATACTAACACCTTAGACGCGACCGGTGAAACCGGTAATTTAGTCACTCTTGCATATTTTCCTACAGCCAAAGCTTTCTCCTGATAAGACGGTTTTCTCATTCTAGTTCTGAATGAGTTCCTCATGATGGAAACAGGTTAAATCATACTGGATGAGGTTAAGATAGCCGTTGAGTTGGGTGGTTGTAGATTTTTATTTGCGCCCTGAATCCTGATGAATCTACCCTCCTTAAAATATCCAATCATATTCGAGGTTTGCCAAAATGCTCGGAACCTCTCAACCAAATTAGTGGGTAAGAATCCACTAAACGTTCACTGCCGGATTTCTGCGGAACGTAACTGATTGTCTGGAACAGATCATAAGGAGGCGTGTACTATTGATCATTGGAAAATGATAAACGGATAATGACAGTTCAATGAAGTCCAACCTGATTACCCGCGCCGGTAAAGAAGCCCTTCAGAAAGAGCTCGACTGGCTATGGAAAGTCAAGAGACCACAGGTAACCCAGGCTGTTTCCGAAGCTGCGGCACTGGGGGATCGTTCAGAAAATGCGGAATACAAAGAAGGCAAACGCGAACTCAGAAGCATAGATCGTCGGCTTCGTTTCCTGACTAAAAGGCTTGAAACGGTAAAAGTCGTAGACTATTCACCCGAGCAGGAAGGTAAATGCTTTTTTGGTGCCTGGGTTGAAATAGAAAATGAAGACGGCGACATTTTGCAGTGTCGTATTGTTGGCTCGGATGAGATTGATGTCAGTAAAGGTCATATCACCATTGACTCGCCCATGGCAAAAGCACTGATTGGCAGGCAGGTAGATGATGAGGTGGTGGTAAAAACACCGGAGGGGGATAAAATCTGGATTATTCTTAATATCCAGTATCAGGCTTTTGATCGGGGGTGATTGTCTTGTAGAAGATTGTCTTGTAGAAGATTGTCTTGTAGAAAGAAGTTTCTGGCGTTTTGTCGTATAACGATCAGCTGTATTTTTACTTAAACTTACTGATACAGGTATGCCATGAGAGCATAATCGTGTATTGTTTTCCGCCTTTTCTGTCTGGCATTTATTCGGTACTTGGATAGTAGTACCTTGATTTTGGTACTTAGAGCCCGTGAAGCGATACAAGCAAACCATACTGTCTAATTTTTTCGTGGCTATTAATGCAGAAAGCACTGACACCAGTGAAGGTGACTATCATCTGGTGGAAGCGAATCTGGATATTGAGTCCCGGGATGATCGCACTCTGTGTACGGAGGTGCTGCATGGAGAGTATCGCTATGAAGTGTTGACCAACCATCTGCTGGTCGGTGCCTGTCCGATTTGTTCTGCCATTCTCCAGCGTCGCATCAGTAATATGCCTCTCGAACGTAAGGCAGGAACTACCAGTGCGTTTGAAGACATCGAAGAGGAAGTGCCTGAAACCCAGATGGCATTGTTACTTGAGAATAGTGGTGATGACAAAGAAGAAACTGACACTGAATGCAGCAGTGAGAAGACTTCACCACAGTTTGATCTGTTTGGTTAAGTTCGGCAGGAAAAAACCGGAAAGATAATCAACCTTTCCGGTATATTTCTTTACTGAGCGCGCTTACGGGCAGGCAGGATGTCTTTCAACTTGTTATGCATCGCACGCAGAGTGTTTTCTGTTGTTTCCCAGTCGATGCAGGCATCAGTCACAGAAACGCCATACTCCATGTTGTCGCTGATTTTCTGAGCTCCCCAGCCAATATTGCTCTCTACCATCAGGCCAACAATGGACTCATTGCCTTCTATAATCTGGTTGGCGACATTTTCCAGAACCAGAGGTTGCAGACCGGGATCTTTGTTAGAGTTGGCGTGGGAGCAGTCCACCATTATATTGGGTTCGATACCGGCTTTATTCAGTTCCTGTTCACAGATGGCCACACTGACGGAATCATAATTTGGCTTGCCGCCTCCACCACGAAGAACAACGTGACCATATGGATTACCCTTGGTTCGGGTCACTGCTACCTGACCATTGCCGCTTATACCCAGAAAGCGGTGGGGTTTTGATACCGAGTTCAGCGCATTAATGGCGACTTCCAGGCTACCATCGGTACCGTTTTTGAAGCCGACCGCAGAAGAGAGACCGCTGGCCATTTCACGGTGGGTCTGTGATTCCGTTGTACGTGCGCCAATGGCTGACCATGCCACCAGATCCTGAAGGTACTGTGGAGAAATAGGATCCAGAGCTTCCGTCGCGGTTGGCATACCTATCTCGGCAACATCCATCAGGAGTCGCCTGCCAATATGAAGACCATCAGCGATTTTAAATGAGTCATTCAGGTAAGGGTCGTTAATCAGGCCTTTCCAGCCCACGGTGGTTCGTGGCTTTTCAAAATAGACCCGCATTACCAGATACAGTGTATCACCCACTTCTTCACTGAGAGCTTTCAGGCGCTGTGCATAATCCAGCGCCGCATCAACGTCGTGAATTGAACAGGGGCCAATAACAATAAACAGTCGGTGATCTTTACCGTCGATGATATCCCGAATCACCTGGCGACCTTCGGAAACCGTGCGGGCTGCAGCCTCACTCACGGGTATTTCCTGCTTAAGCAGCTCTGGAGTAACCAGTACTTCCTGGGATTCAATATTAAGATTTTCAATGGGTAATGGGGTCATAATGCTCTAGTCCGGGGCTTTTATCTCTTTTACTCCCTTATTAGGGGGGTAAGTACCGACCAGTCAGTGTGTCTGATGACAGTAAAATTGACATAGCTTGATGGACGGTAGCCCGCCACTGTAATTCATGTGGTAGGATGGCTGCAACTTTTTCTGAAAAAGTGAACTGGATTTCACTTTGACATTTTTGTGTCACAGCACTGTAACCGTTAAATCAGGTATCGAATACCAAGAACGAGAAGGATACTGGCAAGAATGATCCTCATTGCCTTATCTGGCAGATGTCGTCCAATGCGGGAGCCCAGATAAACAGCAGGTAGTGACCCGACGAGCAAAACGCCTAGCAGGGCAAAATCAACATTGCCCAGCCAGATATGCCCAATCCCGGCGACCAGTGTTAACGGAACCGCGTGGGCTATATCAGTACCTACGACTTTTACAGAAGACAATTTCGGGTAGAGGATAAGCAATATGGCTGTACCCAGTGCTCCGGCACCCACGGATGAAAGTGTCACGAGAAGGCCCAGAAGTGCGCCCATCATAACGGTCATTTTCAAACGTTGCTGATCAGACCGCTGCACATTATCTCCGAATGATATTGAAAGCAGCCGGTTGCGAAAGAAAAGTACTATAGCTGTCAAAGTAAGCATAAAACCAAGGCAGGTTGTTAAGATCAGGCTATAATGATCGCTCCCGGCAAACATGTATTTCAGGATGATAACGGTCGCGATGGTAGTAGGAATACTACCTGCACACATGGCTTTGACCAGTAACCAGTCCACGCTTTTCTGGCGGTGATGTGTCAGCACTCCACTGCCTTTGGTCAACGCGGCATACATAAGGTCGGTACCGATGGCGATATGCGCCGGGAAACCAAAAACGAGCAGTAGCGGAGTCATCAATGATCCGCCTCCGACACCGGTTAAACCGACTGCAAATCCCACGCTGGCACCTGCTGAAATGTAGAGTAATGCGTCCATGAAATATGGTCTAAAGTTATAAGTAGCTCAGGCGATGTTTGAAATCATGATAATAAATGCATGATTTGCTGGTAACTGTAGCGACCGGCTTGTATTCTTGAAAGTAATTAAATGCTATTCGCTTATGCCGTATAGTACTAAGAATACAAAATAACTTTTTCACGCTATAGGTTTAGTAAGCTTGACCGGAGGCCATAAATGAAGCTGCAACAACTGCGCTATATCTGGGAGGTCGCTCACCATGACCTCAATGTTTCAGCCACAGCGCAGAGCCTTTACACTTCCCAGCCCGGTATCAGTAAACAGATTCGATTACTTGAAGATGAACTCGGTGTTGAAGTGTTTGCCCGAAGCGGCAAGCATTTAACGCGAATCACCCCGGCAGGCGAAAAAATCATTGAAACCGCCGGTGAAATTTTAAGGAAAGTTGAGAGTATCAAACAGGTTGCCCAGGAGTTCAGCGATGAACGCAAGGGCAGTCTTTCAATAGCCACAACGCACACTCAGGCTCGTTACGCCCTGCCTGACATCATTAACCGGTTTATTGCCCAGTACCCCGATGTCTCCCTGCACATGCATCAGGGAACGCCGATTCAAATTGCCGAAATGGCTGCAGATGGCACTGTTGACTTTGCCATTGCAACAGAAGCGCTGGAACTGTTTAACGATCTGGTAATGATGCCGTGCTATCGCTGGAACCGCTGTATTCTTGTTCCAAAGGATCACCCTCTGACACAGGTGTCGGAGCTGACCCTTCAGGATGTTGCCCGCTATCCTCTGGTGACTTACGTCTTTGGCTTTACCGGGCGTTCAAAACTGGATGAAGCCTTTATGAATGAAGGGTTGTCACCAAGAGTTGTGTTTACTGCCACCGATGCGGATGTGATTAAAACCTATGTGCGTTTGAATCTGGGCGTCGGCATAATTGCCGGTATGGCTTATGACCCGGAACTGGATTCTGACCTGGTGCCTCTTAATGCCAGCCACCTGTTTGAACCCAGCGTCACCAAGATTGGCTTCCGCAGAGGAACCTTCCTGCGTGGGTTTATGTACGATTTTATCCAGCAGTTTGCTCCACACCTGACGAAAGAAGTGGTTCAGGACGCTATTTCACGTCACAACAAAGCGGAAGTGGAGGAATTGTTTTCCGGTGTGCAGTTACCGAGCCATTAAGGCCAAGCCATCCGGTTCATTAATCAGGTTCATCAATATGGTGTCAATGTAGTGTCAATATAGTGTCAATTATAGTGTGGTGATATCAGACTCCGGCGGCTTTCAGGCCGCCGTTTTTTCGAGAATATCCTTTACCAGCTTGAAATAAATGGTGTAGACCTCTGTTTCCTTGCCTTCCTTTTCTACGATAAAGAAGGGCGCTTTATCGACCTGGTAGTAATCTGCCAGCAAAGCGCCTTCGCTGCCAGCGTCGTTTTCTACATAATCTGCAAAATGATCAATCTGGTTGATATAGCCGGATTCTTCCAATCGTTCCTGTACATCAATGCATTTCTGGCAGTGGAATCCGTCTGCCATTAATTTTTTTACCATTGTTATACGCATAGCGGTATTTTCCAAAAAAGTAACCCCTTATTCTTCCAAGTCCATTTTAATACCAATTCGACCAATCCGCATTTATGCTAGTCAGTGATGCTTATCAGCATCCGAAAAATTTTCAGATATTAAGAAAACTGGCCAATCGTACAACGGCTGACTAATGACGCTGACTCCGCTCAGGAATCAGCGCCTTCTATCACAAAGCTAATGCTTTCAGGCAATCTCGTGAAACTTCTGTAACACCTCAGACATCAGCTGAATTTTGTGCAGAACAGGTTGCAGCCTTGCGGGCAGCTCTTCATCTCTGGCATCGGCGAGAGCCTGAACGTCTTCGGAGACTTCAATCAGGTAGGGGAGAAAGTGGTCGGCCTGGACGTTAAAACCGGAGTCCTTCTGGAAAATAGCTGAAAATTTGCCCTGGTCGTCCTTTTTGTATTGCTCGATCTGTTCATCAGCACGCAGTGACAGTGTATAGATCTCTTTCAGGGATTCGTTGAGTTTTTCCTGCAGAGCCAGCGCTTTGGTGTTTGGGGTCATGGGATAACCTGATACTTCATCAAACAGGACATTATACCGCCTTGCCTGCTGGATTAAAAAGCGGGCAGAGCCTGCGAAAGTCTGAAACCTGAACTATATAACTATGGGTTTTACTGGATGCGCTGAGGATGAAAATAACTTTTCTGTGTGAATGGGTGCTGTGTTTCTGGGTCTTTGTCCTCAGTTCTGCAAGCGGTTTTGCTGCCCCGTCAAAGACTCTGGTTCGGGGATTGCCAGACCAGCCGAAACAGCTGCACCCCCATTATTTTGGTGGCAGTCCCGGCGCCCAGGTGCTTAAAGACCTTTACGAAGGGTTAATGGTTCAGAATCCTTCTGGCGAACCAGTTCCCGGTATGGCAGCAAACGTTGATATCAGCCCAGACCGAAAAACCTATCGCTTTACCATGAGGGAAGGCATCCGCTGGTCAGACGGCTCAGCTGTGACAGCAGAGGATTTTGTTCGTAGTTTTCGTACTCTGGCTGATCCGGAAGTCAGGGCCACCTATCGCTGGTACCTGAGGACAGGGCAGTTCAGCGGTGCCGATGAAGCCTTGGCGGGGAATATCAAGGCTCTGGGTGTGAAAGCTGAGAATAATCAGTTAGTTCTTCAATTGCAGCAACCGGTTCCATATATTCTCGAACTGCTGACCTTTCCCAGTTTTCTGCCTGTGGCAAAACAGCATCATTCTGATAAACCAGTCAGTAATGGTCCTTACATGCTGATCAGTGAAACGCCCGGAAAAACCATCAGGCTGAGGAAGAACCCACATTACTATGGCAAGGAGCAGGTGGCGATCCAGGAGGTGACTTACCAGATTCAGCCGGATGAATTGAAGATGCTGGAAGCTTTCAGGGAAGGCAGCGTCAATATTACCAGTCACCTGACAACGTCTGCCCAACTCATAGCAAGAACAGAACATCTCATTCGAGCCATGGAAAATGAGTCTCTGGCCACCACCATTCTGGTGCCAAACCAGAAGCACCCTCTGCTGGCGAATGCCGATTTCAGAAGGGCGTTGTCTCTGGCGCTGGATCGTACTGCACTGGTTAACAGTAACTACCCTGACAGTCATGCTCGCCCTGCCTGTAGCTTTACTGCGCCCCTGACTCGCGGGTTCAGTCCGGACAAAAAACATTGCCATTTACTGTTGAGCAGCGCTGACAGACATCATCAGGCCGGAACTCACATGAAGAATACAGGAGTAAACCCTGGTCAGGTCGCGCTGACGGTGACAACCACGAAAAAAAATGGCTCAGACTGGCTGCTCAACCAGATGGTTACCCAGTGGCAGGCAGTACTTGGCATTCAGGTAAAAGTCCGGCTTCTGAACTGGAAGGATTTTACCAGAGCATTGGCTGACAGGGATTATGAGCTGGCATTGTTTAGCTGGCTGGCCGGATATAACGACGCAACCGCATTCCTGCTTCCGCTTCAGAATGAAAAGGGATTCGGACCTTTTGTAAACCCCGATTACCAGAAGCAACTTGAGCTGGCTGCAGATCAGTCCAGGCAATCGGACAGACTGCCTTATTATCAACAGGCTGAAACCATTCTGGCTCAACAGCTACCCGTTATTCCTGTGATACACCCAACGTTTGTGCAACTGGTGAAGCCAGCGGTAGGAGGTTACTACACCTCGAATCCGGAAGGCTGGGTACACACACGTTATCTGCGTCTGTTAAGATGATTTGTGCAGTCGCGCCCATAACAATACGCGCCCATAAAATAATAGGGGAGAACACTTATGCCCTGGCCGGACTACTCCACTGTGACACTATTGCTATTGAAGTCTGCCACGGTCATGGGTGTCAGTCTGATGCTGGCCTGGTTATGCAGTCGGGGATTAAAGAAAGCGGTACAGCATTTTGACAGCACATCCAGTCACTGGGATGACACCTTTGTCAGAGCTGCCAGACCCGTTTTGACTATTGCTGTGTTACTGCTGGGTGTCAGTCTGATGGCTGACTTTCTGCTGGATTATATTCAGCTGGAAGACACCGAGCTGGTGGGGCAGGTGCGTCGTATTGTTCTGATCGTACTGATCTATTCACTGTTAATTCGCTATCTGCGACTGGTGCGCAACAGTTTCTATCAGCCGAACCGTCGTGCGGTCAGAATGGACAAGGCGACGCTGGAATTTATGATCAAGCTGTTGCAGATCGCCCTGACTATGGCGATTGTCCTGACGCTGTTACAAAACCTTGGGGTCAGTATCAGTGGTCTGCTGGCTTTCGGTGGAGTTGGAGGACTGGCTGTTGGTCTGGCAGCAAAGGATATGCTGGCTAACCTGTTTGGCGGACTAACCATTTATATGGACCGACCCTTTGTGGCGGGTGACAAAATCAGCCTGCAGGATCAGAAAATTGAAGGTTTTGTTGAGCATATTGGCTGGCGTCAGACTCGTATCCGGGGTTATGACCGAACTCCGGTGTATGTTCCCAACGCACTGTTTACCAATCTTGCCGTTGTTAACCCGTCCCGAATGCAGAACCGGCGTATTAATGTCACCATCGGTCTTCGTTATGAGGACTTTTCCCGGCTGAACGATATTATTCATGATATTGATGCTTATCTTGCACAACATAAAAATATCGACCAGAGACGCGATGCGCTGGCACGGTTTACGGATTACGGTGCTAGCTCTCTTGATCTGCTGGTTCGATGCTTTACCCTTGATACGGACTGGACAGACTACATGCAGGTTCGACAGGATATTCTGATGGGAGTCGGGGAGATTGTTACTCGTCACGGAGCGGAGTTTGCATTTCCGACCCGCACTCTGGATGTGCCCGAAGGTACGGTCATTTCGAAAAGCTAGTTCGAAAAGCCAGTTCGAATAGTTAGCCTGAAGAATTAGCCTGAAGAGCTTTTATTGTACAGAAAGTGTCTTCTATCTCTGTCATCTGCCTGAGCTTTGATGCAAATCATGCCATAGACCGTCACAACCTCTGTTAATACCTTCTCTCTGTTGTATTATCGCTGCCATTGTAGAGCCTCCTGGCTGGGCTGAATCTGGCAGAGTTAAGGCACTTTTTCTTATTGACCATGATCCATGTCGTCTGCCAGGTCAGGTAGCGGCGTGGTTCGATGTTGGACTCTCAGTTGAACGTTTTTATTAAATTTGCAAAACGCTTTCTTGCAGCCGTTGCTGTGCTGCTTCTTCTTTTACTCACAATATTGACGATTGGGTTTCGTGTCGATTTGAATCCCTGGCGTGACAGTATTGTTGGCATTGCTAACGATGCCCTGCCTTATCATCTGGCTCTTGATGGTGATATGGAAGCCAGGATATCCCTGCAACCCTCAGTCCGGCTTACGGATATTCGCCTTGCTCCGCAAAATGATCCTGAATCGGCAATGGTGAGCATCGGGCTGGTAAGTGCCAAAGTAGGGGTTCTGCCTCTGCTGTTCAATACGGTGGATATTGATCATATTCTGGCTGAAGACGTAGCCATTCGCCTGGAAAGAAACGGGCAGGGCGAGGCAAACTGGGAAATCGCAATCGACGAAGCTGTCAGCGTGCAGGCAGGTACCAATAATTCCAATCAGAACCCCTCTGAAACTTCAGGTCTGCCATCAAACTTTGAGTTAAGGATTGACCAGCAGGTAGCCGTTCAGACATTGTCCTTTGTTTATATCGACCAGCAGGATGACATAGAGTTTGATGGCCGTATGGATAACCTGACTCTGTCGCTGGATGATCAGGACGACCTGATCATGAATGCGGTCGGGGTGATGCAGGGAACTGACTGGTCAGTGAATGCAAAAACCGCGTTCAGTCAGTATCTGAGCGGCAAACCGGGCAGTATTGAAGTGGAAGCAATGCTCGACGATGCCCGCTTTGCTGTTACTGGTCAGTTGAATCCGGCAAAAGGGCAGGACTCTCATTTTGCACTGGAGATCAGTGTTTCCACTGAAGGTGTGCTGGAAACTTTTGCGGGCAGTGAAGTGGCAAGGCTGGCTCCAATATCCGTCGATAGTCGTGTAGCTATAGGCGTAGCGTCTCTGCTTCTCGAAGACATTGATGTACAGCTGGCAGACAGTGATTTGTCCGGTCGTCTGGAAATACGGCGTGGGCAGCCTCCTGAGGTCAGCGGCAATCTATTTATGAACCGGCTTGATTTTACACCCTGGTTAGAAGAAGCAGATAAAGAGGCTTCTTCTGAAAAGGCTTCTTATGAAGAGGCTCCTTTTAAAGAGATTAGCGCTGAAGGCAGTGAAGTCGAAAATGCGACTAATGCTTCGGAACAGCAGGATGATGAGCCTGAAGAAGAGGTTCTGCCACTGAATCAACTGGTCTATAACTGGTTGAACAGTGCAATGGTTAACCTGGACATGGCAATAGGTGAAACGGTTGGCCTGCCGGTATCGGTGTCGAACACTCAGTTCAGGGTAGAGATGGCAGATGGTCGCCTGAAAGCACCGCTGTCTGTTGCTATTGAAGGCATTGAGCTGTCCGGACATTGGGAGACGACAGCCAGTGAACGAAGTATTCGTTCACACGCAGAACTATCGGCGACGAATGCGAATATCGGGCCTCTGATGGCTTTATTGATGGATTCGTCGGCACAGGGGCAGGTGGATGCATTTTCCCTGAATGTTAATTCAAGAGGGCGGTCGATTGCCCGGCTGATCCGGAATGCCCATTTGCAACTGCAGATGAAAAACGGACATTTGCTGGTCAACAATAATGAAGACTGGCGGGTAAGAACTGCCCGGGCCAGCGTGGGATTAGCACAGAACACCGAAGTATTTGTAGATGCTGACCTGCTGGCGGTACCGGTTGAGGTCATGATGCAGGCAGACCCATTGATTGCCATGCGCCGGGGCAAAGACTGGAACCTTGATCTCAAGGTCGACAGCCCCGCCTTTACAGCCAGTGCCAAAGGGTTTGTCTCAGAATCCGGGTTAGATGAAGACAGTCAGTTTGCCATTGAAATGAATGCTCCGAAGCTGGGCGCCCTGTCGAACTGGTTAGGCGTGAAGCCAACTGTTGCCGAACCGATGCGTTTTCGTGGCAACCTTCACAACCAGAAAGCTTCTCTTGGTATTCGTTTAGCTGAACTGGTGATTGGCGATTCGACGGGTAAGCTGGATATTGAATGGATTCGAAAAGAAGACGGTGGACTGGCAAAAATTGTTGCACGACTGCCGAAGCTTGATATTGATCAGCTGTCAGGTTTTATTCCTGAACCGGAAACTGCAGAGGCTGCTGCAGGTAAAGAAAATAACAGCCAGTCTCAGGATGGGTTCAGACTGGATGTACCACTGCTGGCTGACGAGATTTACATTGCCGATGCCGATATTGACTACCGTATGGACCGGTTGCTGGTAGCCGGGCAGACTCTTAGAGACCTGAAGTTTTCCGGTTATATTCGTGGCGGTCGGCTGAACCCCAGCCCGTTGTCGGCTATTTATGCAGGCTCCTACTTCTATGGTGATCTGGCTCTGGATATGCGTAACCAGAGCATTGAGTCCGATTTTAACCTCATGGTCGACCGCCCGGACTTTGGGCGTATGATGACTGAACTGGGCGTTATTGATGATATTGATGTCACTCTGGATAAAGCCAGCTTTAACCTGAAACTGCGTGGTAAAACCATTGCTGAACTGATAAAGACGATTGAGCTGGAAGCGACACTGACAGGTGGCCGCCTGGGGTTGAATGATGCCAGTGGGAATGTGTCCGATGTGTTGTTGAATACAGGTACTGTCTCTGCCAGGCCAAACCTGCGCACAACGCTGAAAATGGATGGTGAGCTGAAAGAGATGCCAGTGACGTTTGAAGTCAGCTTCAATCCTCTGAGTCGTCTGTTAACCAGTCGCAAAAACGTTAATATGCAGCTGTCGACGCATATTAACGAGATGAGCTTTATGTCCTATGCCATGGTTAACCTGCCAATTGAGAGACGAAGAGCCAGGCTGGGACTGATTTTCAGGACGCCATCCCTGACAAGACTCAACCCTCTGCTGGATGTCGACATGCCTCCCTATGGACCCGTCACCGTCAATGGACGTTTTGGCATGACACCAACTGGCTTTGAAATGGCGCAGTCAAAAATCACCGTGGGTGACAGCGAGCTGGAAGGGCAGATGGTGTTGAATACGCAAGGCAAAGCGGAACTGGATATCCAGCTGACGGCACCTTCCATTCAACTGAACGATTTTAAAACCGGAGACTGGACAGCCTGGTCGTCAGAAACAGACGATAACAATGTAAACACTTCAGAAACACCGGAACAGCTGACTCCCGAAGGTGAAGAACCTTCATTACTCAATGCCGAGACCCTGCAACGGCTGAATATGGATTTCCGACTGGATGTTGATGAGGTGTTATCGGGCGAAGATCAGCTGGGTACCGGGAAGTTATATCTGCAGCTTCAGGACGGTGATTTATCTCTGAACCCTCTGTTTATTGCCCTGCCGGGTGGTGAGATCAATGCCAGTGGTCATCTCAGGGCTCAGCCAGAGGGATTTGCTATCGGTTTGAAGGCCAATGTTGATCGTCTGGATTATGGCGTACTGGCAAGGCGCATTGACCCTCATACGAAGATGCAGGGCGATGTCAGCTTCAGGATGGATATAGAAACCGTCGCTGAAACGCCGGAAGATCTGTTCAGTCATGCTCGTGGGGATTTCGGCTTTGCGGTATGGCCAAGAGATTTCGAAGCCGGGATTATTGATCTGTGGGCAGTCGGCCTGGCAACGGCTGTGTTGCCCAGGCTGGGTCCCGGCGATCCGTCACAGTTGAACTGCGCGGTTGGCACTTTCCAGCTTGAGGATGGTCAGATGAAAGACAATGTACTGATGCTGGATACATCTAACATGCAGGTGCTGGGACACTCTGATATTGACTTTACGGATGAGAAAATCAATCTGGTGCTGGTACCAAGAGCAAAAACCGCACAGATATTTGGTTTGTCCCTGCCGGTCATGGTCACTGGCAGTTTTAATGACTTTGGTTTTGGCATACCGTCCGGAGAGCTGATAGTGACGACGACCCGCTTTATTACCAGCCCGGTAATCGCCCCTTTACGCTGGATGCTGGAACAGCCATTGGAAGAGAACGGCAGCAACCTCTGCACCCAGATGTATAACCAGTCTGTGCAACCTCCGAACAAGTAATGCTTTATGCACCCGGGCCTGGAGTTTGGGTGCATTAACTAAGAGGCTGTTTCAAATTTCATTCACATTGTCATCATTAATATCGATATCAAAACTGTACTTTTCCGCTTCAGAGCGAATTATTGCTTTCAGCTCTTTAGCGCCTTGTTTTTCTTCAGGGGTTCCATTTTGTAGTACATTTTCGAGGCACACAGAAGCATCATATAAGACAGCTTCCTTTCCTGAAGGGGTGGTTTTGGTGTAGGACTCTTCCAGGTGCAGCCTGGCTATCTCAAAATTCATGGTTGCCTTCAATTGAGTAGCCTTTTGTTTTTCATCCTGATTGCCATTCCTAATGCTATTTTGCAGGGAAGTTAAAGCATCATGCAAAAGAGCTTTTTGCACAGAAGGCATGGCTTCAATATCGAATTTTTCCCATTTTAGTTCGGCGAATTTCATGTCGAAACTAGCCAGCAGTTGCGTAGCTTCACTTTTTTGATCCGGATTGCCATTTTCTATTAGATGCTGCAGGCAGTCAGAAGCGTCGACTATGAGAGCTTCTCGCTGCCTGATGCCGGTTGTATTATTCCCTTCCTGCCAGTTCAGTTTCGCTAATTCCAGTTCTGCAGATAATTGCAGCTGAGCTGCAACAAATTTTTCAGCGTTGTTGTCACCCCTTAATATAGGACGCAAGTCTTTTAGTACCTGTCTTATCAGCCTTTTGCGTCCGGCAAAGTTGGCTTCAGTTCTGAACATGTCCATGTTTGACCTCGCCGTTTCAAGGGCTGCGCTGCACATGTACGGTGGAGGGGTATTTATTGCATCCATAGTCTGTCCTTTATATTCCATGCCAATTTTTACGATTATCAGGTTTGATCAGGGTGATGTGTATTAAGTTCAGACTTGTTAGATATACTGACTCAAAATGTAACTGCCTCTGACCAGAAGGCGTTGAAAACAACCGGGAAAAATGGGGCTTGTTCATAGTTGAATGAAGGCTGAATGAAGGCTGAATGAAAGTTGAATGAAAAATCCGGTTGATTTATCATTGATTGCGAATGATAATAATTCTCATTATTAGTAAGGAGGTTGTTATGGCACGCTGGCAAGACATCACCCTGCAGGGGAATGAACACTATCGGCTGAGAGACTGGACTTCTGCTGAAGGCACTTATCTTGAGGCTGTAAAAGCCATTGAAGCCGAATGGTTTGTAAAACTGGAAGATATTTCACTATTGATGGGGTGGATTGCCAATATGCACAACCTTGGCTGCCTCTATGAGCAGACCAAAAAAATCCAGCAAGCCAGTCACTACTACCTGATGCCTTATCGCAGAATTTTACTGCTTATGAAAGAGGACTGTTTTTCCATAGAATTTCAACACTCATTGCTCTATGCAATGCGCACTGTCGCGAAGGCTCTCCTGAGTTTTTCCCAGCGTTATCCGGTCTGTAAGTGCTGTGAAGGCAAAATGCTTGAGATCAAAAACTGGCTGGAGCAATACCCTCAGCCAGAGGTGATGTCTGCCTATTATTTATCGATGGAAAGAAGTGATCTGTTTTCAGGTAAAAGCACAAGCTATAACAGCAAACAGTCACTCCACTGACCGGATTCTGAAAGGTTCACTGTGAGTCGCGGTTACGTAACTCTTACGTCTTATGTCGTCATTATCACAAATCAGAAAAGCTATAAGGGGCAATTGAAGAAACATCTGGACGAGATGCCGTGTTTCTTCAATACTGGTATGCGTATCAGGACAATCATTTACCCCGGATAGCTCCGGATGAGCATTGCCGGATGAGCTTTGCCTGATGACAGATAGTCTGGCCAGACAGGCAGTTCCCTTAAGTTAGTCACTGCCGCTTTGAAAGTCGGATTTACTCCATATTTTCTCCACAATAAAAAGCAGGTAAATGAATATGATCTATGAGCGTCCCGGTCACCCTGACTCCCTTGTGACTTTTAAAACCCGTTATGAAAACTACATTGGTGGAGAGTGGGTGCCTTCTGCAAAGGGCAGGTACTTTGAAAACATCACTCCGGTAACAGGAGAGGTGATATGTGAAGTGGTCCGATCGACGGAAGACGACATCAACCTGGCTCTGGATGCCGCTCATGCCGCTAAAGCGGGCTGGGGTAAAACGTCAGCCACTGAACGATCCAATATTTTGTTAAAAATTGCCGATCGCATTGAACAGAATCTGGAAAAGCTGGCGGTGGCAGAAACCTGGGATAATGGCAAAGCCGTCAGGGAAACCCTGGCTGCTGATATGCCCCTGGCTGTGGATCATTTTCGCTACTTCGCTGGCTGCATTCGTGCACAGGAAGGCAGTACAGCAGACATTGACAACACGACAGTGTCTTACCATTTTCATGAACCACTGGGCGTTGTCGGACAAATCATTCCCTGGAACTTTCCGCTGTTGATGGCAGCCTGGAAACTGGCTCCGGCTCTGGCGGCAGGAAACTGTGTCGTCCTTAAACCGGCAGAACAGACACCCGCCTCGATTATGGTTCTAATGGAACTGATTGGTGATCTGCTGCCGCCCGGCGTTGTGAATATTGTTAATGGTTTTGGAGAAGAAGCCGGTCAAGCCCTGGCGACCAGTCAGCGAATTGCCAAAATTGCCTTTACCGGTTCAACGGCAGTGGGTTCGCATATTCTCAAGTGTGCTGCAGAGAATATTATTCCTTCCACGGTCGAGCTGGGTGGTAAGTCGCCCAACCTCTATTTTGAAGACGTTCTCCAACAGGAAGACGAATACCTGAGCAAGTGCATTGAAGGGGCGGTTCTTGGCTTTTTCAACCAGGGTGAAGTCTGTACCTGTCCATCGAGAGTTCTGATTCAGGAGTCCATCTACGACGAATTTATTACGAAAATTGTTGAACGCTCAGGGCATATAAAACGGGGTGACCCCCTGGACACTGAAACCCAGTTAGGTGCCCAGGTTTCTCTTGAACAGTTCGACAGAATCATGAACTACCTGGAAATCGGCCGTAATGAAGGCGTTCAGTTCCTGCTGGGTGGTGACAAAGCGGATATTGGCAAGGGTTATGAAAAAGGTTTTTATATCCAGCCTACCCTGATGAAGGGCAGCAATGATATGCGGGTCTTTCAGGAGGAAATCTTTGGTCCTGTTGTCGGCGTGACCACCTTTAAAGATGAAGCCGAAGCCCTGGCGCTGGCCAATGACACCCAGTATGGGCTGGGTGCCGGTGTCTGGACCCGTGATGTCAATCGTGCTTTCAGAATGGGGCGTGGCATTGAAGCCGGTCGGGTCTGGACCAACTGTTTTCATCTATATCCGGCACATGCCGCCTTTGGTGGCTACAAGAAATCCGGTGTAGGACGGGAGACGCATAAACAGACACTGGAGCATTACCAGCAAACAAAAAACTTGCTGGTGAGTTATGACATCAATCCGCTGGGCTTCTTTTAAACACTGGTTAAAGGTTTTGTCTCATCTTATCAATGATGAGGCATGACCTTTATCGGTTATTTACCGAACCAGCGCCTTTACAGAACCCTGTCGTGATGGTGTTATACCAATAGTCTCGTCAGGAACCTGTAATTTTCGGTATGTCTCCTCTGACAGTATTCTGCCATCGAATCATCACCACTCTCGCTCTGGTGTGGTTGACACTATCGGGTCATGCACTGGCCGCCCCGCTTGAGTTTCATCTGTCGGGTGTTGATGGACGTGAAAAAAAGAATGTTGAACTGCACCTGCAAGCCCTGCCAGAGATGACAGCGGAAGCGTTCCCACTTTATAAACACACCATCAAAGAAACCGTACAGCATGCCCTGGAGCCTTTTGGCTTTTACGGTTCAGTCGTTGACTTATCGAGCCCGTCAGATCATTCAGAGACCGTTGATATCCAGATTGAACCGGGAAAGCCCGTTCTGATAAAAAGCGTCAATGTGTTGCTTGAAGGCGATGCCAGAATGGAAAAAAGCTTTAAAAGGCTGTTAAAAGCATACAAGTTAACGCCGGAACAGGTGTTTGAACATGAAGACTATGAAACCTTAAAGCGAATGCTTATGACACAGGCGCAGCTGATAGGTTTCTTTGATGCCCACTGGGTGGTTGCGATGGTCGATGTCAATCCGGCTGAATACAGTGCCGATGTTCATCTGACACTGGACTCAGGCAGGCGATATCGGTTTGGTGAATTGCAGTATGTCGGTGAAACCAGTGCGACACGCCGACTGGTGGAAGCCATGCTGAATTTCGCGGAAGGCGATGCCTATGATGCCACCAAACTGGTCAAGCTCTATAACGACCTCTCGGCCTCCGGTTATTTCAAACACGTCGATGTACAACCATTACGCGATAAGGCTCAAGCCTGCTCCATACCCGTAAAAATTGATGTATCTCCCAGGCGCAGCCATGAAATGGAGGTCGGCATCGGTTTTTCTACAGACGAAGGCCCAAGGATTTCTCTGGGCTGGAACAAACCCTGGGTAAACGACCGTGGTCATAGTTTCAATGCTGATACCTACCTGTCTGCCAAGCGTACCGAACTGAGTACGAGTTACCAGATTCCCAGGGGCAATCCTCTGCTGGATTTTTATAGTCTGCAAACCGGTTATCAGCATAAGAACCTTGAAGACACTAACAGCAGGCTCTATTCAGCGGCTTTACATCAATGGCATAAAGTGCCTGATGGCTGGAACCGTGACTGGTTTATACGAGTCGAGGCTGAACATTATAACCAGGCCAGCGACAGGGATAACAGCCTGCTGCTGATTCCCGGACTGGCCCTGAGTCGCAGAAACGCCATTGGCAGCCTCAACCCGATAAGGGGGACTGCCCATGACCTTAAAATAGAGCTGTCCCCGGGCATTTCTGGCTCCGGAAGCCGTTTTATAAAAGTCTGGGGACGGACAAAATGGCTGGATACCTTTGCCAGCCGCCACCAATTACTGGCGCGATTTGAACAGGGTGCCACCTGGGTGCGCAGCGTATCGGACCTGCCACCTTCACTGCGCTTTTTTACCGGCGGTGACCAGACGGTGCGGGGTTATGACTATGATACGATTGCTCCAAAGGACAGCGATGGCAAGTTAACCGGTGGTCGTTATCTTTCTGTCGTCAGTCTCGAATACGCTTACAAACTGGTGGACAAGTGGTGGCTGGCTCTGTTTACGGACTCCGGTATCTCGACCAATGATTACGACGATGCCTGGAAAGTCGGTTCCGGCCTGGGTGTAAGATGGATTACTCCACTGGGACCTCTGCGTGTGGACCTTGCTTTTGCGGTCAGTGAACCGGGGTCTCCCTGGCGGCTGCACTTTACGATCGGGCCTGTACTGTGAAGTGGATTATTAGCGGGTTATTTGCAATCATCGTTCTATGCTGTGTAGCGGTTTCGTCGCTGTTACTGACCAGCGTGGGCAACCGCTGGCTCTGGCAACTTGCCTGTGAACAGCTGCCATCGCAGTACGGAAAGCTACAGGGTGAGCTGATGGAAGGGTCTTTACTGCGAGGCTGGCAGTTCAGAACACTGTCATGGCATCGTTCTGACTTGAAGGCTGACCTTAAGATAGATATCCACCAGCTGTCGTTTTCATTGTCGCCTGAACGTTTATTACGTGGTGAACTGTTTATTGAACAGCTTTCCATTGAACGCATTGAAATAGATAATCTTTCAACTGGTCAGGATAAAGAGCAGGAGGCTGGTTTTTCAGGTATTGAAATACCGTCGTTTACCATGCCGCTTCCGGTTGAGATCAAAACACTGAACATTCGTGAGCTGGGCTATGTTCAGCAGGACGATTCTGAGGAAAAGAAAGTCTGGTTGTTCCAGGATATCGGCTTATCCGCCAGAGCAGAAAAGCAGACCTTCAGCATTCAGCAGTTTGAAGTCACTCACGACTCTGCCAGTTTGCATGCCAGCGCCAGCATCACTCTGTCTGCTCCTTATCCTGTCAGCGCACAGTTAGCCTTTTCGCCAGGTGCCTTCTCATCAGGCGTCTTTTCGTCAGGCATCTTTTCATCAAGCGTCCTTTCATCAAGAGCTGTACCCCATGACAAGCTGTTCTTACCTGATGCAAGTGTTTCGGTATCCGGGTACCTGACCGATTACCAGATTGAGTTCATCAGCCAGCCGGGTAAAGAAAAAAACAGTACGCTATTACTTAACGGTGGGCTATCGGGCAGCCTTGAGCAACTTTTTATTCACTCTCTGGACGCTCAATGGCAACAGCAGGCAGTCAGTGTCAGTGGGCAATTAAGCTGGCAACACGGCATTAAGTGGCAGGGAGCATTGACCTTCAGGGATCTGAATCCGGGGCTATGGCTTGCGGATTATCCCGGACAGCTGTCGGGTACTGTGTCCAGCTCTGTGTCAGCTGTAGATCAGGAATGGGAGGTTGAAGCTCAGCAATTACAGGTGTCAGGTTTGTTACGGGGGTTTCCGGTCGCTCTTTCAGGCCATCTCATGGTAAACAGTAAGGAGACTGTCAGGGCTGAATCGTTGCAGCTTAATATAGGGAGCAACCGACTGAAGCTGAATGGTTATATTGATCAGGGCTGGAATTTGAAAGGCGTGATTGACGCACCTGAACTCACGGAACTCTATCCACCATTAAGCGGTAATCTGTCGGGTGATTTCGAACTGACCGGCAGTAGGGATTTGCCCAATGTTGCTTACCGTTTAATGGCAGAACAACTGGCCATTAACAAACTGGTGATAAACGGACTTCGGTCAGAAGGCGAGTTAAAAGATCTCAAGGCTTTGGATAATCAGGCTCATTTGCAGATTGACTCTCTGACTATTGAGCGACAGAGTTTACAGGCTATTGAAATAGCAATTACTGGCAATCCCGAGACACACCAGCTATCTGCAAAAACAGAGGGCAAGGTACTATCCAGCCATTTGCAGCTTGAAGGATCGCTATTGGATAAACAGTGGCACGGGCAGGTTAAGGCATTTGAAACCCTATCGTTGCTGGGGCAGTGGGATTTGCAGAAAGCTTTTACCCTCAGGGCGACACAGCAGGAGATTGAATTCCAGCCATTTTGTCTGATCTCTCCGCCTGCCAGCCTCTGCCTGGGTAAAGGTAAAGCAGGTAACAGACAGGCAAATATTAACTTTGAGCTGAAACAGCTGGACGTTGCGCGGTTTACACCTTTATTGCCTGAAGGCCTGCAATGGCAGTCTGAACTGAATGCTTCGGGTAAAGTCGTGTTGCACGAAGGCAAGCCTTCTATCAACCTGAGTCTCCGCACACCCGGAGGTCAGCTGAGTGTTGCTGCGTTACAGGGCGAGTATGACAAGCTGGTGCTTAATGCGGTGTTGGGTGACGATCAGTTAAATGGCAAACTTGAATTTGAGTCCCCACAGCTGGGAAATGCTGACCTCAGCATAAGGGTAACAGATATTGAAAAATCCCGTTTACTGGACGGACAGCTTACCATTGACCACTTGTTGCTTGAGATATTTCAACCTTTTATACCGGGTACCCATCATCTGAGTGGTGTCGCCAGGGCCGGTTTACAGATGCGAGGTTCTCTCCATAACCCATTACTGAAGGGGGAGGTTGTCATCAGTGAGGTTGCCCTGAACAGTGAGTTCTGTGACATAAGCCGTATAAACAGCAGAATGCAGATTCGGGGAGACAGTGCAGTTGTCAGCAGTCAGTTGCAAGTGGGAGAGGGCCTTGGAGACATTAATGGAACCCTGTCGTGGAAAAGAGGTCAGTTCACCGGGCTTCTGCATCTGACTGGTAATGAGTTGCACTGCTCCATCTCTGGGTTTGGTGATATATGGGCGTCTCCTGACTTAAGCTTCAACCTGACGGATACACCACTTTTAAGTGGTACTCTGGCCGTTCCCAGAGCGCGCATTGAAATCAGAAGTCTTCCGGAACAGGCAATAACAAGATCGGACGACGTAAGAATTGTTGGTCGTACTGAAACCAGTGAAGAGCAGGAGGCTTCGCCCATTGCTTTGAACACCACCATAGAGCTGGGCGACGATGTTCGTATTCTGGCTTATGGTCTGAGTTCAAAGCTTGCAGGCATGCTGACCCTGATACAGTCTGATGGACAACCGTTATCCGGTCAGGGCAGCGTTCAGCTGGTAGGCGGGCGTTATCGCTATCTTGGGCAGGACCTGATTATCAAACAAGGGCTGATTATTTTTCAGGGACCATTGAATACCCCCTTTTTAAACCTTGACGCCATACGTAATCCTGAGGCGACTGAGGATAATGTTATCGTAGGGGTTAAGGTTACTGGTCCAGTCAGAGCGCCAGGCTGGTCCGTCTACTCAACCCCGACAATGCCCCAGCAGGAACAGTTTTCCTATTTGCTGCGGGGGCATGGTATCCATGCTGAGGGTGAGGGTGTGCAATCCATTCTTCTGGGCATGGGACTTGGAGAGTTAAGCCAGACGGCAACAAAGCTCGGAGATCAGCTGGGCATCAAGGATTTCAGTGTTGATACCTCGGGATCAGGGGAAAATACTCAGGTATCTGTCGGAGGCTATATTGCGCCGGGGCTGCGGCTTCAGTATGGCACCGGAGTATTCAACTCGGTGAGTGAAGTCAAGATTCGGTACGAGGTAATCCCCAGAGTGTATCTTCAGGCCGTGAGCGGACTGGCGCAGGCGCTGGATGTGTTTTACCGGTTTGAGTTTTGATTTGCAGGTCTGTTAAGTCTGGGGGATGATGGCCGAAATAATAACCGAAATTATTACCTGGCTTTGCTTATGTATGATCTGCCTCTGAAAATCTGGCTTATCACTTGAAAGCCAGTTTTTTTCGTCTGCCGAAAGGTTAAAGGAATAATCCATGAGTGAAGAAAACCAGCAGAAGACCTTATCTGCCATCATTAATCCGGTGGGTACAATGCAGGTGCTGTCAAATCGTGAGGTACAGAAACTGCAGGATACCAGCCAGAAAGGGTTGCACCGCCTGTTCAGACAATGCTGTCTGGCCGTTCTTAACGGCGAACACGAGAGTGACTGTGCCGAAGAAATGATGGGAATGTATCAGGATTTTGATATCCGCATCATTCAGGAGCAGCGGGGGTTGAAGCTGGAGCTTATCAATGCACCGGCAGAAGCTTTTGTGGCAGGCAAACTGGTTCGCGGAGTACGGGAAAATCTGTTTTCCGTGTTGCGGGATATTCTCTATGTCTCATCCCATATCAGCGATGATCCCCGCTTTGACGGCGATAATGGTACAGATATTACCCACATGGTGTTTGAGATTCTGCGTAACGCCGGGGCGTTTATTACCAAACAGGTGCCGGATACTGTAGTCTGCTGGGGAGGACATTCGATTGGTCGCGAAGAGTATGAGTATGCGAAGAAGGTCGGCTACCATCTGGGGTTGCGCTATCTGAATATCTGTACCGGCTGTGGACCGGGCGCAATGAAGGGGCCAATGAAAGGTGCTTACATTGCTCATGCCAAACAGCGGGTAAAACGCGGTCGTTTTATCGGTCTGACCGAGCCGGGAATTATTGCTGCCGAATCCCCCAACCCTATTGTTAATGAACTGATTATCCTGCCCGATATTGAAAAACGGCTGGAAGCCTTTGTTCGCTTTGGGCATGGCGTTGTTGTATTTCCGGGAGGGCCGGGTACCTGTGAGGAAATTCTCTACCTGCTGGGTATCCTTCTGAATCCCGCTAATAAAAACATGCCTTTCCCATTAGTCTTTACCGGCCCTGCATCGGCAAAAAGCTATTTTGAAGATATTGATGCCTTTATTGGTAAAACCCTTGGGGCAGAAGCTCAGCAGCGCTACCAGATCATTGTCGACGACCCACTGGAAGTAGCTAGAACCATGCGTGACGGGCTGGAAGCTGTCACCCGCTACCGTCGTCAGCACGGTGACGCCTACTACTTTAACTGGTTACTGACGATTGACGAACACTTCCAGAAACCGTTTGACCCTACCCATGACAATATGGCTGCCCTTGAACTAAAACTATCCTTGCCTCCCCACGAGCTGGCTGCCAACCTGCGTCGTGCTATGTCCGGTATTGTTGCGGGCAACATCAAGGAAGAGGGTGTGATCGCCATCCGGGAAAACGGACCGTTCCAGCTCAGTGGCGATCCGGAACTGATGCAGGAAATAGATGCACTGCTGCAGTCGTTTGTTGATAACTATCGCATGAAACTGCCGGGCAGCCACTACGAACCCTGTTATCAAATCGCTCAATAAATCGCTCAATAAATAGACCAGGAACAAGCCCGGCGTTTCTTAAGCACCGGGTTTTGTTTATCCTCCTTACTTTTCCAGCTTGAGAAAGTCTGGCATACCCATATCAGGCTGGTTTTTCGTTTCATCAATATCATGCCCTTTCAAGTCAGTTCCATAAATAGCAATACCCGTCATAATATCTATTGAGGGATTATCAGGCTGGCTTTCTTCATCATTAACATCGTGTTCTTTCATCCCGGTTTTCTGACTGGTAACCATTGCGATAGTATTTTTTCCGGTTCGCATAAATCTGACACTGTCTCTTGTTTTTCTCAGGCGACTGTGCTTGTTTTTAGGACTTTCATCGTAATGCCCCTTATGTATTACAAACGGAGAGGTAAAAGGCTTTTTGTCGTCATCGTCGTCATCACCCGCTCCAGAAGAGCCACCCGTTCCAGAAGAGCCACCCGCCTCACTGATTGGGTATAGCCCTCTATTACCGCTTCCTGATGTGCCATAGCCTCGACGTTGACTCACTGTGTTTTTTTGGGAGGTTTCTGTATTACTGTTTTTGGAGCCAGTACATTTCCTGATGCGGGATACGCCCACTCCAACAGGCTGCTTTAACGATTGCACTTTAACACCACAGCCGATAGTAAGATGATTTAAACTGCCTCCATTAAATGTAATGACAACGTTTTCTTTTTCATTCGCAGCGTCCTGATCTACTTTAATTTCATGAAATTCTGGAAAGGTATGACTGGTTGCTTCGTTTATCTCCCCATCCGGCAAGACAGGATGTCTAAGACAATAAATACTGTTTTTCTGATCACAAAGATGCCACATAGAGGTAACTGCTCAAAATTGACTGGCAAATCAACCTCTACAGGTCAAAGAAAGTTATCCTGATCTTTCGTATATTTCACCGTATGCACCTGCCTGACTCACTATTCTCCAGTACAGACAATGAACAGTTGCGTTCATTCGTCAAAAACCTTCTCGACACGGTCGAGAAGCAATCTGTGCAAATTGAAAGGCAGCGCGTTCAGATCGAACAGCTGGTCGAAGAGAACGAACAGCTTCGAGCAGAAATTCGCCACCTGAAGAAGCACAAGGGCAAGCCTAAAATCAGGCCTAATGTCTCGGACAAGGGCGATGATCAGGAAGACAGCTCTTCTGCGGAAGACACTGATCAGGCTGCCGGGAAAAGTGACACTGATCGTCCGCCGAAAAGTAAACGACCACGATCACAAGAAGCCGGTGAAACCGCTGCACCACCAATGACTGTTGACCGAGAGGAAATCTGTTCAATCGCTGCTCCCGGTGAGAACTGGCGCTTCAAGTGCTATATCGACTTTTTCCATACTGAGCTGGACTTGCGTTTTGTCACTACTCGCTACAGGCGTGAGTATTACACAACTCCGGAAGGCGGGGTGTCAGCCCCGCTACCTGATCATGTGAAAGACCGTTTTGGCGACAACCTGAAAGCCCATCTGCTGGATTTTTATCATTCATGCAGTACGACACAGCCACTACTGCTATCTTGGCTGCACGACCATGGATGCTCAATATCAGAAGGTTCCCTGAGCAACATCCTGACGAAAGGCCATGATATTTTCCACCAGGAAAAAGAAGAATTGCTGGAAGCAGGGCTGACTTGCTCTGATTATCTCCAGGCCGACGACACAGGTGCTCGCCACCAAGGAAAAAACGGCTACTGCCTGTTTATCGGCAACCCTTATTTTTCCTACTTCCATAGCAGCGACAGTAAGAGCAGGATTAATTTCCTGGGCTGTCTGCAAGGGCAGCAGCGGCTTTATCTTCTCAACGACGTTGCCATTGACTACATGGAGAATCAGGTTGATGTGTCGAAGAAGTGGATCACTGCGCTATCCGAATGCGGCGAGAAGCGTTTCTCAACAGAAGAAGAGTGGGAGAGCTTCCTTAACAGCATTGGTTGTGCTGCCCCGCAACAAAGGCGCTGGGCGACAGAGGGTGTTTTAAAGGCCGCATTGATGCTCAATCATCGCCTTGAGAACCTGATTATCCATAGCGATGGAGCCCGGCAGTTTGATACAGCCTTTCAGCATTCGCTGTGTTGGTACCATGCGGGAAGAAACATGGACAAGCTGATACCGGCCAATGACCTGGAACGAGCCGCCCGTGACACCGTGCAGGATCAGTACTGGTGCCTCTACGACGACATTGAGGCCTACCAGAAAAAACCAACGGACAAGGAGAAACAGAAGCTCTACCAGGAGTTTGATCGTTGGGTAACACAGCGGGTTGACTACCCTGCCTTGCAGGCTGAGTTGGGCAAACTGATGGTTGTCAGGGAAGAGCTGTTATTGGTTCTTGAGTATCCGTGGCTGCCACTGCACAACAACCTGAGCGAGAGGCAGATCAGAGAGTATGTGAAACGGCGAAAGGTTAGCGGTGGTACCCGGAGTAAACTTGGGAGGAAATGCCGCGACACCTTTGCCAGTTTGAAAAAGACCTGTAAACAACACGGGGTGTCCTTTGCCAACTATCTCAGGGACAGGCTGACTGGAACCAATCTGATTCCGCAGCTGGGGCATCTCATCCTGAAGGCATCAGGCTATCAGGAAACGGTTCTTGCCAATGGAATATGAGCAGTTACACATAGAGCGATCCACAGGAACTACGTCGATAGGAAGTTCACCTGTATCAACATCATCTTTTTGATGACTTAACCAGGAAAAAACAGTAAATACCGGTTTTAACGACACAACTTTTAACGACGCAACTTTTAACGACGCAAGCCCCTCGGCCAGATTTAATAATTTATGATTCCATTGAAATAATGCTTGTAAATACTGCTTTGCCTGTAAAACATAAATTCCTGTCATGGAACCATCAACCGAGCCTCTCAGGTGATGCCCATTAACAAGAATATCATCTGCAACTTCCTGTGAACCCGATATCAACAGTTGAAAATTATTGCCTAAATTAGAGCTTTCAACTGTATTGATAATGTCTTTTAGATTGTTCCCGGCTGGCAACGGAATAAACTCATTTGATGGTAGAGATGACACCGAACCTGACTGTGCATAAGCTTCACTGATAAAATTTGCCGAACATAAACAGAAAAAAGCAAGCAGAGGCTTGAAAAAAGAAAATCTCATCATTAAATCCATCGACGACCGTTTTGCACACATTTCTGCGTTATCAAGCCAATATAGTCACCAGTTCCTCAGTACTCAATTTTAAAGGGCTGTGAAATTTTTCTTTTAAAGCGTGATAGGATTGATTCAGATAACTGGAGACTGTCGTGAACGAATTCCCCGATATTACTGATGAACTGCTGATCAAGCTGGCAGGTAAAAAAGCATTCGCCCTGGGACAGGTCTGTTTTGAGCAAGGGGCTGTGGCTGCATTGAAAACCCGTGGCAAAAAGACCACAGCGACAGTACCAGCCACTTCAACTAACCAGGGCGGGCAGGTTAATCTGCACTACACCCAGAAAGGTATTGAAGGCAGTTGCGACTGTCCTGAATCTGATGGCATAGATTTTTGCGAACACTGCGTCGCGGTGGCGCTGGCACTGCGAGCCCGGCAGTCAAAGCCGACTCTCAAAAAGAGTGCAAAACCGGACGAGGTTTTAATCCACTATTTTGAACGGCAAAGCAAGGAGGACTTGCTGCAAACCCTCGTGCAGGTCATTAACGGAGACAAGGCACTTCGACAAAAGTGGCTATTGAAGGCGGATAATGCTTTGGGGCGTCTGGATAAAAATGCCCTGCGAAAACGCATAACGTCCGCCATACCGTTCAAACGCAGTATCCAGCGATACCACCGTGTCAGAAAATATTTTGCCGATATGGAAAAGGCATTGGCTACTTTGCAGGAACCTGTTCAGTTGCTGCCTGCTGAGCAACAACTGGAGCTGGTAGACTATGCTATTGAGCGTCTGGACAAGGCAACAGACACCATTGATGATTCCGGAGGTTACCGGTTTCCGACAATGGAGCTGTTGCAAGCTATTTATCGGTCGGCATTCACTAAGGTGTCATGGACAGAGCAGAAAAAAGCTGAGCATCTGGTACAGTTATTAACCATTAATGAGTACGGCTTTTACGGCTCTGTCCCTGACGACTATGTTGGGTCGATAACCCCTGAATGTCTTGATCTGTTCTATGCTGTCGTTCGTAAACAGTGGGATGCCCTGCCACAGTGGCAAGGTGGTGACTGGTGGGAAAAACGACAGTATTCAGTCCTGCAGCGTGTCCTTGAACAAACGCTGGAACACAACAATGACATTGCTGGTCTGATTGAGCTGCGCCAGAAAGTCGCTGAAACCCCTTCGGATAACATCAAACTGGCTGAACTGAACCTGCAATTGCAGGATTATGTCCAGGCTCAGGCGTGGCTCGATAAAGTTCAGGGAAGCCCTCTGGCGGACAGCGCCAGGGCTCAGAAAATACAGCAGGAAATATTGATTGGTACTGGCTAGCCGGAGTTAGCGCTGGAACAGCAGTGGTGTGCTTTCAGAACCCACCAGGGTCTGAAGGAGTATCAGACCCTGAAAGCAATGGCTGTACGGTCTGGTGACCAGAGAAACTGGTATCAAAAGGCTGAAGCCTTGCTTGAGCAAAAAATATCAGCCCTGAATGACGGGTATTTTGACCGCTATCAGAAGCAGGATTTGATTAGCCTGCTGGGCTGGATTTATCTGGAAGAAGAGGACTCTGAAAAATTATGGAACCTGATTAAACAGACTTCCAGTGATTTGGGTATTGATCCGAATTTGCTTCACGTTGCTGGCAGACGCTCAGTGGATTCTCCGCAGAAAGTCCTGTTGTGCTATCGTCGTATAGTCCATTCTAAAGACTGTAACCATAAGACCAGATGACGATAATAACTATGTGCAACACTCACACAACATGAAGACAGCAACGGTAAGGGGCAATCATTTTGTACGACATCATCGGCGACATCCATGGCTACGGCACAGCGCTGTCAGAACTCCTGAAAAAGCTGAACTACACAGAGCAAAATGGTGTTTTCCGACATCCTGAACGAAAAGTGATTTTTGTAGGGGATTTTATTGACCGGGGCCCGGAGCATAAAAAAGCATTAACCATCTGTCGCAACATGGTAGAGCAGGGGTGTGCGCTGGCTGTGATGGGAAACCATGAGTTCAATGCCATTTGTTATGCGACACCTGATCCTGAGAAGACAGGGGTTTTTCTGAGAAATCATTCAGAGTCAAACCGACAGGCACATCAGGCCTTTCTGGATGAATACCCACTGGGTTCAGCGGAATATAAGGATATGATTGACTGGTTCCGCACTTTGCCACTGTTTCTTGATTTAGATGCACTACGTGTAGTGCATGCCGTTTGGCACCAGCCAAGCCTGAAGGTTATACAGCCATGGATTAATGTTGATCACTGTCTGTTGACCGATGCTTATGTTCAGGCATCAAGGCAAGGAAGTGATGTTTATAATGCGGTTGAAAATCTTCTCAAAGGCATCGAGTTCAAACTGCCGGAAGGGTATAGCATTAAAGACCAAAACGGAAAGGCTCGCACCGAAGTACGCCTGAAATGGTGGGACGAGCAGGCAAACCGACTGCCTGAAGCGGCAACCAATGCGGGTAATGTCGATTTACCTGAGATGGATTTGCCCGGAAATATCTACCGCTACAAAGATTCTGTGCCGCTATTCTTTGGGCATTACTGGATGCCGGGAACCCCTGAAACACTCAGTCCTAACATAGCCTGCGTGGACAGTGAAAATGGTAGGCTGGTGGCTTATCGCTGGCAGGGAGAGAAAATACTTAACGACGATCACTTTGTGTGGGTTGATTGGGTGGTGTGATGTCATCAGAAAAAAAAGCACTCGTAATGTCGCTCCATTCATCAGTCACATGTCAAAACACTCAAAGACAGAGATTTTGAACTGCATATGACAATGGATAACAGCCTTTCAGAGAGCTTACTGTCTCGATCAAACTCACTTTAAATAGAGTGCGATATTCAGATACATGGGCTGCTTTTTGATAAATTCCCTCATTTCAGGTGCTATTTTTTTCATACTTTTGCTGATTTGTCCCCGCATAGCTTTGATAACACCATTTTCGTTACTGCCGTCTTTGTTCATTTTGTCTAGCTCTTCGTTTAGCTTTTTTATAGCCCCGACAACAGCCCGATATAAATGGCTTGTAGCGTAGTAGTGTCCTCCATGTCCTTTCTTAAAAGGATTCCAATCAGGATCTTCGCCATCACCGCCTCCAGCGGCTCCCGTGCCATCGCCTGACTGGAATGAGGCGGATTTTTTTTTATGAAGCCTGATTTTTGGTGAAGTGTATTTTTTTTTGCCGGTGCGATATTCGCCGTTGGTCGTCTTGCCGCCTCTTTTCGGACTTTCGACTACCTTGTTAACAGGTATCGAGTTTAATTTTAAACCTGCAAGCCAGGGGGCCACGGTCTCATCGAAACTGGTAAAAGAGGGGTTCAGTACCGAATCCAGAGTAAGTCCGTCAAGGTCAGATGACTTGCAGTTCGGTATACCGGAATCACCAGTGCGAATATTAAACCGGCGATCCGCTAGAAAACCTTCACCAACGGTGACAACGCCAGAAAGCTGGCACCCGTTGATGGTAGAGTTCAGATAGGTGTTATCTATTGAAAAATCGAACGCCAACGCATTATCAGATTTCATGATAAAAAAAGTCTGACCCTGAAAGCCCGGAGCTGCAGACACGGTGGTATACGCTATTTCATCGGAATGATGATCAGGTTGAGGCAGGGAGTCTCCAGAATCAGCAGTTTTAATAATCAGCGGATGCCTGGCATCCATCAGGTTTACGACTCTGTTATGCTCACTGCCCGGAAGAATATAAATAACGCACTTACCAGCTTCTTCTACAGCGAAGGCCCCACCTTTACTTCCTTCGGTGTTTGCATCATTTACTGCCTTTCCGTATGACCTGCACAAGGCCTCACTCTCCCTGAAAGTGATATCGTAGGTAGCTGCAGAACTTTCTGCCGGGAAAATATACTGTAAAAACAGAAGCAACCCTATTTTCTTAGTTTGTAGCTGAGTTCGTGAATATTTTCTGCTCAAAGCGTGCCTCGTAAGTTAAAGCCGGGTTGAAATACTTAACCCTTCACATTAATGATTTGCCGCAGTGTGCGCACGACTTCTACCAGGTCGCCCTGCAAGCTTATAACCTTATCGATGTTTTTGTAGGCTCCGGGAATTTCATCCAGTACCCCTTTGTCTTTGCGGCACTCAATGCCCCGGGTCTGGTCTTCAAGGTCTCGGACAGAGAAAGCTTTTTTAGCGGCAGTTCGCGACATGCTCCGTCCGGCACCGTGGGCGCAACTGCAAAATGCTTCGGGATTGCCTTTGCCACGAATGATGTAGGATTTAGCTCCCATAGATCCGGGAATAATGCCCAGTTCGCTGTTTCTGGCCCGGATAGCTCCTTTACGGGTAACCCAGACCTGCTGCCCATCGTGAAGTTCCTGCTCAACAAAGTTGTGGTGGCAGTTAATGGCCTCATCCATGATCGTAAATGGTTTCAGATGTTTACATAGAACCATCAGAATATTGTTCATCATGTGTTCACGGTTCAGCAGGGCGTAATTTTGCGCCCAGGCCACGGCCTCAACATAGTCATCAAAAAAGTCTGAGCCTTCTTTCAGGTAGCCAAGATCTCTGTCAGGCAGGTGAATCTGTTGCCGTTCCATATCCTTACGAGCCAGCTGAATAAAATATTGGCCAATCTGGTTACCAATGCCCCGGCTTCCGGAGTGCAGCATAACCCAGACGTTGTCGTGTTCATCCAGGCAGAGTTCTATAAAATGATTGCCAGAGCCAAGGCTGCCCATCTGACGTACAAATTTATCCCGGCTGCCTCTCTGGATAATACTCGGGTGTTTTTCCAGAATCCGTTGCAAACCTCTGGCAACCAGTGAATTTCCGGATAGTTGCGCCTCTTTATGTTCTCTGCCAGCTCCAAGGGGAATCACCTTTTCAATACCGTGACGAATCGGCAGAAGGTTATCCGGCAAGTCAGTGGCTTTAAGAGTTAACTGAACCGCATTCATTCCACAGCCAATATCCACCCCGACCGCAGCGGGAATAATCGCGTCAGTGGTGGCAATAACAGAGCCAATTGTTGCCCCTTTGCCCAGATGTATGTCGGGCATCCCCGCGACATGTTTGTAGATAAAGGGCAGGCTGGCGACTTTACGCATTTGCTCAAGTGCCTGAGGGCTGACTTCATCGGTCCATATCTTGACGGGCTTCTGATTATCAGAGCCCTCTAATACAGTCATGACTGGCATAATGTTGCTCCGCTCTGATCATTAAGATAGCCCACGTTTTTGCTCGCAGAACGAAAAGTACGCTGAAAAAACGGATCAAACTGGTCAAGCCCTATAAGTTCAAATTCTACTGCACAATTAGATTTGAGGCTTGATTTGGTGAGAATAAGTACATCAAAGAAATAAGCGGTGAACTTTTATTGTATTTCAAGCTCTAAACACCACACTTACTATGGAATGTTGTAAAATATTATGGATATCGGAAAAATAACGTCTCCCTCTCCATTCGTTAGCCACACCCCTGAACAATCATCTTCTGATGCTGTGGCTTGCACATCATCTACCATTACTGCTCAAGATCAAGCATCCCATGAAATGCCAGAACATAAGAAAACTGGGGAACGAAGAGCCGTAACCGTAAGACCTGAAACGATCCATCTCAGACATTATTCTTTTGCTAAAGGGCTAACGCAGACGGATCCCTCATATAGTGGAACAGGTATTACAGGAGAAGAGAGATTCAGGCGCAGTGGCTATAAAGAAATATGGCTGGATCGAACATATTTTGGAACCGAAAACTATAAAAAAGAGCCCTTACTACCTGGCAATGAATACCATGCGGAAGTAGAACGAAGCAAGCTTTATAATATGGATGAAGATCCGGATGGCATTGTCGCTCAAACAGAAAGAGATGTTCGTGAGGGCAGAACTGAATACGGCTGCCTTGATCGAAATGCAAAAGTAACCTTGATTGAAAAGCGGGTCAAAGATGCTGGCTATCAAGGCTGCCTCGTGCCTTCCCAAAACGCTGCTTTTATCTTTTACAAGGTCGATGTTACGCCGGTTAACGAAAAGCGAATCCACCCTTTCCACTAACAAAAGCAAAGCAGGGATCAAAAAGCAGGGATCAAAAATACAGGAGTAATAAAAATGCAAGGAATTTCTAATACATACAATCCCGCCCTGTTACCCCAAAAACAAGAAGTCGGGAAGAATAACCCTTTCGAAACAATAAATGTTGAACCCCATATCCATGGAGCCGGATCCGGAGACACTGTCACCGAAACTCCCATTAATCTTCGGGTAAGCGAACGACTGCATGATGACAGGGAAAAGCGAATTAACCAGTGTGTAACCGCTCTAAAGGAAGCCTTTCCATTGCCGGAGGTAAAATCTCAGGACGAAGTCCTGCCCAGGTTAGAAGAAACACACTACTGGTACAGCAATGACTACAATCTAATCCCCGACGATTGCGTACCCGATTATAATTTAATGCTACAAGCCATGAAAGAGAAACCGGAGGCTGTATCAGAAAACCCAAGAGTAGCCCTGTTAGTCGGCGAAAGCTCTCTACTCAGCAGCCTTCCGGAGTTAAGCCAGCGCTGCGATATCGTGCTGCTGACAGATTATGACCACCTTCTGTTGCATTCCCAGCTTGAAAGACTGAAATTCATCATGAACTGCAAGTCTGTTTCGGATGAAGACTCTTTTTTTGAAGAACTTCACAGCAATATTGCTAATAAGCTGGGAGTCAAAAAAAGCGAACTTGACAGAGATGGCGACTATTACAAAACCAGACAGGGTGAGTCTTGGGCATTTTCATCCGATGAAAGACTGGCTGAGATGAAAGACGCGGTCAACAAGCTGCAGTTTGTTCCGGTTTGCCTTAATCTTTTTTGTAAAGAATCCTTAAAAAAGCTGGGGGCAGTGTTGCAGGAGAGTGGGGCGCAGGTAAAAACCGTGAACCTGACCAATATATTTGATTATTACCGAGATTACGTCATGCGACAGGATGACCTGGATATCGGGCATAGTAAACCCAGTCAATTGTTAGGAGAGCTGGCCGTTCACCCTGAGGCTTTAGTTCACAGTTCAAGAATATTGATTGGAAACCCTGAATCAAAAATCGAAACACCTGAAAAACACTGGAACTTTTTAGACAAGAGATTTTGCTATGAAGTTCATCGTAAACTCAGGCTCGACGAGGATAGTTCGTTGTCCGAAAGGCTGATGGGCGCGTTACAACCCTCTATTTACAGAAGTAGTCGTATATTTGACTACTACCCTTCTTTGAAAATGCTTATAGCCACTTGTGATCTTTCTGATTTTGATGATTTGGTGGCTAATCAGGAAAAGATTTTCTTTTGTATTGAAGAATGCTGTTCAGATGAAACCATCAAAGTACAGATGAAAGAATATCTCAAAATGGCTATTGATCGCCGGTTAAATGGTACCCAAAAATAAGACAGGGGAGTGTAAGTTCTAGCCGTCGATATGTCTTTTGTCCGGGCAAAAAGAAACCCGTCATTCTGGGGGAAGAAGTGACAGGCTAAGACCATTATTAATGTGCCTGCGAAGAGACAGAAAGAATTTAATCAGTTAATGCTGGAGTTTTACTCTACCGCTGATACCACTGAGATGAATAAATTCCTGAGATCCTGCCTTAACGAGAAAATCATAGAAAACTTCAAATGAAGAAGGTGAAATACTTCTTTTGGGCAAAGCCTGCTTATTGGACAGGTAAACAGGCTTTATCTTCATTCGAAGTTTTACCCCAAAGACACCAGCTCTCGGATCTCCTGATCCGACAGTTCGGTAATCCACTGCTCGCCACTGGCAACGGCTAAGTTCGCCAGTTCTTTTTTGGCTTGGATCATGGTGTCGATCTTTTCCTCAAACGTATTCTCGGTGATCAGGCGATGCACCTGCACATTGCGTTTTTGTCCGATCCGGAAAGCCCGGTCGGTAGCCTGAGCTTCTACCGCCGGATTCCACCATAAATCATAGTGAATGACCTGGCTGGCAGCCGTCAGGTTCAGGCCGGTGCCTCCGGCTTTTAATGACAGAATCATAGCTCTGGTTCGTCCATTGTTCTGGAAGTCTTCCACCATGTCATCGCGTTTTTTGCGGGACAGACCGCCGTGCAGAAAGGGAACGTCCAGCTGCATTTCCTGTTTCAGCGTATTAACCAGAAGCTCGCCCATGGTTGTGTACTGGGTAAAGATCAATACCTTCTCATCGCCGTCTATGGCTTCACGCATTAACTCCATAAACAGGGACAGTTTACCGGACTCATCAGTGGCTGTTTCATTATGGTTAAGGAATTGAGCCGGCGCATTACATATCTGCTTTAAGGCATTGAGCAGTTTGAAAATAATGCCTCTGCGTTCGATGCCTTCTTCAGCGGAGTTCAGGTCTTCCATAATGGTGTTAACGGTATTTTGATAAAGGGAAGCCTGCTGCTTGCTGAGGTTGCAATAACGGTTGCTTTCCACTTTGTCGGGCAGGTCGCTGATAATGCTTTTATCGGTTTTCAGGCGACGCAGGATAAAAGGGCTGGTCAGTTTGCGAAAGCGATCCAGGCAGGATTGATCCCGATCTTTCTCTATAGGTGTTGCCAGTTCTTCCTGAAATTTTTTCTGGGTGCCAAGGTAGCTTTTGTTGGTGAAGTCAAACACACTCCAGTATTCCCGCAACCGGTTTTCTACCGGCGTACCACTCATGCCGATACGAATATCGGACTTGAGCTTTTTAACGGCTTTGGTTTGTTGGCTGCCGGGGTTCTTAATGTTCTGGGCTTCGTCAATCACCAGAGTTCGCCAGCGAGGTTTGCCCAATGTTGCGCTATCCGATCGAATGAGCCCGTAGCTGGTTAATACCACATCATGGTCGTTGTGTTTCAGTTCTCGTTTGCTGCCATGGTAGACCTGCACCCGTAAATCCGGAGCAAAGCGTTCGATTTCCTTGCGCCAGTTGGTCAGCAATGAAGTGGGGGCGACCACCAGGGCTTTCTGTTTATCCAGTTGCCCGTTTTCTTTCTGGTGCAGCAACAGGGTAATGACCTGAAGGGTTTTACCCAGACCCATGTCGTCGGCTAATAACGAACCAAAGCCGATGCGGGCATTTTGTGCCATCCATTCATAGCCCCGTTGCTGATAGGGGCGCAGTTGAGCATTGAGTTGTTCTGGCAACGGCGCAGGTTCACCCTGTAACAGCTGTTCAAACAGTTGTCGGGCGGTGTCGCCTAAATCCACTTTAGCGCCGTCCAGCTCTCCTGATAATCCAGCTTTCAGTAATTCAATACGGGATAAAGAATCGGGTAAATTGTCCAGTTTTTTAAGGAGTTGCTGTAACTTGTTGTCATCCAGCATGACATACTGATCCAGCATTTTTACCAGCCCTTCAGAGCCTTCCAGCAACTGGTTAAACTCACTGACCGGAATACGCTGGTCGCCCAGGGCAATCTGCCAGTTGAATTGCAGCAGCTCATCAAGGTTCATATAACTGACGGCGGCATCACTGCCGCTTTTTGACAGGGAGAGGCTGAGCTGCGGATACACCAGCTTACGCAGCCGTTTTGGCAGCACTAACTGAATGCCGAGCATTTGCAGGGCAGGGAGGGTTTCCCTGAAAATGGGCGTAAAAGCCTGAAGCGTGTACTGTAGCGGACGATGTTTCTTCTGTGTCTGGTATAGCTGCTCAACCGCAGGCAGGTAATCAGCCAGCAGTGCCAGATCGGTCAGCACACTGACTTTGGTATCCGAGAGCGAACCGTCTTTAAACAACTCCGGCAACGTCAGCATGTTTTGCTTCTGCTCTATGCGAATATCCACCGACAGTTGATCAGACACCGGGTCATCAGCTTCCGGCATTTCTACTTCCTCAACCAGCATATGTAACCGATGTTCCCGTTCGCCCAGTGACAGTCGGTTTAGCCAGTTGCGAATGACTTTGGGATAAGCCATGGTTTCAAACTGGTTAAACAGGCAGGGTGATCCGGCAAAAAACAGGCGACAGATATCTTCCTGCCAGTATTTATCCGGTCCGGCTTCCATAGCCTGCTCCATAAAGAAGCTGATGATGGCATTCAGAGCCAGGTGAATCTGGGTTTTGCTGTCAGCATAGTGCAGCTGTGGCTTTTTACGGTTTTTGGGAACCGTTTCCAGCACCACAAAATCCGGTGGGCAGGCTTCATACAAAATAGCCAGTTGGGTTTTGACCGGCTCGCTTAACAGGGCCGGGTGCCACTGTATCAAAGTCCAGTCATCTTTTTGCATAAACACTGCAGGGATACAGGCATGCTGTTGCAACAGCTTGATCGCCAGACGATACAGCCAGTGCCAGAGCAGGGCTTTATGGTAATACTGGCTGCGCTGGGCGCTGTGAATGTTTCTCAGTGAAGCTAACAGGCCAATCCATTCGTCCGGCTCATGGAGTATCTGTCCGTTGCCTGAACATCGTGCAGAATGAAAACGACCATTGCCATCCAGCACCAGATGGGTCAGTGAAAAGTCGGTAATATCGATGGTATTGTCAGCGGTCTGCTGTTTCTCAAACTGGTTCACTACCCGGGCGCTGCGCTTATAGAAGTCTGCGAGCAAGGTTTTGAAATCTTTGTCGTAAAACAACGGTTTGGGAGTAAGAATGCCAAGAATGCGCTCGCCCAGAGGTTCGATGGTGCTGAGGTCGAGAGATTCAGAGACGGGAGACTGAGGTGGCTGCCAGTTTTCAAACACCGGTTCCCGTTGCCAGAAATCCATCACCTGTGGCGGGGTATCGGCTTTGGCCAGCGACATGCCCGTTTGTCGTTCAATGGCTGCCGGTAAATCCATACCATGCAGTTTGAACACCATAAACGGGTCTTTATCAATTTCATTGGCGATCAGGTAAATGACCGCAGCAATATGTTTACAGGGCATCGCCCAGTCCGGGCAGGAACAACTGGCATCCATATCGTCCCAGTCTTTCGGGAATAGTGGAATCTTCTGTTGTTCCATCAGTGACAGCATTTGCACGGGTAATTGGCGGTTCAGCAATTTAGCCAGCAGTGCCGGGCTCTGGCTGATGGCAGACAAAATATTGTCCTGCTGCTTTGCCGTAAACGATGGCAGATGTACTTTGACTTTATAAGGTCTGGAACGCCGTCCCTTAACATCCGCATGGGTTGAGGTTCCCTTCAGAGAGATATCGGAAACCGAGCCATTACCGGCATAGCGTCGCCCTCGGGGCAGGCGGTTGCTGTAATCAATGCCGTTAAAGGCTTCAAGCCACTGTTTGCCCCACCAGGTTTGACCGTATTGCGCTGCCATTGTCTGTTTGTCCTCGATTTACAGTAATGGCGTTACTGTACCGGTTTTGGTGCTATGTTGCATGAGAGGAGTAGAGTATTGAAGAGTGCTGATAATGGTCTCTTCTGTTGATTTCGATAACATGGATATTATGTCTGATGTGAGAGCTTCAAAAATTATACCTTCGGCAAACACAGAAAGCAGCTAATCAAATTCTAACAACCTGATAGCGAGTGCTGCGCCCACCCCCCGGGAGTTTCTCAATACACCCCTTGTTCATTAAATTCGACAAATGCCGTGTTGCCGTTGCTTTACTGACTTTGGCTACCTTTTGATACTGAGAGGCACTGATACCGGATTCAAAGCCTTTTTCACCGCCATCCAGTAACCGGTTGAGAACTTTAACCTGTTCCTCTGACAGGCCAGCATTATGAAACCGCTGCCAGAATCGGGTTTTATGTAACGTGC
The DNA here is from genome assembly GCF_025562715.2 of Endozoicomonas gorgoniicola. NCBI lineage: Bacteria > Pseudomonadati > Pseudomonadota > Gammaproteobacteria > Oceanospirillales > Endozoicomonadaceae > Endozoicomonas > Endozoicomonas gorgoniicola. The sequence continues at coordinate 1,547,302 of NZ_JAPFCC010000001.1, forward strand.
GGTCAATTTTGTCTAATGATGCCTGGATCGTTGCTTCAAGCATCTGCAAAAACCAGGCAAGCCAGTGTGTGATATCGGTATCATCACGCTGGCTTTGCTCCAGTATGTTGTAATAATCCTTCCGATTTTCCAGAATCACAGTGGATATGGCATAAAGCCGGATACTCTGGGCATCGGCCTGCGCCAGTGCCAGGTCGGTGATAGCCCGGGTTAATCGCCCGTTACCATCATCGAATGGGTGTAGTGTGACAAACCAGAAATGGCTGATAGCGGCACGGATTAACGGATCGCAGGTCGGATCATTTTTACTTTGGTTAAACCAGTCAAAAAAACGGGACAACTCTGGTTCCAGCTGGTTTCTCGGCGGAGCCTCAAAATGTACGGTAGGGCGATCAATACGTCCTGAGACAACCTGCATGGGTTCATCCCCTCGCAGTTGCCCCGCCTGAATGGATTGAAGTGAAAAACCGGTATCAGGAAACAGCCAGTGATGCCATTGGTAAAGACGATCCAGAGTAAGAGGTGACTCCAGGTTGGTAATAGCATCCAGCATCATCTCGGCCAGACCTTCTGTTCGTTCAGAGGTGGGATAAGCAACATCTTCCGAACCGGATAGCTGTAATCGTTTTGCCAGAGAGGAACGTACGGATTGTGCATTAAGACGTTCTCCCTCGATGGCTGAGGAAGTGATGATATTTTCCAGTAATGTATTAAGAGCTGAGTGACTGTCACTAGAATCCCCGTTGGCACTGGCCTTGCCCAGCAATAAGCCCAACTTTAATCTGGTATTTCTAAGCAAAGGCAGAACCACTTCTTCCTGCCAATGGAAATCAGGCCAGTCTTTTTGTTGCCAAATCCATTTTATGGACGAAAAATCATACACTTATAGATTCCTCAAATAGATAATGAGCCAATTAATATCATTATTCGGCTCAAGTTATGAGTTAAATAGTAGTATTAATTGGCTCATCAGACAATCCAAAGAAGCTGTGGGCTTGGGTTTATCACTTTATGACCCATGGATGCCTTACAGTGTGTTGTATTATTTACCCACCAGAGATAACCCTTCTGTAGAGATCAGGTAACTTTGTCTGGGACTGTTTGGTTTGTCAGGATTGGTCATAGTGATCAAACTCTGTTCCAGTGCCGGTTTGAGGTAGTTTTTACGGAAGGTCGGACGATGTTTTAACGCCAGTTTTTGCATCATATCCGGAACCTTCAGAGGTTCTGAAGGGTTGGAAATAAAGAGTCTGAGAAGATTTTTTACTTGGTCGCTTGCTTGGTCGCTTTTGTGGCCCGGCTCACTTTCAAGGGCTTCGTTGAGTGCCTGCTCAGCGGCTTTAAGAATGAATGCAATAAATGGCGTTGAGGCACTGGCATTATCTGATTCCCGAAGAGCCTGATAATAGGCACCCTGTTGATCGCGAATGATAGTCTCTACAGGAAGGTAAGCCATCGGTTCCCGCCACTTCGACAACATCAAGGTTTGTCAAAAGCGCCCCATACGATCATTGCCGTCAGTGAAAGGGTGTATGAATTCGAGCTCGTAATGAAAAATGCAGCTGGCAATCAGAGGGTGAACATCAGTGTCAGATACCCATGCCAGAAGATCAGACATCAGCCTGGCTACCTGTGATGCAGGAGGAGGCATGTGAATCAATTGCTCATCTCTGTAGATCCCGACGCCTGACTCCCGCAAGCTTCCAACCTGACTGGTCAACCCTTTCATAAGTAATGCGTGAACTTGTAGCAAGTCTTTCCAATAGCTTTTTTGAGGTGGACATGGCTGTTCAAGAAGGTTAGTCAGACTCATGGAATTATGGCTCAATACTGAAATATTGCCCCTTGGGGAACACTTTTAATTACACCCAGGGTGCGGCGTGCGTTTGACACGGGTCGTATGATTGATGTTCGGCGGCTGGCTGAGGATAATCGGATGCCGGATCGTTCATGAGGGCTGGCTGTGTGCAGGGCTTTGCTCTGTATGCGTTGTCGTATTTTACCTGCTAAGTTTTGCTCATGCCTGAATATCCATTATAAAAATAACTGCAATTCATGATGTTTTTCAAATTACGTATTGTAAGTCTGGTATAAATACTTAAACTTGCTGCGTTGTTCTGCACTGCCCTTATTGCCACTCTTCATCACTACCTGAACATGAAGAGGCTTGTTATCGAGGTGGTAATGGATATGTGTTGATCCTCATTAACCTGTATGTCTATGCAGATCTTTAGTAAAGGTAGTCTAAGGGTTTAGTCAGACTTAGTGAAATTGTGCGCTGACCGTTAAGGAAAAAGTGTGCTGTTTCTACTGTGGCTGTTTCGGAATGTGCGTGATTCGAGGGGCGGTAGCGTGTCGATTTTAAGTTCGTTGGCTGACGTTGAACACTTGTGATGGAATGACTTGAAAGTCAAAAGCAGTTGCCATTCTCCTTGGTAAGTAATTCAGGTTCTATTTTTTCAATAAAATACTTATCCAAGTGTATTTATTATTTTATCTTTGATGATTATGCCTCATATTGAAACCGAAAAAAGACATGTTTTTGATTGTAATGAGAAAAATATAAATAGATCATTAATAAAAAAGTCAGTTAGAAAAAAAACACATAAACAAAAAGTAGAGCATAAACCCAAGGCTGTTTTTGGTGAGTCCGGACATTTCGTAAGTGTTGAATATTTTTTGGAATCAGAAGAAGTATCTTCTGCAGATGAAGAAAAAGTTTGGACTTATGATAAATACGATTGTTCAGAAGTATTATACATCTATACACCAAAAACAAATATTGCATTACTAAGGCATGTTCTTGAAGAAAATAAAATAAATTATGTCATTAATGATTACTCAATCAAAGATAAGTATTTAAAAAATAAAACTGTTTGTCATTATCGAGCAGGTGAGCTTAAAGTAAGACAAAAAGAATTTATAGTAAAACAAATTAAGTACGGTGTAAAAGTTACTTCATTGATAGAAGCACTTGAAAATAAACTGGGTTACACAGAAGTGAGCCTTCTAAATTCTGATTTTTATTTTGACGACAAATCATTTTCAGTATTAAGACGAAAACACCATAGAATACCAAAAAGGTTTATAGACATAGCCCTTGTATGTCTGCTTGCTCCAATTGCTATTCCTATAGGCTTTATAACTGCTTTTTTTATTAAGATTGAAAGCCCAGGTTCTGTACTTTTTAAACAAAAACGAACTGGTCTTTATAATAGTGAATTTGAAGTTATCAAGTTCAGAAGTATGAGGAAGGATGCTGAAAAAACTGGTGCGAGGTGGGCATCAGAAAATGATAATCGAGTAACCAAGGTCGGTAAATTTATTAGAAAAACTCGAATTGATGAGCTTCCTCAATTGATAAATGTTCTTAAAGGTGAAATGTCGATGGTTGGTCCAAGGCCTGAGAGGGAAGTTTTCATAGAAAAACTTGAAAAAGAAATTCCTTATTACCGATTTAGGCACGCAGTTAGGCCTGGTGTGACTGGACTTGCTCAGGTTGAATACCCTTATGGCGCTTCTGTTCAAGATGCTGTATGGAAACATAAGTATGATATGTATTATATAAAACATCAGAGTTTTTGGCTGGATGTTAAGATACTTGCTAAGACAGTGACAACTGTGTTGTTTGGGAAAGGGCTATAGAGTGAAAACTTCGATATTAATGTCATTGTATGCTAAAGAAAAGCCCGAATATTTAAATGAATGCTTAAAGAGTTTACATAATCAAACACTAAAGGCAGATGAAATTGTCGTTGTTTATGATGGTCCCTTAAGTTATCAGCTGAAAGCAATAGTTGAAGTATGGTCTGTAAAACTGCCAATTAAAGTAGTTGTTTTAGAAAAAAATGTTGGCTTAGGAAACGCATTGCAAATTGGATTGAAACACTGCCACTATAATTTAATAGCAAGAATGGATGCAGATGATATATGTAAACCCTTTAGGCTTGAAAGGCAAGTTGATTGTTTTCTGAAAGATTCTAAATTGACATGCCTTGGTAGCTGGATAAATGAGTTTGATGATAGCGTTGAAAATATTACAAGCGTAAAAAAAGTACCACTTGATTACACAGATATTGTAAGATTTTCGAAATACAGAAATCCTATGAATCATATGACAGTAATGTTCAAAAAAGATGCTGTGTTAAAGAGTGGTGGGTATAAACATCTACATTTCATGGAAGATTATTACCTTTGGCTTAGAATGATAGCTAAAGGATATAAGTTTATGAATCTACAAGAAGTGCTTGTTGATGCAAGAACTGGCAGAGGTATGCTAGAAAGAAGAGGTGGTATTCAATACTTAAAGAGTGAGATTGAATTATCTAGATATAAATTTGAATTGAAAATATCATCAGCTTTAGAGGCATATAGTAGCTTAATGCTTAGGAGTACTTCTCGAGTACTCGGGGTTTCAGGTCGAAGACGAATATATAAATTTATTCGATCTAGATAATAACCGTATTCGATAATTATGATATGTGCTTTCGATGCTAAATATTCTTGTATATATTGAAAATATAGAGCGGCTTAATTTTTTTTGAAGCTTGACTGCCCTGATAGAAAAAATAAATATAACCGACAAGCTGTCTGTTTTTATATCCTTAAAAGTAATTGCTAAAACTGTATATTTAGTTCTACAAGGTAAAGAAAGTAAATTATTTAATGGCTATGAAAAATTGATTGACTACATTAATGGCTTGCAAAATGCACGAGAATGTTCATATTTTTTTCATAGCTATTATAAAAAAGTTAAAAAATTAAATAAACATTATGATTTTAAATCGTATTTTGTATGGAATGGCAATAATACGGCTTCTCTAGCAATAAAAGAAGCATTAGGCATAGAGTTGGGTACTTTTTTCGAGCTTGCAAATTTACCTAACAGGTTGTACGCAGGGAAAAATGGAGTAAATGCCCAGTCAATACTATATAGTAAACCTGAAATTCTTGATTCATTTAATTTGTCTAATTTAGATTATAAATCGTATGAAGAATGGCTGCGTATTCTGGTCAAAATGAACGGTGATTCTGGAAAGCGTGAACGCATTTTCTGGAAATAGGCGAAAATTGTTCACGCTTCGGCAGAATCAGTGTTCACGGAAAACCAGAAAACGTGTTCACGGTTCGCCAGAATGAGCGTTCACGGGAGGCCAGAATATGCAATGGCGTAGCACGTTTATAAGAAACAAGATCAATCATATTAAAGTACTACTTCAATCAAAGATCTTATCGGCTATGTTCCTTTAAATGGTTGAAAGCGGAATATGCTCATGATTTTATTGGCCAGCCGATCAAGTGTTAATGCTTTACCTTCAGTCAAAGCCCGACGCCAACCCAAGTAGCGAGACATATATTTTGTTGCAATACCGTGGAATATCCCGAATATCCACTTCTTCAGGTTACTGTGATAAGAGTTCACATGCTGTAAGTGAAAAACTCCATCAATAACCCTCTGACCAGCAGAACTCGAGTTTAGCGGACTAGCCCGCCCGGCGGGCACACAACCCAGAGTAACTCTTAGCTGCCAACCTCAATTCTTCGTCCTACGATAAGGAAGGAGGCATATCCGAGCCAGAGACCGAACGCACACTGGTGCTCTTGCCCGAAGTTTAGCGTGGTCGGGAGGCTGGCGACCGCATCACTGATGACGCCTGGCGATCTCGTTCAGAAGACTGCATATGATCGACAGCCCCATACCCGGATATGCCTTCGTTCAGTAGTGTAGGAACGCAGTCATGAAACACAACCCAAATCCGGCTAAAGTTCAAAAGCGGATATCTGGCCATCTAAAAACCGTGAACCTCTATGCTGCAGGCATTGATATTGGTTCAGAGTTCCACTTTGTTGCTGTCCCTAAAGAGCTCGATGAACAGTCGGTTCGGTCTTTTGCCTGCTTTACCTCTGATCTCGAAATGATGACTCAATGGCTCGTGAAAATCGGAATTACGACCGTGGTCATGGAGTCTACCGGAATCTATTGGATTCCCGCTTTCGAAATGCTTGAAGAGCACGGCCTTGACGTCAAACTGGTGAATGCTCGTCATGTTAAAAACGTCCCTGGTCGTAAAAGTGATGTGCAGGACTGTCAGTGGTTACAACAACTGCATACTCATGGCCTGCTTGAGGGAGCTTTTCGCCCTGAAGATCAGGTGTGTGCCTTGCGTGCCTATATGCGTCAGCGTGAAACCCTGATCCGTTACCGGGCGTCGCACATACAGCACATGCAGAAAGCTTTACGGCAAATGAACCTGTTGTTGGACAATGTCGTTGCGGATATCACTGGCAAAACGGGGATGGGTATCATTCTCTCCATTCTCGCGGGAGAGCGTGACCCAGAGGTACTGGCCAAACACCGGGACTCTCATTGTAAAAAATCAGAGAAAGTCATTGCTAAGTCACTGCATGGGCATTACCGGGTGGAACACCTATTTGCCTTAAAGCAGTCTGTTGAGCTTTATGATTTTTACGAAAAGCAAATTGAAGCTTGTGACAAGGCATTGGAAGACCAGTTGAACCAGTTTGATGATAAGTCCGAGAGTATCTCTCTGCCTGCAAAACGCAAATCAGCCAGCGCCCCTGCTTTTGATGTAAGAACTCACCTTTACCGGGTGACAGGGGTAGATCTGACATCGATTGAGGGAATAGAGGAAAATACCGCCCTGAAGGTAGTTTCTGAAATTGGTACAGACATGAGTCGCTGGCCGACAGTGAAGCACTTTTGTTCCTGGCTGGGACTGAGCCCGGGAAACAAGATATCAGGAGGCAAAGTGTTGAGCAGCAAGACCAAAAGAATCCCTAACCGGGCCGCTTCTGCTCTGCGTATGGCTGCACTGACTCTGGTGAGTTCGAAAAGTGCGCTGGGAGCCTATTATCGTCGAATGAGAAGTAAGCTGGGGGCACCAAAAGCGATTACAGCGACTGCACATAAACTTGCCCGGCTGATTTACAGCATGCTGAAAAACGGCTCAGAGTACGTAGATAGAGGTCAGGATTACTACGAGGAGCAATACCGTGACCGAGTCATTAAAAACATGAGAAAGCGCGCTGAAGACATGGGTTACAAACTGGTCGAAATTGAAACAGCCTCACCATCTTGACTCTATGCAAATAACTAGTCCCGAAGGAGTTACTCAGAAGAGAATTATAAGTACTAACGTTTCGTATTTTTTGATGCCGAAATAGGTTAAGCAACCGCTTCATCTACCAGGAAAAAGCGGTTGCCATGCTCACTTCAGATCAGAAAGTAATCCTTCGAGAGCTTTCTTTATATACGACATTTCTTGCAAAAGCGCTATCACCACTTGCGGCACCGACGTTCTGTGAGTTACTTCTGGGTGGCATGCTTTCTGGCGAAGGCTTTGTTACACAAGCCCTTCTGACGATCCACTACGAAAATTTCTGGAACAGCTACCATCATTGGGTCTCCCAAGGTAAGTGGCGTTGGCGAAACCTGGCGCATCGTCTGATATTGCTGGTCAGTTCTAAAGTGCCTGACGGTCAGACCATTCCCCTGATTCTTGACGACCTGACACTCGAACGTTGCTCTGACAAAGCACCGGCATGCCGAATACATCACCAACACAGCAAGAAAAAGAGGGGCTTTTACAGGTTGGCTGATGGAAAATGAGGGGTTGCAACAGAAATAGCCTTTCAGGAAAGATTGATTTGAACAGATCAAAATTTCTGAAGGATCAGACATGTGTACAACACCCTCACTACGTCCTATGTTCGCATTTCCCGGCTGGGTAATCGAGCAGATTGATATTGATTGGGAAGTCAAACAAGCTTTTGTCTATCTCCGCAGGGATGGCCGAATTCAGCACGAGAAATGCAGTCAATGTGAAACCCCTATGGGACAAATGAAGACAAAAGATCGGTGTGTCCAGGATTTACCACTGGGAGTTCTACAGGTAAATCTTCTCTTCACAGCTTTTCAGGGCCGCTGCTCACACTGCAACAATATTGAAACCGTTACTATTCCTGGTTTAACTCCCAAGGCTCAGGCAACCGATCGCCTTAAACGACACGTCAGCCATTTATGTCGCTATATGCCCTGCGACAAGGTGCCTGAATTCATTGCTATATCCGGTGGTACTGCCCGTCGTTGGGATAAAGAGATGCTGCTGAGAATGCTTCCAGCTCCAAAGCGTGACGGTATTCGCGCTCTGCTCATTGACGAAAAATCCATTGGCAAAGGCCATCAGTATCTTACCGTTGTTCTTAACGCCGACTCAGGAGAAACCCTCTTCCTTGGTGAAGGCAAGCGAAAAGAGACTCTGGATGAGTTCTTGAGCAGCCTGACTGAAGAGCAAAAAGCGAGCATCGAGTGTGTTGGCATAGACCGTGGTGGCAGCTATCAGGCTTCGGTGAAAGAGCACTTGCCCAATGCGGATATTGTATACGACAAGTTTCACATTATTGCCAATTATAATGATGTGATAGATCAGATAAGGCGCAGGGAGTGGCGTCAGGCTGAAGAAGAGAACAAGCCCTTTATCAAGGGTCAGCGGTTCAACCTGTTCATGAACCCTGAGAACCTGACTCCAAAGCGAGAAAGCAGTCTGAAAGAGCTCTTGAGCATGAACGAGGATCTCAATCAGGCTTACATCCTGAAAGACATGCTCAAACAGCTATGGACGTACACGTACAAAGCGTGTGCCGGCAAGTTTCTGGATAGATGGATAGAGTTAGCAAAAGAAACCGGAATTGCAGAACTTAAGAGGTTTGCTAAGGGCTTGGACAGGGCAAGAGAGGGCTTGCTGTCGTACTGCCATCATCGTATAACCAGCGCGAAGATTGAAGCTTTCAATGGAGTCATCAAACGGATTATCTACAAAGCTTGTGGCTACAATGATCTTGATTACCTCTATCTTAAAATCAGGCAGGAGGCTGTAAAATGATCAGCCAACCTGTAAAAGAGCCGAAAAAGAACCGGTGTACTTATCTTCTTGGTCAATGCTGGGTCTTTCTGGCTATTCCTTTCCAGAGACCATCAGACAAGGTGCATACTGCGGTTCCAGTGATGGCATTTCCATCACCTAAATCAGGCAATATCAGTAAACTTAAAATTGCAAAGGCCATGCTGAAATCTGTACGGCAGACTCTTCAGGGGCGAGCTTTGCGGCTACTCACTGACTGCTGGTTTATGAATCACACCATGATGCAGCCCGCGCTTGAGCTTGGGTATGAGGTCATTGGCCATATACCCAAAAACCGGGCACTTTATGCGCTTCCAGTCGATGCGCTTCCTCCCTCTCCTTTCAAAAGGAAAGGCCGCAAGCGTAAGTATGGTGTCAAAATGACACCTGAGGAAGTAGAGAAATTACCAGAGACCAAGATGACTCTCTGGCTTTACAGAAAGAACCGGACTGTCTCTTTTCGTTCCTGTATTTGCCGGGCTCGTTTTTTGAAAGGCCGTATTGTCCGAATCGTCTGGAGTCGTTTTGAAAACGACAAGGGAGAAACAGAAACCAAACTATTTCTGTCCACCAATCCTGACCTGAAAGCCGATGAAGTGCTATTAGCCTACTCGCTCAGGTGGCCTATAGAGCCTATGTTCCAGCAACTGAAACACGAGTTTGGATGCAAGCATTTATGGCAGCAGAAACTCAGAACGCTGTTACGATGGATGCACATTAAAATGGCAGGGTATGCGCTGTTGCAATTGCTGACCATTTGTCAAAATCCAGCGGCTATTGCCCTGGCCAAAACTGCCTGGAGGCATCCCGATACTGTCACGGCCGGAATGCTTAGGCGCGCGCTGTTTTGGATTATTCCGCAGTTTCGAATTCGTGGCTGCTGGAACCGATATGAGCAAAAATTAGAGCTGAAATTGCCGGATAAAAACGAACGTTCGGATAGTTTTTTGGAAAAAGCGGCATAAATGAACTCAGAACCAATGATTTAAACGGTTCAGGCAGGTTTAAATTGTGTGCCTGACGGGGTTGGCTGCGCCGACGCTAAATATTTTACCGAACGTTCATGTTTTAAGAACTTCTGAGTAACTCCTCCGGTCTCGCCACTTGCACAGAGTCAAGCTGGTGAGGCTGTTTCAACCCTGACCAGCTTGTACCCCATTTCTTCTGCACGCTTTTTCATATTTTTAATCACTCGGTCACGATACTGCTCCTCGTAGTAATCCTGACCTCGCTCAACATATTCTGATCCATTTTTCAGCATGCTATAAATCAGTCGTGCAAGTTTGTGTGCAGTCGCTGTAATCGCTTTGGGTGCACCCAGCTTACTTCTCATCCGGCGATAATAGGCTCCTAGGGCACTTTTTGAATTTACCAGTGTCAGTGCGGCCATCCTCAGAGCTGAAGCAGCCCTGTTTGGAATCCTTTTGGTCTTACTGCTTAACACCTTTCCCCCGGATATTTTGTTTCCGGGACTCAGCCCCAGCCAAGAACAAAAGTGCTTCTCTGTCGGCCAGCGGTTCATGTCCGTCCCGGTCTCAGAAATAACTTTCAGGGCGGTATTTTCTTCTATCCCCTCGATCGCTGTCAGATCGACCCCGGTCATCCTGTAAAGGTGAGCTCTTACATCAAAACCGGGGGCGCTGGCTGATTTTCTCTTTGCAGGCAAGGAGGCGCTTTCGACCTGATCATCGAACTGACTCAGCTGATTCTCAAGCGCCTTATCACAAGCTTCGATTTCCTTTTCGTAAAAATCATAAAGCTCAACGGCCTGCTTCAAAGCAAACAAATGCTCTGCCCGATAGTGTCCATGCAATGATTTAGCAATGACTTGCTCTGATTTCTTGCAATGGGAATCACGGTGGCTCGCCAATACTACAGGATCGCGCTCACCCCTGAGGATGGAACGAATGATGCTCATCCCGGTTTTGCCGGTAACATCCGAAACGACATTATCCAGCAGCAGGTTCATTTGGCGTAAGGCTTTCTGCATGTGCTGTATGTGCGACGCTCGATAGCGGATCAGGGTTTCACGTTGGCGCATGTAAGCACGCAGAGCGCACACCTGATCTTCAGGACGAAAAGCACCTTCAAGCAAGCCATGTGTATGCAGTTGTTGTAACCACTGGCAGTCCTGTACGTCACTTTTACGACCAGGGACGTTTTTAACGTGGCGTGCATTCACCAGCCTGACTTCAAGCCCGTGCTCTTCAAGCATTTCGAAAGCAGGAATCCAGTATATTCCGGTGGACTCCATGACTACGGTGGTAATCCCGATACATACAAGCCACTGGGCCATCATCTCGAGATCAGCAGTGAAGCAGGCAAAAGACCGGACAGGCTTATCATCCAGCTCTTCAGGGACAGCAACAAAGTGGAACTCTGAGCCAATATCAATGCCTGCCGCGTAGAGGTTGACGGTTTTAAGGTGACCAGATATTCGTTTTTGTGCTTTAGTGGGTTTTGGGTTGTGCTTCATGACTGCCTACCTATACTCCAGAGCGAAGGCATATCTGGGTATGGGGCTGTCGATCATATGCAGTCTTCCGAACGAGATCGCCAGGCGTCATCAGTGATGCGGTCGCCAGCCTCCCGACCACGCTAAACTCCGGGCACGGGGCACCAGTGTGCGTTCGGCCTTTGGCCTGGATATGCCTTCCTTCTTATCGTAGAACGAAGGCTCAAGGTTAGCTTAGTAAAAGAGTTACTCTGGGATGTATGCCCGCAGGGTGGGCTAGTCCGCTTCTGAGTAACTCCTCCGGTCTCGCCACTTGCACAGAGTCAAGCTGGTGAGGCTGTTTCAACCCTGACCAGCTTGTACCCCATTTCTTCTGCACGCTTTTTCATATTTTTAATCACTCGGTCACGATACTGCTCCTTCTGAGTAATCCTGACCTCGCTCAACATATTCTGATCCATTTTTCAGCATGCTATAAATCAGTCGTGCAAGTTTGTGTGCAGTCGCTGTAATCGCTTTGGGTGCACCCAGCTTACTTCTCATCCGGCGATAATAGGCTCCTAGGAGCCTGACCGAGAATAGGATTTATCTGATATAATAGCGTTCAAAACGCAGCCCTGATGAAGCCTGATGTCGCCACCACCAAAATTCAAGGATAGCCCTGTTGAGTTCGACCAGCACCTGCTGTTTCCAACCAACATCTTTGATCTTCTTCCCAAAGATCATGACTGCTACATCTATGAGACCATCTTCCAGAACATTGATACCTCGGAAGTTGAAAAGCAGTACCATCACCTTGGACAGCATGCCTACCCACCCAAGCTGATCGTAGGTATCCTGATCTACGCCTACAGTCATGGTGTATTCAGCTCCCGTGAAATAGAAAAACGGTGTCGGCAGGACTTGGCATTCATGTACATCTCTCAGATGAATTGCCCAAACTTTCGGGTCCTGGGGGACTTCCGCAAAAACAACCTGTCGTTTTTTCATGACTGTTTCAAACAGTCCGTCAAGCTGGCGATGGAGCTGAAACTGGCATCGCTTGGGCATATCAGCCTGGATGGTTCGAAATTCAAAGCCAACAGTTCAAAGCATAAGGCCATGAGCTACGGCCGGCTTAAAGCCAAAGAGGCAGAACTCAGCGCTGAGGTTGATGAACTGATCAAAAAAGCCAGCCAGTGCGATCAGGAAGAAGACGACGCCTACAAAGAAACCAATGGCTACAGTATTCCTGAAGACCTCCAGTTTAAAGAAGAACGGCTGAAGAAAATTAAGGCTGCCAAAAAAGCACTGGAAGAGCGTGAGAAAGCCCTCAATCCGGACGAGCCAATAGACGACAAGAAACAGATTAGCTTTGCAGACCATGATGCCCGGGTGATGAGCAAGAAAGGGTACTGCGAATACAGCTACAATGCCCAAATTAATGTAGATGCGGATCACCAGATCATTGTTGGCCAACACATCAGCCAGCGCGCCAACGACGTACAGGAAGTAGAACCTGCTCTTCAGGCTTTGTCAGAATCTACCGATGGCGCAGCTGTGGATAAATGGAGTATGGACAACGGCTATTTTTCAGGGCCAAATCTGCACACCTTGGATAAACACGGAATAGACGGTTATATCGCTACTGATAAGGAAGAAAAACCGGCTGTCACGAACCTTGAAAATACTGATCGAAAATTTGTCAAAGCGGATTTTACATACAATATTGAAGCTGACGTCTTCATCTGTCCGGCTGGGGAAAAATTGGTTACCAATCCAGCCAGTAAAGCTAAGAGGAAAGGCTACCGGGCAAACAAGGAAGTATGCCGAGAGTGCGCTTACCGCTCCAGATGCAGTGGCTCCAAGAAAAGTGCAGGCAAGGTAATTCGCACAGACAAGTTTGAAACTGCACGACAAGCCATGAATAAAAAAATGGAAACAAGCGAAGCGAAAGCGGTATACGAACGTCGCAAAGTAATAGCGGAACCGCCGTTTGGTCAGATAAAAAACTCTGGATTCAGGAGTTTCAGTCTGCGCGGGAAAGAGAAAGTGGAAGCAGAGTTTTCACTGGTATGCACAGTGCATAATTTCAAAAAAATTGTGAAGAAAGCTTTAACGGGGTCACTCCGTCTTGAGGATTTAAAAAAGGTTGAAAAAGCGGCATAAAGGTAAAGAAAAGCTGTAAATTGGCAAAAATGAGCAAATCAACCTCAAAAAGTGGTTGTTTTTTGCTCATTTTGAATTTTGCGAAACCTTTAGGAGGACTGCCTAAGCTATTCTCGGTCAGGCTCCTAGGAGCCTGACCGAGAATAGGATTTATCTGATATAATAGCGTTCAAAACGCAGCCCTGATGAAGCCTGATGTCGCCACCACCAAAATTCAAGGATAGCCCTGTTGAGTTCGACCAGCACCTGCTGTTTCCAACCAACATCTTTGATCTTCTTCCCAAAGATCATGACTGCTACATCTATGAGACCATCTTCCAGAACATTGATACCTCGGAAGTTGAAAAGCAGTACCATCACCTTGGACAGCATGCCTACCCACCCAAGCTGATCGTAGGTATCCTGATCTACGCCTACAGTCATGGTGTATTCAGCTCCCGTGAAATAGAAAAACGGTGTCGGCAGGATCTGGCATTCATGTACATCTCTCAGATGAATTGCCCAAACTTCCGGGTCCTGGGGGACTTCCGCAAAAACAACCTGTCGTTTTTTCATGACTGTTTCAAACAGTCCGTCAAGCTGGCGATGGAGCTGAAACTGGCATCGCTTGGGCATATCAGCCTGGATGGTTCGAAATTCAAAGCCAACAGTTCAAAGCATAAGGCCATGAGCTACGGCCGGCTTAAAGCCAAAGAGGCAGAACTCAGCGCTGAGGTTGATGAACTGATCAAAAAAGCCAGCCAGTGCGATCAGGAAGAAGACGACGCCTACAAAGAAACCAATGGCTACAGTATTCCTGAAGACCTCCTGTTTAAAGAAGAACGGCTGAAGAAAATTAAGGCTGCTAAAAAAGCACTGGAAGAGCGTGAGAAAGCCCTCAATCCGGACGAGCCAATAGACGACAAGAAACAGATTAGCTTTGCAGACCATGATGCCCGGATGATGAGCAAGAAGGGGTACTGCGAATACAGCTACAATGCTCAAATTAATGTAGATGCGGATCACCAGATCATTGTCGGCCAACACATCAGTCAACGCGCCAACGACGTACAGGAAGTAGAGCCTGCTCTTCAGGCTTTGTCAGAATCTACCGATGGCGCGGCTGTGGATAAATGGAGTATGGACAACGGCTATTTTTCAGGGCCAAATCTGCACACCTTGGATAAACATGGAATAGACGGTTATATCGCTACTGACAAGGAAGAAAAACCGGCTGTTACGGACCTTGAAAATACTGATCGAAAATTTGTCAAAGCGGATTTTACATACAATATTGAAGCTGACGTCTTCATCTGTCCGGCTGGGGAAAAATTGGTTACCAATCCAGCCAGTAAAGCTAAGAGGAAAGGCTACCGGGCAAACAAGGAAGTATGCCGAGAGTGCGCTTACCGCTCCAGATGCAGTGGCTCCAAGAAAAGTGCAGGCAAGGTAATTCGCACAGACAAGTTTGAAACTGCACGACAAACCATGAATAAAAAAATGGAAACAAGCGAAGCGAAAGCGGTATACGAACGTCGCAAAGTAATAGCGGAACCGCCGTTTGGTCAGATAAAAAACTCTGGATTCAGGAGTTTCAGTCTGCGCGGGAAAGAGAAAGTGGAAGCAGAGTTTTCACTGGTATGCACAGTGCATAATTTCAAAAAAATTGTGAAGAAAGCTTTAACGGGGTCACTCAGTCTTGAGGATTTAAAAAAGGTTGAAAAAGCGGCATAAAGGTAAAGAAAAGCTGTAAATTGGCAAAAATGAGCAAATCAACCTCAAAAAGTGGTTGTTTTTTGCTCATTTTGAATTTTGCGAAACCTTTAGGAGGACTGCCTAAGCTATTCTCGGTCAGGCTCCTAGCAACCTGGCCATTATTGGTCGTTATATCCTGACTCCGGATATTTTTGATCTGATCACCGACACTCAGCCAGGAAAAGGTGGTGAAATACAGATCACCGATGCCCTGATGGCTCAGGCTGAACGTGGTTGTGTCCTAGCGCTATGTACGGGACAAAAAATTATAAACTCTTGATTTATCGGGTCTGGAGGGTATGAGCTGACCTTTCCATCAGGTAACCTATCCGGTCTCTCAACTCCGTAAAGTTTACCGTTGTCGTACATGGAAGAAGTCAGCTCATTAGCCGAGAAGCTTAAGGCTCATTTACCCCTGCATCAAGCCCGAATCAACTTCATCTCACAATTTGTTCTATCTTTGATACGCGCCCGTTCTACTAATCTCTACCGAGTAGCCGAAGAGTTCCAGTCTGAAGCCGATGCCGAATCCAGTTATCGACGCATCAAACGGTTCTTTGCTGGTTACGAATACAGCTATGAGCAGTTGGGGGAATTTATCCTGAGCTGCCTCGATATGGATCGCTATACGCTATGCATGGACAGAACCAATTGGAAGCATGGCTCTAAGGATGTGAACTATCTGGTGGTCTCTATTTCCTGGCAAGGAAACTCTATACCCATTGTCTGGGAGTGTCTGGACAAACGTGGTGGCAACTCCAATACAGATGAACGCATTGCCTTGATAGAGCGGGTTTTGAAGATTATTCCGGCGGAAAAAATTGACAACCTTCTGGCTGATCGTGAGTTCATAGGTCATGACTGGTTTGAGTGGTTGCGACAGAAGAAAATATTGTGTCGCCTCCGTATAAAAGGTGATGTCGCAGTAGAGCATGACAATCGCAAAACCACAGCGGGGAAGCTTTGCCGTAGTGTGAAGTTTAATCAAACCGTCACTTGGCATACCAGAAAAAAAGTGGCGGGAGTACCGCTTTACATTGCTGCGCACCGCACCTTGAAAGGGTTGCTCATAGTTGTGGCTACTGAAAAGCCGGACGGCATGATCGAGGACTATTACAAACGCTGGGATATAGAAACGCTGTTTGGTTGTTTGAAAAGTCGTGGGTTCGATATGGAGTCTACACATATGACGAAGCACGACCGCATGGACAAACTTATGGGACTCCTCGCCATTGCGTTCGCGTGGTGTCTGCTTGTGGGGCACTGGCATTACGGTGAGGCTAATCAGCTCCCACTGAATAAACATAACAGACCAGCAAAAAGTCTGTTCAGACTGGGGCTTGACATGCTCAGACGAGTACTTAAAAACAAATGCGCAAAAAATGATCAGATTGCATTTCAGGAGCTGTTAAATGTTTTGTCCCGTACATAGGTCCTAGCGTACAAATTCAAGGGGCAGCGTTTCGATTGTGGCAGTATTGAAGGTTTTATAGAGGCCACGAATTACTGTTATGATACGTTCCGCAAGTAACTGATTGTTTGTCGCCAGAGATACTACTGGCTGTCAATAGTATCTGAAAGGCATACAGGAGCCAATTACAGCGCCTGTATGCCTTTTTTATTGTCTGTATTTTCGTTAATAAAAGTTGTAGCGCTTAATCATTATGGATGCTGTTCAAATTACTGTACTCGCCCTGATACAGGGCATTACCGAGTTTCTGCCTATTTCCAGCTCAGGACACCTGATTCTTCCAGCGCAACTGCTGGGTTGGGAGGACCAGGGAATTGCCTTTGATGCTGCGGTGCATATCGGCACACTGGTTGCCGTGATGTTGTATTTTCGCAAGGATATCTGGTTGCTGATCCGAGACTGGACGCTTTCACTGGCAGGCAAAGGAACCACAGAATACAGCCGGATGGCATGGTACGTTGGATTGGCGACATTTCCTGCGGTTATTTTCGGGTTGTTGCTGAAAATGTATGGGATTGACGAAGCCATGCGCTCCACGCATGTCATTATTGCTACAACTCTGATATTTGGCACCCTGATGGGCGTTGCTGATTATTTTGGCAAACGTAAAACCAGTATGTCAGGTATGACTCTGAAATCTGCCATGGCGATTGGTTTTGCCCAAGCCATCGCCCTGATTCCGGGTACTTCACGCTCCGGAATCACCATTACTGCTGCCCTGATGCTCGGTTTTAAACGGGAAACCGCCGCACGATTTTCTTTCCTGCTCTCAATCCCCGTTACACTGGGTGCCAGTTTGCTGGTGATCCTGGATCTGGTGAAATCTACTGAGGTGGTGATCTGGAGTGAACTGATCGCCGGAGCGCTGATTTCCGGTGCCAGTGCTATGCTATGTATTCATTTTTTCCTTGGCATGATCAGTCGGGCAGGATTGATGCCATTTGTCATTTATCGACTGTTACTGGCTCTGATGTTATTAATCATTATTTAATTAAGGCTTTGAACGTGACAGAAGCCCTGAGTACTCTGGGGATGTTGGTCGAATTCTGGGTGTTGTTGGTACCAAAGAAAGTCTCTATCCGGTGATGATTGGTATTGGTATTGGTATTGGTATTATTAATGCCTTTATTGCAATGTTTTTGATGAATATTCTTATCTGAAACAGACAGCTATTGTTAAGACATTTCGGGCAGTACGTTCTGTAAAAGATGTACTGACTTAAAATTAGAAGGTCATTTGCATTATGCACTGGCTTTTTTTGTACCTTTCGTGACCGGACAGATTGCACGAATGTTTCCTCATTGAAATTCAGTCAATCAGTCAATAAGATTGCGGCAGCTATTAAGCTGTTAAGCATTCTACATATTAACCAGCGCAGGATTACATGACCGATTCTTCTGTAAAATTTATTGCCACTGATATGGACGGAACCCTGCTTGATGGACAGGGACAGCTGGACTCAGCCTTTTTTGATCTCCATCAGCAACTTGAACAAAGAGGTATTCTGTTTGCTGCTGCTTCCGGAAGACAATACTACAGTCTGAGAGAAACGTTCAAGCCAATCAAAGATCGGATGATTTTTATTGCTGAAAACGGCACGCTGGTTATGCATAAAGACAAAGAGTTGTATAGCTGCACCATTAATAAGACAGCTACTCACCAAATTATTGATGAGGCCAGGGGCGTTCAGGGAGCCCATCTGGTGCTGTGTGGTAAACGATCGGCTTATGTTGAAACCAGCGATCAACAGGCGATGGCTGAAATTAAGAAGTATCACCATCGTTGCGAACAGGTCGATGATCTGAAAAGGGTTGAAGATGATTTCATCAAAGTAGCGATCTGCCATTTTGATGGTACTGAGGAAAATGTTTACCCTACGCTTAAACAGCGGTTTGGTAATGATCATCAGGTGGTAGTCAGTGGTCAAATCTGGCTGGATCTGATGAATATTGAAGCCTCTAAGGGTAAAGCCATTGAATACCTGCAAAAGTCTCTGGGTTTTACCTATGAGCAAACCATGAGTTTTGGTGATTACTTCAATGACATTGAAATGCTGCAGGCCAGTTACTATTCCTATGCTGTAGAAAACGCTCACAAAGACGTGAAAGCTTTTGCTCGTTTTAATGCTCCAAGTAATGAGCAGTTCGGGGTTATGCAAGTTATCAGGAAGTTACTGGATAATTCTTCATCGCTGTGTATTGCTTGAAAAGCAAAGCGAAGGATCAGCTGTTTATTCAGTTGATCCTTTACTGAAAAGGCATTTATTTTATTCGCTATACAGCTTGTTTTTGGTCAGGATAATAAACTCAGGGACCGAGTTTTCTGAATTATCTGGTTTAGGGAAGATTAATCAGGATAGGTGATCGTTAAGCAGAAGCTTAAATGATCAGCAAGGCAAGTACTCTTTTCTAAAAATTTATTGGTCGGAGCGAGAGGATTTGAACCTCCGACCCCCACAACCCCATTGTGGTGCGCTACCAGGCTGCGCTACGCTCCGACAGGCAGCGTTACTGCTCATGTGCGCCTATAATACCTTGATTTTGTTAGAGTTCAACCATTATCTTTGAACGTCCTGCCTGTCTGTAAGTTCAAGTCAAGCCTGAAAAAAACAGCAAAGACCATAAGACATAAGCGGGTGATCCCTCTAAGTCCAGTTTTTGACGCAGGAAACAGATTTGCTGCCAGATTGACTGAGCGTTGTCAGTTATTAAGCAGAATTTTTTAAAATATTGAGCTTAATTCAAAGCAGGCAGGTTTTCAGGCTTACTTAACTACTATTAAAAAATCACCTGTTGACCATAAAATAAGAAACGCCTATGTCAGGTTTTCCCGAAAACAAATTATCACTGAACCTTCAGACTGCTGGGTTCAAGGCTTCCGATCAAAATGCTGAGCCTGTTGACGGTAGTGGTCTGGGCAGGGACAAAATATCCGCTGTTCCGGAGCCGGTAAAATATCTGTCAAAGCAGCAGTCAGCCAGTACTGGTGGTATACCCAGGCACATGTTGCTCAGGGAGAGAATGACCCGGGTGCTTCCCCCTGAAGCCGTTAAACAGATACTTAATAATCCCAAACCCAGCCAGATTCGTAATGGAAACAGTACCAGCAAGACATCAAAACCATCTACCAAGCCAGCAATTCCTCCCAAGCCAAACCTAAAGTCAAAGGCCAGACATCAAGTTTCCACCAAACCACCCATTCCTCCCAAGCCTGATTTAAAGTCAAAGGCTTCTCAGGCTGAACTTCTGACAGGTCAAACTGAACTGCCCGGGGCCTCTGTTGAAGCAAACCGGGATATACCTCCACTGGTACCCTCCGGCAGAGCCGGTATAAAGGCGTTGCCATTACCCAAGACTGTTGGGCAAATTGTCAAAAACGGACTGGAAGCGAAGGATGTAAAAAGCCTGCAGAAGGCGTTCACGCAATACACTACCAAGGTCATGGACCACGTTAAGGAGCATTACCAGGGCAGCAGTCCGCCAGCAGAACTCCAGGAAGCGTTTTACAGTGGCATGATTGAACTGGTCACTCATGGTAGCTATCTCACATACTCGTCGTTTAATGTTTCAGGTGTAACCCTCTTTAAACCACAGAACAAGAAAAAGCTGGCATTACAGGCTTCTACAATATTGCAGATTCAACAGGCAGGAAAAGCCAAAGACGGGGCGATGGTGGGTAGCTATACCAGCAATTTAATTCAAAAAGGTTCAATGACCCATGAGAAGCAGGAGTTCCTGTTTCGAACCTGTATGGGGCTGGAGCCGGTTTCTGGCATAGCCCTGCGGGAGGACTTAAAAAACACGATAAGGGAAATCGACAAGCTTGAGATACAGCTGACCAGTCCGAAAACAGATGATGATAAGCGTGGGGGGCTGGAAAAAAAACTACAAAACAAACGTTCAGCTGTGACACGACTGCGTAACATGATCCAATCTCAGGATCAGCTTATGAAAGAAGGAGAAAGGCGCTCACTGGATGATGTCTGGGATCAGAATTACGCCCTGCTGGAACAGCGGCTAACGACACGCCTGCATAAAGACCTGCAAACCTACCATGACCTCCCACTGTTTTCCTCGTCCAGAAAAGCCTTTTTAAGCGCTGACAGGATTCTGCGAACCGCTGAGCCCGAGTTGAAAAAAGATGCTGAAGGGACAGCAATGGGTAAGATAAAGCTACTGGAAGAGGAAGGATATACGGTCGAGTCGCTGACCCGCGATATTCTTGCTGAACGAAAAGCGGGCATTAAAAGCATACTGGAAGAAGCCATAAAGGCATACAAGCCCAAGTCATAGGATGATTCAGGATATTTACCTCCCTTCTGGTTTCTACACAGCCCATTGTGATTCCGGCACTGTTATGTATTGGTAAGCTTGTGATACTCTGTCACCGTTGATAACAAGATGTAGAATCCGACTCATGGTTAGAGCGAATCAACTCATTCATACCCTCCGGCAAGTTTGCCTGTCGCCTGTCAGAACCGCATTTCTGCTGACGACCATTATTCCCATGACTGCCACAGCACTCGATCTTCAGCCGTATCCGGCTGCTTCTGTCAGTCTCAGGGTTGATGAACAGCGCAGTAACCACCCGATTGTCAGCAGCCCAATGAAAAAGGTGAACAGTGTCGTACTGGCGGATGAAATGCAGCGTCTGGATGGACACCTGGAAAGACGGGTTTATCAACTGCCATCAGGTCACGAAAGTGACGATGGTTACCAGTTTTTTATACAACAGTTAAAAGCCCGGAATGTTGAGCCCTTGTTCAGTTGTGACAGCTTTGGTTGTGGTGACAGTAATTTCTGGGCCAACAATATTTTTCGTGTATCAACACTCTACGGCATGAGCAGAGAACAGCACTACTTTCTTGGCAGGAAAGTAAGACCAGAGGAAGTCGTTTACTACACCGTGTACTCCGTTAAGCGGGGGAATCGCCGGGTTTATACACTGGTGGATGAATTCACCGTAGAGGCTGGGGCGGAATCAGGCAGTGATGATTCCCCCATGGCTTTTTATATTGACCGGCTGCCAGTCAATGCTGATCAGTTGTCGCGTAATGATACGTATCGCGAAGTACTTTCAGCACTCAAGCGTGATGGTTCACGACAGTTGCTGGTTAATATAGAGTTACCTGTCACCCTGTCTGAGGGTGTTAAAGGTGCAGATGAACAGATAGTCACCCGGCAGCGGCAGCAGGCTATGTTGCAGGAACAGCTGAAGGCTGATGGCATAACGTCTGACCGGTTCAGAGTATTATCATCCTACAGCACATCGTCCAGCCGCCAGGCAGGCATCAGGCTGTTGTTGACCCAGTAAGTCTTTTATACAGGGCTCTTTGATCGATTCCACTGAAAAATAGCCAGTCAGCTTTTTTGGATGATTAGTGAAAGTCCTGTTCCGTGCATATTCAGAGTTCTTTTGAAATCAATTACACTGGGGAAAGTCTTGCCAAGCGAGGGATCCATTGCAGTGCCATCGGGGCGAACCATAATATAATGTAAGTCACCATTTCGGTGTCTGACTACCTTCAGCTCGCGCTGATGCATGGCAAGGGCTGTGTTTAAAATGCCTTTTGGCAGGGTTTTCTTTGATTGCTCTACTAATGCATGCGAGCAACGGAGTTTAGCTAACTCTTCCCTGAACATTGCTTTTAGCACGAAAATGCTGAATGATTTTCGGGCAATGGCAAATGCATTCAGGCCAAGCATTTTGCAGCATTTGATAATCTGAGAAGGCATGCTAAAACCCCAGAGTTCGGGATTGGTACTGAAAGGGTTGTTACTTATTATCTGGTACAGAATTACTTCACAGTCAGGATTCACCTTCAGAGGCTGTGGTCCCGTACTCATGGACTTGTAATCATCGTTTTGCGGAATGGTTCTGATACCCAGTTCAAATGCACCACATAACAAGGCAGCCGAACCGCAGGAGTTGTAATAGGATTGCCTCCAGTTAGCCATCTTGAAATATATCCTGACCGTTACCAGTGATCCTATAAAGGAGCCCTGTCAAATTCTGATATGACTCCACTGCCGCCTTTGCCAGACCACAATAAAAGCCGTAGAGCTGATTAGTCGTTGTAAAATCGTCAGCAACCAGAGTGTCGTTAAACCGGCTCCCACAATTGTTCCCAGTAGCCAGCTGACGGGCAGAAGAAAACCCCACTGAGCCCCGAATCGTATACCCAGCACGGTTTTATTAGCACCCGCTCCGAGCAGGGTCTGGGTCAGTACCAGAGAGGCAGAGTCCAGAATAATGCCGACTCCTGTCAACTGCAGTGGCAGCCTGGCAGTGTTAATCAGTTCCGGCTCATGCAGGAATATTCCCAGTACCCATTCAGGGACAAAAAGCAGTGGCAGACTCAGAATACTGAGCAATATTGTGGCTATCCCGACGGTACTCCAGCCCCAGGTGGTAGCCATTTCCGGCTTCTTTGCGCCAAGCTCCTGACTGACCAGCGTGTTGGCCGCCATACCCAGACCGATACCGGGAAGAATCAGGAACAACGAAATATTCATCAACACATGGGCAATAGCCATCTCCCGGGTACCCAGCTGGGCGATAATGGCAAAAAACAGCATGATGCCCAGGGCAAACAGGGTTTGCTGCAATGAATCGGGAACAGCCAGTTTGATCAGGGTTTTCAGGTTCAGCCAGTCGCTACGACGGAAAGGTTGCAGAAAACCATGATGAGAGACCTGCCGGAACAGTACAGTCAGATTCAGCAACGCGCCAAGATGCATGGCAAGGAAGGTACCCATCGCTGCACCGGCTACACCCATGGCAGGCAGACCGAGTTTGCCGTAAATCAGGATATAGCTGACTACGGCATTGAACAGGTGGGAAATCACCAGAATCCGTAAAAAACCGGATGGCTGCTCTGTACCGTTCCAGTACCCCCGAAAGGACAGGCTCATCGCTGCGGCCATCAGTGCCATAACACGAATGCGGAAATAGGTTTCGGCAGCATTGTGTACCACGCCGCCCTGGCTGAACAGTTGCAGAATCCAGGGGGCCATGATCATCAGCAACAGGCTGGCCGGCAAGGCAAAGAGCAGGGCAATGATAATCCCGTGATTAACAGGTACCGCGCAACTGGCTTTCTGGCCTGCGCCACATCGGCGTGCCACCTGTGCCTGGACACCCGCAGAGAGCCCGGCCACTAAAGCCAGCGCAACAAAGTTGGCATAACTGCCAGCTCCAACCGCTGCCAGCGCCTCTTCACCCAGGGGGCCAACCAGCGCAGCATCCACCAGGTTCAGCAGGCTCTGTGACAGCATGGCAAGAATAATGGGGGTTGCCAGTTTTAGAATGGTCAGACTGCGCTGCTTCAAGGCGGTCTCTGCCTCATGGGAAAAGTAAAAGCCAGGCTTATGGAATTCAGGGGCGATTGTAATGGTTCGGAATCAGGTTGGCGAGGACTGAATAAAGGAAGGCAGCCCTTCTGCGCACAGAAAGGCTGCCTGAAAGCATTATGCCAGGTTAGGTCTGAGCCACTTCTCAGCCTCTTCGACAGAAATGCCTTTGCGGGCGGCGTAGGAAGCCACCTGATCAGGCGTAATTTTGCCGAGTCCAAAGTATTTTGACTCCGGGTGTGAGAAATACCAGCCACTGACACTGGCGGCAGGCATCATCGCGAAATGCTCGGTAAGCGACACCTGTGCATTATGTTCCCCCTTCAGCAGATTGAAGAGTGTGGCTTTTTCAGTGTGGTCAGGGCAGGCGGGATAACCGGGGGCAGGGCGAATGCCGGAGTACTGTTCTTTGATGAGCTGTTCATTACTCAGAGACTCTTGCGGAGCATAGTGCCAGAACTCTTTCCGCACTTTCTCATGCATGCACTCGGCAAAGGCTTCTGCCAGCCGGTCGGCCAGTGCCTTGACCATAATGCTGTTGTAATCGTCACCGGCTTCTTCATAGGTTTTTGCCAGATCCTCCGCGCCAATGCCCGCCGTGGTGATAAAGCCGCCGATGTAATCGTTCAATCCCGTTGCTTTTGGTGCAACAAAGTCTGACAGGGCGTAATTAGGCTTGTCTTCAGGTTTGGGTGTCTGCTGGCGAAGGTGGTGCAGGCGGGTCAACACCTCTGAGCGGGAATCATCGCTGTACAACTCAATATCATCAAAATCTGTTTGTGCAGCTGGCCAGAAACCAATGGCGGCACGAGCCCTGATTTGCTTCTGCTGAATCAGTTCATCCAGCATGGTTCGGGCATCGTTGTACAAACTGGTGGCGGCTTCGCCCACGACCTCGTCGTTCAGAATGGCAGGGAACTTGCCCGCAAGGTTCCAGGTGATAAAGAACGGTGTCCAGTCGATGTAGTCAACCAGCTGTTCCAGAGGGAAGTCCTCAAATACTTTTACACCCGTGAAAGCGGGAGCAGGTGGCTGGTAACCGTTCCAGTCTGGCTGAAAGCGATTATCAATGGCTTCCTGATAGGTCAGCAGTTGACGTTTATTGTTGCGCTTATTATGGCGAACCCTGATTTTGTCGTATTCGGCACGGGTTTCTTCTACCAGTTGGGGCTTCAGTTCCTGACTGATCAGCCGGGTAGCCACCCCGACACTGCGGGAGGCGTCTGTTACATAGACGGCAAGGTCATCATGATATTCCGGTTCGATTTTAACCGCTGTATGGGCTTTAGACGTAGTGGCACCACCAATCATCAGTGGCAGGTTAATGCCCTGACGCTGCATTTCACTGGCGACATGAACCATTTCATCCAGAGAAGGGGTGATCAGCCCGCTCAGGCCGATAATATCGACCTGTTCCTCAACAGCTGTTTGCAGGATTTTCTCACAGGGAACCATAACGCCCAGGTCAATCACTTCAAAGTTATTACAGGCCAGTACCACGCCGACAATATTCTTGCCGATATCGTGGACATCGCCTTTGACCGTTGCCATCAGAATCCTGCCATTAGAGCGAACCTTGTCGCCTTTTTCTTCCTCAATAAACGGCACCAGATGAGCGACAGCCTGTTTCATTACCCGGGCGCTTTTTACCACCTGGGGCAGAAACATTTTACCGGAACCAAACAGGTCGCCCACCACGTTCATGCCGTCCATTAATGGGCCTTCGATGACCTGTATGGGGCGTTCTGCCGCCTGCCGGGCGGCTTCTGTATCTTCGACAATGTAGGTGGTAATGCCTTTAACCAGCGCATGTTCGAGTCGTTTATTAACGGGCAGTTCCCGCCAGCTTAAATCTTCTACCTGTTTTTGTGCTGTCCCGTCACCACGATACTCGTCGGCAATGGTCAGCAGTGCATCGGTACCTTCCGGAGTCCGGTTCAGCACAACGTCTTCTACCCGGTTACGCAGTTCGGCAGGAATATCTTCATAGATCGCCAGCTGTCCCGCGTTGACAATGCCCATGGTCAGCCCATTTTTAATGGCGTGATACAGGAAGACGGCATGGATGGCTTCACGAACCGGGTTATTGCCACGGAATGAGAAGGAGACATTGCTGACGCCACCGGACACCATGGCGTGGGGCAGACTGTCGCGAATAAAGCGGGTAGCGTTGATAAAGTCAACGGCGTAGTTATTGTGTTCTTCAATGCCGGTAGCGACGGCGAAGATATTCGGGTCAAAGATAATATCTTCCGGTGGGAAGCCAATGTCGTTGACCAGAATGTCGTAAGAGCGCTGGCAGATTTCAATCTTGCGGGCTTCGGTGTCTGCCTGACCTGATTCATCAAACGCCATTACCACCACCGCAGCACCGTAATTCCGGCACAGTCTGGCATGGTGACGGAACAGCTCTTCGCCTTCTTTCAGGCTGATGGAGTTAACGATCCCTTTACCCTGAATACACTGCAGGCCGGCTTCAATGATCTCCCATTTGGAAGAGTCCACCATAATCGGCACGCGGGAGATATCTGGCTCAGAAGCGATCAGGTTCAGGAAGGTGACCATGGCCTGACGGGCATCCAGCATGCCTTCGTCCATATTGATGTCAATGACCTGGGCGCCGTTTTCTACCTGCTGACGGGCAACATCCAGCGCTGTGTCATAATCTTCTTCTACAATCAGGCGCTTGAAGCGGGCAGAACCGGTCACATTGCAGCGTTCACCGACGTTTACAAACAACGAATCTTGAGCAATGTTGAACGGCTCCAGCCCACTCAGACGACAGGCTTTGGTGATAACCGGCACTTTCCGTTGCGGAATAGACGACATCTTTTGAGCAATGGCGGCAATATGGTCAGGGGTGCTGCCGCAGCAGCCACCAATGATATTGATCAGCCCGGACTGTGCAAATTCAGCAACAATGTCTGCCATCTGTTCCGGTGTCTGGTCATACTCACCAAAGGCGTTGGGCAAACCGGCGTTGGGGTGGGCGCTGACGAAAGTGTCGGCGATGTTTGACAGGTCTTCCAGATAAGGGCGCAGCTCTTTAGCGCCAAGGGCGCAGTTCAGGCCTACCGACAGCGGGTTGGCATGAGCCACGGAATTCCAGAAGGCTTCTGTTGTTTGACCCGACAGGGTGCGTCCGGACGCATCGGTAATGGTGCCGGAAATCATAATGGGCAGTTCAAAACCCAGTTCATCGAACAGGTCTTTAACAGCATAAATGGCGGCTTTGGCATTAAGAGTATCGAAAATGGTTTCGATCATCAGGATGTCAGCACCGCCTTCGAGCAGGTCGATGGCTGCCTGGCGGTAAGCGGTTGTCAGTGCTTCAAAGCTGACATTACGATAGCCAGGGTTGTTGACGTCCGGTGAAATAGACGCGGTACGGTTGGTGGGGCCCAGGATGCCGGCAACAAATCGGGGTTTGTCAGGATTTTTTGCGGTTTCTGCGTCAGCTACCGCCCTTGCCAGCCTGGCCGCTTCACGATTAATTTCCGGAACCAGACTCTCCATTTCGTAGTCTGCCATGGCAATAGTGGTGGCATTGAAGGTGTTGGTTTCCAGAATATCGGCACCGGCATCCAGATAGGACTGATGTATTTCCTGAATGATGTCCGGTCGGGTCAGGCACAGCAGGTCGTTATTGCCTTTCACATCGCAGGGGTGGCTGGTAAAACGCTCACCCCGGTAGTCGTCCTCTTCCAGCCGGTAACCCTGGATCATGGTACCCATAGCACCGTCCAGAATTAAAATCTGTTGTTGCAGTCGTTCCTGCAGCTGACTGGCACGTTCCTGTGCCTCTTGAATTCGTTGTTCTGATAGTAACAGCATCTGTACAGATTCCAGCCAGTCAATGATTTTATTTCGTTTGACATGTAGGTTGCATTCGCTCTACCCAACCTGCGCAATACGTCAAATGCAATAAAATCGTGTACCAGTTCATTCTTGTTTAAGTGGTCAGAATTGTATTGAGGCTGGAATAGTATCAGAAAGCGGGAGGATAGAAAAAAACGTTCAGCACAGGCTCTTCCTGCACTGAACGTCTGGCGGTTTATGCCGTCTGGGCAGTCAGCTGTTTAGCTGGTTTGCCAGTTCCCATCAGGCATAGGGAAGCAAAGGCTGCAGAGGCCAGTGTTACAGCAGACAGAGTCATGGTACCGGCAACAGGCAGCAGGCCGACAGCACCACTGATCAGAGTCGCCATCAGCATTTCAATGAAGAAGATCAGGCCCGATGCGGTGCCGATATTGCTCTTCATATGTTCAGTAGCACGAGCCTGACACAGCGGGTTGAAAATACCCAGACCCAGCTCGTATATCACAATACCCGCCACATAACCCATGACAGATTCACCACCACTGAACCACGCTGAGGCGATGGAGATCAGGGCGCCAAGCATCAGGGTAGAACCGGACAGCACAGTGACCTGCTCGCGGCTCAGGCGATCGGTAAGCTTTGGTCCCATGGTGGCGCTGACCAGATAAGCGGCAAAAGCAGAAGCAAAGATAAAGCCATAATCTTTCGGGTTGATACCCAGCTGCTCAATCAGAACAAAAGGCGCACCGGCGACAAAGACAAAGGCACCGGCAAAAGCCACACCAGCAGCCACAGAGAAACGCATATAGCGCAGATCAGTCAGAACGGCAGAGTAGCCCTTGAACATACCCGTGGTGGCGTTAACATTGCGCTCGGCTTTTTCCGGCAGCAGGGTCAATGCCAGCATGGCGACAATCGCGAAGGCCGCCATGACCAGAAAACTATACTGCCAGCCAGCGTATTGCTGGATATAACCACCGGCAATCGGTGCTGCCATTGGAGCAATGGTCAGACAGGCGCTGATGTACGCCAGGATTTTTACTTCCATTTTGTCGGAGTAATAATCACGGGCAATGGTTCGCGCAACAGCGGTACCGAAACAGCCGAATATCGCCTGGGCAAAACGGGCAGCAATAAACAGATGAATGCTGCTGGTGGTCAGGGTCGCAATGGTGGCCAGCAGGTACAGGGAGTATCCGCCCAGCAGGGTGTTTTTACGGCCAAAACGATCACTCAGCGGGCCAACAATCAACATGGACAGAGAGAAACCCAGCATAAAAATACCCACGCTCCATTGAGCGGTGGCATGGTCTGTGTTGAAGAACTGTGTGATGGCAGGCAGTGACGGTGTGAATATATCAATGGAGACTGGACCGACAACAGCAAACAGGGTCAGTACGACCAGTACGGCGGTGGTATGTTTATCAGGGTTTAGTTGACGCATGTAATTCTTATCTAACTCTCATGTAAATCGCTGCTGCCGGACACAGCCGGTGATGCCGCCAGCTTCTAAAAAGTAGATGGCTATAGTCGGTGTGTAAATAATGTCGGCATATAAAATAGTGTCGGCATATTAATTGTGCTGACGCATAAAAAGCGGGGCAGGATACAGAGATTTGTGATTCAGATCAATTCGTGGTTTTCACCTGTTTACAGCAGAGTTGCAGCAGAGTTCCTGTTGTCGCTAAAACAAATCATTGCAGTTCAGAATTCCTTCATTCTCGGAAATTTTAAGACGCGTTGATTTCGGAGTCACTTCAACAGCCAGTAATTCGCCACAAGAAACCATGGCATAGAAAGCCATTGGTGAGATATCCGGACCTATCAGGAGCGGGGGCTGTCTATTGTTGCCTCCAGTCGACCCGATTTTTTCTGCCGGAATAAAATTACAAATAGCCTGACTAAGATAATTAATATAATCCTTTAATGGACAGACAATATTGAAAGCCGCATCAACCGCCCAGGGAGGTTCTGACATGGGCAGTAGTTTATCTGTTAAATAGTCAGCTATTCTGTTGGCGGGCATCGCTACGCAGGTTGTATTGCCTGTCACTTCACCAATGATGGCAAACTCATGGAGGATCTTTCTGGAAGGGGTTTGCCCCGGGTTCATGACAATTGCACGATTAACCTGAACCAGATTTGTGCAACTCAGAGCTGAATAAATAACAAGCGCCGCACACTCATGGGCATTGGCAGCTATTCCTTCATCAGCTAAACCAGGTGTCATGCACTGATCATACAATCTGCGCCCCGTTTCATAATCATTGTGATTTTTCGACATAGAGTACGCTCGGGACGTGTATAAAAAATTAGAAGCTCTTTTCAAACGGGGATAAGAGGCATGCTTTTGTATTTTTTCATGCACCTGATCCAGAAAAAAACCTTTCTGACTATAAAGGTTTAATGATGTACCCAATGTGTTGTGTTCGCCTAGCAAATCCTGAACCGTTGTATTTACTGAATTAGCGAGAAAACTGTTTTTCATTCCTGTATTCCCTCAGCGCAAATTCTTAGGATAGACACTCAGCAGATAGCTGCATCACGGTGGGCCAGACTGTGTTGACCAGCGCCTGCAACAGCTTATGGACTATCTGACTGACAGTTTTATTGCCTGAACGGATTCAGGTTTTTATTGATTGATGAAATGCGATTGCATAGATTGGACAGGATTATTGCCTGACAGAAATAAACAGATGACACCATTTTATGCCGTTTTGTTGATCGATCTGTTTTCCGAAAAACAATAACAGGAAGAACAACTATGGTTGCTGCTACGCCCCTGGTGCAAACAGTGACAGAGCCTGAGGGCTATGTCATTGATGTCTGGCCTGAAAACCATCGCCTGCAGGTCATTACGCTCAGTCAGGATACCATTGTCGCCTTTAAGCAGGCGACGGAGCAGTGGAACCTGCAGTCCATTGAATACAAGCCGTTTCTCCGTTTTGCTGTGGCTGACCAGCTGGATAAAGTCTGTAAAGGCTCTTTGAGTCCCGGGCTGAACAGAATTCTGACGAACCGTGAAACCGGTGCCTTTTTGCTGCAATACGACAGTGATGAACCAGAGAGCGATACGGAATTTTACGTCAAACTGTCGACAGCCGTCTCACACCTGATTGGGGTGCCTAATTTTGATGCCATGTGCGGCAAGTATTATGCCCGCTTTGCCGTAGAGAATAAGGACAACAGCGACAGCTATTTAAGACAGGCTCATCGTCGTATGGAACTGCATAATGATGGCACCTATGTCAATGAGCGTACCGACTTTGTCTTAATGATGAAACTGGCAGAACGCAATGTGCAGGGTGGGGAGTCGTTACTGTTGCATGTGGATGACTGGCAGGAACTGGATAAATTCTATCAGCATCCACTCGCCCGGGAACCCATTGAGTGGGCATCGCCGCCCAGCAAGAATATTGATTATAAAGTCAGTCATCCGGTGTTTTTTGAAGAAGATGCGGATGGCAAACCCATGATGCTGTTTATTGACCAGTTTGCCGATCCCCAGAATATTGACCAGGGGCTGTACCTGTATGAAATGGGTGAGTCTTTGGAAAAAGACCAGAACTGTTTCGCTGTTCCTTTGCCTCCGGGTTCGATGCTGGTGATTCAGAACCATATCTGGTTACACGGCAGAGATCGTTTTATGGCGGACCCGGGGCTGTATCGTGAGCTTCTGCGTCAGCGTGGGCATTTTTATAAGTAGCAATACCATTTATAGCAGGGCTGTTGAATCTATGATCTATGACTTTATTGTGCTGGGCGGTGGAATTGTCGGAGTCTCGACTGCCTGGCAGTTACAACAGCGTTATCCGGATAAATCCATTCTGCTGCTGGAAAAAGAGTCTGAGCTGGCTCAGCACCAGACGGGTCATAACAGCGGGGTTATTCATGCCGGGGTGTATTACGCACCGGGCAGCCTGAAAGCGCGTTTCTGCAAAGCTGGTGTTCAGGCGACTATGGACTTCTGTGACCAGCATGGTATTCCTTATAAGCAGTGTGGCAAGTTGCTGGTAGCCACCAGTCACCTTGAATATCAGCGTATGGAAGCGTTGTATAAACGCTGTCAGGAAAACGGCATAGCAGTGGAATGGTTGGATGCAGAAGCGTTAAAAGAACGTGAACCGAACATTACCGGGGTAGGTGCTATCTATGTCAAAGCGACGGGAATTGTCGACTACAGACAGGTGACCAGGGCCATGGGGCGCTGTTTTGAGCAGCTCGGTGGTGAGGTTCGGTTGCGCTCCAACGTCGTCTTTATGGAAGAAGAGCCTCACTGCATCCGTCTGAAAGTACAGACCGACTCCGGACAGCAGTGGTTAATGGCCCGTTATCTGGTGTGTTGCAGTGGCTTAATGGCTGACCGGACGACCCGCATGCTTGGGATCAGGACAGACTTTCAGATTATTCCTTACCGGGGTGAGTATTATCAGCTGGCTTCGCAGCACAACCATATCGTCAACCATCTGATCTATCCGATTCCTGACCCGGATCTGCCATTTCTGGGCGTGCATCTGACCCGTATGATTGATGGTTCTGTGACCGTTGGCCCCAATGCGGTGCAGGGCTGGAAACGGGAGGGGTATGGGCATATCAACCTGAGCCTGAAGGATATGTGGGATATGCTGACGTTTGCCGGATTCTGGCGGGCTGCCCGGAGTCATCTGGTCACAGGGCTGAAAGAGACGATCGATTCCTTCTGGAAACCCGGCTACCTCCGACGGGTGCAGAAATACTGCCCCCGGCTGCAACGTTCGGACCTGAAACCTTACCCGGCAGGTGTTCGGGCTCAGGCCGTGATGAAGGACGGGACAATGGTCCATGACTTTTTGTTTGCAGAAAGCGCCCGCAGCCTGCATGTCTGCAATGCACCATCGCCTGCAGCCACCTCTGCCATTCCTATTGGTGACTATATCTGCCAGCAGGTGAGCCGTCGTCTGCCATCCGCAGAAAACGGTTCAGAAAGTAATCTGAAGAAACAGTCTTTTCCTGAAGTGGCTCATTAGCATAGAATGGGCGAACTGACCGAATGAGGTATTTGAATTGAAGATTACATTTACAGAAGCCGCTCAGAAATATCTGGCAGGTCTGCTGAAACGGCAGAACGTTGAAGGTATTGGCGTTCGCCTGTTCGTGACACAGCCTGGAACACCTTACGCCGAAACCTGTCTGGCTTACTGTAAGCCTGGTGAGGAAAAAGAGGGAGACCTGCTGCTGGAGCTGGAATACTTCAATTGTCATGTTGAAGGGGTCAGCGAACCTTTTCTGGAAGACGCTGAGGTAGACTTCTCTGAAGACAAACTGGGTGGTCAGCTGACCATCAAGGCACCGAATGCCAAGCTGCCTAAAGTGAATGAAGACAGTCCGCTGGACCAGAAGATTAATTACTTCCTGCAGACTGAAATCAACCCGGGGCTGGCTGCCCATGGCGGCATGGTGTCGCTGGTGGAAATTGATGACGGCTTTGCCATATTGCAGTTTGGTGGTGGTTGTCAGGGTTGCAGCGCTGTTGACCTGACTTTGAAAGACGGTGTAGAGAAAACACTGGTTGAACGCATTCCTGAGCTGAAGGGTGTGCGTGATGTGACTGACCACACTGTGACGGACAACGCTTACTTCAAATAATGAGGCGCTAGTGCAGGCAGCTCCTGCTTAAAGGCTGTCAAATCGTTGTTGAGAGCTCCCGGTTGATGATCGTTCCGGGAGTTCTCTGTGTACTAGACAACACCTCCCTTGTGAAAGACAGCCAGCTCCCCGGCTTTCATCCTGTTCCATTGTTCATTGGTAGTCAGCGGCTCTGTGGCAACCACGGTAACAATGTCGGATTGTGTTGTCTCTTTTGCGAAGTCGACAGTCAGTTCTGTATCCTTCAGGCAGGCCTGGTCAAAAGGTGCCTTGCGTGTAATCCAGCTCAGTCTGGTGCTGCAGTAGCAGTACAGATGTCTGGAATCTGTCAGCAGCATATTGAATACCCCCATTGTCCTCAGTTCATCACACTGTTTATGGATAAACCGGTGCAGTGTGCTGGTTCGTTTGGGAGGCTTGGGAAAACGTTCGCGAATGGCATCCATCAGCCAGCAGAACGCATGCTCGCTGTCTGTCGTGCCTATGGGTAAGTAATGGGAAAGCGGTTTCTTTTTGATACCTTTTAACTGACCGTTGTGAGCAAAAGTCCAGTTTCGTCCCCACAGCTCCCGTATAAAAGGGTGCGTATTTTCCAGACAGACCCTTCCGGCATTCGCCTGACGAATGTGGCTGATGACAATCTCACTTTTGATCGGGTAATTTCGCACGAGTTTTGCAATTTCAGAATCGCAGCTGGGGTAGGGGTCGCGAAATTCACGTACCCCGGGACCATCATAAAAAGCAATGCCCCAGCCATCGCGATGAGGTCCGGTTCGCCCGCCTCTCTGCATCAGTCCGGAAAAGCTGAAGCAGATATCTGTCGGGGTGTTGGCACTCATGCCCAGCAGTTCACACATGTTTGAATCTCAGTCACATCGGGTTGTATTTATTATAAAATCCTTCAGGCCACATCCCTGTGATCTGTGATAATGGTTTTCATCGGTACCTGGTTTAAATGGTTGGCTCCTGCCGTTCCTCAGGTTGTCTCTCTGCTTGCTGTTTTGCTTTTTCTGGCGGTTGTTTTTTCTTTTTCGCTTTGTCGGAGACCGGCAGGGAAGCAGCAATAATGGCACAAAGTGCGGTTATCACTACCAGTGGCAAGCCTGCCCGTGCCATTTCCGGAAAGCCGGCAGACAGTCCGTCATAAATCATCACCCATAAAGCAGGTAGCAACAGGTCTGTTTCGGTACCATGCCACCAGGGGGTGACAAGCAGGACGAATGTTCCTGCCCGTAACAATCTGCGTACACGGGGATTAATTGAGCCTGTAATGAGCCACAGAGCCAGGGTGCAGGCCAGGGCTCCAGCCAGATAGACTCCCCAGCCCAGTAAAATCTGTGAACTTGTCATTCATTCTCCAGTTGAATGAAACGATGGTTGATGAAGTGACAACGGTGAAAATAACATTTTGTGCCTTTTTTCTACAAAGCGTACAGCTGTTGTCTATAGTCATCAGATCATCATGGTCGTGATGGTAAAAGTGATGATATAAAGAGTATGGGGCTAATGAAAACTGCGCTTACTCAGCGGCTATGATATGTCAGGTACCGTTACTTGTCATCGGCTCTTGTTATCGAGAGATGTCATCGGTGTCAATGGTAAAGCCACTACACTAAGACTTGAATAATAAATATGACAGGAATCAGCAATGATAGAAGGACTCGGATCGGTTGGTACGGCGCTTGACTGGATAGCCCTGCTTGCACTTGCGGTTCTATGGGCGGGCTATACCGCGTTCGCTTACCACAAGGGTAAGGAAACCCCCTGCCTTGCCAGTGTTCTGGCATTGTACCGGCGCGACTGGATGTACCGGCTGCTGGGACGTGATAACCGTATTGCAGACGCCAGCCTGTTACAGAGTCTCAGGGCCAGCGTCAGTTTCTTTGCTTCCACGAGTATTCTGATTATTGCCGGTCTGGTGACCGGTATTGCTGCTTCGGAAGAAGCGGTGGGTGTGCTGTCAACCATTCCTTTTGTGACAACCAATACCCGTGAGCTCTGGGAGCTAAAGGTACTGGTGTTGCTGGTGATTTTTGTCTATACCTTTTTCGAGTTTACCTGGAGCCTGCGACTGTATAACTTCACCTGTGTACTCTTTGGCAGCGCACCGCTGTGTAAAGATGTTGATGGTCATAAAACCCGGCAGGGCGTTTTTGCTACCCGTTCTGCCCATATCATGACCCTGGCGGCTAGTCACTTTAACTATGGTCTGCGCGCCTATTACTT
Source organism: Endozoicomonas gorgoniicola (assembly GCF_025562715.2). Lineage (NCBI taxonomy): Bacteria > Pseudomonadati > Pseudomonadota > Gammaproteobacteria > Oceanospirillales > Endozoicomonadaceae > Endozoicomonas > Endozoicomonas gorgoniicola. Next base: position 1,583,053 of record NZ_JAPFCC010000001.1, read on the forward strand.
TTCTATGGCAACGCTGGCGTGGTTTATTCACCCGGGTCTGTTTATCGGGGCTGCAGCACTGGTCGTGATTATTCTGTACCGGCGGGAGTTCCACTCGTCGGTGCTGGATGCCCTGGCGGTCAGCGAGCGGGAAACTCACTTCTGAGCCTGCTGTTTTGAGAGACGAGAAGAAAAAATAAAGAAATTTATCGTTTCTCCCTTGAAAACAAAAACGCCTATCCCTAAATACGAGTTAACGAATTTTAATTGAATGACATCGTATTGAGGATCGTATGACTGTCGAAGCCCAGAAAGAAACGTTAGGTTTTCAGACTGAAGTAAAGCAGCTGCTTCACCTGATGATTCACTCCCTGTACTCCAACCGTGAAATTTTCCTGCGAGAGCTGGTATCCAACGCTTCCGATGCGGCCGACAAGCTGCGCTTCGAAGCACTGCACAATGGTAGCCTGCTGGAATCTGACCCGAATCTGGATATCCGCATCAGTTTCGACAAGGACGCAAAAAAGGTCACTATTGCCGACAACGGCATTGGTATGGATCGTGAGGGTGTGATTTCCCATCTGGGTACGATTGCCAAGTCCGGTACGGCCGATTTCCTGAAAAACCTGACCGGTGACCAGAAGAAAGATTCTCAGCTGATTGGTCAGTTTGGTGTTGGTTTCTACTCCGCCTTTATTGTGGCGGACAAAGTCACTGTTGAAACCCGCAAAGCCGATGTGGCAGCTGACGAAGCAGTACGCTGGGTATCTGATGGTTCCGGTGAGTTTACTGTTGAAACCATCGAAAAAGAGAAGCGCGGCACCAGCATTATCCTGCATCTGAAGCCTGAAGCCGAAGAGTTTGCCGATGGCTGGCGTCTGCGTAATATCGTTCGCAAGTACTCTGACCATATCTCCCTGCCGATCCTGATGCTGAAAGAAGAGGCTACTGCTGCAGCAGAGGGTGAGGAAGAAAAGCAGGAAGACAAAGCACCAGAGTGGGAAACCGTTAACACGGCCAAGGCACTGTGGACTCGCTCCCGCTCCGAGATTTCTGACGAAGAATACAAAGAGTTCTACAAGCACATCAGCCACGACTTCACCGATCCGATGAAGTGGAGCCACAACCGTGTTGAGGGCAAGCTGGAATACAACAGCCTGCTGTTTATCCCGGCCAAGGCACCGTTTGACCTGTATAACCGTGATATGCAGAAAGGACTGAAGCTTTACGTCCAGCGTGTGTACATCATGGATCAGGCGGATGAATTCCTGCCAATGTACCTGCGCTTCATCAAGGGTGTGGTGGATTCTAACGACCTGTCCCTGAACGTATCGCGTGAAATCCTGCAGAAAGACCCGGCGGTTGAAAGCATGAAGACTGCGCTGACTAAGCGTGTTCTCGATATGCTGGAAAAAATGGCTAAGAAAGAGCCTGAACAGTACGCAGAATTCTGGACTGAGTTTGGTCAGGTACTGAAAGAAGGCCCGGCTGAAGACTATGCTAACCGCGAGAAAGTCGCCAAACTGCTACGTTTCGCCACCACTCAGAGTGACAGTGCAACTCAGGACCAGAGCCTGGAAGGCTATGTGTCCCGCATGAAGGAAGGTCAGGACAAGATCTACTACATCACAGCGGATACCCACAATGCAGCGGCCAACAGCCCGCATCTGGAAGTGTTCCGCAAGAAGGGTCTTGAAGTTCTGCTGCTGTCCGACCGTGTAGACGAGTGGCTGATGTCCCATATGCAGGAATTCGACGGCAAGCAGTTTGCTGATATTGCCCGAGGTGACCTGGACCTGGGAACCCTGGACAACGAAGACGAAAAGAAAGCTCTGGAAGAGAGCGCTAAAGAGAAGGAAGACCTGCTCAAGCGTATTAAGGATGCACTGGGCGACAGTGTTGAAGAAGTACGTGTCACTCATCGTCTGACCGATTCTCCAGCTTGTCTGGTGGTTGGTCAGTTCGATATGGGCGCTCAGATGCGTCGTATTATGGAAGCGGCAGGTCAGGCTGTACCAGAAAGTAAGCCAATCTTCGAGATCAACCCTGAGCACCCACTGATTACCCGTCTGGATCAGGAAAGCGACGAAGATCGTTTTGTTGACCTGTCTAAGGTGGTGTTTGATCAGGCGAGCCTGGCGGCTGGTGGACAGCTGGATGATCCGGCTGCTTATGTTCAGCGCCTGAACAAGCTGCTGCTGGAAATGGCCGGGTGAAAGAGTGAAACAGTGACAGGGTGAATGAAAAAGGGGCTCACTATGATGAGTCCCTTTTCATTTTTAATAGCAAGATTACAGATCCGCATATTCTCGGCAGGCATCGTTCTTTATATACGCCTTAAATAGCTCAATGGCTTTTTCAGCTCTATCTGAATTCTTTGAAGAAAGTTGATACCAGCCTATCATTCCGCCTGCCCGATAAGTGTCATGAGTTTTCTGAACGGGCTTAACCCACAATTTTGCCCATAAATACCAGACCCGAGAGTAACAGCCTGCATCAAAGCAGGGTTGGACATCTTGAGGTGCTGCCAGCCAGGCTTCCATGGTAATGATCAGTTGCTCCGAGGCTTTTTCCATCAGTCTTTCAAGAGGGGCATGCAAAGAGGAGCAGAAGCCTTGAGCATCATTTGTGCACTTCTTACGGGTGATCAGCTCTTCACACACTTCATTGTATTGATTTTTGACAATCAGATAACTGATAAAGGTTGCCATCTGGCTGAGTGTTGAGTCTTTTTTATTAAACAGTATTCCGGTATTAAAGAAATAATTTCTCCAGGATTGATAGTTTTCAGGCAATAGTCCCAGCTTTTTGTATAAAAAGCTTGCGGTTGATGCACTGTCTAACTGACTGAGCTTGTTATCGTGTTCACTGTTGTTAATCAGGAGGTTTATTACGGACTGGCTTTTCTGTTCCAGCGTGCTTATGTCAATCAATTCCTGAGAGGGAAACGCAGAGAAGGTCTCTAAGTATTCTGTGTATGTTGAGAGCCCTGCCGGACCTTGTATGAGGTTGAAGGGTTCTCTTACAAATACTGTTCTGGTGTCTTCGAGTGCTCCAATAAAACTATCCCTGAGTTTCAGGGTCAACTTGTTTATGGCTAGCTCTCTGTTAAGTACTGGATGTTTAAGAGTGTCGAGAAGCGTTTGGTTGTTTGATACAAAATATTTTTGTGTGCTACCCATTTTGGTCATCAGATAGTAATACCTGAAATTTTTTTTGAGTTCATCGAAATGGCTAACCTGCAATAAACTCTCAATACTGCTTTGAATTTTTGGCAACCGTTTATGGCATTGCTTGCCATCAAAGTTAATAGTTTCGCTACTGTCTGAGTAAATCGCATAAGCATTGTCATCTGTATTAAAAAAATCGCTACTGGCTGTTGTAGTGATACTCAGAAGAATGACCGGGAGTAGAAGGTAATAAACAGGTAGAGGGTTTTTCATATTTATTCCTTAAAGCTCTTTAATTCTTTATTTAATAATCAGAAGATCAATATAGATCCGGTCAGAACCATTTGCAGTGCAGTTTTTTCAATGTTGTTCTTGGTCTGAGTTATATCATCGTGCAGAATAGAGCGCCTTGACTGATTGACACGATCAGTGAACTCAAGACTGGCAGCCATGCCGCAAGCAGGTAACTGGCCTGTCAGCCGGTCGTTAGCAGTTGTTTGATGGAAAATGAAATGGTATCTGAAATTTTCAACCCGGAATTGTGGGATGAAGTCGAAGGATTTGAGTTTGAGGATATTACCTATCACCGGGCCAGGCATCAGGGGACGGTTCGCATCGCTTTTAATCGTCCTGAGTGCCGCAATGCCTTTCGTCCTAAAACCGTTGATGAGCTGTACCGGGCATTAGAACATGCACGACTGTCCAGCGATGTGGGTGTCGTGATCCTTACCGGCAACGGACCTTCAGCAAAAGATGGCGGCTGGGCTTTCTGTTCCGGTGGTGATCAGCGTATTCGTGGGCGTGATGGCTACAAATATGAGGGCATGCCCGCTGATGAAATTGATCCGGCCAGACTGGGGCGTCTGCACATTCTTGAAGTTCAGCGATTGATACGCTTTATGCCCAAAGTGGTGATGGCGGTTGTGCCTGGCTGGGCGGCAGGTGGAGGTCATAGTCTGCATGTGGTGTGCGATCTGACGATTGCTTCGAAGGAGCATGCCGTGTTTAAGCAGACTGACCTGGATGTTGCCAGCTTTGATTCCGGCTATGGCTCTGCTTATCTGGCGAAAATGGTCGGGCAGAAAAAAGCCCGTGAAATTTTCTTTCTGGGGCTGGATTACTCGGCACAGGATGCAGCGGATATGGGTATGGTCAACAAAGTGGTTCCTCATGCCGAGCTGGAAAATGTGGCACTGGAATGGGCAAAAATCATTGGTGAAAAATCACCAACGGCTTTGCGTATGATGAAATACGGACTGAACCTGACAGACGATGGCATGGTAGGGCAGCAGTTATTTGCCGGTGAGGCAACGCGACTGGCTTATGGCACAGAAGAAGCTCAGGAGGGGCGTGATTCTTTCCTTGAAAAACGGCCTAAGGATTTTTCACGTTTTCCGTATCACTATTGATTTGTTCAACGATTGATGCGCTCAATGGCTGGTCCATTGTTTCAGGCCAGTTATTGCTTCAGGCCAGTCATTGAGCAGAGAAAACCGGCTTTCTGAAATAATGCCTGATCAAATGCCAGGTTCGGTGCCTATGAAGTCATTAAGCATTTTGAGGGCAGGCTGCGGCTTATCCATTGGTAGCAAATGTCCGGCACCGTAAACCACAACTTCTGCAAACCGGGCTTTGCTGAGCGACAAGCCCCTGGGGTAGGTTCGGAATCCTCCCTGGCGAACTGAGTCAATCATCAGATAGTGGGCATTGCGATTCCAGCTGGCTTGACGAGCCTTTACTTCCAGCCCTCCAGTGTCGCTACTCTCCAGTGTCTGCCTGCCACGGGTTAAAGGGTGGGAGGTTGGTGACATAGAAGTAACTCAGGAAGGTCGTTGAAGGCAGTCTGAGGAGTTTCACGGAGAGCTGACCTTGAAAGCTTTCAGTAATCGGCTAGTTTGATTTGAGCTTTTAAATCAAAGTGAGATGAAAAACAAATGCCCCATTCTTTGATTACCTGTTTAATGCTGGTGGTTGCAATGTTGTCCATTGGAAAAGTTGAAGCCATCGACAAAATAGCGCGCTGGGATGAATATTGGTTTTTATCGCTAAACGGTGGTGAATTCAAAGTACTTTTATCTGTTGACTTTAAAAAAAATAAAAGCACAAAAGTTATTCAAATATGGCGATTCAGGTGGTCAACCCTTCCTGGTCACGAGCTTGAGTATTATGACGTGTTGGATAATCAAAATCGTGAAAGGTTAAATCAGCTTGTTTCCAGAGTTTCAGGGAGTTTGTCAACGAAAACCGAAAGTCATTCTGTTTTATTGGAACAACCTGACCCTATAACCTTAAGGCTTCCTGTGGATGAAGCTGGTTCTGATAGCAGGGAAGTCACCATGATCACTCCCGGAAACTATAAGACAGATCGGTCGGAAGCTACATGCTTAAGTTCAGTTGGAAATATCGAAAAATTAAATAAGATACAGATAGAGGACGAAGGAGGAGTTAAGATAACCCTGTATCTGGGGGTTGGTGGCAATGTTGATGGAAAGTTGGTTCGGCTCCGCTTTAAGGAGTTTGATCTCTACTCAACCTACCCATCAAAGAAACAATTTCTTGATGACAATGACCATGATGATTCCCCCGGGGCATCTGGTACCACTGTTTGTTTCTTTCATGCTGCACCTTATCCGACATATCCGGTGTTCCTCCAGAAGGGCAGTGATTTCAAAGCGAAATCAGTAAAGCAGAGTAGCTCGCCATCTTACATGCATGTGTTGAATCTGATTTTAGGCTTTAGTTTCATGCGGAAATAAAGCCATCAAATCCAGCTCCGGGTAGCTGTTTTAACAGGTGGTTTCTGGTAAGGGGTCACAGGAAGCGACCAGAGTTAGTGGCTTAACGGTACGTATGAAGCTTTCGCCATGACACGGGGATGAGGCATCGTAAATACTCCGGTTAAAGCCATTCGTCAGGTTATGCGACGGCACGGAATTAAACCACCTCCCACTGACTTTCTCCGTAAAAACTTTCTCCATTAAAACTTGCCGCAACAGCCATGGCCCCCTCCATTCCCCCGGTATAATTCGGGTTAACATAAAGTTTAAGTTGTTCTGAGTGTTGCGAGAGGTTCGGAGAAGGAAGTTCTTTAATGACTCCTACGATTTTTGATGCAGAAACAGGGTACGTAATGACCACATCAAAAATCTTTTTGGTAATGGGGAATCCATCGAACGCTCGACTGTTAAGGTTCTTGTATTCTGGCGACCATGATGGTGTCTTATGAACAATGCCTCCTAGCTCCCTGATATCTATTAAAAACGTGTGGTTCCTCCAAGAGGGGTAGAGGTAGCGAGCTTGATAATAGCATATATAAGTGTAAAAATTTGGCGTATTTAACAGATTTAAGGGAGTAGATACATCCGTTAACACATGGCCAGACTTTGCGTAAGACTGGTACCTGCGAACAATATATACTCCGGTCTCAAGATTGCACTTTATTGGAAAAATACCATTTTCGAACATAAAAGTAATATCATCTGCATCCACACACCTGTAGACATAACCGAAAAATCGAGGTTCAACTCTCCGGAAACTGGGTGCACAACGCGAGCCCGGTATTCTGGTTGTATCCTGAAAAAACAGGCTTTTGGTCAAAAGCAGCATGTTGCTTTCTTCATAAATATCTTCTGTTTTTACCGGGGGAAAAGGCATCGTAACTACTCCGGTTAAAGCCATTCGTCAGGTTATACGACAGCACTGAATTAATTACGCCCCCAAGGATAGTACATCGTTGCATAGCTGAAACAGGTATAGTCCCTATTGGGTATTTTGGTAGTTTGGGTTCTTGTGAAGAGATTCGGTGGAGCAGGGTGCAGCTGTTGCGCCCTGCTCAATGCCACTTGGCGCAGGAAAATACTTAACCGTTATGAAGGTTTATGCGATTTTGGAAGAGTGCTCTTTCGCGTAAATCGCCAGCCCGCCCTGGGAAGTTTCACGATACTTAGCCTGCAAGTCCAGACCTGTGCGATACATGGTTTCTACACAGCTATCCAGAGATACCGCATGGTTGCCGTCACCGCGCATGGCCAGGCGAGAAGCCGTGATGGCTTTAATGGCCGCCATACCGTTCCGCTCAATGCATGGAATCTGAACCAGCCCGGCAATAGGGTCACAGGTCATGCCAAGGTGATGTTCCATGCCAATTTCTGCGGCGTTTTCAACCTGGTCAATTGTGCCACCCTGAACCGCAACCAGCGCAGCGGCTGCCATGGAGCAGGCTGAACCTACCTCTGCCTGGCAACCGGCTTCGGCACCGGAAATGGTGGCATTCATTTTGATAATGGCACCGATAGCGGCAGCCGTTGCCAGAAATTCCCGGATACCTTTCTGATTGCCACGGGAGATAAAACGGGAGTAATAGGCAATAGTGGCAGGAATAACGCCAGCTGCGCCATTGGTTGGTGCGGTTACCACACGACCACCGCAGGCATTTTCTTCGTTGACCGACATGGCAAACAGAGTCACCCAGTCCATAATGGCAAAGTGGTCACTCAGCATGGCTTCCGGGTTAGCCGTCAGGGTTTTGTGTAAATCAAACGCACGACGTTTAATACCAGACATTGGCAGTCGACCTTCCATACGCAGACCACGGTCGATGCAGTTGCGCATAACATCCCATATAGCATCAATTTTTTCGTTAACGCTATTGATGTCACCGTTGTGGCGGGCTTTTTCGTTTTCGATCACCAGCTCGGCAATGCTCATATCGTTGGCTTTGCACAGTTTGATGAGTTCAGATGCGTTACGGAACGGGTAAGGAACGCTGGCTTCCTGTGCTTCAGACTGGTCATCACTGTCAGAGGCTGCAGCCTTGTTGAGACTATCCGCGCAGACAATGAAACCACCGCCGATGGACAGATAGGTTTTGTAGTAAACGACAATGCCATGTTCATCCGCAGCAAAGATACGCATGGCGTTAGGATGTTCAGGCAGCGTTTCTCCATTGTGGAAAATCAGCTGGGTGTCGTAATCAAAATCAATTTCGTGTTCGCCCGCCAGTTTGATCTTTTTGCTGCTTTTGATGGTTTCGAAGGCCTGATCCGCTTCATCCGGATCAACGGCGTCTGGCTGGTAGCCCGCCAGACCCAACAGGGACGCTTTATCGGTGCTGTGTCCAACCCCTGTTAATGCCAGAGAGCCGTAAAGGCCGACGCTTACGGATGCAATGCTGCCCAGAATGCCTTTTTCCTTCAGTTCATTCAGGAATCGATGTCCGGCCCACATTGGACCTACGGTGTGAGAGCTCGATGGGCCGATTCCGATTTTGAAAATGTCAAAAATACTAAGCATGCCGTCTCTGTTGTGATGTTGGGGTTGTATGGAAATGTAAGGATTTCTTGCGAAAGATTCTACCAGCGAATGTCAGTTAGAAAAATCACGGGGGAAGGTGGTCTTCCCCCGGCTTTCCGTAGCATTGAACGCTGTTTATAAGTGGCAGTGCTGCCGGAGTTTTATTGTCTTACAGGATGAAGTTGGCGGTAATGAAGCCAAGGATTGCAATGATCCCCATGCACAGAGTAAACAGGTTGATTTTGGCATCGTATTTACGCATCGCTGGTACTTTTTTCATGGCGTATACCGGCAGGATGAACAGGATCATCGCCAGGATAGGTGCTACCAGTGCTTCGATCATGCCCATCACGGACACGTTCATGTAAGCCACTGCCCAGACAGACAGGATGATGAAGGCGATGATGCCCATGTCAACTTTTTTCATGTTGACCGCTTTGCCTTCGCGCTTGGCCTTGTTCACGATCATGCCCTGCAAGCCTTCGCGGGTACCCATGTAGTGACCAAAGAAGGAAGAGGAGATAGCAACAATGGCAACGATCTGAGCCATCCAGGCGAACAGCATGTTATCAGTACGTTGTGCGAATACAGACATGATCGGCAGGTTAGCTGCTTTAGCTTCAAGCAGTTCTGCCGGAGACAGGGTCAGTACACAGCTGTAGACAAAGAACATGGTGAAGCCAACCAGCATCATGGTGGTGTGCTTCAGTGTACGGCTGGCGTGAGCTTCGGCGTCGTTACCCAGTTCTTTACGGTACGCCGATGCAAAAGAGGACACCGCAGGCGAGTGGTTGAACGCGAATACCAGTACCGGAATGGTCAGGAATACAGTGGTCATAAAGCCGCTGAAGGTCACTGGTGCATCAAACTGGGACATGTTCCACTGTGGAATCAGGTAAACAGAAGTGCCAAACAGAACCAGGATCAGTGGGTAAACCAGAGCATTGGTCACTTTCAGAACAAATTTCTGACCGGTCACCATAATGCCTACCAGGGCGGCTACCAGCACAAAGCTCAGGATGGCACGGTTTGGCTCAGCCATGCCCAGCTGGTTAACCATCAGGGAGGAAACCGTGTTGGTAATACCAATGCCGTAGATCAGCAGAATAGGGTAGATGGACGCGAAGTAACCCAGGGTAATCAGGGAGCCGGCTTTAGGGCCAAAGTGTTCGGTAACCGTCTGGGTAATGTCGGCATCAGGTTTTTTTGAGGAGAGGCACAGACGGGTCAGACCACGGTGAGCCAGAAAGGTCATTGGGGCAATAATCAGGGTCATCAGGATCAATGGCCAGATACCACCCAGACCGGCATTGATCGGCAGGAACAATACACCGGCACCAATTGCGGTGCCGAACAGTGCCAGCATCCACTCTGTATCACGTTTGCTGGCGGCTTTATCCCCGGTACCAGCCATAGGCTGGGTCATTACTTCTGCGTGTGCCATGTGCTCTTATCTCCTCCGCATAAACAGGAATCAGGAGCGGTTAATAGGTAAATTAATTGCTGCGAACTGTACAGAATTCGTTAGTTGAATGTATTGATGGAGATTAGGGTGATTCGTCTTTGATCTGTGTTATGATCTGCAGCAGTTTAAATCTGTTCTTTTTTTTGCGGAACTTACCTAGTCTGCTGGTTTTTTGTTTCGAGCTCCTGCCTGTTTCTTTCGTGTCGTGGCGTGGTGTTTGCGCTATTGAATGTCTTGATTCAAATATTCCAAATTGGCATTCAAAAAAATTCATCCTTTTTTTGTCAGCTGAACTATAAAAGTTTTGTAAAGATTGAAAGGTGGCGGGCAGTTTTTTAGCCCGAATGTTTCATAAGCGATCAATAAGCTCCGGAAAAACCATTCCATTCTGCCTTCACCCGAAGAAGATAAGACAATACCATCATGCTCTAAAGGCCCTACTGCAAACCCTGAAGTAAAGTTCTCCATAAAGAAATTTGGCCTGATGATCGTGTAATTAAAGCCTTCATCAATCAGTTTTAGCTCTAGCTTTCTTAGTGGGGCTTGTAGCACAGCAGGCTTCTACCGATTTCAGAGCAGAGTCATGACTTGCTTCATTATCGCAATCAAACTCGACATAAGTTACTCCATCGAGTTGATTTACTTTTGATGGAGCTCTGACAGCACCCGTTACGTTATGTTTTTCTGACAACTGTTTTGAGATCTCAGTACCAAGACTTCCACTGGCAGCGGTTACTAGAATATTCATTGACAAACTCTCTTTCAAGTTATTTACCTAACGCACCCACTTGACCTAAATAAGATATCCAGTCTTCTAAATGGTAGGTTTCAGTGACCATGCCTTGCTTATTGAACTTATGAACATCAATGGCTTTAATCGAAAATGTCTTATTTGTTGCGGGTACACCGAGTAACGGTCCAGTATGTTTTGCTGTCATAGTAGAACGAACGACTATCGTATTACCTTCTTCGACCATTTCTTCTATCTTCCAGTCAACATCAGAGATAGCTCCATGTACCAAAGGTATAAACTTTTTGAATCCATCTCTCCCTTGATCCTGACCCGGATTAGGATCATGTGTAACCCAATCCTTAACAATGATATTGTCTAATTTTTCTACTTGCCCTTTACCAAAAGCATCATAAAAATTAAGCAGACGTTCTTTACGCATTTCATCAGCCAAAGCTGACATCGAAGTCAATACTGTTGTAACTAATAAACCTGCAGTTAATAATTTTTTCACTTTGTTACCTATTTGTGTGTGCCAGTCAAATTGTGTATTAATCATACCGTTCGTATAATATCTTGACTATTACCCTTGGTCTTATGTCATTATTAAGCTGTACTTAACAATGATGCGTCTATACCCGTGATCATTGAAGGTGCTTGATTTTTAACAAAAACAGGATCATTCCACGAAACCATGGAAGTAGCGTTATCCCCTAAGAAAAAAGAAGAAGTCGAACAGATGCATGATTCCACCCATGATGGTCGAGTCTTCTCATCCAGGGTAACGCTTATCTCCGCCATCAAAGAATTTCCCGGAGTGACATGGCCAGAAGTTGCAGGCTCGCTGGCATCCAGAGTTACGGATAACTTTCAGTTACTGAAACCTGCATCTTCAAGTTGTACGTGTATATGAAAACATTCTCATTAAATCGACTCAAACAAATTGCGGTGTTTTGTCAAGTAATTGATAACGGCACAATGCGAGCTGCTGCCGAGCATTTAAACATGACTCCCTCGGCTATCAGTCAGCAATTAAACTTATTGGAAAAGGAGTTAGGCATTACACTTATCTATCGCTCAACCAGACGACTTAGCCTATCTGAAGCGGGTGAGCGATATTATCGCCATGGAAAAGAAATGCTTACAGCAGCAGAAGATGCAAATGATGCCATTAGTGAGATAAAAAGCTCACTTGATGGAGAGTTAAGAATATCAGCTCCTGTTGGATTAGCCTCTTTACCTTTAGCTCAGGCTCTTAAAGGGTTACTAATAAAAAACCCGGGACTTAAGTTAACTATTTTGGCAAATGACCATGAAATAAATCTGGTTAGTGAACAAATTGATATTGCTATTCGTATCGGTAAACCATCAGAATCAAGCTTCGTTTTTTATCCAGCAGTTCCCGATGATAACACGTCGATAGTCGTTCAAAATTATTTCATCGTTTCAAAAAATCAACGGCAACCAACACCCTGCACCCTAAGTGCATCACTGAATATACTGTTGCCCCTGAAACCTTGACTACAGCAACATCCTACGAAGTGTTAATTTTAACCCTACCCGGCTTTATACCCTTGTTAATCGCTTCAAATAACTCATCCCACCCTTCAAGAAACCAGGACAGGAAAATACGTGTGATTAACTTCCATAGGTAAGTACGAACACCTTTCGATCGTTCTTTTAAGGCTTTTTGAAACTCCGGGCTGGTCATTTCCTGAATTTGATCAACCATAAATGCCAAAAAGGTCAAATAAGCCAGATTCGTAGCCAGATGGTACTTTCCATGACCATAGTTATGCTCAATGTTGTAGCCTTGGTTTTTCAGGGTATTAAACGTTTGGTTTTCTATATGCCAGCGACACCGTCCTCCTATCATAATTTCTTCAACGGTTTCTTCTGTTAACTCAATATCAGTAACCCAGCACCAAGTATGGCGATTACCTTCTTTATCAGTTTCAACGTAATCAAGAACATTTACATTTTCAGCAAAATCGGATGCATTAAGTGGTACGTTATTGGCGTAGCGGAACCAGTGTTTAGTGCCTTTTTCTTTATTGGTTATCTCATGATAATTGAGGTTACCCTGATCGCACAGCGCATTCATGGCCTCAATAAGCGATTTATGATTCCCGTCTTTGGCAACAATAATGTAATGCCAGCCATAGCTCCTGATCAGCTCAATGGTGGGGTTATCAGCGTAGAGGCCGTCTAGGAGAATCGCTAAATTAAGATGAGGGTGCTCTCGTTTGACGTGTGCCAAATAGCGTTTTATTGCATTTTTTTCACAATCATTTTTGGTGGCACCATCCTGAAGAACGATAGCTTCCGGTGCAAAGGGAATAACTGTTTTTTGCTCTGGGTGAACTATACATCCACCCATTAAGTTGTGGTAATAGGATTCGTTGCGCTTCCCCTTGTTCTTTACACAACATTCATTGCAACGGCATTCTCCGGAATAAAATAGGCCAGTTCCATCAACAGGCATCAGGTAACAGTCTTTTAAATCTCCACACTTGAACTCAAAAGCCTTGAGAAGTTTATTTCGCTGAACCAAAGAGAAGAGTTTTTTGAATGGCTTGCGGAACTCCTCTGGCGCTATTGGATCAAGAATCTCTCTCATATGGGTGTCACAAGGTACTTTTCCGTCTTTCACGTGATACATGGTTTCAAGATTATGGCGAATAACAGGATCGGCCTGATCCGTATCAAACGACAGAAGAGAATCATATTTCTGATGCATCATGGCAAAAGCAGACTTTGCAAAATTAGAAAAAGGAATACCATTGGAACAGTGGTTAGGACGGTAGTCCGGAATGGTATCAAAGCATTTGCAAGCCTGAAGGATAAGGTTTTTGACACAAAGGTGCTTACTGTATTTCTGGAGAGCAGTGGTCATAATTGACTCAACGACGACCGGTACAGGAACTTTTCATTTTAGCCTCTTTAGTCTGCGAAAGCATTTTTTTTGTTCATGCTGCCGGCTTAGTCTTGCAAGGGGCTAAATGATCAGCGGGAATTGCTGTTTTTTATCCTCTTGGTAAAGTCGTTAAACACATTTATGCAAGCCCTGAATATATTCAAAAAGCAGGAAAACCATTAATGCCTGATGATTTAGCTAAACATAGTTGGTTGGGGTTTGTTGGTCATGAAGACTTTTCCACTATTGAACTGATGCATCACATTGAAAATAGTTATTGCTACCAACCACCCTATAGAATGCGTTTCAATGACCTCAACTCTTTAGTTTGCCACGTACAAGAAGGTTTAGGCGTTGCAGTTCTTCCCGATTTGGAAGTTCAACATTTGGTTAAATCAGAGAAATTGATAAAGCTCCTGCCTGAATGGCAATTAAACAGGCTTCCTCTATATGCATTGACAATAGACAGAAAGCAGTCTTATAAGGTACAACGGGTACTGAAAGCACTCAAAGAATTTTTTAGTTAATACCTGAAAAATTATAAAACTTACACGGTTGAGTTGAGGCGACAACTATATTGACCAACACCGTGATGGATGAGCACGTAGCTGTTCTTGTGTAGATTTGGGCATGGCAAGTTCCGGGTTAGAAAAAAGTCCCGGAACGGATTAAACCATCGTTTACAGATATTTCAATTCTTTCCGATCCGGGTGTAACTTCAATCGCAACCACCTTGCCAGAATAAATGAGGTTATACATAACCATGGGTTCCACCTCCTGGCCAAACTGGTACAAGTGCAATAGTTTATTGGCACGCTCGGAACCCATTCGCCTTAATGTTCGGTCGCCAAGGTGATGCACTGTTCCCAAGGGGGGTCTGACCTTCGACAAAACGTCGCCCTCATGGGTTATTCTGGAGATAGCGTCTCCAAGTTGTTGAGGGTAATTTGCCAGCGGACAGGCAAGGTCGAGTGTGGCATCAATCACCCAGGGAGGGTCAGACCGTGGTAGCAGGCTGCTGCTTAAAAAGCTTTCTACATCTTTCAGAAGAAACGATACCGCCCTTTCATCGCCAGTCACCTCACCAATAATGACAAACTCGTGAAGTACTTTCCTGTTCTCCACATTTTCCGGATCAAGAACAATAGCGATATTTACCTGATCCATGTTTTTTGCCCTCAGGGTAAAATAGATAGCGAGTGCGCAGCATTCAGCGGGGTTGCAGGCGCACCCCTGAAAATCAGGGGTCGCAGAAAGAATTGAGAGGTACCGGCCTGTCTCATATTCATTATACTCTTGCTGTCTGCAGAAACTTCGAAATGAGAAGATGAAGTCAGCCGCTTTTTTCACACGGTGATAACCCTCTTGTGCGTGCTTTACTGCGTCGACATTGTCGCTGGCAAAACTCTTCCGACCCGGGCGCTGAATTGAATCCCCCAGTGTTGCATTTTTACTGAGAAAGTTCTGTACGGCCTTATTCATAGCATTGGCAACAAAGCTGTTATTCATTCGAGAAGTCCCCTGAAAAATAAGAGCTTCCAGTACATTCAATATGCCTACTTTTAAAAAAAAGCATATTTCAACTGACATTGGACAATATAGTTGCTGATCGATGGCGTTGCCTGTGCTTAAAACAAGGTACTTGAACGTTGACGTATAAAGCAAAGATGCAAAGGAAAATACTGTACATAACAATCCCCCCCCTATAGCGGTTCTTTGTCAACGATAAAATCAATGGTCAGGAACGGTTCTGTAAATAGCTGATCTGTTGCAGCCATTGTCCGGCGGTACTTTTGTATTGGCTGTTCCGTAACGACTCAAACACGCTACTGGCCATCGAATAGCGCTTTTGTTCATACAGGCTGATGCCCTGAAGCAATCGCCAGTAAGGGTTACCAGGTTCTTTCTCTGCCTGTTGGCCCAACAGCCTGGCCGCTTCCTGCCACTGCCCAAGGCTGTAAGCCAGCTGCCCCTTCAATTTAAGTTCTGAACGCTGTTTGTTTGGCAGCGTGCTGATCAGGTTCAGTGCTTTTTGTCGCTGAAATGAAGTCAGGTACGCCTGAAGCAGGAGTGGTCGCCAGAATTTGCTGGACTCAAGCTGGTCTTGATGACTTTCCAGAATGTGCGCTGCTCGCGCCGGAGCGCCCTGTTGCAGTAAAAGCTGCGCATAGCGTATACGGCCCTGGCTGGATAGCAGGCCTGATTTGTAGGCACTGCCAAGCGTACTGAGTGCCTGCTCCGGTTGCCCCAGTAACTGCCATGTGCTGGCCAGCCTCTCCCAGTAACGAGTTTGTTCCGGATACAGGCTGGTGATCGTTTGCAGCGTTTTGTTTTCTGCTGGCAGGTCTTCTACCTGCTGGTACAGACTCAGTAACAGGAGATACCTTGACTCATTCTGTTCATGAGCAATCGCCTGTTGAGCACTGTCGATAGCCTCCGTGTAGCGTTGCAGCTGATAATAACCGTAGGCTTGCAGGCTCAATGTTTTTGCAAAAGCCGCTGCCGTAATCAGTGTCTGGTTGCTGGTGGCACCATGCTCCGGTTCAGTGACCGGAGCATTATCTTTCAGCAGTGCCTGATTGATGGATGTTGCCAGTGCCAGCCAGGCCCGGGTTTGTTCAGTACTGTAGGCAAAATCCTTCACCTCAAAGGCAATATGCCCACTCAGGCGCAGCAGTTCCAGTCGCTGCTTCTGGTTGAGTGATTGAAAAGACAGTAGCTCTTTCGCCTGCACCAGGGCGCAGCCGGGTTTTGTCAGCTGCATGCAGGCGTCAAGATGAAGGCTTGCGGCCATTATTTTTGCCTGTTCATCATAACGGCGAAGTCGCTGATGAAAGCTTTCGATATCAGGCAGTGTTTCAGCAGGGTGTTCAGCAAGCTGTTTTTGCAGAAACAGGTAATGCTCATACTGTTGTTGCGTTACCGCGAACGCTGCTGAAGATAACCAGTAAAGCAGCAGAGTGGCTGCCAGTTTAATCATCAAGTTCATAGTAAATGGTGATCTTTTGCCATTCGGTCTGGTCGGGTGGGGAAAAGCGCCAGTGCATCACCGCCCGGCGTGCGGACTGGGTAAATACACCCACTGGGTCTTCTGACTGAATTTTGGTCTGTTCAACCAGACCTTCGGTATTGATCGACAGCAGCATGGTTACGTGACCTTCCAGCCCCAGGCTTTTTGCCCTGGCAGGGTAGCGGACTGGTGTCTGGTAAACGGGTTTGGCTGTGACCATATTGACTGCCATGCGACTGCCTGAATACAAACCATCGGGGCTGTAATCCATAGAAAAGGAAGACACCAGTTTATCGGGTTGGTCTGGAGTAAACCTGATGTCTGGCAGAGCAATGTCAGCCACTGCATCCAGTGTTGTAATATTCAGTACACTGGCTGGTGGTGGTGACAGGCTCTGACGTTGCGCTGTCAGCTCCTGAAGCTGCTCTGGCTCGACCTGCTCATCCTGCCGTTCTGGCATTTTATAGGTGACAGACAAATTAATGACCTGATTCGCTTGCCATGAGGTGTCTGATTGCGTCAACAGCTGGATAAACAACAGCAGTCCAAGGTTGATCAGCAGTGCCAGTAATACGGCCAGTGCGGTTTCAGCCCATTTTTTCGGTAGCCACAGCAACATTGTCAATGCCTGCCAGTCGAAGTTTGTCAATAACAGCAATCAAACGACCACTGTCTATTTTCTTGTCGGCCCTGATCAGCGCCGAACTTACTGAAGAACCTGCGGCCTTCTGCTCGGCACGTAGTGCCAGAACCGCAAGGTCGAGATTCTGCCCGTCAATAAAAATCTCACCATTGTGATTGAGAGTAACGATCAGGCTGGACACTGACTGGCTGTCACTGGTGGCGGCCTGAGGTCGTTCAATCTGAATACTTTGCTGAGTCTGAAAGGACGCTGACAGAATAAAAAATATCAACAGAATAAACACCACATCGATCAGTGGCGTCATATCAACTGAAGCCTCCTCCGTCGCAGTGTCCTGATGTTTAAAGCGCATAAGTTTGCTCCTGCAGCTGGTGGAGGTACTGCCGTACCTTCTCTACCCGCCGCTGGCTACGGCGTTGTACATAGTGAGCCAGGTAATAACCGGACAAAGATGTGACCAGTCCGCTCAGGGTGGTTAGCATGGCCGAACTGATACCATTAGACAGTTGTTGCTGGATGCCGACTTCACCACCAAGGTGCTCGAAGCTGATGATGATGCCGTCAACAGTACCCAGCAACCCCAAAAGAGGCAGGATTCTTACCAGCACTTTAATCCAGCTGATGCCCCGGGTCATTCGCTGTTGCAGGCGATGGAGTTCTGACCGACTCAGATACTGCCGGCTCTGTCGTGCATTAACAGACGCTGAAAGTTCGCTGAATGCCGGTTCGAGATGAGCCACTGCCTGTAAGGTATCTTCTCTCTGTCGTAAAAACACGCGCAGAATCAGCCACCACATGAGGGTCGACGTGATTGCGATTGCAACCCCAAAAAAGCCTGTCTTATGGAGAAAGGGCAGGGTTTCATACATGCTCAGGTTTCCGGGAAGTAGCAAGACGGTGCTGTACCAGAAGACCTGCGGCCTGTTGCTCAAGCAGTTCAATCAGTGCGTTGCTTTTGTTTTTCAGGGCGCAGTGCAGCAATAACAAAGGTATGGCAGTCATCAGTCCGAGTTTGGTCGTCAGGAGAGCCTGGGCAATGCCGCCGGACAGCAGCTGACTGTTGGCACTGCCAACCGAGCTGATGACATTAAAGGTTTCGATCATGCCGCCCACCGTACCCAGCAATCCCAGCAAGGGCGGAATGCCTGCCAGCACCGCCAGGGTGCCTAACCCGTAGCGAAGGGGTGGCACTTCTCTCAGAACCGCTTCATCAATGCCGTTCTCCAGGAACTCCGGTTGCATTCGCTGTGCGGCAAGCATGACACGTCCCAGGCTGTTGCCAGCGTGGATTTCAGAAGGGTTCGCTGAGTCCAGAGCCTGTTGCTGTTCCGATACACTGCGCTGCTCTTTATTCAGGGCGATGATTCTAACGAGGGCGATACCAAGACCGATCAGTCCTGTGAGTGCGATTAACAGACCAACCATACCGGCTGGTTTTAGTTTATCCAGCCAGTCCGGCGCATTGGCGTATTGAACAAGCAGGGCACCAAACGACGGGTCTATGATCATGCCCTGTTCTGGTGTGGATAATTCAGGCTGCGGTGTCAGCTCTGCCCAGACTTGCTGTTCTGGCAGAAAGCTGACCCAGACCGGGGTATCGGTATTATCCGGCTGAGCTGAGCTGGTAAAGGGGCCATATCGGGTCACTTGTGCCTGTTGGGGTTTTCCGTGACGGTCGATAATGAGCTCCTGACTTTGATGTATACGACCACTGACAACGATTTGCTGTACCATGGCCTGCCATAGTTGACGGATGTCGTTCAGACCAATGGTTTCTTCACTCAGAGGCTTTGCCCCCGTGGTGTCAAGTGACCAGAGACCATAAGGCCTGACCTGTTCAAATAACACCTGGCTCTGGTCGCTGACATTTTTCAGTAGCTCCTGAAGATCCTGTTTTTCTGCGCCCCACTGTTTCTGCTGCTCTCGCAGTTGTTTTTGCAGGGACAGCAAACGGTCTTCAAGTTCAACGTTTTGATGGTTAATTCGTTCCAGCTCACTTCGGGAAGATTGCAGGCGTTTTTCAGCATTGCCCAGACTGGCATCAAAGTCATCAACCAGTGCCCGGGCCTGAAGAACTTCCTGGTGGCTCCCCTCAAGAACCCGGTTCATTAATGAGTCCAGCGGCGAGTCTGACGCCAAAGCCTGAACGGTTGCGGTCAGCCACAAGAGGGTTGCGACCAGGAGCTTTTGCATAGTTTGTTGGTAAGGCATGATCAGCGGGCTCCTGAGTCAGGTAGAGTCATCAGCGCAGGAATGGATTCCCCTGTGGCAGTGGCAACCGCCTTTTCAAGGCTTTCCGTCCAGTGGCTATCCAGGGCTTGCCAGCCTTTTTCGGGCAGCCAGCGGAATGATTCTCCATCCTGGGTGAGGTAGTAAAAGCCCAGTCGTCCGACTCTCAGAAACGTTACCAGCTGCTGGTTTTCCAGTTGTCCCTGATAACTGCTGACACTGTAGCCATAGCTCAGTTCCACCTGATAGGCATCGAGCAGGCGGGTCATTTTCTCAGCGAGGGAAAGCGTTGGATTCGACAGAGTCACCTTCAGTTGTTGCAGTCGCAAGGCTCGCTCTTCGATGAGGAATGGGGAGTCGGCGTAAATCAGTTGTTCAAGGGTAACAAACATTTCATCCATTAATGGTGCCAGGTGAGTTCGCGTCTGGCGCAGGGTGCCGCGTTGCTTATTGAGAGTGGCAAGAGCCTGCTCCAGCTGGCTGATCTGGCTCTCAAGCTGTTGCTGGTATTTTTTAGCGATACGAGTTTCACGGTTGATTTGCGTATACTCTGCCTGCTTCTGCTGAATCTGCTCATCGATAGCAGCGATGGACATCTGGGCACTTTTGCTGGCGTTTAGTCCTCCCTGATCGGCTTTGTTAATGTCTTTCAGACTGACCGATTGGGCAGCAAAGGGAATGAATAAAAGAAAATAAAGTATAAACACAGGTTTGTGAGTGCGTCTGTTGCAGACAGACATAAAGTGAGTTCGTTTTTTGTAATGTGGTTTCGACATCAGAGAATATGTTGCAAATAATAATGATTCCTATTGGTTTTTAATTCTACGGAACTGGCTACAAAGAACAATTCGGATAACCACTACCGAATGGAGAATGAAGACGCTTCGTGCGGTATTGATAGTCGGTATCAGTCGTATGTGCAGGTCAACTGCTTACATTCATAAGGATATAAGACAGTATTCTTGTAAAAATCGGACGGATTCAAATATATTCAGGCTCCATACTTATAATTAGATGCGACTGCAACCGATCGGATGCCGCAAAGATTTTTTGGGTAAAAGTAAAGGTATTACTAATGCATGAAGAGCAATACATACCACCAAAGATTTGGAAAAACGAAACAGGCAGTGGTAATCAGTGGGCAAACATCAACCAGCCGACTTCAGGCGCAAGGTTTGAAAGAGAGTTACCGGTAGGGGAACATCCTTTTCAGCTTTATTCACTGGCGACCCCTAACGGCCAGAAAGTCACCATTTTATTTGAAGAGTTGCTGGCACTGGGAATCAGAGAAGCCGAGTATGACGCCCACCTGATCCGGATCGGTGAGTCAGATCAGTTTTCATCGGGCTTCGTGGGTGTAAATCCTAATTCAAAAATTCCAGCCCTTATCGACAGGTCAGGGAATAAGCCTGTCAACGTTTTTGAATCCGCTTCAATACTGGTTCACCTGGCCGAGAAGTTCGGTCAGTTCCTGCCTGAAGAGGGCGCTGCAAGAACTCAAACCTTTAACTGGTTGTTCTGGGCTCAGGGATCAGCTCCCTTCCTTGGCGGTGGTTTTGGGCATTTTTATGTTTACGCGGATGAAAAACAAGAATACCCAATCAATCGTTTTGCAATGGAGGCAAAACGTCAGCTGGACGTTTTAGACAGGCAACTGGCTAACAATACCTTTGTGGCGGGTGAAGAATACAGCATTGCTGATATGGCGATCTGGCCCTGGTACGGAAACCTTGTTCTTGGCAGGTTGTACGATGCCGCGGAATTTCTGCAAGTCCACACTTATGAGCATGTTGTACGCTGGGCCAGGCAAATCGAATCCCGTAAGGCAGTCCAGCGTGGGCGAATCGTCAATCGGTCATTTGGTGAAGAATGGGAACAATTACCGGAACGCCATAATGCTGAAGACATTGACAGGGTGTTAGGGGGGACAGAGGTTTAGGATGACCTTTATGGCCTGCAACTGTGTAAACCTCATCGCATTCTACCTCGCCGGCCAGAATTACATCCGGTTGCTTATCACACACGGCTTCTCTGAGTTGACGGGTCACATACTTGTTGTTATCCGTCTTGTGCAAAGGCTCGCTTGAGCAGTTCTAGCACCCATAGGTGCAACGGGTGATAATGAGATCTTGGGTGCCATGCCGCAATGACCTCAAAGTGTGGGGGGCGTACCCGGGTGTTGAGCGGTTTGACTTTGGGGTGGGGTAATAGGCGAGAGGGCAAAAAAGCCACGCAGCCTGTGCTTGCTATTACATCCGGCGCTGCGGCAAAGCTGGGAACGGACATAACGATATTGCGTTTATAGCCCTGCTCGGCAAACCAATCATCTGCCGAGCCTTTAAGATTGGCCCGGGAGGGAGAGATGACCAGTTGTGGTAAAGCGGCGATATCGCTCACACTCAGATTTTGTTGCTGGAGTGGGGAGTCCTTAGCGGCAACGCACACATGGTGCTCTTCAAACAGCAATAAATTGTGGCAGCTTTGCGGTGTGAAGGCAGGAAAGCTGAGCGCCAGGTCTAGCTCGCCTGTGGCCAGCTGGCTGTGCAGGTTATCCCACTCAAAATCCCGCACCAGAATTTTAAGCTCGGGTGCCTGCTCCCGCATGTGCGCGAGCAATGGGGGGAGGACCACTTGTACCGCGTAGTCGTTGGCTGAGATTGTGTATCTTCCCGTGAGCTTTCCCGGTTCAAATTCCTGCGGCGCGATGAGCTCGTCCACTTCTTCGAGGATGTGATTGATTTTACTTTGCAAAGACTCTGCAAATGGGGTGGGTGTCATGCCATTGCTGGTGCGCAAAAACAACCTGTCATTGAATATGTCTCTGAGCTTTCTCACTCTTTCGCTCACCGCTTGCTGCGTCAAACCCATTTGCCCGGCAACGCGAGAAATGTTGCGTTCTTTAAGCAGGGCCTGCATCACTCTGAGTTGTGTCAGGTCCAATCTATCAATACGACTCATATTTGTATCTTTCACAAGCAAGCTTTGTTTTTCATTGTATCAGTATGGGTATAGGTTTAGCGCAAATCTTTTACGTCGCGTTGAAAGCGATAGTACCGACCTATTAACAGGAAAAAACAATGCAACACAGTACTCTATTTAGTCCGCTTAAGCTCGGACCCTACCAGTTAAAAAACCGTATCGCCTTGCCGCCATTGACGCGCTCTCGCAGCAGCCAGCCCGGTGATATCCCCAATGCTTTGATGGCGCACTACTACGCCCAGCGCACTGGCGCTGGCTTTATGGTTACAGAGGGCACCCAAATTGAGCCAAGAGGCCAGGGTTATGCCTGGACACCGGGCATTTACTCCAAAGCGCAAATTCAGGGCTGGAAGAAAGTCACCCAGGCTGTGCATAACAAAGGAGGTATTATCTTTGCCCAGCTGTGGCATGTGGGAAGGGTATCACATACGAGCTTACAGCCAGATAACGGGGCACCCGTAGCGCCTTCGGCTATCGCTGCCGATGCGGTGAAAGTGTTTGTTGAAACTGGACCCGGAGAAGGTGGATTAGCTGAACCTAGTATGCCCAGGGCGCTGAGTACACAAGAAGTCAAGGAGCTGGTGGCGCTTTATGCACAGGCTGCGCGCAATGCGCTGGAGGCTGGATTTGATGGAGTTGAGTTGCACTGTGCTAATGGCTATCTGGTCAATCAGTTTATTTCTGAGCACACCAATCAGCGCGAGGATGAGTACGGCGGTTCACTGGAAAATAGACTGCGTTTTTTAAAAGAAATTGTTACCGCTGTGGCTGAGGTCGTTGGCCCCCAGCGCATGGGCGTGCGCTTTGCCCCTTTATTTGAAAGTACCAATGAAGACAGAGTGTACCTGGGTTTAGTGGAAAGCGACCCTCACCACACCTATCTAGAGGCCATTCGCGTCTTACAACAGGCGGGAATCGCTTACTTATCCCTGGCGGAAGCCGATTGGGAGCAAGCGCCGGATTTACCCCAGGACTTCTATAACGATGTGCGCCAGGCGTTTAGTGGCCGCATCATGTACGCCGGTAAATATACCCCGGAAAAAGCCACAAAACTACTGGCCGAAGGCCATGGTGATATGTTCGGTTTTGGACGTCCTTTTATTGCCAATCCGGATTTGCCTCAGCGCATTGCACAGGCATGGCCGCTCAATGAAGTCGATCCTATGACCATGTATGGTGGCACGGAAAAAGGCTATACGGATTACCCTTGCTATTAGATTGTATTATCAGACAATGATTGGGTCTCTTCCGGGCGACTGCCCACACCAATAGAGCCCGGGTATAAGGGGTGATCTTCAGAGAATACCCCTTTGTCTCCTTGGGTGGCTAAGACCCGGCACCGGCTGGGACTCACCAACTCATAGATGTCCCTGCTGGCTTCGCGTTCACTATGACCTGATAGCAGGGCAAACTTAAGCAGTTGGGAACCCCATCTACCCCTATTTCCTTTTAAATCATCCTGTGTGAGCTTCATAGGCAACAGGTGTTCGACACTGTTGCCTTTGGGTAGCAAATGAACCGCACCCGAAGCCTTCTTGATCATTAGGGGGATCTAACTAACCTCCTGTGACCATCAGCTCTGGATTTTCAATAAATACTTTTAATCGCTTCTTCTCATACTGGCTAAAACCAGATTCTTCCAGCTCAGCTATTAAAAGGGTTTTCTGTAACTTATCAAGACCCGGATCAGACAAAATACGTTCTTTTTTGACCACAAACGCCTGAACACGCTTCTGCCAGTCGGTTTGATTCTTCCAGGCCTTAATCATTCGCCCTGCTATTTCATCACCAAACTCTGCGGCGAGCAGGTTGTACTGATTGCCCTGGGGCAGTTGCCTGATGCTTCGGCTCCGTATTAGGTCAAGACTGGGCTGCAGCCCCTCTTTTTCTGGTTCTGACAGATTGGCAAAGTGCTGCTCCAGACGCTGTTCTTTCTGTTCGCGGGTAAGTTGACTATTCTGTCTGATCGCCAGTCGGTTCAGGGCGGCTTCATCAAATTGCCGTTCATCGGCAAAAAGAAACTGATACTCCGTGCTACCGAACCAACGCCAGCGAAGTTCATCCAGCAATAATAATCTGCGTTGGGCAGCTTCAACTAAAGACCCCTGAGGAATCGGCGTCTCGGCTTCCAACCTGAGTAGATCATGCTTGTATTGAACATAACGTGAAAATAGATCAGCAGCCTGCTTCTGCCCTAAAACCGTTAACTCTGTCTGTAGCAGATAAGTCTTATAAGCTGTCTCAAGCAGAGCTTTATTTTCAGTTTTCTGCAAGGCAATAAAATGATCAAAATGATCTTTGATGCCTTTATAAAGTATGAAGTCTTTACCTGAGTTTAGTTTTAACATCGCTGCTTCGGACTGAGGCTTAGAGTTCTGTTTCAATCGCTGTTCGATTGGTGTTTCTTTCACTTCAGGCTTTGGCTCCAAAGTATTCTTTTCATTTACATGGCCATTCAACAGCACGCAAATACAGACTACTGGTAATATCAGGCTAAAAACTACTGCATAGCGTTTCAACACTTATAACCCCAGCTTTTTTAGACGGTTAGCATGGGTAATAAAGAGATTGACTGGATCAGTTTCAAACAGGTGTGACAAACCAAATAACTGGTTAACCTCATCCAGATGATTCATGCGGTAATTGCTTTTTATGACATAACCAAGGTGCGAGCTGCAGGAAGACACCAGCCCGTCGTTTTCTTCGCCGAAAACCAGACCTGTAGCCACAAGAAAGGGATCAGATACATCAAAGATGTTGGTGGAAGTTGAGCCTCCACTCCAGGAAAAGTAGTAGACCCCATTACCTGCCAGCATGTCACCATCTTTACCGCAATAGGTGCTCGGTATACCTTCTGGATAACGTTGATTGAACTGAATGGTTTTTTCTGTGGTGAGTGCTTCTGTGGCTGCCAGTATATCGGTTGGCAATTTCGACACACCCGAACCAGATAATAGCTCAATAAGGTTGGCAAGGTTGTTCACGGTTGCGGCTGCAAGCCCCTCAAACGCCGTTCCTTTTTTGATGTGTTTACGAATCAGGTCGGCTACAGAACTACCCCAATTAACACCGCCAACCGAAGAAACTGAGGCAACCTTATCCGGCGATACACTGGCTGCATAGCGAATCGTTGGCCCACCATGACTGTGACCAATCAGGTTAACTTTCTCCGCTCCCGAGTGGGCTAGCACTTCATCAATATAATTCAGAAGCTGCTCACCTCGTACTTCAGTTGAATTGGCAGGAGAAACGGTTGCTGTGTAGACTCTGGCTCCATGAGAACTTAGCTTGCTGGGAATTTTATAGAAGTAATCAACCCACAGAAGTTCATCAAAGCCAAACAGGCCATGAACAAGTACAATTGGATATTGGGTTTTTGCGTAAGAGCTGGCACTGGAAGTTGAAACCTGAAGTGCAAACGAAAGTACGCAGAATAACGTCAGGATATTTCTTTTCATAACTTTCTCTTTGTTATTTTTATCGTAGAAATCGGTGTGATGATAACCAAAAGTACTTACATTGGCTATAACTCCTAACCCGGATAATTTACAAGACAAAGGTCAACCAGAAAGGCGACAGTCCCCGCTTATTGGCGTTTAAAGTGGTTGAGTACAAAGACTGAATCAAGCTGCATTTACCTCGCAGTTATCCATTGAAGAGCCATTGAAGGGGCTTTTGCAGCATATAACAGATATCTTTTACAAGGTCGCTGCCTCGACCGGGATAGCCATCTGCACGAACTCCACCAGAGCAACTACAACTGAAAAAGTGTTCAGGCGTTCTGTTGTTATGAAAAATTGACATCCTCTCTCTGCGATCTGGCAGGGAGAGGATGTCAAATGCACAGATATGCCTTTAATCAGAGGCATTTTTCCAGAATGCGCATAAGCTGCTCAAGGTATTGCTGATCAACCTCGTCAAAGTCATTTAGCTGGTTACTGTCGACATCCAGCACCAGTGCGACTTTACCCTCTTTAAAGGCAGGTAGAACAATCTCTGACTTTGAATCGCTACTGCAGGCGATATGACCAGAAAAGGCTTCAACATCGGGTACCAGAATGGTTTCAGCCCGTTCAAAAGCTGCACCACAAACGCCGCGACCCTTCGGAATTCGAGTACAGGCGATCGGGCCCTGGAATGGCCCTAGCACCAGCATGTCCGGTGTACGGGCAATGTAAAAGCCAACCCAGAAAAAGCCCATCGCCTGACGCAGTGCGGCGGCCACATTCGCCAGATTGGCTGTGACATCATCTTCATAGCTGATTAGCGCTTCGATCTGCGGGATCAGCTCTGCATATTTGTCCTGTTTCGGAGCGGCGGGGTCAAAAAATAACTGTTCGGCCATTGCAGTGTCCTAAAGCTGGTAGCAGAGAATAAAAATCAGCGACACAGCATAGTCAGTGTTGTGGGCAGGAGCAAGCCGGAGTCTTCTCCACTCAACTGCATACATTGATCGAAACACTGGCGCAAACCCGCTTCTTTAGAGGCGGGTCTAGCCAGCGCAAGGCGCTAGCCTTGCTGTGACGATCGTTTAGAAGTCTTAACGAATTTTCTGAAAGTGGCACTCCATTTGCGGGCAGGTTTCTGAAAAGATCTCACGAAGTTGATCGGTCATTTCCCTCGTAAATACGTTCCGGCGATGCTTTGCTGAAAATACCAGTGCTGCCTGAATGGTTTTTAGCGCCTGGCTGCACTAGCATAAAAGGCATTCAACATAACAGGCACTGCAATGCTTCAGGGCATCCGATTAAAAGCCAATCCAACAGACCAGCAAAAGCTGATCCTGTCTCAGTGGATGGGTTGCGCCCGGTTTATCTGGAATGCCAAGTGTGACGAACATCGCTATTACAGCGCCTACGCAAGAAAATATTGCCCTGTCGGGACATTTGCGCCGGTTGACACTAAGGCCGCTCAATTTAAAAGCAGAGAGCTTTCTCCCTGGCTCTATAGCTGTCCCAGCCAGATAATCAGAAATTCAGCTACCCACTGGTATCAGACCTTCCAGAAGCACATGAAAGGGTTGTGCGGCAAACCAAAAAGGAAGCCAAAGACAGACAAGGGCAGCATTTACCTCACAAAAGAATTGTTCCGGTTCGATGTCTGTGAAGACGGCGTAACCCGCTTGTTTATAGGCACAAAGACCAACAATATCGGTTATCTGTCGTTCAAGTCCCACGGTGCATTCAACGAGCCAAAGTCTCTTTACATCAGGAAAGAGATTGGTCGGTACTTCGTTTCTTTCTGCTATGACGATGGATCGGAAGAACCCGCAACAGAAAAGGAACACCTGGAGTACCTGAAAGGCGCTTCTAAAGAATGGCTGGAAGAGTATGTCATTGGCGTGGATCGTGGTGTTGCCATACCAGTGCATACCGGCGTGGAGGCTTACAATTTCACGGAGAATCAGAAAAAGAGCATAGATAAGCGCAAGCGGTACGTTGAAAAACTGCAACGTCGTCTGTCTCGCCAAACCACAGGCTCTAACCGCAGGCAAAAGACAAAAAACCGGATAGCCCGTCAACATAAGAAAGTTGCCAATATCCGGCAGGACTTCTGCCACAAAACCAGTCGGAAGATGGTCGATAGCAAGGTTAAGGTCATCATTTTCGAGGACCTGAAAACCTCGAAGATGACTCGCAAGCCAAAGGCTAAGAAAGACAGAAGCGGCAAATTCATATCCAACAAAGCAAAACAGAAAGCCGGTCTGAACAAAGCCATTCTCAACGTAGGCTGGCACTATCTGGAAACCTACACCCGCTACAAAGCGGCGAAGGCAGGTAAGGCAGTATTCAAAGTACCTGCATATTATACGAGTCAAGAGTGTGCGGAATGCGACTACACTCACCCCGACAACCGTAAGACACAGGCATTGTTTTCTTGCGGTAGCTGCGGACACGTTGACAACGCTGACCGAAACGCCAGCATCGTAACTAAGAAACGAGCAATTAATTTACTTTTAGACTCCGGAACAGAGTTGGTTGGCAAGGGTATTCCTGTGCTGACTAAAGGACGTGGAGCCATTTGTAAGACGGGAAAGTGCAAGCACTCTCCCGCATCTGGCAGCGAAACGTCAAAAAAGAAAAGAACAGTTGCTACTGCGGTAGCTGCTTAGTATTGGAAGCTCGCTCCTTCAGGGGCGAGTAGTTCACAGGGATATAAAACAATGTTCTTCTAACCATTGGCGAATTTTAATGCCCGGGGTTATCAGTTTTCCCGGGCATTAGTCAGCTATCTGCTCAGGTTGTCATTCGTCAGTAACGCTTCAAAGCGGTCACTGTTGTTGAGGAACGTCGACAGTGTTTTTTCAACGTTTTTAACGTCCATTGTCTCATATAGCTGCTCCTCCTGTTTCAGAAAGAAGGGGCTGTCCGTTACCCGGTAGCTCAGCGTAACGGCATCCAACCAGCCCTGGCCCGTGTGCAATATTCCCTGATACTGATCCTGTTGCTGCCGCATTTTATTGTTCAGCACTTCGCTGGACAATTCGCGGGCGGCGAGCTGATCCAATACTGTGTAGGTCAGGTCAATCAGTTCATCCACCCGGGCAGGGTCACAACTGAAACCGATTCGGGCTGAGGCATAATCTTCATGGGCATTTTGCCAGAACCAGCTGCTTACACCGTAAACACCGGAAGCCTCCTCTCGCAGCTGCGCCCTCAGTTCATCCTGCACCAGCTCTCCCGCCACAGACAAACGCAGACTGTCGGTAAATGACCAGGGCTGAACGGCAGTAAGGTAGATTTCAACCTCGGCCCGTGGTTCCTGGTTCTGTAACACGGTCAGGCGTGGTTGTTCTGTCGCGGGTAACGACTGTCTCAGGTTCAGGGGCTGGGTGTTCACCGGAACACTGGCCAGATAACGACGAACCAGCGGCAGCAGCATGTTGGGCTCGATATCGCCAGTGATGTAGTAGGTGTAATCGGTTCTCTGTTGCATCAGCTTCTGGTAGGTATCCGCCAGTTGTCGGGCATTCAGTCCGGCCAGGGTCGGACTGTCCAGACTGTAGGCACCTGGCTGCCCCGGAAAGCGTCTGGCTTCAACCTGGCTGGCATAAGAAAACCATGGGTCAGCAGGTTTGTCTGCCAGTTGTCCCTTCATATCACGACGGTACTGGGCGAGTACTTTTTCAGAGACGCTGGCCGATGCCAGCTTGAGCCGGAACAAATGCATCAGCACACCTACGTCACGCTGGTCTGCCCAACCACTGTAGCCCTGCAGGTTCTCGTCAAACAGGGTGGTTAACCCAAGGAGGCGACCATTGATAATTTTTTGAATCACCTTGTAGGAAAGACCTCCAATACCGGTTTCATCTACCAGAGAAGTGGTTATCCGCGCCTGATGGAAATTTTCTGCCGGCACAGACAACAGACCACCGGCAGTTTCAGCCCGGAAATAAACCCGTCCCGCCTTGTCGTCAGAGTAGCGATAAACCAGCTTGCTGCCATTGCTCAATCGATACTCTGTGATTTTCTGTTCGGGCCAGTGGCGTTCTTCCCATAGTTTTCCAGGTTCGCCTTCAAATTCAGGCAGGCTGCCTTCGACAGACGGTTGCTGATAGATGGGCTGCCGGATTGTCATGGCCTCTTGCCACCAACGCTCGACCTCGGCTGAGGTCAGTTCGGGTGCCGGAGAGTCTTCAGCGTGAGTCATCAGCAGCAACCGTGACGGAGGCTGCAAAATAGCACGATAAGCCTGATTGACCTCCTGGTCTGTCAGGCTGTTCAATAGTTGTTCATTGAGGGTAAATTCATCTTCTTTGGCAAACAGCAACTGCCCCGTTGCGGCACTGATCACCAGATCAGAGGCCAGCTCGGGACTGGAATCCTCTTTCTGGCGATTATTTTTTACTACCCTCAGTAACCGGTTCCGCTCAGCCGCAATTTCCTCTGGCAAAAAGCCCTGCTGGTCAATGGCAGCGAGCATGGCAAACAGTGCTTTTGCAGCGACCGGGAAATCCTCGTTGTTCAGTGGCAGCGAGAACAGTGACTGATTGTTTTCCCGCCCCAGGGGGCTGTCAAAGAACCCGGCGCTGGCTATCGATTCATGGTGTTCTTCCCACTCCTGCAAACGCAGATTTAAAAGACGGGTGGCTATCCCGGAAGCCAGATCAGACCGGTAGCGTTCAATGGTGACGTGTTGGTCGGCGCGTCGGACAAACCCCAGCTCCAGTGTTGGTTCCTTAACACCTTCGGCCGTCACTGGTGCCACTCTCCAGCCTTCAGGTGCAGGAATGCTGAAGTCGATCTCCGGCAGTGTTGATGTGGTTTTTTTGAGGTAGTCAAAACGTTGAGCAACCATGGCCTGAAGTTCATCCGGATCAAAATCGCCCGCCACGACTAACGACATATTGTCCGGACGATACCAGCGCTGGTAGAAATCCCTGACCCGACTGACTGAAACATGATTAATGACGTCTACGCTGCCGATGGGGTCGCGCAGAAGATAACGCGACCCAGCCATGTCAACGGCTGACTTGGCATCCCCCAGGCGCAACATGGGGCCAAGACGGCTTCGCCATTCTTCCAGTATGACGCCGCGTTCACCGTCTACATCTTCAGGGCGAATGGTGACACGTCCGGACCAGTCAGCAATGATATCCAGGGCCAGGGCCATCGTTTCTGGCTTATTGTCCGGCAAGTTCAGTTTATAGACCGTATTCTCGAAGTCGGTGTACGCATTAACATCCAGCCCGAACTTCATGCCTGCTTTTTCCAGTTCAGCTATAACGCTGTTGCCGGGGTAGTTCTCGGTGCCATTAAATGCCATGTGCTCAACGAAGTGGGCAACACCTTTCTGGTCGTCATCTTCATGCAGGGAGCCTGCGTCGACGACCAGTCGCATATAAACGGCTTTGTCAGGATTTTTGTTGGGTAGCAGAAAGCTTCTGAAACCATTGTCCAGTGTCGTACGTTGTATCGACGGATTATAACGGATCAGCCCGTCCAGGTTGCGGCTGGTGTTATGGGCGCAGGCCGACAGCAACAGCAGAAGGGCTGCACTTGTCAGGGCCAGAGCCTGCTTTGTTAACCTCTTTCCTATGAGAGGTAGCCGTATGAGGGACAGTCGATGCATCAAATAAATTCCTCTCGCAACGTTTTGTTGTTCGGACAGATAGACAGTATCTGGTTAAACCATGTTTCATTGACTGGCTGATGGCTGATGGCTGATCATGACCACTTTTGTATCAGGCAGGGTTGTGTGCAGTACCTGTTCCAGCCGGTGCCTTGAATCCTCGTCCAGTGCCGACAGTGCTTCATCCAGAAACAGCCAGCGTGGTTTTTGCAATAGCACCCGGGCGATCATCAGCCTTTGGGTTTCGCCACCGGATAGCCGTTGCTGCCAGTTCTGGTTGTTGTTCAGTTCTTCGGTCAGGTGAGGCAGTTCGGCCTGTTTCAGGGCTGAAAGACATTCGTCGTCTGACCAGTCCCCCGACGGGTGCGGATAGCAGAGTATTTCACTCAGCGTGGCATGGGGCAGGTAGGCTTTTTGAGGCACAAACATGCACTGACGGTGATCGGGCAGGTGAACCTGCCCCTCATGGAAGGGCCAGAGACCGGCAAGGCTGCGCATCAGTGTGCTTTTGCCGCTGCCACTGGGGCCGCGAATCAGGGTGTGTCCGGTCAGGAACAGTTCCGGTGCGCTAAACAGCAGCTTCTGCTGAGGGTCTGACAGGGTCAGCGATGACCAGCCGGGCAGGTCGGAGGGTTGTTCCGGTGTCGTATCCTCCAGACCATCAATTTGATCGGAAAAGGAGATCAGGCGATCCGTCACCGCCCACCATTCAGACACCTGTTCATAGGCATCCACAAACCAGCTGAAGGCTTCCTGAACCCGGTAAAAGCCGGTGGCCGTCTGCATCATGTCACCGAGTTGCAGAGCACCACTCATCATCCGTGGTGCTGCCACCAGGTAGGGGAAGATACGTGCCACTTCGTTGTAGCCACTGTTCATGGCACTGAACTGCAACTTGACCCGGGTCAGCCGGTTCCAGTTGTGCCAGATTTTGCCAAACAGGTTAACGGCGCGTTTTTTTTCTGCGGATTCCCCTTGTTGCAGCATCACCGACTCGGCATGCTCACGAACCCGCATCAGATGAAAACGAAAATCCGCTTCCCGGTGCTCCTGTTGGAAGTTCAGCTGCGCCAGCGGGCGAGCCACTTTGTGTGTGATCCAGGTACCAAACACCGAGTAAAGCAGTGCCACCCAGACCATATAACCGGGAATTACCCAGTGACTGTCAGCCCAGTCAAATTCAAGTGACCCCGAGAGGTTCCAGAGAATAATGGTAAAGGAAAACAGGCTGGTGACGGTTCGCAACAGTTGCAGGCTCATGGCCATGGTGCGTTCACAGAATTGATGGATGTCATTGCTGATACGTTGATCAGGGTTATCCGTTGCTTCGGGGTGAAACTGCTGGCGATAGAGTTTCCGGCCACTGAGCCAGCGCTCGAGATAGTCCAGGGTCAGCCAGCGTCGCCAGCGAATATGCAGGGTTCGTCGCAGATAATCTTCAAGCAGGTCAACAGAGGTAAACACCAGCATGATAGCGGCGAACTGCGCCAGCATCATCCAGAAGTCGCCCCACCTTTCTTCATCCATCAGGTTGAAAAAGTCCCGGTTCCAGTTGCTGTACCAGACGGCCAGTTCAACAATCAGGTAATTAAGGGCGACGATGGTTCCTAACAGGAGGCGTGCGCTCCATTTTTCTTCACTGCGCCAGTAAGGCAGGGTCAGGTGCCAGACACGAGCGAGAAAGTCTCGCCATTGTTGCCAGCGTGAGGAGTTTGTAATCATGAATACAGAGCAACGGTACAAAAGAATAAAAGACAGAAAAGCCCTGCAACCGGGCAGGGCATAATCGTGGTAATAGCCGTGTTATAGGTGTCAGGCCATCAGAACTGGTAACCAGCTTCCAGCCAGAACTGGCGACCCGGGGAGTAAATGCTGAACTCCCCCTTATTGCTGTTACCTTGCGTTTCCAGTCTGCGGACTTTGTTGAGAACGTTCAGCACTTCAAATTGCAGATACGCTTTCTGGTTGCGCACCACCGGGATTGTCCAGCGAAGTTTAGTGTCCCATTGGGTATGAGAGCCATAGTCATAGCTTTTGAATGCATCAATTTTATCCTTCACATCACGAGTAATACGGCTGTATCCCTTCACAGGCGCTTTGACATAAACCCGGTTACTCCATTTCACCCGATACTGGGGCAGGTCCATATCAAGATTGAGGCGAACGGTCCACTCTTCACTGTTACTGTTGACTTTTTCTTCCATTTCCCGGCGAGTCATTTTTTTGCCGTCAAGATACCCTACCGAGTCACGGAATTCATTAGCTGCCACGTCAGTTCTGTCGGTGTCCAGGTAGTCGGCTGCCAGAGTACCTTGCCATTGTGTCTGACCTAATACCCAGGGTCTGATATTGCTTATTTGCAATGTGTAAATATCAGCCTTAAACGTTTTGCCATTAATATATTTTTCCGGGTTTTCGGTTTGGTCATATACAAGGCGGTCATGGTATTTACGATTGTTATAGCGGGCAACCAGAAGAAAATTCCCCAGCCTCTGGTTAATGCCAAGCGTTAGCTCGTCAGAAAAGGGGGATTTAAGACCCTCAATTTTTTTGAACCGCCGGCTTTTATCCTTATTCAGGACGGCGACTTTTTCGTTCAGCTTCATAGCGGCAAATGAACGCCCGTAATAGCGGTTAGCTCCGAAGGTTAAGCGGGTATCATCCAGCGCCTGCCAGTTGACTGCAAAGCGGGGAGCAAGGTTGGTACGTTCCAGGTAATCATCTTTTTCCAGGCGAAACCCGGGCCGGAAGCTCCAGTCACCTTTTGTTATCTGGTCTTCAAGATAAATAACAGCTTGGCTGTAGCTTGCATTTGCACTACCAGCACTAGCCTCCAGATTTTCTTCGTCACGGAAAAAAATAACTTTGCCGAAAACATCCTGATCTCGCTCAAAGCGATAACGTGTATAGTTGAATTGCACACCGGAAGTCAGATCATGCTTTGCTCCGGCAAAGTTCAGCGAGTCATGGGAGTAATCCAGTTTTAGCTGTGTTGTCTCTTGATTTATGCGGCTGTCTCCATAGCCACCATTGACATAGGAGTCAAAGGTATCAGGGTCAACAACGGTAACTACTGAACTACTGTTTGAGTCCCGGTCATCATGATAATTGTCATAGGCGACAGTGGCTTTAAGTTGCCCGCTACTCAATCGCTGCTGCCACTGTGTGGTCAGGCCAAACGCACGATGCTGATCAACAAAGTTATTCCCGACCGTATCCCCCCAAAACAGCCGTTCTTCATAAGAGGAATAACGCAAATTGACATCCAGTGTGCTATCAGCGCCTGCCTGCCAGGTGAAGTTCGCCATCACATTGTCGGAACGGCGTTTCTGCTGACGACTGTCAATATCGCCTTCTTTATTAACAATGCGGTTTTGCTTGATATCTGAGTCACGACGGCTGACACCCAGTACGACCCCAAGATTATCTGTCAATCCCTGCTGGGTAATCAGGCTGGAATTGAGAGGTGTATTTCTCGGGCTGAGTCTTTTTAGCACGATCATAGTTTTTATCCACCTTCATTGATGCCCAGGAAGAGCCAGTGGTGCGGTATCGAACCGAGGTGCTGTTAACGCCGCTGTAGCTTAACGGCTCGGCATCAACGACACCGCCGGTAAAGCCACCCAGACTTGCCGGTATATTGGCACCGTAGACGGTAATGCTGCCAAGCATATTGGCATCAAGAAAATAACCCTGTCCGGAACTTTTGCCCGGCATCACACCATTTGAATCAAGGTTCAGAGTATTTGTCGGATCAATATCGTTGTTAACAGACATACCGTTAATCATGAAAGCGGTCTGTTCAGGGTCGGCACCATTGATTGATATATCCGACGGACGAATTTCACCACCCAGAAAGCCATTTTCAGATTTTGAATCAAACCGGACACTGGGGTTTGATTTCAGAAAGTCGGTCAGGTTGCCATTGCCGGAAGGCGTGTTGGCAATGGCTTCACTGTCCAGCGTGGTTTTTGAAGTCAGCTGGTCGTCGGCTTTATCCCTGACGACGACGACCACATCTTTGTTGTTCTGGTTTTGCGACTCTGAATTTGCAGAAGATGTTCCGTCTGCCATGGCAGATTGAGTCACAATGGCACTGACCGCCAGTGCCAGAGTAGTTTTGTGTATTAGCATTGGTTCTACTTTTGAATGTAAACGCTGAGGTTTTTTTTCTAATAGCGGTGTATTGACTGTTTAAAATACAGGGGGTTGACCCTTTCTATTTCTATGAAAATCGATGAACAATGACCTGAGCTTTATTGCGCCTGACCGGCTTCTGGATAAGTAAAAGCGGTGTCACGGGTTGGAACTATACTTAAAAATCGATTAAATGATAACCATTTCCATTTGCGAATTATACGTATTCGAATTAGCTCTTTCTGGCTCAGGTGTTGAATCTCCATCTCATGCTCCTTCTTGTTTCTTCCAATGGCAGGAACAATCATGGGGCAGCCGGAGTAGCTCGGAAGTAGTTGAGGTGTAGCTGGGAAGTAGCTGTCGTATATTTGGAGAAGATCAAAAAAATCCGGTTCATTGGCCGGGATCCAGAAAATCAGGGTTGTACTCTGTATTATGGAGAATAAGCCTGAGTTGATTCAGGTCAATAAGCGAGAGTTCCTGGTTCTTTTTTGATTCGCATTCACTTCATGCTTCGTATAATAACCGTTCATCGTTAATACAGTTTTCATGGTGTAATAAAAATGAAATTAAGTAATTACGCTTTCCTTATGATCGGTGCTGGCTACAACCCGGCACAGCTTTCCATACTTGAGTCAGAGGCATTTTCAACAACGGTTATCTGCGTTGAGGATATTGATATGGCCTGCAGTGAAGCTAAAAAACTGGTCTCCCAAGGGGTTCAGTTGATAGAGCTTTGTGGCGCTTTTAAAGAGGGCATGGTGGATGCTGTTATTGATGCTGTAGGCGGCAAAATACCTGTTGGCAACATGAGCATGAGGGATAGCGAACGCGCGAAATTGATGGAACTCCTCCAGAGCTAACCCCGTGAATAGGCACCTGACCCTGAATCGACTCAGGGTCAGGTGCCCCCTCCCGCAAATAATTACCCACCAACAACAGGTTTATGATCACAATGCCAAGCATCAGGTTGACCAGCTGGTTGCCGGTATAGTGAACAAAAGACAACGTGATTCGGGAGTTTCCGCAGTACCTTGCCACCATCACATGCTTTCCAGACCACGCATCAGGTTTTTAACCTTGGTGACAGACTCCTGATATTCCTGTTCACAGTTTGAATCGGCCACAATGGCACCACCGCCCCAGCAGTGTAGTTGATTGTTCCGGGCCATCAGTGAGCGGATGGTAATACTGGTATCCATCTGCCCATCCGTGCTGATATAGCCAATTGACCCGCAATAAATGTTTCGCGTAGACGCTTCCAGTTCCTGGATGATCTCCATGGAGCGAACTTTGGGAGCGCCGGTAATAGAGCCTCCGGGAAATGCGTGAAATAACACGTCCAGAGCATGACGGTCTTCTGCCAGCTCCCCCGTCACTGTGCTAACCAGATGATGCACGTTGGCATAGCTCTCAAGAGCAAAAAGGCGGGGTACTTTTATGCTGCCTGTTTTACAGATTTTTCCCAGGTCATTGCGCAGCAGATCAACGATCATCAGGTTCTCTGCCCGGTCCTTCTCACATTCCATCAATTCCCGGGCATACTGTCGATCTTCCTGCTCTGTCTCCCCCCTGGGGCGTGTGCCTTTTATGGGGTGGGTCTCTACATGACGGCCTGAGACTTTGATGAAGCGCTCCGGAGAGTGACTGAGAATCTCAAAGTCGGGGTGTGACAGATAGGCAGAATAAGGCGCAGGGCTGACTTTTCGCAATGCCTTATAGGCTGGCCAGCTGTTGCCCTGATAGTGGGCAATAAACTCCTGGGTCAGGTTCACTTCATAACAGTCGCCGGCAAGAATGTAGTCCTGAATTCTGTTAAAGGCTTCTTCATACTCGGTTTTGCTGATGGAAGGGGTAAAGCCACGGGTTATTTTAAACGCTGCTGGCCGGGCTGCTGGCCGGGCTGCTGGCTGGCTGTCGATCAGGGCCATAACCTTTTCTCTTTCCTGTTCCGGGCAATCCGGGTGAAAGACAATCTGTGTCGACTGCTGTTCATGGTCTGAGATCAGCGCCCAGTGGTACAGGCCAACACTCATTAAAGGTGTTTCTATCTCACGCCTGGAAATTCGACCCGGTTCCAGTACCGATGCCAGCTCATAGCCCCAGAAGCCTATTGCGCCGCCGGTAAAGGGCAGGGTATTGTTTACGACAGATGTCATTTGTTCCAGCAGTTCGGACAGACAGTCAAAGGGTGACTGGATGGAATGGTCAGTACTTTCCCCGGTTAAATGATTGGTAACAGTCACTTGCCCGTTATTGTCTACCGCTACAACGGCCCATGGATTGGCGGAGATGATGTCGTAACGACTGTGTGATCCTGAATACTCTGAACCGCAGCTGTCGAGAAAGCAGGGCAGGGTTTCATTCAGAAAATGTTCAAACCAGATACTGGAGTCATCCAGATAGTCCAGATCAACGATGATCAGTTCGTTCATATAGGCCATAAAGTAGCGAGAAAATTAGTAGCGAGAAAAAAGTAACAAGCAAAAAATTGATAGCATTCTACCTGTAGTCAATGTTTACCGCCATGAACAATGTAGACACATTGCCCGATTCTGTATAGAGATCGTTCAGGTCTGATTCAGAGACTGGGTTTGTGTGTGCTGGCACATTAGAATACTGTTTCCTAGAATCCTGTATTGATGTCGCTGATGTTCAAACAATAGCTCAAGCAATAGTTCAAAGGAGTGCGTTAATATGTCACTGACGGATAAAGACAACGCCCTGACTCACCTGATTATGAAGCAGGGCATTGTAACCGCCCCGGGTGTTTATGATGGCCTCTCTGCCCGTCTGGCAGAAGAAGCCGGTTTTTCGGCGCTTTACGGCAGTGGTGGAGCCATTGCCCGCAGCACTGGTGTACCCGATATTGGTCTGTTAACCCTGACGGAAGTGGTTGAGCGGGTTCGGCAGATTTGTGAGTCCACGTCTCTGCCGGTGATTGCTGATGCCGACACGGGTTTTGGTAATGAGGTCAATGTTAAGCGAACGGTTGAGCTGTTCAAAGGTGCCGGAGTGGCTGCCTTTCACCTTGAAGACCAGGAGTTTCCCAAGCGTTGCGGTCATCTGGATGGTAAATCCCTGATCGCTGTTGATGAGATGTGCAGAAAAATTGAGGTGGCCAGCAAATATGCCGGGGAGGTTGTGGTCATAGCCCGTACCGATGCGATTGCTGTCACCGGCTTTGACGATGCCATTGCCCGGGCCAACGCTTATGTTGAGGCTGGTGCCGACATGCTCTTTGTCGAAGCGCCGCAGACGGTTCAGCAGATTGAAGCCATCGCCAGACAGGCACCGGGTCCCAAACTGATCAACATGTTTTATGGCGGAAAAACGCCGTTGGTGCCAGCGACTGACCTGAAAGCCATGGGTTATCAGCTGATTATTATTCCGTCTGATTTACAGCGTGCTGCCATGACGGCTATGAAAGAAGTGCTGGATGTGATCCGGCGTGATGGCGACAGCGGAGCGGTTGCGGATGATATGCTGACTTTTCAGGATCGTGAACGTCTGGTCAGAACAAAAGAGTTTTTAAATCCTTAATAATCAGAA
This sequence comes from Endozoicomonas gorgoniicola, assembly GCF_025562715.2. NCBI lineage: Bacteria > Pseudomonadati > Pseudomonadota > Gammaproteobacteria > Oceanospirillales > Endozoicomonadaceae > Endozoicomonas > Endozoicomonas gorgoniicola. Next base: position 1,622,228 of record NZ_JAPFCC010000001.1, read on the forward strand.
AGATATTACAAATAATTAAAGTAATGTCTTACTTTAATAATAACAACATCCATAACAAGAATGGAGTAACACCATGGCTGAGAAAAAAGTGGGTGGCGCAGGTCTGCGTGGCCAGAGTGCGGGATCAACGGCGCTATGTACCGTAGGCCAGTCTGGTACCGGCCTGACTTACTGTGGTTATGACATTTCCGAACTGGCAGACCACGCTACCTTTGAGGAAGTGGCTTATCTGCTGTTCAATGGCGACCTGCCCAATAGCAGTGAACTGCGGGGTTATAAAGAACGACTGAAAGCCTTCCGGGGGCTGCCTCAGCCATTAAAGGTCTGCCTTGAGCAGATTCCTGCAGATGCTCACCCCATGGATGTATTACGAACCGGTACATCCGTTCTTGGCAATCTCGAAACCGAGAAAAGCTTTACTGAGCAGCAGGATGTAGCGGACCGTCTGCTGGGGGCTCTTCCTTCAATCCTTCTGTACTGGTACCACTTCAGCCACAATGGTGAACGGATTGAGACTGAAGTCGGTGACGATTCCATTGCTGGTCATTTCCTGACCATGCTTCATGGCAAAGAACCCCTGGCTGACCACCGTCGCTGTCTGGATGTTTCGCTGATTCTGTACGCCGAACATGAATTTAATGCATCAACGTTTACAGCCAGGGTCTGCGCCTCCACCCTGTCGGATATGCATTCCTGTGTGACCGGCGCCATTGGTTCCCTGCGTGGACCGCTGCATGGCGGTGCCAATGAAGCCGCCATGGCTATGATCGAACAGTTCAGTTCGGTGGATGAGGCGATGGAAGGTGTCAAAGGCATGCTGGCACGCAAAGACAAGATTATGGGTTTTGGTCATGCCATCTATCGCGAGTCTGATCCGCGCAATGCGATTATCAAGAAGTGGTCAAAGCAACTGGGCGAAGCGGTGGGGGACCAGATACTCTATCCGGTTTCCGAAGCCATTGAACAGCTGATGTGGGATGAAAAGAAACTGTTCTGTAATGCGGATTTCTTCCATGCCTCTGCCTACAACTTCATGGGTATTCCCACCAAACTGTTTACGCCCATTTTTGTTTGTTCAAGGGTTTCTGGCTGGACGGCTCACGTGATGGAGCAGCGGGCAAATAACCGGATCATCCGTCCTTCTGCCGATTATATTGGCTCGGAGCCACGCAGCTGGGTGCCGCTGGCAGACCGTTAACAGCGGGTTGATTCAGTCGCCATCCGGACTCCGGCTGGCTCCTTTCCTTTTGACCCGGTGGATTCATTGTTATGAGTACAGCAGTTATGAACACTGCCTATCGAAAACCCTTACCAGGGACTGATCTGGATTATTATGACACCCGGGCTGCCGTTGATGCGATTCAACCGGGGGCTTACCTTAAGCTGCCATACACTTCCCGGGTACTGGCGGAAAATCTGGTACGTCGTTGTGATCCGGCAATGTTGACGGCTTCTTTGCAGCAGATTATTGATCGCAGGCGGGAGCTGGACTTTCCCTGGTATCCGGCACGAGTCGTCTGCCACGATATCCTTGGGCAGACAGCGCTGGTCGACCTCGCTGGTCTGCGTGATGCCATTGCCGAACAGGGCGGCGACCCGGCACAGATTAACCCGGTGGTGCCAACCCAGCTGATTGTGGATCATTCACTGGCGGTGGAACACGGAGGCTACGACAAAGACGCTTTCGACAAGAACCGCGCCATTGAGGACCGGCGCAATGAAGATCGCTTCCACTTTATTAACTGGACCAGAGACGCCTTTAAAAACGTCGATGTTATTCCACCCGGCAATGGCATTCTGCATCAGATTAACCTGGAAAAAATGTCACCGGTTATCCAGTCCCGTGATGGTGTGGCTTTTCCGGATACACTGGTAGGCACTGACAGCCATACGCCCCATGTGGATGCTCTGGGTGTGATTGCCATTGGTGTTGGCGGACTGGAAGCAGAAAGCGTGATGCTGGGACGGGCTTCCTGGATGCGCCTGCCCGACATTATTGGCGTTGAGATTGTCGGCAGACGCCAGCCTGGCATTACCGCCACGGATATTGTACTGGCAATGACGGAGTTCCTGCGTAATGAAAAGGTCGTGTCGTCTTATCTGGAGTTTTATGGCACAGGGGTTGCTGACCTGACCCTGGGCGACCGCGCCACCATCTCCAATATGACGCCGGAATTTGGTGCCTCTGCGGGACTGTTCTACATTGACCAGCAGACCATTGATTACCTGACGCTAACCGGCAGGGACGATGATCAGGTCAGACTGGTCGAACACTACGCCAAAACCACAGGACTCTGGGCAGACAGTCTGGAACAGGCAGACTATGAACGGGTTCTGACGTTTGACCTGTCAAAGGTGGGGCGCAATATTGCCGGCCCTTCTAACCCACACCGTCGTGTATCTACCTCTGAACTGGCACAGCAGGGCATTTCCGGCAAAGTAGAAAACGAACCCGGTCTGATGCCCGACGGGGCTGTTATTATTGCCGCCATTACCAGCTGTACCAATACCTCTAACCCCAGAAACACGGTTGCAGCCGGGCTGTTAGCCAGAAAAGCCAATGCCCTGGGTCTTACCCGTAAACCCTGGGTAAAAACCTCCTTTGCGCCCGGCTCCAAAGCAGTACAGCTGTACCTTGAATCTGCCGGTCTGCTGCCAGAACTGGAAAGCCTCGGCTTTGGTATTGTCGGCTTTGCCTGTACCACCTGTAACGGCATGAGCGGAGCCCTTGATCCGGTTATTCAGCAGGAAGTGGTTGACCGCGACCTGTATGCAACAGCGGTGCTGTCTGGCAACCGTAACTTTGACGGACGTATCCATCCTTATGCGAAACAGGCCTTCCTTGCCTCACCACCGCTGGTGGTGGCCTATGCCATTGCCGGAACCATTCGTTTTGATATTGAACAGGATGTTCTGGGTACTGACCAGAAAGGTAATCCTGTCACGTTGAAGGATATCTGGCCTGCGGATGAAGAGATTGATGCAATTGTTCAGACTCATGTAAAGCCGGAACAGTTTCGGGAAGTGTATATTCCCATGTTTGATCTGCAGTCTGACCATGAAAATACAACAGACCCTCTTTATCAGTGGCGTCCGCAAAGCACTTATATTCGCCGGCCGCCTTACTGGGAAGGGGCTCTGGCAGGTGAGCGTACCATGACAGGCATGCGCCCTCTGGCGGTGCTTGGCGATAATATAACCACTGACCACCTGTCGCCGTCCAATGCGATTCTGCCTGCCAGTGCTGCCGGAGAATATCTCGCGAAAATGGGACTGCCGGAAGAAGACTTTAACTCCTACGCCACTCATCGTGGTGACCATCTGACGGCTCAGAGAGCCACCTTTGCCAATCCAAAGCTGCTGAACGAAATGGTGACAGACCATGGTGAAGTGGTTCAGGGCTCTCTGGCACGGGTAGAGCCGGAAGGTAAGGTCACGCGCATGTGGGAAGCGATTGAAACTTATATGGAGCGTCAGCAGCCATTGATCATTATTGCCGGGGCTGATTATGGTCAGGGGTCATCCCGTGACTGGGCGGCTAAAGGTGTGCGACTTGCCGGTGTGGAGGTGATTGTTGCTGAAGGGTTTGAACGTATTCACCGAACCAACCTGGTGGGAATGGGGGTGCTGCCACTGGAGTTTAAACCGGGTGTCACCCGAAAGACTCTGGGTATCGACGGTACCGAACTCTTTGATGTTGTGGGTGAGCGAATACCGGGCGCTACGCTGAACCTTCTAATCCATCGCCGTGAGGGTGAAACGGTTGAAGTACCTGTGACCTGTCGCCTTGATACCGCCGAGGAACTGTCCATTTATGAAGCGGGTGGAGTGCTTCAGCGTTTTGCCAGAGATTTTTTGAGTAAAGATGAACGGTTAGCGGGTGTTATGGCGTAAGGGAATATATCGCTGTCCGTCGCCCGTCGCCCGTCGCCCGCAGCCTGTTGTTGGTTGATGGTTGCCACCCTAAGGAGAGAAAAAACATGAGCTTTGTGCCTCAGGTGAAAATTCCCGCCACCTATATGCGTGGCGGAACCAGTAAAGGGGTGTTCTTCAGCCTTGAAGAACTTCCTGAACCGGCTCAGGTGCCAGGTGAAGCCAGAGACAAACTGCTGTTACGAGTGATTGGTAGCCCTGACCCCTATGGCAAACACACCGACGGCATGGGTGGGGCTACTTCCAGTACCAGTAAAACGGTCATTGTTTCCAGAAGTGTTTCAAAGAGTGCTTCCAAAAGTGTTTCAAAGAGTGCTTCCGGGAACAGTCAGCCAGAACACGATGTGGACTATCTGTTTGGTCAGGTCGCCATCGACAGACCGTTCGTAGACTGGAGTGGTAACTGTGGCAATCTGACGGCTGCCGTGGGAGCCTTTGCTATCAGTAAAGGGCTGGTTGATCCGGATCGGATTCCTGACAATGGCATTGCCACGGTACGGATCTGGCAGGTGAACATCCGGAAAACCATTGTTGCCCATATTCCCATAAGTAACGGCGAGGTGCAGGAAACCGGTGATTTTGAGCTGGATGGCGTCACTTTTCCTGCGGCAGAAGTGCAGGTTGAGTTTTTAAGTCCGGTGGATGCCAGTGAAGCCATGTTCCCTACCGGGCAGCTGGTGGATGATTTGGACGTGCCGGGTATTGGTTGTTTAAAAGCCACCATGATTAATGCAGGGATTCCCACCATTTTCCTGAACGCTCAAGATATTGGTTACACGGGAACAGAGCTGCAGGATGTTATTAATGGTGATGAGGGTGCTTTGAATCGACTTGAAAGCATTCGCGCTCATGGTGCGGTACAGATGGGGCTGGTTGAGCATATTGATCAGGCGGCACACAGGCAGCATACCCCAAAGCTCGCCTTTGTTAGCAGGCCCGCTGATTATAAGGCTTCCAGTGGTAAAACGGTGTCAGCGAATGATGTTGATCTGCTGGTCAGGGCAATGTCCATGGGTAAGCTTCATCATGCCATGATGGGAACCGCAGCGGTGGCGATTGGCACTGCGGCTGCTATCCCCGGAACTCTGGTGAACCTTGCCGCCGGTGGGGGAGAGCGGCAGGTGGTTCGCTTTGGTCATCCGTCGGGTACATTAAAAGTGGGTGCCAGTGCCAGTCTTGTTAAAGGGGAGTGGGTTGTTGAAAAGGCAGTGATGAGCCGGAGTGCCAGAGTGTTGATGGAAGGCTGGGTTCGGGTGCCGGGTGATGCGTTCTGATAGTCTGTTCCGCTTCGAATACAGGCTCCTAGTGCAGCTAAGCGCTAAAAACCATGCATGCAAAACCTTTGTCTATGGCTCAGGCAGGGGATAAAGGTTAATTGCAGCATGCCGGCAATGCGCAGGTTGTACTCAATCACCACCAGTTCGTTATTGGGGTCTTGCAAAATGGCAGCAAGCACCTGCTGGTAGCGAGGGTTAACCGGTATTGAGGTATCGTAACGCCCAGAGTGAGGGTCAGGCATCAACATCAACCATCTCCCATTCACTTTCTCCATTGAAACTCGCCGCAACAGCCCTGGCACCCTCCATTCCTCCGGCATACCCCGGGTTAACATAAAGTTTAAGTTTTCGTGAATTTAGCGACCTGTTCGAAAAAGGAAAGGTTTTAATGACGCCTACGATTCTTGATCCAGAAAGAGGGTATGTAATAGCCACATCAAAAATCTTTTGGGTAGAGGGGAATCTAACGAACGTTTGATCATCAATATCATGATGTGGGAAAGCGTGTACATCACTTTCTGGCACAATAGCATCACGAAAGTACCTGACCGGTGGTTTGCTACGAATAATGCCTCCTAAATCCCTGATATCAATTAAACACACTGAGCTGGCAAGGGGATTGCTGCAGCGAGCTTGATAATAGCATATATAAGTGGCAAAGCATTTTATCGTTTCCGGATCTACGGGAGTAGATAAGTTCGTTAACTTGAAGCCAAGCGGTGTGTTACACAGTATCACATCTAATAAGGTGGGATATACCCCGCTCTCAACATTGCACATAGCTGGAGACATACCCTCTTTTAACGTAGCAGGAATATCGTTCTCATCCACACTCATGTAGACATAACCGAAAAGTCGCTTATGTCCTCTCCGGACACTGTCTGCATAACTCGTTTCCGCTATCTTGGTTGTATCCTGAAAAAACAGGCTTTTAGTCAAAAGAAGCATGTTGCTTTCTTTAAAAAAATCTTTTAGCTTTATCAGGGAATCAGGCATCGTAAACACTCCGGTTAAAGCTATTAATTCCGCCCCAAGGTTAGTACATCGTTGTATTGCTGAAACAGACATAATCCCTTGTCTGCACACCACCAATCCAGGTCTGGTCTAAATGAACCTGATCAAGACTCCCCAATGCAGTTTCATTGTCGCTCCCTTTTACAAAGGGACAGTTACAACGGGACAGTTACAACGGGACAGATTACCTCTATTTCAATCGCCTCTCTAACCCGGTCATGGCCATGATCCGCGTAGCAATTTCTTCTACCGAATAATCGGTACTGTTGATGGAAGGGATGTTTTCCTGCCGGTAAATCTGTTCAACGCTGAAAACCTCGTGCTGACATTGCTGGCTGGAAGCGTAACGGCTGTTAGGTTTGCGTTCATGGCGAATGCCTGAGAGACGTCCGGGGTGAATGGTCAGTCCGAACAGTTTCTGGCGATAAGGTTTGAGGGACGCAGGCAGCCGGGGTGTCAGTCCTAAGTCTTCCTCGGTAATCGGGTAGTTGGCAGCGAAAATCCCAAACTGCAGGCCAAGATAAATACAGGTCGGGGTTTTGCCGGAGCGGGATACCCCCAGCAGAATAATATCGGCTCTGTCGTAATTGCGGGTTCGGCAGCCATCATCATTTTCCAGGGCAAACTGTACCGCCTCAATGCGGCGGTGGTAACTGCTGTTGCTGTGGGTCGAGCGTTTTTGACCGGCACGGTAGAGAGCGTGCTGACCAAACTCCTGTTCCAGGCCTGGCAGGAAAGTCTGGAACAGGTCAATCACATAAGCACCACTGGCGTGCATCATGCAGCTGACCTCTTCATTGAGTACGGTCATAAACAGTATGGGCTGGGTACCATCGACGCCCTGAGGCTGGTTAATGGTTTCCAGTGCCTGTGCGGCTTTTTCGACGGTGTCAACATAAGGCAGGGTCACATACCTGAATTTAGGGCCGGTAAACTGTGCCAGCAGGCTCTGCCCAAAGGATTCAGCGGTTATGCCGGTACCATCAGAGATAAAAAATACGTTGCGATGCACAAAAAAATACTCTTTTTAGTCGTTTCAGGGTATTTCATTCGGTAACAAAATCGCACATATTATACCGGCATCAAGATGACGGATACAGATCCTGCTGTCGCAAAAGCTTCCGGCCGGATCTGGAATAAAACAGCAACCCGTGTTTACGGGAGAGACGCGCCAGAGGAAAACGATTGTGGATAGCTTCAATAAGGGCTTCAATAAGGGCTTCAATGATGGTTCCGGTGATAGCCCGGATAACAGTGCGGTCGGTCGTGTGAATAGTTTTGTCGCCAGCCTGGACTCTCTGGGTGCCAGTGATATTGAGCAGGTGGGTGGCAAGAATGCATCCCTGGGTGAAATGATCAGTAACCTCAGTGGTGCCGGGGTTCGGGTGCCGGGAGGTTTTGCCACAACAGCAGAAGCCTACTGCGATTTTCTTGAAAGCAACGGGTTGTACGAGCGTATCCATGAAATGCTGGATGACCTGGACATCAATAATGTGCGTGCGCTGGCAACAGCAGGCGCACAGATCCGGCACTGGATTATGTCGGAACCCTTTCGTCCTGAACTGGAACAGGCCATTATCGATTCATACCGGATGTTGTGCAATGGTCAGGCTGACCTTCCGGTGGCTGTGCGTTCTTCAGCGACGGCAGAAGATTTGCCGGATGCCTCTTTTGCGGGTCAGCAGGAAACCTTCCTGAACATTCGGGGTGCCGACAACGTGCTGTCTGCTGTTCGGGAAGTGTTTGCCTCCCTGTTTAATGACCGCGCCATTGCTTACCGCGTGCATCAGGGATTCGATCATCGTAATGTGGCTTTGTCGGCTGGTATTCAGCGTATGGTTCGCAGCGAGACAGGCGCTTCCGGTGTTATGTTTACTCTGGATACGGAATCCGGCTTTGAAGGAGCCGTGTTTATAACGGCGTCTTTTGGTCTGGGTGAAACCGTGGTTCAGGGTGCTGTGAATCCGGATGAGTTTTATGTCTATAAGGAAGCCTTGAGACAGAACCGTCCCGCGATTCTTCGCCGTAACCTTGGCAGCAAGGCGATCAAGATGATTTATGGACGAACCGGTTCGGCGGGTGCCTCGGTTAATACCGTCGACGTTGATCTGGATGACCGTGGTCGCTTTTCCATTACTGACGACGATGTTCTGGAACTGGCTCGCCAGGCAATGACGATCGAGCAGCATTATGGCTGTCCGATGGATATTGAATGGGCAAAGGATGGTGATGATGGTTTGTTGTATATCGTTCAGGCACGTCCGGAAACGGTACAGAGCCGAAATGGCAACCGGCTGGAAAGCTACCGCCTGCTGGAACAGGCTGAACCGCTGGTGGAAGGCCGCAGTATCGGACAACGCATTGGACAAGGGCGGGCTCGCCTGATTACTGACCTGGAAGATATGGATCAGTTGCACGAAGGTGATGTGTTAGTCACGGATATGACGGATCCGGACTGGGAACCTGTGATGAAGCGCGCATCAGCCATTGTCACTAATCGCGGTGGGCGTACCTGTCATGCAGCCATCATCGCCAGGGAGCTGGGTATTCCAGCAGTTGTGGGCTGTGGTGACGCTACCCGGCTGATTCAGGGCAGCAGGGATATTACGGTGTCCTGTGCCGAGGGAGATAGCGGGTTTATTTATCCGGGGCTGCTGAATTTTGAGCACAATGTCCGTGATCTTAAGAAGATGCCTGATTTGCCTTTCAAGCTGATGATGAACGTGGGGAATCCGGACCGGGCCTTCAGTTTCTCCCGTCTGCCAAACCATGGCGTAGGGTTGGCGCGGCTGGAGTTTATTATCAACAAAATGATCGGGGTTCACCCCAAAGCCCTGTTGAATTTCGATGCATTGCCAGGGAATGTGAAACGGATTGTCTCTGAGCGTATGTCCGGCTACAGCGATCCTGTATCCTTTTATATCGACAAGCTGGTGGAAGGGGTTGCAACCATTGCGGCAGCCTTTGCGCCGGAAAAAGTGATTGTTCGACTGTCTGATTTTAAATCCAATGAGTACGCAAACCTGATTGGTGGTTCGCTTTATGAACCGGATGAAGAAAACCCCATGCTGGGTTTTCGTGGAGCTTCCCGCTATATCTCTGATTCTTTCAGGGACTGTTTTGAACTGGAATGTATCGCCATGAAACGGGTGCGGGAAGAACTGGGCCTTGATAATGTAGAATTGATGATTCCCTTTGTTCGCACGCCGGATGAGGCGAGACAGGTGGTAGAGCTGATGGAAGGTTATGGTCTGAAACGTGGTGATAACGGGCTGCGTGTGATCATGATGTGTGAACTGCCATCCAACGCCCTGATGGCTGACGAGTTTCTGCAGTACTTTGATGGTTTCTCGATTGGTTCCAACGATATGACCCAGCTGACATTGGGCCTTGACCGGGACTCCGGAGTCATTGCCCATTTGTTTGATGAGCGAAACGGGGCGGTTAAACAGTTATTGTCGATGGCGATTAAAGCCTGTCTGGCACAGGGCAAATACATTGGTATCTGTGGCCAGGGGCCCAGTGATCACCCTGACCTGGCTCGCTGGTTGATGGAGCAGGGCATTGAGACGGTTTCACTGAATCCTGACTCAGTGGTCGAAACCTGGCTGTATCTTGCAGAACAGCCGGTCAACTAAAGGCTTTTCAGGAGGGGAACTTCCGGGGTCAATGGTTCCAGACGATGTAATCCCGGCTCCTGAACAGGAGGTACCTGCTCGCTGTCTGTCGCAGTAGCATTGCCGCCGGTACTGGCTGGCTCCGCAGGTCGGGCGACGGGCAGTACCGCCTGCCAGTGGTTGTTGATGTGAAGAAGGGCGATGGTATCCGGTTCGTTGATCGCTGAGTCTCTCTCTTCAGGCGGCACAGGGGTGATTGCATCCCGGCTATACATTGCACTCGTGAGAATAGGGTAACCTTCCGAGAAGTCTACCCCTAACACCAGTATGTTCAGATTCAGTACAGGAGCAATCAGTCGATGCAGGATTTCTGTGGTTCCCCAGGCTTGTCGACCGGGTCCGTCTACATGGAAGGTGGCTGCAATTTGATTTAACTCAGGATCATCCGGCTCATAATTTGCCATCATTTTTGCACGGTGGGCAAGTCTGTAGAATAATTCAAAGCCTTCGTTCGGATTATTAACTGAACTATCACGTTCGGATAAAAGGTTGAGCCAGCGTTCCAGAGCATCGAACATACACCAGTTGTTATAAGGTACATTAAACACTCTATACCCTCTGATTCCTCCTGAGTTCAGAAGCTCGCTCAGTTGACTCTGGCTAAGATCATGGTTTTTCCCGGAGGGAGGTGAAGCTTTTGATGTGTCGGAAGCAGATGCCCCTGAAGCTGATAATTCACTGCGTTGTGTCTTCTTCTCCCAGAGGCGTTTAATCTGAGTGGCCCTTTTTATACCCTCTCTGAACCCGGCTAACACTTTGCTGAGTTGCTGTTGGTAGGAGGCTTCACCTGTTTCTAATCTTTGCAGTTCAGTCTCAATGGAGGTGGACGGTTCTGCCTCAACGGGGTGTTGACTCTGCGCCGGTTGTCCTTTCTTTTTTCCTTTCTTTTTTCCCTTCTCTTTTCCTTTTCCTTTTACAGGTTGACTGGTTACCTTTTCCTGAAGATGAGTGAGTTGCTTCAATAGCTTGTTTTCTTCTTCCCTTTGGGATTGCCTCTGTTCAGGCTTCTTATTATTAATGGCTTGTCGCCTGAGTTCCGAGGCTTCATTCAAGGTTATGACCCCGTCCTTTATCGTGTTGGCCAGGTTGTCCTGATCCTCAGCTTCCAGGATCAGGAGGCTCAAAAGTTCTTCGATCTCGCTGGCATCGTAGTTCGCGTTTTTTTCTTCCGTGATGCCCTGCAACTCGTCAATGGCTTCCACATGCCATCTGTAGGCTTGTCTGACAGATTCGATCAGGTCATCGTCAATGGTCGCTATTATTGTCCGAAGCAGTTTGAAAAAATCGGCCTTATCAAGTTTTGGGTAGTTTCCGGACAGAGCGGCCCACTGTGCATCCTCATAATAATCGTATGCTTTTGCGAGCAGGTCACGGAGTCTGCTGGCGAAATTCCCCCAGAAGAAATAACAGTCAGCAATAGAAGACATGATGCGCGCTCTCTGAAGCGGGTCTGATGTTATGGAGAGTACATCGAGGTAATGTTGCAGAGCATCTTTAAAGCGTTCTTCGGTAAACGCCTGCCTTCCCTGTTCATACAAAGATTGCCCGCTGTTTTGTTTAACGGTGTTTTTTTCAGAGGCTTTATTGGCGGTTGCAGTGGTTATAGCCGGACTCTGAGGTTCAGGTTTTTTGTCATGCTGTTTAGCAGCCTGATGTCTTTTTTCCCTCAGACTTTGGGCTGCTTTCTGATAATCCTGCATTTTCTTGCGAAGCTTGTCTGACTTCCGCTTTTCTTCTTCAGCCCAGGTGTCGGCTTTCTGCTTTATTTTCTCAGACTTCTCGGCCAGAGCGCTTGCTCTGTCCTGCTTTTGCTTTTCAATAGCATTTTCTAGCGGGGAAGTATCCAGCTCCAACAATTTGGCACTTTTAATAAAAGAGGTAAAATTTGTCGATGGCAGATCGAATCGCTGAAGAATCATCATCAGAATGAGCTGGGTTTCGCCAAATAGGCGCCGAATTTCTAAGAAGTGTTCAGGTCCGGCATCTTTTAGCTCTTCTTCAGTCAACTGCATAAGCAGCAGTAGTGTGTCAATGTCTCCCATTTCAGTGGCAACAATGGATAGCTCGTACTTTGTTGACCAGACACCGACGGTGGTCATACCCTTGTCGAAGACATTGTGCTCATTAAGAAATGAGATAATCCTGCGCAGGTCTTGCCAGACATTCGCGACAGCCAGGGTAAATGTGGGTTGCTTTTTTCGGTAGGTGCTGGTCAGCCTCACGAGCAGTTTCAGAACAAACTCGTAAGTCCTGTTTAATAAGGCCTGAACTTCCTTTTCGCTGTATTCAAGAGCATTCAGTTTTGTCTGGTTGGGTTGCAGCCCGTCACAGAGTTCCGCCAGAAGCTGAACTGGAAGAACATCACTGCCTTCTAGTCCGCCACTGGTAACGAGTGATTCGCTCTCCAGACGGTGAAGAAACCAAATAGCGATAACTCGTGAGTAAATCAGAGTTCTGTCGACATTGTTGATCAGTGTTCTATTGGTCATTTTGCCACTGGCTATATAATCCGAATGCAGCTGGATTAAAAGCCGGGTGTAATGGATTAGCTGTTCAATGTCTTTTGGGTTTAACAGTGAAATGTCTTTGGTTTCATCAGTAAAATCAGCCAGCTCTTCATGATAGCCTTGCAGATGGGCCATAGCTTCTGTCATTTGTCTTCTGGCGGTTTTAAGGTTGTTTTTTTTGTCAGGTGCTGAGTTTTGATTCTCTTTTCTCTTTTTTACAGCAGCCAGAACGGCAGAGTGCATTGAAAAAAATGAGAATTTGATTGTCTCTTCTTCCGATGATGTTTCGTTCTCTTCATTGGGGCTATTCAGGTCTGTGGCTTCAGCAGGACCGCTGCGCTGGACAAATATGATATCAGTGTTGGCCTGGTTTGACGGCTGGGTTGCAGAGCCCCCCTGACTGCCTCGTCGAGGGTAAAAATAGACGGCCATGGCGATATCTGCATCAGTTCTTTCATTCGCCTGACTCACTTCAGACTGCCCTGGCTGGGGGACTCTGACAGAAGGGAGTGCTCGGTGCTTAGGAACCGGGACTTCCGGAGTAGGGGATGGAACATAGAAACTTTTGACAGGATTAAGGATCAGTTGTTCGGGTACATGAAAGGTGAACGGCCTATCCAGCTGGCCAATTCTTATTGTCAATCTGTAAGAACCGTTCTGAAGCACCCTCCCTACTACGACACGATCATGAAAAGACTGCGGACTGAGGGTTGTATCTGTATTACTGAAGGTTAGAACTAAAACATCATTTAGCGCAGTGGAGTCTTGTTCACCCCCCCGGGCTGTGGACATTGAAATAGATGGATTGATATAAAGAGAGCCGGGTAATTGTGCTTTGAGCGGGTCATGGCCTTGCTGGTTGTAAGGCTCCGATCTTGTAATACCGTTGTTTGAAAGCAATGTTCCAACGGTACCCAATGGATAATAATCCTGTAAGAAGGGGGTAAAAGAGAGTGCCTCAGCCTGGGTAATGGCATCCGGATTTGCAGCGATTGCAGCTCGTCCGTCAGGGGTCAGAAAAAGAAAATGGGTAACATAATCGGTTGCACTGACACGCAGTCGCCCTGTTAGCCCATTAAGGCGAATTTCTTCCGCAATAATAAAGTTTTCTTCCTCACCAAGAGTGAGCGTTCTACGAGTGACTCCCGCGTAGTTCACAGAAATAGCGTTAAATGACCCGCTGCTTTTTGTGAATATAAACAGATGGTCAGATAAGCCTCCGTTTACCTCGTAGGCAGTCAGCATCAAACAGATTGATAATAAAAAATGACGGCATCTGACAAACTGCTTTTTATTGTTCATAGTTTCTGGCTTTTGTGTTTGCTGAGAACCCTTTGGCCATTGCGCCATTCACAGGTATCCGTAACAGAGAAATATTTTGTGTTCCAAAAATAGCAGTAAATTCGATTTAAAGTGTCTTAGGAGCCTGTCGGACTTAAGAATCAGTCAGTGTGACAGGTATAACGATCTTACCGGAACAATCCTTCCCTATTTGTGTTTGAGTTGTATGTGGGTTACCCAATTTGTCGATGAAGAAGAAGATTTCAAAGAGCATGGTCTGACCTTTAACCGGGGTGCATCTCAGGCCTGTATAATTCGGCAGCAGAGACTTCAGATGAGAAGTACTGACCTCAAATGGAGCTTGATGTTGACCAATAAGTCTGTACAAATTGTCCAGATTGGGAAAAACCATGCTTCTGTAGGTATTTGCCTGCAGAAAATAGTTTTCTGGCTTCAGCCCGGAGCAGGTTCCGTGTTTGCGCCATTCGTGTTTAAAGAGAGGGATGCTCTGCGGATATAAGTCTTTTATTGAAGGATGGTTCATAATCAGGAGCGCCTGCTGGTCATCAATTTCACAGTCCTTGCTGCTTTTACACCCGGGGGAGCTGTAACAGAATGAAGGATGATAGTTAAATAAAGGGTTGAGTGAAGGGTTGAGTAAAGGGTTGAGCCGGGAATTGAGCAAAGAGCTGGCTAAATTGCCTTGAATGGTGTTGTGTGTCACTTCTTCTGGAAGGTTAAAGTAAGGCCATACACCATGAACATAAAAGCGGTTCGCACAATGGTTTTTTCCGTTTTGTAAGCAATAGGTGGGCTGCCATGTCACTGCATAGACATTGAAGTCAAACCGTCCACTGGGTGCATGATTAACTTCTTTTTCCCATGGGTCTGAAGCGTTTACAGAAAAGGTAAACAATAGTGAGAGAATAACGACCAGACTGTTCACGGACACCGCCTTTTTCTGATTCTCAACAGGGCTGAGAAGAGTACCTGAGCCTGTCGGGGATATTATAATTCCACTCAAGATAGTACATATGGCAGTGATCACCATCAGAAAACTCAGGCTGCTCTCTGGCAGAACTTAAAAAACACCTTTAAATCCCACCATGCGTGCCGCTAATTCAGGTAAGTTACTACCTGCAGGGCAGACAGCAATGAAAGGCGTTATTTTTACCGAATTCATGGAAATGGTTGAACAAAAGTTCTCGGTTGACGTTGCAGAAGAGATCATTTCAGCAGCCAACCTTGAGTCTAACGGTGAATACACCTCCCTTGGTACTTATTCTCATGAAGAAGTTCTGAACCTGGTAACACTTCTGAGTGAAAAGAGCGGGCTGGAAGCAGGTGACTTGGCTCTGGCGTTTGGGGAGTATCTGTTTGGTCGTTTTGCCACGATTCATGCTGATTTCTTTCATGGCGTAAGCTCTGGGTTCGACTTTATTGAGAAAGTTGAAGATTACATACATATCGAAGTTCAGAAACTGTATCCCGATGCAAATCCGCCCAAGCTGACATGCACCCGGGAAGCGGATGACAAAATGGCGCTTCACTACCGCTCTCACCGTCCCTTTGCCTCGGTTGCTGAAGGTTTGATTAAGGGTTGTGCTGCTCATTTCAATGAGAACCTGACGATCGACCGGCAGGATCTTCCCGGCGTTGGTCCCGGCACTGAAGCTCGTTTTTTGATGGAAAGAAAATCCTGATTCTCTTCACGGTTCACTCCAGAGGAGCGATCTAAAGTCATGGATGCTGAAGCCTGGAAGAAGCGTTATCAACGTGAAAAGTCTGCCCGTAAGGCGGCTGAACGTATAGCGGAAGAAAAAACCAGAGAGATATTCTTCAGAAACCAGGAGTTGACGAAACTGGCTGCCAGCCTGGAAGAAGCTGTAAAAGAGCGAACCCGGGAGCTGGAAAAGCAAAACTTCAGCCTTGAAGAACATCGGGACAAACTCAAAAATCAGCAACGCATGTTGCAGTCGACTAATCAGGCTCTGGAAGAGAAAGCCATAGAGCTGGAAAAAATCAGCCGTTACAAGTCAGAATTTCTTGCCAATGTTTCTCATGAACTGCGTACTCCGTTAAACAGTACCATTATCCTTGCCAAACTGATTCTGGATAACTCAGAAGGCAACCTCAGTGCAGATGACCTTTATTCCATGTCGGTTATATATAATAATTCCAATGAGTTACTGGAGATTATTGAGGACATACTGGATATGTCTCAGGTTCAGGCTGGCGAGCTGAGTATCCATATGGAAGATGTTTCGATCCATGAGTTATGCCAGGGGCTTGAAGAACAGTTCAGACCCCTGGCTGATGAAAAATCGCTGGCCTTTACCATTGACGTTGACACCGATCTGGGTGAATGGATTAACACAGACCGGAAGCGGTTAAAGCAGATACTCAAAAACCTTCTGTCGAATGCCTGTAAATTTACCCCGGAGAAGGGTCGTGTGGCGCTGCGGATTTTCAGGGATGTCTGGAATCCGGATACGGATTACACTTCGGAATGCCTGAGTTTTGCCGTGTCTGACTCGGGCATTGGTATTCCCGTCGATAAACAGCAGACCATCTTTCAGATGTTCAAACAGGTCGATGGATCGACCAGCCGGCAATATGGCGGCACCGGGCTTGGGCTGGCGATCTGCAGAAAACTGTCAGACCTGATGGATGCGAGACTAACGCTGGTCAGTGAGAAAGATCAGGGTGCCACTTTTACGCTTTCGCTTCCCCCCGGCTCTCTGTTGCCTGATGCGGCAGACCATAACCCGTCCAGCATGAATAACGATTTCTTTCTTAACACCGTCGAGCCTGACAGTGATGAGGTCTTTGAGTTTAACCAACAAACGGTACTCGTTGTTGATGATGACCTGAGGAACAGTTTTGCCCTGTCCCAGCTACTTCAGAAGCATGGCCTGAAGGTGTTGTTGTCTGAAAACGGCAGGCAGGCTCTGGAATTAATGGAAACAGAGCGGCATATCGACCTTGTGGTACTGGACTTAATGATGCCGACAATGGACGGCTTTACCATGCTGGAGAAGTTAAGAAGCGAAGTTGAGTATCGTATGCTGCCGGTTGTTGTGGTGACCGCCAGTGCTTCAGCAGAGGACGAAAAACGCTGTCGCCTGGCGGGTGCCGACGACTACCTTTCCAAACCTGTAGAAGCGCCTGAGCTTCTTAGTTGTCTTCACCGCTGGCTGTAGGCTGCTCTTTATTTGCTTGCCACTATTTGCTCACCACTATTTGCTCACCACTATTTGTTCACCAACTCTGTGAAAAGGGCTTTATCAACATTACCGCCGGTGGCTATCGCTACTACGGTCTGCCCCCTGAACTGAGCCGGGTATTGCATCAGCGCACCCAGCGCGATGGCACCACTCGGTTCCAGTACCAGTTTCAGTTCTTCAAAAGCGATTTGCACCGCTTCAACGACAAAGTGTTCTGATACCCGTAAGCCCTTAACGCTGGTCTGGCGCACCACTTCAAAATTCGCTTTACCGGGACTCCGGGCTAACAGGGCGTCACAGTGGCTCAGGTTTTTCCCCGGCGCCCTGCTGAGATGATTAACCAGCAATGACTGGTTCATGCCAGCATACCCCTCCGGCTCTACGCCAAAGACCTGTGTGCTGGTATGAAACGGGTCAAACAGCAGGCTGCACCCTGCCACCAGGCTCCCGCCACCGACAGGACAGAGCAGGCTCTGGCAGTTAATCTGTTGTTGCTGTAACTGCTGCATCAATTCGACACCAACAGCACTCTGTCCCTTGATGATTTCCGGGTCGTCAAAGGGGTGCAGTAGTATTGAACCATTCTGGTTGGCAATGTCTTCAGAAAGTTTCTGGGCTGCTTCTTCCCTGGATGGCTCCATCTGCTGACAGAGTACGACATTGGCTCCGAGCTTCTTTGCACTGGCGATTTTATTTTCCGGTGCATCCGCAGGCATGACCAGTGTGACTTTTACATTGAGAATCTTGCCCGCAGCGGCAAGACCTCTGGCGAAATTCCCGGATGAGTAAGCCGTGACGCCCTGCTGCTTCTGCTCCGGCGTTAATAACAACAGGCGATAGATAGCTCCCCTGAATTTGAAGGCACCGGTTTTTTGCAGTGACTCTGCTTTAACCAGTACGTCGCCATGGATCAGTTTTGACAGTGACTCAGAAACCAGTAACGGCGTCATCCGGGTGTAGGGCTGTTGCTGCTGGTACACCTCCCTGAGTGTCATGGGGTCGGGCAGGGCTGTTGGTGTAGAGGACATGAGACAACCTTTTCAATAAGATCAGTCAAAGATAGACCCTGATGCAGTAAAGGGTTGCAATATGAATGGAAACAGCGGAGTAGTTTAAATGAATGATTGATCGCAAATGTTAACGAGTGGTATTGTATGTTTGCGTTCAGTCGGTGTTCTTCGGTGGTTTGAGTTGTACATCTGTATAAGATGACTGTGTAATCTATTGATATTAAAAAAGATAATCAGCCTGAATCAGAAGGCAATAAATCAGATTCCACCGGAAGGTATAGAAAACAATGAACTGGTTAACAAACCTGAACAAGGATCATTCGCTGCACAAAGTAGCCGATGAGTGTCTGCAGAGGGTAATGGAAAGTTACTACCTTATTCAGACTGAGCAGAAAGAAGCACGGAATGATAATAAAGACTGATAGCTGTTTGCGTCATAGTCTGTTGTTCCACCAGTATGAAGAGGGCTGCCTGTTGACTCAGGCAGCCTTCTTGTTTTTTTAGAGGGGGGTATTCAGGCTTTCGAAAAAACAGGCTGGTTTCAGATAGCCTTAGCCTGATCCACAGCGTTACCAATATAGGTGGCTGGCGTCATGGCTTTCAGTTCTTCCTTCACCGGGGCTGGCAGCTCCAGTCCATCGATAAAGGTGGCCAGGGTTGTTTTGGTGATACCGTCCTGACCACGAGTCAGAGCCTTCAGTTTCTCGTAAGGCTGTTCAATACCGTAGCGGCGCATAACTGTCTGAATCGGCTCGGCCAGTACTTCCCAGGCATTATCCAGGTCAGCGTTCAGTGTCTCGGCATTTACCTGCAGCTTGCTGATGCCTTTCAGGCTGGAGGCGTAGGCGATCAGGCTGTAGCCCAGACCGGCACCCAGGTTACGCAGAACGGTAGAGTCGGTCAGGTCGCGCTGCCAGCGGGACACTGGCAGTTTGGCGGCCAGGTGCTGCATGACTGCATTGGCGATGCCCAGGTTGCCTTCGGAGTTTTCGAAGTCAATCGGGTTGACCTTGTGCGGCATGGTGGAGGAGCCCACTTCACCGGCAATGGTCTTCTGCTTGAAGTAACCCAGAGAGATATAGCCCCAGACATCACGATCGAAATCGATCAGGATGGTGTTAAAACGGCAGATGGCATCGTACAGTTCGGCGATGTAATCATGTGGTTCAATCTGGGTGGTGTATGGGTTAAAGGTCAGTCCCAGGCTGGTGACAAACTCTTCTGCATGTTCCTGCCAGTTTACCTCAGGGTAGGCAGACAGGTGAGCATTGTAGTTTCCTACAGCGCCATTGACTTTGCCCAGCGGGGAGATCGCCTTGATCTGCCGGATCTGACGGCGCAGACGATAAGCGACGTTGGCCATCTCTTTGCCCAGTGTCGTTGGAGACGCGGTCTGGCCGTGGGTACGGGACAGCATTGGCTGGCAGGCGTGATCTTGCGCCAGTTTTTCAATATCAGCTATCAACTCTTCCATGACCGGCAGGACGGCTTCTTGCATCCCCGTTTTCAGCATCAGGCCGTGAGACAGGTTGTTGATGTCTTCAGAGGTGCAGGCGAAGTGAACAAATTCGCTGATGGCAGCCAGTTCGGCGTTGTCCTGTACCTTTTCCTTGATCAGGTACTCAACGGCTTTTACATCGTGGTTGGTGGTGCGTTCGATGTCTTTGACACGCCCGGCGTCAGACAGGGAAAAATCGTCGATCAGCTGGTTCAGCGCAGCATCTGCTTCTTCAGACAGAACCGGAACTTCGGTGATTTGAGGGTGAGCAGCCAGAGCCTGCAACCACTTTACCTCAACAGTAACGCGGAAGCGGATCAGGCCATACTCGCTGAAAATGGTTCTGAGACTTTCGGTTTTAGACCCATAACGACCGTCGATAGGGGATACGGCAGTCAGTGCAGTCAGCTCCATGTTTAAACGCCTTATGATCGCAGAAAGGGCGCATCATACCGGAAAAACATCGGTCTTTCAGGTGTGATGAATGAAAAAAGATGGCAAGGAGTATGTTATCGAGTTTAAGGATGCCACCATTGACGGCAAACCAGTAGCCAGCCAGTACGGCAGCAAAAAAACTTAGAAGGCAGTGGCTGTATGAAGCGAGGTAAAGGCGTGCTCCAGCCGTTGTTGGAGCTACTGGTGGAGCAGCCTTTCAAAACCGGTTAAGAACCATTTAATTCGGGACTATCGCTTACTGCCGTCAAGACCTGATGCGCCGTGGGGGTAGAGGCTGTAGGGAGGAGGCGGAACGTTTCCCAGCTGATTGGGGTCAGGCAGTCCAGGCCCACGCCAAAGTCCTGGTTCTGGTCTATCCTGTTCCGAGGGTGGAGCACTTGGTTCTGGATGCTGCTGCATTAATGCTGAAAGACTTTCATCCTCCCCGTTCCTGTTTTCGCCGCCTTCGCTTATTTCTCTGCTCCGGGCTCCGTATTCCTCCTGCAGAAAGGCTACAGCCTGTGACCGTTCTGCAGCAGGCGGTTGCTGAGTTTGAACATATTCAGCTTCAGTTGTACGGTTTAAACTAAGCACCAGGTTCGGCCCATCAAAGGTCAGT
Source organism: Endozoicomonas gorgoniicola (assembly GCF_025562715.2). Lineage (NCBI taxonomy): Bacteria > Pseudomonadati > Pseudomonadota > Gammaproteobacteria > Oceanospirillales > Endozoicomonadaceae > Endozoicomonas > Endozoicomonas gorgoniicola. The sequence continues at coordinate 1,642,706 of NZ_JAPFCC010000001.1, forward strand.
TGTTCAATTGCGTAAAAAGAATGACCTGATTCTGATTCTGATTCTGATTCTGACTCTTGCTCTGATACTACCATAGTGATGCGCTCGAGATCATGGTTCCCAAAAACCCCCAGAGTGATAGTGAAGCTGGAATGATCCTGATGGGACTCGGTTACCTGCACTACTACTCGGGTAGAAGTGTGCAAAAAACCCGGGAAAGCAACTCTGATCATAGTATGAAACCCACCTGCAATGGCGTGATGCAACCATGCCTGTGTGTTTCTGTCACTTCCTCCCAGATGTATCGCGTGGGTTGTGAGAGGCATAGACCAATATGAAGTGCTGTTTGAAGCACCTTCGTTACCATTAACCGACATATGGGTTAATCGCACTCTCTCTCCTAGATCATATCGAGTTGAGTCGGTTAAATCGCTCCGTCTGTCACCGCCTTGCCGGGACTGGCTCTGGTAAAATCTGTAGCAGTAATGGGGTAAAGCGAAAAAAGGTAAAGTGGCACAATAGGTCAAACAACACATCCACTTGTGACAGTCATTATCCCAATTGCACTCTTCAAACAGGTCTTCTGAGTAACTCCTTCGGGACTAGTTATTTGCATAGAGTCAAGATGGTGAGGCTGTTTCAATTTCGACCAGTTTGTAACCCATGTCTTCAGCGCGCTTTCTCATGTTTTTAATGACTCGGTCACGGTATTGCTCCTCGTAGTAATCCTGACCTCTATCTACGTACTCTGAGCCGTTTTTCAGCATGCTGTAAATCAGCCGGGCAAGTTTATGTGCAGTCGCTGTAATCGCTTTTGGTGCCCCCAGCTTACTTCTCATTCGACGATAATAGGCTCCCAGCGCACTTTTCGAACTCACCAGAGTCAGTGCAGCCATACGCAGAGCAGAAGCGGCCCGGTTAGGGATTCTTTTGGTCTTGCTGCTCAACACTTTGCCTCCTGATATCTTGTTTCCCGGGCTCAGTCCCAGCCAGGAACAAAAGTGCTTCACTGTCGGCCAGCGACTCATGTCTGTACCAATTTCAGAAACTACCTTCAGGGCGGTATTTTCCTCTATTCCCTCAATCGATGTCAGATCTACCCCTGTCACCCGGTAAAGGTGAGTTCTTACATCAAAAGCAGGGGCGCTGGCTGATTTGCGTTTTGCAGGCAGAGAGATACTCTCGGACTTATCATCAAACTGGTTCAACTGGTCTTCCAATGCCTTGTCACAAGCTTCAATTTGCTTTTCGTAAAAATCATAAAGCTCAACAGACTGCTTTAAGGCAAATAGGTGTTCCACCCGGTAATGCCCATGCAGTGACTTAGCAATGACTTTCTCTGATTTTTTACAATGAGAGTCCCGGTGTTTGGCCAGTACCTCTGGGTCACGCTCTCCCGCGAGAATGGAGAGAATGATACCCATCCCCGTTTTGCCAGTGATATCCGCAACGACATTGTCCAACAACAGGTTCATTTGCCGTAAAGCTTTCTGCATGTGCTGTATGTGCGACGCCCGGTAACGGATCAGGGTTTCACGCTGACGCATATAGGCACGCAAGGCACACACCTGATCTTCAGGGCGAAAAGCTCCCTCAAGCAGGCCATGAGTATGCAGTTGTTGTAACCACTGACAGTCCTGCACATCACTTTTACGACCAGGGACGTTTTTAACATGACGAGCATTCACCAGTTTGACGTCAAGGCCGTGCTCTTCAAGCATTTCGAAAGCGGGAATCCAATAGATTCCGGTAGACTCCATGACCACGGTCGTAATTCCGATTTTCACGAGCCATTGAGTCATCATTTCGAGATCAGAGGTAAAGCAGGCAAAAGACCGAACCGACTGTTCATCGAGCTCTTTAGGGACAGCAACAAAGTGGAACTCTGAACCAATATCAATGCCTGCAGCATAGAGGTTCACGGTTTTTAGATGGCCAGATATCCGCTTTTGAACTTTAGCCGGATTTGGGTTGTGTTTCATGACTGCGTTCCTACACTACTGAACGAAGGCATATCCGGGTATGGGGCTGTCGATCATATGCAGTCTTCTGAACGAGATCGCCAGGCGTCATCAGTGATGCGGTCGCCAGCCTCCCGACCACGCTAAACTTCGGGCAAGAGCACCAGTGTGCGTTCGGTCTCTGGCTCGGATATGCCTCCTTCCTTATCGTAGGACGAAGAATTGAGGTTGGCAGCTAAGAGTTACTCTGGGTTGTGTGCCCGCCGGGCGGGCTAGTCCGCTAAACTGTGGCAAAGGCTGTAACTGCAGCTATAACAGTCATAGGTATTCACCCTCAGGGTATGTCTTGTAGTGGTGAGGAAAAGTCCACCTGACCGGCCAGGTTGGGAAAACAGCCAAAAAGGCGTAGTATCGGGGGACGGAAAATCAGCATTAGCTGACTGTAGGTCCATTGTTGAGTTTGTTTGAACCGACTGGTATTCGCAGGGGCAAAAACTATGACCACAAAAGCGACAAAAGGCAAGGTTGACATTGGCGCAAAGCCCGCCTGCATCGGGACCGGAATGATTAAGAATACCTGAGTGAGAGTCTGCCATGGTATTTCGGATAGAGCCGCTGAATACCTTCGATTCGCTGCCTTTAAGTTTTAGCGTCCAGGAAAAAAACGCCTCATTGTCTGAATAGCTGCTGTTTGACAGGAAGGTTAGCACCAATAGCATCAGTAATAGCTTTAAACGGACGACATTTGCTTTCGGCACTTGTAAGACCTCTTATGAACTCTGGCCACTTTGTTAAAACTAAATTCAGGTCGGTAAATATAGCTTAAGTTTACTGATATGCTTCGAAGTTTGGTTACAGATTAAAAAATGCAGAAAAAGCTCTCAACCGGCCTCTGAAAAAGGTCGGGGGCAACACCACAAGATATTTCCGAAACTACGGACTGCCAAACTCTTAATTTGCTGAGAGACCGTACGATTGAGCTTGAGTATGTCGAGTCCATTTCGCGAAGCAAGGGTTAAAAAGATGTATGAAAAAAAGACCAGGAGCCTGTCGGACTTAAGCGTCCGTTGTGAGGATTGCAACCGCACGACGGCATGGATGCCGGAGCTAGGGCAACGCAGGAGCAGTTGCCGGTAGGACAGCCTTGAGTCCGACAGGCTCCTGGGAAACAGTCGATTTTCAGAGTTGCTTCAGACCGGCCAGCAATTTTTTGCGGTTCAGCAGCAGGTGCCAGCGGCTACCGCCGGTCTGTCGCCACAGAATGGCGGAACGAATACCCGCCAGAAGCAGCGCCCTGATTTTTTCGGCATTGCTTTTGATTTGCAGGTGGCGTAGATCACCAGAAACCTGTACACGGGTTCTGAATGTGCTGATGGTATCCAGATAGATGCCTGCAAGGCCGGCGATTACATTTTCATGCAGCAGTCCGAAGTGGGAGACCTGATCTCCGGCGCGGGAGAGGCGCTGGCTGATTTCCTGCAGCATATTGCCGTTACGACTGAGTTTACGCTCAAGGTGGATCAGGGTGAGGGCATAGCGAACGGTATCCCCCTGAATCGCATCACTTTGGCGCTCCAGTACGCTTTTAAGGGTTTGTCGTCCCAGTGCCAGTGAGCCATAGCCCTGATAGATGTCTTCTACTGAATCCGGGTTGGTCACAAATACGCTGTGGATAGAGGGAGTCATGTCCTCATCCGTCAGCTGACCTGTCCGTGCCAGGCGTTCTACTAACGCGGCTGCCTGAAAAATGCCGGCCAGCGCCGCGGCCTGTTCCTTTGCTGTGTATTGCACCAGTAATTCTCTGTTCCGTTCAGCGGGTCTGCAGGGTGGATTATTTCAGTTCGGGAGGCTGCAGACCCATGACCTTATGCGGCTTTGGCGTCAGCAGCAGTCTTGTGGCGTCCGTCAATAACGCCACCACCCAAACAGATATCACCGTTGTAGAATACCACGGACTGACCCGGTGTGACTGCTCTTTGTGCCTTATCAAACACCACCAGATAGCGGCCATCTTCCATTTTAGAGAGTGTGCAGGCCTGATCCTGCTGGCGGTAACGCACCTTGGCGGTCAGCCTGGAAGGCATTTCGGGTGCCTGCCCGGCAATCCAGAATATATCACTGGCGGTCAGAGCTTCGGAAAACAGCAGTGGGTTGTCATTCCCCTGGCCGACGATCAGTACATTTCTGTCGAGATCTTTTTCAACCACATACCACGGTGATTCACCAGCCCCTTTCAGACCGCCAATGCCCAGACCCTGACGCTGGCCAATGGTGTGGTACATCAGTCCGGAATGCTGACCAATGGTGTCGCCTGCTTCGGTGATAATATCGCCTGGTTGTGCGGGCAGGTACTGCTTCAGGAAGTCCCGGAAGCGGCGCTCGCCAATAAAGCAGATGCCGGTGCTGTCTTTTTTGTTGTGGGTGATCAGGCCGTGTTCTTCAGCGAGACGACGTACTTCCGGCTTTTCCAGTTCACCCACCGGGAACAGCGTGCGTGCCAGTTGTTCAGAGCCAACCTGATGCAGGAAGTAACTCTGGTCCTTGTTGTTGTCGAGACCTTTTTTCAGAACCGCCCGGCCATCGACGATGCCACCCCGGGCGTAATGTCCCATGGCGATAAAATCGGCATCCAGATGCCGGGCGTAATCCAGGAACGCCTTGAACTTGATTTCCTTGTTGCACAGAATGTCCGGGTTAGGAGTGCGGCCATTGCGGTACTCGTTGAGGAAGTGTTCGAATACGTTATCCCAGTACTCTGCTGCAAAGTTTGCTTTGTGCAACTTGATGCCCAGCTTGTCGCAAACGGCCTGTGCGTCCGCCAGGTCTTCCATGGCGGTACAGTATTCCGTACCGTCATCTTCTTCCCAGTTTTTCATAAACAGACCCTCTACCTGGTAGCCCTGCTGTTTAAGCAGAAGCGCTGAGACAGAAGAATCTACACCGCCGGACATGCCGACAATGACTTTGGTATCGGAAGGTTGTTTCATAGAATCATGTAGTTTGAAATAACAGGCAGCTATTCTACCCACCAAAGCTTGTCACTTCTATAGGACTTATGCATAGACGGTATGTCCTGAAACTTACTCAGTGAAATGGTGTTTTGTCTGAAAAGAATGTTAATGCCCGCCTTTGCCGCATTCCTTATCTGGATTGTTTATTCCGGGTGTAAAAGTGAATAGTCCCACCCCCAAATGCCTCTAACAGTTTTAATACACCATTAACCGCGTCCTGAATACGACTATTCTCTATGGTCATAATAAACTCAAAGTGTATTTGTATGTTGGAGCCCGGTGCCTGGCTAAGAGTGCCTGTCATGAGGGGGAAGTCAGCGGGGCCAGTAATGATGACCTCGACAGCCTGACCGCTACGAAGGGTTATATTTAAAACGTCGCTGTTGACTCTACTAAGCTCATCGTGGTGTGGCAGAGAAATAAAATGATTAAAACCATTAATTCTATAACGCCCCTGTATTAATCGGGTATTTCTAATTTTTTCCAGTAATTCCCTTTGCTTTTGAAATTTATTGAGATGGTCATCCATTGAATCCGGGTTGGCATCTTTTGCCCCACTGCCCTTGAGTGATTGCTGTATATTTTCATACAGAACATCCAGAGCATTGGTTTCATCAGTACGGGGAGTTATTCCGGGAGGAGTCGTAACGACTGTTAATGGCACGTTTAATGGCACGTTGCAAGGGTTTTGTTCTATGAGATTTATTAATCTTGATGCTCTTTCTCCCCGACCCAGCAGCCTGTTGATGTTATTCCTGAGGCGTTCAGGAGTATTTAGTGCCTGTCAGAAAACCTATGAAAATTGAGTCACTGACATTCATCAAACAGTAGAACTGCTCCGCAAGCATTATCAGAGTCTCGCTTATAGGGCACTTCTTGATCAAAGTGCTTGCAAAATAGCCAAAACTGCCATTTTACGAACGTGCAGAACCCTCATGCACCCATGATCAAATTTCGGACGGCAAAAGACTGCTGTCAGTAGGGCTAAAAATCCCGTTCTTGTAAAATCCTGCCCAAGCGCTTCAGGTTGCCACCCACAACCGCAAGGGCAACATAGCGCTTGAAGGCATCAATGCCCTTGTCCGGACATTTATCGAGGCCATTGGCTTCCAGAGCATTAATGTCAGACTCTACGGCGGAATGCTTTCTTTTTGCCCGGGTAAACTCAAGGTGGTGCTCTCGTTTTTTGTCTTCTGCGGAAAGCCTGCCTTTCTTCGGCAGAATGGTTCGTTCCAGAAAGCCATCAAGTTCCTCAAGGTTGGCGGGGCTCCAGAACCCTTTGTCATAACTGACCTGGCTCAGCATGGGAAAGCGTTGTTTTGCTCCTTTTGCGATAGGCACTGCAACCTGATCGTCTGTCTGCTTTTGCATCACATGGTGATTCAGCGTGAAGCCAAACTGGTCTTGCAGTACGCATACCCGCAACCCCAACTCTACAGGAACTCCGGCTTTACCCTTGCTGATCCATTCTGTGTGGGGTTCAAAAATCGAGAACACCTTGTCGCTGTGAGGAATCTGCTGATGCTCGATCACCCGACGATAAATCAGATTAATCTGGTGACGACTGTGGGCAATGTAGTATTTGAGATTCTCCAGCGCAGACTCATCGGGGGCGCTTTTTTCTACCAGGGCAGCTGTGCTTTCTGCCTTGCGGATAATGTCGAGACTGTACTTAATGTATTCAAGGTGTGCCGTTTCAATATCGTGCTGACGTGACCGCTGTTTAAACTCGCAGGCAGCAACGGAATGTTTCAGATTCCGCACCTTGTGATAGCGCTTTCGATGCTGTTTTTTCAGGTATTCCCGCTGACGCCACGCTGGTAACTGGTACTGGCCAGCCAGGGTGGACGCAAACTCAATAGCCTTACGACAGGCATCGTTTAACAGGCTGATGTCTGTGGGAAAATGAACATCGGTCTTGACTACAAACGAATCGGCACGGCCATATAGCGGCTCATCTTTTTTTTAACCAGTTGATGGCCTGCTGCCACGACAATCTGGTTTACCTGGTCCAGTATTTCGGGCGTGAACAGGCTGATATTATCCTGCAATGTCTGGATATGATAAGAGTGCGTGCAGTAAGGACCGTGCCCAAGCATTTTCCGTAGCGTGCCGTGTTCATTGGCCAGCTCCTGAAGACGGTCATAATCACAGTTAGTGACCAGCCGCAGGGTGCCAAACACCAGTATGTTCCAGAGATCCATACCGGGACGACCATTATTACTGCTGGCAGGAATCATACTTTCAAGAACTTGAAAGACCTGCTCTCTCAGATCAGGTGTAACCCATATGTGCTGCAAGCCCCGCAAAAGCCGGGGAATATCATCTCTGGACTTGGGGTTGAATGTGATGGCGGAGATATCAACCTCGCCCAACTGCATTTGTGGATTAATGGTTTGACGCATAAACTCGAAAACAGCCTGTCTGGGAAAATCTTCGAGTATTATATTTGGCCTCAGGCTGTGTTTTTCAAGGGCTTGAGGGTTTTCGGACAGGCACTATTTAATAGCAGGGATTCAAGATGTTCCCTGTCTTGCTGATCTTGATTCACTGATAATGGAAGTGGATCTTGTTCTGTTGGGGCAGAATGTGAATGCTGTACACAGTCAGGACACCAATACCAGTTGGATATTCTAGCTGTTGGTTTACCGCAGAGAGTACAATTTTCACCTGCAAAACTGGTTGAGGCTAAAGTCAGTATCAGAAAAAGTCTTATGTTGTGTTTAAAGATATAAGCTTCGAAGTGCATAGTGATTTAACCTGAAAATAAAATTGGATTTTGATAATAGGTCAGCATTCAAACTAAGCAAATCAACCGGGTAATGATCTTATAATCGGATTTATGCATAGACGGTACGTCCTGAAACTTACTCAGTGAAATGGTGTTTTGTCTGAAAAGAATGTTGAGGTGGAGTACTCTGATTCCATTCATGCAGTAAACGCCCTACACTCTCTCTGTCTTTGCGATAGGTCATCCCCAGCCACTGGTCTTCAGAGTGGTAAACCCGCACCACCTTCTCCCTGGTGGAAATTGCTGTTTGCACAACATCAGGCAAAAGAAATTCTTCCTTGTCTGCACCGGTCAGATTTTGCTTTTGTCGCGTTAAAAATGCCACAAATTCTTCTTCTATCAGTGCAAAAACATCAGGTTGAAAACCCCAGACATTCATGGAAACAGGTTGCTCATCAGAAAAGGCGACTGCTGGCTGATCTTTAGAATTCCCTTCTATCCCTCTGCTTTGCTGCCTTTGCAAGTTGTAATGCTCTTTCACCTCCACAAGCTGTTGACCTTCATTGATGTGGCAGATACCACGGCTGACACCTCCATGTCCAGAAAGGGTTCTATGCAGTGGGTAGGCAACCATTGCCCAACTTCTACCTGCTGGCAACCCCTGAATCATTTCAGTAAACACATTCGAACCATAATAATCATCAGCATTCAGTAGAACAAATGAACCGTTTACAACCTTTCTGGCAGCCCATACCGCATGTGCTGTTCCCCAGGGTTTGTTCCGCTCTGGTAACTCATCTAACTGAAAGCCGGCAGGAAGGTCATCCAGTTTCTGAAAGACGATCTGAACTTCAATACCTTCTGGCAGTCTGGAAATAATATTGTCCTGTACTTGCTGTTTCAGGTCTTCCCGGATAATCAGCACTACTTTTTTAATGCCCGCCTTTGCCGCATTCCTTATAGTGACCTCTGGTAGTGTCATGTTGATATAGGGCAGAATATCCAACTGTTTGGGAGATCCGTATCTGGATCCATTCCCGGCCGCCATTATAACCAGCGTCGGAGGTGGCAGGAGGGGAGCCCCCTGATCAGCAATATTTGTCCTTTCATTCTGAGGGTCTTTCAAGTCTCTGGAACTGGCATCGTTTTTCAGTGAAGCGTCTGATTGTTGTTTTGCTCCACTGGTTAACTGAGAGCCTTCCTGTGAACTTGTGTCAGAAGATGCATCAGTCGAAACCTGTTTTTCGCTTGTTTTATCGGGAAAACTGATTATCCCTGGTATCTGGTTCTTGTAAGCTTGAAAAAGCTGAGTCATCAAAAGCTGCTGCATTAATACCGCTGGTGCAGGAATACCTGCGTACTTCCCTTCTAAATCGAGAAGCAATCGATGCAGCCATAAATACACATGATTCAGCGCCAGATAGTAGCTGCTTCTGATAATATGCTGATCCGTGTGTCGCAGCCATAGAGTATTACGGACCCGTTGCAGTAGCAGCTCGTGGTACTGTGGATTTTGCAGTAGCGCTTCCACCCATTCAATATCCTCAGGGCTTAATACAACCTGTGTGCCATTAACCCTGACAACGATAGCCCTTTCAGAATCCTGACCGGGAGGTATTGCAAACATCAGCAGATTATCGCCCAAGAAGAGTGGGCTCCCCCTCATGTTTCCTTTTTTTGGTTTGTCGGGAAAATCAAGCGGATCACAGTTGTCGCAATACTGATTAAACCGTTCAGGGTCGTTGCCTGAGTCAATCCCTGGCCATTCCAGCACCATGGGAATGAGTCCGGGCCCTTGCTCAGGTAGCTGGCCAGTCAGCAACTTTTTTGAGTCCAGTTTAAGGGGAGATTGGAGAACACCTTTATCAGAAAGCGCATTCAGGCAGGTCTTTTTTATAGTGCTGGGAACTTCGAAAATTGCGCTCCCCCGACGGATGCCCAACGCCAGACGCTGCCCGTCAGGCAATGTTCGCCATAACAGTTGACCTGTTTGCTTTAACAGTCTCACTTCCGGGTGTGAACATTGACAGAATCGCTGTCCTTCGGACCAGCTGACATAAACTAATTTTTTATTCAGATCATTTGTTAACACCTGATGTCTGAAGAAGTTCCCTGCCTTTTGAATAGAAGTCGGAGGTTGTATCTCGTCTGCCCGGGAATATGGCAGGCAAGACAGGAGAAGAATAAGACAACCCGCCAGAAGCCTGACTACGAACTTACCCGAAGCAGCAAGGGGAACGATAGTTTTATAACTTGCAGAATAGTATTGAGCATTCATGTTATGCAGCCAGCATGGAATATTCAAACCATCAAGCTTAGTTAAAATACTATTTGGTGAAGCCGTTTGGTGCCTTTTGCAGTAGTTTACTTCGGTACAAAGCTACGGTTGCTTACAAAATTCAGTAAAAATACGGTGCTGTCGCATTTATTCCCTGCCCATGTTGGTATATCTTAGTAACGCCTTTATACGGGGAATGGGTTTTCACTGGTTGCCCAGTGACCATAAGTAATAATAACGCCAAATGATTATCTGCTCTATTCTCGGTCAGGTTCACGGGTTGACAGCCTGAGGATATGACTTTAGTGCCGTTTGGAGTCAGGAATAAACTATGACAACAGCCAAGATTATTTATACCGAAACCGATGAAGCTCCAGCCCTTGCCACCTATTCACTCCTTCCTATTGTTCAGGCCTTTGCCTCTGTTGCTGATGTCACTGTTGAAACCCGCGACATTTCTCTGGCCGGACGTATTATTGCCAACTTCCCTGACCATCTGACCGATGACCAGAAGATGGGAGATGCCCTGGCAGAGCTGGGCGAACTGGCAAAAACGCCGGAAGCTAATATTATCAAGCTGCCCAATATCAGTGCTTCGATTCCCCAGCTGAATGCCGCCATCAGGGAGCTGCAGGCGCATGGTTACGATGTGCCGGACTATCCCGAAGAGCCGCAGAACCCTGCTGAAGAAGCAATAAAAGCCCGTTATGCCAAAGTGCTGGGCAGTGCCGTTAACCCGGTTCTGCGTGAAGGCAACTCAGATCGTCGTGTGGCTGGCCCTGTTAAGGAGTATGCCAGAAAGAACCCTCATTCCATGGGGGAGTGGAGTTCTGAATCTAAATCCTGTGTAGCGCATATGGCGGACGGGGACTTCTACAGCAGCGAACAGTCTGTGGTTATGGCGGAAGCCGGTGATGTGTCCATTCAACTAACAGATGAAAAAGGTAAGGTAACTGTCTTAAAAGACAGGCTTTCTCTGCAGGCCAGTGAAGTGATTGATTCGGCTGTGATGAGCAGTTCTGCCCTGTCAGCGTTTTATGAGGCTCAGATAGAAGAAGCCCGTCAGCAGGATGTGCTGCTGTCACTGCACCTCAAAGCCACCATGATGAAAGTGTCTGACCCGATCATGTTTGGTCTGGCGGTTGAGGCTTACTATAAAGATGTGTTCATCAAACATGCAGCACTGTTTGAAAAACTTGGCGTTGATGCCAGCAATGGCATCGGCGATGTGTACGCCAAAATAGAAGGGTTGCCTGCTGAACAGAAAGCCGAAGTGGAAGCTGACCTGATGAAGGTCTACGACAGCCGACCATCGCTTGCGATGGTGGATTCAGATCGCGGTATCACCAACCTGCATGTCCCCAGCGATATTATTATCGATGCATCCATGCCAGCGGCGATCCGCTCCTCCGGTAAAATGTGGGGGCCTGACGGCAAGCTTCATGACACCAGGGCGATGATTCCTGATCGCTGCTATGCAGGCGTTTACCAGGAAGTTATCCGGTTCTGCAAGGATCATGGTGCCTTTGATGTCACCACCATGGGTAATGTCTCCAATGTCGGCCTGATGGCGCAGAAAGCGGAAGAGTATGGCTCCCACGATAAGACCTTCAAGATTCCGCTGACTGGCGTTGTCAGCGTGGTGGATACTGCTGGCAAGGTATTAATGGAGCATAAAGTAGAGAAGGGCGATATCTGGAGAATGTGCCAGACCCGGGATGAGCCAATCCGTGACTGGGTTAAGCTGGGCGTTAACCGCGCCAGGGCAACTGGCTCGACGGCTATCTTCTGGCTGGATCAACAGCGCGCCCACGACGCCAGCCTGATTGGCAAAGTGAACGCCTATCTTAAAGACCATGACACTGATGGTCTGGATATTCGTATTCAGCCGCCGGTTGAAGCGGTTAAGACCAGTCTGGAGCGAATTAAGGCGGGTAAGGATACAATCTCTGTTACCGGTAATGTTCTACGCGACTATCTGACTGACCTGTTCCCGATTCTGGAGCTGGGAACCAGCGCCAAGATGCTGTCTATTGTGCCTTTGCTGGCCGGTGGCGGTCTTTATGAGACCGGTGCTGGTGGTTCCGCGCCCAAGCATGTTCAGCAGTTTGTAAAAGAAAACCATCTTCGCTGGGACTCGCTGGGTGAATTTCTGGCATTGGCCGTTTCGCTGGAAGACCTTGCCAGTAAAACAGGTAATGTCAGGACAAAAGTACTGGCAGCGGCTCTGAACAAGGCTAATGGTCAGTTCCTCGAAGCCAATAAGTCGCCATCAAGAAAAGTCAACGAGCTGGATAACCGTGGCAGTCACTTCTATCTGGCAATGTACTGGGCTGAAGCTCTGGCCGGGCAGGAAGAGGACGCTGACTTGAGAGAGCGTTTTAAAGCGCTGGCCTCCGTGCTGAAGGATAATGAAGCCGCCATTATTGAAGAACTGAACTCTGTTCAGGGTGTTGCCATGGATATGGGAGGGTACTATCACCCCGACCCGGAACGATTGGCAAAAGCCATGCGCCCATCAACCCTGTTTAACAATGCACTGAGTGCTTTGTAAAACTGAGATGTGAACAGATTGTATCGTTAACTCCTGAGAGGCCGATACGTCATAGTGTCGGCCTTTTTTTCATGTGTTGCCTGACAGTACAGACGGTAGCCCTGTCTGGAACTGATTCACAGGTGGCTGTGTTTTACGACCCGTATACAAGAATTCCTGCCAACTCTCCATTGTTCTTTTTCTCAACTTATTTAGAATGGAATTGTGGCGTTGTGCTTTTGACATACCGGTTTAGTATGTATTTGTCGTTTAATGCCTGTGCCGGATGATACCGGGTTTATGAAATACGCTGTAATACACGTGGAAAACAGTGCTATGCAGCATACAGCAGTCCATCAATCTATGAGTAAATTTGAGCAGTTTCGTCTAAGCTTAGAGAAGGAAGGCAGAGAGCTGGAGGGTGATCAGGATGTCGCTTTGCTCCCTGAGAAAGTACAGCTGAAGCCGCCTTCAATGTATCAGGTAATCATCCTGAATGACGATTTTACACCAATGGATTTTGTAGTTGAGGTTCTGGAGATTTTTTTCAATATGTCCGCCGAACAGGCGACACAGGTCATGTTGAAAGTTCATACGCAGGGAAAAGCAATCTGTGGTACGTTCAGCAAAGATGTAGCTGAAACCAAAGCTTCACAGGTTAATGAATACTCCAGAGAATTCCAGCATCCCCTGTTGTGCAAAACAGTTAAAGCCAATTAGCGTTCTCAGGGTAATTTTTTATGCTCAATAAAGACCTCGAACTCACACTGAATAGTGCTTTCAGAGATGCCAGAAGCAAGCGTCATGAATTTATGACGGTTGAACACTTGCTGCTGGCGCTTCTTGATAATGAATCCGCTTCCAGGGTCCTCGTTGCCTGTGGTGTTGACCTGGAGCGGCTGCAACGGGAATTGAGTGAGTTTGTCGATTCTACCACTCCCTTGATTGCTGCAGATGACACCGAGCGGGAAACCCAGCCAACCCTGGGATTCCAGCGTGTGTTGCAGCGGGCTGTTTTCCATGTCCAGAGTTCCGGCAAGAAGGAGGTCACCGGAGCCAATGTTCTGGTGGCTATCTTCAGTGAACAGGAAAGTCAGGCGGTTTTCTTCCTGAAGCAGCAGGATGTGGCCAGAATTGATGTCGTCAATTACATCGCTCATGGGATCGCCAAGATGCCCGGGCAGGAACTGGAAGAAATCAGCAACGAGCTGGTGGAAGAAGGTGAATCCGAATCTTCTGGCAAAGACCCGTTAAAAACCTACGCTGCCAATCTGAATGACCTGGCTCGACAGGGCAAGATTGATCCTCTGGTGGGACGGGCTGAAGAAGTAGAACGTGTCTGCCAGATACTTACCCGTCGTCGTAAGAATAATCCCTTACTGGTTGGTGAGGCAGGCGTTGGTAAAACAGCTGTTGCAGAAGGCCTTGCCAAGCGGATCGTTGATGGCGAAGTCCCCGAAGTGCTGTCAAAGGCGATTGTCTATTCACTGGATCTGGGTTCTCTGCTGGCTGGCACCAAATATCGGGGTGATTTTGAGAAGCGTTTCAAGAAGTTACTGAGTGAACTTAAACGCCTTGATAATGCCATTCTGTTTATTGATGAGATCCATACCATCATTGGTGCCGGTGCTGCCTCCGGAGGCGTTATGGACGCTTCCAACCTGCTGAAACCCTTGCTGACTTCCGGTGAACTTCGCTGCATCGGCTCAACCACTTTTCAGGAATTCCGAGGTATTTTCGAGAAAGACCGGGCTCTGGCCCGTCGCTTTCAGAAGGTTGATATTATTGAGCCCAATGTTGAGGACACCATTGAGATTCTCCGGGGTTTGAAGCAGCGCTTTGAGGAACATCATGCCATTAAGTATGAAGATGACTCTCTGCGTGCTGCTGCCGAGCTGGCTGATCGTTATATTAATGACCGCCACATGCCTGACAAGGCAATTGATGTGATTGATGAGGCCGGAGCTTATCAGCAGTTACAATCTGAAGAAGACAGAAAAGAAGTGATTGAAGTGGTTGACGTTGAAACCATTGTTGCCAAGATGTCGCGTATACCACCCAAGTCTGTTTCTTCCTCAGATAAGGAACTTCTGTCCAAGCTGGAACGTAACCTCAAAATGGTGGTGTTCGGGCAGGATGGTGCCATTACATCGCTGTCTACAGCAATTAAGCTGTCTCGGGCAGGTTTGAAAGCGCCAGAGAAGCCAGTTGGCTCCTTCCTGTTCTCTGGTCCGACTGGGGTGGGTAAAACCGAGGTTTGTCGGCAACTGGCGAAATCCCTTGGCATTGAGCTGGTGCGCTTCGATATGTCTGAATATATGGAAGCCCACACCGTTTCCCGGCTGATTGGTGCGCCTCCGGGCTATGTCGGTTATGATCAGGGTGGCTTGCTGACTGAGGCTATAAATAAGACGCCTCACTGTGTGTTACTGCTGGATGAGATTGAAAAAGGCCATCCCGACGTCTTTAACCTGCTGTTGCAGGTGATGGATCACGGTACTCTGACGGATAACAATGGCCGAAAGGCTGATTTTCGCAATGTTATTCTGATTATGACCACCAATGCCGGTGCCGAATCCATGACTCGCAGCTCCATTGGTTTCACTGAGCAGGATCATACCAGCGATGGTATGAGCGTGATCAAAAAGACCTTCACCCCGGAATTCCGCAATCGTCTGGATTCAATTATTCCCTTTGAGGCACTTAACGAAGACACCATTAAATTTGTGGTTGATAAGTTTCTTACTGAGTTGCAGGCGCAGCTGGATGAGAAAAGAGTGCAGCTGGATGTGGATGATAAGGCCAGAGAGTGGCTGGCTCATAAAGGCTATGACCGCCAGATGGGGGCAAGGCCAATGGGCAGAACCATTCAGGAGTACCTGAAAAAACCAATGGCTGAACAGATTCTGTTTGGCAAGCTGTCTGAAAACGGTGGTTTTGTACGTGTCACCGTGAAAAAGGACGAATTACACCTCAAGTTTGAAGCCACAAAAAGCAAGACGTCCGGGCTTGAGATTATCGATGGGAAATGATCAGACAGGGGCGTCTGCCCCTGTTTCAGACAAACCTTGCAGTGTTTAAAATCTTTCAGATCAGTCTACAGGGGCGCGCTTCGCACTTAGCGGGAGCGGTAGGTGATGCGACCCTTGGTCAGGTCGTAAGGTGTCAGTTCAACTTTAACCTTATCACCAGTCAGAATGCGGATGTAGTTCTTGCGCATCTTGCCAGAAATGTGGGCGGTAACCACGTGACCGTTTTCCAGCTCTACACGGAACATAGTGTTAGGCAGGGTGTCGATCACCACGCCTTCCATTTCAAGGCTTTCTTCTTTCGCCATTAAGTATTGACCTCAGGGCAAACGATGTTGGAGGAATAGAAATTTGGCTGGCATTCTGCCCTAAATCCAGCGCCAAAGCAAAGATAACTGCCTGTTATCAAGCCAATTCTGATAACAATTTGCAGATATTCACTTATTTC
This sequence comes from Endozoicomonas gorgoniicola, assembly GCF_025562715.2. Taxonomy (NCBI): domain Bacteria; kingdom Pseudomonadati; phylum Pseudomonadota; class Gammaproteobacteria; order Oceanospirillales; family Endozoicomonadaceae; genus Endozoicomonas; species Endozoicomonas gorgoniicola. Next base: position 1,658,676 of record NZ_JAPFCC010000001.1, read on the forward strand.
AGGGTCACCCACCGATTGTTGAGGTAAATCTCCAGAGGACGATACTGAATCTTGTAATTCATCTTCTGACAATCCTTGATCCAGTAACCCAGATGTAGATAGTCAAAACCCATCTTACGGGTTTGTTCGATTTGCCAGAGAATACAGTAACGCCCCAGGCTGCGCCTCGGGTAGTCGGGGTGATAAAAGGTATAGATGGCAGAGAGCCCGTGTTTCAGGCGGTCGGTAACAGCGACTGCCAGCAGTTCATCTCCAAGGCGAAATTTATAAAAAGTACAGAAGTCCGGACACTGAACCAGAAATGACTCAAACTGTTCTTCAGTGGCAGGGTACATATCGCCATCTTTATGCTGGGTATTAATGTAGGACTGGTAGAGCCGGTAGGTTTCTTCATCGTTCACCGCTTTATGGGCGGTGACCACCAGGTCCTGATTTTTATTCCAGTTTTTTTTCTGTGTACGCCGGCGAGTGAACTGCTTAACTGCAACCCGGGCCGGAATGCAGGCGTTGCAGCCATTGCATCGGGGGCGGTAAATATGTCTGCCGCTGCGTCTGAAGCCAATATCGGAAAGATGGCTGTAGAGACCCGAATCCAGTTCTGTAGAAGGGTCCATAAACAGGGTGATGGCCTGTCGCTCAGGCAGGTAACTGCATGTATGAGGCTGGGTTGCGTAGAATTTTAGATCTTTCAGAACACTCATAGCGTCTGGCCATCCATTGCCACTCTTAATTCCAGTTTGCAACGGAATGAGCAGTACGGCAATATTTTTTCAAATATTTCATAAAGAGCTGTCTTGGCATACAAACCCCGCCAAGAGACTCTAGATGGGGGTTTGGAACCTGGCAGTCCAGTAGTCTGATTCCCTGGTCAGCCAGGAAGCGACATAGGTAAATAATGGCGAGCTTCGACGTATTGCTTTTCTTACTGAACATCGATTCACCGAAAAACATCTGGTCCATTGCCAGGCCATAGATGCCGCCAACCAGCTCCCTGCCTTCCCAGACTTCAACGGAGTGCGCATAACCTTCCGCGTGCAGCTGGTTATAGGCTTGTTCCATATTATCAGTAATCCAGGTGCCTTCCGCTTTTTCCCTGAGTATTCGGCACTGATGCATCACCCCGGCGAAATCCTGATCGACAGTCATTTGATAGGAATGCCTGTGAAGCTCTTTTTTCATGGATCGGGAAATGTGAATGGCTTCGGGGCGGATCACCATTCTGGGGTCCGGACTCCACCAGAGAACGGGCTCTCCGGCGTTGAACCAGGGGAAAATACCCTGCCGATAGGCTGCAAGAAGAGTGGTGGTATCAAGTTTTCCGCCAAATGCCAGTAAGCCATTGGGCTGGTCAAGCGCTTCGCTGACGGGAGGAAAGTCAGGCTTATCAGAGTTCAAACGATGTAAAAAAATATCCATACTCAGATTTACACTACAAAATGGCTGATAAACAGCGGCTTACTCTTTAAATAGAAAAAACAGGGCAGGATGTATTGTATATCGGAACCCCTGTTGATAATAAAACATACAGTTATTTTCTTCTTATAACGGTATTCGATGACATGGTTCAAAAAAAATTGGCAATGCATCAGCTAATGATGTAAATTTACCTTTTCTTCAGGGGGATGCTGTATTACGATGCGACCCCGTCTACCGTCAGTCTGCTTCTACCAGTCGTTGAATGAAGAACAATTCAGTTCATAACTCAAAACTTCGATCTCATTGTTGCTCTACGATGTGTCGCTTCACTGTATCTGGCGTCACTATATCTAGCACCAAAATGCGGGCGGAAGCTGCTTCGTTTAATCCTATCATTACCTTTTTCAGAGGCTAGTATATCTATGGGTACCCTTAACGTGGGAGGCCATTTCGCTAATACCGAAGAGATGGACATTATCGAGCAACAGCGTCTTGCTGCTCTGATTGAAATCACCGAACAGCACAACAAGGAAGTGACTCAGTTGAAGTCCCGCCTTGAAGCTGCTGAGCAAAAAGCCGAGAAACTCGACAAGCTGGTTAAGAGTTCTGAAAACGAGCTGAAAAACCTGCGAGCCAGCAATCCTGACCGTCTGAAGAAGCAGGTTAAACGTCTGCAGGAACAGAATCGCGGTCTGACCGGTGAGAACAACACCCTGAAATCCAAGCAGAAGCAACTGACTCAGCAGCTGAACAGCAGTAAGCAGGAAGTTGAGCAGCTGCAGGCAGAGCTGAAAGACAAAGAAGACAAGGGCAGCGAAGACTAAAACGCTTTCGCCTTGGCTTTTTCCTTCTGGCAGGCGTTCTTGCTCTGTAGGCATAGGGCTGTGCAGCACAGCGTATTGATCGCTTTGATTGCGCCTTTGGTGCAGCATACTGTATGGCCACTGCCGATCTCTTTTGCAATATTTCAACCGAATTATCTTCAGCAAACATCCTGAGGGAGATTTCTGACGACACCATTTGATCTATTGCTGTCTGACTCAATTTCAGCTATACCAGTTTACGTTGTTATCGTTATTTTTCTACACTGCCTCTGTCTCACTGGCTGGGATGGTTTTTTTACAGGAGATAACCATGAGCGACTGGAATGTCTGTGTATACGACGGTATTGAGCATCTCGAAAAATCTTTTCCGTTTAAAAAATATTCCAGGTCACTGGCGTTTTTCAATGCCGTGGCAGGTCTTGCCGAAACCTATATTCATCATCCCCGCATGGTGCTGGAGTGGGGCAGTCTGACCATTGCCTGGGGGACTCATGAGTCGGACCAGGGCTCTGGTATTCTTGCGGTCGACCGTGAACTGGCAGAAAAATGTGATCAGCTCTACGAACTATTAAAAAAACAGAGTTAGGAGCTTACCGCCATTACCTGCCTGTTCTGGCTATGAACAGGCGTTATTAATTAAACCAGCATTTCTGGCAATGCTAAATCTCAGCCCGATATGAAATTCACAACCTGTCGGGGGAAGTACCATTCTGTTTTCAGGGCGACTATGGGTCTTAAAAACTATGTTTCTTAAAAACTATGGGTCTTAAAAAAAGAAAGGATAAGAGAATGACGAACAGAATTTACTTATTCCCCCAGCTGTAGAAGTGTTTCAGCCGCCTCTTGATCTCCCTGCCCCTCCAGCTGAAGAAGTGTTTCGGCTGCCTCTTGTTCTCCCTGCCCAGCCAGCCGCAGAAGTGCTATGGCCGCCTCTTGTCTGCTTTCGAAATGACTGATGGTTTCCCCGTGTTGCGTTACAGTGGTTGTGACTACCGGACCGCTTGCCTGAGTAACGACCTGAGCCTCTCCAATGTTTGAGCTGACATTACTGACGGTAGTTTGTGTTTGGGAGGTGCTGAATGACTGGGTTATTGATCTGATTGTTCCGACAGCTCCTCCTCCTTCCCGGACTTGTACGGAAACCGTGGCAGTCGGCTTTTCATGGACTTTCTTTATATGTCTCCTGACATGCTCTTGTCGGGTAAAAAATTTTCCACAGATTGGGCAGGGAAAGGAGGTTCTTATGTCTTCATGGGTTTTCATGTGCCTTGTCAAGCTTCTTGTTAAGCCAAATTTCTTCCCACAGGTCTGGCAAATCTTGATCTTTTGACTGGAATGGGCTTTCATGTGTTGGTTGAAATTACCACGATGTCTAAACTGTCTATTGCACACATCGCATCTATACTCTGGCATGATAAAACCTGCTTAAATGTCACCAATAGGATTTAACTGTTCAACGATGGGATATCAGTATTATTGTTCAAGGTTGCTGGTTCTTCTGTATTGTTTTCTGACCATTCATCAGGCGGTCGCAGATGACATTGCCCCATTCACCAGTGATGGCTAGAGCAGGATTTACTTATTCCCCCAGCTGCAGAAGTGTTTCAGCCGCCTCTTGATCTCCCTGTCCCTCCAACTGAAGAAGTGCTTCGGCTGCCGCTTGTTCTCCCTGCCCAGCCAGCCGCAGAAGTGCTACGGCCGCCTCTTGTCTGCTTTCGAAATGACTGATGGTTTCTCCTTGTTGCGTTACAGTGGTTGTGACTACCGAACCGCTTGCCTGAGTAACGACCTGAGCCTCTCCAATGTTTGAGCTGACATGACTGACGGTAGTTTGTGTTTGGGAGGTGCTGAATGCCTGGGTTGTTGATCTGATTGTTCCGACAGCTCCTCCTCCTTCCCGGACTTGTACGGAAACAGTGGCAGTCGACATTTTATGGACTTCCTTTATATGTCTCGTGACATGCTCTCCCCGGGTAAAAAATTTTCCACAGATTGGGCAGGGAAAGGAGGTTCTTATGTCTTCATGGGTTTTCATGTGCCTGGTCAAGTTGTGTTTCAAGCCAAATTTCTTCCCACAGGTCGGGCAAGCATCCGTTTTTTGATCGGAATGGGCTTTCATGTGTTTGTTGAAAGCAGCACCATATACAAATTGTCTATTGCACACATTGCATCTATAGTCTGGCATGATAAAACCTGCTTAAATGTCACCAATAGGATTTAACTGTTACTTATTCCCCCAGCTGCAGAAGTGTTTCAGCCGCCTCTTGATCTCCCTGCCCCTCCAACTGAAGAAGTGCTTCGGCTGCCGCTTGTTCTCCCTGCCCAGCCAGCCGCAGAAGTGCTACGGCCGCCTCTTGTCTGCTTTCGAAATGACTGATGGTTTCTCCTTGTTGCGTTACAGTGGTTGTGACTACCGAACTGCTTGCCTGAGTAACGATCTGAGCCTCTCCAATGTTTGAGCTGACATTACTGATGGTAGTTTGTGTCTGGGAGGTGCTGAATGTTTGGGTTGTTGATCTGATTGTTCCGACAGCTCCTCCTCTTTCCAGGACTTGTACGGAAACCGTGGCAGCCGGCTTTTGATGGCGAGCCTTTATATGTCTCGTGACATGCTCTCCCCGGGTAAAAAATATTCCACAGACCGGGCAGGGAAACTTTCTTATGTCTTCATGGGTTTTCATGTGCCTGGTCAAGTTGCCTTTAACGCCAAATTTCTTCCCACAGGTCTGGCAAACCTCGGTCTTTTCACCGGAATGGGTTTTCATGTGTTTATGGAAATCACCACCATGTGAAAACTGTCTATTGCACAACACGCATCTATAGTCTGGCATGATATAACCTGCTTAAATGTCACCAATAGGATTTAACTGTTCAACGATGGGATATAGGTATTATTGCCCAGGGTTGCTGGTTCTTCTGTATTGTTCTCTGACCATCCATCAGGCGGTCGCAGATGACATTGCCCCATTCACCAGTGATGGCTGGCCTTATCCCCGGGACTATCGCGCATTGACTGAAGAGGAGCTGGAGCAGGTGAACAGACAGACTGAAGGGCGCTACCCGAATCGCTCCGGGCAGCAAGTGGAATGATATTCCCGGTCAGCCTTCCAGGTTCAGGCCCGGCAGCAGTCCAAGTACCGGCTCAGGCTGTCTGGAAGATTCGATATCAGGCAGCAGCGGAACCTCCGGAACGTCGTAAGGTGTGAGTTTGATCAGTACACCCAGTACCGGACTGTCAAGATACTGAATTTGTCGTGTATTTCGAATCCGGCGGCTTTCCCGCAACTGGAAGTTGCGGGTTATTTTCATAGGTGTACCCGATGGGTCCATCACCAATTGCAGGTCACGGCGAATGTCGGGTTTAGCTTTTCCATTCTTCACTGTCTGTGGGTTTTCACTGTCTATATCGTTTGTAACATTCAGTAGCTGGTCCGAGAGGGCTTCCCTGCTCAGCTCGCTGTACCACAGGTTGACATCCGCATGCAGAAAGCGGCTGGAACTGATGCTGACCGAACCCTCCAGCAGACTGGGCTTGCCGGTGTTGCTGTAAGCCCGGATTTTGATGGGCTTGCTTCTGGAATCATCTTCCAGTGGCATAATCCACGCCATCCGGCTGATCACCTTGTAATCATTGGCTGTATCAATCGTATTTCCCTGTTTAAGCAGTACATGAGCCTCCCTTGGCAGGGACACAAAGGCTTCCCGTTCCAGATCGGGCAGGGCTTTCTCCCGATCCTGTTTGTGCAGGCGCAACAGGTCGTTGATGCCCGGTGCAGAGTTAAGTGCATCCGGACTACGCAGTTTGATGGCATTGGCCGGAATAGTATAAGGGCTGATTTTGGGCCACTGCTCAGCACCATTCATACTGTTCAGGTTGACAAAGACTACCATGTCCGCCTGAAACCATCGCTGTGGCTCGGCATCGCGGGCATGGCTGATGGCTGGCAGTGCTGCCAGCAACAGTAAAGGTTTCAGGATAATTTTGAACATTCGTATCATTAACGGGGTTTCCGAGAGTTACAGCTGACAGGTATTATCCTGTCAGCCTCTGCAGCAGGCTTTCAACCGTAGCGAAGCGCTGCTCAGGTTGTTCCATGGCTCCATTTATAGCGCCACTGTACTTGAAGACACTGCTACCTTCCAGTTTGTAGAGATGAGGATCAGCCTGGATCATCTGAATAATTGCCAGCGGATCCACTTTAGGCTGATCTTCAAACTCGATCCGGATACTGTTTTCTCCAGCGTCCAGCTTGATAATCCCCAGTTTCTCAGCAGTCAGACGGATACGGGTCTGTCGGAACAGGTTTTTGGCCTGCTCTGGCAGGAGGCCAAAGCGGTCAATCAACTCCACCTGAAGGCTTTTCAAGTCATTGTCTGAACCGGCAGCAGCAATGCGTTTGTAGAGAATCAGGCGGTTGTGAACATCGTGAATATAATCTTCCGGCAACAGGGCAGGGAGACGCAGATTCACCTCGGTTCCCTGTTGCAGAGGTTTATCGAGGTTAGGGGTTTCACCCAGGCGAATAGCATTAACCGCTTTTTCCAGCATTTCGGTATACAGGGTAAAGCCGACGCTCTGAATCTGACCACTCTGGTCTTCACCCAGTAACTCACCGGCACCACGAATTTCCAGATCGTTAGATGCCAGCATAAATCCGGCTCCCAGGTCCTGGGCATCGGAAATGGCATCGAGCCGCTTGATAGCATCTCTGGTCATGGATTTCGGTGATGGCGTCATCAGGTAGGCATACGCCTGGTGGTGGGAACGACCGACCCGGCCTCTTAACTGGTGCAACTGTGCCAGTCCAAATTTATCTGCGCGATGGATGATAATGGTGTTGGCGCTGGGGACATCAATACCGGTTTCAATAATGGTGGTACACACCAGAATATTGAAACGTTTGTGGTAAAAATCGGACATCACCTGTTCCAGCTCCCGCTCGCGCATCTGACCGTGACCAATGCCGATACGCGCTTCCGGTATCAATGCCTGCAAATCTTCAGCGGCTTTTTCAATGCTGGAAACTTCGTTGTGAAGGCAGTACACCTGACCGCCACGGAGCAGCTCACGCAGAACGGCTTCTTTTATCAACTGGTTATCGTGCTGACGCACAAAGGTTTTTACTGACAGGCGTTTGGCGGGAGGGGTGGCAATAATCGACAGATCCCGGATGCCGGACATAGCCATATTCAGGGTTCTGGGTATTGGCGTAGCAGTCAGTGTGAGAATGTCCACTTCGGAACGCAGAGACTTCAGCTTTTCTTTGTGGCGTACACCAAAACGGTGTTCTTCATCAATAATCAGTAACCCAAGGTTTTTGAAATGCAGGTCGCCCTGCAAAATCTTATGGGTACCGATAATGATGTCGATCTTCCCTTCCTGCAGTTTTTCTTTCAGCCCCTGCACCTGTTTTGCTGAACGGAACCGGGAGATCACATCCATTTCCACCGGCCAGTCAGCAAAACGATCCCGGAAACTTTCATAATGTTGTTGTGCCAACAGTGTGGTGGGTACCAGAATCGCCACCTGTTTGCCGCTCTGAACCGCCATAAAGGCAGCCCGCATTGCCACTTCGGTTTTACCAAAGCCCACATCACCACAGACCAGTCTGTCCATGGGCTGGATGGCCGTCATGTCTTTAATCACCGATTCGATAGCCTGTTGCTGATCTGGTGTTTCCTCGAACGGGAAACCAGCGCTGAAGGCATGGTATTGCTGATCCGGGGAGTCAAAGGCAAACCCCTGCCGGGCTTCCCGGCGGGCATAAATGTCGAGCAGTTCAGCGGCGGCGTCCCGGGCTTTTTCGGCGGCTTTACGACGGGCTTTGGTCCACTGTTCGCTGCCTAAACGATGCAGGGGGGCTAGCTCATCGTCTGTACCGGTATAACGGGCAATCAGGTGCAGAGATGCGACGGGGACGTAGAGTTTTGCCTCGCTGGCGTACTCCAGAGTTACAAATTCCGCTTCCTGAGCATCAACGGACAGCGTCTGCAAACCTCGATAGCGTCCCACGCCGTGATCAATATGTACAACAGGCGCACCTTCGCGCAGTTCGGTCAGGTTTCGAATCACCTGATCGGTCTGGTAATCACTGTCACCACGACGGCGTCTTTTCTGCATAACCCGCTGCCCCAGCAGCAGAGCTTCAGGGATCAGTGCGACATCCGGTTCTGACAGATGCAGCCCTGCTTCCAGAGAGCCGAGAGTGATTCCCAGTGTTTCGCTATGGCCGAGGAACGTTGACCAGTTGGCAAACTCCACTGGTTTAATCTGGTTCTGGGCCAGCATTTCCAGTAGCACTTCACGACGACCGGCGCTTTCTGCCACCAGAAGGATACGCGGGCCGGAGGCGATAAAGGTTTCCAACGGTGCCAGAGGATTATCAGTTCTGGCATTCAGTGTCAGCTCAGGCAGTGGTAAATGACTGAGGTTATAGCGCCCCTGTTGTTCTTTAACGCGGTCTGTATCGAGTCGGGCTCGACCGTAATCCATCAGTTTTGCATTCAACTCTTCCGGCGGCATCAATACCCGGTGCGGAGGCAGTAAGGGGCGCAGTGGGTCAACCTTACGGTTTTCATAACGCTCATTAACATCTTTCCAGAAATGCTGCAGAGCCTCCTGAACCCCCTGACACTGAACGACGATGGTCTGTTCCGGGATATGGTCAAGCAGGGTTGCTGTCTGTTCAAAGAATAGTGGCAGGTAATATTCCATGCCCGGACTTGCCATGCCCTGGCCAATATCCTGATAGAGCGGGCATTCCCGGTAATCCACGTCAAATGTGTCCCGGAAGCGGCTGCGAAACTGGTCCCGGGCGGCTTTATCCATGGGAAATTCATGGCCGGGCAGTAGCTCGATACTGTCGACTTGTTCGGTTGAGCGCTGGCTTTCAGGGTCAAAGGCGCGCAGGGTATCGATCTCATCATCAAACAGGTCGATACGGAATGGCTGGTCAGCCCCCATCGGGAAAATATCCATCAGGGCGCCACGGATAGCAAATTCTCCATGCTCATAGACCGTGTCGACACAACGGTAGCCCGCCTGCTCCAGTTGTTGGCGACGCTGTTCCAGCAGGAAGTTATCGCCCCGGCTGATCACCAGACAATTCGCTTCCAGGTAGCTTCTAGGGCTCATGCGGTGCAGCAATGTCGTGATGGAAATAATCAGGATGCAGTGCTGATAGCCAGGCAGGCGGTAAAGGGTTTCAAGACGCTGGGAGACAATGTCCTGGTGGGGTGAAAAGGCGTCGTAAGGCAGAATTTCCCAGTCGGGGAAATGCATGATTTTAATGGATTCGTTCCCATTGAGAAAAAACGTCAGCTCCTCTTCAAGGCTGTTGGCCCGGTTTGAGTCAGGCGTGATGACCAGCAGGGGCTTGCTGCTTTCTCTGGCAGCGCTGGCAATGGCCCAGGCACTGGCGGTCTGGTCGAGGTTGGCCCAGATGATTTTGTCACCCGTGTGGGTGGGCAGAGGAAGGCTTGCCTGTGACATGAATCTACGGTACGTCCTGATTGATATAAGTGCATCGGTGAATGCGCATTGTAGCTATTCAGCTGCTTTTATCACAGCCTGAAGTATTGAAATTAAAAACAGATGATCAGATCTGTGAAACGGTGATATCCGGATGTTGCCAATTGTCATTATGGTCAGGATAATAACCACGAGAAGCCTCGCGGCATAACGATAAGAATTATAAACAGCAGGGTCGACACCGTGGTAGATAAATATTTTCAGGACTGGAAGGAGCGAGAGGCACTGGCGGAATCTATGATTCCGCTGATCGGGCGGTTGTATCGGGATAAAAATGTGGTAACAACGGTCTATGGCCGTTCTATTATTAACCGCTCTGTTATAGAAATTCTGAAATCCCATAAATTTATACGACAGGTAAACGATAGTGAATTAACGGTCAGGGATACATTTCCTGTTCTTCAGGCGCTCAACGGGATGGACCTGGCTTCCTGTCGTATTGATATAGGCAAACTGGCGAACGGCTATATGACGTCAGGCAGCCAACAGTCCGTTTCTGATTACATAAAGCAGGAACTGGGTGAGCTGGCTACCAGTGGGCAATCCGCCAAGGCTACTGGTCAGGATGTTGTGCTTTATGGCTTTGGGCGTATTGGGCGGCTGATGGCACGAATTCTGATTGAACGGGCGGGTGGCGGAGCCGGGCTTAATCTTAAAGCGATCGTTGTTCGCAAGGGCAAGGCTGACAATGATCTGCATAAGCGTGCTAACCTGTTACGGCGGGATTCAGTGCATGGCTCTTTCCGTGGCACGATCAGTGTTGATGATGATAACGAAATCATCTACGCCAATGGTGTGGCAATTCAGGTGATCTATGCCAGTTCTCCCGACAGCATTGACTACACCCGTTATGGTATCAAGAACGCCATTGTGGTGGACAACACCGGCGTATGGCGAGATGAAGCCGGGCTCAGCCAGCACCTTGAATGTCAGGGCGTCAGCAAAGTCCTGTTAACTGCGCCGGGTAAGGGTGACCTGAAAAATATTGTCTATGGCGTTAATAACCGGGATATTGATCCGGAAGATAGAATTATCTCGGCAGCGTCCTGTACCACCAACGCCATTACTCCGGTGCTGAAGGCTATTCACGATCAATACGGCGTTGTCAGTGGGCATGTGGAAACCGTTCACTCCTATACCAATGACCAGAACCTGATTGATAACTACCATAAAGGCTCCCGTCGCGGGCGCAGCGCTGCCCTTAATATGGTCATCACCGAAACCGGTGCCGCCAAAGCGGTGGCCAAAGCCCTGCCGGAACTTAAGGGAAAACTGACGGGCAGTGCCATACGGGTGCCTACGCCTAATGTTTCTCTGGCAATTCTGAACCTGAACCTGGGGCAGACAACGACGCTTGCTGAACTGAATACGTATCTGCGGGACACATCCCTGTATTCATCGCTGCAAAAACAGGTTGATTTTGTTAACTCCAGTGAAGTGGTGTCCAGTGACTTTGTGGGGAATCACAAGGCGGGCATTGTTGATAGCAAGGCGACTATTGTGGAAGGTGACCGCTGTGTACTCTACGTCTGGTACGATAATGAGTACGGTTACAGTTGTCAGGTGAACCGGATTTTGCGGCAGATTTCGGGTGTTAATTATCCGATTGTTCCTGCATAGCTATAGACCATTGCCATCCCCGCGCAGGCGGGGATCCACTCTGAATACTTAAAATATTTTATGCGTTGTTCCGGTATTCTTTAACTATACTGACATCCACGTTGAAAAAGCCTGTAAAAATAATACTTATATTAGGATGGATTTACTTCATTAATCATCATTTAAAGTAAGATTCATACCATGCTAAAAAAAAACGCATCTGTTTAACCCCTGATATCTTAAGCAGCAATCTGTTACTTTCGACAAGCTTCGCAGTCTCTCTTTCTGTTGGGTCAAATTATGCTCAGCCTCCCATGGAGGATCCATCCGATGCTGGTTTCAATCCAATGTTTCGCGGCACGGCACCCACGCTGCCAGCAGATCCGGCAAACCTGAATGATATGCTTTCACATGGGTCAACTGTTGAAATACCTGAGCTACCAGATATGGAAAATCCGGGTTCAGACACAGAAGACGTCGCAGCAGCTTCGGATACTGACGACGGAGCGTCAGGCGGGCAGGATGAGATGGCTGACACTTTATACCACTCATTTCAAGTAGAATATGATCAAATAATTTCGAAAATTTCTTTTGTCAATCAGGAACTGGAACACGTCAATGGCGTGGTGGTTACTGGACCAGGAATAAGAAGACGCAGCCTGAGCATAAATCAAAGACTGCAATATATAATAGATACGCCAGACGATTACACGCTGGTCGATGTTTATTATTTGTTGTCGCGATTAGCAGAAGAGGCCAGGGAAAGAGAGCTGGAGACAGTTTCCTATCATATTGCGACATTGATTCAATACCACTCTAACTTTGGCATAACAGGCTTTAACTCGCTGAGAAATATTCAGGAAGGCAGAGAAAATTTACTGGCATTATTAAGGGAGTTACGGGACACACCAAGACCTTATTCTGCAGGCGACAATGGCACTACCAATGGCACTACCAATACCCCCATACGTACACTTCATTCGTTATTCGGTAGTCTGTACAGCAACCTTATCTCTATCGCAGAGGCTGAATTCAGGCAGGCGCAGCACTATGTAAACAGTCATTCTGAGCCAGACATCCGGCCTTATAGCTTCCTGTATGACCTCTCCGTTATTGCATCATACGATAGCCCTATAGTTAGGGAAGTGCGACACCCTGAAGAAAACAGACAAGAGTACAGATACCTTGAAGAAAGTCGCCTGGGTTATGCCGTTAGCAGGGTCTTGTCTTTTCGCCTGCCTGGTAATCAAAACAATCTTGGAGAAAGCCACACATCCTATGTCGTATTTTCTGCTCTCGTTGCCGTTTATCTGGCATTCCTTGGAGAAAGCAACGAGGCAACCAGAAGACTAGACCAGCTGGCTGCCACTGAGCCTGCTTTTAACTCCGAAGAGCAAAATATTTCTATTGTCGACAGGGTGATTAACAGCGTTTTCCGTATGCTTGATATGCATGAACAAACGCTCGTGAAACAATATTTTATAGAGGCATTATCCTTGATGGTATGCTTACCTCACCATCATCGCGCTCCTCGCAACATGCTGTTAGCGAGCAATCTGGATGTGCTTCGCGCAGTACGTAATCGATTAAATTTGATCTACCGGGAAAACCCCGGTTCACTCTCCTTACCTTTCAATTTACCTTTCAATCAAATGGAAAACATCATCACCGACGAAGAAAAATTTAAACAACAGGTGCTTCAACCACATGAACAAAAAAAGGAAAAAGCACAAAATCCGGACAGCCCTGACGAAGCATCAGACAACTCTGACGAAGCATCAGGCAACCTTGGCGAAGCATCAGACAACCCTGGCGAAGCATCAGATACCCCTGACGAAGCATCAGGCTTACTGGAGGTTTATCACCAATCAAACCGTAGTCTTTATACATCCATAATGTATGGGATTCATTTTTACAATTACCATGGCACACTGTATCTTTCCGTTACTCACTCAATCAGATTGACAGATGTTTATCAAGCATTAGAACTCATAATAAATAAACCAGACGATTATACGCTGGTCGATGTTTATTTTGTGTTGTCGCAATTAGCAGCACAGGCTGGGGAAAACCAGCTGTCAACAGTTTCCAGTAATATTGCGACATTGATTCAATACCACGCTTTCTTTCGCAGCATAAACTTTAATTCGCTGAGAAATGTTCAGGAAGGCAGAGAAAATTTACTGGCATCATTAAGGGAATTACTGGACACACAAAGACCTGATTCTGCTGGTGCTAATGGTGCTAATGGTGCTAATGGTGCTACCAATACACGCACACTTCTTTCGTTATTCGGTAATGTGTACAGCAATCTTATCGCTATCGCAGAGGCTGAGTTCAGGCAGGCACAACAGAATGTAAGCAGTTCTTCTGAGCGAGTCAACATGAATTATAACTATCATGAATTCCTGCATGAAATCGCTATTTTTACATCATACTACGGAGAAAGGTGCAGATACCTTGAAGAAAGTCGTCTGGGTTATGCCATGAGCAGGGTCTTGTCTTTTTTTAATCGTTTAGAATGTCAAAACAGCCCTGAAGAAAATCACACATCGTATGTCTTATTTTCTTCTCTCGTTGCAGTTTATCTGGCATTCCTTGGAGAAAACGAAGAGGCAAACAGAAGGCTAAACGAGCTGGCTGTCATTGAGCCTGATTTTAACTCCGAAGGGCAAAATATTTCTATTGTCAGCAGGGTGATTAACAGTATTTTCAGTATGCTTGATAAGTATGAAGTAAAGTTCTTGAAAGAAGATTTTATCTCCAGATTATCCCAATTGATATGCTTTCCTCACGACATTAACCCTCCTCGCAATATGCTATTGGCGAGCAATCCGGGTGTACTTCGTGCAGCACGTGAACAATTAGATTCGATCTACCAGGAAGCACCCACCGAATCCTTCTTTCTACATATATCTGAAACGAAAGGCTTCATCATCAATGCAGAAAGTTTTGAGCAACAGGTGCTTCAACCACTTGAAGAAAAAATCGAAAGAGAAAAAAAGAGAGAGGAAGATGATGAAAAAGATACAAGCAAAGATACTAAGTAGTGCCTGTCCGAAAACCCTCAAACACTTGAAAACAGCAGCCTGCAGCCCCATATAGTTCTCGAAGATTTTACAAAACAGGCTGTTTTCACATTTATGCGCCAAACCATCAACCCACAAATGCAGTTGGGCGAGGTTGATATCTCTGCCATCACCTTTGACGCTAAGTCAAGAGACGACATCCCCCGTCTGCTGAAAGCTTTGCAGCACATATGGACAAACCTTGAGCTGCGTAATCAGGTTTTTCAAGTACTCGACACCATGACTTCCACAGACAAAAACAATGGCCGTCCTGGTATGGAGTTCTGGAAAATACTGGTGTTTGGCACACTTCGCCTGGTCACTAACTGCGACTACGACCGCCTGAAAGAACTGGCTAATGAGCATGGCACTCTCAGGAAAATGCTGGGTCACGGCCCTTACTGCACGCACTCTTACCATACTCAGACACTGCAGGATAATATCAGCTGCTTCACGCCGGAAATACTGGATCAGGTAAACCAGATTATAGTGGCAGCAGGTCATCAGCTCGTAAAAAAAAAGATGAACCGCTACATGGCCGTGCCGATTCGTTCGTAGTTAAAACCGATGTCCACTTTCCTACGGATATCGGCTTATTGAGCGACGCTTGTCGTAAGAGTATCGAGTTTGCGTCAGCTCTATCTGACCAGTATCGACTGCCGGGCTGGCGTCAGCGTGAATACCTGAAGGATCAGCACCGCAAGCGTTATAACAAAGCACGAAACCTGAAGCATTCCAGCGCTACCTGTGAATTGAAACAGCGCTTGCGGCAGCACGAAGTTGAAATGGCTCATCTTGAGTACATCAAGTACAGCACCTCAATTATCCGCAAAGCTGAATTGACCTTGTCTTTGCTGACCAAACAACAACCGGATGAGCCAAGGCTGGAGAACCTTAAATACCACATTGCCCATAGCCACCATCAGATAGACCTGATTTACCGGCGGGTTATTGAGTACGAGCAGATTCCTCATAATGAGAAGGTGTTCTCAATTTTTGAACCTCACACCGAGTGGATCAGCAAGGGGAAAGCCGGAACCCCGGTGGAGTTGGGATTACGGGTTTGCGTGTTGCAGGATCAGTTTGGTTTTACCCTGCATCACCAGGTCATGCAAAAGCAGACAGACGACCAGGTTACAGTGCCTATGGCAGAGGGTGCCAAAAAACGGTTTTCAGCATTAAGCCAGGTGAGCTACGACAAAGGTTTCTGGAGTCCGGGTAATCTTGAAAAGCTCGAAGTGCTGCTGGAACGTGCAGTTTTGCCCAAAAAAGGCAGGCTGTCAGCCATTGACAAAAAGCGGGAATCTCACCCGGAATTTATTCGGGCAAAAAGAAAACACTCAGCCGTTGAATCTGATATCAATGCACTGGAGGCGAACGGTCTCGACAAATGCCCGGATAAAGGCATTGAGGGTTTTAAGCGCTACGTTGCACTGGCGGTTGTTGCCGGTAATTTGAAGCGGCTGGGTAAAATTCTTCTGACCAGAGATCGTCAGTAACCTTCGAGCCAGATACCCGCTCCTTTGCTTTTGATCATGCCATGCGTGAGGGTTTACTATGCTCGGAAATAGGTGATTTTGATTAAATTTTGAGCAGCATAGTATAAAAACTGCTCTTGCACTGTGTTGGCAGTGAAATCTGATCACTATCAATTCCTGCCCGCCAGAATCAGAAGAGGTTTTTCAGGGGTTTTCTGACAGGCACTAAGTAGTGTCTGTCCGAAAACCCATAATAAGAACGTTTGTTCTGCGAGTAATGATAGCACTTTTAAAAGACAAAATGTCGTATATAAAGAAAACTCTCAGTAGATTAGTTTCTGTTCTGAAGTGAGCATCGCAACCGCTTTTTGGTGGTGAATGAAGCGGTTGCGTAACCTGTTTCGGCTTCAAAAATAAGAAACTTTATTAATCATCTTTTATACTTTAGAAGCATATAATTAACAAGCATACAAGCGCCTATTCCTGTTGCTATTAAACGGATTCCCTTAAAAAATGGGCCTCGTATTTTTGGATCTCCTGCAATAGCCCCCAGACCCGCCAACCCCCCTACCAATGTACTTCCTATGAGATCACTTTTTCCTACACCACCGTTTGTGGAAAATGAATATTCTTCAATGTGATAGAAAGTGATGTTACCTATCAAACCAGAGTTTATACTGACATGACTTTCTGTGATCCCATTGTTCGCCAGGTCGATAGTTTTAAGCACTTCTTGCATCTTTTTCATTAAGTAAAATATTATGATTATGATTAGGTAAAGGGTCTTTATCTATATCAGCCCCATAATAAACAACCATGGTCTTTTCTTTATTACATTGCACGTTATTACAACATAAATAGACTTTTTCTTGTTGGTCGGATGCATGTGCGCTGATGATGAAAAAACCTATCAGGCATAATTTTCTAAGAATCATAATTCTACACTTTTTTGAAAAGGCTAATTATAGGTCAATGGCACTGACTTAAGGGAAGCAGCACTTTAGAATATACCAGTGCTTCGTCATTCCCGCGAAAGAGGCTGTTGCAAAAGGTGAAAAAATGCGAAATAAACTCTGAACCGTCATTCTCGCCTTCGATGGGGTATTTTTATCTTCTACTTCCCTTATTGCGGTAAAGGATTACGGGGATCAGACTCTGCCTGGGGCTGAATAGTTGTAATAACTTTTCCATCATGTTGTGTGACCATGATTGTCTCTGCTAACGGAGTTGAATTAGTAACCACTCTAACCGGTGGTCTTTCTTCATCAGTTGAGCTGATATAGCTTACGCTGATTGTTGTGGGGGAGCTTGAGCCAGAGTTAAAAGAGCGTGTTGTTGTGACTACTCCGGTGGACGCCTGAGTGAATGCGGTTGTATCAGGCGTATTCGGGGCTGGGTGACGCTTTTGTATGTGCTTATTGAGTCTATCTCGTCGTGTATAACCAGCTTTACAGACTGGGCAAACAAACTTTTGTCCTGTATGGGTTTGCATGTGTCTGGCTAAATCACCCGGTTGGTTAAAACCTTTTTCACAGAACTCACAGCTATATGGCTTTTCGCCTGTATGGACTCGCATGTGTCTGATTAAATTAGTCGACTGGCTAAAATTTTTTCCACAGACCTCACAGCTATATGGCTTTTCACCTGTATGGACTCGCTTGTGTTTGGTTAAATTAGAGGTATTGGCAAAACTTTCTCCACAGACATCACAGCTATATGGCTTATCGCCTGTATGAGTTCGCATGTGTTTGGTGAGTCCATAATGGGTCGTACAGTTCCTGCCACATTTTGAACATCTAAAACCTGGCATACCAGAACCTCTTTTACTGCCATTAATGTTCCGGTTTCAAATCATAAGTCTGTTTCTGGAAATTACTGACATAGGAAAAGCATGGTAAATTATAGTACTTTCTGTGCTGTCTCGCGCATTGCGGTAGCGGCTAATCGTCGTATTATTGCAAGCGTTCACTGGAAGTCCCGAACTGTTTAATTTCAGCGCTGATTTATGCTCATATCGGTTCCCGCAGCCACGAATTCGAAACTGCGGAATAATCCAAAACAGCGCGTGCTTAAGCATTCCGGCTGTAAGCATTGGAGCTATTATCTGCCAGCTGCGTTTCAAAAGCAGCCGCCAGCAGCTCCCGGGTGTAAGGCTGCTGAGGGTTGTGAAAGATATCGCCGGTATCACCCTGCTCAACGACCTGTCCTTCCTTCATCACCATAATCCGGTGGCTCATGGCTTTCACCACGGCGAGGTCATGGCTGATAAAGATATAGCTCAGGTTGTATTTCATTTGCAGGTTACGCAACAGTTCGATGACCTGTGACTGAACCGTCCGGTCCAGTGCAGAGGTCGGTTCGTCGAGAATGATCAGCTTTGGCTTCAGGATCAATGCCCTGGCAATGGCAATCCGCTGGCGCTGGCCACCGGAGAACTCATGTGGATACCGGTGCCTGAAGTCAGAATCAAGACCCACATCAGCCATGGCACGAATGACTTCCTGCTCACGTTCTTCTCTGCTGCTGACACCATGGATATCCAGACCTTCGGCAATAATGTCAGCAATGGTCATGCGCGGGCTCAGGCTGCCATAAGGGTCCTGGAACACCACCTGCTTTTCCCGGCGGAAGGGCTGACAGGCTTTCTGGCTCAGGCCATGGAGCCCTTTTTCCATAAAATAGATTTCACCTTCACTGGACTGCAATCGCATCAGAGCCATGCCCAGCGTGGTTTTTCCCGAGCCTGATTCACCGACAATACCCAGAGTCTCCCCCTGTTGCAGTGACATACTGAGGTTCGTCACGGCTTTGACATGGTCGACGGTTTTACGGAAAAATCCCTGTTTGATGGGAAACCAGACTTTAAGGTTTTTACATTCAATCAGGGTTTTATCCGGATTTGGTAAAGACTCTGGCGCACCACCGGGTTCGGCATTCAGCAAGTCAATGGTGTAGGGGTGCTGTGGACGGGTGAACAGGGTTTCAGTCGCTTCCTGTTCAACCATACAGCCGTCTTTCATCACACAGATGCGGTCAGATACATGACGGATCAGGTTCAGGTCGTGGCTGATAAACAGAATGGCCATTCCCAGTTTTTCCTGTAATTCCGCCAGCAGTTTAAGGATCTGTCGCTGCACTGTAACATCCAGAGCGGTTGTCGGCTCATCGGCTATCAGCAGCTTCGGCTCACAGGCCAGAGCCATGGCAATCATCACCCGCTGACGCTGGCCTCCGGACAGCTCATGCGGATAAGCATTAATTTTGCTGGTGGGTTGAGGAATACCAACCAGTTTCAGCAATTCCAGCGCTCTGGTTCTGGCTTCACCATTGTTCAGTCCAAGGTGCAGTGCCAGCACTTCAGCAATCTGTTTGCCAATGGTGTGCAAAGGGTTCAGTGCGGTCATGGGTTCCTGGAAGATCATGCTGATCTGGTGACCGCGAATCTGGCGAATCTTGTTGGAGTCGGCATGAGTCAGGTTTTCACCGTTGAACAAAATTTCACCCTGGTAACGGGCATTATCCGGCAGCAGTTTTAAAATACTCAATGCCGACACGGATTTGCCGGAACCGGATTCGCCGACCAGTCCCAGGGTTTCACCAGGGCGAATATCAAAACTGATCCGGTTGACGGCATTAAATGCCTGTTCACCCTGCAGAAACTCAACCTGCAGGTCTTTGACACTCAGAAGCGGTTTTTGCGCGGCAGTTTGGTAGTCGCTCATCGCTTACACTCCTGTATGGTACTTGCGTGGGTCCAGTGCATCACGTGAGGCTTCTCCAATAAAGACCAGCAGGGTCAGCATCACCGACATCACCATAAAGGCGGTAATCCCCAGCCAGGGTGCCTGCAAATTGTTCTTGCCCTGGGCAATCAGCTCACCCAGTGAAGGCGACCCGGCAGGCAGGCCAAAGCCGAGAAAATCCAGTGAGGTCAGGGTGGTAATGGCACCGGTGAGAATAAAGGGCATAAAGGTGACGGTGGCAATCATGGCATTAGGCAGAATATGCCGGTACATCAGGCGACTGTCGCTCATTCCAAGGGCTCTTGCCGCCCGGACATATTCAAGGTTTCTGCCACGCAGGAATTCAGCCCGAACCACATCGACAAGCGTCATCCACTGGAACAGCAGCATAATTCCCAGCAGCCACCAGAAACCGGGTTCGACAAAACTCGACAGAATAATAAGCAGGTAGAGGCTGGGCATACCTGACCAGATTTCAATAAAGCGCTGCCCGAAGAGGTCGATCCTGCCGCCATAAAAACCCTGTATGGCACCGACACCGACACCGATAATGGTGCTGAAAAAGGTCAGGGCAAGGCCAAACAGAACCGATATCCGGAAACCATAAATAACCCGGGCCAGTACATCCCGACCCTGGTCATCCGTACCCAGAAGGTTGTCCAGAGAGGGAGGTGCAGGGGCGATCCTGGCATAATTGATGGTGTCGTAACTGTAACGAATGGGGGGCCACAACATCCAGCCATGAGGTTCAATCAACTCTTTTGCATAGTCCTGCCGGTAGTCAATTTCCAGTTCGAATTCGCCACCAAAGGTGGTTTCAGGGTAGGTATGAAACACCGGAGTGTAGTAATCACCCTGAAAACGGATCAGCAGGGGTTTGTCATTGGCAATAAATTCGGCAACCAGGGTGGTGAAAAACAGGATGCCGAACAACCAAAGGGAGATGTAGCCTCTGCGGTTTCGTTTAAAGTTTTTCCAGCGTCGTTGGTTGAGAGGGGTCATTTTCAGTGCCATCGTGTGCTAACCCCGCGCTTCGAAATCGATTCGTGGGTCCACCATGACGTAAGTCAGATCGCCAACCAGTTTAATCACCATGCCAATCAGGGTAAAGATAAAGAGTGAGCCAAACACCACTGGATAGTCGCGGTTAATGGCGGCTTCATAGCCCAGCAGTCCCAGGCCGTCGAGGGAGAATATAATTTCAATCAGCAGAGAGTTGGTAAACAGAATGCCGATCAGGGCGGCAGGGAAACCGGAAATCACTAACAGCATGGCATTTCGGAAAATGTGTCCGTACAGAACCCGGCCTTCGTCCAGTCCTTTTGCCCTTGCGGTCTGCACATACTGACGGTGGATTTCATCAAGGAATGAGTTCTTGGTCAGCATGGTCAGCGTGGCAAAGCCGCCAATCACCATACAGAAGACTGGCAACACCATGTGCCAGGCATAATCCATTATCTGGCCCATTGTGGTCAGTTCATCAAAGTTGTCCGAGGTCAGCCCCCGCAGTGGGAAAATATTCCAGTAGCTACCACCGGCAAACAGGACAATCAGCAGGATAGCCAGCAAAAAGCTGGGAATGGCGTAACCGGTGGTAATGACGGCACTGGTCCAGATATCAAACCTTGAGCCGTGACGAACCGCCTTGCGAATGCCCATAGGAATAGAGATCAGATAGATAATCAGCGTACTCCACAAGCCCAGGGAAATGGAGACAGGCAGCTTTTCTATGATCAGGTCGACGACTTTAGCGTCGCGGAAAAACGAGTCGCCAAAGTCGAAACGCATATAGTTGCCCACCATCTGAAAAAATCGTTCAGGGGCAGGCTTGTCAAAACCATAGAGTTTCTCAATATCCTTGATCAGCTCGGGATCAAGTCCCCGTCGCCCACGGTATTCACCGGATTCGTCCAGGGAAAACTGTTGCACTTCCGCACTGCTTGAACCACCAATACGGCTAATGGCGTTGGTATCAAAACCTTCCAGCTTGGCAATCATCTGTTCTACAGGGCCGCCGGGAGCGGCCTGTATAATGACAAAGTTGAGCAGCATGATGCCGAACAGGGTTGGGATCATCAGCGCCAGTCGGCGCAGTATGTAACTGTACATAAAAGCAACTCTTGTTAAGCGTTATTCCTGCTACGTCTTCTGTTCAAAAATCTTACCAGCAGTCCCAGAACAACCAGCAGTGCTACCCACAAGGCGGTTTTGCCGGACAGTTCGTTCTCTGATGGTGCCTCAGAGGTATCGGTTGCCGCTACGACGGAAGTGGGTTCTGTACCCATCCACCAACTGTCGAGGTCAAAGTTATACAGCTGTGGAGCCTCTGAACCATCCAGAGTGGGTTTGAAAGGGTGTTCCAGTGGTTGCCAGTACGCGACCCGGACATTGGGGTAATAGTATTGTGGAATCATGTATTCACCCCACAGCAATACCCGGTCCAGAGCTTTAACCGCTGTTTCCAGGTCTTCCCGGGAGTCGGCATGGATCAGATGATCGACCAGCTGGTCGACGACAGGATTTTTAATGCCCATATAGTTACGGGAACCGGGTACGTCGGCAGCAGCACTGCCCCAGAAATCCCGTTGCTCATTGCCCGGTGAGCTGGACTGACCATAGCGGTAAACAATCATGTCGTAATCAAATTTACGCAGGCGATTAATGTACTGAGAGGCGTCCACAACACGAATGGTGGCATCGACACCTAACTGTTCAAGGTTCTTTTTAAAGGCCAGTGCAACCCGCTCCATGGAGGACTGGATTAACAGGATCTCAAATTTGAATGGCTCGCCTTTGTCATTTCTCAGGACGCCGTTCTCAAGCTTCCAGCCAGCTTCTGACAATAGACTGAGGGAGTTGCGTATCTGGCTTCGTATCTGGCCGGAGCCATCATAAACAGGCAGCGTGTAGGGTTCTGTGAACAGTTCTTTGGGCAGCTGGTCACTAAAAGGCTTCAGCAGTGCCAGCTCTTTACCTTCAGGGATGCCGGTAGCGCTCATGGTGGAGTTGGCAAAGTAGCTGTTGGTACGGTAATAGGAATTGAAAAACAGATTTTTGTTCAACCACTCAAAATCAAACGCAGCCATCAGCGCCTTTCTTACCTTCGGGTTCTGAAACAGCTCCCGGCGGGTGTTGTAGGCGAAACCCTGCATGCCCTGTGGCGACAGGGTTTTGATGCTTTCCAGTATCAGCTCACCGTTCCGGGTGGCGGGGATGTCGTAAGCGGTGGCCCAGTTCAGTGCCGAGTACTCGAAGCGTACATTGTATTTGCCTGCCTTCGTTGCCTGCAGGGCGACGTTTTCATCACGGAAATAATCTAACTGGATGGTATCGAAGTTATAACGACCCACGTTGACCGGCAGGTCTTTTCCCCAGTAGTCCTCGACTCTCTGGTACTCAATACTGCGGCCGGAGTCGACTGATTTGATCTTATAGGGGCCGCTGCCAAGGGGAATGCTCATGTTGGCGGCCTGAAAGTCATTCTCTTCTTTTTCCCAGAAGTGTTTGGGCAGAACTGTCATCTGGCTGATAATCAGCGGCAGCTCCCTATTCTGGTTGTGTTTGAAAACAAAGCGAACACTGTATCGGGACAGTGCTTCGGCTTTTTCAATATCGCCATAATAGGCACGATAAAACGGTGTGCCTTTTTCCAGCAGGGTATTCAGTGAAAAGACAACGTCTTCAGCAGTCACCGGGTGACCATCGTGAAAACGTGCTTTGGGATTAAGATGAAAGGTGATGCTGCTGTTATCCGGAGCCATTTCTACATACTGCGCCAGCAGCGGGTACATGGTGAAAGGCTCGTCGTAACTGGCTGCCATCAGAGTGTCGTACATATAGGCGGTAGCAGCGACTGAGGTGCCTTTTTCAATAAACGGATTGAGGCTATCGAAAGTACCCATCGCGGTCATACGCAATGCGCCGCCTTTTGGCGCTTCAGGATTGACATAATCGTAATGCCGGAATCCTTCAGGGTATTTGGGGGCACCATGCATCGTCATGCTGGTCTGGCTGCCTTCGGGGCGTTGCAATGTCTGAGCAGCGTCTGCGGTCAGGGCAGTAAGGCCCAGAGCCAGGGTCAGGCAAGTCTGCAAAAGGGCATTTTTGACGGGCAGGAACCGGATTGGAAAACTGTACCGATGAGTCATAAGGGTCCTGAATATATGGTCAGAGAAGTTTTGTCTTTATATAGAGGCCGGGTTGCGACTGAACGCTCTGGTCTGATCGTTACAGCCGGTTGACCTCACTGAGGTTCGTGAACAGAGTAGCTCTTAGAATGCTTTAGAATGCGTAATGGTGCAAGCTGTACCCGTATTTTCTATAAGGCAGGCAGGTGCGAGCCCTTATCTATTCGGAGAGACTCCTGTTCCAATTAGCGCAGCCGCAGGCACCTGTACAATTGCAGGTGTCAGTAGCTGCAATGGTATTAACGGTATCGTTGCTATCAGAGGTCGGGTTGTTATCTATAAGGTAGTCATGGGCGTTCCTGTTTATATTGACCCACGGGGGAAAGTAGTCCAGCAAGCCCTGTAATTCATTGACGTCAAATTCGTTGCGTCTGAACCCTCCTTCCCTCAGTACGCTGAGTGCCATCAACATGGCACCAATGGTGTCCTGGTCATGAGTAAACTGCTTCACAAGTTGCAGTAACTCCTGCTGAGATTCGGTATCGGTGAAGAAAAAATGTAAGACAGCCGCTGCTGAACTGGGGCCCCAGAGACCGACTAGAATTCTGGTTTGCTCATTATGAGAACTTCCTACCCTGGCGCTCGTAGGAAGGAGGCTGTTTAATTCTGACATTACTTCAACATGTGAAGAGCTACCAATGTGCCTTTCGACAATCTTCAGGCATTTCAGAAAAGTGTTATCAGTAGCGTATTGGCGAATGCGCCTCAGTGTGGCAAAAGCAAAATCACGATGTGAAGGCCTTGATGCTGGATCGCTTGTCCGGTACTCAATGCTGCTTCTGGCTGCCAGGGCAATGGCGACTGCGGCAGATATGGCGTGGGGGTGATTGTGACTGACCTCAACGGTCTGCCTGACCAGATGGACAAACCGCTCATCGCTGATGTAGGGATTAGTATCAATAATACCGACAATTGGGGCGATTCCCATACAACCTCCATTACCCCAGGAGCCGGTTTTTCCTCCAACACTTTTGCTAGAAAGAGTAAGCACGTCCGCCGGGCTCATTTTGTCCCCACTATCGAATTTCTTATAAAACTTTTTCAGCAGTGTCGCATGACCAGGGCCATAGCCGCGCAGGTTGACGTCGGGGTGACCAGCCATATCCAGACCAAAGCGCTGTTTTTTAGGGAATTCTGAAAAACACTGGATACGTGCCATCCTTACCCTGTCAACGCCCTTGCTCTTTTTTGTATAACACCCTGATAAACTCCCTGAAAAATAAGCAAAGATAGCGGCTGCTTTTTGAGTGTCATCAGTGCATAAACACTCCTCGGGCTTCATATGACGAGGTTCTTTATGGTAATTACGCTCACCACGACTGTCACCTATTCCCGTACCCGCCAAGGCGAGCTCTGCGTTAGTGGGGGGCGCTGCGAAAACAGGCATTGAGGTTATTAACAGGGAGGCAATGAAAAATGTTGATGCGTTGAGCATTGAAGAAACCCTTACACTCTTTGTGTTCATGGACAAGAATGTATAGCAGAAAACAACGGTTGAACTTTTTTTTATTCTGCCAATCTATGAACTTACTTAGTGCCTGTCAGAAAACCTATGAAAATTGAGTCACTGACATTCATCAAACAGTAGAACTGCTCCGCAAGCATTATCAGAGTCTCGCTTATAGGGCACTTCTTGATCAAAGTGCTTGCAAAATAGCCAAAACTGCCATTTTACGAACGTGCAGAACCCTCATGCACCCATGATCAAATTTCGGACGGCAAAAGACTGCTGTCAGTAGGGCTAAAAATCCCGTTCTTGTAAAATCCTGCCCAAGCGCTTCAGGTTGCCACCCACAACCGCAAGGGCAACATAGCGCTTGAAGGCATCAATGCCCTTGTCCGGACATTTATCGAGGCCATTGGCTTCCAGAGCATTAATGTCAGACTCTACGGCGGAATGCTTTCTTTTTGCCCGGGTAAACTCAAGGTGGTGCTCTCGTTTTTTGTCTTCTGCGGAAAGCCTGCCTTTCTTCGGCAGAATGGTTCGTTCCAGAAAGCCATCAAGTTCCTCAAGGTTGGCGGGGCTCCAGAACCCTTTGTCATAACTGACCTGGCTCAGCATGGGAAAGCGTTGTTTTGCTCCTTTTGCGATAGGCACTGCAACCTGATCGTCTGTCTGCTTTTGCATCACATGGTGATTCAGCGTGAAGCCAAACTGGTCTTGCAGTACGCATACCCGCAACCCCAACTCTACAGGAACTCCGGCTTTACCCTTGCTGATCCATTCTGTGTGGGGTTCAAAAATCGAGAACACCTTGTCGCTGTGAGGAATCTGCTGATGCTCGATCACCCGACGATAAATCAGATTAATCTGGTGACGACTGTGGGCAATGTAGTATTTGAGATTCTCCAGCGCAGACTCATCGGGGGCGCTTTTTTCTACCAGGGCAGCTGTGCTTTCTGCCTTGCGGATAATGTCGAGACTGTACTTAATGTATTCAAGGTGTGCCGTTTCAATATCGTGCTGACGTGACCGCTGTTTAAACTCGCAGGCAGCAACGGAATGTTTCAGATTCCGCACCTTGTGATAGCGCTTTCGATGCTGTTTTTTCAGGTATTCCCGCTGACGCCACGCTGGTAACTGGTACTGGCCAGCCAGGGTGGACGCAAACTCAATAGCCTTACGACAGGCATCGTTTAACAGGCTGATGTCTGTGGGAAAATGAACATCGGTCTTGACTACAAACGAATCGGCACGGCCATATAGCGGCTCATCTTTTTTTTAACCAGTTGATGGCCTGCTGCCACGACAATCTGGTTTACCTGGTCCAGTATTTCGGGCGTGAACAGGCTGATATTATCCTGCAATGTCTGGATATGATAAGAGTGCGTGCAGTAAGGACCGTGCCCAAGCATTTTCCGTAGCGTGCCGTGTTCATTGGCCAGCTCCTGAAGACGGTCATAATCACAGTTAGTGACCAGCCGCAGGGTGCCAAACACCAGTATGTTCCAGAGATCCATACCGGGACGACCATTATTACTGCTGGCAGGAATCATACTTTCAAGAACTTGAAAGACCTGCTCTCTCAGATCAGGTGTAACCCATATGTGCTGCAAGCCCCGCAAAAGCCGGGGAATATCATCTCTGGACTTGGGGTTGAATGTGATGGCGGAGATATCAACCTCGCCCAACTGCATTTGTGGATTAATGGTTTGACGCATAAACTCGAAAACAGCCTGTCTGGGAAAATCTTCGAGTATTATATTTGGCCTCAGGCTGTGTTTTTCAAGGGCTTGAGGGTTTTCGGACAGGCACTACTTATTGAGTTTTAAAGGGATTTTTAAGGAAGTATATGATTACTCATTCATCCTCACCTATTTCTACTGAAAGCAACTTCAGTCCTGAAACAGAACCGCAAGCTGGCTTGTCTGAGACCAGCAGTATTGCTCAGGTCCCACCCGGGAGTGCCTACATAGAGCAAAACCGTGATGGAGTGTCGTTGCCGACAATACCTCTCGGTGAGAGGTCACTAAAATCACTTGGCACAGGCCGGGAGCCTGCCTATCACTGCGGCACGGCTCAATTTTTCGAAGTGACTCAATCCCTTGTGCATCGCTTCCTGCAAAAACCACTGCCTGGTCAGACCGTTCTCCCGGATGAAATCGCCCGACCCGTACATGGTGCCATGCATGGAGCCAGGGCGGCTTTGTGGATCCCCATACTGCTTAACATCCGGCAGTCAATGAATGATCCTGAGGCAAAAGCCGTTTCTCCGGAGCAGGTTCACTGGCTGATGACCGCCAGTCTTTTTCACGATTCCGGACGGGAAGGAGAGGGGGAGGATACTCCTGAATGGGAAAGAACCAGTGCTGAGCAGTGTGAGGATCACCTGTTAGCCATGGGCTGCCCGCATTCTATGGTGGCGGCCTGTAAAAGCAGCATTATTAACAAGGATCGGTCCGACCGTTCCGCTAAGACTCTGGTTGAGAAACTTATCCACGACGCTGATTGCCTGGAGATTATGAGGACAAGCAGTGGTAACCGGTTCGATCTTGCCGAGCTGGACCTGTACCATGATTTTTCCGCTGAACCGGATATCGACTCACAGCTTTACAATCTGGCCAGTCAGGTCAGGGACGTTATTGCGCAACAGGGGGATTTATCCGGTACCACCCAGATCATTAACTCAAAATCCGGTTTTTCTGAGCAGAAGGAAAAGGCTGTCAGGCATCACTTTTCAACGGCCATTAAAGAGCGTGCTGAATTTGCGGATAATGCGCTGCTTTATCAGGTTGATTTCCTGAAAGAAAAAGCGCCGGAACTTTTTAAAATGTATCAGGATACTACCCCGCCTTTGCCTGACAGCGAGGAGTTATTGAGTCCGGTTAAGGCTGTTGAACTGAATAAAAACGGGAAAGCAGACAATGGTAAATACCTTGTCAGGGAGCGGAAAAACCCAGACAGCGCCCGGAATGAGGTGTTAATGGCTAATCTTGCCCGCGAGCTGGGACTGAGCGTGCCTGAAACCCGGCTGGTCAGAAAAGAGGGAAGGTTCTTTGTGGTTTCGTCTGAGGTTACCGGCAGCCCGATGACAAAAGAACTTGCGCAGGAAGCAGACCCGGCTGAGCTGGCAAAGCTTTATCTGGTAGCAGCCGTCACCGGCAACAGCAATATAATTGGCGCTGACCATGACCAAACAATAATGGACGAGAACGGTCAGTTAATACCGCTGTATTGGCAAGAGGCAGGAGAGTTTGGGTCAGCTGGTGGCGAGCAGCGCAAGGCAGGCACCTTTTGCAGTACGGTCTTTGAACTGGATACCCTGCTGAATCCCGGACATTCCCGGACAGAAAGCACTGTGCCCGAAGACTCTCGTGCCGCTCACCATAATGCAGCCACTCTGTTCAGCCAGCGTCTCAGTGAAGCGGACATCAAAAATGCGGTTCGTGATCTCCTGTCGAAAGATGTCACTGCCATCGCGCGACTGGTGGAAACAATGGGGCCGGATACTGCCATTGACCGGCAGCGGCTCAGCCGAACGCTGATGTTCCGGCTGGCCTGTCTTGCCCGCAGGTTTCCGGAATGCTGTCCTGAGCCGATTACTGCCGCCGAGCAAGGAGCCATTGCCGCTTCTGGTATGCAGGGCTATTCAAGGCCGGTGGCTGACTCAGGTATTGAAAATGGCGATTTACGCATTTATCAATTCATGGATGTTCAAAAAACGCCAGTGACCGCCTGCTGGCTGAAACTTGAGCCTCAGGCAGCCCGTCAACTGGCTGACCGGCTCGGTCTGCCTGATACCGGCATGAATGATCTCCACTACCTGCGTACCTGCCTTGATGAACTCAGTCAAAAGCCTGCCATGAACCCCTATTGGCGGGTAAAGCTTCAAACTATGGATCGACGTTGTCAGCACCTTATACAGACTGTTGAGGCGGGCCTGGTGCGCTACCGTCTTCCACAGGATCGCCGCCGTGCAGAGCAGGCGCTTGAATCGTTAAACGGGCTTCGTTGTCAGATAGCCGATGCCCTGGAGTGCGAAGATAAAAAAACTCTGGCTATTCGCCAGCAACTCCCTGCACAGCTGCCTGAAGGGTTGCCAATCCGGGTAACATCCATCGCTTTTACACCCGTTGAGGGAAGTACTCTGCCAGCCAGAGAGTTTCGGAATGGCCGTGGCTGGGAAAATGGCAAAGAGGTGGTGATAGACAGGGCGCATCATTATCAACTGGATCCTGAAGCGTTTCTGCCTCATGAGTGCCTGAAGGAACGTCCCGGCATTGAAATTGACTGGTTCAGTGATGACCTGGCCGATAATTTTTCCATGGCGGGTACGCTGCATTTACGTACCAGTGGTAATGATTGTCAGGCAACGAAGACACTCCTTGATGCCGTCGCTCAGCTTGGCATTGATATCGAGAGGCCGGACAGTGAGGCTATGCAGGCGCAATACGTTGATTCGCTCATAAACCATTATCAGCTCAACCTGCTGTGGGAGCAGACAGAACCGGAATCTTTGGTCTCAGAAAGTCTTGAAGAAAACAAATCCAACTGGTTGAAATCTCAACTGAAATGGCCAGAGACTCCCCGTTGGGAAGACCATCACCGCATTCTGAACGGGCAGTGCATTTTTTATCTGCCCAATCATGTGCAAAAAAAGAGCAAGGATGGAAAAACTGAGCCTGCTTACGAGATCCTCCACGAATTAAATTTTCTGGCTTCAGGTTCTCAAGAGCGCGAGAGCGTTATAGAACGAATCATTCATAGTGGTGGCAACTGTGTCTCCATTACTGAAAGATTCCGGCTCGGTGTGAACCAGGATGCCTATGCCTCAAAGCTTCCTGACCTGAAATCCGGAAGTGGTGCGCAGGTTTTCGCTGCGGTCAGGGAGTCCGGAGGTCACAAACCTGACAATTTTCTAAAACTCAAACAGGATCACCTGCTGAGAACCGATATTAACAGCAAGGGGCTGGATATGTTTGGTGAGCCAATTCCTGAACTTCAGCATCATGGTCTTCCTGCTCAAAGTCCATCGGCATTAGAGGCTGGTTTTGCTTCTGCCGAAATCAGCAGTCGGTTTATCAGCCTTGAAGAGGTGGAAGAAATCGCTGTTCCGGAGGGTGAAAAGATAACCGGGAAAATGAAAGCGACGTTCGATGGTGGAGAAATAGCGCAGTTCATACGCTGTGGAAATGACTTTCCGGATATGGCTAAGAATAAACTGCCTGGTGTCGCTGTATTCGGGACGAACATGGAGATAACTGACGGTTCAGGTATACACACCCTGAAGCTCCCGGAGGAGCTGCGCTTTGTCTATGAAGCCGAGGTAACGATTGACTCAGACTCAGTGCTTGTAAGGGCCTTTAACTATGACCGTAATGAATATGTGTCCGCTACCTTCGTTAAAGGTGTTGAAGGCTGGAAGCAGGAGACCTGATCACAACAAGTCTCACTTCCTGCTTCTACTCTCCCACCACCAGGTATCCAGCCCGCTGGCGTAATCCGGTGCAGTCTTTGGGTGTTTTAATCCCTTCTTATAGATGAAGGGCCAGTAAGGCAGATACCACTGGGGAATAACGGCGTGGTGCCACAACACCACGCGGTCAAGGGCTCGGGCAATATCCACCAGTTCAGATCGGGACTGAGTCTTCACGGATTTCTCTATGAGTGCGTCCAGTACCGGCAGGCTGATCCCGGAGATGTTTTTACCGGACCGGGCTCTCGCGCTCTCGCTGCCCCAGAAACTTTTTAACTCGGTACTGGGTGAGATTCCGGGGTAGAAGCCGTGAATGACCATGTCGAAATCAAACTCTCTCAAACGGTTGATGTATTGAGAGGTGTCAATAGTGCTGACCCGGGCATGGATACCCAGAGCTTTCAGATTGTTAGCAAAGGGAAGCACAAAACGTTCGAATTCAGGTTGAGACAGCAGTATTTCAAACTCCATCGGTTCGCCCGTTTTCTGGTGAACCAGTTTGCCATTTCGCAACTGCCAGCCAGCTTCTTTTAAGAGTTTCAGTGCCTGACGTTGATTGTTGCGCCAGTTGCCGCTGCCGTCCGTGGTCGGGGGCTGGTAGACCCGTGTGAACACCTCTTCAGGCAGATCTTTACGCCAGGGGGATAACAGCTCGATTTCTTTTGCAGAGGGCAGGGTATCGGCAGCCAGTTCAGAGTTAGAGAACAGGCTGTAGGCCTGTTTGTAAATATCAAAGAACAGGTGTTTGTTAATCCACTGAAAATCCAGTGCCAGGCTGATGGCCTGACGCAACCGCCTGTCTGCAAACCTGGCTTTACGCAGGTTGAAAACAAAGGCACGCATACCAAGCGTTTTATTAGGCACCGCTTCCTGAATAATATCGCCGTTTTTCAGGCGATTGCCCTTATAGCCTTCCGCCCAGTTTTTTGGATTGCCATCCACTCTGAGGTCATAGGCTCCCTGCTTGAAAGCTTCCAGCGCGATCTGGCCATCACGGTAATAATCAACACGTATTTCATCGAAGTTGTGCCGGCCTTTGTTGACGGGTAAATCTTTTGCCCAGTAATGTTTCACGCGTTCATAAGTAACATGACGTCCTGCTTCAAAGTCTTTGATTTTAAAGGGGCCACTGGCCAGAGGAACGGTCAGGTCGGCGTTGCCAATATCATGCTTTGGTCTAGTCCAGAAATGTTTGGGTAGCACTCTTAGCTGGGAAAGTCTCAGGAGAAGATGTTTGCCCTGGGGACGTGAAAAACGGAATTCGACTCTCAGGCGGCTGGTGGCTTTGACAGAAGTGACATCCGCATACAGATGACGGTAATGAGGAGGGCCTTTTTCTTTCAGAGCCTTAAAGGTGTAAACAACGTCTTCTGCTGTTATAGGGGCATTGTCGTGAAATCGGGCTTCAGGGTGAATGTTGTAGGCCACCCATGTCAGATCCTTTGGGTACTCAATGGACTGGGCGATCAGTCCGTAAACGGTGTAGGGCTCATCACCCGCCCTGACCATCAGGGTATCGTAAAGGATGTAGCTCTCTGCTGCCCAGTTGCCTTTGGGCGCAAAGGTATTGAAGGTGTCGAATGAGCCGGTAGCGGCCTTGCGGAGAGTTCCGCCTTTAGGTGCCTGGGGGTTGGCATAGTCAAAATGAGTAAAGTGTTCAGGGTGCTTGAACTGGTCATAAACACTCAGGGCGTGGGAGCGGGTCACACTGTCATCTGCTCTTAGTGGGGTAAATAGTGGGGTAGATAGTGGGGTAAATAGTGGGTTGGACAGAAACAGGGTACTGGCGCATAAGATACACAGGTAACAGAGAGCCGTTTTCATTGAGAAAGTCCTGACTTGGCAGCATTCAGGCATTACATCGGCTTCTTGCAGTGAATCTTGTGATGCGCAGGAATAAGGGTTATTGCGAAATTATTGGAGAGGGAAATGTTCATTCCGAAGTTGGAGAGGGACATGTTCATCACCGACTTTACTGGCTCGCTTTAGCCACAATGGGGAAGTGGCTAACACAATAATAATGCCTGCAAAGACAGTCGCTCCTATACCTATTCCTGCTTTCTGACCCGTTCCTAAACCACTTTTTTGGTCCTGGTATTGTTTGTCGCTGGATGAATTCAGGTGGATTATCTGAGAAACCGTTGATGAAATAATCGTAAGGTTGCCGGTTTGTTGTGGTGTTGAAGAAGGTGGTAGCAGCACCGGAGTTACGGTTTTCTGGACTGAGTACTCTGTACTTTTCCGGATACTCGTTCGAAGTGACGGGCTATTAATGGCGACCAGTGTAGAGGATGGGCCAACACTGTTTTTGAGCGTTGGTGTGCCAGGAAGCACTGTCGTCGCTTCAGACTCAGACAATTTTAATGGTGAAGCGAGCCTGAGTGTGGTGTGGGAGAGTGTGGTGTGGGAAGGTGTAGCCTGACTTGAACGGAAAGACTCGAACTGTTTTGTCAGCGAAGAGGTTGGTGCAGGCAATGAGAACGGTCTGGTACTGGTGGACTCAGGCATTGTCTGATGAAGCGTTGAAGAAAACTCCGTTGTTACCGGCACAGATGAAGTGCCAGGTTCAGGCGTTATCTGAAGTGTTGATGACGACTCCGGTGTAGACGACTCCGGTATAGACGACACAGGCGATGAGGTGAGTGCAGGTGTCGTCGGGAGAGTCGGTGTCCAGCCAGACGGGCAGTGGGTGCCATCAGAAAATACGATACCGCCCTGAATATTCCCCTGGTCAAGGTTGCCACAGGGAAAGTCTGCAGACGGTAAGTATTCGTTGTTCTGATCTCCGGCCAGTGTGACAGGGTAAGTCTGTAGTTGATTGAGCTCAATAGGGGCCGATGTACCAAGAAGCCGGTTCGACGTAAGCTGAAGTACCAGTTTGGCGTTTAATGCCAAAGCGACCCGAACGTTGTTGATCTGATTATCAGCCAGACTGAATGAGGCGGTTACGGAGGATAATGCGGCCCTGTTGGTGTCGGTAATGCCGGTCAGCATGATGCCGTATAAACTGTTGCTGGAATCGGTAGTATTGAGTTGAGTGGTATCGAGCTGGTTGTTATTAATGGTTCCTCTGGCATTTGAGGACAGTTTAATGTTGACCGCCATGTTGCCGTCGGTTAAAAAATGGTTCTGTTGCAACGATAGCGCCTGGACTGGCTCTGGGCTGGATGACGCGTCATGAAAATCAATGTTAACCCGTAGCGCTGGCTCCATTGTTTTCTCTACACCTGAAACCTGACAGGCATAAAAACGATTGTCATGGATGCCCGCCAGTGTTTTTTCAGCGAGTCGATCTGAGACGATCTCTCCCTGAGCTGTTCCCTCCTCGCTGGCTTTGATAGAAATATCAATCACGGGCTTTTCATACTGGAAAAACTGGTTGTTAAAGATGTCAATGATGTTGCTGTTGGTATTGACTGGCAAGACCATAGGGTTGAACCGGGCTTTTATCACTTCAAAGTGGACTTCTTGTGGATTGAGTGTTTTTTTGTGGGTTTTTTTTGACCAGGTTCCACAGATCTTTGTAAAAGTTTTTATCTGATTGGAGTGGCCAATATTCGTCAGCCCGGTGATGGTATTTCCAGCCCCTTCGAGAGTGATCAGACTGTCCCGGGTATGATTAAAAGAGGCCGATTCTCCCCGACACTTTGCGGTTGCCGTGATACGTCTTTGAAGATTCACATAGTAACCGTCGGCGAATTGTGAATGGTTGCCATCCAGCGGTATACCGACCAGCTTCTGTCCGGACTCAAGGTTAATGGTATTCCTGATCCAGAATGTGTCTTCCCAGTTTGCCGGTAAAGCGTCCCCTGGCGTTTTTTCTGCTTCCCAGTCACAGGTTTTCTGCGGGTCTTTGCGATGCGGTCTGATGCCTTTTCCAAACAATAAGAAGGCGGTGTTGTATTTTTCCTCCCAATGCTTGTCTGCATTGAACCGTTTGATTTGTTCATCAAGGTTGCCTCCCCCGGGTACGCTGATGACACACCGGGAAATGGTTTCATTCGGATTGTTTCTGGCCAGAGTTTCCAGTACTTCAACCGCTGCTGATTTCATGTGAACGGTTAAAGCGATATCCCCCGTGAGGGGGGGATTCTGGCCGCACAGTCGA
The DNA here is from genome assembly GCF_025562715.2 of Endozoicomonas gorgoniicola. Lineage (NCBI taxonomy): Bacteria > Pseudomonadati > Pseudomonadota > Gammaproteobacteria > Oceanospirillales > Endozoicomonadaceae > Endozoicomonas > Endozoicomonas gorgoniicola. The sequence goes on from NZ_JAPFCC010000001.1 coordinate 1,693,547, forward strand.
TTTAACGCATCATCAGGGGTTTCGGTTGAGTGGAGAGTCGTCACTCTGTCTGTTGGGCCGGTGGAAATCCCTTTTATTGTTGTCGTGGATGACATAGTGGAAGGTGTAGAGGGAAACGCCATGGAAAGGGATGGCACTGTACAGACAGTTAACATTGCCGTAATCACTATGGAATGCAGGTTGATTGATTGAATCATAAAAAAACTCTCAGGCCGCCTGTCAGAAATGGTTTTTATGGTGCGTCGCAGTTACTGGATAAAGCCAACAGTTACAGTCATCCGCCTCAATGATAATCGGGCAGTCGTGTCGTGGATGGTGTGGGGTCGTTGCCTGTGTCAGGACACGAAGTGCCATCCTGGAAGGTAATGCTGCCTGTTACAGCCTCACTATCGAGATTCTGGCAGGGATGCTGAACGCCTTTTTGATAGGTGTTATGGCTGTCACCGGACAGGGCTACGGGGTAAAGTTTCCATTCGCCACGCTCAATAGCCCGTTGTAACCCCAGCAAGTCATTGGAGTTCAGGGCTAGACGGAGGCTGCCATTGAGCAAAAGAGCGGTTCGGAAGCCTGATACCGTGTTGTCTTCAAGACGAAATGTGCGAGCAGGCGTGCCATCATGAGTTCCTCCGGTCAGGGCTACGCCGTACAAACTATCGCCAATAGCCTGCAGGTGGTTGCCTGTCAGTGTTGCATCAGCATGAGTCGAAAGCGTTATGTCAGCAGCGCTGTTCTTGTGAGTAATAATCAGGTTGTTCTGCAAATCCAGGGTATGGACCTTTCCTGGTTCTGGTGCATAGTCCACATAAGTAAAATCAGCAACAAACGCAGGCGCCAGAGGCTCTTTTCCGGCGACTGAGCGACAGGAATAAATGTGGTTGCCTTTGGTGCGCACAAAAGTCTGGTCAAAAAGCCAGTCGGACTGAATAGCTGCCGTTTCACCGTCTGATTTTTTCAGCGCAATGCTGATGGCGGGCTGTTGGATTTGAAACAGCTCATTATTGGAAATATCAATCATTGCTGTGCTGGTTGGGGTATGTAAAGAGGTCGGATCAATCTCTACCCGAATGATTTGCTGGTGTGCTTCCTGAGCGGTGACATCCCGAACTTTCTCTTTGAAGTACCCGCCACAGGTTTCGTAAACAGACAGGCTGTCATTGACGCCAAAGGCGTTGGTGATACCTGTAACAAAAATACCTTTGCCCTTCAGCGTGATAAAACTGTCTTTGGTAATTTTCATGCTCTTGTAGCGATAATTAAAGCAATTAATCTTGGTTGTGATCTTGCGTTTGATGCTGACATAGTAGCCTTCCGCCAGCCTTGAATGGCTGACATCAACGGGTACTCCGATGAGTTTTTGCCCCGGCTCAAGAACAATGGAGTGTTTAATGTTAAAGCTGTCCTGCCATGTAGCGGGAGGGGGGAGGACGGGCGGATTGTCTGATCCTGCAAACACAGGCTTTACCGTCGGGCAGGACTCGGGCTGCATAGGGTCAACCGGTGTTTTGACTCCTTTGCCGAGCAGCAGAAAAATGGTGTGAGTCTTGTTGTATGACGAAGTTTTGGTGTTGTAGGTTTTGATTTGCTCATCTACATTGCCACCTTCCGGTGTCAGCACAACACAGCGTTCAATTTTTTTCTCTTCGGGGTGTTTCTTTATAAAACGATCCAGCAACGTAGCCGCCGCTTTTGCCATGGAATAATCGATGTGTAAATTACCATGGGCTATTACGTGGCTACACTGCCTCTGCAGTGTTTGATTGGGTAACTCCAGTTCATCATCAACGCAGTCCGGCTTTACGGGCTGGCTGGTGGTCGGGGGTTCGGGCTGAGTCTTAGTCTCAAACATGCCCGGAGTAACCGGTGCTGCCGAAACGGAAGAACCAGCCATTAACAGGCAAAAATACAGCCAAAGACGTTTTTTTTGAAAGGGATATGAAAGGTTCATACATTACCTGTGCCTGATAGAATGTGGCCCATTATTATTTTGAAGGTGATGAGGTAGCAGGCGATGTTGACGCCTCTGTCGGAGAAGTAGCCGGAATGTAGTCTGCCGGGCAGGGAATGCCATCAGCCAATGTCAGACCACCTATGATCCAGCTGCTCTCAAGCGTTGCGCAGGCTTTCAACCCCATGTACAGATTCTGTTCATCGCCGGACAATTCAACAGGAAAGCCCCGCTGTTCCCCCACTCGTTTCAGGGCGTAATCCGTTCCCAGCAACTGGTTTGAGTTCAGCTTCAGCTTCATCGCTCCCTCAAATGCAATGGCGGATTTAAACCCTTTCATCTGGTTGTTGTTAAACAGAAAGGAAGGGGCGTCCTTTGCACTGTCTTTTTCGGTGGTAATTCCCGCGATGGTTATCCCTGCCGAGTCTTCAGCGGATGGATTGGTCACAATGCGGTTATTAGCAATAACAGAGCGGGAGCCCGGAGAGACATTCAGGCTAACAGCCGATTTATAGCGGGTATCAAACTGGTTTTCTTCCAGTTCAAGGACATGACTTATTTCAGGGTCAGGGGCGGCATCGTGATAACGGAGGTCGATATTGAGGGCTACCTCATTGCTGCTTTTACGCTCCCGGGTAAAACAGGAATAAATGTGGTTTTTGTGGAGACGGACGAAGGTTCTGCCCTGAATCCACTGAGAAAACAGCCCATGTCCGACCAGAGTGATATCAATGGCGCTGTTTTCATACTGGTAGAATTCATTATTGGAAATATCCACCATTCGTGAGCCATTCGGTAGATTAAACGACATGACATCAAGTTCAATGTTGAGCAGTGTCGTGTACATCTGGTCCGTATAAATTCTTGGGTAGTGTGTTCGGTAAGAACAGCGCTTGGTGTAGCCCCGACTGTCGTTAATCCCGTCAACATTGGTGATGCCGGAAACAACGGAGCCGGGCTGGCGAATAGTGATCAAATGGTCACGGGTATAGCTGACAGAACCGAGGTTGCTAAAATGACAGCCGTAACTGGCCTGAAGCTTCCGCTTAATGTTCGCATGGTAACCACTGGCTAATGCGGCAGTGCGTGTATCGAGTGGTATGCCAATCAGCTTTTGTCCCAGTTCAAGCTCTATAGGCTCTTCTATGAGGAAGCTGTTTTGCCAGGTTGAAGGCAGTTGTGATGGAAGCTCTTTGTTACTGTCATCAACGCCTGCAACAATGGGTACCAGGGATTCACAGGGGGCGGCATCGTTAATGGATGACATTTTTATTCCCCTGGCGAGCAATAGAAAAGCCGTATGCTGTTTCTGACTGTTCGATTTGTTTTCGTTATAGCGTTTAATCTCAGCATCCAGCTCGTTCCCATCCGGCACTTTTACCACGCAATGCTCTATGGGGTTGTTGGGATGCTCTGCTTTAAACTGCTCAAGCCCCGCAGCGATGCTGCTTATAAGAACATCATCCAGAGGTGTGTTTTTGGGGTATTCAACATCGTGGTTACAGAGCGTGCTTAATTGCTCCATAACCTGTGAGGGTTTTGCCGTTGTTGATAGCGTCGTTGATAGCGTCGTGCTGGACAGGGTGCTGTTTAGCAGGGTCGCGGAAGTTGTTGAGTTAACGGGTGTCGCTGTAGCTGATTGAAAGCCCATCCACACATGGCAGAACAATATCAGGGGCGTTGCAGAATAAAAATTTGTTTTGCTCACGGACAACCTCATTATTCAATGTATACGCTGAACGAATCCCTGCATGCAGGAAAAACAGGAGGCAGGCTCTGGCTGATCAGGGTGAGGTTCCTGGAGGGGAGTCGTCACCCGGAGAGTCGTCACCTGGAGAGTCGCCATCTGGAGAGTAGCTAGCCGGGCAGGGCGTCCCGTCGGAAAAAAGAAAGCCGCCTTCAATGGTCGATAAATCAAGACCTGCACAGGGCGATGTCACGCTGCCTGAATAGGTGTTTTTTTGATTACCGGATAACTGAATGGGGTCAGTTAGCTGACCGGGGGCTCGGGCGATGGCACTTTTCTTTCCGGTCAGGCGGTTTGAGTTGAGTGTCAGGCTAAGGGTGCCATCCAGTAATAAGCCATCCTGAAAGCCTGTAATCGAATTATCTTCAAGCGTAAATTCAGGTCTGGGTCTCGCTGTGTCTTTCAGATGGTTGGTGCCGGTAAGGCTGATACCCCGGGAGTCACTGAGGGACTGTGCGGAGGTGGTGAGCTTATTCTTTTTAATGACCGAGCTGGTGTTGGGCGTTGCTACGAACCGGACAGCCGTATCGCCTTTGGTCATCAACTGGTTGTCGGTGAGTTCCAGTGCATGGACTAAGCCGGGGTTTTGTGCGTTGTCGTTGTAGTATGTATTGATGTTCAGAACCGGCTCTACTCTTGCCATGCTGACCCCGTCAATGTCTGCATGGCAAGAGTAGAGCCGGTTGTTGCTGATACGAACAAAGGTCATGTTGTCCATTCGGTTTGAATCAATGGTGTCACTGCCTTGTTTGAACGAGATATGGATCGCAGATTCCTGAGCCTGAAAGAGTTCGTTATCGCTAATGTCATAGAGATGAGCGTCATCAGGAGACAGTGACCTGGGATCTATTTCTGCCTTGATCAAATTCTGATACCCCATATAAGAAGGCTTCTGTCTTGTATATGATTTAAGAAAATATCGGTACGGTTCGTAGGTTTCGCACTTGCCAGTAAAGGTAGCCTTCTGGTTTATATCAAGGGCATTAGTCACCCCGGATACAACAACACCCGGTTGAGACAGCCTGATCAAACTATTTTTTTCAACCAAAAAATCGTCTAACCCTTCGCTATCAGGCTTACAACGGATTTTTGCGGAAATAAGACGCCTGAGGTTGACATAAAAGCCCTCAGCCAGAGTGTCATTGTTAATATTGAGTGGGATTCCAATCAGCTTCTGACCTGCTGCCAGGGTAATGGACTCTGTTACCTGATAGGAATTCTCCCAGTTATCCTGAACAGCGGACAGCTGCGAAGTCGTATCTCCGGCAAAACGATAGGGTCTTAAATGGCAGGATTCTGCCGGGTTTTTATCAGATATTCTGATGCCTTTGCCCAGTAGTAAAAAGGCGGTGTTGTACACTGCGCTTTGCAGCTTGCCCTCATTAAACGACAAAATGGCTTCATCAACAGGGTGACCGTCAGGTGTTTTGATGATGCATCGTGATATCTTGTCAGCAGGGTGTTTTTTTTGGTACTGCTCCAGTGCCGAGCTAATAGAAGCCAAAATGGTGTCGTTTAGATTAAGACCGCCATAATCAACCTCACCACCACAGAAACGGGATACATCGTTTTGTGTGGTTGGCTGTGTTACTGGTTGTGTTGTTGCGGATGCAACAGTGGCAGGGGCAGCGGTTGAAGAAATATTTTGCGATGGCTCGTTGAATGAAGAGTGTGAGGGAGCTGCATTGCCTGCACCCGGATACAGATGCATGAGTAACAAGGCTGGCAGAAAAAGAGCAAGACAGGATTTCAGACCCAGGTGTTTTTTAGCTGTTATTTTCTGGTTTTGGTCTGCCCGGGTCCAACTGGCAACCCTGAACGAATAGTGTTTCAGTAAGACATTTATGACCTGCTTCACCCGATACCTCACATCATGATAACGATTTAGGTTGAGTAGGACGCATACCGTTATGTAAATAGTAACGATTATTAATTAGATTAAAGTTAATAGTACAAGGTTGTGTCTGGTGCAAGAAAACAACCACAAGAACAGCGGAGCAAGCCGATAATAACTCTGGTTTATTTATGAACTTATTAAGAATCCGAATTACTTTTTATCTGATACCAGCCAGATCAAAAAACAAGATGACCTGGCTGAACTGAGTCGGCAACGCTTCCTACCGTTAAATTACTGATTAATTAACAGCCTTTTTCTGAGCCTCATCAAGCCACCAGGTGCTGATATCCAGCGCGTAGGGCGGTGTCTGCTGCGGGTGCTTCAGGTAGGCCCGGTGTACGAGAGGCCAGTCGGGCTGGTACCACAATGGCATGCTGTAATGTTCCCACAGCAGTATCCGGTCCAGCGCATGCAGCAGAGACAGAAGCTGTTGACGGCTGGTGGCTGTCGGTATACGCCCGACAATATCATCCACCGCCGGGTTCTTTATACCGGCAAGATTGCGGCTGCCATGCAGGTCGGCAACAGCTGAACTGAAATGATCTTTTTGTTCGGTTCCGGGTGAAGGTGTGTGCCGGAACACGTTTGTGACCATATCAAAGTCAAGATTACGAATCCGTTCTATGTACTGTGCCCTGTCTACTGTACGTATAGACAGTTCTACCCCCAATGCTTTTAAGCTTCTTCGATAATCCAGGGTATAACGTTCATTCTCCGGGTTGGTAAGGAGCAGCGTCAGCGTCAGGGGCTTGCCTTTGCTGTTTACCTGCTGGTTATCCTTGATACGCCAGCCTGCCTCTTTCAGCAGTTCCAGTGCTTTGGCTCGTTGAGATCGTTCATTGTTATCGTTATGACCGGGCGGAATATAGATCTGTGTAAATAATGGTTTGGGTAGCTGGTTGCGCCAGGGTTCCAGCCATTTGAGTTCCTCTGGAGAGGGCAGGCCTTTTGCACCCAGGTCGGTGCCGGAGAAATAGCTGTCTGCCCGGCGAAGCAAGTCATGGAAATAGTTTCGATTGAGTCGGTCAAAATCCATTGCTGAGCCCAAGGCTTCCCTGACCCGGCGATCTTTCAGGAATGCCTTGCGGGTGTTGTAAGTCAGCATGACAGTCTGGGGGTTACTGTTAGGCAGGGTTTCAGTCACCAGTCCTGTTTTTTTCAAAAGCGTCTGACTTTTACGGGAAAACAGTTTTTGCCAGTGCTTTGGGTCGGATACCATTAACCAGTCGTATTCACCGGCCAGCAAAGCCTGTAGGGCAACGCTGGTATCCAGAAAGTAGATGTAGTGAAGCTGGTCAAAATTAAACCGTCCCCGGCAGACGGGCAGGTCTTTTGCCCAGTAATTCGGATCACGCTGATAGGTAATAGTACGGCCCGGTTGTATTTCACTGACTTTATAAGGGCCACTGGTGACTGGGATTGTCAATCCGGGAGAGCTGAAATCACGGTCTTTCCAGTAGTGTTTGGGAACTATTGGCATCTGTCCGAGATTAGTCACCAGCTCGCGGTTTTTATTGTGTTTGAACTTGAATAGTGCTCTGTCTGGTGAGGTCACGGTCACCTTGTCGACATCCACATAAAAGTTACGATAGAAGGTGGAACCTTTTTCCCTCAGCAGGTCAAATGAAAACTTGATATCTTCAGCCGTTACCGGTTTGCCATCATTGAATCGTGCTTTGGGATTGACGTAGAAAGCTACCCAGTAGTTATCCGGGTCCCGTTCAATTTTTTCTGCGATCAGCCCGTATTTGGTGAGCGGTTCATCCCATGAACGAGCCAGCAGTGAGTCGTATTGCAAATCGGCTCCTGCTGCTGCCACCCCCCGGTCGACATAAGGGTTGAGACTGTCAAAGTGGCCGAGTGCCGATTGCCGGAGTGTTCCGCCCTTGGGGGCGTTGGGATTAACGTAGTTAAAGTGGCTGAAACCTTCCGGGTAGGCGGGTTTGCCAAACAAACTGACGGCGTGTTCAAGAGGAGCCGCTGAAGTGGTAGCACAGAGAGCAGTCAGAGTGAACAGAAGGAGTAGTGTCGGTATTGCAGGGTGATTAGTCATTTTGCGGCTTCTCCCACCATGTGGTGAAATCCAGGTAACCGTTTAATGCAGTTCCGGAGGGATAGCCTAGTCTACTTCTGTGCGCAACGCGCCATTGTCCGGCCTGCAGTTGTGGAATAACGTAGTATTCCCATAACAGAATACGATCAAGGGCTCGTGTGACGGTTATCAGTTCTTCCAGTGTTTTGGCGGTGCGAACATAAGGCAGTATGGCATCAACGACCGGGTTGCTGACATTGGCGACATTCTGTGACCCCTGTTCATTGGCATACTGGCTGTGCCAGTACTGCTGCAGCTCATTACCGGGTGTTGTTCCGTGACTTATGGTGCGTAACAACATATCGTAATCCTTATTTCTTACCCGCTGGATATACTGGGCAAGATCAACCGTTTTCACCCGCATCTCTATCCCCAGCTGTTCCAGGTTTCGCTGAAAAGGCAGTACGATACGTTCCTGCTCAGGTGTGGTGAGCAGCAGCTCAAAGCTCAGCACCTGACCGTTTTCCCTGTTGACGCGCTGCTGCTTTTTCACGACCCAGCCAGACTGCTGCAGGAGGGAATGTGCCAGTTGCAGCTTTGCCCGGATATTTCCGTCGCCTGATGTTTTAACGGGTTGCCACTGCTGTGTGAACAGTTCAACAGGGAGCTTGTGCCGAAAAGGTTGGAGCAGTTTAAGTTCCCCGGAGTTTGGAGCTGAACGCTGCCCGAACTCTGAGTTCGCAAACAGGCTGTGGGGTTGCTGGTAGTTGCTATACATCAGTGTCCGGTTCGTCCACTGGAAATCATAGCCCTGGCTGACGGCCTGACGAACCCGTCTGTCTTTGAAGACAGCACTTGAAGTATTGAATACAAATGCCTGAATCTGATTGGTTTTTCTGGGTAAAAGGGTCTGGATGATTTTGCCGCTTTCAACGGCTTTGCCGGTGTAACCGTGGCTCCAGTTTTTAGCGATGGTTTCCAGCCGTATATCATAACCGCCGGCAAGGAATGCCTGTAGGGAAACCGTGGCGTTACGAAAATAGTCGTACTGGATCTGGCGAAAATTATTATGCCCCACTCTGACCGGATGATTTTTTGCCCAGTAGTTTTCCACCTCCCTGAGAATGACTTGTTTTCCCGGTTCATAGCTTTTGATGGTGTAAGCCCCTGAGCTTAATGGCAGGGTGAAATCAGCCCGGCTGAAGTCGTAACGTTCCCGGTCATGGGAGGGCAGAATGGGCAGTTGGGCAATCTGGAAGGGCAGCAGGCGGTTCTCTTCATGGCTGGCATTCAGGTAAAAGATAATCTGCTGTGCCGATTCCACTTTAACCGATTCCACATTGTCCAGTGCTGAGCGGTAGATGGGGGCATCCTTGCTGTTGAACTGATCGAATGTGAATTTGACATCTGCCGCTGTAATGGGCTTGCCATCAGCGAACCGTGCTTTGGGGTTGAGGTAGAACCTGACCCAGCGGTTGCTGGCGGGGTACTCAACGGCTTCAGCAATCAGCCCATAAAGGGTGTAAGGTTCATCCCTGCTCCGTACCATCAGACTGTCATAAAGATGTCCACTGAGACTGGCAGGCACACCTTTCGTGGTAAAGGCATTGAATGTATCGAACGTTCCCTGCGCCCCGAGTCGAAGCGTACCACTGTCGGGTGCATTCGGGTTGATGTAATTAAAATGCTTAAAGTCCGCCGGATAGAAGGGTTGACCATACAGTGCGCGGGCATGGCTTCTGGTAATCTGCCCGTCAGGGGCTGGGGAGTCCGCAGCATGAGACTGAGAAGCAGTCAATAACACAGTCAATAACACAGTCAGTAACGAGCCCCCGGCTAACAGCCAGTGGGCAATTCGGTTGAAGGGGCGACTCACAGCTTTTTTTTCCTTTTTGTCAATGAGTCCGGGTCATACCACCAACTGCTCAGCCGAAAACCGAACTGGTTCGGGGTAGCCGGTGGTACCAGGTGTTTCCAGTGTGCCACGCGGATAACGCTGTTGTGCCAGGTGGGAATCGTGTAATGCTGCCAGAGCAGAACCCGGTCAAGTGCGCTGATATGGGTGCGGATCTGGTCAGGATCGTCGCTGGTGGCAATGGTTTCTATCAGTTTATCGACAGCCGGGTCCTGAATACCAGCCATATTATGGCTGCCTTCGCGGTCTGCGCTTTCAGAGTGGAAATAGTCGTAGAGCCGCTCATCCGGAAACGCCATCAGGGGAACGGATGTCAGAATCATATCGAACTGGTGTTGCTTGATACGGCGCTGGTACTGGCTCATATCAATGGGCTTGAAGTCCATTTGAATGCCCACCGTCGACAGGTTTTTAGCAAAGGGCATAATAAAGCGCTCGATGACCCTGGAATAATGCAGGAACTCAAACCGGAAGGGTTCACCTTTGTCGTTTACCAGCTGGTTGTTTTGGTATTTCCAGCCAGCCTGTTTCAGAAGGGGCAATGCCATCCGGCGTTCTCTGTCTACGGAGCCGTTACCTTTTGGCTCAGTGTGTGCAAATGCCTTATAAAACAAGTCACTGGGAAGGTTTTTTGAGAAAGGTTCGAGAATTTTTGTCTCGGCGGGTGTAATGACTCCAGCGGATTCAGAACCCGCAGCCGGAAAGAAGCTGCGGTTCCTGACGTAGGCACTGTGAAAGAGAATCCGGTTGGTCCATTTCCAGTCGAACAGCATGCTGATGGCTTGCCGGGTTTTTCGGTTCCTGAACAAAGGGTTTCGCTGGTTGAAGGCATAGAAGAGCCTGTGACCCGGTAAAGTGTAAGGCACTTCACGTTTAATGATCTCGCCGGAATGGAAGGCTGGCAGGTCGTAGCCTTTTGCCCAGTTCTTGGCTTCTGTTTCAATAAAGGCGTCGGCGTCTTTTGAGCGGAAAGACTCAAAGGCAACCCGCCGGTCCCGGAAAAAATTCAGGGTGACTCTGTCAAAGTTATAAAAGCCACGGCTGACGGGAAGGTCTTTGCCCCAGTAATCGTTTACCCGTTCAAAAGTGACTGAGGTGCCGGGCTTAACTTTTGTGATTCGGTAGGGGCCACTGAGCAGGGGCGGCTCCAGTGTTGTCTGTGAGAAATTATGTTTTTCCCAGTAGTGTTTGGGCAACACGGGCAGTTCAGCGATATGCAGGGGCAGGGTTCTGGATACCGGGGGCTTCAGGGTATAACGCACATGGTGTGGCGTGGGGGCTTCCAGCTTGTCTACCTGTTCCAGCAACATCTGGTATTGAGGCGCGCCGTGTTCTTTTAACAATTTGAAGGTGTACAGAACATCGTCGCTGGTGATCGGCTGCCGGTCATGGAAACGGGCTTCAGGGCGCAGCCTGAACTCAAGGGTTTGTCTGTCTCTGGACAGGGCAACGGAGTGGGCGATCAGGCCGTAGAGTGTCCCCAGTTCTTCCCGGGCGGGCGCATAGGCATTCATTCCAACCATCAACGGCTCATTCAGCTCCAGCGCACCATATCGAAAGACATTCGGCGCAGCAGAGGGTGTTGAGCCCTTGATGATGTATGGGTTCAGGCTGTCAAAGCTGCCATGGATAGCAAAGTTTACATGGCCGCCTTTAGGGGCGTCAGGATTGACGGATTTGAACCAGGGAAAGTCCTTTGAATAGAAGGGTTTGTCGCCAAGGCTGAGAGCGTGTTGCCAGTCCGGCTCCTGAGAAGTAACAGAATTCTGAGCCTGAATGAACAGAGGTGCAAAGGCCAGTAGCAGAACCAGGGAAAACGAACAGCCTTTATTGTTCTTTCTAAAAATGTTCTTTCTATAAATGTTCTGTTTATAAAACAAGGGAGGAATCCGCAGAACCAGTCAAAATAGTTATAGCACTGATTCTGCGAACAAACAGCTTAATCGTAAGCGCGGGTAACGTCCACATAGAGGGTCAGAAGCTGACCGGGGTGGATGTATTTGCTTTCAAAGCTGTTCCAGTTTTCAATCTGCTGTACCTGAACATTAAAGCGGTCAGCAATACGGGACAGGGAGTCACCGGAACGAACGGTATAGTTCACCTTGCGGATAATGCTGTCACTGTTGCCGGAGCCTTTGCTCCATACGGCCAGTTTCTGACCAACCCGCAGAGTGTCCCGTGGCGCCATATTGTTCCAGCGGGCCAGCTCGTTGATGCCGACTTTGAACTGGCGGGAGATGGTCCAGAAGCTGTCACCGGATTTAACGGTATAGCTGACCTTGTAGCGACCGGATACACTGCTGTTCTGCTGAGCCTTACGACGCTGGCTGGCAGTCAGAGTGTAGTTTTCCTTGCCGTTGGCAGGTACCGGAATCAACAGGCTCTGACCAATGCGTATCATGTCGCCATTCATCTTGTTGACTTCACGGATCAGTTGGCTGCGGGTATCGTAGCGTCTGGCGATGGTACTGAGGCTGTCACCGGACTTAACGGTGTAGCGTTTCCAGCGCAGTCGGTCTTCTGTGGGTAATTTGGCCAGTTTTTTCCGGAACGGCTCCGCTTTGGCCAGCGGCACCAACAGATGGTTCGGACCTTCTGGCGGAGTAGACCAGCGGTTCAGGCCGGGGTTCAGGCGATAGAGTTCGTTCAGAGGAACTCCGGACAGTTCTGCGGCTTTTGCCATATCGAGTTGTCCACCGGTTTTCACCCTGGCGAAATAAGGCTTGTTGGGGACAGGTTTCAGGCTGATGCCGTATTTTTCAGGATTGCGGACAATCTTGCCCAGTGCAATCAGCTTGGGAACGTAGGCTGTGGTCTCCCTGGGGAGTCCCAGATGCCAGAATGTGGTTGGCTTGCCTTTTTTGCGGTTTTTGTCAATTGCTCGCTGTACCCGGCCCGGACCAGAGTTAAAGGCAGCCAGTGCCAGCTCCCAGTCGCCAAATGATTTATGCAGGCGAGCCATGTAATCCAGTGCAGCACGGGTAGCGGCAACCACATCACGACGACCGTCGTACCACCAGTTCTGCTCAAGACCATAGTCAGCACCTGTCGCGGGCATAAACTGCCACAGTCCGGACGCGCCGGCATGGGAGTAGGCAAAAGGGTCATAAGCACTTTCCACCACAGGCATCAGAGCCAGTTCCAGCGGCATACCACGTTCTTCTGCTTCTTTGATGATGAAATAGAGGTAAGGTGCTGAACGGTCAGCTACACGGTTAAAGTAACCCTGATTTTTGGCATACCAGCGTAACTCGGTCATCACCCAGGGGTGATTATTGTCCAGTTCCAGGGCCAGCCCCCGGCGAATGCGTTCCCACAGATCCTGTGGTCGCTTATCTACCACGCGTTTTACGGTGGGAACTTTGGTTTTTTTGGCTCTGGCAGCGGGTTGATGAACCGCTTTTTTCTGCACCACCGGAGTACTGCCTGTCTCCATTTTATTAACGCTCTGGCAGCCGGTTAATACGAGCATCATGGCAGCAGTGCCTGCCAGTCTGGCGATCGATTTTTTTTCCGGCCTGGAATCTGTCTGATTAACAGGCATATTTTTGTTGCAGCTCGATTGCGATAGAGACATAAATCAGGTTCTGAAATCCGGGTAGTTCATCATTGTACCATTACTGGAAATTATCCTTCCATTCACGGATTACCCTTAGTACTTCGGGTTCGGGTATTTTCTGGTCAGGTGCATTAACGTTCAGTCGGTTTCCTGCACAGAGAATAACGGTGTTATCGCTGGTTCTCAGGAAAGGGTTAATGCGTTTTTCCAGTCCAATAGAAGTCGGTATCGTCGGGATGTCCTGACGCCTGAGCTGTTCAACACGGACGATATAATCGGCAATATCCTGATTATCGGGCTCTACTGCAATAGCAAACTTGAGGTTGCTGGCTGTGTATTCATGAGCACAGAACACCCGGGTAGAATCAGGTAGCTGTCTGAACTTGTGAAGTGAATCGTACATTTGCTGCGGCGTTCCTTCAAAAAGTCGCCCGCATCCGCCTGAAAACAGTGTGTCGCCACAAAACAGGGTAAACTGCTGCGGACTGAAGTAGGCAATGTGATCGAGAGTGTGGCCGGGAACGCTGAGTACCTGAAACGGGTGACCGAGTACATCGGCAGCGTCACCGTCCTTCAAAATATCAGTAAGAAAACGGATTGAAGAGTTGGCTGGTCCATAGATTCTGGCGTCGAAGTGCTGCAGCAGTTCAGGAATACCGCCAGTATGGTCGGCGTGATGATGCGTGACAAGAATGCCGGCAAGGTTCAGGTTTCTGGCTTCAAGGGTTTCCATTACAGGGCTGGCGTCACCGGGATCAACCACGAAGCAGTCATTATTCCCGGCGGCAGTAATGAGCCAGATATAATTGTCTGAAAATGCTTTTATGGCTTCTATCTGAAGTGGAGAATCTGTCATTTACAACCATGCTTTATGTTTGTCAGAAAATTGCAATTTTACTCTTGACCATGACCGGGAGCATTTATTTTTTACCAAAAAAATGTAATTTTTCATCACCGTGGACGACGGAAATCGCATTTTTCGCTCAGGGCTGTTTGCTGTAATAATGTAAATTTTGTGATCTGGTCGATATGATGGTCTCAGGATGCATTAGTGGTAATGGATCACTTCTCTGTATGGATAATGGATAATGCCTGATGCTTAGGTTTAAACGTGCAGAAAAAACAAGCTTTATTGAACGGTTACTGGCACTGCATCGTTGGCTGCAAAGTGGTGAAGGGGATTATCTGCTCAAGGCGGAAAGACGACAACTTGAACAGGAACTCCACTATATCTTCGGGTATCATGCCTGCCAGATGACCATAGCGCCCGGCGCAGGCCTGCTCAATACCAGTCAGGTCAGTCATATCAGCCTGTTGAATCCTTCCATGGCATTAACCCGGGTTCTGGACAATGTCAGCTGTCGTGATTGTGACAGCCTTGTAATTACTGACCCGTTTCATTGGCCTGTAAGCCCCGGAACTCTGGATCTGGTGTTATTGCATCATGTGGTGGAGTTTTCCGAACGGCCACACCGGCTGCTCAGTGAAGCGGCACGCACCATTATTCCCGGTGGAAAACTGCTGGTTATCGGTTTCAACCCCAAAAGCCTGCTCAACTACTGGCGCTGGGTTTCACCAAAACATCGTCAGCTGTTTCAGGGTTCACACCTTATCAGCCCCGGGCGAATGCGGGACTGGCTGACTCTGCTGGGTTTCAATGTAGAGAAAATCAACTACGGTGCTTATATGCACCCACTGGACCGGCACTCCAAAGGGTTGACCCGGGAGCTGGTTGAACAGCGCTGCCGACAGTGGAACCTGTCTATGGGTGGGTTTTATATGATGGTAGCGACTCAGGAAACGCCTGGTATGACGCCGGTTCGTCCGGCCTGGGCAGAAGTGAAACGTCGTTTTGCCAGTAACCCGATTGCCGGTACCAGCTCCTGTGTTGGTGGGAGTGCAGGTAGAGAACGCAGTAGAGAATAACAGCTGCATCAGCCGTTGTTTTCCGGTAAATTCGGAACAGCGCCTTGCCTGTTACCCAGTAGTCTGTGTATTGCCTCGGCAGCTGAAAAGCCAAGGCCAAAACCGAACATACTGCTGGCAGTCGTTTGTGATAAAGCAATCAAAGGGCGATCCGGTATCGCCTGTCTCTGATGTGCCACATCCAAAAGAGCCCCCATGCCAGCATACCCCGTAGCCAGTCTGGACAGGAGCTCAACATGCGGAAGAACTCTGATAACGGGCAAATGATTAAGCCTGAGCACTCCTCCCACAATGGAACCTGCAGTAGCAGCATTAAACACGGTAGTTAAGGTATCAGTATCTTCTTCTGACATACCTGAAGCCATCATCAACGACCAGGCAGACCCTCCAAAAAGGACAATATTCACCAAGGGGTCCCTCAAGGCGGTCTCCAGGCTATCAAAGATACTAAGACCAGCATTGGTAGCTGCGTCGATTATTCTTTGATAAAAGCTTCTATTTTCTACTCTGTTGCTCACGCCTGCAGCAAACTCATCCGATACTCTTTGTCGGCATATAGGACACGTCTGATGTCGTCCATTGTCAAACCACAGAGCAAGGCAGGACCTTCCGAAGACATGCGTTTCGAAGCAAGGTAGAGTAATTTTCTCATGCGCCAACCCCTCCACGACTTCGTTATTAAAAGGTTCTTGACAAATTACACATACATCATCACTCATAAATCAGTACTCCTGTATGCAGGTGACAAAGCACAAACCTGACTTTTCGAGTGCATACTCTGGAAGTAAACAGAGCAAGTCTAGTATATGGTTTCAATAAGCGTGATAAGGCTGATCAGAAGACCCTGAGGTTGCCGTTGAGAGTAAAACTGAAAAACATGTTCAAGAATCATTGCCTTGGGCGATTCATTTGGTGAAGATAGGCTCGTGGTTTGCGTCCTGAGAAGTCGGAAGCCCCCACGTTGGTGTGGAGAGCAGTCACTGCTGGTCATATTCTGTTAATTAATCTGGAGAGATAGTTTGAGTAAGCTCGTTGAGCTGTTTACCGATGGAGCCTGTAAGGGTAATCCCGGTCCGGGTGGCTGGGGAGTGGTATTGCGCTATGGCAGTGCAGAAAAAGGCTTATACGGTGGTGAAGACAATACCACGAATAACCGTATGGAATTAATGGCAGCCATTGTGGGTCTGGAAACCCTGACCCGTCCCTGCAAAGTGCGTATTACCACCGACTCGATTTATGTCCGGGATGGTATTACCAAATGGATAGATGGCTGGAAACGCAAGAACTGGAAAACCGCTGCGGGCAAGCCGGTAAAAAATCAGGATCTGTGGCAGCGGCTTGATGCCCAGAATCAGCGCCACGACGTAGACTGGCAGTGGGTTAAAGGGCATGCCGGTCACCGTGAAAACGAAATGGCCGATGAGCTGGCGTGTCGTGGTGCTGAGGAAATAAAGAATCAGACGGGTTCCTGAACGAGGGTTATTGAGGAGTTTCAGAATTGTGATGATGAACGATATAGTTATTGAAGGCTGTTGAGACTCGCTCATTACACGATAGTTCATTAAACAATGGAAACTCCTTATGGATATCGACCCTAAAGGTCAGCCGACCCCACCTCAGCCACAATCCGATACTACCGATACTACCGAACCTGCATCCACGGCTAAAGAAACGGCTACAAGCCTGAACCGGCAGCTTGAAAAGACATCGGAAACAACGGTTTCAACAAGCCTTTCCCCGTCAGACCCCGACCGTCCGGACTCCCCTGCCATAGAGGCTCGACTGGTTGCAGTTTATCCATCCACTTCCGGGATACCACAAGAGACTGTCGTGCAATTCATGGATTTTATTCGTGAACAGGCGAAGCGCTGTTTAAGACCCGATGTAGATGCGCTGATGAATCGCCTGTTTGAGTGGTTTAAGCCTGAGCTTTCGATCCACGATGATCTTACCGATTCGGCGATAGACAGTTTTATTCAGCAGAGCCCGGAACACGCCAGGGCTCTGCTCTTTCTGGCAACCACGATATTGCCTGATGATGAGGAAAAAGCCCTCCGGCTGGTGACGAGAGTGGCTGAGTCTGCTCCTGAAGCGGTCAGCGAATTACTGTTTCGCTGGCAGACCATACAGGGGGTGGTTAATGCTGGCAGTGATGAAAATGTCGATGTGCTTCGCATTTTTGATGACAGCATGAAGCTTGCAGCTCTGGATGATGATATGGGTGTCTGGTTGTTGCATCTGATAAGACAGGGTTTCGTAAAAGGCATGGAATATTCGGTAAACCCAATCCAGCTGACGGATAGTGACGGACAATACATTCTGATCTACAGAATGTGCCGGGGGCCTTATCTGGATGAAAAAAACTCGACAATTGAAGAAAAAGCCAGAGACTGCATATTGCTGATGATGTGTGACCCGCTTTCTTTCGGGTTACTGGACCTGCTTCCGAAACTGAAAGAGCCTACACCTGAACTTATTCAGATAACCAGAAATATAAGTAGCGACCGTGATGATGAGTTTCGGTACCTCCTGCTGCCCTGGTTTATAACGAAGTGCAGCAGCCTTTTTTCTGCCGATTCTGGTTATGACACTTCCTTCCCTTCCTTTGTCAGCCGTCTGGGAGGAGATTGTACCGCCACTGATCTGATTAAACCCTTATGGGGGGTCTATGAGGCTGTAGTGGTTGATATTATAAAATCCATCGTCAGGCGCGGCAACATTCATGAGGCCACAACAGAAATCAGGGAGCATGCCAAAGTCAAGCCGAAAAACGTTTCCGACAGAATTCATGAGCTTCGGACCCGTAGAAAAATAGCGGCTGAGATAAAGCGCATTAATGAAGAAGAAACGAATTACGATGAACAGTGGTTAGAAAAGATCAAAGTGTTAAAGAAGACGCTGACTGAGCTGCTTGCTTCTGAAACATCTTTTTCACCCTATTATCAGGGATTGCTGTGGTACTACAAAGGCCTCATGCATAAGATACAGCTTTTTTCCGATATTTTCCCCGGAGATCAGGCAACCGAGTGTTACCTGGAAGCCGCCAGCCGGTCAACAGGCGATTTTTATATGCTCTTTCATTTTGTTGCTGACGCTTATTGTGCAAGGGGTAACTATGCTGCAGCCGCTGAAGCAGCCTCCCATTTGGTTGAGTTTTTTCGTACTTTTCCACCGAACGAAGCTCTGGACATCGCAGAAGCGTCCCTGCGCGCCTATCAGGCTAAAAGTGAAGAGATAAAAAATTTAGAGACCCTGTCTTTACTTCCCCCTGAGGTGACAGCCAGACTTAACGCTCAGGGGGTTGACCCTGACTGGCTGCCGGAAGGGCAGTTGAAACCGACAAAGGAGCCGGTGAAAACAAAAAAGAAAACCAGAAAAAAATCTCATAAAACTCATCGAAGTAAACAGACTGTCCCTACTGCTACCACTCCTGTTAAGACAACTAAAGAACCGTCAAGCCTTGCAGAAATATCCACTCCTTCCACTGCGGAAGTGGCTGCAACACCACAATCATCCCCACGTCCGTCGTCTGAATCCCGTAAACAGGCAGAAGAAAGCGCTGTCAGGGCACCAGGACGCCTGACTGCATTGCTGCCCCAATACTGGCCTGATGAAATTCATAGAGAGATGAAGAATATTGCAATGTCTCTCTATGATCCTTTTGAAGAGCTGGAGATACTGGAAAAACTGCAAATTAAGTACGATAAACAGGCTGGGATTGAGCGAATTTATGAAGAGTCTGCATGGTCGTTGATCCGGATACAGAAACAACCTGATACAGCTTGCGTCTACACCGGGCATGATATCTATGCCAGAGCATCACTGGAGATAATGGATGAAGCTGAGAGTTTTTTAAACCGGGCGTTATGCAGGAAGCTGGGAGTTGGTTTATCAGAACTTCCGAAAGAGCCTGCCGCCTGTACGATACTGGCTGATCAGCGTGCCAGTCTTTTTGATAATGAGAAAGACCGAACCAGTTATCTGACCGGGTTCAGCTGCATTATGCAGTCACTTGGGCATGTTCGTTATCAGAGGGAAGAATTCGTCAGTCGGGGAGGGCGTCATGCCGTTCAGTCATTAACCCGGGCTTCCTATGGGCAGAAAATTTCGATTCGATCCAGAGGGAATCCTACATAGATGCCGGGTCAGGAAGTGGTTTTCCCGCCATCCTCAGAAATCCTGAGACAAACACTGACGAATTCTATGGCGTTGGTTGATATAATCAGAACACTTATATTCAGGGAGCTATCGCTCACAGGACTTTATCGTGGCAGCAAGACAGATTGTTATGGATACGGAAACCACGGGTATTGATCCCAAAAGTGGTCACCGGATCGTTGAAATCGGTTGTGTCGAAATGATCGACCGTAAACTGACGGGCAATACTTTCCATGTTTACATCAACCCTGAAAGAGAGATGGATGCGGAAGTTATTGCCGTACACGGTATCACCAATGAGTTTGTAAAAGACAAACCCTTGTTCAATGAAGTGGCGGATGACTTTTTGGCCTTCATCAAAGACTCAGAGATGATCGCCCATAACGCCACCTTTGACGTTAACTTCCTCAACCATGAATTCAAACGGCTCAGGCGGGGTCTGGGCAAGGTTGAAGACTACTGCACTATTACTGACAGTCTGGAACTGGCGCGCAAAAAACACCCGGGGCAGAAGAACAACCTGGATGCCCTGTGCAAACGTTATTTTATTGATAACTCTTCCCGGGTATTTCATGGGGCATTGCTTGACTCCGAGATTCTTGCGGAAGTCTATCTTGCCATGACCGGCGGACAGACATCGCTGTTGCTGGGAGGAATCGGTGGTGAAGACGTCGATGGGTCGACCATTCGCCGTCTGCCGGAAGGACGACCTCTGACCCGGGTGATCAGACCAACGGCTGATGAGATGCAGCTGCACCGGGAGAAACAGGAAAAAATTGGTCAGGACACCTCTTTGCTATAACTGCCCCTTTCTGCTCTGCTCCCGTACTCATTGCAACCTGGTACGGGATGCTTCCTCTGCTCAGGATAATCACCATTAAACCAATCAGGCCCACTTCGGCGAGATGCAGCGACAGGGAAATAACCAGTCTACATTCTCCGGCTGCCACGCACTGCAAACATACCAGCAAGCCTCCCTGGGTAGTACTAGTCTGTTAGAGCTGCATCCTGATAGTTCTGAATACTCAATAACCCCACCCTTTGAACAAGGGAATATTCATTCTTTCTGATTAGTGATGGTTTTCATGATCGATTTAATTAAAATCCAATATTTTTTGCCCTTAAAAACGCTGACTACTTTGATTGTGTTGTTCACTTGTGCAGCAAGGGCTGATGTGAGTCCTGAATGCAAGCGCTACGATAGCAAGTCAGAATATTATAAAATCTGTGCCAGTTATGCGCCGGAAAAGGTTAAGGTGGAAAAGTCTGGTATTGATTTAAACCAGAGTGTTTCTGAAATGCAGGACGGTGATTTACTGCTGGTTCATGGCGGCTCTTATCTGGTGGATAAGCCGGTCAAATTGACAAACGGCAAAGGTCTGATTCCTGCCAGCCAGAATGCGTTTATTGAACTGTCTCCTGATAAAGGGTTTGATACTTCTGGTGAAAAGGTTTCCTGCCTGGTCTTCCTTGGTAATAAAAGCGCGCTATCAGGGCTGAAGGTGGATGGTGCCAAACTGGCAGACAGTGACTTTCTTTCTGACAGTGATGGCTTAAAAAAAGTTCTGGTTTATTCATCGGGTACTCATGGCTTCCGATTATCCTGGTCTGACTTGACGGGCGTGGATGGGCTGTATGCTCTGATTCTGTCTGAGTCAGGCAGCGAAGGGGAGGGCATTGAAGACGATACCTATTATCAGGTTCATAAAAACTGGATGGAAACCAATGGTTCAGCCTTCGGAATGTCATTGACAGCAAGACCAGATGATTCAGGCAATGGGGTAAATGAATATTTTAATGTACACAATAACACCATAATCCTTAATGGCGGAGAAGCTAAAGGCAGTCCTGATCAGTGCGGTGTGAGTGTGACAAATGGTGACGGCAATATCCATAATAATTACCTGGTTTTCCGGGGGCAGAATCCGCCATCAATGCAAAAACGATTTGGTGTCAGGCTGAACTGGGTAGAAGGCACTGTCGTTGAAGCAAACAGCTTTATTTCAGAGATGCCCAAAAAACGCATCCGGGATATTCATTTTAATCTGTATGAGTGGCAGCCATTCGGGGGCTTATTGCAGGCAGAAATCCTGAGTAACTCACTGGACAGCAAGGCGACACTATGGACAGGTGATTTTGGTGGCTCCAGGATTGAGTCAAGAAACCTCTATGAATCAAATCGTATTCCGTATTTCCAGACCCGAGAACAGTTTTTTGGGCTGGGAGCGTTAGGCGGCACCTGCCTTGTGAATCGCTACCTGCTGGATAATATAGGCAAAACACAGCATAAGCTGCCAGTTAACAGCAGTTTGAGCCAACAGGTTTGCGGTACTGAAACGGAACTTGCTTTTTTGAAACCTTTTGAGCGCTGCCCTGTTTGTGACCCTTTTGAAGTAGAAGGTGACGGTAAGGCGATTTCGATAATTTTGGGGACTTTTTTGGCTATTTCTGTAGTAATAAACATTGCTCAATCTTTTATAGCTCGACTAGGGCGTCACTCCACAGGTGGTAGAAACATTCCGATGGGAAACCTTCCGCTGAGCGGTACAGCTGATGGGTATACATCTCTGTAGCATGGCGGGGCAATGAACATAAGGCTCCTGCTTTGAGTAAAAACTGGTTTATCATCGAAGTTGATAAACCAGTTTGAAAGAATCATGGCTAGTTATGACGCAAATGTATAAACCCCTTATGGGTCGCAACCCTGACCTGCAACCTGAACTGTGGCTGGTGGTGGGCAAAGGTTGTGTGTTTCATCCCGAACCTGACCAGTGGCTCTGGCGCGATAACCAGCGTTTCAGTGAATGTCATGATGCAGTGATCGGGCATTATGACGGTAAGCCAGTGGCAGTAACGTTTCAAAAAGATGTTCCTGAAGCCGACCAGACGCCGGTCAGATCGGTACTTGCTCTGCAGGATGAGGGGCTGACACTTTTACTCAGTCACGGCCTGCAGATTCTTACCGCCGAAAGGGATCATCGCTATTGTGGCCGCTGCGGAAGCTCTTGCGAAGGCAAGACAGGGGAGTGGGCAATGGTCTGCAGTCGTTGCAGAGCCCATTACTATCCAAGAATCTCCCCTTGCATTATTGTGCTTGTCCATCGTGAGACAGAAGTACTACTGGTCATGCATAACCGCCATGTCCGTGAAAATCCTGTGTTTACCACCGTTGCTGGTTTTATTGAGCCTGGTGAGAGTGCAGAAGAGGGGGTGATCAGGGAGGTTCTGGAAGAGACGGGAATCAAGGTTAAGAATCCTGAATACTGTTTCAGCCAGAACTGGCCATTCCCGCACTCCCTGATGCTGGGGTTCCATGCAGAGTACGAATCGGGTGAGATTCAGCTCGACAGTAAAGAGTTGTGCGAAGGCGACTGGTTTGAACTCGACAAGCTGCCTCCTATCCCGCCAGGGTTTACCATTGCCCGAAAACTAATCAATAAATTTATACAATCATAATTAGTAACTACGAAAATTCCCAGGCTTACTTCCGAGTCAGCTGACAGTTCAAAAATATTGTTGGCTGCTAACGCAGCCGCTTTCAGTGTTTCAGAAATTTAATAGCTGCAGGCGTCATTCTTTACATCTGCCGTTAATTATCAGGAAGACAGCGGTTAAATCGGTTATGCTATGCCCCTGTAACTGCTTTTATTGAATGGAGGCTCACTTGGAGTATCTGGCAGAGTACGGTTTGTTTCTGGCTAAAGCATTAACGGTCATTGCAGCACTGGTGATTCTGATTGTAATTGTCACGGCCGTTGGCTCAAAGGCCAAAAAGGCCAGAAAGGGACATCTTGAAATTGACAAACTTAATGATCACTACAATGAACTCAGAGAGGGACTTGAGCACTCTCTGCTAACTGCCGAACAGCTGAAACAGCAGGAAAAAGATAAAAAGAAGAAAGCCAAAGCTGAAAAAGCTGCTGAAAAGAAATCCAGGCAGAAAGAAGAGAAAGAAGTGGCCAGGCCACGACTGTTTGTTCTGGATTTTCATGGAGATATTAAAGCAAGCGCCACCTCTTCGCTGCGCGAAGAAATCACCGCTGTGCTTGGCATTGCCAGAGCGGAAGATGAAGTATTAATTCGTCTCGAAAGCGGAGGAGGGATGGTCCATTCCTATGGCCTTGCCGCTTCTCAGCTTCAGCGAATTCGCGACAAAGGCATCAGGTTGACCATTGCTGTCGATAAAGTCGCCGCGAGTGGTGGCTATATGATGGCATGCACAGCTGATAAAATTCTGGCTGCCCCATTCGCCGTTATTGGCTCCATTGGCGTAATGGCTCAACTGCCCAATGTTCACCGGCTTCTCAAAAAGCACGATGTCGATATTGAACTTCATACTGCCGGTGAGTACAAACGCACACTGACCGTTCTGGGTGAAAACACAGAAAAGGGCAGGCAAAAGTTCAAACAGGACATGGAAGACACCCATGAACTGTTCAAGGATTTTGTTAAGTCTGCCCGGGATCAGGTCACTATTGAAGAGGTAGCGACCGGTGAAATCTGGTACGGCCAGAAGGCCATCGATAAAAATCTGGTCGATGATATCAAAACCAGTGATCAGTATATTTATGACCAGGTTGACAGTGCAGATATTATCCATGTTGCTTACAGCATGAAGAAAGGCTTAACGGAAAAGTTCGGACTTGCTGCTCATCATGCGCTGGACAATACCCTGCTGAAATGGTGGGAGCGCCTCTCTTCTGAACGGTTCCACTGATCGTGTTGTCGTTCATTTCGAGCCATTTTAGCAATGGCTCGTTTTCCTTTTCAGAAAATTTTAACGATCACCGGGTCATCAGTCTCTTCTCAGTTTTTCATTGATCGCTATGGGCGACTCAAAGCGTAATACGACGACATAAGAAGATAAGATCAACGTCAGAATGGCAGTCGCCTGAATAACATGAGAAGCAATTTCCCCCAGTAGCAGTTGTCCTGTGGCCAATACAGCGATAAGAATCGAAAATTCACTGGTTTGCCCCAGCCGGAACCCCACTTCCCAGGCGGTGGATTTCTTTTCACTGACCCGCTTGAGAAGCAGGCCGAAGACCCCCGGTTTCATCAGCATACAGATCAGACTCATCGCCAGTGCCGGTATAAACACATCGCCCAGAAGGCTCAGGTTGAAGCTGGCACCGATGGAGAAAAAGAACAGAACAAGAAAGAAGTCCCGAAGGGGTTTAAGGTTAATGGCAATGTATTGAGCAATAGGGCTGGTTGCAATACTGATTCCGGCAATAAATGCACCAATTTCGTAAGACAGATTAAGGACATGAGCCAGTTCTGCAAAGCCAAGACACCAGCCGATTGCCAGCAGAAAAAGGTACTCGTGGAAACGATCAAATTTTGCCATCAAGGGCAACAGTATCAGCTTCACTGCAAGAAATGCCGAAACAATCAGAAGGGGCAGGGCAGCCAGTGCTATCAAAATATCGAGTCGACTGTTACTGAATCCACTATCAAAGTTATAAAGCAGCAGTAACACCAAAATTGCTATCAAGTCCTGCAACAGCAACAGACTAACCAGCAGTTCACCGGTATGTTTATGGTGCAGCACCGTGGTGGGTAACAGCTTAATACCGATAATGGTGCTGGAAAACATCATCGTGGCACCACAGATAATTGCTTCTGTCTGATTAAAGCCAAACAGACATCCCATAAAATACCCGACGGCGGCAAAAACCACCGAACTGATCAAGCCAACGGTGGCGGTCTTTTTCAATAAGTGTCCAAGATGGCTGGGTTGCATATCCAGTCCCAGCAGGAACAGAAGAAAGATAATGCCAACATGAGATATATCATTCAGCAGGCCTGTATCGGTAACCAGTTTGGCACCATAAGGGCCAAAAACTGCACCAAGTACTATGTAAGCTACAATCAGTGGCTGTCGTGTAAACAACGCAGCAGAGGCAAGGACAGCAGCGCCACTGAAAATCAGAAAAAAGGAAAAGAGCAGAGAACCACTTTCCATCTATACTTGCCCGCAAAAACTATGATCAAACTATTACTTATACAAGCAGTGTCGGATAAATGACTGCCACGAATAAGCCGAAATAATTTGCAGTATACACGTACGCCGGCATACGTGAGATAAAAATCACCTTTGTAACCTATTTATCAGCAATTAAAAACCCGCAAGCCGGAGAAGCCCAACCGCCGCTACCTGCACTAACGACTCTGGCAATAGCTCAGTAAACGCCATTACCCTTAAAGACACTTCCGGATATGGTGCAGCGGCATCTGTGAATCACTGCCTTGCTGGTAGCTGAACTGGAAGGTGTTAAGCGCTTTCACAGCGGCATCAGGGTTCTGCCCCGGTTTCAATACAAAGCTGCTGAAACCGCAGCGCTTCATAAAAAACAGCTGATCCACCAGCACATCACCGACAGCCCTGATTTCTCCACGGTAATTCAGATGGTCGCGCAGGGTTCTGGCATGGGAATACCCCCTACCATCAAGGAAACCGGGGAATTCGATGGCTATACCGTTGAACTCACTTAAATCCGCTTCTGTCTCTGTCAGTTCGTCATCCGGCAATATATACAGCAGCTTCCGTAAACTTAGAGGACGGATGTCTTCTTTGTGTGACAGCCAGAGAGAGAGTGGTACCAGAATGTCCTGCACATCGTCAGTTATAATCAGATCCGGGTGCCAAACAATACTGTTATCAGGGCAAAACTCGCCATCTTTAAGCAGCTTTCTGTCCATACACCTTCTCCTTAAAGGGTTCCAGCCCCAGCCTCAGACTGGTATCAATAAAACGTTCACCGTCATGTCTCTGTTCAAGATAAACCGAGATAAGCTGTCTGATAACATCAGGCACTTCTTCCCGTTTGAATGAGGGGCCTATGATTTTACCCAGAGTGGTTTCTCTGGTAGCTGAACCCCCTATCTGGATCTGGTAGTATTCTTCACCTTTTCGATCAACCCCCAGAATACCAATGTGTCCGACATGATGATGGGCGCAGGCATTCATGCAGCCAGATATATTCAAATCAAGTTCACCGATATCATGCAGGTAATCCAGGTCTTCGAAATATCGCTGAATTTCTTCCGCCAGAGGAATAGAGCGGGCATTAGCTAAAGCACAGTAATCGCCGCCCGGACAGCAGATAACATCTGTCAGCAAACCACGATTGGGGGTTGCCAGCCCAATACGATCCAGTGCCTGCCAGAGCTCTGGCAGTTTCGTCTGAGGAACATCAGCAAAAATAAGATTCTGTTCATGGCTGACGCGCAGTTCGCCAAAACTGAATCGGTCGGCAAGGTCGGCCACTTCATCCAGTTGTTCGGCAGAAACATCGCCAGGGGCGTCAGCAGTGGCTTTGAGCGTTAAAGTCACAGCGCTGTAACCAGCCTGCTGGTGTGCCGAGACATTTTGCTTCAGCCAGCGCTGGAATTGCGGTGAACCTTGCAGGGCAAGGTCATTAAAATCGAGATCAGCAAGCGCTTCATAGTCTGGCCTGGTAAAATTCCTGGCAATTCGTTCAATCTCACCCGGCCCCAGTGGCTGGCTTATCTTTTTGATCCGGTTCCACTCGTCTTCAACTTCACGGGCAAATACTTCTGGCGTCATCGCTTTAACAAGAATCTTGATTCGAGCCTTGTATTTATTGTCACGTCTGCCATAGCGGTTATAGATACGCAGAGCCGCATCCAGATAATTGAGCAGCTGTTCTGGTTCAAGGTCTTCCTTGATCAAAGCCCCTATGACCGGTGTGCGTCCCAGTCCGCCACCAGCGAGAATATTGATTCGGACTTTACCCTGATAGTCTTTTCGGAGATGTACACCAATGTCGTGTACCAGCGTGGCTGCACGATCTTCGTCGGCACCACAAACGGCAATTTTGAACTTTCTGGGTAAGAATGCGAACTCAGGATGGAAAGTTGACCACTGCCGGATAAGTTCACACCATGGACGAGGATCAACCACTTCATCGGCTGCGACTCCGGCAAACTGATCTGTTGTAGTATTGCGTATGCACGCACCGCTGGTCTGGATCGCATGCATTTGAACAGTAGCCAGCTCTGCAAGAATATCAGGCACTTCCTCAAGGCTGGGCCAGTTCAGCTGAACGTTCTGCCGGGTTGTGAAATGCACATAACCTTTGTCATAGCGACGGGAGATGTCAGCCAGTTTTCGTACCTGCCGGGTACTGAGCAACCCATAGGGAATAGCAATCCGCATCATGGGGGCAAAGCGCTGAATATACAGGCCATTCTGTAATCTCAGTGGCAGGAATTCATCTTCAGAGATTTCACCGGCGAGATAGCGACGGGTCTGATCCCGGAACTGATCGACTCGCTCATCCACTATACGCTGGTCGTAGTCGTCGTATATGTACATGATGTTATTTTTTTAATTCTGATGCAGTAGTCAGAGAGTAAAGAGAGTAAGCTGCGGGAGAGGCTACCTTATCAGTTTTCCCTAAGGAGTTATAAAAACATTTATTTATATAACTATATTTAAACGGCTATAACAGTTTAGTGCTGCACAACCTTCGCCCTGCACGATTGCATCTGCTGTTGCTTCGTTTGTTGAGATAAGCTAGCTTGAATGGATAAAACATAAACGGGAGCAAAAATTATGGCGAGTCATAAAACAATGAAAGACAGTACCGTTGACGCCATCGCGGCAGTTGCCGTTATTATGGTCATAGTGGTAACAGCGGTTTTCTGGGTCAGCCATCAGTAACCTGATGCACCCAGTACCATGTTTACGATGACCACCAGCACTGTGATAAACAACAGAGTTCCTACAATACCGGCAATAACGAAGTCCGCCGGTCTTCCTTTTTGAAAATCCCTGTCCTGGTTTTTTCTGCTCTGCACTCCGAAGGCTGATGCAAGCGCACTTTGCAGGATAGCTCTGATGCCTGTTCCTTTCGGTAGTGAATTTTTCGACACTGCTTTTTTCGACGCTGTTTTTTTAGACACTAGTTTTTTAGACATAAGGTAAACACCTGGTCTGGTCAGGATACTCTTAAGGTCGCTCTTCAGCAGTACACTATCGTCGGATATTTTAATATCAGATTCAATTATTGTTGCCACGCAGTTTTTGCAGCATGTAAATGACGATCACAGCAACCATGCTACGAGGCAACTCATTCGTACTCTTGATGGATGGCTGAGACGGACACACAATTCGGTGCAGTTCAGTTGCAATGCCGGGTACAGGAACCGTACTGCACTTTTCGCTGAGTTCAGACATCTGGACATAAGGGGAGGGGTAGCTGTACTGCGGTTCAATCGCCGTGCTGACGATAAATTTGAACAGACTGGCACAAACCAGCAACTTTAACTCAATGGCTGCCAGTGCCGTTCGTACAGTCAGCCCTCTTTTTAAACTGCCCGTGACATACGAATAAGGACCAGCACTGTGGGCAAAGTTGTGAGCAAAGTTGTGGGCAAAGTCCGTTGCCCGGGTAAGACTAAGAAGCAGGACAACGCTGGTACCGTAATAGATGAAAGGATCAGAGATTTCACTGGCTGCTATTTCTGTTAATCCATCAGCCATTCCATAACCAGCCAGTTTACCGATTTTATCGGTAAGCGATGCACTCAGGCCGTCCAGCTTCGGTAAATAGTCCTGACCTTTCAAAGCATCCAAAAACAGCCCTGTACTGAGAAATACAATGCCGCTGGTGACATAACGGCAGGCTTCGCTCTTACAGGCAGGGATTTTTTCAGCGGTCCCTTTATATAAATGGGTCAACATGGATGACATGAATATTTTTGGTACCGCCAGCCAGAAATAGGGAGTACTGCCCGCTTCCATGCCACTGTGTCGAAACCATAAAGCGATCACTAACGGTACATAGAAAACTGCAGATGAATAGTGAGAAAGACCTGAAGCTTTCATATCAATATCCAGTAATTTGCTACTGGTTTTTATTGAGTAGATGGTCAGAATTGTTGGCAGGTCTGCTTTCTCATAGTTAAAGCTCTGATTATGCTGGTAAGCAGAAGGCATCAGGAAAAAAAATGCCATCGCTGTCCGTAGCCCGGGATCATTTTCTGAAGCGAACAGGCAGGCAATATAACGGGATGCGTAGATCATTGCGCCACAAAACTGTTTACTGTCAATCAGTTCGTCCAGGCTGCCTTTGCCCAGATCCATTTCAATGTTTCGCCATTCAGGGAGTAAGGAATATTCACTCTGTATTTCCGTAGACTGCACTAGCTCCGGCGGCGCGTACCGGTTAGAAACATCATCCATCATGTCAAAAAAAACATAGACACCGGCTACGGCATTGGCAACGTTATTAAGATTCTCACTGGAGGCGGTCTTAGTGCTGGTAAAGAGCGATAAAACCAGCGAGAACCAGAACAGGGGGGAATAATTGCCACGCAGTTGTTTCAGACTGTCACAGCAGGCAGTGAAAGGCATTGTTAATTTTATAACCCTATATTCAAATTGTTTGATTGAATAGTGTAGGGCTTAAAAAAGCAGTAGCCTGACTCTTTCAGGCTACTGCAGGATTTAAGGCGCAATTAATAGCAGTTGTGATTTGTCTGATAGGATTCCGTTGTTGTACCAACAGTGTTCGTCACTATGCATCTATTAAATATGGGTACTTTATAGTTACCATTGTCCAGGTCAGATTGCATATTCAGTTGTTTGTTGTCTTTCTGTGGCAGCACGTGGGATGGGTTGCTCAGGGTGTAGAGTGCCTGGTAAGCAATATCAAAGGCTAACTCAGGGGCAACCAGTGCAAACGGAATCGAGTGTGACATGACTATCTGTGTACCATCCAGTACCAGGGAAAGGTGGGCTCCATTTCTGGCGTTCATTGCAACAGCGCTATTGGGTAAAGCACGATTGGCGGCATAAAAAACCGAGAACGACAGAGTGCCAGCTCCCATTTTTAAAAGGTCTTTGACCGTTGGACTGTTTGCGTATGATTCTGCGGCGAGCATTACAGCATCTGTCATGTGCATGCCGTCTGATTCGTGGACATTATCGATGTAGACACCGGAAAAGCCTCCGGTTACCCACTTGTCACTATTCAGGCCAAGCCATGCAGCCGTGAGACTGATACTGGACACGATGGCCAGACACAAAGGATCTCGATATTGCATGGTGTTTTCGCCCATATCAAGCTCACTTACCAGTTTCTTACAGGCGCTAACTGCCAGACCTTTGGTAACATAAGCTGCTGTCACTGTTGATGCGCGGGGAAATTGTTCTCGCGCATACCGTAAAGCCTTTTGACTGGCATCCATTTCCGGATAGGCGTAGTTTGCCTGTTTGAGTTCTTTAACATAATCAGCCGCTACTTTGTCAGTTACTGACTTCAGCTTGCCAGCTCTTATGCCATCCGTAATTTTCATACTCGTCAAACCTGTTACTGCACCAGCGCTTATCAATGCTCCCAGAAATGCTGCCGCTGAACCCTGAGAGAGTATTTCGCAGTCATCGGGTGTATAGCCAGCACTAATACAGTTTTTCTCGATCTTGCTGATCAGGGACTTTGTTAATTGCCCGGTAATGGCAACCGATTTGCTAAATGCTGAAACAGTCTGACTGAAAGTGAGGGCCTCTATGTTCGGAGTATTATGGTTAAAAAAGGCTTCCAGGGTCATATCAACAGCCAGCACGCTCAAGCCACCAGCCAGCCTGCCTTGTGCGGTGGGATAGGTGACAGGAGAGGTAGAAGTGCCTATGGCAGTTAATGCGCTTTTTTCGTTTAACCGGCTATATTCAAGGCTTGCATCTTCACCAAGGTTAAATACAGAGCCGATTGTGGAGGACAGAGCAAGCATCTCCAGCTGGTTCATGCTTAACAAACTTACTGTCTGAAACAGGCCATACAAATGGAAGCTGGCTCCAAGAGGGATTACTTTCTTGAGATAATGAAACCAGACCTGATTGTTGTAGTAATCGTAGTTAGCATTGTATTTATCAAGATAGTAATCCAGTCCTGGCTGTTCCGGTGAGGTGGGAATAGCAGGGGGTTTATGGTTATCCTGATAATCATGCCTGCCATCATAAGTGTATTTAAAGCTCAGAATACCCGAATCAACAAATTCATCTTTATCGACGCAATCAAAAAAGCTCTGGGTGGATTTTAACGGATCAACATGTGTTTTTAACGAGCATGGCTGTGCATAGACCGATTGACTACAAGAGAGCAGTACCGCAGCTAACAGAAAAAGCAGATACAAAAAACCATAACTGATATATCGTAAACTATACGGAACCGATCGAGTAATCATTATTTCTATACCGCCGAATTGATTAATTGTTTATTGGATACAAGCGTCCTGACTCTTTTGTTCTTCCGACACGTAGAGATGCAGTATAGATAGAGATTTAAAGCTCCGATGAGAAAATTAATTTCCGAATGCAGTCAATTAACTAAAAATGCATTAAAAACAAACAATTAGTCGATTATAAAAATTCCTGCTGACTCAATAAAACGTTAAATAAGGTTCTTTTCGCTCTGTTTCAGGCTCGCCATGGGACCAGCCATAATAACAATATCATCCGCTGCCATTCGGGTAACCTGTCCAGGCTCATAGGTGATTCCACTGCGTTTGATTCCCATAACCGAGACATCACCCTCTACAGGCAGATCGGCAGGGCGCAACCCTTCGCAGGGCGACCCTTTGCAGAGGGTGACCGCATGACGAACTGGCACATCATCCGTTTCGGCTTGTATATCGGTTACTCCGGGGTAGTAGCCACTGAGGATATCGTACTGCTGTTCACGGGCCTGATGAATTTTATGCCTGACAACGTCCCGATCCATGCCCAGCATCAGGAATACCTGCTTCACAATGAGCAGGCTCGATTCCAGTACCTCAGGCACAACAGCGGTTGCCCCCGCCTGTTTCAGCTCATCACATTGCGACAGGTCACGGGTTCGGACCAGAATAGGCAAATGGCGGTACTCCGAGCGGATGGTTTTGACCACAGACAGGGCATTGTCGGTATTGTCAATACAGATAATGATCTGTCTGGCACGGTTCAAACCTGCGGCCTCCAGCAGTTCAAGCCTGCGGCAGTCACCATAAAACACGGGCTCCCCTGCCAGACCGGCTTCATGGACATGCAGGGCATCATCATCAAGTGCCACATAGAGGAGATTTTCGCGGGACAGGAAACGACTGATGGTCTGACCAACACGACCATAACCACAAATTAGCGTATGGCCTGATATATGAGCCGTCTGCTGCTTGATATCAACGCTGTGTTCAGAGTCGACACTGGTCTCTGCTTCCCTGAAAAAGAGTTCCACTATTTTTGAACTGTTACGAATCAGTAGTGGCGCCACCAGCATGGAAAGAATGGTGGTAGAGAATACCAGCGAGGCTTTTTCACCACCGGTTTCTCCATACTGGGTGGCCAGGGCGATCAGCGCAAAGCAGAACTCTCCTCCCTGACACAAAACAAGACC
Source organism: Endozoicomonas gorgoniicola (assembly GCF_025562715.2). Classification (NCBI taxonomy): domain Bacteria; kingdom Pseudomonadati; phylum Pseudomonadota; class Gammaproteobacteria; order Oceanospirillales; family Endozoicomonadaceae; genus Endozoicomonas; species Endozoicomonas gorgoniicola. The sequence continues at coordinate 1,726,126 of NZ_JAPFCC010000001.1, forward strand.
GGTTTTCAGGGCTATGCGCCGGTCTTCACCAAAGGTTCTGGCAAGCACTGAAATGACGGAAAGCTTGAAAACCAGCAAAGCAGCCGTAGCTGCCAGTATTACGGGCCAGTGATCCCTGAGAATAGTGAGGTCCAGCATCAGGCCGACTGAGACAAAAAACAGTCCCAGCAGAATATCCCTGAAAGGGCGGATATCAGCTTCCACCTGATGCTTGTAATTTGAATCACCCAACATCATACCTGCGATAAACCCCCCCAGCGCCATGGACAGACCCAGCATGTGTGTCAACCAGGCAGCCATCAGGGCAGTCATCAGAGCGATCAGAACAAACAGCTCATCTGAGCGAGCCCTGGCAATTTCATTAAAGACAACAGGTAATACCCATTTTCCGGCAGCCAGCATCACCGCTACGAACAGGGCGCCTTTCAGCAGGGCGATGCTGATAGCTGGCAAAACCGCCTGACCGCCCGAACCGGCAATGGCTGGCACCAGTATCAGGAACAGCACGGCAGCAATATCCTGAAACAGTAATACGCCAATGCTTAGCTGTCCCTGGCGGGCGCGAATCTCATTGCTCTGGGTCAGCTCCTTGGAAACGATGGCCGTTGAAGAGAGTGCCAGTGCTGCTGCTATGATCAGACTCTCTTTGACAGGTACCCCCAGCATATTAAGGATGCCAAAAATGCCAGTGGCACACAGCAGTACCTGCAAGCCCCCCAGCCCAAATACTTCCTGTTTCATGGTTTTCATGCGACTGACGGAGAATTCCAGCCCGAGGGTAAACAGCAGGAAGACGACACCGATTTCTGCCAGCAGGCTGATATCGAAATCTTCATGGATCAAACCGGTTGCTGTAGGTCCGAGGACGATGCCAACGCTCAGATAACCCAGACTTTCCGGAAGATTAAGGCGATGAAACAGTGATATGGCGCAGACAGACAGTCCCAGAATCATCATTAACTGGTTGAAAAACGTAAAGTCCATGCAGGAGGCATCCCGAAATAGTTATTTTTTTCTGTGAAAATACAATTTTCATCATCAATGATGGTGAAAGCCACATTTTTTCGCCCATGGCTATTTTATCGGTACAATTGTAACTTAGTTTGACAGATATACTGAGCCAGTTGCGTGAAAGTACTCTATTTATACACCACATCCGGTTGTCATTTGTGTGAAGAAGCAGAAAAATTGCTGAATTCGTTGCAAGAGTCTGAACGGACTCAGTGGCAGCCGGTTGAAATTAGTGACAGTGATGAACTGATTGATCGTTATGGCATTCGTATACCCGTTGTGAAAGAGCAGGGCAGTGAACGGGAAATCAGCTGGCCATTCAGCCTTGAGGAGTTGCGTTGCTGGGTAAGAAAAGGTTTTATTATTAAATAACGTTCTGACTCTCCCCGCCCGATTGGGCGAGGCTTTACGGCGAAACTGGTAAACAGGCTGTATAACCGTTCATTAATCAGGGACACCATTGCCATGGATCTGGCGCAACGTAGTCGACTGATGACTTATGCAACCATCGCTTCTGTAGCGACGGCTTTTTTGCTGATTGTTGTCAAGATCATTGCCTGGAATATGACGGGTTCACTCAGTTTGCTCGCCACTCTGGTCGACTCGGTGATGGACGCCGTCGCTTCACTCATTACTCTGGTTGCGGTTCGAATTTCCCTGACGCCTGCTGACGATGAACATCGCTTTGGTCACGGCAAAGCAGAATATCTGTCAGTGTTAATGCAGGCGGCGTTTATTTCCGGCTCCGCGATTGTCCTGTTTTTACAGGCCATTAATCGGCTGGCTTCAGACAATACACTGCTGGTGAATGAAGAAATTGGCATAGCCGTAATGGTGATCTCTATTTCAGCCACTATCGCATTATTGGCATTTCAGCGTTATGTCGTCCGTTGTACAGATTCAACCGCCATCGCAGCCGATGCCATGCACTATAAGGTTGACCTTCTGACCAATACAGCGGTTATTGTTGCACTGGTGGCATCGGTCTATGGTTATTCTTCCATGGACAGTTTCCTGACCATTGCGATTTCCGTTTATATGCTGGTCGGTGTTGTACGGCTGGTGTGGGAAGCGATACAACACCTGATGGATCATTCCCTGCCGCTGGAACAGTTACAGGAAATTGAACGTCGATGTCTGTCCGTGGAGGGTGTGATCAGTGTCCACGAAATCCGCACTCGCGTATCCGGGCAGGTTCTGTTTATTCAGATGCATCTGGATCTGAGCGGTGACCTGACGCTCAGAGAAGCCCATGAAATCGGTTATCAGGCAAAACAGTCTGTGCTGGAATGGCTGCCAAACGCCGACATTATTATTCACCTTGATCCAGATTAAAGAATGCTCTGGCTGTGTTGCTGGTTTCTCTCTCCACCTGTTCAGGGGTTTTACCGGTATGTTCTGCAATCGTTCTGGCGATCCAGGGTAGGAACGCAGGCTCATTACGGCGATTTTTAGGTTTTTTATCCAGAGTTCTTGGCAACAGCCAGGGCGAGTCGGTTTCAATCATCAGCCGGTTTTGAGGAATATCTTTCAGCAACGGGTGTAAATGCGTTCCCCGTCGTTCATCACAGACCCAGCCGGTGATGCCAATGTGCAAATCCAGATCCAGATAACGGTACAGTGCCTCTTTGTCGGCAGTAAAACAGTGGACCACCAGCGCGCTGAGATTATCCCGAACTTCCCGGACAATGTCGTAAAAGCGCTGTGATGCATCCCGTTCATGACAGAAGGCAGGCATATTATGCTGTATCGCCAGTTCCAGCTGCTGTTCAAAGACACTTTCCTGAATCGGCCGGGGAGAAAAGTCACGGTTAAAGTCCAGTCCCATCTCTCCGGCAGCCACGACTTTATCTTCCTGAAACAGGGCGGCCAGCTCTTGAAAACTGCCACCTGTTGCCGACTTCGCACTGTGTGGGTGAATCCCTGCTGTTGAATAGCAGTGGGGGGCAAATTCCTGTGCCATTTGTACTGCCGCTACCGATTCGTCAATGTCGGTGCCGGTGAGAATCAGTGTGTTGACCCCCGCTTCAATGGCTCGTTCAACAACCGCTTCACGGTCACGGTTAAACTGTTTATCGGTCAGGTTAACACCAATATCAATCATCAAACTGGTTTACCAAGGGTTTATAAGTTTCTGTAAGGTAAGAATATTATGGTATTCTGAGGCGACTACAACAATGGTGCAAGCAACCTTCAGGCAAGCGGCACCAGAAAACCTTTACCAGGAACATTTCTGTAAGGAACAAGTGTGACCTCTGATCAACACTCACTCTTTGTCACAGAGCTGGCTATCTACCCTGTCAAATCGACTCGCAGACTTCCGATGCAGCAGGCAAAAGTCGTGACTACCGGCTTTGCTCATGACCGTCGCTGGATGCTGGTTGACCCGGAAGGGAAGTTTATTACCCAGCGTCAACATCCGAAAATGGTTCATATCGTTGCACAACCTGATGAAAAGGGCATGGTTGTTAGCGCACCAGGGATGGAAACGATACAGATTTTTCAACCAGAGCCACGCCACCGTTTTGAAGTGACTGTCTGGAAGGATGTGTGTGCTGCACTGGATGCCGGTGATCAGGCTGCGCAGTGGTTCAGTGAATATATGGGTTTTAACTGTCGTCTTGTTTATATGGATGAAGGCTGCCAGCGCCCGGTTGACCAGCGCTATGCGCTGACCAGTGACCTGACTAGTTTTGCTGATGGTTTTCCGTTTCTTCTGACTTCAGAAGCCTCGCTGGCAGACCTGAATGGGCGGCTTGACCAGCCTGTGCCAATGGAACGCTTTCGCCCCAATATTGTTATTAATGGTCTGGATGCGTTTGCGGAGGATCACTGGCAGCGTATTCGCATAGGCTCTGTCGAATTCAGGGTGTCCAAAGCCTGTACCCGCTGCATCATGACAACCGTAGATACCCGAACAGGAATAAAGGGCAAAGAGCCTCTGCAGACTCTGGCTAACTATCGGAGAGGGGAGAAGGGCGTACTGTTTGGTATGAACCTTAATCACGACAATGAAGGTGTTATATCGGTGGGTGATCCGGTAGAGATTCTGGATAGCCTGCAGAGTACCGTTTAAAAGTACCGTTTAAAAATCGAAGTCCACCCATAGTGGTGCATGATCTGAAGGTTTCTCCATGCTGCGGATGTCGTAATCAATGCCCGTACCCAGGCATTTTTGCATCATGGAGTCTGTAGCCAGAATGCCATCAATCCTCAGCCCACGTTTTGGCTCACGTTCGAAGCCACGGCTCCGGTAATCAAACCAACTATAGAGTTCGTTGGTCGCTTCCGGTGGAATCTCCCTGTAGCAATCCTGCAGCCCCCAGTTTAACAGCGTTTGAAACCATTCCCGTTCTTCCGGCAGAAAGCTGCATTTACCAGTTCGCAGCCAGCGTTTGGCATTGTCCGCACCTATGCCAATATCAGCATCAGTGGGTGAAATGTTGAAATCTCCCAGCACAACAACATTGGAAACCGGTTTACAGGATGTATTCAGGGTTGTCATCAAATCCCGGTAAAACTGTTTCTTGGCTGGAAATTTGACGGGATGTTCCCGGCTTTCACCTTGTGGGAAGTAGCCATTGATCACGGTATAAAGGTTGCCGCTGGGCGTTTCATAGTCAGCAATAATCATTCGCCGCTGCGCATCTGCGTCATCCGAAAGATAACCTTTCTGTACCTGCACAGGCTTGCGTTTGCTCATCAGGCCAACACCATAATGAGTCTTCTGACCAAAATGCTCTATGTGATAACCAAGGGATTCAATGGCTTCAACTGGAAAATTTTCATCGGCGACTTTAATTTCCTGCAGGCCAATCACTTCAGGTTCGTGCTTCTGAATCAGGGCTTCCAGTTGGTGTAGTCGGGCACGAATACCATTGACATTAAATGTGATGATCTTCATTCCAGGTCTATCTCTTTTTGTGGTCGCTGGAGGGGCATCATACCCAACCCGACAGAGGGAGGGAACCAGTAGTCGCGAGGCGGAGGCTTATGTCAGCTGCATTCCCGAAACTTTAGTGGTCATCAGGTCAAACTCAGGATCAGCCAGTTCTTTCAGGTTATAAAACGCTCTGTAGCGCTCCGTCAGTTTTTGATGATATGACCAGCTGTATCGATGACCCGATATATAAGCAGACAGGATGGAATAAAGGTGTCCTCTTGAAGAGCAGATGCCTCGTATTCTTTTACGATACTCAGGATTCTGTTGCCAGTCAGGATGACTGGAGTAGGTGTTGACAATAAGCTCTCTCAATTCATCCGGGCTATTGCCGGTGCCTCTGGTTGTCTTAAAATAGCAGGCTTCTGTGCGGCTAAGCCACTGCTCTGCCAGTTTTGCCATGTCGGTTCGCTTGTTGACGGTTTCTCCATCCAGGGCGTATAAGTTGGGGAAGGGTGACTCCATCTGGCGAATATAAAACCATGCGGCTTCTTCACAGATTCGGCCATAAATGGGCTGTCCCCGCGTGTTACTTAACCAGCGGCTGATAGTCTTTGCTTCCAGCTTCAGGTCGCAGTTGTCGCGGGCCAGATGAATATCCCTTTGAAATTTGGATACTTCCCGATGCCCATCCGGTAACCACTCACCTTCTGGTTGCCAGGATTTTTGAGCCCTGGGTTCTTTTTCTGAACTGACGGGGACAGAAACTTCAGGTGCCGCTGACGTTGAAGGTCGTTCTGGCTGGCTGGCTTCAGTGGCTTTTGCTGTCTGCTTCGGGCTAATCTCATGGGCAGCAGCCTCAGGAACAGCCTCAGGAACAGGAAGTTGGCTTGAACCCTTAACCGCATCAGAGCCTGCCTCTTGACCCTTTTCAGCCTTTTGGACTGATTGGTTATCTTTTGTTCTTTTACCCTTGCCCTTACTTTTGCCTTTTTTCCCCTTTCCTTTTGCGGTGGTTTTTTTCCGGGCTCCGGTTGGCCCGGCGGCCATCGTCCCTTCCAGCCATTCATTTTCATCTGCAGTACTTGAGACAGCCTTGCTCAAGACAGCTGCCTGCCGAGCCAGAGAATAACTTTCATACTGGTGCCTGATCGTTTCCTGATGCCCTGTTGGCAACGGGTTGCGCAATAATTCATCAAGGCACCCCAGAGCTTCGTCGTAATGGCCAAAACTCGCGAATATTTTCGCAGCATCCATGTAAACCAGTTTGAAATTTTCACGTCTGCCAATTCTGCGCAGAATAATGGCGCATTGTAGCGGGTTGGCTTCACGCAGAAGGAATTTTTGTCTGGAATGCCAGGCGAGAATCAGGCCGGAAATATCTCTCTGATAGCTGCTAAGCTCAGAATCTCTTTCTGCAGCTTTAGCATCGTCAACGCCATAATGGGATTTCAATGCACTTTCTACCTTGAGCAGTTTCTTTTTATCTTTTTTCTTGTCGATCTGCTCGAGACTCATTGCTTCTTCCAACACCTGAGTGAACTTATTGCCACTTGTTTCAAGCACTGATTGTCTTAAGCACGAAGCAAGGGATTTCTGAAGCTTGTCCGGAAAACCACCGGGATTTCCTGGCCAGTACTCTTTTTTACTTAGATTAAAGAGGCAGGCAAAAATCCAGAGTGCCTGATGGTACTCTGTACGATTGTGTGGGGTATCCAGTTCTATGATGAGCTCAACATCATCCGGGCTAAGCAAAAAAGAAGAAAGTACCATACCGTGTAATTTTTCAGTTGCCTCAAGGGAACTCAGCAGATCAATAATCAACCCTGGTGAAATGGGACCGCCCGGTTTAAGAGCCAGCCTTGTCATCAACCAGACCGATGGCATAAAGTGTGATTTTTTTGCCAGCTCACAAAAAAAGTTCAGTTTATCTTCATTCTCAAAAGCAGCGGGGTTGAAATTGTACTCATGATTCAGATGGAGAAGTTCAATAAAGTCGGGTAGCACATCGGCGTATTTATCCAGCAAACAATTTGTTACCTCCTTCAACCCTCTGCCATCCTTAAGCTTCAGTTTCGTCATGGCGGCAGACAGTAACAGGCTGCAACCTATGTTTGTAGACATGGTGTGCTTCAGTTCTTGTCGTATTTCAGTCAGACTTTGATCATCCACTTCCAACGCACGCTCTGACTGGTAATGGTATATAATACCCAACCTTTCGAAGAACGCCTGAAGAGTTTCCCCCTTGGCAGGCTTATCATTCTTATATAAAGAAAGAGCTTCCATCAGCTTCAGCAGTAGCTCTGTTCTCGATAACGTTATGTCGTATGAAGGTATGCCTGATGCCGCTAAATGACTGGAAGCCTTAGCGGGTCTGGCTGCCCGGTGCGAGACTTTTACAGCTCCTGAATCTGTTGTTGGTGCGGCTGTTGACTCCGGTAATTCTGGCTGGTTGCCGGTTTCACCAGAGTCTTCCGGATTCTTGCGATCAGAGGGAGAGGGTCGTGGTTGCCCTGCATCAGGAATCATAGCGTTGTCTTTTGATGATGGCTCTTTCTATAGATTCGACCAAATTCGGAATAGCCTGAATAGCTGTCCGTTTTTACTTGACGACTCCCCCCTTTGCTGGCAGGCTTTTCTGCAAAAGAATTAGTGTGTCTGCAGATAATAATAAGAACGCGGTAACATGGACTGTAATCAACATAATGCTCAATACAAACCTTCCCGGTAGATCCTGGCTGGCAGCGGTTTTCACAGCCATCGTTTTAGGGGTATATCTGCTGACGGCTGATATTACCGACATTAATGATCCCAATAAGAACCAGACGCCATCAAACTCCGGTCAGGCTTCAACAGCTGAAGCTAACCTGCCGACGGTTACTGCCCGACAGTTCGATCATGAACAGATTCCAAGAACTTTGACATTATATGGCCGAACCAGACCTGACCGGATTATTACCGTCAGTTCCGAACTGGCTGCACGCATTGTTGGTGTAGAGGCTGAGCGGGGTTCCCTGGTCAGGGTAGGGGAGACCCTGATAACCCTGCGGGAAGAAAACCTCCGGGCAGAGCTGAAGTCCGCCAGGGCTCAGGTGAAAAAAGCCAGACTGGATCTGGACTCAGCCCTGGCTCTGCAAAAGAAAAATCTGATTGCCGACAACCAGCTGCCCCAGCTGGAACTGGCTGTAGCTGAAGCGGAATCCCGTCTGCAGCGACTGCAGATAGACCTGGGCAACACCCGCATTGAGGCGCCCGTTACGGGTATTCTTCATCATCGACTGATTGAGCTCGGTGATTTTATCGACCGTGGCAACCCCGTTGCAGAAATTCTTGATCTGGACCCGCTGATTGTGTCCGTTGATGTGACTCAGGAGCTTATCGAGTCCCTGACTGCTGGTGACAAAGCAGAAATCCGATTGTTGGGTAAACGCTCAGCGACAGCGACCGTCCGTTACATCTCACGCAAAGCCAATGACGCAACGCGTACGTTTAATGTAGAACTGGCTATAGCCAATCCCGATATGAAGCTCCCCGCCGGTCTCAGTGTTGAGGCAGATCTGGTGATGGGGCAGGTCAGGGCAGTAGAGCTTAGCCCGGCATTGCTAAGCCTTGATGAGAGTGGGGTGCCAGGCATCAAGTGGGTAGATCGCAATAACATTGTACAGTTTACGCCTGCCGGGATTGTAAAAACCGGTAGCAACAGTCTCTGGCTCAGTGGCATTCCTGCCAATGTTCGCATCATTACCCGTGGACAGGGTTTTGTAAAAGAGGGCAGTCGTGTGAAAGTGGCTGCCAGTGACACAGCTCTGATCGTCGGAGAGTAACATCATGCACGGAGCCATCAAAGGCATACTGTCCCGCAGCCGAACCGTATTAATGATGTTTGTACTGTTATTGTCGCTGGGATCCCTGTCTTATATAACCCTTCCAAAAGAAGCGGCACCGGATGTTCCTATTCCCGTCGTGCTCGTTTCCGTCAACTATGAAGGGATTTCTCCGGAAGATTCTGAACGCCTGATGGTGCTTCCCCTTGAAAAGGAATTAAGAGGCATTGCCGGTATAAAAGAAATGACTTCAACGGCTTCCCAGTCCCATGCTTCCATTACAGTGGAGTTTATTGCCGGACTGGATATCAGCAAAGTCATGGCTGATGTCAGGGATAAGGTCAACCAGGCCAAAAGCAAACTGCCTGAAGGCAGTGACGAACCAGTGGTTAAACAGGTGACTATTGCCAGCATGGAACCGGTTATCACGGTCATCCTGTCGGGTGAAATGCCGGAAAGAGCCCTGATCCGGATAGCCAGAAAGGTCCGTGACGTTCTTGAAGGGCGCAAAGAGATTCTTGAAGTCACCATTGGCGGCGACCGTGAAGATGTTATTGATGTTGTTATTGACCCGTTAAAACTGGAAAGTTACGGCCTGATACCCGCCGATGTAGTGAACCTGGTGACCAGTAATAACAGACTGGTGGCTGCGGGTAATGTGGATAATGGTAATGGACGATTTTCTGTTAAGGTACCTGCCGTCTATAAAACACCTGCGGATATACTGGCGCAGCCGGTTAAGGCAGACGGCGATAAGGTGATAACCTTTGCAGACGTTGCCACGGTGCGCAGCACATTCAAGGATGGTGGCAGTTACGCCAGCATGAACGGCGAGCCCAGTGTCTCTCTGGAAGTCAAAAAACGACCGGGTGAAAACATCATCCAGACCATTGAAATCACCAAAGCTATTGTTGCCGAAGTGAAAAAACAGGCACCTGAAAACCTGCAGGTGGACTACAGCAAGGATCAGTCAAAAGACGTACGACTGATGTTGCTCGACCTGCAGAATAATGTCCTGTCAGCGGTTATTCTGGTGGTAATTGTTATCCTCGGGGCATTGGGGTTGCGCAGTTCGGTACTGGTTGGATTGGCCATTCCCGGAGCCTTTCTGACCGGCCTGTTGATGATCGGGATCTTTGGTCTGACTATTAATATGATTGTGCTGTTTGCCTTGATCATGTCCGTTGGCATGTTGGTTGATGGTGCTATTGTGGTAACTGAGTTTGCAGATCGGAAAATGAATGAAGGGCTGTCACGCAAAGAGGCTTATTTACAGGCTTCGTTGCGTATGTCATGGCCTATAACCGCTTCAACAGCGACAACGCTGGCAGCGTTTTTCCCCCTGATGTTCTGGCCGGGCATGATGGGAGAATTCATGATGTATCTGCCACTGACATTGATTGCCACATTATCGGCTTCACTGTTAATGGCATTGATCTTTATTCCCACCATCGGCGCGCTGATTGGCAAGCCGAGAAAACTGTCGCAGGCAGAAGCCATTAACGTTAAAGCCTCAGAAGCAGGGGAGTTAACGACAATGGTTGGCTTGTCAGGGGGTTATACCCGACTTCTCACCAAAACCCTGAGTCATCCCGGAAAAATCGTCTTGTCCGGTTTTCTGCTGGTGTGTGGTGTTTACTGGACCTTTGCCAGAATCGGCAATGGTGTTGAGTTCTTTCCCAACGTAGAAACCAACTATGCCCGGGTCAGTATACTGGCTAACTCCAGTAATTATTCCATCGATGAAAAGCACGAGATTATTCAGCTGGCAGAAGAGCGTCTGGTGAATATTCCTGCTATCCAGTCTGTCTACGCCAGAACCGGTGAAAAGCGGACAATAGGCACACTGTCGCTGACTCTGGTTGACTGGCAGTACCGGGAACCGGCTCCGGAAGTTATGACACAGATAAAAGAACAGCTGTCTGTTTTTTCCGGACTTGATATCCTGGTTAACCGGCAAAAAGACGGGCCACCTGCAGGTATACCATTAAGTCTGACCATCTTCTCTGAAAACCTTGCGCATCTTAATGACAGTTTGAGAACCGTAGAGCGCATTCTGAGAAAACACCCCAAGATCGTGAATATCGAACATAATGGTTCAACACCCGGTTATGAGTGGCAGATGAACATTGATCGCACTCAGGCAGCAAGGTTCGGTGCGGATGTCACTACGACGGGAAGCGTAATTCAGATGGTAACCTCCGGACTGACGGTTGGCAGCTATCGTCCGGATAACAGTAATGATGAAGTCGATATTCGTATACGTCTTCCTGAGCAGGACAGGCATCTGGAGAGTATCGACAGGCTGAGACTGATGACCGCAGCAGGACTGGTGCCTATCAGTCATTTTACTGAACGCAGTATTGCCAGCCAGCTGGATAATATCAACCACACCGATGGTCTGCGCAGTGTCAATATTGGGGGTGAACTGCTTGAAGGAGAGCAGCTGGGCAAGATTCTGCCTGATCTTTTTGCCGAAATAGAGGCTAGCGGTTTAGCGGATGGCGTCACCGTTGAAATTAAGGGTGAACAGGCTGATCAGCAGGAAAGCCAGACCTTCCTGATCAAGGCGTTTGCCGTGGCCCTGTTCGTTATGGCAATGATTCTCGTCAGTCAGTTCAACAGTTTTTACCAGGCCTTTTTAATCATGTCTGCAGTTGTGCTGTCTACCGGTGGGGTATTTATCGGGCTGCTGATTACCGGACAGCCTTTTGGCATTGTGATGAGTGGCATTGGCGTCATCTCACTGGCTGGTATCATCGTCAACAATAATATTGTACTGATTGATACCTATAATACTCTCAGGGCAAGAGGAATGGACGCTACCCAGGCAGTCCTGCGCACCGGAGCCCAGCGTTTAAGACCTGTTCTGCTGACTACCGTCACAACCGTTCTTGGCTTGCTGCCCATGGTGCTGTCAGTCAATCTTGATCTGTTTGCCCATAAGATTGATATTGGCGCGCCATCGACGCAGATGTGGAATCAGCTCTCAGTTGCCATTGTCAGTGGGCTGTCATTTGCCACGGTGCTGACACTCTTTATTACACCGTGCCTGCTGGTAATGGCAGGCAGGATAGAGGATCGCAGGGCAGCTCGTGGAACAGAGGTTACTGAAGACGTTTCAAACCTTTTATAAAGAAGGAAGAGAAAGAAGGAAGAGGCCGATGTAACGGGAGGGTAGGTTTGATATCGATAGCCCAGTCACGGTTATAGCTGCATAAGCTTGGGTTTACGTGAATGAAACCACCTCGAAACCCAGTCCTCACGCACCCACGCAGCCATTCAGGCACCTTGCCAGGCTAAGGCTGCCACTTTCCCTTAGTTTGAACCCAATCGGCCATATATGCCCTGTCAGCCCGTTCCTGGTGACGAATGGGTAAACAGCCGTTAAAGCCCTTTAAAACAGGTGTTACAGGCGGGTGGCTGGGCTGGTTTTGGAGATGGTTGGGTTCGTGAGAATCGGACACGTCGATATGGTTTGATATATAGTGTCCGATTCCTCGCAATCCCAACAAAATCAATAGGATCAATGAATATGGAACCGGACATGTCCGATTTAGAATCGGACAAGCTTTTTACTCTGCCTGTTTGGCTGGGTTGTATATGTTGATGGTGTTCTGTCCTCCCATGACAATGACTTGTCCGATTCCACTGGCTCTTATTGGCTCCTTCTCAGGTTCTTTTTTGTCTTTGTTAGTCTTGCTAACTATTTCCGAAAAAAGGTTAACAATTTTCTCTTTATCAGCCATGAGCTACTCCTTCATGCCACCGCTTTAACCAATTTAATTAGCTTTGTTCTGTCCCTTGGAACACCCTCATCCAAGCAGAATTCATATGCAGCAGCTATCAGTGCTGCTTTCTTATCTGCTGATGCTACTACTTCTACCTGCTCCAGCGCCCCCTCAACAACTTCAATTACTTCCTTTAATAAATCTTCGCGTAATGGCTCGTTTTCATTTTCCGAAACTTCTTCCCCTATTAGTAGCCACCGGAGGGAAACATCTGAAAACGACTTCGCCATACCGATAAAAATATCGAGAGATGGTTTGCTTTTTCCATTTTCAACCTCTGACAGATGGCTCTGAGATACCGATACAAGCTTGCAGAACTGATTTTGAGTCAAATTTCTCTCTTTTCTGACTTCCTTAATACGAAAATTAATATCGGACATGCGATTTTCCTATTGACAAATATCGTGTAAGCGATATTCTGTATCCGTGGAGTAGATAAAAAAGATTGATAAATATTTTTATCCATCACGGATATTACACGAAAAGTCCACGATTTTAAGGAGGCCGTATGGTAACTCAAACGATTGAGCTAGCAGCTGAGCCGGGAGCATTACTTTATCGTCAGGTCAAAGCTGGTTTTTGCTTGCAAGGTTTGACGTTTAAAGACGGCTGTGAAGCAGTTGGCGTTAATAGGGAAAACGCACGCAAAGCCCTTTTTGGCTTATGGAATGGTCCTAAAGCTGAACTGGTTCGGGTGCGTTTATATGAAGCAGCTGGCTTCAGTGCTGAGGGGTAGTGGTTATGTCCAACTCCAACCTATCAGCAGAATGGTACACAGCACAGGAGTTAGCAGGTCTACCACTAATGCCCTCTTCTGATCGCAGCATCAGGAGATTGGGGCTTGAGCCATGCAGAGCAAGAACAAAAGGCAAAGGCTACGAATACCACATAACCAGCCTCCCCAAAGAAACCCAGCGGGCGCTAAAAATCCGCCACACCAAGCGCCAGCAGGCTGAAGAAAAGCAGACCGAAAAGGTCAACAGCGCCAGCCTTATGGGCAGCCTGGCCGCTGGCAAGATGCTGGAAGAGCAGAAAGAACAAGAGCTGAAAAAAGCCGTTGCCTTCAACAACCTCAACCCCAAAGAACAGGCCAGGGTGCGGGCACGTTCTGAAGTGCTGGCCGCCTGGGAAGTCTTCATCACCGATCTGGAAAAGATTGAGCCAGCCACCCGTGCCTTTATAGAAGCCTTCAACAGCCACAGCCTGGAACTGCCCGAGATCGTCACCACCTTTGTACCCAAGGTCAGCCGTGCCACCCTGATGCGCTGGCGTGGTGCTTATGCTGAGCATGGCCCGGCGGGTCTGGCCTGTCATTACAAGGCGGTCAAGGTCAGCCTGATCGACAGCCAGCCGGAACTGCTGGACTTTGCTGAAGGCATTATGGCGAAGATGCCCCACACCTCACCCGCCAACATGCTGCGAGCCATGGAAGGGCAGTTTGACCAGCGGGACGATATCCGCCTGCCTGCCAAGCGAAGCATCGGCAGCTGGATGGCTGGCTGGAAAGTGAAGAACAAACGCCTGTTCACCGCCGTCGCCAACCCCGACGCCTATAAGAACAGCTACCTCACCGCCGCCGGTGACGCCGCCGAGAACGTCGTGCGCCTGAACCAACTCTGGGAAATGGACTCCTCCCCGGCAGACCTTATGTGTACCGATGGCCGGTTCACCATTATCTCCTGCATTGATGTCTACTCCCGCCGTGCCGTGTTCCAGGTGCGTAAAAGCTCCGACAGTTACGGCGTGGTACTCACTGCCCGTAAGGCACTGCTGGACTGGGGCGTCGACGGGCAGGGCGAGCAGCGTATCCGGGTGGACAACGGTTCCGACTACGCCAGCCACTACTTCCAGAAAGTCGCCGACACCCTGGACATCAAGCTGGTCTCCACCGATCCCTACGCCGGTGAGCAGAAGCCCTTTGTAGAAAGACTGTTCCGCACCTTTGCCCACGGCCTGGTGGAGTTGCTGCCCGGCTTTATCGGTCACAACGTCGCCGAACGCAAGGCGATAGAAGCACAGTTCAGCTTTGCCGACCGGCTCAAGCGCAAGGCAGGCAGCAGCAAGAACGTGATCGAAGTCACCCTGAGCAGTGACGACCTGCAAACGTTCTGTGACCGCTGGATTGACACCTTTTATATGCACAACAGCCACGACGGGCTGAACGGCAAAACCCCCAACCAGATGGTGCAGGAATGGATGGAACCCGTCCGCCGCATCGACAACGAACGGGTGCTTGACCTGCTGCTGGAACCGATCCCCGGCAACAAGGGCGAACGCACCGTCCAGAAAAAAGGCATCAAGCTGGATGGCGGCTGGTACGTGGCCGGTGAGCTGGGTTCCCGTGTCGGTGATCGCCTGATGGTGCGTTACGACAGCGCCGACATTGGCCGCATCTACCTGTTTGAACTCAGCGGTGCCTTTGTCTGCATGGCCGAGAACCCCGCCATTACCGGCATCAGCCGTGAAGAGCTGGCACGGGCCATGAAGAAAGAACAGAAGAAGATCGCTGAGCAGAAAGCCGAGCTGAAGAAGAAAGGGCGCAAGATCGACCAGAGCGAACTGGTGGAGAAAATCTTTGTCCGCCGTGAACGTGAGATCGCTGAACAACAGGCCAATGTCACCCAGCTGCCCCGCCGCAGCCAGGAACACACCACCGACTACCTGGCCGGAGCCAGCGAAGCCCTGAGTGCTGCCGACCAGGCCGCCGAACAGCGCGCCAAAGAAGAAAATCCCAGCCCCGAGCTGCAACGGGCGATGACGGACTTCATCAACCAGAACAAGCTCCCGCCGGACGCCACTCCGGCACAGAAGGCTGAAACCCCTTACGCCCGGTTCCGTCGCTGGTATCAGTTGCAGGAACGGCAGGAAGCCGGTGAAACCCTCAGCGAGTTTGAACTGCGCTGGAAAGAGGGGCAGGAAACCACCTCCGAATGGGAGGGACACAAGTTGATTCTCGATGAGTTCGGAATAGAGACGTTCAATGAAGGCTAGGCAGTTATCAGGAAGGGAATGGTAAAGGGCTGCGCCAACAACCCTTACCAAAAGCGGGTGAAGACACCCACACAACTTACCAATAAGGACCAATAATTATGAGAAACATTACCGCACCTGTCAAAAACGTGGCCAAACTGGCCGCCCAGGGCAAGGCTCTGCTCAATGCCCCCATGCGCCTGACCCACCGGCTGGGACTGATCCACGGTGAGACCGGTCTGGGCAAAACCACCGCCACCGCCTGGTTCGCCATCCAGCACAACGCCTATTACGTCCGTTCCATGGCGGCCTGGCGCACACCGTCCGCTTTGTTGCGCGCCATCTGCCGGGAGCTGGAAATTCCGCCTAAACGGTATATCGGCGACATGCTTGACACCATCACCAACACCCTGAGCCGGGAGAACCGCCCACTGTTTATTGATGAGGCCGACTACCTGGTGCGCTTTCCCGACCTGCGGGACACCATCATGGACCTTCAGGATATGTCCACCGTTCCCATCATCCTGGTGGGCATGAAAGAGATCAAAAAAGAGATCAAGAAAAGCGAGAAGTTCGATAACCGCTTCCTGATCGACGTGGAGTTCAAGCCACTGGACATGACCGACGCCCGGCTGCTGACCGACAAGCTCTGTGAAGTGATCGTCAGCGATGACCTGCTGGCAGACCTCTACAAATACGCCAGGGGCAACACCCGCCGTATTACCACCGGGTTGTTCCGCATCGAGCAGGTGGCGGCGCAACTGGCTGTGCAGAGTATGGACCTTGCCAACTTCCGGGCAGCTGAGGGTACGTACTTTCTTGGGGTTTCAGCGTAGCACGACCATCTAAACAGGGCAGGGGGGGAATAATAATGACAATAAAGGAAGGCAGACAGGCGATGTTCCGAAAGCCCACCCGGACATCACCAGCCCGACAGTCCATCTGGCAGCAGATGCGGCAACAGGATCAGTTCTCCATTGCCGGGCTGGCACGTTCTGCCGGGGTTGCAGCCCGCACCGTGCGCAACTATGTGCAACTGCTGATGCAGGCGGACTATGTGGAGCAGGGCAGGCGTCAGTACTGGCTGAACCGCAACACCGGCAGCCAGGCACCGGATCTGACACCCTCAAAAGAGTTTCTGTACGACCCGAACAAAGACCACTTTATCCCGGTATTTGTCAGCCCGGCAGCCAGGGCGCCGGAGCCAGACAGTGCGGAAGGCAAGCTATGGCTGGGGCTGCGCATCCTGCGGGTCAGCACCGCCGGGGAACTGAGCACCGTGACCGAACTGTCGTACCGCAAAGTGACCGGCTGGCTGCGCAGCCTGCACCGTTTTGATTACGTCCGGGAGGCAGGCGAAAGCGGCGGCGAAATGGCTTACCGCCTGGTGCAGTCCACCGGGCCAAGAGCCCCCAGTATTGATATGCACCGGGGGATGCTT
Source organism: Endozoicomonas gorgoniicola (assembly GCF_025562715.2). Classification (NCBI taxonomy): domain Bacteria; kingdom Pseudomonadati; phylum Pseudomonadota; class Gammaproteobacteria; order Oceanospirillales; family Endozoicomonadaceae; genus Endozoicomonas; species Endozoicomonas gorgoniicola. Next base: position 1,743,043 of record NZ_JAPFCC010000001.1, read on the forward strand.
CACGACCACAACACCCAGCAAATCATAAGCTTATAAAGGGTTATTAACATGGAAGATTACATCAACGAACAATGGCATCGGGAGCTTTGCAAGGTCGCCCAACGCCTGAGCCGCAAGCAGCTGGCTGAACGCCTGGACTGCTCATCCACCCAGGTCAGCCAGGTCGTCAACGGCAAGTACGCAGCCCACCGTATCCACACCTTTAAGGAGAAATTCGCAGGCGCATTCATGGGCTATTGCGTCAACTGCCCGGTGGCAGGCGAATTGCCCCGTGACCGTTGCATCGAGTTCCAGAACCGTCAGTTCTGCGCTACCAACCCAACCCGTGTGCAGTTGTACCACGCCTGCCGTTCAGGCTGTGAGCATTCGCGGATTCCTTTGAAAAACATAGAGAAGGATAACTCCAGGGAGGCCGTGTAATGACCATCGACATCCTGCACATCGACACCACCGAGCTGGCCGACATAAGCCCGCGCACCTACGACTCAACCCGGCACCTGTACACGGCTACCACCGGCTGCCCGTGCGATGCCTGCCCGAACCGCAGCCGCTGCCGTGACCAGGAAGAGGCATGCAAGATCTTCAATCTCTGGTGTCAGGCCAAAGAAGCCGACGGGCAGTCACGGGAGCCCAGTGGCACCATTTACCGCCGCATGTGGGAGGTGGCGTAACCGTAGGAAGTAAGCAGTAAAAGGCAGTTAACAACACATTAAAGACCTTTTAGGCAACCAGGGAAAAGACCATGACAGCGATGACACAACGACAACAAAAACAGTCCATCCACTTTCATGCCACCAACGGGGGAACACGCAATATGCAACAGGACTACATCAGCGACTCACTGGTCAAGGCGACACACGCCGTCAACCAGCTTCAGCGGGACGGGTTCACCGTCGAGAAAGTCGAACTGGGCAGCGGCCAGCCACGCATCAGGATCAGTTACCACTACAAGTGTGGTGTATTCGGTGAGCCAACTGTCTACAGCAAGGGCAACAACGGCATCGAGTACGAAGCGCATGTGGTGAATTACAAAGAGTGTCAGCTGCGCTGGGTAAGGCGCTAAACCATTGAACGACAGGAGCTGGACGCCCCCCAGGGATGGGGGAAGTGCCACAAAGTGCAGGAGCACGACTGGTATGCAGCAGCAAGACTTGAGCCTGTCCCATACAGCATGGCGTCGTATGCGACTGACCATCAAAGCAGAAAAAGCACAACCCATAACCACAACGAGGGATAACCCCATGGAAGAGAAAGCCACCACCACCGTACCGGCAGGCTACAAGAAAGACCATCAGGGTCGTCTGGTGCCTGAGAACCTGATCAAGCCCATCGACCGGGCTCGTGATGAGCTGGTGACGGAGATCATCGCCGCAGCACTGCCCCAGCGGGACATGCTGGTGCAGTTCAAGAAGAAGGTGCTGGGCGATATCCGGGCGTTTGTTGAGCTGTCCGCCGAGCAGTACGGTGCCAAGATCGGCGGCAAGAAGGGCAACATTATTCTGTTGTCGTTTGACGGACGTTACAAAGTGCAGCTCAGGAATCAGGATCACATCACCTTTGACGAGCGCATCGAGGCCGCCAAGGAGCTGATCGACAACTGCCTGAACCGCTGGACAGAAAACAGCCGTCCGGAGATCAAGGCACTGGTTGAACGGGCTTTCCGCACCAACCGCAAAGGACAGCTGCGCACTGCCGAGGTGCTGGGGCTGAAAGACCTGGACATTGATGATGAAGAGTGGCACCGGGCGATGGAGGCGCTGATGGACTCCATCACCGTGGCGGGTTCCACCAGTTACATCAACCTGTATGAGCGTATTGGTGACAGTGACCAGTGGCGGCATATTTCGCTGGATCTGGCGGCGGTTTAAGGAGGCGGTTATGTCAGATCAAAAAAACGCCACGATCTCGGACTTATATTGTTGTGCAGCCCCTATGATGCGCCTTCTTGAGCGGTTGGGTTTTGAGGCGGTGAGAGATGAGACTTCGATAAAGGTGTCTCCAGAGGATCATGCCTTTCTAACCAGCACAATACAAAATCTCGCGCAACTGATAGCTCGTGTTCCTCATGAGGGTAGTCGCCTTGGCGCTGATTGTTGTTCAAGCGGCGGAGCATCCGGTGAAGGAGGTGAGAGTCCGCTTCAGTGAGGGATTCACCGAAGACTCGAATGATATGGGAGTAAACAGCAAGGCGTAAAAATCTGCTTTGTTCGTCTTCCTGGATCATTTATCAGTTTCCTTTTTGGTTGTTGTTGGGGAATAACAACCATAAAGGAGAAACCGGAGGTGGGGGAACCCACCTCCACTCTTAGAGGACAATAACAATGACTAAGGACATCAAACCCATCATCCAGCCCATCGAAGAGCTGGGCATCAAAGACCACATGAATGTCTACTGTCTTGCCGATCTGCCCCAGCCGGAACCCGAACCGGAAGGCTTTGCCGGTGCCCGTGTTATCGCCCACAAGGACGAGCAGATCAGCACCCTGATCGACCTGTGCGCCCGTCAGGCTCAGCAGTTGCGGGATGAGCTGGACTTTGCCGAGGAACACGGCGAGGAACGCCCGGACTTGCAGGCGTTGCTGGCTGAGTGTGACCAGGTATTGAGTATTCAGGAGGCGGTATGAGCGACAAGAAGGTACTTGCAAAGATTAAAAAATGTTTGGCGTTGGCAAAATCGAGTAACGCTAATGAAGCAGCCACTGCTTTGCGTCAGGCTCAGGCTTTGATGGAGAAGCATAATGTTAATGACGAAACGATAGCCTTATCTGGCATTGAGACCGCCGAGTGTTCTGTTGGTACGGTTCGGAACCCACCGCAGTACCACCAGGCATTGGTTAGCTTGATGAAAAGAGCTTTCGGAGTAGAGCCTTTGTATCTCGTTGATTGGGAATGCACCAAGGTTAAGTTTATCGGTATGGAGTCTCAGGCTTTAGTGGCTTCCTATGCCTATGAAGTACTGTACCGCCAGCTGAAAAAGGATCGTTCTGCGTACATGAAGACGTTGAGGCGATACAGGAAAGTCAACAAGACTCGAAAGGCTGACCTGTTTGCTCTGCATTGGGTTATTGGTGTTTATGAGAAGGTGCAAGAGTTCGTTCAGAGTGAAGAAAACAAAGCGTTGATTAATAGGTATATGGACGCAGAGCACTCGAAAGTAGAGCCAACAAAACAACGGACTCATAAAGCGAAAGCGCAAGACAGGGATGCCATTTATTCAGGCTACCAGGCTGGCAAAAATGCAGATCTTCACAGGGGAATGTCTGGCGATGAGACTAAAAGGCTGGAGGCGGTATGACTGCTGAAGGTCGTCCACTCACCGCCCGCAAAATCGCCGAACTGCTGGCCATGCACATGGTCAGCCGGGACATAGCCTGTGTCTATCCCGATGAGTTCAACCAGGACGAAGTATTCAAACACGCCGACGAGCAGAGCCAGCGGCTGATCAGGCACTTTGAAGCCCATCGCCGTCACCTGCTGGAAGCCCTCGCCGTGGATCACCCGGAGGTGAAGCATGTCATCTGAACGGCACGACCACAAAGCGACCCCCAGGGATGGGGGAAGTGCCGCCAAGCGCCCGGAGCGCGACCGGTGCATTATTCGCATCCATGTAGCCAAGCGTGAGCTGGGCATGAGCGACAAGGATTACCGGGAAGCTCTGGAAGGCCAGACCGGCAAAACCAGCTGTAAGGACATGACCCTGAGCCAGCTATATACCGTAGAGGCTTATTTCAAAAAACTGGGCTTCAAACCCACCATTAAAAAAAGACCTTTTGCCAAACGCAAAAGTCCCGTAAGCCAAGGTCGGCAGGTGGACAAAATCCGCGCCCTGTGGATTGAGATGGCAAATAATGGCGATATTCGTGACGGCTCTGAAAACGCCCTTGAGGCATGGGTACAACGGATGAGCGCCAAATTTAACCACGGGCGCGGTATCCAGAAAGTGGACTGGCTGGAGCAGGAACCTTACGTCTGTAGCCGTCTGCTGGAAAGCCTCAAGCAGTGGCAGAAGCGTTGTATTAAAAACAGGGAGAAATGACCATGCCAATGAATGAAGCACTTGTAGCCAATATGACCCCTGACGAACTGGTGCAATATGCCAGCATTGAACCGTCCATCATTGAGAAGTTCGGGCAGGAGCGGTTTGTTGAGCAGATGTCTACTGAAGTGGCGACCTTGCAGGACGATGTTAGCTACCTGGAATCGGAAGTCAGATCCTATGTAGATACTCAGGACAGAAATATCGCCAAGCCTCTCTACTACGTGACCTGGCTGGAAGCCAAACAGGCGACTGATGAGGTAGTTGCTGCGCTCTACCAGTACTGTGAAGAGCAGAAGCTGGAAAACGGTCATCCACTCAAAGCCATTCTTGACGATCTTGAAGACGCCAGTCGTCAGGTGAGCGATCTTTATTAAGGGGGGGGTGATATGGAAGACCTGTTCGGCATCGACTCTGAAAACAACGACATCATGGCGCACCTGGATGATGACGTGTTGCACCAGAAAGACTACTGGCCGGGCGAGCTGGTGACACTGGCTGAGGCGATCCGTACCCAGATGCGGCGGGAAGGCGAGCAGGAGGACGCCACCTATAAGCAGATGGAGCGTGTGTTACTGGCGATGTCGTTCCTGTGTGGTGGCAGGAATTACTACCTGCCCAACGGTGACAGGATCAAACGGGCGTTACGCAACAAACGCATCTATGACTCCTTCACCGGCCACAACCACCGGGAGCTGTGCCAGCAGTTCCGGCTCAGCGAGCAGAAAATCTACGAGATTATCAAGGAACAGCGGCAGTTGCATCAGAACCGCATCCAGCATAATCTGTTTACCAACGGGCAGGCTTAACGGCCTGCCAGCCCTCCCCCCCCACCTCTGGGGATATCCCCTAAAACCCTTTAGTACCAACCCCTGAACCAGCTGCCGCACACTGGCGGCATGAACGCATCAACCTACTCATCCGCTTTTGAAACCGCCATTGCCTTTGTGCTGTCTGAGGAAGGTGGCTATGTCAACGACCCCAACGACAACGGGGGCGAAACCAACTATGGCATCAGCAAACGGGCTTACCCTGACCTTGATATCAAGAACCTGACCGTCGGCCAGGCGGAAGCCATTTATTACCAGGACTACTGGCTGAAATGCTGTTGTAATGAGCTACCGGTTGCTGTTGCCTGTGTCGTGCTGGATACCGCCGTCAATATGGGTCCCCGGACAGCTATCCGCTTCTTGCAGCAATCTCTGCGACTGAAGGTAGATGGCCTCATGGGTCCCCAAACTCTGAGACATGCCCATCACAACCCGCCGCTTTCTTACCTTAGTGATTATCTAAGCCGCCGCGCCAGACGCTATTTCGACATTGCCCAAACTGACAGCCAGCGTCGTTTTTACCGGGGCTGGCTGAAGCGCACCTACGAATTACAACAATACCTTTATGAGGAGCGTCTTTTATGAATATACCGTCATGGATGAACCCGTTTTCAAAAGTTCTAGACATCGCTGACAAGGCCATCACCGACAAGGACAAGCTCAACGAGTTTCGCCATGAGCTGGATATGGCGGGTGAAGAGCTGCGCCAGATGCTGGAAGAAACCTACCGCAAGGAACTGGACACTGCCACCGTCCCCTGGGTCGATGCCCTGCACAAGATGGGGCGGCAGGTCATGAGCTATCTCGGTTACGGGCTGGCCTTTTATATGGTGCATAAGGGTTACGACCCCATGGCCGCCATGGCCGCACTGGCACCGGGCGGGATTTACAACTACGTCAAGGGCAAAGGGCAGAAGTAGCCATGGACGACCTGGACCGCGCCAAGCTGCTGGAACAAAGCGAGCGGGAACAGTTGCTGCAACAGCACCGGCAACGCCTCAGGGAGAAACCTTTATATATAGAAGGCGTCGCCTGTTGCCGGGACTGCGAAACCTCGATTGAAGAACGACTGACGGCAGGCATTGACGCCTGTCGCTGTATGGAGTGTCAGCGCCTCAAGGAGCGCAGGGAGAAACACTATGCCGGTTGAGATGGATTATGGTGCGGCAAGGTTCTGGTGGGACGTGGTTCAGTCCCTGGCCTTATTGGCCTTGTTTATCTGGACAGCGCTGGATAAGCGACGCCAGAAGAATACACAGGGGATTGACGCGGTGCGGGAGAGTCAGAAGAAACAGGACAGGCGCATTCAAAGGCTTGAAGACAACCAGGAACGACTGGCGACCCACGAAGACCTGTCAGACATCAAAAGCGACCTGTCCGGCTTACAGGAAAAGATCACCGCCCAGAACAACCTGCTGCAAACCATCCACCAGTTCCTGCTGACGAACAAGAAGGGAGAGTAAGTCGTGAGCTATCAAACAGTACTCCACGCCGACCAGCGGCTGGTCATCCTCAGGACACTGGCTGAGATGAACGGCTACCAGGCCAACGAATCCATTTTGCAAACGGTGCTGGACCGTTACGGGCATAACATCAGCCGTGACTTAACGGTGTCCCATATGCAGTTCCTGAAAGAGCAGGGGCTTATCAGTTTGGAAGACGTTGGGGGGATACAGGTGGCCACCCTTAACAGTCGAGGTGAAGACGTGGCGGCAGGCCGTGCCAGTGTGGCGGGTGTGAAACGTCCCAGTGCCAAATGAAGAAACAGAGCAAATGCGCTCAATGCCCGCACCTGCCCCGGTGTCTGGAGGCAATACGCAAACGGCGGGAACAGCACCAGAAGGAATGGCGGGAGGTACAGGAAGATGAACGCAACCAGGGCAAAGCACACCCGTAACCGCAAAAGCCGGATTAAACGACTGCCGAAGCCGATCAAAACCGAGTTGGACCGGCTGATCCGTGAAGACCGGATGAGTCAGGCGGACATTCTCAAAGAGGTGAATACCCTCTGTGAGAAACACGGTGAGGATAAGGTCAGCCAGTCGAGTTTGAGCCGTTATCAGAAACAGGCTGACCGGATAATGGCCAAGACCCGTGAGCTAAAGGAAATATCTGCGGTATGGGTTGATCGCCTGGGTGATGAACCCGTCAGCAACATTGGCAGGATGCTCCAGCAGATCGTCCACACCCTGGCTATTGAAGTCGGGATGAAACTGGAAGAGCAGGAGGTGCCGGATCTTAAGGCCATCAACCAGCTGGCGCTGGTCACTCAGCGAGTGGAACGGGCAGCAAGGGACAGCCTGAAGCGTGAGCAGGAGATGCGGACAGCCTTTGCCGAGGAAGCCGCAGACAAAGCCGGGGAGGCACTGGCTAACCAGGGCATGACCGCCTCAACCATTGAAACCATTAAGAAAGAGATACTGGGGATTGCGTGATGACTAAGCCTGTTGACTTTGACCATGACCATATCAAATCACTGATCAGGGCTGAGGAGTATATTTTTCGGGGTATGACGACCATTTGCGTGATGACGTTGGTCACTGGTCATCAGTTGATAGGACAAGGGCACTGCTTGAATCCGGATCGCTACAGTGAGCAGATGGGAGAAGATGCAGCCAGAGCTGATGCAGTCAGCCAGCTGTACGAGAAGGAAGCCTATCGTCTTCAGTATGAGAGTGCCTGGAAGCAAGAAAATGAAAAGGCATTTGAACAGGCAAAAGGTATATCTTCCGAGCAACTGGAATCTATCAAAAAAGAGCTGCTAAACAGTGCTGACTTTAAAGCGGCAGTTATTGATATTGCGGTTCAGGCTGTGGCTGCGCAGGTGGCGACTCGATCCGGCCCTATTGGTAAAGCGTTAAAAAAATAGTTGCGTAGGCTGGATATCATTACAAAAGGTTATCAATGCAAGCTCCTGATTCCGTCCTCCTCCCCTACCAGCAACGCTGGATCGCCGACGACTCCCCGCTGAAGATTGCGGAGAAGTCCCGGCGAACCGGTATCACCTGGGCCGAAGCGGCTGACGCTACCCTGGCGGCGGGTGCGTCGAAAGAGGCAGGCGGCACCAACCACTTCTACGTAGGCTCCAACAAGGAGATGGCGCGGGAGTTTATCGACGCTGTCGCCATGTGGGCCAAAGCCTTTGACAAGGTATCCAGCACCGCCCAGGAAGAAATCTTTCTGGATGAAAACGGCGACAAGGAAATACTGACCTACGTCGTGTACTTCCCGAACTCCGGTTTCAAGGTACAGGCGCTGTCCTCCAGCCCCAAGAACCTGCGGGGTATGCAGGGCAATGTCACCATTGATGAAGCAGCTTTCCATGAACGTCTGGCGGAAGTACTCAAGGCAGCACTGGCGCTGACCATGTGGGGCGCAAAGGTGCGGCTGATCTCCACCCACAACGGCGTGGACAACCTGTTTAACGAACTCATCACCGACAGCCGCGCCGGTAAAAAGCGCTACAGTGTCCACCGCTTAACCCTTGATGATGCCCTGGCGGACGGCCTCTATAAGCGTATCTGCCTGGTAACGGGTCAGGAGTGGACGCCCCAGTCTCAGCAGCAGTGGCGGGACAACCTGCTGAAAGACACCGCCACCGAAGAAGACGCACTGGAAGAATACTTCTGTGTGCCTAAAGCTTCGGGCGGTAGTTATATGAGCCGGGTGCTGATTGAGTCCCGCATGATGGAAGCCCCGGTATTGCGTTATGAAGGCACAGCCGAGTTTAACGAGTGGGCAGAAGAGAAGCGCAGACCCATTATTGAAGACTGGTGTAACGACCATTTAAAACCCCTTTTAGATGCCCTTAACCCTGAGTTACAACACGCCTTTGGTGAGGATTTCGCCCGCAATGGAGACCTGACCGTGATTGCGCCGCTGATGGTTGAGCAAAACCTTAAGCGTCGCTGTCCGTTTATTGTTGAGTTGAAAAACGTGCCGTTTCGCAACCAGGAACAAATCTTGTTCTATATCGGGGATCGGCTCCCCAGGCTCTGCGGTGGCAAGCTCGATGCCAGGGGCAACGGTTCCTATCTGGCAGAAGAGGCCCGCTACCGTTACGGCTCGGGGCTGATTGATGAGGTGATGCTGACCCAGGGCTGGTATCTGGAAAACATGCCACCCTTCAAGGCGGCTTTTGAAGACGACAATATCGAGATACCCAAAGACGCTGACATCCTATCTGACCTGCGGGCTATCCAGGTGGTCAAAGGCATTCCCAAGATTCCCGACGGCAACACCAGTACAGGCTCAGCCTCTGCCAGGAGTCAGCAACGTCACGGCGACGCAGCCATTGCCTTATGCCTTGCGTGGTCGGCGTCCTGTATGGATGCGGTGGAATACGCCTACCACCCTGTAAAAAAACAAACACCGGACACAGACACCGGTGATCGAACCATCAGAGTCACCCGAGGACTCAAGGGACGAGGCTCGCTCCTATGAACGAAAGCATCATCATCAACCCTGATACTGGCAAAGGGTTCAAGAAAAAAGACCTGACCCGCCACATCACCCGCGCCACCCTGACCGGCGTAAGACAGGCGTCGCCCGGTCATTCAGTGGCGTCCTTCCTGACACCGGAACGGCTGGCCAGTGTGCTGCGCAATGCCATCGACGGCGATATGGAAGACTACCTGATACTGGCGGAAGAGATGGAGGAGCGTGACCTCCATTACTCCAGCCAGTTAAGAACCCGTAAGCTGGCGGTGTCTGGTATCGAGCCGGTGGTTGAGGCTGTCAGTGAAGATGCAAAGGATGTCGAGCTGGCGGACGAGATCCGCGCCCTGGTCAGCGAGCCAACCTTCAGCGATATGCTGTTCGACCTGCTGGACGGGCTGGGCAAAGGCTTTTCAGTGGTAGAAGTGGTTTGGAAAACGGATAAAGGTCACTGGCAGCCTTGCGACTACCGCTGGGCTGACCCCCGTTTCTTCACGTTCGACAACGAAACCGGCAGGGAGCTACGGCACCAGAACCACACTGTCGAAGGTGGACAACTGGAGCCGTACAAGTACCTGATCCATATGCCCCGCATCAAAAGCGGCTTGCCGGTGCGTAACGGGCTGGCGCGTTTGACGGCTGTGATGTACATGCTCAAGGGCTATACCCTGAAAGACTGGTGGGCGTTTGCGGAAGTGTTCGGGATGCCGATCCGGGTGGGCAAGTACGGGACAAACGCCACCGATGAGGAAATCGAAACACTGGTCAATGCCATCGCCAACATTGCCAGCGATGCCGGGGCCGCCATTCCCGAGAGCATGAAACTGGAACTGATCGAGACCAATAAAGGCACTGGCGGCGATACCCTGTTCCAGAACATGGCCGAATGGGCAGACCGGCAGATCAGTAAGGGCGTACTGGGTCAGACCATGACCGCAGACGACGGCAGCAGCCAGTCCCAGGCCAATGTTCATAATGACGTTCGCGGCGATATCCAGAAAGACGACGCCCGGCAGTTGGCGAATACCCTGCAAACCCTGGTGCAGTGGTACATCGACCTGAACCACGGGCCACAGGAAAAATACCCCCGCATTACACTGCCGATCATCGAGCCGGAAGACCTCAAGACACTGTCCGAAGCTCTGGGGCCAATGATTGACCGTGGTCTTAAAATCGAAAAATCCCAGCTGCTGGACCGGTTCGGGTTTGCTGATGCTGATGAAGGGGCTGAGTTGATGCACCCACAGGGGCAAGTGCAGCCAGTATCTGAACCTGCCCTGAATCACTCTTTAGCTCTGTCCCGTTCGCTTTCCGAAAGCTCTGCGGGATACACCCCATCCCTGGGGTTAAACCGTGAACAACCAGGCTCTGATGAGAAGATTCTGGAAGAACTGGAAAGCGAGATGCTGGAGGAATGGGAACCCGTCATGAAACCCATTCTTGACCCTGTCCAGACCCTGGCGGATGAATGCGAAGACCTTGAGGAGTTTCTGGCCCGTTTGCCTGAGCTGCTGGAAGACGGTGCAATGGATACCTCGAAGTTGATAACAAAACTGGCAGAAGGAACCTTTAAGGCTAGGGGGTTAGGTGATGGCTGAGTTCAAGTTTCCCAGTGAGCCACCACCAGAAGTATTAGAGTACTTCAAAAACAAAAAATTAAAACCGTCGTTTAGCTGGATGGATGTCTGGAAGTATGAACACCAGACCGTTTTTACCGTCGCCAAGGCCATGCAGCTGGATATTTTGCAGGACATCCGCGACGGCACATTAAAGGCGATTGCGGAAGGCCAGACCCTCCAGCAGTTCCGTAAGGAGCTGACTCCGCTGTTACAGAAAAAAGGGTGGTGGGGCATTAAGGACATGACCGACCCGGTAACAGGTAAGACCCAGCTGGCGCAGCTGGGCAGCCCTCACCGTTTAAGAATTATCTACGACACCAACCTGCGCACTGCCCGCGCTGCCGGTCAGTGGGACCGCATCCAGCGCACCAGGAAAACCCATCCTTACCTGCTGTACGAATTGGGCCCGTCCAAAGAGCACCGCAAAGAGCACACCCAATGGCAAGGGCTGCTGTTACCGGCTGATGACAGTTTCTGGAACACCCATTACCCCCAAAACGGGTGGGGCTGCAAGTGTCGTGTACGGCAGGTGTCACAGGTCGAGTACAACCGCATCAAGGGCAAACACGGTCTTAAGGCTCCTGACATCGAGACCAGGGAGTGGACGAACAAGCGCACCGGCGAAATTATGGACGTGCCCAAGGGGATTGATCCGGGGTGGGATTATAACCCCGGTAAAGGGCGTTTAACGCACCTTGAAACGGTGGTTAAGGGGAAGGAAAGGGCGTTTAAGAAGGAGGGCGAATGATGCTACTGATGGAGAGTCTTATATTTGGTGCTGTGTGTATGGTCGTTATACAGGTGCTAACGGCATTTACTGAACACCCGCATCATTTATTTATAGCGGGTGTTGCCACCGTTTTATTGTTTGACCTGGTAAAGGTACTGCTCAGTCATGGATAAACAGGAAAAGAAGCGTGAGGCTGCCAGGCTGCGCAAACGCAAGCAGCGCGAACGCCAGCGCGCCTGGAAACAGGCCAGGGGAGCGGAGAACCTTAACCTGGAAATCTACAAAGGCACCCGCGCCTGTCTTGAGGAACTGATGACCGGCCTGGATTACACCGAACAGGCCGAGGTTATCACGCGGCTGATTCATGGTGCGCACCGGTTAATGGAGCGTGACAAGTCACAGATTGAAGAATTTTTAAAAGTGTGACGCTGATTGAACATTATCAAATATAAGGAAATAGCTATGCAGGATATATTTACAACCTTTGGAATTATCTCGGCCTGTTTGGTAACAGGCACAGCTTTTGTATATGCAGTGAGTGTGCTGTTGTCTCTGGTGCAACATAACTACTATCGCTCTCTGCGTGGACAGATTGCTGATGCTATATCGGATATCTCGAAGTATTACGAAGCTGGCGAAGGTATGAGCGAGCAGGCCGTCAGGTCTTTGCTTGCAAAGTTGCATTCAAGGTATCTGGTCGATATCGACAGAATCAAGCGGGAGGATGACGAGCATGTAACGGTTCCGGCAGTCACGCTGCACCAGGTTATGAATGATCTGGCCTATGCAGATATCAAGAGTGATGACGCACCCTCCTCTGCGTCTGAGCATGCTGACAGGGCGGTAACGTATCTTGCCCGGTTGATCGATGTGGATGTTTTTTCTGACGAGCAGGTTAGAAACTATGTCAGGGAAACGGTTAATGATTTTGAGCAGCGTTACCCTTATCTGGTAAAGCTCGATAAAAAAGCCTCAGGTGCTCCCTGAGGCTTTTTTGTATCCGGGTGGTTAACGATAGCCCTGAAATGAGAACTCAGTGGCTACCCCCTTTAAGACCCCTTTAACGGCGATGTTTGTTTAAAACTTTGACCTGAGTTCTTGTACATTCGTACGCAAAAGTATCAGTATAGCTTTACTGTTGCCGATTATTTTAGGGATTAGGTCATGAGTTCAGTTGGTTTGGATGCCATGAGTTCAGCAAGAATACAACTTCACCTCGACATACATGAACCGATAGAGCTGGTTGATATGACATTGTCATTTCAGGCACTGGCTATGGAATACCGGAAGCACATACACAAGAAAGCAAGAGCGAAAGGCGGCAAGGCTTCCGACGATATAAAGCTTTATATCCGTCATTCACCACCCTATTCAGGAATAAATTTCTTGGTACGTTGAGCCCAAAATAAAAATGATCGTCGATTGCCTCTCCGATATTCCAACCATGTGTTTCTCCGTCCCGTTAACCGACAGCACATGAATCCCATCAAAGCACAGGAAAACCCATCTGCCCGTTGGGTTCTGGGCTGGTTTCTTCTTCATGTCCGGGAACGTTCGGCTCTGCCTTTTCAGTTCATAGCGGATTCGATGCTGAATTGCAGCATAGACCATAAGGCAGAGTGTCATCACCATTAACAGGGCCTCAATACGCTCAGGTTTTTTGAGATACAGTGAAGACACCAGAAAATCAGGGCTCTTCAGGAAGCGAAAACCTCTCTCAACCTGCTGCTGGGATTTATACGTCCTCAGTAGTTCGCCAGCGTCAAGCCGGGCTGTATCTGTATCGTTGGTTGCCAGAACAAAACAACCCAACGATGCTTCTGCATCACGACGAGTCTGTACAGCAACCGCGCAGGAGCCTGTCACATAATATTCATAGTGGTCGGGAACTGTCCCATCAGCAGGACGGCCTTTGGTTTTATAGCAGGGACTCTCGATGATCTCAGGTTCAGCCTGGCAGTATACGGACTGTTTTTGCCATAGCTTGAAAGCTTCCATGGCATCCGATTCGCAACAGAATGGCTTCTTGCCCAATTTCTCAAGTTCCTTGAATTCCTTCAGGGACTTTTTCTGCATACGCCTTGTCAGTGTCTTCTGTTCTGTTTTCTGGCTTTGATTATTTCGAAACAGTACCCAACGTTGTACGACACCTGCATAGTCAGACAGAGTCTCTACAGATTCGTAATGCTCAAACCCTTCAACCTCAACCATTGAGCGCAATGGCGCACTTTGAACCAGTTCTTTGGCTGCACCAATGTTGAGAGGAACTCTGGAGATAAACAACTGATCCTGCTGACTCAGTTCCTGAACGGTTTCAGCCACATACAATGCGGCATCACCGATGAAGTAACGGGCATTCAGTGCCGCTTTGAAGCTCTTTATATGCTCAGAAACCACTTGTTTGAAACTGGTCTTGTCCGTCACATTACCGCTGGCTGCTTTCATAAACATCGGAATGCCTGCCCGGTTTTCGGTCAGCAGGAGCAATATGGCCTGGTTCAGGTCAGGACGATGATCTCGGCTGTAGCCCTTGCAAAGCCTGATGCAATTGAGGTCTTCGTCACTGACTTCCTCCTCGCTGTTATAACGGCCATCGACGTGAAATCCTGTGCCATCAAGGTTGAGTGCATCACATGGCAATTTGAGATGCGTAGCCACCTTGATAGCCAGCTCAAAATAGACTTTACTGACACCCAGTTCAAACAGTTCATCCAGTGCTCTTCCAAGAACTTTGTCGTTTATGTGTTCGGGCTCAATCCCCTCTCTGATCAGTTTATCGAGGGGTTTATTGGAGAAGAACTGAGGGAACATGTGGAGAGACTGCCCCGTAAAGCCGAGGCCATTGATAATCATCGCGACAACGGCCTCACCGTGGGAGATGTTCCATTCGTCAGATACTTTGGGCGCGCGCCTGTCGATATGGTCGGCAATGCCCAGCTCTTTGCACATTCCAGCCACTAGACCGAGATGATCCATGACCTGAGAGCGGTATTGAATAGGAGGCATAACAAGGCTTCTTGATATTTGCTTATCTGATAATAGATAGCAGGTATTAGGAAAATGTCATGCTGGGTGGTGAATGTCGGTTATATAACGAAGATAGAAAATAACTGCATTCTCGCCGAGCTTGGCAGTGCCACCGATATACTCGGAGCTTTATTTCCAGCCCTCGATTCTATCAACATATTTATGGAGTTTATGAATAATATTGTTGATCGAATTAAGTACTTTAGAGGGGTAGGAAAAGAAGGGGGCGTAGAAGCATCAGAAGTTCCTTATACCAAAACAGAATGTGACCGGGCTGCGGATATCCTCAAAGCTGTAGCAGATAACAAAGACGGCCAGTTAGGCTTTTCGGTCATTGAGTATGAGGAAGAAAGGGCTGACGCAAAGGTAAAGTTCAATATTAAATTTACCAGTGATGAGGCGTTACAGGCTCGAAGGGGAGCCCTGCTTTCGAAACAGGCTTTGGAGCAAACCAGTGATGCTGACCATAAAAATGTACTGATGTACTTTCATCAGACGAACATTGACGACCCAAAGGCTGATGGGCGCACAGGGGACAAGGCAGTTGTTAAATCTCTTTCCATTGACCCTTTATCTGTTTTCTTTCTTTCAGAAATGGATCGGGAAAAAATCCGATACCTCATCCACGACAAAAACCAAAACCCTCTAAAAGTGTCGTTCAATGTGGATGTGAATGTCGAGACGGACAAGAATGACAAGCCAAGGTTTTACCGGGTTTCGAGAGTGCATGAGATTTACTTCGATGATGAGGATTAAGCTTTACCCGGATTTTTTGTTTCAATAGACTGCTAATGAGTCCGCCAAAACTCTTACCTTGAGCAAAGTTCCCCGGTAGCCCGCCGGAGAAAATCCCCTAAAACCCTTTAGAACCGATTCCCCGCCATAGCCTTTAACCTCAAAGGCTATGAACGCATTCTATCTCGCACTTAACTCCGAACAGGAACAAGACCATGTAGCCGTGGATCTTGCGCTGAACTTCCAGCTGACTGAATCAGGCCAGGCTCCCGAGTGGCTGCCGCTGATACCAGCCGGTCAGTTCTCCGGCCAGGACGGGCGCACCTGGCATAACTCCAACCCTGAAGCCGTTCTGGCAAGAACCCGCAATGTCGGTCGTGATGTTCCCTGGGACATCGAGCACGCCACTGAACTGAAAGGCCCAAAAGGCGAAGCAGCACCGGCTCAAGCCTGGATCAAACTCAGTGACCTTGAAGTTCGTGACGGTGCTATCTGGGGTCGTGTCGAGTGGAACGACAGTGGTCGTCAGCTGGTAGAGGGCAAGTCCTACAAGTATTACAGCCCGGCCTTCTACTGGAACGACCAGGGAGAAGTCGTCCGCATCAAAAGTGTCGGCCTGACCAACTCTCAAAATCTGCCGCAGCTTCCTGCGCTTAACCACGAAAAAAACAACCCCCAAAAAGGAGAAGCAGACATGCCATTGTCTGAAGCTATGCGCTCTGCCCTGAGCCTGAAGGAAGACGCCACCGAGGCGGAAGCTGTCCAGGCAATCGGCAAGCTGAAGAGTGACCATCAACTGGCACTGAACCGTGCTGAAACCCCGGACGCTGACAAGTTCGTGCCCAAGGCCGACTACGAACTGGCGCTGAACCGGGCCACTACTGCCGAAACCTCCCTGAAGTCTTTCCAGGACAAAGAAGTTGAAGCCGAAGTAGACGCAGCTATTAAAGCGGGCAAGGTGGCACCGGCCAGTAAAGACTATCACCTGGCCACCTGTCGGCAGGAAGGCGGACTGGAACGCTTCAAGTCCTTTGTTGAGTCTGCGCCGCAGATTGTCAGCACCGAAGCGGGCAAGGGCGGCAAGAAGCCGGAAGGCACCAGACACAGCAAGCTGACTGACGAGCAGCTGGCACTGTGTCGTCAGTCCGGTGTGTCAGAAGAAGAGTTCCTGAGCAGTCTGGACGACTGTCAGGCGTAACCTTGGGAATAAACCATCCACTCACCGTTTTTAGGGAAAAACAACAATGGCCATTATTACCGGGTCGCTGCTGACAAACCTTTTTGTCACCTTCAATGCAGCGTTTAAAAAGGGCTTTGGCAATGCCAAACCGATGTGGGACAAGATCGCCATGCGCGTGGCATCAGGCTCCCGATCCAATACCTACGGCTGGCTGGGTAACTGGCCCGGCTTCCGGGAGTGGGTGGGTGATCGTGTGGTCAAGGATATGAAGACCCACGAATATTCAATCACCAACAAGCACTGGGAAAGCACGGTCAGTGTCAACCGTGATGACATCAAGGATGACGAGATTGGTGTTTACAGCCCGATGTTTGAAGAGATGGGGCGAGCGTCCAACGTTTTTCCGGATGAACTGATTTTCAACCTTCTGGCTGGCGGCTTCAGTACCCTGTGCTACGACGGTCAGAACTTCTTCGACACCGATCACCCGGTGTATCCGGAAGTGGACGGCACCGGTACAGCTGTGACCGTCAGCAACACGCAGGCGGGTACAGAGCCAGCCTGGTACTTGCTGGACACCAGTCGTTCACTCAAGCCGCTGATCTTCCAGGAACGCGAAAAGCCGGTCTTCACCCGTCGTGACAAGGATACAGACGAGCCCAGCTTTACCCGGAATATGGCCGAGTATGGCGTGGACTGCCGCTCAAACGTCGGCTTTGGCCTCTGGCAGCTGGCCTTTGGTTCCAAGGCTGCCCTGACCGCCGCTAACTTCAACGCCGCCTACGCCAGTATGCAGAGCGTGAAAGCGGACGGTGGTCGTCCAATGGGCGTGAACCCGACCGTGCTGGTCGTGCCTCCCTCCCTGCGTGACAAGGCGTTCGAGATCGTCAAGGCAGAGCGTAACGCAGCCGGTGCCACCAACATCAACCGCAATGCTGTGGAAGTGCTGGTCACGCCGTACCTCTAACAGAAGCCTTTGCTGTGCCTGACCAGGTTGCCCCCCCATAGCAGCCTGGTCAATGAACCCCCCCCATCACAGAGACCAGAACCATGAGCACAGAAAAAGAACTCAAGGCCCTGAGAAAAGGCGAATTGCAAACCATGCTGAAAGGGCTGTCTGAGCAACTGGGCGAAGAGTTTCCAACCAGCGGCACCAATAACGAACTGATTGAACGTATTCTCAATACCCAGGACATGTTGGCACTGGACGAGGATGAGCAGGAAGAAACCGAAACTCTGACCGATTCCCGGGGCGAACAATCAACGGAATCCGAACCTGAAGCAACCTCTGACACTTACCACATCCGGGCGAAGTCAAAAACCGGCTTCTACCGCTGCGGCAAGTTCTGGCCCCACGAAGGCAGAACGATCAAGGCTGAAATGCTAAGCGATGACCAGATTAGCCAGCTTAAGGCTGAAACAAATCTCATTATTGAATAGGCAGTGAGCGACTATGGCAGCCTACATCACCCAGCAGGACCTGATCGAGCGCATCGGCAAAGACGAGCTGATTATCCTGTCAGACCGGGAAGGCACTGGCGAGATCAATACTGCCGTGGTGGACCGGGCCATTGCCGACGCCACGGACGAGATCAACATGCACCTGTCCAGCCGTTACCTGATGCCGTTGCCAAAAGTGCCGGAAACCATTAAACGACTGGCGGTCAGCCTGACCGTGTACTGGCTCAGCGAGACCGAGGTTACTATGTCCGACCTGGTGAAAGGGCGCTACCAGAATGCGGTTAAAACCCTTAAGGCGCTGGCTGACGGTTCCATGCGTCTTGGCTTGCCCGAAGCCAGTACGCCTGGTGAGAACACTGCGGGCGATGTGCAGCTGGTCAGTGGTAAACGGCTCCATACCCGCAAGACCCTGGGCGGCCTCCTGTAATGGCGGGCGTTACCCTTACCCAGGACACCAAAGGGTTGGAGGTGCTGGCCGAACGCCTGAACCAGCTGGCCTCAGCCGATTATGACGACCTGCTGGAGCAGATCGGCGGCACGGTGGAAAGCCAGACCCGGCGGCGTCTGTCCGAAGAGAAGGAAGCGCCGGACGGCTCTCCCTGGGAGCCGTTGAGCGATGACTGGGCAGCCCGCAAGTCAGGTCGTTCCTCCGGCGGCATGCTGGAGTATCAGGGGCATCTGCTGGACTCCATCGCTTACCAGGTGAATGGCGATGAGGTGCAGATCGGCACCGGGCTGATTTATGGCGCAATCCACCAGTTAGGCGGGGAGCCTGTCGGCAAGCCGATCCCTGCACGGCCTTATCTGGGTCTGTCGTCTGATAATGAAAACGAACTGAACGAGGTCATCGAGGCATGGCTGAACCAGCTCCTGTAACCCTGCTGAGCTTTTTAGAGGCGGTTATCGCGGGTGTTAAAAAGCGTTTACCCGCCCTTAAAGCCTGCGACCTGCACGGTGGCCGCTTTGACGCTTCGGAGCTGAAACGGCTGGGCAAAACAGCACCCGCTATCTACCTGGCGGCACTGGCTGTACCGGGTAACACGGCACTGGGCGACGGTCGGCGTCATGTGGAACTGCAACTGACGGCGTTTGTGGTGGCGAAGGATCTACCCGGATTACCCAGAGACCGGGCAGTGTTGAACCTGGTGGAAAGTCTAATGCTGCTGATTCCTGACAACCTGTGGGGCTTGCAGGGGCAGTGCAGCATTCCCCAACGGCTCGACGCCCGCAACCTCTACAGCGGCACGCTGGACAGTACCCGCACAGCGCTCTGGGGTGTCAGCTGGCGGCAGGTGGTTAACCTGGGTGACAGCATCTGGAATGAATCCGGGGTATTGCCCAAAGAGGTTTATGTGGGCATTGAGCCTGACACCGGAACCGGTAACGAGCATGAATATGAACGAGTCGTTTGAGTTGGTGGAGCTGGCCCGCAAGCTGGCTAACCTGGTTCGCCCTGGCCGGGTGCAGGCGGTGCGTTACGATCCGCCAGCGGTACGGGTGGAAATTGGCGACCTGGTTACGGCCTGGTTACCGCCACTGGTGGCCAGGGCAGGCAATAACCGCAGCTGGGATATGCCGGAAGTGGGCGAGCAGGTGGTGGTATTAAGCCCGTCCGGCAACTTTGCCCAGGGCTGGGTGCTGCCTGCCGGGTATACGGCCAGCAACCCGGCACCGTCCGTTGACCCGGATAAAAAAATCTACACCTTTCCTGATGGTGCCTGGCTGGAGTATGACCGCAAACGGCATCACCTCAAGGCGGTACTGCCAGATGGCGCTACCACAGAATTAAAAAGCACCGGTGGCATTGAGTTCACCGGCGACCTGAGGGTCAACGGCAATATCACCGCTACTCAGAACATTACCGCCACCGGCGACATCACCGACCAGACCCGGTCCATGCAGGCCGACCGGGCAATTTACAACAGCCATAAGCATTCCGGTGTCGCTTCTGGCCCGTCCACTACACAAACCACGGGGCAGCAACAATGAACGGCATTGATGCCCATACCGGGAAAATATTGTCAGGGCAGGCGCACCTGCGGCAGAGCATTGCGGACATTCTGCGCACACCCTTAGGCACCCGGCTGATGCGCCGTGACTACGGCTCAAGGCTGTTTGACCTGATTGACGCGCCGGTGAACAGCGTCTGGAAAAGTGAGTGTTACGCCGCCGTGGCAGAAGCCCTTGACCGTTGGGAGCCACGGCTGAAGCTGGACAAGGTGCAGGTGGTCAGTGTCAGCAGTGGACAGGTGACACTGGATCTGGAAGGCGAATATTTACCTGATGGTAAACCCGTCACTCTGGAAGGATTGATTATCTAATGGCTTTTACCGTTATCGACCTGTCACAGCTCCCGCCACCCAAGGTGGTTGAGGCGCTGGACTATGAGCAAACCCTCAGTGAGATTCTGGCCGAGCTGCAACAGCGTTACCCGGACTTTTCCGCACCACTGGAAAGCGACCCCGCTTATAAAATCTTTGAGGTCTGCGCCTACCGGGAAATGCTGCTACGGGCAAAGATCAACGACGAAGCCCAGGCGGTGATGCTGCCTTACGCCACCGATTCCGATTTGGATAACCTTGGCGCACTGTGGAACGTTAAACGACTGGTGATTGATGCCGGTGATCCTGACGCCATTCCTCCCCGTGAAAAAGTCATGGAAAAAGATGACCCCTACCGTTACCGAATCCAGCTCTCTATGGAAGGGCAGACCAACGCCGGAACCGAAGGGGCTTATATCTTCCAGAGTCTCAGCGCATCCGGTCAGGTGAAAGACGCCAAGCCCAAGCGGCAAAACGACGCGGACATTATCAACACCATCCTGTCTCATGAAGGGGATGGCACACCATCGGCTGACCTGCTGAAAACCGTCACGGATCATCTGATGCAGAAACACGTCCGGCAGTTGACCGACGACCTGACAGTACAGGGTGCCACCATCACCACCTACCGGGTTAAAGCTGACCTCTACACACAGGGTGGTTTGGGTGTTGAACAGGTAATGAACGCCGCCCGTGATGCGGTTCAACAGTTTGTTGAGTCACGACATAAACTCGGGGCTATTGTGCCGGTGTCGGGTATTTACGGGGCGCTGCAACAGGCGGGTGTCAGTCGTGTTGTGCTGCATGAGCCAGCGGCAGACATTACCCCCACGGATGTACAGGCGGCTTACTGTTCAGCTATTGAACTGACTCAGAAGCAGGAGGTGCTGAACAGTGTCTGACTTGCTTCCACCTTCAGCGACTAAACAGGAACGGGCATTAGCCAGCCTCAGCGAACGCATCGAGCAGTTGCCGGTGATCTATCGCAAACTCTGGAACCCAGACCTGTGTCCCGTTGAGTTCCTGCCCTATCTTGCCTGGGCGTTCAGTCTCGACGACTGGAACGACAACTGGCCGGAACATATCAAACGCCAGTCTTTAAAAGATGCCCTCTACCAGCACCGTATTAAAGGCAGTTTACAGGCGGTTGAAAACGCCATTGCCCGGTTCGGCACCACGGCGAATATTACCGAGTGGTGGCAGCAGTCGCCCAAGGGATTGCCGCACACATTCAGCGTGGATATTTCAGCGCAGGATAACGAACGGCAGTTGCCGGTGTTGGAGATTGGGACGGGGGATGATGTCTGGTTGTTTTGCGGTCAGGCGATTCCGGTACAGACCAGTCGTGTGTACAGGGTGCGGTTCAAGGTCAGGCAAACCGTTAACAGTGCCGGAAAAAGCTATGTTTATGCAGGTGTAGCCACGCTGGATAAAGACTTTAACGCCTTGGCCGGTAACCCCGGCGCCCATCGCTACTGCTGTGTAGATGGTCGTTCCATCACCACCGCCGATGGCTGGCAGATATTTGAGGGTGAAATTACCGGAGAAGGTAACGGCAGTCATAACCTGTTCCGTCACGGTACTGCCTACATTCGCCCGATGTTTATTGTTAATTACAACGGTGGAACCGGCACCGCCCAGGTCGCTGAACTGGAATGCTGGGACCTGTTTGAAAACAGACAACTGGTACCTAACCCCCGCTTTGAAAACGGCAAGCAGGGTTGGTCAACACGCTCCGCAGGCAAGACCGTCCCCGACAACGCCCCCGGCACTATCCAGGCCGCCGCCTTCCGCCCCGACGCTGACCTTCAGGACGACATCATCAACGCAATCAAACAGGCCAAGCCGTTACGCAGCGATTTTAATTTCAACGTGGGAACGGTTCACGCCGCACCGCTGGAGCTTAGTGCCCACGTTCATCAGGTCGTATTATCCAGGGAGACATGGGAATGAGTCTGACCATTCACCAGAGCGGCATCGATGCCGCCATTAACGCACAGGCCAGAGGCTTTGCCGGTGTCACGCTGAACCGTGTGGATTTGTACAACGGCAGCAGCAAAATAAAGCCGCTGACGCTGAAAGGGGTGCAGGTCATTGAGCCGTCCCGCATTTACGTGGTAGCGCAGGACAGTACCACCGACGTGTATGACGTGACCAAGATGCAGTTTTACACCGATGGCGGCGTACTGTTCGCCACGGCACAAAACGACGACGGTTCAATCATCCAGAGCAAGGCGGCTAACGCTACGCTGTTGCTGGCGCACCAGTTAAACCTCAGCGCCAACCCCGGCACGGTTGCCCCGTCTGGTGATGTGTCGATCTATGCGCCCCAGGCTACGGAGTCGCTGTTAGGGACGGCGGAGATTGCCACCCAGTCGGAAACCAATGACGGCACGGACGACCGCCGGATGGTAACGCCTAAAAAGCTCCGAGCATGGTGGGATACTGTGCGCTCCTGGGGAAATATTACCGGCAAGCCCTCAACATTTCCTCCCGCTACCCATAACCACGATAGCCGCTATTACACCGAGGCGGAAATGAACACCAAGCTGGCAGCTAAGCTGTCCCGGTCGGGTGGAACGTTGACAGGCAACGGTCAGATTACTTGGGGGGCAGGCAGTGAGGTAGGATATATCAGACAGCGGGGAAAGGGAGAGCTTCAGATTGGCTCGGACGATCTAATTGAGTTTATGGAAACCGACGATAATGAAGTTGCCGTGTCGATTTCCTGTAACCGAAAGAAATTGACCGTCTATGGCAAGGCGTATGTTGATAGCAACCAGCAAGTTTTCGCCGACAACTACCACCCTTACGCCGACAAACTGACAACAGCCCGAACCATCAGCCTGTCAGGCGATGCCACAGGCTCAGTCAGCTTTGACGGCTCAGCCAACAAAACACTCTCTGTCACCGTCAAAGACGACAGTCACAACCACACCATCGCCAACGTGGACGGCCTTCAGACAGCCTTGGACGCAGGCACCCGCCAGGCCACCGAAAACCAGCGGGGGCAGGCTGAGATTGCTACGCAGGCGAAAACGGATGCCGGTACAGATGACAGAGGGATAGTGACGCCGAAGACGTTGAAAAGTCGGTTAGCGTCCTGGGCTGCGGGGTTGTTTAAGTCTGCGGCTTATAAGGATGCGGGGCAGGCTGACGGGCAGGTGGCGTTGATTGGTGATCCGGCAACGAATGGGAATACGGCGGTGATTGTTTCATCGGGCAGTAATGCCAACGGTCATTACCGCGTCTATTCAGACGGTTTTACTGTACAAGAGGGCCAGGCATCAGCTGGTTCCAATGGAGTCGCTACTATAACGCTGCCCATTGAGATGAATAATAAACCTCGTTATGCCAGTGCTATCGTAAATGAATTTGCTATCCCATCTTCTGGTCAGCGCGACGCTCTGTCTAAAACGTACGCAGCTTACATTGTACCTAACTCCACCGGTTCCAGTGTGCAGTTTTTGTTTTTGCGAGCGGGTCAGCCTTTAACTGCATCATTTACATGGAAGGTGACAGGGTATTGATTATGAAATATTACAATCCAGCAACCCAAACAGAAGCTATTCCGGGTATACACGACGTAACCAGCGCAACCAAAAAAACAGACATGCCAGCAGAGGCTCAGGAGTGGTTCACCCGCCCAGCCCGTGACGGCTATGAGTGGAAATGCCTAAACGGTAAGTGGCCGGAAGAGGTTCCAATAGAACCAGCCCCAGCCGCCACCCGCCGCCAGTCAGCCTGCGCCGCCATCGACCACGCTGCCGGAAATGCCCGCAGCCACTTTGCCACCAGTTCGGCGTTCATTGAATCCGAATACCAGCGTGCCTACGACACCGCAGTGGCATGGATCAATTCCGGCTACCAGGGCGACGCCCCCAAGCCCGTCAAGAGCGACGCAGAAGCCTACGGAAGAAACGAGCAGGAAGCCGCCCAATACATCAAGGCGACAGGGGACTACTGGTTCGCGGCGCTGGACGACATCCGTGACATTCGCCTGAAAGGCAAGCAGGCGGTGAAAGCCTCGCCAGACGACGCCGACTTTATGGCCATTGCCCAGCCGTTTATTGATCGGCTGGAAGCACTTCAGCCGCACCAGTAATTGCTCCTGCATTACTGGCACTTCTGCCATCCATGGCAGTCGAAAGGGTGAATGCACTCTTTACCTGTAAACCGTCATTTCATACACTCATAAAACCTTTCTGATCCCTGCCGCCCGGCAGGGGTGCCGATCACGCTTCCGGCGCTCTCATGCCCTAAAACCCTTTAGAACCAGACTTCTTTCTTTGTTGGCACACTGAGATTCACCAAAGAGTTTCAGAACCAACCCAAGGAGAGATTATGGCCACGGACTTCCTTCATGGTCCCGAGGTGATCGAGATTGATTCCGGTCCGAGGCCGATACAGGTCGTTCGGTCTTCCGTGATCGGTCTGATCGGCACCGCCCCGGACGCCGACGCTAACCAGTTCCCCTACGATACTCCCGTCCTGATTGCCGGTAGCCGCAAGCAAGCCGCCGGTCTGGATACCAAAGGCAGCGGCGAAGGTACTCTGCCTGCTGCCATCGACGGCATCTTTGACCAGGTGGGTGCTGTGGTCATAGTAGTGCGGGTTCCGAAAGGTGCGGATGACGCAGCAACCCGGTCCAAAGTGATTGGCGGCACCACGGCGCAGGGTGAGAACACCGGTCTGAAGGTGTTTCTGGAAGCGCAGTCTGAGCTGGGTTTTACCCCTCGCCTGCTGTGCGCGCCGGGCTTCAGCCATGAAAAGGCAGTAGCGGTTGAGATGGAAGTGGTGGCCAACCGGCTGCGCGGCACCGCCATCATCGACGGCCCCAATAGCACCGACCAGGCGGCCATTGATTTTGTCAGTAATGTATCGACCCGCTGTTACCTGGTCGATCCCTGGGTACGGGTGTTTAATACCAAATCGTCCACCGAGGTGGTCGAGGCGGCTTCTGCCCGTGTGGCTGGGCTGATTGCCCGCACGGACAACGAGTTGGGCTTCTGGCATTCACCCTCTAACAAACAGATGTTCGGCATTCTGGGGGCAGCCCGACCTGTTGACTTCGTGCTGGGTGACAAGAACTGCCGCGCCAACCTGCTTAATGAAAAGCATGTTGCATCTATCATCCGGCAGGATGGCTTCCGGCTCTGGGGTAACCGCAACTGCAATACGTCTGATACCAAGTGGATGTACCTGAGCGTGCGACGCACAGCAGATATTATCAACGACTCCATTTTGCAGGCGCATATGTGGGCGACAGATCGTAACATCACCACCACGTATCTCGACGATGTGACCGAGGGGGTGAATGCCTTCCTCAGGTCCCTGCAAGCGCAGGGCGCCATTCTGGGCGGTAAGTGCTGGGCTGACCCGGACCTGAACAGCCCGGCAAATATCCAGCTGGGGCAAGGCTGGTTTAACTTTGACTTCACACCACCATTCCCGGCAGAGCACGTGATCTTCCGCTCGCACCTGGTGAATGACTACCTGGAGGAGCTGGTCTGATGATTAAGGACATCCTGACCGGCCTCAACGCTTATGTTGATGGTCGGGGCTATATGGGGCGGGTGGCTGAGCTGGTGCTGCCCAAGCTGACCCCGAAAATGCGGGAATACTCCGCCGGTGGGCTGGGGGCAACCATCGATATTCCCACCGGCGAGATTGAGAAGCTGGAAAGTGAAATCTCCCTGACCGGAGTGGACCCGGATGTGATCGGGCTGTTCGGTGTCACCATGGGTAACAATAAGTCGTTGATATTCCGTGGCAATACCCAGTCTGAGGATGGCAGCAAGGGGGAGGTCAAGGTTTACCAGCGCGGCATGATCAAGGAGCTGGACTGGGGCAGCTGGAAGCCCGGCGAGGCCAGCAACCTGAAGCTGGGCATGACCTTGCAGTATTACCGTTATGAGTACAATGGCCGGGTATTGATCGAAGCCGATCCGATGAACTACAAGCTGATTGTCAATGGTAAGGATCAGCTGGCCGAGATGCGCCAGGCGCTGGGCATTTAGGGAAAAGGCATATAAATGAAGAAAGAAGAAACCTTTAAGTTAGCACACCCCATCGAAGTCGATGGGGTTATGACCGACACCCTGAAGCTGCGCCGCCCCAAAGTGCGGGATATCAAGATGATGGATCAGTATCCGGGGGACGTTGAGAAGTCTATCTATCTCCTGTCCGCCCTGTGCGAGATCCCGCCAGACGCAGTGGAAGAGATGGATGCGGATGACTTCGGGAGGATCAGCGAAAAGGTGTCGGGGTTTATGCCATCCGCTGGCAGGATGTCCGGTTTCTGATGTGCCGCGTGGCGGCGATTCTGCACCAGCGGCTGGAGGATCTGGAAGAACGGGATCTGGAGGAGTTGCTGGAATTGCACAGCGACTCAAAGAAGTTAGCCGGGGAGCTTGCGGCGTTGAGACTGGTCTGAACGCTGCGGCTCATGAGAAAGTGGTTGCTGGAAGGCGTTCAGCTCAGGATCGACGGGTTCGGAAGTGTTAAGCCAGCTATCTACTGAACGCCCCAGCAGCTTATAAAGCAGTATAAAAGGCAGCGCCACCGCCAGAGCCATCCAGAACCCGTCCAGATACCAGACCAGCCCGATAACCCCCCAGAACCCGGTTAACATAAACAGTGCAGCGAATCCGAACATGACAGCTCCCTTATCTTCTTCCTTCTTTATTATAGAGAGTACATAACATGAGTGATCTGAAACTCTCTGTCATTATCAGCGCAGTAGACCGGCTGACGCAACCGGTGCGCAAGGTGGTGCAGACCACTGAGCAGCTGACCAGGAGCGTGAAGGAACAGCGTAACGAGCTGGGCAGACTGGGACGCAGTAACGACGACATTAACCATTTCCGGCAGCTGCGCCAGTCCACCACCGCATCGGGCAAGGCACTGGAAGCCGCCCGGCAGAAAGCCTCACAGTTAGGCAAGACCCTCAGCCAGACCACTAAACCCACCAAGACTATGCAGCGGGAGTTTGACCAGGCTCGCAAGAGTGTCAGGCAGTTGCAGACCCAGCACCAGTCCCAGCAGGTGCAGCTGCAACAGTTGCGCAGCCGGATGGGGCAGGCGGGTATCTCAACCCGGCGCATGAGCGAAGCCCAGCGGCGACTCAGGCAGGAAACGGAGCAGGCCAGTCGGGCACTCCGTCAGCAGACCCAACGGCTGGAAAATATGAAAACCGCCAGGGCAAACATCAGCAAAGGCATGGCAACGGGTGCCAATATGATGTTTGTGGGTCATGCTGCTGGGCAGGTGGGAAGGGCGGCAGCGGGGCTGTTAACATCCCCGATTCAGACTGCGGTGGGTTTTGAGGAAGCCATGAGCGGTGTTGGAGCCGTGGCCCGCTCTACTTCGGAAGAGATGGCAGCCCTGACCAGCAAGGCTAAGGAGCTGGGAGCCACCACCCGTTACTCTGCCGTTGAGTCGGCCCAGGGCATGAAGTACCTGGCCATGGCCGGTTTTTCCACCGAACAGATTATGTCCAGCCTGCCGGGTGTGATGAATATGGCCACGGCTGGAGCCACTGACCTTGGGCGGGCGTCGGATATTTCCTCGGATATTCTCAGTGCCTTCGGGCTGCAAGCCACTGACATGGGCAGGGTAGCTGATACTCTGACGGCAACGTTTACCCGCTCCAATACCACCCTGGAGATGCTGGGCGAGACCATGAAGTATGTGGGCCCTGTCGCCCGTGCTGCTGGTATGGGGCTGGAAGAAACATCGGCCATGGCGGGTTTGCTGGGTAACGTGGGCATAAAAGCCAGCCAGGCCGGTACAACTTTAAGGTCTATGCTGCAACGACTGGCAGCCCCTACCGGCGCGGCAGCTACCACCCTGCGCAGCCTTGGGGTTGAGGTTCAGGACTTGGACGGCAATGTCCGGGCAGTGCCGGATATTCTCGGTGAGCTGGCAGCGGCTACCGCAGAGATGGGCGGCGGTGAACGTCTGGCGGTGCTTAAGACACTGTTTGACGCTGAAGCGGCGGCAGGTGTTTCAGAACTGATTGCACAACAGGGTGCACAGGGTATCACCAAGTTCACTGACATTCTAAAAGGGGCCAAAGGGGAGGCAGGCCGGGTTGCGGGGCAGATGGGTGACAATGCCGCCGGTGGCTTCAAGGCTATGAACTCAGCGATAGAGGGGCTGAAAATCAGTTTCGGCGATCTGCTCATGCCTGCGGTTCGTTCTATTACGACCCTGATCACCGGTCTAACCCGCCGTCTGAACAGTTTTGTGGAAACCTGGCCGAACCTGTCCCGCTGGATCGGCTACGGCATCGCCGCCATTGCCGGTCTGGCGTTTGCCTTTTCCGGGTTAATGACGGTGCTGGCCGGTGCTATTGGTGCGATGGTCGTCACCCGTTACGGGTTGCAGGCTATGGGGTTAAGTGGGCTGTTCTCTTCAGTCTCTATCAAAACGTTGGGTGCCTCTTTGCTGACCTTTGCCAAGCGGGCGGTAGTGATGGCACTGGGTGGTATAAAGAAGCTAACGCTGTCGTTCATAGCCATGGCCGTTAAAGCGGTGCCTATGGTGGTAGCCGGGTTAAAGACGATGACCGTCGCCCTGATGACCAACCCAATAGGGTTAATTGTGGGTGGCATAGCCCTGGCGGCAGGTTTGATTGTTGCCAACTGGGGCAAGATCGGCCCCTGGTTCAGTGGGTTGTGGGAAGGCATTAAAACCACCTTTAGCGGTGGTTGGGAGTTGATTAAAAAGCTGTTTAGCTTCTCCCCGATGGGACTGGTGATGAAAGCATGGCAACCGATGCTGAACTGGGTCAGTGAAAAGATGGGCTGGATCAGTGACCTGGCCGGAGGCATTAAAAGCTTTTTCTCTGATGAACCGGAGACAAAGCAGCCCCAACCCAACAGTACGACCGGGCAGCAACTCGCTAAACAGGCCAGCATGGCGGCAGCTGTCAGCGCGGCGGTGGCCGTAACACCGGTTAGCGCAGTACCTGCACCAGCCGCACAGAACCAGACGACCGTTACCAACCAGTACACGTTGCAAATTACCCAGCAACCGGGGGAGTCCGGGGAAGATCTGGCCAGAAGGGTGATGGAAGAGATAAAGGCAACACAGGCCATGAACCAGCAGGGAGCCCAGTACGACCATGAGTAATATTATGCTGGCTTTAGGTGGCTACCGGTTCGGCATTAACACCGCTGCCCATAAGACACTTCAGCGTTCCAGTCGTTACCGCTGGCAGAGCCAGGCACGAACCGGGCGCAAACCGGCTTTTCAATATCTGGGGCCGGACAGTGACAGCATCACCCTGGATGGTGAGATTCTACCGCACTTCAAAGGCGGGTTAGGGCAGGTCAACCGAATGCGTGAACAGGCAGGTAAAGGCGAACCGTTAATACTGACTGACAGTGATGGTAACGTCTGGGGCAAGTGGTGCATTGCCAGTATTGAAGAGACCTGGTCTGACCTGATGGCGGATGGTAAGCCAAGGCGTATCAGCTTCCGGCTGACCTTGCAGGAATATGGTGATGATGATCAGACGACAGGGGGCGCATTATGAAGTACCGCACAAAAGAGGGCGATATGCTCGACCAGATCTGTCTTGCCTACTATGGGCGTGCCGACCTCTTTATAAAGGTGCTGGCGGCCAATCCCGGACTACCGGCGACAGGTGCCGTACTGCCTGCCGGGCTGGTCATTACCCTGCCTGACATTGAACAGCCTAAAGAGCAAGAGCAGACCGTGAGGCTATGGGACTGATGACACCGGACTTTCAGATTCTGGCCGACCGGCAGGATGTCACCCAGGCGATCCGCACCCGTTTTATTTCCCTCACTATCACTGATGAGGCAGGCTGGCAGTCAGACAACCTTGAAATAAAGATTGACGACCGTGGTTCAGCGGTTGAAATGCCCAGGCATGGGACGCAGCTTGACGTTAGGCTGGGCTATAAAGAGAGTGGACTGGTCAGGATGGGTATCTATACCGTGGACGAGGTCAGTCTGGAGGGGTCGCCGGATACCATGATCATCAGAGCCAGAGCTGCCAACTTCCGCAAAAGCTTCAAAGAGCAGAAAACCCGAGCCTGGGAGAACATCAGCCTTGATGCCCTGGTAAAAACCATTGCCAAAGAGCATGAGCTGGAGCCCGTCGTCAGTGAGACTCTGGCCGCTAAAGTCATTAACCATATCGACCAGACCGACGAATCAGACCTGCACTTCCTGACCCGGATCGCCAAAGAGCATGGAGCCATCAGTAAGCCAGTGGATAACCGCCTGATCTTCGTTCCCAGAGGCGAGGCTCGCACTGCAACCAGCAAACCCATGCCCGTCTTTACCCTCAGTAAGCCAGACCTGTCCCGCTACAGTTTCAGCTTTGCTGACCGTGGCAAGTACGAAGCTGTCATAGCCCACTGGCACAACAGCAATACCGGCCAGCAGGTTCCCGTCAAAGTCGGCAACCAGGACGCCAGACCCATC
Source organism: Endozoicomonas gorgoniicola (assembly GCF_025562715.2). NCBI lineage: Bacteria > Pseudomonadati > Pseudomonadota > Gammaproteobacteria > Oceanospirillales > Endozoicomonadaceae > Endozoicomonas > Endozoicomonas gorgoniicola. The sequence continues at coordinate 1,773,882 of NZ_JAPFCC010000001.1, forward strand.
TTCACCCTTAAAGGCTTACACCCCGATGCGAATGCGGCAGAAGCCGCTGCCCGTGCTAAACTACAGGCGCTACAAAGAGGGCAGGCAACCGGCAACCTGACCTTACCGGGAAGAACAGGCATCACGGCCGAAGCCAAAGTAAAACTAAAAGGTATTAAGGATAAGGTAAACGGTGGCTGGGTTGTCACACGAGCAGAACACAGTTTATCGTCTTCAGGTCTGACCACTCGTTTAAATATCGAAACACCGAACCTTTAAACGGTCTTTAAAACTTTTTTAAAGAAACTTGAATCAGCAATCAGGCAACACGGTTTGAGATATAACAAGAAATCAGGCAACACGGTTTGAGACTAAATAAAAAGCTGCTAAGGTTACACGGCAGTAAACAAAAGCCATCTCAAAACCTGTGACAAAAAATCTCAAACCGTCCGGCTCGCTACACGATTTACTAAAGACTGTGGAACTCAACCATTAGCTCAGTTATATAATTTAACATAATATATATTATGCGAAATAATGAATAACAGGTCTCTAGCTCAATTGCCTGCTGTCTGTGAGTGGAAAAAGATCAGAATCGTCCGTGCTTATGGCTTGCCACATCTGCACTTCTGTTGTCGTTTGTGTAACAGCCTTATTGTTCTGCAAAAACTTTGATGTACGACAGTACAACAAAAAATCGGCAGCATTTCTTCAGCCTGAGAATCTTCAGATAGAGCTAATGTTGTAAGCTTAATAAGCGACCATGGTTGCCCCGGGCTTTGCATTTGACCTGAGAGGCGGGTTTTGATGATTTGATTATGAAAGACTGTCCTAAAGCCTTTCAATTTATTACATAAACCCTGTCTTCCTTTTTTCATTGCCTGTCGTCCTCTCTCTGGTTATTTAGTAATAACGTCTCAGTAATTTTTGAGCAAAGCCCACCTTACAGGTGTTCCGAAATGTAACAGCTGGAGCTTTCAAGGTATTAAAATGCGATAATCTTTTATTAAATTTGCCTAAACAGGCTAAAAGTGTCTAATATTTGTTCTTGTGGGTTGTTGTTGAAACATTAAGTTTTGCTGAATCATTTTTTGTTAATTCAGTGGCTAGACGACGGCTCCATTACAGTAAGCCCCCTTCAATTAACGACAAGAGAACTGAAAGATGACAATAAAAGGGTTAATCAAACTCACTCAGCTTCTTCAGGAATATCCTCTGACCATCATCCAGTGGCAGATCCTTTTGGTTGTCGCTGAAAATCCCGGAGAAACCATTACCGATCTGGTGAATGAAGAAAAACTGACCTGCGGGACTCCAAGCGATATTGCGGTAAGCGTCAAGCGTCTGGGAGAAGGTCGACATGACCGGCCGGGTCTTGGGCTGATCAAGAAAAGCCAGCATGAGGCAGATGGTCGTTATTTCAAGCTGGCTTTGACCGCTAAAGGTAAAAAACTGGTTGAGAAGATTAAAAACAAGTCCCGTACCATGAAGTAATACTTTGAGGCATGGGCTCAGTTATGCTGAGCGCTGGTTATTGGGTGAGTCCAGATCCCCAGCTTGAGCCCCTATCGCCTAATAACGTTTTACTCCACCTGCCCTCCTACTGTCTTAAGCTGCCAGACCAGGGATAAGCCTTTTGCAGGTTTGCCAGCTCCGTCGTTTACAGCCACAAGCTTTTACTGCATTGCAACCCAGCTCATGCACCAACCTTCTTTTTCTACCCTGCGGTTACTGAACAAAGCACATCCGTTGTTCTGGTCAGGTCTGAAAAACATACAGTTACCGCAAATCTGCCCTTCTGCATATTTAGCATGCCCTTTGGCTTTCTTGGCATCCTTCACGTAATTGAGCGATTTTGCCAGTGGTTCATCTTCTGACACGTCCGTCTGCTGTGCTGAAGCTGGTAATAATGGGATCAAACTGACAGCTGCGGCTGCCCTCAAAAATTGTCTGCGTTTCATCCACTTTCGCCTTTCGCTGTTAGAAAAGATGTGTCTTTTTTTTTTGCCTATTACACAGCAAAAACCTGTTTCGATCAATATTAACTAAATACTGACAATTACTACCGGTAAGTTCAGTTACCGGTAGTAATAAATAATTCTTGATACTATTAATACCAGTATTATAATACTGGTATTAATAGTTGGTTTTATTGAATTTACGGTGGAAATATCGCCATGTCAGAGACAAATAAGGATTTACAGCGTCGTGAACTGGTTTTCCGGGTACTGGATGATCTGAAGCAAAGTGGTGAGCGCATTAATGCCGATAAAGTAGCCAGACTTGCGCAGATGGGTAAACAGACTGTGTTGCCCTATTACAACGAGTGGCGCTTTCTGGATGATTCAGAAAAAGAGGTTGATACAGATCTGCCTGCCGATCTGGTAAGAGTCTTGAAGAGAGGGCTGGTTCAGTGGAAGCATGAGGCGACTGAAGAACAGAGAAGCCTTCAGGAAGAAGCCAATCAGGAAATCGACAATCTGCAGGAGATGAACCGACAGCTCTCGGAAGAGCGACTCACCTTCAAAGAGCGAAATGAGCATCTGACCGATGAAAACAAGAAACTGCAGGAAAGAATTACAGAGCTTCAGACAGCAAACACATCTTTAGAAAAGCAACAGATCGCACTGACAGAAAAGCTCAACAACGAGGCTCACAAGTCTGAAGCCCTGACAGAACAGATCGAACAGGCAAAGAAAGATCATGCTGATGCTCTGAAGGCACAGGAACGCCAGCTGGACAACAAGCACGATGCCCAGATGAACCACTGGATGAAAGTGGTTGATGATGAACGACGCTTGCGTGCTGATATTGAACTGCAACTGAAGCAGGAAAAAGAAAATCAGTACAAGCTGGAAAAGGAGCGCAATGAAATCCAGTATCGACTGGAGTCAAAGTCCCGGGCTCATTTAGAAGCCTGTGAAGAGCGTAACCATCTCAGGCAGCAGAACAATCAGCTTGCAGCCTCTCGACACCTGCTGGAAAGCGTTCAACAGTTAATTAACAGCAATGAAGGAGAGGTTCTATCCGACATCACCCGGTTAAAAGAGATCAGTGTCAACTCTGAACGGCAGGAATCAGAATTAAGTAGTGCCAACCTTCAGATACAGCAGTTGCAGGAAAAACTCGAACAGTCTGAACAGATCGCAATCCAGCTTCATCAGCTGGAGAAAGAGCTGGAGAAAGAGCGGGGGTTTTCTGAAGCTCTTAAACTGAGTCTCAGTCAGCAAGCCTCCCAGGATAGTAAAAATAAATAGCTCATTAAGCCCGATAAAAGTGTGACTGTTAATAATGACAGAGTTAATTAATCCGGAACACCTGCCACTGATGCGCTCAATACGCAGTGATGTGGCTGGTGCTGATAACCTGATGGGGGCCAGCAATGACAGCGAGGCCCTGACCCTGTTCCTGAATAAGTCCGGTTCCCGTTCGCAGGAAACCCGCAGGCGTTACGAACGGGAGATCATTCGATTTACTGCTTATATCTATCAGGAACTGGCAATAGACTACGCAGCGGTTCGTCTGAAGCATTTGCAAACCTATCTGCATTTTATTCAAAACTTGCCACCACACTGGTTGGCTCCCGGCGTTTTACCCGGAAAACCTGACAAGATACTCTTCAGGTCATCCATCAACCCGGGGAAAAGCACAGACCAGGTGATTGATGTGCTGTCCACATTCTTTGGTTTTCTTGAACGCAATCGCTACACCATGGGTAACCCGGCAGCTTCACTGGTTCGGTCAGGAGAAAAAACAGCCCGTGGCAGCAAGGTCATTCGCTATTTTCACGAGCCTGAATGGCAGCATGTGCGACAGTGTCTGGCATCTATGCCCTGCTCTACCCGTAAAGAGGTCATGGAATCAGTTCGCACCAATTTCATGATCAGGGTGACCTATGCATTAGCCCTGCGGGAGTCGGAGTTGACGGGACAGACCTGTAATGATATTCACCCGGATAATGAGGGAGGCTATTACCTCAGCGTACTGGGCAAAGGCAGAAAACGACGCAACCTGCCCATTAATCCGCAACTGCATGAAACCATCAAAGACTATCGCAGCTTTTATGGTTATACCGGCATTACAGGAAACGCCCTGCCCCTGGCTCCAAGGCGCCGAAAAAGCGCAGGTGTTGTTTCAGGGCTGACATCAAGAGGGCTGCGTTTCTGGTGGCAGGGTTTTATGCAGTTTTGTGCCGGAAGAACCGATGATATCAATCTACAGTACCGGCTTCAGGAAATGCCTTTTCATGCCCTGCGGCATACGGCATTAACGCACCTGGCTCAAAAAATGGATATTGAAGATCTGGCTATTTTCGCTGGTCACGATAGCATTAATACAACCAGTCAGTACTATCATGTTGAAGCACGCCGTCTGAAAACGCTGACTATGGATCATCAATTGTAGTACTACACAGGTAACACAATGTCCTCTACAACACTGACAATGACTGATTCACTTCGCCACTACGTTTATTCAACAGGATTGCGGGAACATCCTGTTCTGGAAGAACTGCGAGAAGTCACCCGTCAACACCCATACGGCGGTATGCAGATTTCCCCTGAACAGGGGCAGCTAATGGCTTTGCTGGCAAAACTGATGGCGGCAAATAAAACGATAGAGGTGGGTGTTTTTACAGGTTACAGTGCGCTGGCTGTCGCCCTGGCATTACCTGATGATGGCAACGTTATTGCCTGTGATATTAGTGAAGAATACACCCGGACTGCCAGAACATTCTGGGCCAAAGCCGGAGTTGAAGACAAAATAGACTTACGCCTTGCGCCAGCCACCGAAACGCTCAGGCACCTGCTTAACCAGCAGCAGGCAAACACCTTTGATATGGCATTTATTGATGCCGATAAAACCGGTTACGATGACTACTATGAACTGTGCCTGCAACTACTACGACCCGGAGGCCTGATTCTTATTGATAACACCTTATGGAATGGCAGCGTGGCCGATAAAGCAATTGATGATGACGATACAGTCGCTATCCGGGCCCTGAACAGAAAAGTTCACCAGGATGACCGGGTAGATATGGTGATGCTGCCTGTTTCAGACGGACTGACCATCGCTATCAAACGGACACTTTAAAGCACAGGGGCTCTTGCTCTGGCTACCGAATGCAAAAGTTGTCACAAAGCCATTCACGGCAATGCACTGAAAGCACTGGGGGCAGACTGGCACCCTCACTGCTTTACCTGCCGTACCTGTAAGCGGCCATTAATCAATGAAACATTTGTTGCTTTTAATGGTCGCCCCTTTCACCCTCGCTGTCTGCGTTGCCCGGGTTGCCGTAAAACGATCAAAAAACGGTACATTGAGCATGACGGTATGCCCTGGCATCTCGATTGTCACCGAAAACTGCACCGCCCATTATGCTCAGTCTGTCGCAAGCCTCTGACCCGTAACTACCTGGTTGACTTCTGGGGTAACGCTTTCTGCAACACCCACACAAATTATTCCAACTGTTCCAGTTGCGGCCGGATTGTCTGCAAACACCTGACGGATGGCGGCATGCTGCATCCCGATGGTTTGCTGATCTGCAATCTGTGTACGCTCAGGGCAGTCGATACACAGGAACGTGCCGAAAGTCTTTTAAACGAAATGCGTCTTGCACTGGCTTCTGTCGGGTTAAAACTGAACCAGACTCAAACCCCTGTTATATTGTGCGATAGAGACGAACTGAGAAAGGCGAGTCGTCACAACTTTCATAATGAACGACCGATTCTGGGATTGGCACAATGGACGACAACATTTTCTGGCGGGCGAATTATTGGCAGGCAGTTTGATCGCATTCTCATTCAAAGCAAATTACCTGAAGAACACTTTCGCACCATCGCCATACACGAGCTGACCCACGCCTGGCTTTTTTATAATCAATATCATGACTTACCTTTGCAGGTGGAAGAAGGTATGTGTGTATTGATGGAATATATCTGGCTGAAAAATCAGGATACGAAAGATGCGTCATATCGACGCACTCTCATAGAGCAAAGCCGCGATCCGATTTATGGCGAAGGATTTCAAAAGGCCAGGGCTGCACTGAAACTGATGCCGTTGCGGGTACTTCTGAGATATTTGCAAGAGAAGAACAGCTTTCCCAGTCGTTTCAGTGCTTTTTTTTATCACTGACAGATATTTGTCGGATAAGCCAGGAAGATTGGGGTGAGCTATGTTGTTCAGCATAGGTGTTAGGTGTCTCTGTGCCATTCTCTGCTATATTCATATCCCAACCAATAAAAACAGGCAGTAATTATGGGTTTAGAAGCGAGAGTTGACCGGCTTGAATCACACTTCGATGCACTGGATGGCTCAGTACGTAGCCTCATCAGCATCACTGGTGATACACACCAGGAGATACTTGCCACAAGGCAGGAAATGCGAGAATACCAACGAGAAAACCGCATCAGGTTTGACCAGCAGGAGCGTCGCATGGATAAGTTAGAATCCTCTATTAATGCTTTGACAGACGCTACGCTTGCGGGCTTTAAGCGTAGTGATGAACAACATGAAGAAACCCGTGAACGCTTTGACCAGCTTGAACTTCTCATCCGTCAATCCTTTCCAAAAAACTAACACGCCACCTGCCAACTTGTTCTGCCCGACTGCCTTCGGCAGCGGGTAAACTCCGGGATATGTGCTCTTTTTGTCATGGGCGGTGCAAAGCAGCCACTTCTATCAGCCTGATCTACTCCCCTGCCCCCTCACTCCGGGACGACTGGAAAGACGTCATGGACAGGGCATCCGGTAACAGGTAGGAAAGGACAGACTGCCGGCCGGCAACAATATTAACGTCCACGGTCATGCCTTGTATTAGAGGGTGTTCCTCGCTCTTGCCGGATGAATCAGTGGTTATAATAACCTGATAGTAAGGTTGTCCGGTGAGTTCATCGACAAAGGTATCGGCACTGATTTCCTTTATCGTTCCAGACAGGCTTCCGTACTCACTGTAATCGTAAGCAGTGACCCGGAGGTTGGCGTCCTCCCCCTGCCATACCCTGGCTCTGTCATAAGGGTCGATTCGGGCTTCAATCAGCAGAGGTTCATTTTCAGGAACGATCTCGGCAATAACTGTGCCGGGGGTGACCACTTCGCCTTCTGTGGAGGTGTAAAGACGATACACTGTTCCGTTGACCGGAGAACGGATTTCAGTACGCACCTGCCTTTGTTTGGATATCTGCCACTGTTCTTCAAGCAGCGCAATTTCAGCACTCTCCTGGTTGTACTCATCCTGCGCTGCTTCACGGAACTTCAGACGTAATTGCTGTTTCTGCAGTTCAAGCTCTTTCAGGCTGGCGGTAATGACCGGCAGTTTTGCCCGGGACTGGTTCATGCGGGTCTGGGTGCGTACCACTTCCATACGCTTTTCCAATAGAACAACTCTGGAGCCTGCCCGGTTCTTCATGCTTTCTTCAAGTATTTGCAGCTGTTCAGTGGCAACAGTCAGTTCAATGTCCAGATCTTTAATAGTTTGAGTGGTTTCCTCGAATCTCGCCTGCTCTTTTGCACGCTTTTGTTCGAGAATGCGTTCATCTTCAAGCAGATTATTTTTCCTTAACAGAAAAAGATGGCGTTCATTTTTGAGATAGGTTTCTGCCTGACGCTGCCAGAGTTGGGAACGGTCTGTCGATACGATAAAAGGTTTCTGCTGGTATTCTGCCTGCAACCGGGATGTTTTAGCTTTCTTTGCCAGCATCTGTTCATGGATGCGGCTGGCATTTTCCCGGACACCCGGGTTTTCAACGCTGAATAAAAGTGTACCTGCCTGTACCGCCTGCCCCTCGGCTATGTGTATGCCAGACAGAATCCCCCCTTCGAAATGCTCAATGACTTTATGGTCGCTAAAGGTTGTCACCTTGCCCTGACCATACACAAAGCGATCAATGGGCGTATGCCAGGACCAGATTAGCAGTAATGTGAGAGTCAGCAGGCACATGGCGGTGATACTGTGCCTGGTAAACAGCAGACGCAAAGAACGGGGTATTCTCATGGAGTGGATTCCAGAACCCACAGTTCAACTTTATTATGGTTTTCCTGGTCTGAATTATGAATCCTGACCTTTATGTTGTCACCGGGTACACCCAGTAACACCAGGCGTTTCCTGATATCCATCATGCGATTATACGACACGTAATAAGACGTACTGGTTGAAAGGGTCGGGCTGCCCAGATAGGCATTCAGCAGAATCTCGCTGGTGCGGAGAAGATCAACTCTGTCGTTAATCCACAGGTCTACCTGCTCGCTGTCTTCATTTTCGAGCAGTGTATGGAGCCCCTTGTAAACAATAGCGAGCTTGTCTTTAGTCGTCACCAGAGACGTGGGATTTTCTTTCTCTTTTACGACGCTTTGTTCAACGTTAGTGGATTTTTCCTTTATTTTAGCGATTTCAGTCTCAGTAATGGTCAGCGCTTTTGTTTCAGCTTCCTTAAGTAACTCCTCCATCATTTTTTCCGCCACTGTCTGGCTGATTTTCATACTGACGCCTGCAATAACCAGCAACTGTATGACCACCAGAAACACAAAAACCAGAAGTGTTGATGAAAGCACATCAACAAATCCGGGCCATGGGTTTTCCTGAGTATCTTTAGACATAGGAGCGCTGAAGCCTGTTATCGTCTTGTTCTTTCTATTTATCGTCCCCGTACGTCCTTTTTTAATATCTGACTCTATAAAAAATTAAAACAGTGCCGATGTTTCAGATTATTAACGGGGCTTCCTAACAACTAGCAGCCTATTAGCAACAAGCAGCCTAAACATGAATGTAAAAAATTTTATCTGTAAAAATCAGGATGCTGATGAAGAATCACTGACAGCCTGCTGTTACCAAACTGGATGCCGGCTGCTGGCAGCATGCTCTGTAGCGCTTGCGTCTCCGGTATGGTCTTTGACAATTAATGAATCAGTCAGGCTGGCGATGGAAACTAACCCTATCGCCAAAACCCTGAACATTGATGTTGAAGCCGGGGAAGCCAAACTAAAGCAAAAAGAGTCAGGCTATTACCCTCAGATATCTCTGTCTGCCGAAGGCGGTAGCTCTCGCTCAACCGGCAAAACCTGGACAAGCCACACTCGTTCGAGCCTTGATGTAAAACAGATGGTGTTTGATTTTTATAAAACCAGACACCAGATTGAATCCACAGAGTTCAAACTTAAAAACAAAGAGTTCCTGCGTAAAGAAGGACGGCAGAGGCTGGCGTTGCTGGTATCCAAGGCTTATCTGGAAGTGCTGAAACTCAGGCAGATTCTTGCTCTGATGGACGACAATATTGCTTTTTATGAAAGATTACTGGAGCAAATGCAGCAGCGGGAAAAGGCAGGTGCTTCAAGTTTTTCCGATGTACAACGTATTCAGAGCCTGTTGCAAAATGCCCGGACCATTCAGGTAGCCTATCAGGCTGATAATACTTTTGCCCGTGAAGCGTTTACCCTGATAGTCGGGCAGGCACCTGATAATCTGGTCATTCCTGCTCTGGAAAAGATGAACGTGTCGCTCAACTTGCCCGGGGTCATCACAAGAACCCTGGCCAGTTACTACGGGGTCATGGCTAAACGACAGAATATCGAGTCGGCACGTTCAAGTCTCGCAGAAAGTCGCAGTGAGCGTTATCCCGATATCTCCCTGAAGGCGAGCGTTTCCAGTGAACACTCCCTGCAAACCCAGAGCAAATGGAAAAGCGATAATAAAATGCTCGTGGTTCTGTCCTACAACCTCTGGGATGGTGGAAATCTTGAACAACGCATTTCTGAAAACCATTCCCTGTTTCTGCGCTCACAATATCAGCTGGATGACTACCTGAAAAATCTGGAGAAAGATGTCCGGGAAGCCTACAACTCAATGAAGCGCTTCAGGGAAGAGAAGCGGCTGAATTCAGAGGCTCTGGCTATCAATAAACAGATCGTACAGTTATACCGTGAAGAGTTTGACCTGGGTCAGAGAAACCTGATTGACATTACAACAGCACAGAATGATTACCATAAAAGTATGGTCGACAGTGTCTACTTTCACTACGAGTACTACAGCAGCATGATGAACATCATGTTTTATCTGAATAAAGTGACAGAATCTGTATCCAAACTCTGATACCGGGGAATCCTATGTCTGAAATCATGCATGCGGTTCGAGTCAAAAGCCCAGACTACATGAACCGTTATTACCGCAGGATGTTTACAGTTTTGACAGGCACCGGCGTTGTACTGTTTCTTGCCCGGGACACTGTCTACTACGTGCTGCAATCCAATCTTATTATGAACGGTATGATTGCTACCGTGCTTATGGTGGGAATCTCTATCTGCTTTCGCAATCTCTATCGCCTGAAGTGTGACCTCAGGGCATTATGCGACCTTGATACCATATTGTTTGAATCCCGTGATGCCCAGGCTTTGCTGAACTACAACAGTAAAATGTTCATCATGAGTGATTTGTATAAAAGCCTGGAAAACAGCACGAAAGAAACCGGTGAAATTCCAGAGATTCCAACACCTGTCGCCCGAAGTATGGTGAACATCGCCAACAATCGTTTTGATGAACGCCGCATTAGGATCAGTTACTTTGTCAACCTGCTTATCTACCTTGGACTTCTGGGTACGTTTATTGGTCTCTCTGCAACGGTAGGTTCTATTTCAGGAATGATCAGTAAACTGGCCATGGGTCTGACTGGCGAACAGGAGATTACCGATACACTGATTTTTCTGATCAGGCATCTGGAGCAGCCCCTGTCCGGAATGGGAACCGCCTTTGGCACCTCGCTGACCGGCCTGGCCAGTTCTGTAGTGCTTGGCGCTCTGGCTATGAGCGTCAACAAGGCTTCCACCCTTTTCAGCAACAGCTATTCAAACTGGATTTATGAATACGCCATGACATCGTTCACGGCTGGTATTGAAAAGCACAGTAATAAACTGAAGGGGAGTGATGAAACAGGTGCGGTTTCTCACTCTCCGGCTTACTCACCAAAATCAGAACAGGCGCTGGTTAATATTGAGCAGCATATGCAAAACCTGCTGTCCAGCCAGCAGACACTGCTTGAAAGTCATGAGAAACAACTCTCAACCCTGCTTAAAATTCATAAGCGCACCCAGTCTGATAATCAGGCAGTTCTTGAAAGCCTGGAAAAACAGAGTTCAACTCTGAGCGGGATTCACGACCATACAAATTCTCACAACCAGTCACTGGACTCTATTCAACAGACTCTGACACGCCATGAGCCAGAAGCCATGCAGACAACGGTAAAAGAAGCTTGTGGACAGCTGACTGATATGATGTCCAGCGCCAACGATGAATTACAGAAACAGACTCGCTTAATCAACGAACAGAACACACGACAGGATTCACAGAATAATGAATCCGGCGCCCAGCGGCAGAGAATGATTCAATCACAGCTTGCGTCTGTGAAACTGATGAAAAAGCAGGTAGAAAGCGCTGAGGCCCTGTATCAGCAGTCACAGCAGTTACCCGATGCCTTCGCAACAGCAGCCAGTAACCGGTTGAAAGAAACTGAGCAGGCGCTTGCTGAACAAATCCATGCTGGTCAGGATGAGCTGGGTAAAACCATAGAAAAAGCACAGTCTGTTCACAGAGACCTGCTGCTGCGGCTGTTCAAAGCATTACATCGGCTGTACCGTATCTGCCTGCCTGGCAACAGGTGATCAGACAAGACGATCGAAAAGGTTCGCATCAGCTGGTGCGAACTGCCTGCATCTTTTTCAGTATCTCATCCCTTGCCCCATCAGCCACCACCCTGCCATGCGCTAACACAATAATGCGGTCCACAAGCTGTAACAGGCTGGCCCGGTGGGTCACGAGCAATAACGTCTGATCTTCACCCAGATAGTCAGGTAGCCGCTGGCAGAACTGAGCCTCTGAGAGGTTATCCATAGCGCTGGTTGGCTCGTCCAGCACCAGCAAACTTCCATTGTGAAGCAAGGTACGGGACAGGCACAGCGCCTGTTTTTGTCCACCCGACAGATTACTGCCGCACTCCCCAATCGGGTGTTCATAGCCTTTACGACAGCGGCTCACCCATTGGTCAAGCCCGGTAATAAAGCAGGCCCGGTCAAGCTCCGCTGTATTCGCAGAGGCATTGCCCAGCAGTAAATTGCTGCGTACCGTACCACTGAACACAAAAGGCTGCTGATGCAATACACTCAAATGCTGTCGTACATCGGCCAGATTCAGGCCAGCCAGGTCATGACCGGAGACGGACATACGCCCACTGTCAGGTATAAGGTCACCGGATAAAAGCCTGATCAGCGTTGTCTTGCCACTGCCGGAAGCGCCGACAATCGCCACTCGTTCACCGGCAGAAATACTGAGATTAATGCCGTTCAGCGTATCCTGATTATCACTGGGATAACGAAAGCTCAGGTCTTTAAACTCTACAGAGGGTATCAAGTGGTAAAGCCGTTGCCTGGTTGTCTCAGGGTTTTCAGCCTCTGAGCGAGCAACCCCTGAGTTGGCAAAAAGAGGCTCAAGTTGTCTGAGCGCCTGTCTTGATAAATTAATCCGGCTTAACAGCTGGGTTAGATTCATCAACGGTGCCACCGCGCGGCTGCCCAGTATGATACAGGCAAACAGGCTGCCGGGGGCCAGCAGTCCTGACTGGATTAAAAACACCCCTATGACCAGCGTCGCGACCACCACAATCTGACTGGCTGAAATGACAAAAGCATTCAGTACCGACCCCACCCTTCGGTGGCTGAAATCATGCCGGTTACTGCTGTTCACCAGAACCCGCCAGCGGGACAACAGGCTCTGCCCTGCACCCATTGCCCTTATAGTCTCAAGCCCCTGGGTCAGTTCATGAAGACAGGCATTCTTTTCTGTCTGGGCGGTTGTCGCCACGGAAGAACGTTTACGAGTCAGACGATAGTTGATGATGGATGCCGGAATCAGAACCGCTGCAACCGCTATTGGCACCCACATTAGCGGGCCACCGATCAGCCCGATGACAGCGGTAAACAGTATAAAAAAGGGTATATCCAGAGCGGTTAAAAGAATGGAGCTGGACAGGGCTTCCTTTACCCGGGAAAACCCCTGAGCCTGTTGGGCAAGGCGTGCCGGAGACCGGTTGACCTGATAAGCTTCCTGGCGCAACAGGCTGTCAATCAATTGCAGTTCAGCCTGTCGGGAAATGTGCCGACAGGCATCATCGATATAAAAACTTCTGAGCCAGCGCAGGACAAAATCCGCCAGAATCACCAGACCAATGCCGATGGTGACAGCCACCAGCGTCTCTGTCGCATAGTTCGGCAATACCTTGTCAAATACAAAATGGGTAAAAATCGGCACGGCCAGCGTCAGACAATTAATCAGCAGAGTAGCAAGAATCACCTGGGCATAGTTTGCCCAGAGTTGGGTGACCTCTTTCTTTAGCCAGCCGGAAGCTGTTACGGGTCTCTGAACATCAGGTTCCCCGGCTTTTTGAATGGAATAGCAAACACCGGAAAAGTGATTGCTCAGAACGGTTTCCTTTATCCAAACCGGCTGGCTCTGTTTATCCAGAATCTGCAATTCACCTTGCCGGGCAGCCAGTGCCACAACAAAACGTTTGCCTTTCATTTGCAACAGGCATGGGAAAGCTGTTTCAGGCAGTTTACCCAGTGCAGACAGACTACGCTGGCAGATTAATCCAAACCGTTCACAGCGCTGGTGCAGTTGTCTGACATCCATTCCTTTTAAAATCAATTTATTGCTGACTTCGGCTGACAGCTCAATACCAGAAAGGCGTATAAGGGTTAAGAAAGCATCGGAAAGGCTGGAAGAATGGAAAGATTGTTCGGTGATTGGCATAGGTCATCCATGACGTAGGTTGGGTCGAGCGAAGCGTTTATGCCCTTGGGTAACACCCAACAAGAATTGAGTCTCCGTGTTGGGTGTCGCTTCGCTCGACCCAACCTACAACACCTGTTATACATAATAAATATGTACTGTCTCACCACTGCTGGTGTCAACGTCATAATTAGTTAAAGTTGACCCATCAAGACTAACTGAGTCCACACCCTTAACCTTAATCGTTAAATCATTGCTATCATCAGTCATCTGATTAATAGCATCTTGCGTGAGTTTTAAATCTAGGGTGCCATCATGATCACTCCATACAGGAAATCCCCACTTTCTCCGCCTTGGAGGTGGTTATCACTGCTGTTACCCCTCAAGGTATCTACTTCATCACTACCGATGAGGTTTTCTATATTCTTTATCACATCGGTATCGACACTGCCTGTATAAGTAGCCGATTCCGTAGAAAGATTGGCGGTTACTGCCAGGTTCAGAATTGAAAAGTCCAGGGTGTCTGTATTGTCTCCACCATCAAAAGTATCACTACCAGTTCCGGCATAAAAAATATCATCACCTATACCTCCTTCCAGTATGTCATCTCCAGCGTTATCCCAGAACTTGTCGTTGCCTATGCCGCCTTTTAATACATTTCCGTTGTCATCACCCGTAAGCTCATCGTTGTAACCCGTGCCAGTAATGTTTTCAATACTGTTTAATGTGAATTCACCTTTTGAATCTGCTTGCAGTGAAGCTGTTACTGATTCACTCAATCCGCTGTAATCAATTGTGTCGCTGCCAGCTGAACCAGTAATTAACACTGATAAACCCCCGGCTATGCCGGGGAGACTCTCATAGGTTTAACCGTAGCGACAGTAGCTAACCTTCAGTTTCCGACCAAGAAAATTGAAGGTAAAACCAATGAGAGACTACAAGAGTTTGGCTCATACGCGTTGGGATTGTAAGTACCATATTGTCTTTATCCCAAAGAGAAGACGAAAGGTAATCTATGGGAATTTGAGAAAGTTTCTCGGAGAAATATTTCATGAGCTTGCCAGAAGGAAAGGCTGCAAAATTCTCGAAGGGCATTTGATGTCTGATCATGTTCACATGTGCATCAGTATTCCACCCAAATATCCGGTATCTCATGTCGTTGGATATCTGAAAGGAAAGTGTGCAATAGAGATTGCGAAAAATTTCAAAGGCAAGCAGCGTAACTTTAACGGAGAGCATTTTTGGGCAAGAGGTTACTTTGTCTCAACAGTAGGACTTGATGAAGAAGTGGTTCGGGCATATATCCGAGATCAAGAAAAGAATGATGGAAATAGAGATCAGTATGATCTTGACTGGTAAGCGCCCTTGGGCGCAATAAAAGCCCTTAGAGGGCGTAATCTGATAAGCCTCCGGCTATGCCGGAGGTCAGTTAACTATTTCGATGCTCGTTAGAGTGTCTGTTGATCCACTGCCATCCAGAACGGATACTGACGTTTCATTCCGAAGAATGCTTATAGAGCCAGTTTCTGAAGAGTAATTCGCCGTATCAGTTCCTGCACCCCCATCCAGAGAGTCTGCTCCAGCACCTCCAGACAGAGAATCATCGCCTGCTTCACCATTCAGGGTATCGTTACCGATGCCTCCAGACAGAGTGTCACCGTCATCACCACCATTTAACGTATCATTACCTTCCTCACCATAGAGTTCGTCTTCACCCTTTCCTCCTTGTAGGTGATTAGTCTCATTGTTGCCGGTAAGACGGTCATCGAAACTGGTGCCGGTCAGGTTTTCTATATTTTTTACAGTGTCACGCTCATTATCACTATTGAGCTTTGTGACTACGCTTTCCCCGTCTCCGTCCGCTAGAGTTGCGATAACTCCATCATTGATGTAGTTGCTGTAGTCCGCAGTGTCAGCACCATCCCCACCGTCGAAATAATCATACCCGGAACTGCTTTTGAAAATATCGTTATCTTCATCACCTTCGAGCCTATCATCGCCAGCCCCGCCTTCGAGCGTGTCGTTGCCAGTTCCGCCTCGCAGAGTATCTTTTCCATCTCCGCCATAAAGCGTATCATTACCTTCACCACCGTTCAGAGTATCCTGCCCTGCTCCACCATAGAGTTCGTCGTCGCCCCCATTGCCATTGAGAGTATCATTGTAGGTAATATCATCATCAGCAACATCGACGTTGAATTCATCCTTATCATCCCCACCAATTAACGTATCATTACCTTCACCACCGTTCAGGGTATCCTTCCCAGCTCCACCGTAGAGTTCGTCGTCGCCCTCGTCGCCATTGAGAGTATCAATACCCGCTTCCCCATACAGTTTGTCATTTCCACCTGCGCCGTTGAGGGTATCGTTACCGTCCTGCCCGTAAAGCTGGTCGTTATTGGTGCTGCCGGTCAGTTCATCACCAAAAGCAGTCCCTTTAACAATTTCAATACTATTGATTTCAGTGTCATTATCTCCATAACCATCCGTAGCCGTGCCATTCGTCCCATCTCCAAGGTTCACAATAACCCCGCTGGACAAATCACCCGCCACACTGCCACTGTAATCAAGGGTGTCGGTGCCGGCTCCGCCATCAATAGTGTCTGCCCCTGGTCCGCCTTTTATGGTGTCATCGCCTGCGCCGGTGCGAATAATGTCATTACCAACCGAAGCATCCACCACATCATTACCAGCACCTAAATCAATCACGTCACCATTGTGTAACAAATTAAATACCAGTGCAGACTGACCATTGATTTCACCCTGCAAATCATCAGCCCCCGTGCCTTCTGTCACATAGGCGGGAACCAGAAAAACCTCGGGTTGGCGAGCCGCTTCTTCAACAAAGCTGACTTCAAAGCGGAGTTCGAATGTTGATACACCTTGTTGGATATTGGTTGGATGGGTAATGGTGAAGGACGATGTTCCTACCGACCAGGATGCGGGGATACCGTTATCAGGATCACCCGCATTAAAAATACCATTTTCAATGCTCCAGCCTTCAGGAAGGCTGTAAATGGTGACCCCCTGAACATCTGTTGCCAGGCCTCCGCTGTTAATAGACAACACTCGGCTAATGGTTGATGTGGTAAAGTAAGTGCCATTATCTCCGGTAACTGTGATGCCGTCGAAGCCGGAAATCTGGTCAGAATCCGGATAGCTGATGACCTCCCTGTCCAGTTGAATAGAGTAATCGCTGTTAGTCGCAGATTCTGCAGAGCCACCGCCGCCAATATGGGAGCCAGCTATTGTCTCGACCGAGCCATAGTTGGTCAGGGAAACGGTGAAATCAAAGCCAGCCCCTGAACCTGGTCCAATACCGGCAGTGGCGGTGACCTCGGGCAGCTCTACTTCCGGTGCGCTGGGAGTAGAAGCAGAAGAGGACGGTGTATCATTAGGAGATTCCGGACCACCCTGTGCATCCTGAATCGTGATTTTTTCCAGCTTGTTAAACTCGTTGGCAAGCAGCTTCTGGAACTCTGAAAGGGTATCAGCACCGGAACCCTGGACATTTTCTTTCAGTTTTCCGATTTCTTCGGCAAAGCTTTTATTAAACGCTGATTCACTGGCCGCTTCCGGTTGTTGTGCCAGTTCTGGCAATTCCTGAACAGGCTGCTGCTGTGTATCGGTTTCTGGTTTGTCAGGGTACTCTTCCAGCTCGGCCTCTGGTTCTGGCTCTGGCTGATGTTGTGCGACATGCTGCACATCGACATTCTTATGATGATTAGCTTTAGCGAGAAACTCATCACCATCCAGTACCGTACCATCGGCAAACCTGAAGCGAACGGGCTGGCCCGTTGCTGTCAATATTCCCCCCATTAATACAGTCAGCTCTGACCCGTCTTCATGGATAATGGCAAAGTCCGGCCCACGGACTTCCAGACGGACATTCTCCAGAGAGGTATCAATGATGTAATCCTTATTGGCAACAGCGGTTTCAACTCTGGAATCAGGCTTTTGAGGGGCGATCTCTGTAGCGGCTGACGATTCCGTATCAGGGGATGATTCAGTAGTGTTTTGTTCTTCCATGATGTTGCACAACCTTTAATTATCTGAAACTTTTATGAAACAGTGCCAATTCAGGTAGCCACAAAAGAAAGGACTAACCGGGTAACAGGCTTGTTTATTTGCATCGATATTATTCGCATAGTTATTATAGACAGGCGTTGCCCTACCCCACCTTGTCAGTAAAACCGGTTCCTCGCTGTTTGCTATGGATTTAGTACGGTTATCTGACTGATAATTACCCGCCAAATAAAGTACACAGGTTTCGCAATTGTTCATGGATGGTAACCAGATTTTCATGCTTGGTCTTGGTTTGCAGGCACCCTGGAAAATAGTTGATCAACACCTCGATACATCCCAGAAGCCCAACCAACTCAGACTCAGAGTCAGCGCTGATCGTGGCAGCCTGTTTCCCTGCCCCAAATGTGGTAAGGCTTGCCCGACGCATGACTTTAAGGAACTAACCTGGCAGCATCTGAACTTTTTTCAGCATCATTGCTATATCACCGCTAAAGTACCTCGGACAACCTGTGAAGAACACGGCACTCTTCGTGTAAATGTTCCCTGGGCCAGAGAGAACAGTAAGTTTACCCTTCTTTTTGAACAGGCGTTGCTGTCTCTGGTCAGGGAGATGCCGGTCAAAGCCTGTGCCAAACATATTGGAGTCAATGACAAGCGTATATGGCGGGTGATCAAGCATTACGTCAGTCAGGCATTACTGCAAATGGATCTGTCATCTCTGAAGGCTATAGGGCTGGACGAAACGGCCTCAAAACGAGGTCATAACTATGTTACCGTTTTCATTGATATGGACAGGCACGACAAGCCCGTAATCTTTGCCACCACAGGTAAGGGCAAAGGTACTATTAAGGAGTTCAGGGCGTTTCTGGAGAAGCATGGAGGCCAGGCAGATAATGTGCTTGAGGTGGTTTGCGATATGTCAAAAGCGTTCTTGGCCGCCGTGAAAGAAGAGCTGCCGCAAGCCAACGTCACTGTTGACTGGTTCCACGTTGTTCAGCTGTTTACCCGGGCTGTTGACGATGTCCGCAAAGAGGAGCGAAAACTGGGGCAGCATCCGAAAAGTTTGCGCTGGGCAGTGCTAAAGAAGGCAGATGGGCCACTTACTGAAAAACAGGTGGAAGCACTTGCCGAACTGGAAAGCAGTGACTTGAAAACTGGTATAGCATGGCGAATCAAGGAAAAGCTCCGCTGGATCCGGAAGGCCAAAACAGCGCAGGCGGCTCGCTGGAGGTTAACGCATTTCATCAAATATGCAAAATCTGAACTGGGAGAGTGTGAAATTCTGGTTCCGGTACGTAAGGCATTATCAACGGTAGAGAGTCACGCTGATAAGATAATACAACGATGGTCTTCAACCTATACCAATGCTCGCATGGAAGGGCTGAACAGCTTGTTTCAGGCAGCCAGAAGCAGAGCAAGGGGCTATCGAAATACAGGAACTTTTCTGATGATGATCTATATGATTGCCAGCCCTGTAGCGGATTTACTGAAATCCATATGAAACGGCGAAGAGCCGTAAAACCGTTCATGGTTTAGAGTTATATAAAAACCAGACATAATAAAAATGCTTGAAGAACTACAACAAATAGCACTTGATCAAAATCAAAAACTGATCACTGAGTACCCAAGACAGGAAGGACATGGTGGGCTGCTGTTTCTGGGGGAAAATTACGCTTCCAGCAATATTCTCTTTTTAGGTCTGGCTCCACTAATCGATGAAGACAGCCAGTTCAATGCCGATCTGTTAACCCAAAATTTACTGCTTGATGGCTTCTCTACACAGCGTTATTTCAGGAATGCTTCTTTTGCGTTTAAACAGAATAAGCATTTACGACAGCAACTGGAAAGTGCCACTTTCTGTTATTGCAGCCCGTTTAAAACAAAAAAATGGACAGAACTGCCATTATCAAGACAGAATCTGTTTCTGGAACATTCACGCCCGATCCTTAACACCGTTATGGAGCAGTGCCTTCCAGAATTCCTGATTGTCTCAGGGCAGGATACCGTCGATATTCTGTCAGGCTATTTTGGCGATATATTCACCGACTTTAAAGAGATTGACCATGTTGATCTGGATCGCTCTCACCGCTGGACTGAGTACCTTCTCAAGATTAATGGCCGCCCTTCCGTCCTGCTGAAAGCTCCTAATTTTTCTTATGCATCCAACAAGGAAAAGCTGTTTCATCTCAGCAACTGGCTGTTTGAAAAAATCAGTCGATCACCTTACCGCTGAATCCGGGTTAACAGCCTCATCCCGGTTTTCTGTTACCTCGGTTGCATTCTGATACCCCCATCGAGCCGAATGCATTCGCCATTAAGGTAATCATTCTCAACCATAAACTGAGCCAGGTGGGCGACTTCCTCAGGTTTCCCCAGTCGTTTTGGATTCAGCACACTGTCTGACAGTGATTCAATAAACTCCGGAGACAGGGAGTCAAACATGGGGGTTTTGATCAGGCCAGGCATAATGGTATTGCAGCGTATTCTCAGGCTGGCAAGATCACGGGCAACCGGCAGGGTCAGGCCGGCAACGCCTGCTTTGGACGCGCTATAGGCAGCCTGCCCCATCTGACCCTCAAATGCCGCAACAGACGCTGTATTTATAATCACGCCACGACCACTTTCCTCTGAGATCAGCTGATTAGCCGCCATTTTTACGGCGGCAAGCCGCATAACGTTAAACGTCCCGATCAGGTTAATATCAATCACTTTCCTGAACTGATCCAGGGGAAAAGGTCCCTGCTTACCAACCGTTCTGGCAGCATCCGCCACGCCGGCAAAATTACAGCAAATATGAATCTGTCCAAATTCCTTACTGGTGATGTCGATGCCTGACTGCACCGATGCCTCGTTCGTCACATCAACCGGGCAAAAAATAGCGGCACTGCCTAACTGCTCCAGTAACGCTTCCGCTTTTTGACGATTGATATCGAAAACCGCAACCTGTGCGCCGCCTGCAACAAAACGACGGGCGGTCGCTGCCCCAATGCCTGAAGCACCACCACTGATAATGGCTACTTTATTCTTGAGATCCACAACGCCACCTTTTTCATTGAAGAGTTTTTATTGAAGAGCTTTATTGAAGTGTCTATTTACGTGTCTATTTTAGTGCCTGAAGAATACTGGAAAAATCCAGTTTGCCATGACCTTTCTTTTTATGGGCCATATAAAGATTCCGGGCAGCGCTTCCCATAGGAACAGAAGAGCTGCTTTCTAACGCAGCGGATAGTGCAAGTCCAAGGTCTTTTACCATCAGATCCACCATAAAACCGGGCTGGTACTGATGGCTGGAAGGTGCTGCATCCATAACCCCCGGGTAAGGGTTATAGACTTCCAGCGCCCAGTTTCTGCCCGAACTGGCCAGCATAATGTCTGACAGAACACCGGGGTCAAGTCCGTTGTCAACGCCAAGCTGTAGTGCTTCAGCTGTGCCTGTCATCAATACTGACAGCAGCATGTTGTTACAGATTTTAGCGGTCTGACCTGCTCCACTGGAACCCGCATGAAACAGATTCTTCCCCATG
The DNA here is from genome assembly GCF_025562715.2 of Endozoicomonas gorgoniicola. Classification (NCBI taxonomy): domain Bacteria; kingdom Pseudomonadati; phylum Pseudomonadota; class Gammaproteobacteria; order Oceanospirillales; family Endozoicomonadaceae; genus Endozoicomonas; species Endozoicomonas gorgoniicola. The sequence goes on from NZ_JAPFCC010000001.1 coordinate 1,795,173, forward strand.
CCTGCCAGAACCGGCTTTGCCCGGTTAAAGACTTTCTCTGCACCACCACACATAAAACTCAGGGTGCCAGCTTTCGCGGCAGCAACACCTCCCGACACAGGGGCGTCAATCATATCCAGACCCTGTTCTGATGCCGCGCTGGCAACCTTCTTTGCAGTCTGGGCATCAATAGTGCTGCAATCAATAATAAGAGGTGAACTTTCAAGACAGGCTAAAAGACCACTGTCCCCCAGGTAAACCATTTCCACATGCCGACCTGCAGGCAGCATGGTAATCACAAATTCGGCACCATCAGCAGCCGCCAGTGCACTGTCTGCTGCGTTTGCCCCCTGGTCAGTCAATTGCTGCATCAGATCGCTGACCAGGTCGAAAACGGTCACTTCGTGACCCGCTTCAAGAAGGTTGACAGCCATTGGACCACCCATATTTCCAAGGCCGATAAAAGCTACCTTTGCCATGATAATTATCCTTTTAGTTCGTTCCTGGTTCAGGGGTTAGGTTCAGGGATTAGGGGGATTCAGGCGTTTTTCCAGTTCGGCTTACGCTTATCAAGGAATGCCTTAACACCTTCTTGCTGATCCTCAGTATCAAACAGATCAAGGAAGCGTTCGCGCTCCTCTGGCAAAGCGGCTGCAATGGTTGCATCTCTGGCATGATGTATAAGTTGCTTGCAGTTCGCCACAGCTATCGGGCTCTGTTCTGCCACTTTCGCCGCCAGTGCAAGCGCACTGTCCTTTGCCTCACCCGTTGCAACCACCTCTTCAACCAGCCCGATTTGCTCTGCCTGTTGAGCTGCTATACGCTCACCGCACAATATCATGCGCTTTGCCCAACCCTCTCCAACAAGCCACGGCAGTCGTTGCGTTCCTCCTGCAGCGGGTAGCAACCCTACTTTTGCCTCTGGTAGTGCCAACTGGGCCTGTTCTTCAGCGATACGAATGTCACAGGCAAGCGCCACCTCCAGCCCCCCTCCCATAGCAAAGCCATTAATGGCGGCAATGGATACACCACGAAATGCTGCCAGTGTCTCAAAAGCTTTACCAAATGCCCTGGCCATATCCAGTGCAGCCTTCTTATCAGCAGAAGCAAACAGTTTCAGGTCAGCGCCTGCGGAAAAGAATTTCTCTCCGGCACCGGTGATAACCAGGGCATAAATGCTTCGGTCATTGTTGAGCTTTTCCACCAGCGTGCAAAGCCCGGAAAGGTTTTCCAGATCCCAGGTATTAGCACCGGGATTGTCCAGGGTAATCAGCGCAGTATGGTCAATGATGTCCAGTTTAAGCTTGGAAGTCGTACTCTCAATCATCGTATCACCTCGGCCACATCATCCATTAATAAACGACGGCTAATGATCATTCGCATGATTTCATTGGTGCCTTCAAGTATCTGGTGTACCCGGGTATCCCTGACAAACCGTTCCAGAGGATATTCACGGATATAGCCATAACCGCCATGAATCTGCAGTGCTTCATTGCAGATGTTGAAGCAGAGATCGGTTGCCAGCCGTTTAGCCATTGAGCAGTAAACACCGGCTTCTGCTTCACTGTTATCGAGTTTCCAGGCCGCCAGCCTGACCATCTGCCTTGCAGCCACCAGTTCCGTAGCCATATCAGCCAGCTTGAACTGCGTCACCTGAAATTCAGCTATCGACTGACCAAACTGTTCCCGATCTCTGCTGTAGCTAATGGAATTGTTCAGGGCAGCCTGAGCCGTGCCAACGGAACAGCTCGCAATGTTTATACGACCACCGTCCAGTGCCTCCATCGCCATTTTAAAACCCTGCCCCTCTGATCCCAGTCGGTGACTGACAGGCACTTTTACGCCATCAAAGGTTATCTGTCGTGTAGGCTGACAGTGCCAGCCCATTTTGTCTTCAGCCTTGCCGTAGTGAATATTAGCGCTGTCAGCCGGAATAGCCAGAGCCGTAATACCTTTAGCCCCCCTACCGCCGGTTCTGACCATCACGATCAGAATATCCGTTGCCCCGGCACCGCTGATAAAGACCTTGCTGCCATTAACCACGTAATGGTCACCAACTGCTTTGGCGGAAGTTATCAATGATGCTGCGTCTGAACCTGACCCTGGTTCTGTTAAGCAATAGGAAGCCAGTTTCTGGCCTGAGGTCAGATCTGCCCCCCACTGGTCGACTAATGCTTTACTGCCATAGCGACCGATCATATTGGTCGCCATATTGTGGATGGTCATATAAGCGGTCGTGGCCGTACATCCCTGTGCCAGTTCTTCGAATATCAGACTGGCATCAAGCCGCGACAGGTTCAGTCCACCCGCTTCTTCTGGTGCATACAGCGACATAAAACCAAGATCACCCGCCTGTCTGAATACCTCGACAGGAAAAATATGGTCTCTGTCCCAGAGCGCTGCACCCGGTGCCAGAACATCCTTCGAAAATGCTCTGGCGGTACTGATAAAAGCCTGTTGATCATCGCTGAGCGAAAAATCCATAGTCCCTCCCACATTAATTGATCTGGAAAGTCCTTCTTTATAGACCTTTTTGTGACTACTTAAGGTTAATAGTGAGATTAGGCTGGCCAGATGTTTCTTCGTCGTCGTATAACCAGCGTGTTGTGACCGTTTTGGTTTCGGTATAAAAGCGCACCGCTTGTTTGCCATAAGCGTGCAGGTCGCCCATAAAAGAACCTTTCCAGCCAGTGAAGGAGAAAAATGGCAGAGGCACAGGAATCGGTACATTGATACCCACCTGCCCCACTTCAATCTCATGCTGGTATTTCCGAGCTGCACCACCAGAACGGGTAAAAATGGACGTACCATTACCATAAGGGTTGCGGTTAACCAGTTGAATCGCCTCTTCCAGCGAGTCAACACAGACACAGCACAGCACCGGACCAAATATTTCCTGCTGATAAATAGCCATATCCGGTGTCACGTCAGTGAACAGTGTCGGCCCTACCCAGTTGCCATCGGGCAAGTTCTCTACTTTGCAATCAGTGCCATCAAGCAGGCAGGTTGCCTCCTGCTTTCCCTGTTGGATTAAACCAGTAATTCGTGTTTTTGCCGCTTTGCTGATCACCGGCCCAAAAGCGGCTCCGGTATCATCCCAGGCTCCAGGGCGCAGTGTACTGAGTTTGTCGGCTAATTCCGGAATCCATGCTTTGCTCTGCCCCACAAACACGGCAACGCTGATTGCCATGCAACGCTGACCTGCAGCCCCCACTGAAGCCCCAACAAGCTGATTCAGTGCCTGTTCTTTATCAGCGTCCGGCATAATCACACAGTGATTCTTGGCACCTGCCATGCATTGAACCCGCTTCATGTGAGAAGTGCCTGTTCTGTAAATAGACTGTGCAACGTTTGCAGAGCCTACAAAAGAAATCGCCCTGGTATCCGGATGTTCCAGCAGTCGCTCAACCTGAGCCTGCCCACCATGAACCAGTTGTACCACACCGTCCGGAATACCTGCTTTAACCAGCAGCTCCAGTAAGCGTACAGGCGTCAGCGGTACCTGCTCACTGGGTTTGAGAATAAATGTGTTACCGCAGGCGACTGCCAGTGGAAACATCCACAGCGGAATCATTGCCGGAAAGTTAAACGGGGTGATACCAACACAAACTCCCAGTGGCTGAAGGTAGCTGCTGGTATCAATACCTCCGGCTACATTCCCGACAGTTTCGCCCATCAGCAGGGCAGGAATATTGGCTGCCTGCTCGACCACTTCTATCCCTCGCCAGACATCGCCTTTAGCATCTTCAAAGGTCTTGCCGGTATCTTTTGCCAGCAGTTCCGCCAGCTCATCATGATGTTCTTTAAGCAGTGCCTGATAACGCATCATCAATCGGGCGCGTTCGGGAACCGGGACATCTTTCCAGGACTTAAAAGCCTGTCTGGCACCGGCTACCGCCTGATCTATTTCCACAACGGTTGCCATGGGCAACTCTGCCAGCACCTCCTGGGTAGCAGGGTTAATCACTGGTTGAGTAATCGTTGAAGCAGACGTTATAAACTGACCATTGATAAACAGAGGAACCTGATAAGTCATAACACACCCGACGTTATTAATTTTCTATCCCACAACATAGCAGACAGCTTCACTGTACTTCCATAGCTATCAAAAAAAGCCATTAAAAAAAACGTAAGCCTGTCTTAATAAGTAAAACTGATGACACATATAAGAAAAATGGAGAAGTAAGTCATCGTTGAATTGTGTAATGCTCAATGAAATCACAGACAAGTGTGATAATAGCGATACTAATTTTGTGAGAAGAAGGGAGTGCTGGTAATGACGCATCCTGAGCAATATGCTGAAGTTGATTTTATGCTGCACTCTCCAATCTATCACCACCCTGTTGAGCTTATAGAGTCCTGGCTCCTTCCCATACAGAACTCACATGCATTTAACTTCAGACTAAAGCCGGGACAGAGCTTCCATCATATTGAATTCAACTCAATGCTGGCGCTGATTGGCCAATGGTTTTCCAGTGAGCAGCTCTACTGCGTACACATTAAAATCAAATACCCCGATGACGACTCCGACCATGCAATCGACATCCGGGTTATGGATACACATTTCAGGCGTATGAAGTTCTATTCTGAAAATGGCGCCTATCTGCCAGATACCCTTCGTTACTATCAGGATGCCCATAAAAGTCAGGTGCTGGATCTGTATTTGCATAACAGTGGACATTTCTGGATTGAACTGCGTCCAGACGAATGACAAACCGCTGAGTTCAGGTTGGCTCAAATGAGCAAAATTCAAATGAGCAAAACCTTCTCCTGTGATTGTTTCCCCAGCTCTTTCTCAAGCCACTCCAGACCTGAATAAAGCAGTTTAATATCTCCACGGAAACGTTTGATAATAAAACCTTTTACTCTCTGCTGCTCCGATGGTGAGATCAGAGGTTGTTCCCTGAACCATCAGGCTGAGTGATGGCAGAGCCTGTGTTTGTGATGATGCTTGTGATGAGGATAACGACATGGAACCTGACCGTGGAGAAAAAGTATTTTCACGATAAACAAATCAGCGAATAATCCAACATCGTTACAACAACGGAAACAGGAAGAATGAAAGAAATCTTTGAGAAAGCGATTAAAAAAAAGCAGGAATAGAGTAGAAATGGAGGCGAGTACCGGAGTCGAACCGGTCTACGTGGATTTGCAATCCAGTGCATAACCGCTTTGCTAACTCGCCTTATAGAGGAGCAATTCGGACAAACTGTCAAAATTGCTGAAAACAGAAAGTGGAGGCGAGTACCGGAGTCGAACCGGTCTACGTGGATTTGCAATCCAGTGCATAACCGCTTTGCTAACTCGCCCTGTCATCTCTGACGCGCTTACAATGCTAACGATCTGCTTTAAAAAATCAATAACTTGTTTTAAAACAGCGCCTTGCGAACGCGCCGCTATAGTATTTAAAACCTGACCAGTATGCAAGTTTTTAACGTCCCTGAGGCCAGGCCATACGTTTCCAGCAGCCGGTTGGCAATCACTTTTGAAAGATCCGCTTATGGGGTGCCGGGATTTAGAGTGGCTGTCAATACAGCTGCCAGCAGTGTGTATGTATTTATACCAGTTTACATAGATAAGCCGTTTGCTTTATGGTTAAAAAATATACCGTTGTCACAGGAAATGTAAATGTTGTCAGGTTCTGCCATGCGTCTTGAAAAAGCTTCTTCCAAAGCCCGCATCGCTGTGCCTGCCGTCCAGATCATTTCCGCCGCTGTACTACTAGCTGTACTACTAGTAGTCATTAGCTGTTAGCTGACGGTGTAATTTTTCCGTCAGCATGACTGGCGGAAGAAGGCTTTCCAACCTTACCTCTTCCTCTGCCAGAACCTGATGGAACACCTTTTGAATCAAGGTCAGGAGTACTTATGGCACACTCGACAAACAATAAAGCATTAAGTCTTAAAGATACGGTCGTTATCAGTCTGATGACGTTTGCACTGTTTCTTGGTGCAGGGAATGTCATCTTCCCTCCAGCCCTGGGGCTTGAGGCAGGAACAAGCCTGCTGCCAGCCATGTCCGGGTTTCTTTTTACCGCCGTCGGACTGCCTGCTTTTGCTCTGGTTGTACTGGGTATGGTGGGTAAAGCCAACCAGTTAACCTCGCCGCTTGCAACCGTACTGAATCGTGGGTTCTGGATTGGATTATTTGTAGCCATAGGGCCTGCTTTTGCCATGCCCCGTGCTGTCACCGTTGCCTATGAGATGGGGTTACGTCCATTTGTACAGGGTGACTATCTGCTGCCATTTGCCATTGTGTTTTCCCTGATTACCCTGCTCCTGACTTATAACTCACAAAAGCTGGTGGACCTGATTGGCAAAGTGATGACTCCGGCAATGATTATCATGCTGGCTGCTATTGCTGTCGCAGCACTGTTGTTCCCGCTGGGCAATCCTGCAGAACCGGGTGGTCGGTACGCCATTGCGCCTGTAACCGAAGGTGTGATGCAGGGCTACATGACCATGGACGCCCTGGCCGCCGTAGGCTTTGGCTGGGTAATTATTCAGGCCATCAATAGCAAAGGCGTGACCTCCTCTGCCCAGATCGCAAAATCCACAATGCATATCGCCCTGATTTACTCCGTATTGATGGGAGGATGTTATATTGCACTGGGCTACGTTGGCGCAACCGCCACTTCGATTACCCAGGGAGCAGCCAATGGTGGTGAAATCCTGAGCTTCTATGTTTATGAAATCTTTGGCGACTCCGGTCAGTTGCTGCTGGCAGGAATCATTATTCTTGCTTGCCTCAGTACTACCGTTGGTCTGACCCAGGCTAATGCAGAGTATTTCAGCTCAACCTTTAAATTAAACCGGAACACTGTGTCCTTTACGGTTGTGATTGTCACCTGCATCATTGCCAACTTTGGTCTGGAGCAGATTATCACCTACAGCCTGCCAGCCATTTTGATATTGTGTCCAGTTGCTCTTGCCCTGGTGGTGGCATCGTTTGTGTCTCATTATTTTCCGCAGGTTAAGCCTGCTCATAATGTAGCGATGATTCTGACACTGCTGTTTGGTACAGTCGACGCAATGCATATTGTGGGTGTTATTCCTGCCTCTATGGACAATGTATTTGCAGCACACCTGCCACTGTATACTGTCAACACCAGCTGGTTAATTCCATGTCTGACTGGCATTGTCGTACAAAGCCTGATGTCGGTACTGACAGGCTCTGCCACTAAGACCCAGGAAGCAATCTGATCAGTTAGACGACTACAGCCCCAGGTTGGAATGCCTGCGTTAATTTGCCAGTACTCACAGGTTCAGCGCATCATTTGATATGGAAGGAAGATGCGCAGAGCCTGTCAGTCAGGCTGGAGAAAATAGTGACGTTCAACTACCTTCAAACAACGCCTTGCCAGAAGCTTGATATTTCATTCGAAAATGACATAACCAAGATTTCCGTTATGCACCCGTCCACTCTGCAAATGAATCAGCATGAGGAACCTGAAAATGTTTCGTTTTCAGTATTTGCTTTCAATTCTTTTTATTGTCTCATTTTGTAAAAAATCCACCGCAGAAACGGTATCAGTCGCTACCCCGGGTGTGCAAGAGAGCGCTCAGCTGTGTGATGAAGAATCATCGAGGAATACTCTCGAAGGAATTGCATATGTAGCCAGTGCTAAAGTGAAATCAGGGCAAACTGACCCTACATTGACAATATACAAAATCCTCTCAGGAAAAGAGCTTACCCTTTCCGGAACAATGAACCGGGGCAATTTTTATCTACACAGATATTGTGTACACAATGGGTTTCTGACCATTCAATCGGCTGATCTCAAAGAACCATGCACTTCTCGGGTTTTCAGGATCATTGTTAACGGAAGAAAGGTTTATTCCAAAAATGATGATATCGTCACTCCACCTTATGTCGACGTTAATGATTTGCCATTTACATCTAAAACACACCCTCTCGGTTTTACTTATATGGTCACTACGACAGGTGTAGGCTGTGACTTTGGGGCAACGTATAGCGTGTTGTTAAAAAACGAAAATAAATATGACGTTAGTATAATTTGCAAAGATTCACCATGGTAACGGTCTCAGGGTAAAAAGCTGTTGTTCAGCTGTTCAGGCATATAATGAAAAAAGGCAAACCTCGCAGAGAGAAAATATGTCAGGTATGCGGTTTGCCTTTCACCTGGCGAAGAGTATGGCAAAAAAAATGGCACAAGCTCACCGCTTCATTCAGAGGCAAACCCGTTTTCGGTTCTACGCAGAACTGAATGACTACCTGCCTGTAGCTTATCGGTATCAGATAAAGCCCTATACGTTTATCGGCACTCCATCCGTCAAAGATGCTATCGAAGCCCAGCAGGTGCCACATACAGAAGTGGACCTGATCCTGATTGATAGCCAGTCATCCGGTTTTGATAAGCAGATTGAAGGTGGTGAGCAGGTGTCAGTGTACCCGGTTTTTGAGCGACTTGATCTTGAAGGCTTGCAAAAGCTGCGCCCAGCCCCATTGCGTACTCCCTGCTTTATTGCTGACGTACACCTGGGAAAGCTGGCGAGATACTTGCGGATTCTCGGTTTTGATACTTTGTACCGGAACGATTACAGCGATCATGAAATCGTCGATATTGCCCTGAAAGAACACCGGATTATCCTCACTCGAGATCTTGGTATTCTGAAATACCATCAGGTCACTCACGGCTACTGGCCAAGGAATATCCACCCCCGCCTGCAGTTGAAAGAGGTGATAGAGGCACTTCAATTGGACAAACAGTTCAAACCATTCACCCGTTGTAGTACGTGTAATGATCGGTTGGTGCCGGTACCGGCTGAGCAGGTTCGCCATCGCCTACAGGAGCAGACCCGATTGTACTATACCGAGTTTTATCAGTGCCGGGGTTGCCAGCAGGTTTACTGGAAAGGTTCTCATTACCACAAGCTGAGGGCGTGGTTACGGGTATGAGGCTGCTTTCAGTCACACCTTGGGTGTTTCCTATATTACCAGGCCCAATGTGTGACAGCAGTAGTCATATTAGCCATGAATTTGAAATCACGCCCTGCGTGAATTTCACGGAACCTTGGTATGAAAAAACCATTTTCATGCACGTAGCGTCGCCTGTTGATCAACCGGACATTAAAGTCATGGCAAAGCAATTCAGTCAAAACCAGTCTGCCAGATCGTCAAGTGAAAAGCCCCTGTACTCAATATCATACCCCTTCAGTTGCTGCACAAGTTTGGTGGCTTTCTCCTGTAAATGCGTTCTGCGGATATTTTTCGGGTTACGCTTAACTTCAGCAATCAGGACTTTTTTATCCAGTTCATTGACCGCTACAAGATCAATTTCATTCTGATTCCCTCTTTCCCAGTAACTACCCACAATATTGTATTCACCGGTTTCTGCAACCACTTCCCTGACGATTTCTTCCAGCCAGTGACCGCTCCAGGTTGGGTAATCCCGCTCAATGACTTTATGAATAAACGGAAAGTTTCCAATCTCCACTGCGCTGCGGTGCTTATAAATGAAGCGAAACCAAAAAGCCAGGAAAGCATCGGCAATGCGATATTTAACCAACCGGGTTCCCGGTTTAGACAACACTGGTCGATTTCGGCTTATAATATCAAATTCATTTTCCAGACGATCAAGCTGTGGCCCCACAGAAATGCCCAGCAAAGATTCTATTTCAGGCCGGCTCGTACTACCGCAAGCGATAGCCGCCAATATGGAAAAATAGGTACCATGTTCAGGCCCAAACTCTTCGGCCAGACGATAATGCCCTTCCTCAATAACCAGACTGTGTTCATTAATAAGCTGCGACCAGAGGTCAGCTGCAGGGTCAATGTTAAACAGCCACTCCAGATATTTTGGAACACCGCCACTGAGCATGTACCACTGCAAGAGTTTTTCTGGCGTAAACTCCTGCCGATCACTCAACATCTGAGCGATATAGCGGCAACGCAAAGGCTGAAGGTTGATGCGATGATCGGCACGGCCAAACAATGGCTCACGTCCATCCTGAAACAACCGGGTCATAAGGCTGTACAAAGAACCACAGCAGACCAGATGCATACGGCTTTGTTGTCTGTATCGATCCCACAAATCCTGAAGTTCGGAAAAAAACGCTCGATTAACCCGCTGAATATCCTGAAATTCATCCAGTATGACGGTAACAGGCGTAGTGATGCTGAACTGCAACAGAATTTCCATAACTTCCCGAAGGCGTGCAGGCTGACCAAATATGGGGATATTTAAAACCGTTCTGATTTGCTCGACAAACTCTTCACACAGTAATGACTCCTGTTTTCTGGATACAAACAGATAGATAGAGGCAGCAGAAGTCGTGTTCTGAGGAAAGGTTTTATTTAACAGCGCTGTTTTACCGACCCGGCGCCTTCCTACCACAGTTGTCAGGTGAGCCGTTCCTTTAGAGGCTTGTTCACTCCACTCCCGAAGCTGCTCAAGTTCATCTTCTCGATTATAGAATTTCATGTAAAGTTACCGTAGCAATTATTACAGTAACTATATCATAGTTTATTCATTCATACGGAGAGTATGAGTGGTGTCTGTGTATACATACAGCTAAGACGGTGCAGCCAGATCTGCATCCATGAACGGGTTCTACGCCCTTATTTCTAGCACCAGAAAGTACCCCGATTGACCATATCTAACTAATTTTTGGCTCTTTTGAAAAAAAGGGTCATGAATCAGATGGGTGCGGTTCATTTGCTACGACGCTCTACCCCAGCAAAACCAACCACTTTGACGACTGAGAGCAAAGAAAAAAGGGCTGTTTCGTGGTGATATAACGTCGCCAAACAAATAACACCGGAAAAGCAGCCCTTTGTGAACGCATCTTACGCCAATACTCTCGACTTTCAATTTTTTTCTCCTGCACAGGATCACTTTAATAGCATGATCCGCCACCTCGAATCTGCCTGCCTGCAGGAACATGGCACAACTGAAGAGTACATTCGAACCAATGGGGACGAGCTGCTTCGGCTAATGTTTCAGGGCTATCTCGATAAACAGGCTGAAGATGAAGAAAGAGCAGTGTCTGTCACTCCCGCTGACGGCATACCTCGTAACCATATTCGTCAAAATACCAGCCGGGTTCTCACCACGGTGTTTGGCAAGGTAACGGTCAAACGGTTTGCTTATAGCCAGCGCAATGTCTCCAACGAATTCCCACTGGATGCCGGGCTCAACCTTAATAACGACCAATATTCTGATGGTGTACGCAAGCGTGTGGTCACGGATGCTATTGATCGTTCTTATGACAATGTCGTCAAACGGCATCGTGAAAATTGCCCCGGCATAGTTGGCAAGTACCAGACAATAAAGCTGGTTGAAGGCACAGCTCAGGATTTTGTCGAATTCTATGAACAACGAACCATAGAAGATGAGCAAACAGATGACCTATTGGTTCTGAGCTTTGACGGGAAAGGTCTGGTCATGTTGCCAGATGGGTTAAGAGAAGCGACCCGCAAGAATGCAGAGAAAAGCAAGAAAAAACGTCAGACACGTTTAAGTCCGGGAGAAAAGAAAGACCGGAAGCGTATGGCTATGGTGGCGACTGTTTACACTGTGCGGGCAAACCCACGCTCACCAGAGTCCATCATGAACTCTGAAAAGAAAGCGGACAATGTCGTCAAATTTCGACCTCCAATACGCAACAAGAGGGTTTGGGCCAGTGTTGAGAGGGACGGAGAAACAGTCATCGAAGAAGCCTTTGATGAGGCTCTCAAGCGTGACCCGGAACGAAAACGACAATGGGTTGTCCTGGTCGATGGGCATCCGCATCAACTGAAAATGATTGAAAGAGTTGCCCGCAGAAAACAGGTCAAAACCAGCATCATAATGGACTTCATTCATGTGCTGGAATATCTGTGGAAAGCCGCTCATTGTCTGCATGATAAAGGTGATAAATCTATTGAGAAATGGGTTGAGCAGCAAGCACTGAAAATTCTTCATGGGCAGTCGGGTCGGGTAGCCAGGGGCATAAAGCAAAGTGCCACGAAACGAAAATTGAAGAATCGGGAAGCTATTGATAAATGTGCTGGCTATCTGCAAAAAAACAGAGACCGGCTTTGCTACGATAAGGCGCTACGCTCAGGCTTTCCTATTGCCAGCGGAGTGATTGAAGGCGCTTGCCGACATTTGATAAATGACCGTCTTGATATAACAGGCGCACGATGGAGCCTGCAAGGCGCGGAAGCCATTCTGAAGCTTCGCTCAATAAACTCCAGTGGAGACTGGGATGAATACTGGTCATATCACCATTCGTGCTCTAAGAAACGAAATTACGGTGAGTTGATGGTGAATAGGGAGGCTTCGTCGTAGCAAATGAACCGCACCCGAATCAGATGCGTTGATCTCGTATATTTTTCGGAAGAGCTTTGCTGATACTCTATCTATTTTTTCCCTATGGCAATCATTAAAGTTGTATGTGTTCACTGTGATACCACAAATGGAGTTGTGAAAAATGGCAAAGCACCCTCAGGTATACAGCGTTACCTATGTCGAAATTGCAAACACAGCTTCCAGCTTGAGTTTCTCTACAACGCTAACAAACCAGGCACCCACGAGCGCATAGTGAGCATGGCTATGTAACGTCACTCCCTTTCGACAATGAAGAGCTGGTGCTAATCTGCCAGATGGATGAACAATGGTCCTATGTTGGCAATAAGAAAAATCAGCGCTGGCTGTTTTACGCATGGGAGCCTCGCTACCAGAGGGTGATCGCACATATCTTTGGACGCAGAACGAAGAAAACCTTGAAGAAGCTGATAAAGTTGGTCAAACCCTATAAGTTCAGGATCTACTGCACCGATGATTGGAAACCCTATGGCTCAGAGCTACCGGCACAGAGCCATATTATCAGCAAGAAACTGACACAAAGCATCGAAAGAAACAATCTGACACATCGTACACGTCTTAAATGATCAACCCGTAGAACTATCTGCTTTTCTCACTCAGAGGAACTGCACGATAAGGTGATCGGAGAGTTCATCTCACGGATATGGTATCAACCTGTTTGAAACGTGACCCTTTTTTTATGTCGAATGTCCGTGCCTGATCAATACCTTTTTTTCTGACCCGTGCCAGCCAGCCTGATTTTCTCTTTTCGAGCCTCGCCATGATAACTCCGCACTTCTCTGAGAAAGGTAAAAACTGTGTTGATTCTGTGCCAATCCCAGTGCCAAAAATGAGTGGCACAAATGACACAAGCGAAGTTTAGCAAGATGAAGAATGATCAATAAAAGAAATGGTTATATAGGAAGAGTTGAGCGCAACGCCTTGTCGCAGTTGACGTATAGTGAGAAAACGTGGGGAACAGATAGAAAAAAAGCCCATCATTTTCACGATGAGCTTTCTGATTGGTGCCCGAGGCCGGAACAGAATTTATCGGAAAATCAGGCGCTTGCAGAATTTGTTGTGGCTTGTGTTGCGATCAAAAAATTTGAACGTTGCCAGCTTAGCCTTTTTTCTGAAGGCTTTCAGGGTGCCTGTGGTCGGAGCCCGACCGGAACACGTCTCTGTGTCAGGCGTTCACCCTCTGCCTTGATTCCGTCTGGGCAGCAGTAGCATAGTAGCCATAAGTTTGAAATCGTGCGCTACGTGAATGTCAGGAAGGTTTACCCTGAAAATTTTATTTCATGCACGTAGCCGCTCGTGATTTCTTTCCTCTCTAACGATCGAGTAGCCCCGTCTGAAATCCGATTAACTCCCGAATGGTTGAACTTGAAGGATTATATATCCATTCACGATCAAAATGGCTCCTTAACCGGTTAGACATAAATTCATTGCCAATGCAGAGAGAATAGAAGCGGTTGCCATCAAGCCTCTGTTTTTCAATGGTTTCAAGCATCTCTGACGATAGTGATGACATCACAAAGTCGGAAATTATCAGCATATCTGCATTACGGTACTCATCGCTCTCCATGATACCAAGACCATGCGAGATGGCAGGCTCAACGTCAGTTCCCCCATGGAATGATTTTTGAAGAAAAGCGAGTAATGTTTGCAAGTTATAGCCAGCTGACAGATCAAGAGTTTCTATGGCAGTAGAAAAATTGATTAAATAACAAGCCCGCTTATTCTGATTGGCTACCGTTGCCATATACAAGGTAACTGCCTTCGCGATAGTTTCCGGAGATCCATGCATAGACCCACTGGTATCCACGCAGATTACAATTGGCCCCATCTTCTCTTCTTCATTAACCTGCTGCTCCTCTTCGATTTCAACCTCCTTGTTATGACTTTGCATGCCCTGCATATCAAAACACATCAAACGAGATTCAATATATTTCAAATCAAACAGCATAGCGGTGTCTGAATCTGAAAGTAGAGCCAGTTCCGAGGGCAGCAAATGTTCTATATCCTTACCCAGCTTGATGCCAATAATTTCCTCTCTTGAGTTCACATCAGGAATCGTCACGGGTACTGAAACAACTGTTTTTGCCATTTCTACCTTTTCTGAGAGGCTGATCTGGCGAACCTTTCCTAGCAGTTCACAAAGTTCTTTGACTCCTTTATCCTCTGAAAGGTATTTAGCCCAATGTCTAATCTGTTCAATATCAGTAAGCGAAAGCCCTCCCCTTGAAAGGTCCAGAAAATAACCGGGCTCCAATCCTAATTCTTCAAGGTAATTAACAATTTTTTTTAGATTTTCAAGCCATTCATCAATCTGTTTCAAAAACTGTGCTCTGTAACGATTAACGGCATCTAGCTCCCACTCTGATCGTTTTAGTCTGAGCCTCTTTCTCCATTCTTGAAGTAATAGTTTCCTTTGCAATCTGACATCAACTTGCTTGAGATTATTTCCCCTTAAAGCCACTACTGAAGTTGGATAAGCTACAGCTTTTTGCCAATAAGAGATATCTCTTGGAAGTTTGGCGTCTTTGAGGAATGCTTCAAAATCAACCAGATTATTTTTGTAAGCAGAGGCACTATCTGGATGTAACTCAAACTGTGCTTCTGCCTCCGAACACTGTGTCTCGCTTCGAGAAAAAGGAAAGTTCTCAGCAAGTTTCAGCTTTGTATCCAATTCCCAGCTTTTCAGTTCAGAGTTCAATGAATCACTTGCAGCAATGTTATCTTTCAAGAATTTAAGGTTGCTAAGTAGTCATGCATACGAAATCATATATTCCTGACCGACCCCATCAAAAACTCGCTTTACCTCTTTCTCAAAGCCTCTGAAATTCACAATTGATAATATATCGATCCATTCATATTTAGCCTTATCCCATAGAATCTCAATCAGGTTGAGCTCGGGAGAGTATGTGGGGAGAAATAAAACAATCATTTTTTTCTCAAGAATCCAGTCATCAATTCTTGCTCGGAACGCTTTACTGGTGTGAATGCTGGCATTATCAATAATGACCACAGTGTAACGATCATCTCCTCCGTACTCTGGAGCTGTCATCTGATAGGCAAAATAGTCGAAAATATCAATGACTGTCTTGCTATCAACTGATCCAATTACAGGGTAATAAAACAGTTCACAGGAACGGTTCATAAACCCCAGAACATTGATTCTTTTACTTTTTACTGAAGGTATACGGAGCTGTTTGCCTTTCTCCTGCCAGCCATAAGGTACGCAAGGCTCCTGACTAAACCCTGACTCGTCAAAATAGAACAAATTAATTAAACCTTTATCTTCAGCTTCTTGAGCATCTTTCAATGCTGCCTTACTACGCTGAAACTGCTCCTCATCTCTTTTATGCTTGCATGATTTACGGAGTCTTTTGTAAACCATCCCCAGCTTTTTTATTATTCTACCTATTGTCGTCTTTGATGCGGATTTGCCTGTTTCCTCTTCGATTTTGGATTGGACATATGATATACGGCGGGGTTCCTTAGCCACCAGTTCTTTAATGCGCAGTTCTTCTTCAGAATTGTAAATAGGTTTCTTCCCTCCGTCGTGTGTTTTGTATAGCCCTCGAATACCATAATCCTCCCAGTCATCAAGCCAGCGTGATACCGTCTGGTACTGAACCTCAAAGATATCGGCAATTTGAGCCATAGGAAAGCCACGAGAGCTGAGCAGTACAGCGTGTGCTCTTTCTCTGACATAGGGTGTTGGGCCATGACTCCTGGCGATCTGCAGGGTTTCTCTAATGGCCCCATCTGTGATAGGTAAAACGGTTTTCATTTTCGTTGAAGCAGTAACGCAGGTGTTGTTGGTGATAGCTGGAGTATAATCACTACACTGAGCGCTGCCGGTAGAATTGGAATAACTATTTTTAGTAACCGGACGGTCAAAAATATTCGATAGCTAATTTATAACTACTTATCGGAAAGTGATTTCTCTAGGGAAAGCAAGCTTGTTTTCACCACAACCTCACTTACACAGATCAATTAAACGATCACAATCAGCAATTCTCAAATTGAGATCATCAATCTGCTTTGAAATGCCTTCTATAGCAACCGATTGTACCGTCTTTGGTACAAACGGGCTATGTAACATTTTTTCATGCTGCTTTTTATTCTTTTGAACTTTATTTAATGAATCAGTTAGTGATTTTTTAAATTCAAAACCAGCTTTTATAAGTGATTTTATAAGACGTTCATTAATAGTAACTGCTCATATTCCATTGGCAAGAACCGTTTCCTGATAGCCTGATGCCTTCAGGATGAGATGCCCCAGCTGCGGAATCAGATTGGTTCCAGTCAGCCTGTCCCTGAGATAGTTGGCAAAGGACACCCCGTGTTGTTTACAGGTCTTTTTCAAACTGGCAAAGGTGTCGCGGCATTTCCTCCCAAGTTTACTCCGGGTACCACCGCCAACCTTTCGCCGTTTCACATACTCTCTGATCTGCCTCTCGCTCAGGTTGTTGTGCAGTGGCAGCCACGGATACTCAAGAACCAATAACAGCTCTTCCCTGACAACCATCAGTTTGCCCAACTCAGCCTGCAAGGCAGGGTAGTCAACCCGCTGTGTTACCCAACGATCAAACTCCTGGTAGAGCTTCTGTTTCTCCTTGTCCGTTGGTTTTTTCTGGTAGGCCTCAATGTCGTCGTAGAGGCACCAGTACTGATCCTGCACGGTGTCACGGGCGGCTCGTTCCAGGTCATTGGCCGGTATCAGCTTGTCCATGTTTCTTCCCGCATGGTACCAACACAGCGAATGCTGAAAGGCTGTATCAAACTGCCGGGCTCCATCGCTATGGATAATCAGGTTCTCAAGGCGATGATTGAGCATCAATGCGGCCTTTAAAACACCCTCTGTCGCCCAGCGCCTTTGTTGCGGGGCAGCACAACCAATGCTGTTAAGGAAGCTCTCCCACTCTTCTTCTGTTGAGAAACGCTTCTCGCCGCATTCGGATAGCGCAGTGATCCACTTCTTCGACACATCAACCTGATTCTCCATGTAGTCAATGGCAACGTCGTTGAGAAGATAAAGCCGCTGCTGCCCTTGCAGACAGCCCAGGAAATTAATCCTGCTCTTACTGTCGCTGCTATGGAAGTAGGAAAAATAAGGGTTGCCGATAAACAGGCAGTAGCCGTTTTTTCCTTGGTGGCGAGCACCTGTGTCGTCGGCCTGGAGATAATCAGAGCAAGTCAGCCCTGCTTCCAGCAATTCTTCTTTTTCCTGGTGGAAAATATCATGGCCTTTCGTCAGGATGTTGCTCAGGGAACCTTCTGATATTGAGCATCCATGGTCGTGCAGCCAAGATAGCAGTAGTGGCTGTGTCGTACTGCATGAATGATAAAAATCCAGCAGATGGGCTTTCAGGTTGTCGCCAAAACGGTCTTTCACATGATCAGGTAGCGGGGCTGACACCCCGCCTTCCGGAGTTGTGTAATACTCACGCCTGTAGCGAGTAGTGACAAAACGCAAGTCCAGCTCAGTATGGAAAAAGTCGATATAGCACTTGAAGCGCCAGTTCTCACCGGGAGCAGCGATTGAACAGATTTCCTCTCGGTCAACAGTCATTGGTGGTGCAGCGGTTTCACCGGCTTCTTGTGATCGTGGTCGTTTACTTTTCGGCGGACGATCAGTGTCACTTTTCCCGGCAGCCTGATCAGTGTCTTCCGCAGAAGAGCTGTCTTCCTGATCATCGCCCTTGTCCGAGACATTAGGCCTGATTTTAGGCTTGCCCTTGTGCTTCTTCAGGTGGCGAATTTCTGCTCGAAGCTGTTCGTTCTCTTCGACCAGCTGTTCGATCTGAACGCGCTGCCTTTCAATTTGCACAGATTGCTTCTCGACCGTGTCGAGAAGGTTTTTGACGAATGAACGCAACTGTTCATTGTCTGTACTGGAGAATAGTGAGTCAGGCAGGTGCATACGGTGAAATATACGAAAGATCAGGATAACTTTCTTTGACCTGTAGAGGTTGATTTGCCAGTCAATTTTGAGCAGTTACCATTAATATCATCTTTCTTGTCACCTTTGTGGAATATAACTTTTGGAACATAATTCTTTAGCGTGTTATGTCCATGGTAATTGTATTTATACTTAATTGAACAGCTACCTTGAGCATCAAAAGTACAAGTAACTTTGCTCATTTCATTACCGCTACGATCTACGGGATGAAAGTTATTCATAGATTTCATTTTTTCAACACCAATATAAAAATCTATTTTTTCTCCATTACTGCGCCGATTATCAATATCACGCGTCACATGGAAGTATTTTTTACCGGCCAAAGTTTTAGTGTCGTATACATCATGACTATGAAAAAGTTCTTTGTGTATTTCCTGATCCAGCTTTTCTTTTTCCTTGTCGAGCCGAGCCATATCTAAATCAGTACTAAATCCGCAGTCTTTCACTGCATCTTCTACAATTTTAATCATAGTCTCACGATTACTCTCTTCAATCCAAAGACAGTGCCTGAGTAACAATGCATCTGAATGATTTGACTGCTTACGACCACAGAGCATAGCTGACGCCTTCATAACAATAGCCGCTTTCTGCCAGCGACGATCTGAAACATAAACAGGCTCTTCCATTTCCCCCAGTGCTATTCGTATCAGGGAAATAATAGTTAATGTTTCTATAGACAGTTCGACACTATGAATGCCCTGGATGATTTCTTTCCAGGTAGCATTGTCAATTCTAAGCTCTTGAGGAACTTCAATCTCCGCACTGACAGGTTCACCATTGATCAGGCTTTCGAATTTCTCTCGGCTCTGCAACGGAGGAACCAACATGCGAAGGGTGAAACGGTCATACAGTGCATCCAAACCCTGCCCCTCCGCTGGCGTCTCATTTGATGCAGCAAAGAGAGCTTTTAGTGGGGCTTCCTGGGTTTCATCTCCATTACGAAAGAGGCGTTCGTTTGTCAGGGTCAGCAAGGTGTTCAGAACAGCTGGACTGGATTTCCATATCTCATCAAGAAATGCGAAGTCAGCTGTTGGCAAGTAACCATTCGTCTTGCGAGTGTATTTGTCCTCTTTCAACGCCTTCAGTGATACAGGCCCAAACACTTCTTCCGGTGTACTAAACCGATTCATTAGGTATTCGAAGTACTGACTGTCCTGAAACGCACAGGAAATACGGCGGGATATCAGGCTTTTTGCAGTACCTGGGGGACCATACAGAAATGTATTTTGCCCAGACAAGGCGCCCAACAGAGCAACTGCGACAATTTCTTCGCGCTCGTGAAGGCCAACTCCAAGTTTCTCAACCAACTGCTCTACTTTTTCTTTTATTGATCTGCGCACACCCTATGCATGAACTTTTTCTAAGCAAGCATAGGCAGTGTTCTCAGCTCGGAAGAACCCTAAAATCATCTTTTTCTTCCTCTGTATGGATTTCAAACCAGAACTGACCGCTCTGAGAAACTGATCTTTGGTTTTCAACGCCATACGACCTATGCGGCCCGACTTTAATACACTCCAAATGAGTTCTACGGGGTTCAGTTCCGGAGAATACGGAGGCAGTATCTGGATACCCAACAGCCGCTCTTCCTTGCTGAGATATTTCATCACCTTCTTGGCTTTATGTGCCGAGTGTCCATCTGTTACGACCATAACCGGACGATCATGAGAACTGACAATTTGCTTCAGAAACTTGATGAAAACATCGGCGTTGAAGCGACCAGGAATGGTCATGTAGCGCATATGTCCCTCACCACTCACTGCAGAAATCATGTTGATGCCAAACCGGGCTCCTGTCTTTGTGACAGTCGGCGTATAGCCTTTTCGGCTCCAGGTTGTGCCACTGTGATAGTCAGAGCGTATGCTGGCTTCATCAATAAAGTAGATAATTGCTTTCTTTTCTTCAGCCAGTTTGCGAAGGGTCGGATAGCGTATATCCAGATACTCCTGTACTTTTTTTTTTGCTCTGCTGCCAGGCTTTTCGCACCGGCCGCTGAGGAGTTAATCCCATTCTCCTGAGCATCTTACTAACGGCTGCAGGGTGCATGGTTACATCGAATTCTGTTTTTATTACTGAGGCTAGAATATCCCTCGACCAGAGCGTTTTATAAAATCCGTAAGCGGTTGGGTCTTTGGTCAGAATGATTTGGGTCAGGGACTCTCGTTGCTCAGGTGAGAGCTTAGCGTTTTTGCTCTGGGCGATGGGTCGAGTTTTTAGGGCTTCCATCCCGCCATCGCGGTACCTTCCAGTCCACCGATAGATGCAGGATTCATCAGTTCCATACTCTTCAGCAAGGCTCTTTACAGTCGCACCATCAAGCCATTTCTGAATAGCTTCCATGCGAATGGCTTCTCTCACTTCGTGGGAAATTTTGCGACCGTCAACCTTGCTCATAAACACCTCAAAAACAGAGGTGTCACAATACAGACTTTGCACCTGCAAAGTATTGGCTCACATCAATAACTTCATGATACGTCCAATATTTTTGATCCAGCTGCTACTTATGGCAGCAGCTGGGTTAAGGTTGTCGCCCTATTGTTGATTATTTTTTCTTTTGATTAGGGTTTAGCTGCTTGCCTCTGTTTCCCTGATTCTGATCATACTGGCGATTAGTACCAGAGCTTCCTCTATTGGCATTTTGCATATTTGCTGCATTATCTTCTGGCTTGATATTATCTTTGCTCATTTTCAATTCTCTCATATCAGTAAATATGGATAGATTACGCTATGACATAGCATTGCGCCTTCGCTTAAACCTTTTCTCGTAGGACTGTCGATTGAGCAAAGTCATTTCACTTTTATTGCTCTCGGATTTGAGCAGGAGTCTGTGATTTTTTCCTACATGAAATCGAACGAGGCTATCGTTACTACGAATTTTCTTACCTCCAAGCGCCAGGTAAGGGACTCCAGCGTTTAGAGCATTAACCAGATGAACAATCCTTTTTCTGTGGCTATGAGGCAGATTTGTCCATATTATTGGGAGAATCAGACGTTTGCGGCCTTTAGCTTGAAATTCTGGTCACGTTTCAAACAAGTTATTACCACTTTCGTGAGCTGAAGTGGTTTCTGCTACTTAAAGAGAAGACTGATTGTCTGCAGTCAGCTGACCGAGCCAACTATTACGTTTTAGCTCAAGTTCTGCCCGTTTTTTTTCACTGGCATCAATCCAGAGGTGCCCCTTAAAGCCATCCAGAATAACTTTCTGACCGTCACAGGTTTGCTTTATTCCATTTTCCGCTTTAACAATGCTGGGAATTCCCAGTAATCTAGCCAGAATAGCGCTATGAGATGTTTTGCCACCGCCGGTCAGGCAAATACCCAGTACTTTGTCCGGATCGAGATTGACGGTGTCAGAAGGAGCCAGATCGTTCGCCAGCAGAATAACAGGGGAGTTAATCTCCAAAGCAGGAAGTCCATGCTCTAGCAGATGAGTTAACAAGCGACGACCGATGTCTATAATATCGCTCGCTCGCTGACGGGTATATTCAACCTCTGAAGAGCGATAAAGTTCAACCAGTGTGTTGACTGCATTAACCCACGCCTGCTCAGCACAGAGGCCGTTAGATATAGAATGATGAACACTTTCCTGCAGTTCTTGATCATCCAGTAATACTGAGTGGGCATCAAATATTGAAGCGGCTTCAGACCCAACAGAATCAAGGTTTTTTTGATAAAGTTGCTGCAACTCAATGATGGTAGCATCCAGAGCTGCGGTAAAGTTTTGCCACTCAACACTCTCCCCCTTACTCTTACGCTCAGGAAGTTCTGGAATCCCGAAGTGATAGTGCATAACCTGTCCAAATGCTATGCCGTCGGAAGCCGCCAGTCCTGTTACAGCGCCTTCTAAGGATTCTGCTTTTTCAGTGTCGTTTTCGTTTAGTTCGGTTGAACAGCTATGAATATCCTCGCCAAAATGTTCTTCAGCCAGTTTCTGAAAAGCCGCAACAGCCTGTTGAGCCTCAGGGCCTGAGGCAACAAAACGAATTTCGTCGTTTCTGCGAACGGCAAGAGTTGCAATCTGATTAAGGCTACGGGCGTCAGCTGATTGATCACCTTTTAAAAGGGGTATTGCGCCCATTCCCTCGAAAAGTTCACTGTGCATAAATCACACTACTATTGACGATCTGCATTGAAAAATTTAGTGGGTGTGCTGACTGATTCTTGGCAAGACCTCTGGAATCCCCTGGAGCAGTTGCCGCTTCCACTGGCTGACCTGAACGGCTGCGATTTCATGCTCGCTGGCCAGCTGATTTATGGTTTTATTTCCCTTGTAGGCTTCCAGTGCTACCTGTGCCTTGAATTCAGGCTTGTGTCGTTTTCTTTTTGCTGCCATGACTCCCTCCTGAAAGGGTATATTACAGCCAGAAAACTTAACTTAGCTACCTGTCCAGTTTATGGGATCCATCATAGTAAGCACAAAAAATCCCTAGAATAGCTGCCATGGTAACTGCTCCAAAAAGTGTAGAAAAAAATGCACTTTTTCAGAGGGCACCCCCTGATTTTATTGGGCTGTAGCTTACTGACCTGGAAAATTGCCTACGAATTATGAGCAGTTACTTGCCATGCCTAGACGCTTGTTTGTATTATTCAAAGTTACCTTTCGCATCGATGATATGGTGGAGATTCAGAAAGATAACGATGCTGGATTGAGGAATCCAAAATAAAAAAATGGATTAATTATGAACACAATAAAAATGAAAACAGAAGTCGCAAATTGTTTGACAACAGTCCAACTAAAAAACCTCTTCAATAATAACACATTATTATTACGTCTTCCCGAGTTTTTTGATCCGTTTTCATGCGCAACATTGAGCCAGAAGATACATCAGAGAATGCCTCTTGGGTTTTATGAAAATGCCCCAAAAATTGGCCGGATCGGGAAAGCATTCTATGAAACTATTTCAAACCCTGATTCTCATGATGAATATTTTCAGAACTCGTCCCAATGGATTGAGAATCTACGGAAGTGCTGTTTTCCTTACATTAGTCCGATTGATGCTTTGCGAGTAATGCTAGATGATTTGTGGCCCAAAGGTTCAACAGTTGCATCACTCGACGGGCGAAGAATGTTTGTAGGGCTGGCAAGATATTTCACATCCGAATCATCAGCAGAACCGCATCAGGACATTATACAAAGAGATGCTCCTGGAACAGACTTGAGCGCAAAAGTACAAAGGCAGATAGCTTTTAATGTCTATCTGACCACTCCTGAATACGGTGGAGAGATTGAAATCTGGGACTGGATTGCAACTCAAGAAGATTTCTACAGGTTCAAGGACTCCCGCACTGACTTTGCCTATGCTTTTGATAGAACGTTGATACCTGAAGCTGATTTGCTCATTAAACCCAATACGGGAGATTTGATTTTATTCAATTCTAATAATGTTCATGCAGTTACCCCCTCATCGGATGATCGCCTCAGTATTTCATGTTTTATAGGCTACTGCGGAGATGATTCACCATTAGTTCTATGGAGCTAAATTAATTTAATCTACAACTATAAGGATATTTCTATGGATAAGTTGGTTATTTTGGTTGGGATACACTTTTTAGCTTTAGCTAGTCCTGGCCCTGATTTTATTGTGGTTCTACGATCCAGCTTGGCAGGCAAACTCAGAAGAACACTCTTTTGCTGTGCAGGTATTGCTTTAGGTGTTGCATCTCATCTTTTACTAGCTTATTTTGGCTTATCTTTGATTTTAAGTCAGTCAGGTTTTTTGTACAGTGTTATTGTTGTTATTGGGTGTGTTTGGTTGATCAATATGGGGCTTTCAGGTCTAAAATCACAAGGTAGTAATTTTTCCGGGGTAAATCAAATAGACTACTCCAACCATTTTACAGCTTTTCGAGATGGTTACCTTACAAATCTTCTAAACCCTAAGGCTCTAGTTTACTTTGTCAGTGTAATTTCACCTTTCGTAAGACCTGGAGAGGAAAATATTCTCTATGCAGCAGTTGGTTTTATATTCACTATTATGACCTTTATTTGGTTTTCATTTTTGGCAGTATCTTTGAATACGTTTGTTGTCAGGAAACTTTTTGAAAAATACGCATGCTACATAGATCGGTTTTTTTCAATTGTTATTCTGGGGTTGGCATGTTATATGCTTTACCATGAAATTCAGAAGTTGTTTGTGTAAATCTGTCTATGCGACCTATTATTGATCTTCATCGATTAATTACTGTACCTTCAACCATAAGAAAGAGTGATTGGTTCATTCCAATCGCTCGATCTTACACCATGTTCTTGTTCGTGCCTGTAAGTTGGAGAAACACAGATGTGCATCACAAAATGGCTTAAGCTGCAATATCTTGATCTTCAGATACATAATTTGCCAGAGGGTCAACGCTCTCCAGCATACTATAAAGGTTCAACAGACCATCACGATTGCCAAAGACATAATTTCCTGCCAGCTGTATATGAGTCCAGGCCACAGGTGAGAAGCTGGCAATCATATCAACGACTCTTTGGTTGCCGTTTTTCTGGAATTTTTCAATCAGTGCCGACAGTAGAGCCGAGTTATAGTAAATGATGCTGTTGGCGATCAATCTGGCACAGTCATTCCATTGGTCGATCTGATAGTCATTGCCACCCCGGAACAGGTTGCCATTAACTGAAGCGATGGCTTTTCGCAGCTGATGATAAGCCTCACCCCGGTTTAGAGCCTGCTGCACGAACTGTCTCAGGGTTTTGTTATCCACGTAATCAAGAAGGTAGAGGCATTTAATCAGCCGGTCATACTCATGCAGGGCTGACAGGGTTCTGCTGTTTCGCTTGTTGTTGGAAAGCTTTCTGATCACCGTACTTTGCTGAGTGGCTTTCCGGCTCAGTGAGCAAACAATATGCTGAATCTGATCCCATTCTTGCTCAATCAGCCTGCGGTTTATAGGCTTTTTCAGCCTGATTTCCAAATCACCCTTCCCACCAACTACCTCAAACTGATCATTGAAAGCTCGCTTGAACCGCGCATAACGTGGAGAAAACTGATAGCCGAACATATCCAAAATAGCGAAATTGACATTGTTGATGCCGTGGGTGTCCGTTGCCAGCGACTTGGGCTGGATGTCGCTGCTGTTGTTATAGAGCAAGTCAAAGGCAAAGTGACCCTCGTACTCATTTGGCGAAATGACAGCAGTATTAATCGGCACATGGTTAGAGACCAACGTCATTGCAGACACACCTTTGCCTTTTCGGAAATACTTGGCGGAGTATCGGGCCTTGAAGGTATTGATACGGCAGGCGTATTTTTGCCCATCGATGCTACCAAAAGGGGCTGATTCGTTGATCGTGTAGTGCTTGAATACCGGAAGGCTGGCAATGCCATTGGAAATCAGGTCATTAGCTGCGCTGATGGTTTCAGGCCGGACAAACGCATCATTCACCCCACGTAAAACACCTACGCTGCGGTCTGAAATTGCTGCGATCCGGTGAAGCCCGTAATTGGTGCCATTACCAAAAATACAGGCAATCAGATCATCCTCCTCAGCTTTGGTATTACGTTTCCTTGTGGAAATTCCTTCAAATGCATCAAGGAAGCCGGTTTTTCGGTTAACGTAATTCATGATTTCGATAATCCCCATGTGCTTTATCTGGCTGTAAATGGGGTTATCAATATCATCACGCCAGCGTCGGTTTGCCAGAGTCCATGCCAGCTGGTTTGAGCGGGGCTGGAGCTTTACAAAGTCATTGGTATCGTTGGCGATGGTTTCGCCTACCTGAGTCATGCGCTCATTGAGTAGACCCTCAAGTTCATCCAGAGTTTGAGTGACTGGTGTCAGAAGGCGATGCAGGCCGGTCTTGGCAATGATGGATTCTTTGTTGTTTTTCCAATCCCTGACTGGAATCAGGTCATCCTCCAACCGTTTGTTTTTCTCGCTTTCAGTGATATATGCCTTGCCACTATCCAGATGTTTGCTGATTCGGTAATAGAGGTAAAACTCAAAGCGTTTTGCATGAAGCTCACCGTCAACGACCAGATATGGCCGCTCACTTTTCTTGATGAAACTCTGGTTAAAAGTGGTGAGTTTGCGCTTCTCTGCCAGCTCAGTTCTGGAGTGTTCCAGCTGTTCTGACAGAATGACCTGGTTGGCATCACACTCCACATCAATAGCGATGAATAATTTCCGCAGGGTGTTGGCCACCTTTCTGGACTGCTTATCAATATACTCCCAACGATATCCGGCCAGATCAAAATCACTTTTATTCAGGTGTTTACTGATCGCTCCCAGCTCTTCTTTGGAGACCAGAGAAAAAGCCTGCTTGCGGACTTCACCGAAAGTTAGATTGTCACTGACGTTTTCATCCACAAAATAATGCAGAATATTTCCGGCAAATTTCAGTTTCTCGCGGACAGCCTCCAGCTCCTCTCCGACTTTCTGCTGGGCGTGGGCTTTCGACGCTTCCCGGTATTTACGAACCAGATAACAGAATGAAGTGACCAGCTTGTCATTAGTTTCCCGGTAACGAAAATACAGATAGCAGGCCAGATATAAGAGTCCCTGCCAGTGAGGATACCGACGAACCTTATAAACAGAGGTGTGCCGGACGATGGATGCATAGTAAGCCATATTGCCCTGCGACAGTCCCAGGGAAGAAATCAGTGACTTCAACTCCGGGTCCTGTGGAAGAACCCTCGAAAATGACGAGTAGAATTTTACTGCACGATTTCAAGCTCTGACTGCACCATATTTTCCTGATCCAGCCCTTCCCCCTCATCACTCCAAAAGTGCTGTCTCACATGGTCTTCGAGTATTTGTGCCATCGCTTCTACATCAATTTGACCGTTGCTTTTCATGAAACTGTAACGACCAGTTAATAGAGTGTGTGTCCAGGCAATCGGTGAAATCCGGGTGAACTTATCAATGATCTCTTGAGGTGCGCTAGCTGCCAGTAATTAACACTGATAAACCCCCGGCTATGCCGGGGAGACTCTCATAGGTTTAACCGTAGCGACAGTAGCTAACCTTCAGTTTCCGACCAAGAAAATTGAAGGTAAAACCAATGAGAGACTACAAGAGTTTGGCTCATACGCGTTGGGATTGTAAGTACCATATTGTCTTTATCCCAAAGAGAAGACGAAAGGTAATCTATGGGAATTTGAGAAAGTTTCTCGGAGAAATATTTCATGAGCTTGCCAGAAGGAAAGGCTGCAAAATTCTCGAAGGGCATTTGATGTCTGATCATGTTCACATGTGCATCAGTATTCCACCCAAATATCCGGTATCTCATGTCGTTGGATATCTGAAAGGAAAGTGTGCAATAGAGATTGCGAAAAATTTCAAAGGCAAGCAGCGTAACTTTAACGGAGAGCATTTTTGGGCAAGAGGTTACTTTGTCTCAACAGTAGGACTTGATGAAGAAGTGGTTCGGGCATATATCCGAGATCAAGAAAAGAATGATGGAAATAGAGATCAGTATGATCTTGACTGGTAAGCGCCCTTGGGCGCAATAAAAGCCCTTAGAGGGCGTAATCTGATAAGCCTCCGGCTATGCCGGAGGTCAGTTAACTTTTCGTACACAAAATTCAGAATCATGCTGTTGTAGGCAATGATACAGTTGGCAACCAGTCTGGCTGCATGGGCACTAACACGGTTTTCGACAATTCGTTTGCCCCGAAAAATACCGTTATAGGTTTTTCTGATATTACTCTGGAGCTGGTGATAAGCTTCGGTTCTGTTTCTGGCGATCCGGATGGCCTTTCTGAGTTCCATATCATCAATGAGGTTCAGGATGTGTGTGCTCTTGAAGATGGCATTGTATTCAAACAACGCAGCTTTCAGTCTGGCGTATCGGGCATGTGAATTGAGTTTACGTATGATATTGCTCTGGGTGTTCTCCTGCATGATCAGTGACAGCAATACTCGCATCACACCCCGCCGTTGGGAGCGAATTCTTTCAACATTGATAGTTCCTCTTGGCTTTAGGATGCCTGTGTCGTAATCCAGTGGCTGGGCAGCATACAGGTCGTCAGCCGCTTCACGTACATTCTTAATACTGGGTACGTAATCTACATCTATAGAGTCCAGTGCAATAAAATTAAGCTTGTTCAGCGAGTGGTTGTCACCTGTCACCATATGGATATCAATATCGGTTTTGTTGTTGTAGATCATGTCGTACAGGGAGTGACCTTCGTACTCATTCAGACCAATATTCTTGGCGTTTACGGCAACATGGTTAGCGAGCAAGGTGTAAAGCGATATACCTCGACCTTTGCCCAGGTATTTTTTGGAATAACGAGACTGAATAGTGCTATCGGTGGTTGTGAATTTTTGCCCGTCTGCATCTGCCAGTACCTTTTCGCTCATGAGATTCCACTGCTTGAAAATCGGCAGCGAGTGAATATGGTTGCTGACAATATCATTAGCTGCACACAAGGTATCAACACGAACAAAGTCCTCCCGTATTGACCGCAACTGGCTCAATTCGAGATCCGACATATCAGCCATTTTAAGAGCGCCAAATCCAAAGGCTTCTGAAAGCAAGCAAGCGTTTATGACCAGTGGTAAAGGGTTTTTCCGTTTGGTGTAGCGATCCTTCATGTGGGTAAAGCTATTCCACATGCCGATCCGGTCACCAACAAACATTACGATATTTGCTATTTCAGCTTTAGGCAGGCTCTTAAAAAAGGCATTATCCAGCTTCTCTGAGCTGTCATAAAGTAAGCTCCAGCGTTGTTGCCCTGTCCGGGTTTTCCGGATATTAAATCCTGGATTTTTATTCTCTTGAATATTGTCTGTCGTACGTATCCAAGCGTCATTGAGTTCCTGAAGAGCCTCATCAAGACGCTGATCACAATAGATGGGTATCTTTGGATAACCAAACTCCGCAGCAATTGTTTCTGCGTCGTCTACTAAAGAATCGTCGATCAGGTCAGTATCGATATCACAATAGGACACACTGTCATTGCAATACAGCCTGCCCCTATCAATTTCATGATAGATCTTCTGGTACACATAAAATTCAAACAAATACGGGTCCAAGTGCGTATCCGTGGGTTTCTGTTTCAGGTATTGCACCATGCTTTTCGGCACTGTTAGCCCCAGATCATCACAAATTTCCAGCTCTGATGGACTCTTGCCACTCGCGTAATGTGATTTCAGTACATCCATTAAGCTACTGATATGGCTGTTTTTCTTGATGTACTCGAACGTAACGGTGAGGAAAATGGGTCTGAGATAGAGTGAGAATATCCGCGAGGATTTTCCGTAATACTCCCAGAGAGCAGCTTTTTTATCGAAGGACTCTCCATCCAGAAATTTAGCCAGCACAGAGAATTGTTCTTTCGGAAGAATGCCATAAGCAATGGCATTCTGTTCTTCCTGAGTCAGGTTCAAGCTCCGGGCAGGGAACCATTTCAGGAATTTAGCCAGCTTTGGAAAGTCCGTGACGACTTTGGAACTGTGTTCCATTTGTTCCGTTGATGCATAGACTTTGCCTGCATCAATGATTGTTCGTATGCGGTAACAAAAGCTGATGATCAGGTTATCCATGATCTGCTGATAGCGGTGATAAATGAAGCATAAAGCGTGCAGCATCTGCTGAGGCTTATTCAGTCGCCGTAGCCGAGAAGCTGCATATTGCTCGGCAAGATCGGCATAATAGCGTACGGCATTTTTTGCCAGATTCAGCGAAGGGATAAACGCTTTGGTGAAGACGTACAGCTTCTCGATACGCTGAGCTTTATCAATTTCTGTTTTGACCGCCGTGTACTGGAAATCTTTCTGATCGGCGCGAATGATATTCAGTGCGGTAATGCCATCCTTCCGGTGAATTAATGCAGCCAGCTCATCGCTGATCGATGATGGGATCGACTCGATAATGGTCGAAAGCCGCTTATCTTCGGCAGCAAACGCTTGGCTGAAAATATCCTGAAGCGTGGTATAGGAAGGGATGATGATCTTCTGGGGGTATTGCGCCCATTCCCTCGAAAAGTTCACTGTACATAAAACGCACTATCCTTTGAGTGCAATTTCCTCATGTTTCTGAAATTTATTCCCCTGCTGAATTTACGACATTTTTATAGTGAAGGTTTTTCATCTCAATAAAGCTTTCTATGGAGTCAAGGCAAGAAATTTTACTGTGACCAATGTCTCCTTCCAACCTGAAGATTTTGTAGCCCAGAGAACCGAGTCTACTTTGGACTGGGGGATTTTTGTGTGTCGGGATCTACTGCCCGATGGAAATAAATGTATGCAAAACAATTAGAAGACAATTCTCAACCTGTCAGTGCGAGGTTATCAGTCAACAACATCGCTTCTAATATCCCGTATGGGCCGTACTTACAGTCTTAGATTGATGATCTGCCCAGTTTCGCTTCAGGCTCTTAAAAACTCTCCATCACTGTCGTATCATGTCATTCATCTTATAGATATAATAGGCTAATTAATTTATTATATAAAAACATAAGGGTTTATGGTGAAGTACACATTCAGCAATGTGAATGGCTTCAGGCTCAACTCATCGCTTGCTGCTGTTAAGCGAGAGATTGTCTCTAGTGCCAGAGAAACAGTGCCAAAGATCAAACGAGAAGATGGCACTACTTCCCCAGGCTGGTTATTCCTCCTCCGTTGCCAGACAGGAATCGGCAAGACATACGCTTCGGCAGCATTCATTCTGGATGAACTGATTGATGTCGCCAAAAACGCTTATATCCCCAACATGAATGATGCCATTGTTTCTGCGGCTGACTTTCTTGAATGGGCGTCCGGCATCACAGGTTTTGGCAAGACTCAGCGTAGCCCTGCTCTTGCAGCCAGCATCACACTGAAAAAACTAAAAGACAGGAAATTTTGGAATAACGAAAGCTCATCCTACCTGTCATTCATGGATGCCCTGGTTACCAGATGTAGTGAAGTTAATAACCTGATCGTTGAGTCAGCGGCTGATGAAGGTATCAAGACTCACTCTGAAAAGATGTTATCTCGCCTTGTAGCCATTTCTGAAAGGAAGATAGAAAGAAAGCCGATAGTTGCTATCACCGACACCGGAGATAACATCAAGGGTTTTCGTGATGAGCTTTTAGACCACATAAAGGATGACCGACGGCTTGATGACTTCCAGCGAAGCTTCCTCAAGTCTCAGGTAATATTCTTGAAAGCTAACCGTGATCAAGTGGCTGACGTGTTTGAATCCACGGTCAAGCCAGTAATAGAAAACCACTTCTCAGACTCGGAAACACTGAAGGCTTGTCTGGATGAGTGCGAAAGACGCTACAAGCTCAAAGGTGATGACCCTGTCACCAAAGCTGACTTTGGCAAGGCTTGTGATGAGATTAATCGTGAACTCATTGGCGTATACCGGCAATACGTCAAGAAGTGTGAGCAGGACGAAAAGGCAGTCGATAAGGGGCTCGAAACTAAGATCACTAAAGTATTTCCTGCAACCCGGTTTGTGAATGGTGATGTGACAGTTCTGTTCATGACTACGGCTAAATATCTTAATGCTATTACTCATAGCCGAGGCCGGTTCAACTTCCAGAACGACTATAAAGAACACCTTCTGTTTATTGACGAGTCTGATAAGCAGGAGAGTGTTATTGCCAAGACAATCATTGAAGGTCGGTCTTACAAGATCGTTGATGGTTTTCGAGCTGCTCATGAAGCGGCAACTTCATACAAGTTGAGCAATACTCAAAGATATGAAGGTGTCGAAGAAATCATGAAGCCTGCTTTCGAGAAAATCATCGAGGTAGCTTGTGGCAGTTTCCCTCCTGACCATTCCTGGAACGTGAGCAAGGCTCTTTCTTCTCAAGATCCTGTTCAGGCTTTCTCTTCTATGGGTAGCCTTCCAGCAATGGTTTTCAACGGTATGCTAAGAAGTACGAAGGAAGAGTACGACGACAGTGATATTGAATGGGTAACAGCTAAACCCGCCAGTACACGCCATGCAGTCCACATGATCACTACTGGCAATAAAGACTCTGACAGCTCTGATTCTGACGGCGATGGTTTCCCAAAAGTAATCAATGAAATGAGCTTTGCCTATGTCCAGTTTCTTGGAAGCCTGAAGCGTGCTGCCTACAAAATTCTTAAAAATGTTACAGAGGTAGACGCAAAGCGTGCATCGCTAGGCGGAGCTATTAAGTCGCTTATCAAATACTATGGCATAAAGTCTATCAGCAGTGACGTTTACGACTATATCACCAAGACTTCGAGCCTGCGGATCAATCTGGACAGTACGCCCGTTGTTGATACAGGATTTCATACCTCTGGCTTCAACTACACACGAGTTACACGAGAGGATGCCAGCGAAGATTCTGTAGAGTTCCAGCAGTATAAACTTCCAATGTCCGCTACCGGCGTTTTGATGGGGATTGTTACGGGTGGTGCTGAAGTAATCGGTATTTCTGCTACAGCTAACGCAAAGACTTCACTTCACAACTTTGACTATGACGGCATGAAGCGTCAGCTCAGCAAACGGTTTGTTGAAATGACCCCTGAGCAGGCTCATCGTGTCCATGAAGAGTACTGCCAGAAAAGGAACTATGTTGGTCATGGTGTGAAGATTAATATCAACTTCACAAAATCCTGGGAGAAGACACTTGTCGATGTTTTTGACGGAGATTATGGAGCCATGCTTTCGGCTGTAGAAGCAACATTTGATGAAGTTCCTGATAGCAGCAGCATAGACGGGAGGGTCGGCCAGCTCAGTCGTGTTCTTCAAGCCATGAGAGAATTTACTGAGCAGGAAGACACACGCTACATGCTGTGCCTCTGTTCTCGCGGTATTGGTGGAAATGATCAAGAAAAGAAGCTGATTAAAAAGGCACTGGCAAAGTTTGCAGATAAAGGTGAAAAACCGAAGCTATTTGTAAAAATGAATGCTGATGCAATGCGAGCGGGGGAGTTCGATGAAGCACTGGGGGTACTCAGTAGTTCTGCCACCAGGAAAGTGATTATTCTCTCCTCGTTCCAGTCTTTTGGTGCTGGTAAAAATCCTCAGTATATTCCTGGGGTGAAGGCTGACGTAAATAGCCTGATCAAGGTCGATGACACTCGACCAAAGATTGATGAAAAAAAGGCAGATATCGATTCACTGTATGTAGACCTTCCCACTTTTATGTTTCCATGTGGTGATAGTAACAGTCGCCTGATGGATACAAATACACGACTAACCCTGTTCTATAACCTCATGTGCCTGAAGGAAGCTGGAGTTATAGATGGCAAAAAGGCCAAGCAGTTTGTGCTGAATGCTATGGAGGGCAAGCAAAGGGATAAAACGGTTGCTCAGTTTGTTGGAGCATACATGTCGAAGATTTCCACCCACTCAACTTTTGAAAACAGCCGCGACTACTGCTCTGCTGTTATCAAGTACATAGAGCAGGCCGTGGGTCGCATGGCTCGCTCATCGTTCAAACGGAAGTTTATTAATATCTACGCCGACCATGGTTTGATAGACATTATCAGCCGGGATAACCGTAGCCACGATCTACTAAGCCATGAATACATAGCTCTGATGAAAGAGGCCAAGAAAGTAGCTACTGAAGAATGTATAGATTCAGTACTGATCGTTACCAGTGAGCTTGATGATATGACCAGAGCTGCTTTCGATGCCAACGTTAAGGCTCATGATAAGATCATGCGTCAGGTTAAGGCTATCAACAGCTACAGCCGGTACGAAGATCATATTGAGTCTGACATTCCCACCCCTTCGGCTGATGCGCTTTTCGATGCAGCTAAGGCCATATCTGAAATGCCAGAGCCGTCTTTTTGGGAAATGGTAGATATTCTTGAATCGGCCAGTGATGAGGTTGGCGGGGTTAGTCAGGTTGGTAGCTTCGTTGAGGTTATCAGAAATTGTGAAAAAGGCGGCAAGGATATACTCACTACTCAGAAAGCTATAGCTGAAAATTTGGATAGAGTGGCTGATGGCATCAGAAGTAAAACCATTGAGAACGTTGAGAGGGAGAGAGAGAAACGCCGGGTGTCGTCCAGGCTGGTAGTGAAACGATGGGACAGGCTTCGTGTGTATGTTCTGGAGAATCCCACGTTGATCTCTGATGAGGATATTCCGGATGATCTGTCCTGCATCTACATCAAGGTTCCAAAGCCAGATGGTGATGAAGCTTCATACAAGTATCTTGGTACACCGGATGATTCCTCACCTTGGGGGATGGGATACAGAAATATCCGCAAGTATGAATTCTTTGATGGGTTCTCTGGTGGTGGTGTTAAGCGTGTCTGTGCAGATGAAGCAAACCTGTCCCACATCACAGGCAACCCTGTCATCCGGAAACATTTTGAAGATCGTGGATTTGCTACTGCCTGGGAGTCTGGTCAGTGCATGATGACACCTGTTGTATTCACCAATATTTACAGGGCAGCAGTGAGTGAGCAGGCATGCGAGGCACTTCTGAAGGATGCAGGTTTTATCTGTGAGCCATTACCAAAGGGGCTGGAGGAGAAGTTTGACTTCACCATCACAGACCGTAGAACTGGCAACAAAGCACTGGTCGATGTGAAGTTTTGGCGTATGTCCCGAATGCTGAAAGAGGGTGCAGCTGACAAAATAGAAAAGGTTTCAGGCATCACCGGCATTAACCGTGTGATCTATATGAATATGCTTGATTTCGACGGTAATCGTGACATCTATCACACCGACAGG
Organism: Endozoicomonas gorgoniicola; assembly: GCF_025562715.2. Lineage (NCBI taxonomy): Bacteria > Pseudomonadati > Pseudomonadota > Gammaproteobacteria > Oceanospirillales > Endozoicomonadaceae > Endozoicomonas > Endozoicomonas gorgoniicola. The sequence continues at coordinate 1,830,036 of NZ_JAPFCC010000001.1, forward strand.
TTTAGCAAGGTTACTGGAACCAATGATGATAATGTGATGGTTATTCCCGGCCTCATGTACAACCACAAGCCAGAAGTAATCCCCGGCCGCATGCAGCGCATTCGTAACTTTATAAATAATTGAGAAAACAGCCCCACAGGAATGAGGGGCATCAAGGAGTGAAAGTGGCTAAATACAAAAAGCCAACGGACTTGAAGCCTTTAGCTGAAGGTATTCGTGCTCAGACTAATGAGATTGACCGTTTTAATACTGTTATAAATATCGACGCTCTGTATGGCATGTTCGATTTCTACACATACCACCTTGGTGATGAAAATACACCTGACAGTGAATATCGTGAGCGTTCGATTTCCATCAGTAAGGCTATGAATGAGTCAGGTGGCCTGCTGGCTTCAAACCATCAAAAAGCCAAAAAAGGTTATCCGGGCTACAAAGCATTTATGGTCAGGAAGGGGTTTGATGTAAGTGCCTATGGCCTGAACAAGACAGACTCAAGTAACCACAACCGTCTTATGAGTTGGGTTATTGAGCACCTGATTGTGAACGGCATGAATGGCGTAGAGAGACTGGTCGGTGACGACGGTTATGCTCATTTGGCAACCCATGAGGAGCGATGCTACCGTATAATCGGTGCGAAAAGATGGAGTGATGTCACCGAGATTCTGAGTGTCCATTGTCAGCTCGCCCCGGACTGGAAGCTTTCAACAACTGAAAGAAGTGGTGGTTCAAAACTACCGGCAGTCTTCAAAGCAGGCACTCAAACGTTCACGAACAAGGAGGCTGTAGAAAAGTCTGGAATGAAGAAGAAGCGTAAGGATGTCCTGCTTGCTTCTGAGCCTTTCAGGCTGACACCTGATTTTGTGGTGCCTGTTTATAACAATAGAGGTGAGCAGGAAATCATTGAAGATACTGGTGAGCTGAGCACTATCTCTGACGGTGAGTTTTGCAAATGCAGCATTAAACGCGGCAACAATCGCGTGAGTGCATACCATGTTGACCATGACACTCTTGCATCCACAGAGCGCACCAGAGCTGGTGTCATGTTTGATCAGATTGAGAAAATCCACAGCGCATACGGCGGAGCAGTCAGTCTTACTTTTAAGTGGCGCGAATTTGATACTGTCTACGACTGGGGTGCCCTTGGTAAGGCAAAAGATGGTGAATATGAACAGATCAAAGAGGTTATTTCCTCACGCACTTTAAGAGTCATTAATAAATCTGATACCACCAAGATCGACAAGGTTCGCAAGGGTATCGCGAAAGCTATTAAGGGCTCTGAAGACAAGTTTACGGTCGAATATGGTGGCGATGTATGCGACGGTGATCTTGTTCTTCTGATCGTGAATTCAGAAGAAAGCTATAGAGACAAGGTTGACCCGTACAAGGAGTTCAAGGCTGTCAATCATAATATACCCTCTCAGGCGGTTGTTATTGAAAATATTGATGCCGTTAAAAATCCTGAGACATCCATTCTCTGTGACATGGCGCAGCTTGTTATCAAGGCTGAGATCCTTGACGGTAAGTTCCTTATGGAGCGTTGCACGATACCAGAGGGAGTCTGGTTCATTGAACCAGTACGAATCAAAGACGATGATGTCATTTCAGATGACGAGGAAGGCGATGAAACAGAAGACACTACGGATTGCTTTGAATATTACCGGGGTATTGTTACCTGCGATGGTCTGAAGTTCTCCAAACTGAATGACAAAGAGGTCAACCTTTTGAAAGGCATCATGAATGACGATGCAGACCTTGTCTTTGGCCGCATGAAGAAGGATGGCACTTATACAAAAGATCGCAACCCCGTTGCATTCTACCCTGAAACTGGGAAGTACATGATTTTTGCGGAAACCAGTCGAAGTATTATTCCAGATCATATCTATATTAACGGCTACAAAAATGATCTGATTGCAGGTGAAGCACAGAAAGTTGGCCGTGGTTTTTTTGAACGGTATGAGAAAAACTCGAAAGCCCGCAAAAAACCAAGAGCTGCAATTGCAAAGATGCTTGCTGACAACCCTGACGCCAGCTCATTTGGCAAGCAGACTGTCTTTGATGCTATTAGCAAATGCCGACAGGACAACCGCGATGAAGTTCCTAACATGATCTATGAAGAACTCGGCATCCAATGGTTGAACATCTCTAAGAAGAAGATCGGCAAAGACCTCGTTAAGCATAAGAGTGGTTTCAATTTTTCATATAAAGAAAAGATGTACTATTCAGGTTCTGTTGGTAGTCATAACGGTAAAAACCCACAGGAGAGCTTCTGCACCCTGTACGAGATATTTACCAACTTCAAAGAGCTGCCGGCAGAAATGCACGAATGGTTTCTGTCATTCTCTGTCCGAAACAAGCAGACAACTGCAAAGCCGTACTTCTGCAAGCACGTTCGTGAATTCGCTCATATTGACCGATTTAAACCTGCCGGAATTATCGAGTCGGTAACTCCTGTTGATAAGGCTCCAGAAGTAGACCCACTAGCAGCCCTGGCTGCCATTCACTAATCACTCATAGCCCGCATTCTTGCGGATATTTTATTAAGTATATAATAGGTTAATTAACCTATTATATACTTAGTGAGGTTTCATATTGTCTTTCAGAAATGACATTACAGGCTACTACCGAAGCATCAGACAGTTTGTTAAATCTATTGAGCATCTTGAAGGCGCTGAGGTTTACGAAGTTCACGACTTGCTAGGTCTTGAGTCCAGACAAAGAGACGACGGGGGTTACTGGCGTGAAAAGTACTTGGTTCTGGTCAATGAAAATACACTGGCAGATATCAGGCCGTCTATAGATGATATTAAGCTGGCCTCAATAGAGCTGAGATCATGCCTGAATAAGAAGACTAGATCATGCCTCCCACCGAGAGTAGTCACAGGTCTTTCAGGTGTCAGGCCCAGAGCTTCAAAAGCTATTCAAAGTATCAGGGCGGATAAAGATGTAGTGTTGAAGACACTAGATAAAGTTCTCAGTCGCCATAGTGAGTGCATAAAAGACCAGAAAAAGTTTGATGAAATGGTCGAGGCCGTCAATATTCACAGCTTTGAGGGACTTAGGGTTATAAGGCACACCGGTTATTCATTCAAAATCGACTATTTCGAGGATGACTACAAGACCGGTGATGATAATTTTGGCACCATAGTTGTAGCATCAGGATATAGCATACCCAAGGTTATGAAGTGGCGACCAAGACAGGAACGATCCGACAAGAAAAAGTGGCAGCCTCTGTTCGATTTTGATGAGTTGATAAGTTATGTGCCCAATCTCCCCATTGGCTCGGGTCATGTGATTTATGAGGAGAGTTCATAACAAACTGATTAACAAAACTATTCTTTGCTCACTGAGAGGGCTGCTCGCCGCTTGATACCAACTCTGATAGAAGGACCATTAAATCAATAAATGTTCCGACAGTTTATGCTGGCTTTAGGGAAGCGGCAAAGTAGAAACTTGCCACTTCAATGATTATTGGTCAGCTTGACAGGTCTTTCTTCTCTTTTCACCAGCAAGCTATCTATGCGTTCTGCCAAGGCGAGAATGTTATCAATACCATTTTTAGTGTCTAAGCCGCAAGATCCTGATCGTCAGGCTCATAGTTTGCCAGAGGGTCAACGCTTTCCAACATACTATAGAGGTTCAACAGACCATCACGATTGCCAAAGACATAGTTTCCTGCCAGCTGTATATGAGTCCAGGCCACAGGTGAGAAGCTGGCAATCATATCAACGACTCTTTGGTTGCCGTCTTTCTGGAACTTTTCAATCAGTGCTGACAGTAGTGCCGAGTTATAGTAAATGATGCTGTTGGCGATCAGCCTGGCACAGTCATTCCATTGGTCGATCTGATAGTCATTGCCACCCCGGAACAGATTGCCATTAACTGAAGCGATGGCTTTTCGCAGCTGGTGATAAGCCTCACCCCGGTTTAGTGCCTGCTGCACGAACTGTCTCAGGGTTTTGTTATCAACGTAATCAAGAAGGTAGAGGCATTTAATCAGCCGGTCATACTCATGCAGGGCTGACAGGGTTCTGCTGTTTCGCTTGTTGTTGGAAAGCTTTCTGATCACCGTACTCTGCTGAGTGGCCTTCCGGCTCAGTGAGCAAACAATATGCTGAATCTGATCCCATTCCTGCTCGATCAGCCTGCGGTTTATAGGCTTTTTCAGCCTGATTTCCAAATCACCCTTCCCACCAACTACCTCAAACTGATCATTGAAAGCTCGCTTGGGTAGTGGGGTAAACCTGATATTTTGTAGTTGTTTGCTAAAATACGGCGTATGCCGTATTTGTCATGGTGCGATATGAAAATGTGCTCCACACCAGTTCACTGCCCGAAATGTGGCGGTAATGATGTTAAAAGCTTTGGTTACAGTGTTCATAATGTTCCTCGCTACTTTTGCTGTAATGCTGAATGTGAAACCAAGTCCTTTATGCTTGAGTACCGGTATAAAGCTTATGAGCCAGGCGTTAAAGAAAAAGTCGTCGATATGGCAATTAATGGTGGCGGCATCAGGGATACAAGCAGGGTTTTGGGAATCAATAAAAAAACAGTAATAAACACATTAAAAAAAAGAGAAAGGCTTAGTTCAAGTTAATCCAAATATTCAGAAAATGGATCTTGGAACGGGTGCTGTGATTCACGTAGGCCGTGCCTGCCAAGAGGCTGAGATAGATGAACAGTGGTCGTATGTGTTTGAAAAAAGTAACCAGCGTTGGCTTTGGCATGCAGTTGATCATGCGACCAATACTGTTTTGGCTTACGTTTTTGGGAAACGAAAGGATGAGGTTTTCAAAAAACTAAAAGAGCTTCTTGAACCATTTGGTATCAAGAAATTTTATACTGATGATTGGGGAGCCTATGAACGTAATCTCGACGAAAGCAGACACATCATTGGAAAAGAAAATACTCAGAAAATTGAACGTAAAAACCTGAATTTTAGAACTTGGATTAAGCGTCTGGCCAGAAAGACAATATGCTTTTCAAAGTTAGAACAAATGCACGATATTGTTATTGGCCTGTTGATCAACAAAATCGAATTTGGCATTGACATCCATGAAATATAACAGGTTTGCCCCACTACCCTCGCTTGAACCGCGCATAACGTGGAGAAAACTGATAGCCGAACATATCCAAAATAGCGAAATTGACATTGTTGATGCCGTGGGTGTCCGTTGCCAGCGACTTGGGCTGGATGTCGCTGCTGTTGTTATAGAGCAAGTCAAAGGCAAAGTGACCCTCGTACTCATTTGGCGAAATGACAGCGGTATTAATCGGCACATGATTAGAGACCAGCGTCATTGCAGACACGCCTTTCCCTTTTCGGAAATACTTGTCGGAGTATCGGGCCTTGAAGGTATTGATACGGCAGGCGTATTTTTGCCCATCGATGCTACCAAAAGGGGCTGATTCGTTGATCGTGTAGTGCTTGAATACCGGAAGGCTGGCAATGCCATTGGAAATCAGGTCATTAGCTGCGCTGATGGTTTCAGGCCGGACAAACGCATCATTCACCCCACGTAAAACACCTACGCTGCGGTCTGAAATTGCTGCGATCCGGTGAAGCCCGTAATTGGTGCCATTACCAAAAATACAGGCAATCAGATCATCCTCCTCAGCTTTGGTATTACGTTTCCTTGTGGAAATTCCTTCAAATGCATCAAGGAAGCCGGTTTTTCGGTTAACGTAATTCATGATTTCGATAATCCCCATGTGCTTTATCTGGCTGTAAATGGGGTTATCAATATCATCACGCCAGCGTCGGTTTGCCAGAGTCCATGCCAGCTGGTTTGAGCGGGGCTGGAGCTTTACAAAGTCATTGTTATCGTTGGCGATGGTTTCGCCTACCTGAGTCATGCGCTCATTGAGTAGACCCTCAAGTTCATCCAGGGTTTGAGTGACTGGTGTCAGAAGGCGATGCAGGCCGGTCTTGGCAATGATGGATTCTTTGTTGTTTTCCCAATCCCTGACTGGAATCAGGTCATCCTCCAACCGTTTGTTTTTCTCGCTTTCAGTGATATATGCCTTGCCACTATCCAGATGTTTGCTGATTCGGTAATAGAGGTAAAACTCAAAGCGTTTTGCATGAAGCTCACCGTCAACGACCAGATATGGCCGCTCACTTTTCTTGATGAAACTCTGGTTAAAAGTGGTGAGTTTGCGCTTCTCTGCCAGCTCAGTTCTGGAGTGTTCCAGCTGTTCTGACAGAATGACCTGGTTGGCATCACACTCCACATCAATAGCGATGAATAATTTCCGCAGGGTGTTGGCCACCTTTCTGGACTGCTTATCAATATACTCCCAACGATATCCGGCCAGATCAAAATCACTTTTATTCAGGTGTTTACTGATCGCTCCCAGCTCTTCTTTGGAGACCAGAGAAAAAGCCTGCTTGCGGACTTCACCGAAAGTTAGATTGTCACTGACGTTTTCATCCACAAAATAATGCAGAATATTTCCGGCAAATTTCAGTTTCTCGCGGACAGCCTCCAGCTCCTCTCCGACTTTCTGCTGGGCGTGGGCTTTCGACGCTTCCCGGTATTTACGAACCAGATAACAGAATGAAGTGACCAGCTTGTCATTAGTTTCCCGGTAACGAAAATACAGATAGCAGGCCAGATATAAGAGTCCCTGCCAGTGAGGATACCGACGAACCTTATAAACAGAGGTGTGCCGGACGATGGATGCATAGTAAGCCATATTGCCCTGCGACAGTCCCAGGGAAGAAATCAGTGACTTCAACTCGGGATAGATATCCTTGATGGTCTGATGGGTTTCCAACTCCCGGTCAAGTTCAGAGGGTGAGAAATCACGGGCTGATCCTTTGTAGACCGATAAGTTGTTCAGTGCGCCTTTGGTCGTGAGTATCTTATTCAATTTATGTTGTGTGGTTTCAGACATCTGCTGTGACAGAACAGCCTCGATGCGCTGCTGCTCTCCCACAAGAGCCTCTGTTACCAGGTTTTGCAAACTGGTGTAACCTGGCAGAGCTATCCGCTGCTGGCCAAGAAAGGCAAGCCCTTCATCAAAAATATATCTGGGATCAGTGCAAATGGTGGCAACATCCTTCATACGCGCAATCAGGTGTGTTTGGTGAGCTTTCGACAAACGAGTAAAACCCAGTGTTTCAAGCATCTTGCCAACCAGTTTAGAGCGTGTACTCTTGGCCATCTGCCCCAAGACAATATGCTCTTCAGGGAAATAGGTTTTGCGAATATACTCGGTATCTCCAGCTACATCGTCCAGGGTGAATTTTGGAATTACCGGCTTGGCTCGGAAGTAGCCAACAAGGAGAATGAAGTAGAGCCTGGTTTCCAGCTTTTCCAATCCTGCAACGATTTCCTGCATATGAGCATCAAGAGAAAAATAATCTTCCCGGTCAGCTTGATTGAATACTGGTCGTTCATAAAGCTCCCTGACTTCATTCGGGCTTAGAATGTGAATCCGCTTCTCGTTCTTCTGTGACATACACTGCTTATACTTTTTTCGAGTATCAAAATTTAGAAAATCTGATACTGTACAGAAGCGTGAGAAAAAAGGTATCAAAAATCTTATTTTTCTGGTTCTGAGACCTGATAGTATCAATTTCGATATTTGATACTGAGATCGATCAAAATGGCACTTCTGGGCTACGCAAGAGTTTCAACGATTCAACAAAAACTGGATATTCAGATTTCAGCCCTGAAAAAAGCCGGAGTTCGTGAAGACCGGATTTTCACCGACAAAATGACCGGCAAAACAGACGACAGAAATGGACTGCAACGACTGCTGGCCAGAGCCGAAAGAGATGACACCATCATTTGTACAAAGATGGATCGTTTAGGCCGTAACACGGCAGACATGATCAAAATCGTTGATAACTGCTACAAAAAAGGAGTTTCCATTCGCTTCTTGGATAACAGTCTCAGCACCGAAGGGACGATGGGAAAAATGATTATCCAGATATTGGCGGCTGTTGCCGAAGCAGAGCGAGAGCGCATTCTTGAACGTACCAACGAAGGTCGTTTAGCTGCCAAAGAGTCTGGCGTTAAGTTTGGCAGAAAGCCCCATAAAAGCACCGATCAAGCCAAAGCCATGATTAGTGAAGGAGTACCCATGAAAGACGTAATGGAAAGGGCTGGAGTATCCAGGGCAACTTATTTCAGGCTAAAAAAAGCGGTCTAATTTTTGTACAGTGAACTTTTCGAGGGAATGGGCACAAACCCCCCTTATTGAGTCTGGTGCAATAGATAACCTCCGCCACTATTTTGAATTTCATGATCAGTTATATAAACTGGTTGAGGAAGGAAACACGCAAGAGGTACATAATACCTTAGCTAAGCGTATGAAATTTGAGTTTCATGAAGTGCAGAGCTGTGTTGAAAACTCTTGCAATGAATTCTGGAAAGACAAAGTAAATCCAGAGTGGGTCGCCAAACACCGCTCTAAATCGGGTAGCCGGAGGTCTCTAACCTCCAGCCCCCACATCACACCGGCGTGCGGGTCCGCACCGGGCGATTCACCGGGGGTGGTGAAACCTGATCCACAAGTCTTTCAGGGAAACAAGCCCGAGTTTACTGAGAAAACTGTCGTTTAATGCTAACTGTGCCGCATAGGTTTTGCTTAGCCGGTAATACCCTTTGCTACTGGCTGCAATCGAGGCGGCCTTGATGTGATCAACACCTAACCTGATCAAATTTCTGTAACGGGTTTTCGGCTTTCGCCATTGTTTGATAAAACAACAGCGAATCCGCCGACGTATCCATTGATCCAGTCGCGGTATAGGACTGTAATATTCGGTTATCCTGAAATAACCCATCCAGCCCCGGATATATTCGGCCAGCTTCTTCAAGCGATATTCCATCGATACTCCCCAGCTTCGGCTGGTGAGTTTCAGGATTTTTCGCCTGAAGCGGTTCAGACTCTTCTCCGACCAGCGGATTCGCTTCCCTGTGAAGGTAAAACTCAGGAACTCAGCTTCGGTAGCTTTCACCACCTTGCTCTTTGTCGGGTTTATCCTCAGTTTCAGCTTGCGCTCAAGGTAACGTGTGATGCTTTCCATCACTCGCTCCCCGGCTCGCTGGCTGCCAACGAGGATCACAAAGTCATCGCAGTAGCGTGCGAAGCAATGCCCCCGGTACTCCAGTTCCTTGTCCAGGTCATCGAGAAGGACATTCGACAGCAGCGGTGAAAGTGGACCGCCTTGTGGCATACCTACCCGGGTTGGTTAGCATTGCCCATCAACCATGACGCCAGCACGAAGGTAGCGGCCAATCAGCTTCAACAGACGCTTGTCGTGAATCTTGCGAGAGACTCTCGACATAAGAACATCGTGGCTGACAGTATCAAAGAATTTACTCAGATCAACATCAACCGCCTGATGCAGCCCCTGCTTAATGTATTGATTAACCTGTTGTACAGCGTCTTGTGCAGACCTTCCCGGTCTGTAACCAAAGCTGCTGGGAGAGAAGTCAGGGTCAAAGATGGGTGATAATACCTGCACAATGGCCTGTTGTATCACTCGATCCATAACTGTCGGGATGCCCAGCAGCCGTTCTCCACCATCGGGCTTTTCTATAACAGCCCGAAGGACGGGAGATGGTCTGTAAGTCCCATTGAGCAAGGCTTGGCGCGCTGAAGGCCAGTGCTGACGGGCAAAGTCAGGATAGGCTTTAATGATGATCCCATCTATTCCGGGAGCCCCTTTGTTACTTCTGACTTGTTTCCATGCTTTCAGCAAATTGGCAGGTTCCAGTGCGCAACTCAGTAGATCGTGGTTCAAAGCTGGTTAAAGATTCTTTCGCCAACTCCAGTGAGTCGCCGGACGGCTGCACTGTGTTGAGGGAATCAGTCTCCTCTTTTCGTCGGTGTTCAGTCCTTCGTTGACGACTTCCAATCGGATTAACGACTTCTGTCGAACAACTACTATGACGTCTGCTGACTTCTGTTCAATCACCACACAGAATTACTTCTGCAGGCGCTATTGGTGGTCATCGGGTTTGCTCGAACAGGGTGATGAACCCTGTCCGCCGAGCCTGTTGTAACCAGTGGCTGAGAACTGGGATTGACCAATCGCATGTTGAACAGACCTCCCCGGATAAGAGCATGAACTTTCAGTACACAACCGCCGCATTTACCGTATCTCTCAAACCAGAGGGCTTTGTGATCCTTGGCTCACTCGCCCACGAGACTCGGCCTTGTATACGATTTCTGTCCGTCGGCTCGCACTTTTGCAGTCAGACTGCCTCCGCACAACCCCTCGTGAGATTGCACTTGCCTTAAGCTAGGAGCCTGACCGAGAATAGGATTTATCTGATATAATAGCGTTCAAAACGCAGCCCTGATGAAGCCTGATGTCGCCACCACCAAAATTCAAGGATAGCCCTGTTGAGTTCGACCAGCACCTGCTGTTTCCAACCAACATCTTTGATCTTCTTCCCAAAGATCATGACTGCTACATCTATGAGACCATCTTCCAGAACATTGATACCTCGGAAGTTGAAAAGCAGTACCATCACCTTGGACAGCATGCCTACCCACCCAAGCTGATCGTAGGTATCCTGATCTACGCCTACAGTCATGGTGTATTCAGCTCCCGTGAAATAGAAAAACGGTGTCGGCAGGACTTGGCATTCATGTACATCTCTCAGATGAATTGCCCAAACTTTCGGGTCCTGGGGGACTTCCGCAAAAACAACCTGTCGTTTTTTCATGACTGTTTCAAACAGTCCGTCAAGCTGGCGATGGAGCTGAAACTGGCATCGCTTGGGCATATCAGCCTGGATGGTTCGAAATTCAAAGCCAACAGTTCAAAGCATAAGGCCATGAGCTACGGCCGGCTTAAAGCCAAAGAGGCAGAACTCAGCGCTGAGGTTGATGAACTGATCAAAAAAGCCAGCCAGTGCGATCAGGAAGAAGACGACGCCTACAAAGAAACCAATGGCTACAGTATTCCTGAAGACCTCCTGTTTAAAGAAGAACGGCTGAAGAAAATTAAGGCTGCTAAAAAAGCACTGGAAGAGCGTGAGAAAGCCCTCAATCCGGACGAGCCAATAGACGACAAGAAACAGATTAGCTTTGCAGACCATGATGCCCGGATGATGAGCAAGAAGGGGTACTGCGAATACAGCTACAATGCTCAAATTAATGTAGATGCGGATCACCAGATCATTGTCGGCCAACACATCAGTCAACGCGCCAACGACGTACAGGAAGTAGAGCCTGCTCTTCAGGCTTTGTCAGAATCTACCGATGGCGCGGCTGTGGATAAATGGAGTATGGACAACGGCTATTTTTCAGGGCCAAATCTGCACACCTTGGATAAACATGGAATAGACGGTTATATCGCTACTGACAAGGAAGAAAAACCGGCTGTTACGGACCTTGAAAATACTGATCGAAAATTTGTCAAAGCGGATTTTACATACAATATTGAAGCTGACGTCTTCATCTGTCCGGCTGGGGAAAAATTGGTTACCAATCCAGCCAGTAAAGCTAAGAGGAAAGGCTACCGGGCAAACAAGGAAGTATGCCGAGAGTGCGCTTACCGCTCCAGATGCAGTGGCTCCAAGAAAAGTGCAGGCAAGGTAATTCGCACAGACAAGTTTGAAACTGCACGACAAGCCATGAATAAAAAAATGGAAACAAGCGAAGCGAAAGCGGTATACGAACGTCGCAAAGTAATAGCGGAACCGCCGTTTGGTCAGATAAAAAACTCTGGATTCAGGAGTTTCAGTCTGCGCGGGAAAGAGAAAGTGGAAGCAGAGTTTTCACTGGTATGCACAGTGCATAATTTCAAAAAAATTGTGAAGAAAGCTTTAACGGGGTCACTCCGTCTTGAGGATTTAAAAAAGGTTGAAAAAGCGGCATAAAGGTAAAGAAAAGCTGTAAATTGGCAAAAATGAGCAAATCAACCTCAAAAAGTGGTTGTTTTTTGCTCATTTTGAATTTTGCGAAACCTTTAGGAGGACTGCCTAAGCTATTCTCGGTCAGGCTCCTAGAGAGGTGAAAGTCCTCTTACCAGGTATTCGCAGAGCCGAAGGTTAGCGAAAGGGCAAGGGCGTTGCCGCGAGGCAGGGTCTGAAGGAAGCCCAACGCAAAACTACGGGGCGACGAACAGAAATCCAATATGAGGTGTGACGTACTCGGGGCCAGTGGGCACGTGACCATTAAGCCCTCCATCTGCAATCGGGGTGCGTTTTATAAATTGGGCGTCTACGTAGTGAAAGTTAAGTGTCTTACCTCGGGAGGTCTGCATTGTGTTGAAGGAACAACTGACACAGGAGCAATCCTGTGTGACCGCAATACAGAAGTCAGCAGAAGGCATAGTACTGAAATCTCAGGAAGGCCTGAACGGTTGAAACTGGGAATCGCTCTATTGGAGAGTTTGTATGGCATCTGTAGGTCGAAAGATCGCTAAGGTGAAACATTCGCTGGCTTTAGGGTAGAACTGAACAGTGTTAGCAAAATTTCATGGTACCTTTCTCAGCATAGAATTGTCTGAGAAGGTATCCGAAAGATAAAGGGTCATAAGGTTCTTATTCCCTGCTTGGTGGTAAAGTACACGCCATTCGTGGCCTGTTGAACCTGAGAACGGATATCCTTCAATAGCTTGAGAGATTGCTAAATTAATCAACCGAACCGCCGTGGTACGTGATCCGTATGCCCGGTGGTGTGGGAGGAGGGGCATCGTGAGGTGCCTCCCTATCCCGATTATATGCATCAAGGAATTTAGGTTATGTATTCTAACCCGGATATTTCATAAAAAGAGGCAAGTTCCGCCCAATCACTTGATATAATTGGGTCGACCAAAAAAATGCTTCGGAAGAAGCAAACCGGAACTTGCCATGAACAAATTTACACAAGAACAGCTTCGTTTTCACCCCTCCAACGGAAAAACTATCCGGGCAGACTTCAATGGCGGAGAATTATCCTCTGATTTTGGCGCCCTGATGCTACGTGAAACAATGCTTCACAGCGGTATCATATCCAGGCTGACTGACGGCATTGACGATAAACGTCATCAATCCTACATCGACCACACCCTGCAAGAACTCATTGCCCAAAGAGTTCTGCAAATGGCCTGTGGTTATGAAGATGCAAACGACAGCAACCATCTGCGTAAAGACCCAATCTTTAAGCTTGCCAATGGAAGAAACCCACTGGACGATGATAACCATCTGGCTTCCGCTCCAACGTATACAAGGCTTGGTCAGTCCATGACCAAACGGGATATTTATAATATGACCAAAGCACTGGCTGATCACTTCATCAGCAGTTATGAATACCCACCATTAGCCATCATTATCGACCTGGATCATACGCCTGCTATCACCCATGGCAGCCAGCAGATGAACCTGTTCAACGCCAAATATCAAGACTACTGTTACTTGCCCTTAATGATCTTTGAGGGGCTCAGCGGCAAGCTGATCACTTCGATCCTGCGTCCTGGAAAAACACCCACAGGCCGAGAGAATGCAGCTATTCTCCAGCGCCTCATTAAGCTGATCCGTACAAGATGGCCGAAAACCCATTTACTGGTTCGTGGGGATAGCCACTTTGCCCAACCAGAGTTAATGCAGGTTGTTCAGGATGACCCTCACTCCGACTACGTGCTGGGAAAAGGCGCAGGACACAAGACGGCCTTGCGACCTAAAGCCAAAGAGTTGCTGGATGAAGCGCGGAAAGCTCTCGACGTTAAAACCGGGCTGGCAAAACTGAACAACATGCCAGAGCCTGAGCGACTCAGGCTCTACGGAGAAACGGACTATCAGGCAAAAAGCTGGAAAGGGCTGGACACCCGGATAATCTATAAGGCAGAGGTCAACCAGAAAGGCGACAATCCCCGCTTTATTGTGACTTCGATGATGGAGGCTTCCCCCGAGGAAATATATGAAGACCTTTATTGTCCCAGAGGGCAGGATGAGAACTTCATTAAGCATCTGAAAAGTGATTTGTCCGGTGATCGCTTGTCAGATCAGGGCTTTCTGGCAAATCACCTGAGAATGTTTTACGCCTGCGCTGCTTATGTTCTTCACTATGAGCTGAGAACCAAGGCACTGAAAGGTACGGAGCTGGAAAAGGCACAGCCATCAACCGTGATCACAAAACTTTGTAAGGTCGCGGTTAAAGTGGTTGAGTATAAAGACCGAATCAAACTTCACTTGCCCCGCAGCTGTCCAATAAAAGGGCTTTTGCAGCATATAACCGAAGTCTTTTATTCAATGCCGCTGCCTCGACCGGGATAGTCAGCTTCATAAACTCAATCAGAATAAAATAGCGACCAACAGAAAGAGTGTTGGGGAATTCTGTTGTCCTGAAAAAGCAGGTGCTGATCAAAAAACATCCGAATTAATGGTGAGTTCGGGTTGTAATACCTTTTTCATGGACAGTAGAGCAACAGACCTCCGAAAAAATCAGAATGGGATGTTTTTTCCGGAACTTGTTGCTCATTTATGAAATATTCGGGCTAACGCTTTCTGTTCAAAGTTTGTAATATTTTTTAGAATTTGTTTCTCTTTGTGTTTTTTCATCTGATCTAGAAAATCTATTTCTTCATAATCGCTCTTCATAGCAGTTAGTTGAAACCTTGAATTTAAAGCACCCATAAACGTCATGTAGTTGTCTGTTGTAATTTCTGAGAATAAAATAACAGAAACGAGATTGTTATTTATAAAGCGAAAGCCAAGATCAACATACTCACCTGCAAACTGCTGTTCATTTAAGCATAAAGCACCTTGTTCAAATTCTTCTGAGCAGTCATAAACCTCAACATCTTTTAGTATTTCATTTTTGGTCATGCCAAACTCGTAGTCTCTGTATAACTTAGACGAAGAGTTTGCACTTCCTGAAATTGATGCGAAAAGACTGAGTAAGCCTGTGAATAATAAGATAAATTTTTTCATAAAATTTCCATTAAAGTAAAAATAAAAAAGTTTGTGCAGCGAAAGGAGGGATAATTATAAAAAAGTTTAATTGTATCTGTCATTAAGCATTTTCTAAACAGCTGAGGTTTGGTGTAGCCAGCTAACGCCTGGTTCAGCCGCGTGCCGAAGGCACGTCGGGTGAGCGAAGCGAACGAACTGCAACCATTTGGTACGCCCGGCATGGGCATGAACTTATGGGGTGAAAGTCCCCTGTGGGTAAACCAGCATCGGATCTGGAGCCGAATAAGCCCACCGATGATAACCACTAGCCCGGATATTTCATAAAAAGAGGCAAGTTCCGCCCAATCACTTGATATAATTGGGTCGACCAAAAAAATGCTTCGGAAGAAGCAAACCGGAACTTGCCATGAACAAATTTACACAAGAACAGCTTCGTTTTCACCCCTCCAACGGAAAAACTATCCGGGCAGACTTCAATGGCGGAGAATTATCCTCTGATTTTGGCGCCCTGATGCTACGTGAAACAATGCTTCACAGCGGTATCATATCCAGGCTGACTGACGGCATTGACGATAAACGTCATCAATCCTACATCGACCACACCCTGCAAGAACTCATTGCCCAAAGAGTTCTGCAAATGGCCTGTGGTTATGAAGATGCAAACGACAGCAACCATCTGCGTAAAGACCCAATCTTTAAGCTTGCCAATGGAAGAAACCCACTGGACGATGATAACCATCTGGCTTCCGCTCCAACGTATACAAGGCTTGGTCAGTCCATGACCAAACGGGATATTTATAATATGACCAAAGCACTGGCTGATCACTTCATCAGCAGTTATGAATACCCGCCATTAGCCATCATTATCGACCTGGATCATACGCCTGCTATCACCCATGGCGGCCAGCAGATGAACCTGTTCAACGCCAAATATCAAGACTACTGTTACTTGCCCTTAATGATCTTTGAGGGGCTCAGCGGCAAGCTGATCACTTCGATCCTGCGTCCTGGAAAAACACCCACAGGCCGAGAGAATGCAGCTATTCTCCAGCGCCTCATTAAGCTGATCCGTACAAGATGGCCGAAAACCCATTTACTGGTTCGTGGGGATAGCCACTTTGCCCAACCAGAGTTAATGCAGGTTGTTCAGGATGACCCTCACTCCGACTACGTGCTGGGAAAAGGCGCAGGACACAAGACGGCCTTGCGACCTAAAGCCAAAGAGTTGCTGGATGAAGCGCGGAAAGCTCTCGACGTTAAAACCGGGCTGGCAAAACTGAACAACATGCCAGAGCCTGAGCGACTCAGGCTCTACGGAGAAACGGACTATCAGGCAAAAAGCTGGAAAGGGCTGGACACCCGGATAATCTATAAGGCAGAGGTCAACCAGAAAGGCGACAATCCCCGCTTTATTGTGACTTCGATGATGGAGGCTTCCCCCGAGGAAATATATGAAGACCTTTATTGTCCCAGAGGGCAGGATGAGAACTTCATTAAGCATCTGAAAAGTGATTTGTCCGGTGATCGCTTGTCAGATCAAGGCTTTCTGGCAAATCACCTGAGAATGTTTTACGCCTGCGCTGCTTATGTTCTTCACTATGAGCTGAGAACCAAGGCACTGAAAGGTACGGAGCTGGAAAAGGCACAGCCATCAACCGTGATCACAAAACTTTGTAAGGTCGCGGTTAAAGTGGTTGAGTATAAAGACCGAATCAAACTTCACTTGCCCCGCAGCTGTCCAATAAAAGGGCTTTTGCAGCATATAACCGAAGTCTTTTATTCAATGCCGCTGCCTCGACCGGGATAGTCAGCTTCATAAACTCAATCAGAATAAAATAGCGACCAACAGAAAGAGTGTTGGGGAATTCTGTTGTCCTGAAAAAGCAGGTGCTGATCAAAAAACATCCGAATTAATGGTGAGTTCGGGTTGTAATACCTTTTTCATGGACAGTAGAGCAACAGACCTCCGAAAAAATCAGAATGGGATGTTTTTTCCGGAACTTGTTGCTCATTTATGAAATATTCGGGCTAGCTTAAGGCAAGTGCAATCTCACGAGGGGTTGTGCGGAGGCAGTCTGACTGCAAAAGTGCGAGCCGACGGACAGAAATCGTATACAAGGCCGAGTCTCGTGGGCGAGTGAGCCAAGGATCACAAAGCCCTCTGGTTTGAGAGATACGGTAAATGCGGCGGTTGTGTACTGAAAGTTCATGCTCTTATCCGGGGAGGTCTGTTCAACATGCGATTGGTCAATCCCAGTTCTCAGCCACTGGTTACAACAGGCTCGGCGGACAGGGTTCATCACCCTGTTCGAGCAAACCCGATGACCACCAATAGCGCCTGCAGAAGTAATTCTGTGTGGTGATTGAACAGAAGTCAGCAGACGTCATAGTAGTTGTTCGACAGAAGTCGTTAATCCGATTGGAAGTCGTCAACGAAGGACTGAACACCGACGAAAAGAGGAGACTGATTCCCTCAACACAGTGCAGCCGTCCGGCGACTCACTGGAGTTGGCGAAAGAATCTTTAACCAGCTTTGAACCACGATCTACTGAGTTGCGCACTGGAACCTGCCAATTTGCTGAAAGCATGGAAACAAGTCAGAAGTAACAAAGGGGCTCCCGGAATAGATGGGATCACCATTAAAGCCTATCCTGACTTTGCCCGTCAGCACTGGCCTTCAGCGCGCCAAGCCTTACTCAATGGGACTTACAGACCATCTCCCGTCCTTCGGGCTGTTATAGAAAAGCCCGATGGTGGAGAACGGTTGCTGGGCATCCCGACAGTCATGGATCGAGTGATACAACAGGCCATTGTGCAGGTATTATCACCCATCTTTGATCCTGACTTCTCTCCCAGCAGCTTCGGTTACAGACCGGGAAGGTCTGCACAAGACGCTGTACAACAGGTTAATCGATACATTAAGCAGGGGCTGCATCAGGCGGTTGATGTTGATCTGAGTAAATTCTTTGATACGGTCAGCCATGATGTTCTTATGTCGAGAGTCTCTCGAAAGATTCACGACAAGCGTCTGTTGAAGCTGATTGGCCGCTACCTTCGTGCTGGCGTCATGGTTGATGGGCAATGCTACCCAACCCGGGTAGGTATGCCACAAGGCGGTCCACTTTCACCGCTGCTGTCGAATGTCCTTCTCGATGACCTGGACAAGGAACTGGAGTACCGGGGGCATTGCTTCGCACGCTACTGCGATGACTTTGTGATCCTCGTTGGCAGCCAGCGAGCCGGGGAGCGAGTGATGGAAAGCATCACACGTTACCTTGAGCGCAAGCTGAAACTGAGGATAAACCCGACAAAGAGCAAGGTGGTGAAAGCTACCGAAGCTGAGTTCCTGAGTTTTACCTTCACAGGGAAGCGAATCCGCTGGTCGGAGAAGAGTCTGAACCGCTTCAGGCGAAAAATCCTGAAACTCACCAGCCGAAGCTGGGGAGTATCGATGGAATATCGCTTGAAGAAGCTGGCCGAATATATCCGGGGCTGGATGGGTTATTTCAGGATAACCGAATATTACAGTCCTATACCGCGACTGGATCAATGGATACGTCGGCGGATTCGCTGTTGTTTTATCAAACAATGGCGAAAGCCGAAAACCCGTTACAGAAATTTGATCAGGTTAGGTGTTGATCACATCAAGGCCGCCTCGATTGCAGCCAGTAGCAAAGGGTATTACCGGCTAAGCAAAACCTATGCGGCACAGTTAGCATTAAACGACAGTTTTCTCAGTAAACTCGGGCTTGTTTCTCTGAAAGACTTGTGGATCAGGTTTCACCACCCTCGGTGAATCGCCCGGTGCGGACCCGCACGCCGGTGTGATGTGGGGGCTGGAGGTTAGAGACCTCCGGCTACCCGATTTAGCTGTTCCTTCTAAGCTGTGAACTCTCGTATTTTTGCCCAATATTATCGACTCTGACCCCAGCCACATACTCTGAACTAAAAATGCTACAAGTTTCACAGATCTTGAGCTTATTTGCCCCAGATACAAACTCTGTTGCCTATTCTGGCGTTGCACGAATGAAAGAAACTCTGAACCTGCTTGCCGACCACAAACTCAGGAGGTGATGCGAATGGAATAAGCCAAAAACTCTTGATTCGATGGTCGGCATTGCACGCTGGAAAAAGTAATAAACCTGATCGCCAGATTGCACAGAACCAAAGAAGTCTTTTGCTGATGAACGCTACCGCCTACCAGCAAAGATAAAACTTACAGTACATTCCTTTGCGCATTTAGGGCTGACATGGATGAAAAATATACGACAGCTCCCAATCGCTAACTTTGTACGCAGAGAATACTGGTTTCAGGTCTTGATTTCGAGGGTTATATGAGATGACAACAGCCTTTTGCTGTAGAGGAAGAAAAGGTACTGAAGTTTAGGAACAGCTAACGCCAATTTCAGGGGCTGCGCCGCAGGCGCAGCCCCCTGGAAATTTTTGGTACGCCCGGCATGGGCATGAACTTATGGGGTGAAAGTCCCCTGTGGGTAAACCAGCATCGGATCTGGAGCCGAATAAGCCCACCGATGATAACCACTAGCTTAAGGCAAGTGCAATCTCACGAGGGGTTGTGCGGAGGCAGTCTGACTGCAAAAGTGCGAGCCGACGGACAGAAATCGTATACAAGGCCGAGTCTCGTGGGCGAGTGAGCCAAGGATCACAAAGCCCTCTGGTTTGAGAGATACGGTAAATGCGGCGGTTGTGTACTGAAAGTTCATGCTCTTATCCGGGGAGGTCTGTTCAACATGCGATTGGTCAATCCCAGTTCTCAGCCACTGGTTACAACAGGCTCGGCGGACAGGGTTCATCACCCTGTTCGAGCAAACCCGATGACCACCAATAGCGCCTGCAGAAGTAATTCTGTGTGGTGATTGAACAGAAGTCAGCAGACGTCATAGTAGTTGTTCGACAGAAGTCGTTAATCCGATTGGAAGTCGTCAACGAAGGACTGAACACCGACGAAAAGAGGAGACTGATTCCCTCAACACAGTGCAGCCGTCCGGCGACTCACTGGAGTTGGCGAAAGAATCTTTAACCAGCTTTGAACCACGATCTACTGAGTTGCGCACTGGAACCTGCCAATTTGCTGAAAGCATGGAAACAAGTCAGAAGTAACAAAGGGGCTCCCGGAATAGATGGGATCACCATTAAAGCCTATCCTGACTTTGCCCGTCAGCACTGGCCTTCAGCGCGCCAAGCCTTACTCAATGGGACTTACAGACCATCTCCCGTCCTTCGGGCTGTTATAGAAAAGCCCGATGGTGGAGAACGGTTGCTGGGCATCCCGACAGTCATGGATCGAGTGATACAACAGGCCATTGTGCAGGTATTATCACCCATCTTTGATCCTGACTTCTCTCCCAGCAGCTTCGGTTACAGACCGGGAAGGTCTGCACAAGACGCTGTACAACAGGTTAATCGATACATTAAGCAGGGGCTGCATCAGGCGGTTGATGTTGATCTGAGTAAATTCTTTGATACGGTCAGCCATGATGTTCTTATGTCGAGAGTCTCTCGAAAGATTCACGACAAGCGTCTGTTGAAGCTGATTGGCCGCTACCTTCGTGCTGGCGTCATGGTTGATGGGCAATGCTACCCAACCCGGGTAGGTATGCCACAAGGCGGTCCACTTTCACCGCTGCTGTCGAATGTCCTTCTCGATGACCTGGACAAGGAACTGGAGTACCGGGGGCATTGCTTCGCACGCTACTGCGATGACTTTGTGATCCTCGTTGGCAGCCAGCGAGCCGGGGAGCGAGTGATGGAAAGCATCACACGTTACCTTGAGCGCAAGCTGAAACTGAGGATAAACCCGACAAAGAGCAAGGTGGTGAAAGCTACCGAAGCTGAGTTCCTGAGTTTTACCTTCACAGGGAAGCGAATCCGCTGGTCGGAGAAGAGTCTGAACCGCTTCAGGCGAAAAATCCTGAAACTCACCAGCCGAAGCTGGGGAGTATCGATGGAATATCGCTTGAAGAAGCTGGCCGAATATATCCGGGGCTGGATGGGTTATTTCAGGATAACCGAATATTACAGTCCTATACCGCGACTGGATCAATGGATACGTCGGCGGATTCGCTGTTGTTTTATCAAACAATGGCGAAAGCCGAAAACCCGTTACAGAAATTTGATCAGGTTAGGTGTTGATCACATCAAGGCCGCCTCGATTGCAGCCAGTAGCAAAGGGTATTACCGGCTAAGCAAAACCTATGCGGCACAGTTAGCATTAAACGACAGTTTTCTCAGTAAACTCGGGCTTGTTTCCCTGAAAGACTTGTGGATCAGGTTTCACCACCCTCGGTGAATCGCCCGGTGCGGACCCGCACGCCGGTGTGATGTGGGGGCTGGAGGTTAGAGACCTCCGGCTACCCGATTTATGTGCGGGGTCAATGCTTTGTTTCTGAGGGGGCTACTGGTACACCCAAAATATATAAGGTATCTTTACTGAAATCTTGTTCATTTGGCCATTCAATTGAACCAAAAGCTACTTTGACTTGTTTAAAATATGACTCGTTTTTTAATTCAGAGAAAATCCCTTTTTCTAAAAAAGGCTCTACATCAAAAACCTTTTGCTCATTATTTTCAAACTCAACTCTGAGCTTGAAATTCTCCAATGCTTCGACACTTTTAACTGATGGATTCATAGTTGCACCTATTTTAAAGGATCAATTTTGAATACCGAGTCACCATTAATGGCTAAATCCCAATTCGCCATTAGGTTTTCTTTGTGAATTTCAATCCAAGCATCTACAAGTTTTTGTTTGTTCTTTGGTAAATTACCTTCGAGCACTTTCCCTGAAGGAATTTCAATGATTGCACTATGATCCTGATAATGAACATGGATATGAGGCATATTATGCTGCTGATTGTCAAAGTAATACATACGAACAATCAGACCATAAAACATTGATATTGTAGGCATTTTCAAATCCCTGGATTGAAGTCACATCTCATTATACCTGATAAATTTTCGATGTTCATTTGAGGTTCTCAGGTTTAGAGTTCTTAAAACATGAACGTTCGGTAAAATATTTAGTGTCGGCACAGCCAACCCCGTCAGGCGCACAATTTAAACCTGCCTGAACCGTTTAAATCATTGGTTCTGAGTTCATTTATGCCGCTTTTTCCAAAAAACTATCCGGACGTTCGTTTTTATCCGGCAATTTCAGCTCTAATTTTTGCTCATATCGGTTCCAGCAGCCACGAATTCGAAACTGCGGAATAATCCAAAACAGCGCGCGCCTAAGCATTCCGGCCGTGACAGTATCGGGATGCCTCCAGGCAGTTTTGGCCAGGGCAATAGCCGCTGGATTTTGACAAATGGTCAGCAATTGCAACAGCGCATACCCTGCCATTTTAATGTGCATCCATCGTAACAGCGTTCTGAGTTTCTGCTGCCATAAATGCTTGCATCCAAACTCGTGTTTCAGTTGCTGGAACATAGGCTCTATAGGCCACCTGAGCGAGTAGGCTAATAGCACTTCATCGGCTTTCAGGTCAGGATTGGTGGACAGAAATAGTTTGGTTTCTGTTTCTCCCTTGTCGTTTTCAAAACGACTCCAGACGATTCGGACAATACGGCCTTTCAAAAAACGAGCCCGGCAAATACAGGAACGAAAAGAGACAGTCCGGTTCTTTCTGTAAAGCCAGAGAGTCATCTTGGTCTCTGGTAATTTCTCTACTTCCTCAGGTGTCATTTTGACACCATACTTACGCTTGCGGCCTTTCCTTTTGAAAGGAGAGGGAGGAAGCGCATCGACTGGAAGCGCATAAAGTGCCCGGTTTTTGGGTATATGGCCAATGACCTCATACCCAAGCTCAAGCGCGGGCTGCATCATGGTGTGATTCATAAACCAGCAGTCAGTGAGTAGCCGCAAAGCTCGCCCCTGAAGAGTCTGCCGTACAGATTTCAGCATGGCCTTTGCAATTTTAAGTTTACTGATATTGCCTGATTTAGGTGATGGAAATGCCATCACTGGAACCGCAGTATGCACCTTGTCTGATGGTCTCTGGAAAGGAATAGCCAGAAAGACCCAGCATTGACCAAGAAGATAAGTACACCGGTTCTTTTTCTTGCTGTGTTGGTGATGTATTCGGCATGCCGGTGCTTTGTCAGAGCAACGTTCGAGTGTCAGGTCGTCAAGAATCAGGGGAATGGTCTGACCGTCAGGCACTTTAGAACTGACCAGCAATATCAGACGATGCGCCAGGTTTCGCCAACGCCACTTACCTTGGGAGACCCAATGATGGTAGCTGTTCCAGAAATTTTCGTAGTGGATCGTCAGAAGGGCTTGTGTAACAAAGCCTTCGCCAGAAAGCATGCCACCCAGAAGTAACTCACAGAACGTCGGTGCCGCAAGTGGTGATAGCGCTTTTGCAAGAAATGTCGTATATAAAGAAAGCTCTCGAAGGATTACTTTCTGATCTGAAGTGAGCATGGCAACCGCTTTTTCCTGGTAGATGAAGCGGTTGCTTAACCTATTTCGGCATCAAAAAATACAAAACGTTAGTACTTATAATTCTCTTCTGAGTAACTCCTTCGGGACTAGTTATTTGCATAGAGTCAAGATGGTGAGGCTGTTTCAATTTCGACCAGTTTGTAACCCATGTCTTCAGCGCGCTTTCTCATGTTTTTAATGACTCGGTCACGGTATTGCTCCTCGTAGTAATCCTGACCTCTATCTACGTACTCTGAGCCGTTTTTCAGCATGCTGTAAATCAGCCGGGCAAGTTTATGTGCAGTCGCTGTAATCGCTTTTGGTGCCCCCAGCTTACTTCTCATTCGACGATAATAGGCTCCCAGCGCACTTTTCGAACTCACCAGAGTCAGTGCAGCCATACGCAGAGCAGAAGCGGCCCGGTTAGGGATTCTTTTGGTCTTGCTGCTCAACACTTTGCCTCCTGATATCTTGTTTCCCGGGCTCAGTCCCAGCCAGGAACAAAAGTGCTTCACTGTCGGCCAGCGACTCATGTCTGTACCAATTTCAGAAACTACCTTCAGGGCGGTATTTTCCTCTATTCCCTCAATCGATGTCAGATCTACCCCTGTCACCCGGTAAAGGTGAGTTCTTACATCAAAAGCAGGGGCGCTGGCTGATTTGCGTTTTGCAGGCAGAGAGATACTCTCGGACTTATCATCAAACTGGTTCAACTGGTCTTCCAATGCCTTGTCACAAGCTTCAATTTGCTTTTCGTAAAAATCATAAAGCTCAACAGACTGCTTTAAGGCAAATAGGTGTTCCACCCGGTAATGCCCATGCAGTGACTTAGCAATGACTTTCTCTGATTTTTTACAATGAGAGTCCCGGTGTTTGGCCAGTACCTCTGGGTCACGCTCTCCCGCGAGAATGGAGAGAATGATACCCATCCCCGTTTTGCCAGTGATATCCGCAACGACATTGTCCAACAACAGGTTCATTTGCCGTAAAGCTTTCTGCATGTGCTGTATGTGCGACGCCCGGTAACGGATCAGGGTTTCACGCTGACGCATATAGGCACGCAAGGCACACACCTGATCTTCAGGGCGAAAAGCTCCCTCAAGCAGGCCATGAGTATGCAGTTGTTGTAACCACTGACAGTCCTGCACATCACTTTTACGACCAGGGACGTTTTTAACATGACGAGCATTCACCAGTTTGACGTCAAGGCCGTGCTCTTCAAGCATTTCGAAAGCGGGAATCCAATAGATTCCGGTAGACTCCATGACCACGGTCGTAATTCCGATTTTCACGAGCCATTGAGTCATCATTTCGAGATCAGAGGTAAAGCAGGCAAAAGACCGAACCGACTGTTCATCGAGCTCTTTAGGGACAGCAACAAAGTGGAACTCTGAACCAATATCAATGCCTGCAGCATAGAGGTTCACGGTTTTTAGATGGCCAGATATCCGCTTTTGAACTTTAGCCGGATTTGGGTTGTGTTTCATGACTGCGTTCCTACACTACTGAACGAAGGCATATCCGGGTATGGGGCTGTCGATCATATGCAGTCTTCTGAACGAGATCGCCAGGCGTCATCAGTGATGCGGTCGCCAGCCTCCCGACCACGCTAAACTTCGGGCAAGAGCACCAGTGTGCGTTCGGTCTCTGGCTCGGATATGCCTCCTTCCTTATCGTAGGACGAAGAATTGAGGTTGGCAGCTAAGAGTTACTCTGGGTTGTGTGCCCGCCGGGCGGGCTAGTCCGCTAAACTCGAGTTGAGGTTGGTATGAGCACATAACGCCTGGTTCAGCCGCCGCCGAAGGCGGTCGGGTGGAGGGGCATAGCCCCGGAACGAACTGGAACCATTTGGTACGCCCGGCATGGGCATGAACTTATGGGGTGAAAGTCCCCTGTGGGTAAACCAGCATCGGATCTGGAGCCGAATAAGCCCACCGATGATAACCACTAGCTTAAGGCAAGTGCAATCTCACGAGGGGTTGTGCGGAGGCAGTCTGACTGCAAAAGTGCGAGCCGACGGACAGAAATCGTATACAAGGCCGAGTCTCGTGGGCGAGTGAGCCAAGGATCACAAAGCCCTCTGGTTTGAGAGATACGGTAAATGCGGCGGTTGTGTACTGAAAGTTCATGCTCTTATCCGGGGAGGTCTGTTCAACATGCGATTGGTCAATCCCAGTTCTCAGCCACTGGTTACAACAGGCTCGGCGGACAGGGTTCATCACCCTGTTCGAGCAAACCCGATGACCACCAATAGCGCCTGCAGAAGTAATTCTGTGTGGTGATTGAACAGAAGTCAGCAGACGTCATAGTAGTTGTTCGACAGAAGTCGTTAATCCGATTGGAAGTCGTCAACGAAGGACTGAACACCGACGAAAAGAGGAGACTGATTCCCTCAACACAGTGCAGCCGTCCGGCGACTCACTGGAGTTGGCGAAAGAATCTTTAACCAGCTTTGAACCACGATCTACTGAGTTGCGCACTGGAACCTGCCAATTTGCTGAAAGCATGGAAACAAGTCAGAAGTAACAAAGGGGCTCCCGGAATAGATGGGATCACCATTAAAGCCTATCCTGACTTTGCCCGTCAGCACTGGCCTTCAGCGCGCCAAGCCTTACTCAATGGGACTTACAGACCATCTCCCGTCCTTCGGGCTGTTATAGAAAAGCCCGATGGTGGAGAACGGTTGCTGGGCATCCCGACAGTCATGGATCGAGTGATACAACAGGCCATTGTGCAGGTATTATCACCCATCTTTGATCCTGACTTCTCTCCCAGCAGCTTCGGTTACAGACCGGGAAGGTCTGCACAAGACGCTGTACAACAGGTTAATCGATACATTAAGCAGGGGCTGCATCAGGCGGTTGATGTTGATCTGAGTAAATTCTTTGATACGGTCAGCCATGATGTTCTTATGTCGAGAGTCTCTCGAAAGATTCACGACAAGCGTCTGTTGAAGCTGATTGGCCGCTACCTTCGTGCTGGCGTCATGGTTGATGGGCAATGCTACCCAACCCGGGTAGGTATGCCACAAGGCGGTCCACTTTCACCGCTGCTGTCGAATGTCCTTCTCGATGACCTGGACAAGGAACTGGAGTACCGGGGGCATTGCTTCGCACGCTACTGCGATGACTTTGTGATCCTCGTTGGCAGCCAGCGAGCCGGGGAGCGAGTGATGGAAAGCATCACACGTTACCTTGAGCGCAAGCTGAAACTGAGGATAAACCCGACAAAGAGCAAGGTGGTGAAAGCTACCGAAGCTGAGTTCCTGAGTTTTACCTTCACAGGGAAGCGAATCCGCTGGTCGGAGAAGAGTCTGAACCGCTTCAGGCGAAAAAATCCTGAAACTCACCAGCCGAAGCTGGGGAGTATCGATGGAATATCGCTTGAAGAAGCTGGCCGAATATATCCGGGGCTGGATGGGTTATTTCAGGATAACCGAATATTACAGTCCTATACCGCGACTGGATCAATGGATACGTCGGCGGATTCGCTGTTGTTTTATCAAACAATGGCGAAAGCCGAAAACCCGTTACAGAAATTTGATCAGGTTAGGTGTTGATCACATCAAGGCCGCCTCGATTGCAGCCAGTAGCAAAGGGTATTACCGGCTAAGCAAAACCTATGCGGCACAGTTAGCATTAAACGACAGTTTTCTCAGTAAACTCGGGCTTGTTTCCCTGAAAGACTTGTGGATCAGGTTTCACCACCCTCGGTGAATCGCCCGGTGCGGACCCGCACGCCGGTGTGATGTGGGGGCTGGAGGTTAGAGACCTCCGGCTACCCGATTTATGCGACGGTTGGCACGGAGTAGAAGTATATGAGTTTGAAAACATTAAAGTCGCTGCACGGTAAAGCTAATGAAAACGACTTCGAGACAATCAATTTTCTTTACCAGAACAGAGGGCAAGATTTATCAGATGCGCTGGATAACTTGATAACTTATTTGAGCAGGGATCAAATCGAGCAAAGGTACTTCAGGCAGTCATCAAGGTTACGAGTTAAAGGCGCTACAACAGGAACGAACTTTAATTATTTCGTTCTTCTGGGGGGAGTGATAACAGTAAACAAATATAGACAAGACGAACTGAAGTGGGTTTTAGGCGCATAACGCCGTTTTCAGGGGTGCGACCACCGGGAGCATCCCTTGGAAAACATTGGTACGCCCGGCATGGGCATGAACTTATGGGGTGAAAGTCCCCTGTGGGTAAACCAGCATCGGATCTGGAGCCGAATAAGCCCACCGATGATAACCACTAGCTTAAGGCAAGTGCAATCTCACGAGGGGTTGTGCGGAGGCAGTCTGACTGCAAAAGTGCGAGCCGACGGACAGAAATCGTATACAAGGCCGAGGCTCGTGGGCGAGTGAGCCAAGGATCACAAAGCCCTCTGGTTTGAGAGATACGGTAAATGCGGCGGTTGTGTACTGAAAGTTCATGCTCTTATCCGGGGAGGTCTGTTCAACATGCGATTGGTCAATCCCAGTTCTCAGCCACTGGTTACAACAGGCTCGGCGGACAGGGTTCATCACCCTGTTCGAGCAAACCCGATGACCACCAATAGCGCCTGCAGAAGTAATTCTGTGTGGTGATTGAACAGAAGTCAGCAGACGTCATAGTAGTTGTTCGACAGAAGTCGTTAATCCGATTGGAAGTCGTCAACGAAGGACTGAACACCGACGAAAAGAGGAGACTGATTCCCTCAACACAGTGCAGCCGTCCGGCGACTCACTGGAGTTGGCGAAAGAATCTTTAACCAGCTTTGAACCACGATCTACTGAGTTGCGCACTGGAACCTGCCAATTTGCTGAAAGCATGGAAACAAGTCAGAAGTAACAAAGGGGCTCCCGGAATAGATGGGATCACCATTAAAGCCTATCCTGACTTTGCCCGTCAGCACTGGCCTTCAGCGCGCCAAGCCTTACTCAATGGGACTTACAGACCATCTCCCGTCCTTCGGGCTGTTATAGAAAAGCCCGATGGTGGAGAACGGTTGCTGGGCATCCCGACAGTCATGGATCGAGTGATACAACAGGCCATTGTGCAGGTATTATCACCCATCTTTGATCCTGACTTCTCTCCCAGCAGCTTCGGTTACAGACCGGGAAGGTCTGCACAAGACGCTGTACAACAGGTTAATCGATACATTAAGCAGGGGCTGCATCAGGCGGTTGATGTTGATCTGAGTAAATTCTTTGATACGGTCAGCCATGATGTTCTTATGTCGAGAGTCTCTCGAAAGATTCACGACAAGCGTCTGTTGAAGCTGATTGGCCGCTACCTTCGTGCTGGCGTCATGGTTGATGGGCAATGCTACCCAACCCGGGTAGGTATGCCACAAGGCGGTCCACTTTCACCGCTGCTGTCGAATGTCCTTCTCGATGACCTGGACAAGGAACTGGAGTACCGGGGGCATTGCTTCGCACGCTACTGCGATGACTTTGTGATCCTCGTTGGCAGCCAGCGAGCCGGGGAGCGAGTGATGGAAAGCATCACACGTTACCTTGAGCGCAAGCTGAAACTGAGGATAAACCCGACAAAGAGCAAGGTGGTGAAAGCTACCGAAGCTGAGTTCCTGAGTTTTACCTTCACAGGGAAGCGAATCCGCTGGTCGGAGAAGAGTCTGAACCGCTTCAGGCGAAAAATCCTGAAACTCACCAGCCGAAGCTGGGGAGTATCGATGGAATATCGCTTGAAGAAGCTGGCCGAATATATCCGGGGCTGGATGGGTTATTTCAGGATAACCGAATATTACAGTCCTATACCGCGACTGGATCAATGGATACGTCGGCGGATTCGCTGTTGTTTTATCAAACAATGGCGAAAGCCGAAAACCCGTTACAGAAATTTGATCAGGTTAGGTGTTGATCACATCAAGGCCGCCTCGATTGCAGCCAGTAGCAAAGGGTATTACCGGCTAAGCAAAACCTATGCGGCACAGTTAGCATTAAACGACAGTTTTCTCAGTAAACTCGGGCTTGTTTCCCTGAAAGACTTGTGGATCAGGTTTCACCACCCTCGGTGAATCGCCCGGTGCGGACCCGCACGCCGGTGTGATGTGGGGGCTGGAGGTTAGAGACCTCCGGCTACCCGATTTAGGTGCATGGCACAGACTGAAAAGGAAACAAAAATGTTTATTTATGAACTAGACCCTATTGATTATTTTTCAGGTTCTATTCCACTGGAAGATTACTTGAAATCAATTAAAGAAATGGATGATACGTTTGGCGAATATGAATTTACCCAGAGACAGATAGGCCGACTAACTTCAAAGATGAAAACCATTAGCTCTTGGGAAGGTGACATAATAGATGGCGTTTATGTGTTTGCTATGCCTGGTAGTAACATGGACACAAATCTCGCTCTTGGGATCGTATGGAAGCAAAGGAGTAATGGGACAACTTTTGTGGTATCAGAGCTGGAACTACCTTGGCTTGAAGAATGCTTAGTATGAGTAGCACCTAACGCCTGGTTCAGCCGCGTGCCGAAGGCACGTCGGGTGGAGGGGCGAAGCCCCGGAACGAACTGGAAGTTTTTGGTACGCCCGGCATGGGCATGAACTTATGGGGTGAAAGTCCCCTGTGGGTAAACCAGCATCGGATCTGGAGCCGAATAAGCCCACCGATGATAACCACTAGCTTAAGGCAAGTGCAATCTCACGAGGGGTTGTGCGGAGGCAGTCTGACTGCAAAAGTGCGAGCCGACGGACAGAAATCGTATACAAGGCCGAGTCTCGTGGGCGAGTGAGCCAAGGATCACAAAGCCCTCTGGTTTGAGAGATACGGTAAATGCGGCGGTTGTGTACTGAAAGTTCATGCTCTTATCCGGGGAGGTCTGTTCAACATGCGATTGGTCAATCCCAGTTCTCAGCCACTGGTTACAACAGGCTCGGCGGACAGGGTTCATCACCCTGTTCGAGCAAACCCGATGACCACCAATAGCGCCTGCAGAAGTAATTCTGTGTGGTGATTGAACAGAAGTCAGCAGACGTCATAGTAGTTGTTCGACAGAAGTCGTTAATCCGATTGGAAGTCGTCAACGAAGGACTGAACACCGACGAAAAGAGGAGACTGATTCCCTCAACACAGTGCAGCCGTCCGGCGACTCACTGGAGTTGGCGAAAGAATCTTTAACCAGCTTTGAACCACGATCTACTGAGTTGCGCACTGGAACCTGCCAATTTGCTGAAAGCATGGAAACAAGTCAGAAGTAACAAAGGGGCTCCCGGAATAGATGGGATCACCATTAAAGCCTATCCTGACTTTGCCCGTCAGCACTGGCCTTCAGCGCGCCAAGCCTTACTCAATGGGACTTACAGACCATCTCCCGTCCTTCGGGCTGTTATAGAAAAGCCCGATGGTGGAGAACGGTTGCTGGGCATCCCGACAGTCATGGATCGAGTGATACAACAGGCCATTGTGCAGGTATTATCACCCATCTTTGATCCTGACTTCTCTCCCAGCAGCTTCGGTTACAGACCGGGAAGGTCTGCACAAGACGCTGTACAACAGGTTAATCGATACATTAAGCAGGGGCTGCATCAGGCGGTTGATGTTGATCTGAGTAAATTCTTTGATACGGTCAGCCATGATGTTCTTATGTCGAGAGTCTCTCGAAAGATTCACGACAAGCGTCTGTTGAAGCTGATTGGCCGCTACCTTCGTGCTGGCGTCATGGTTGATGGGCAATGCTACCCAACCCGGGTAGGTATGCCACAAGGCGGTCCACTTTCACCGCTGCTGTCGAATGTCCTTCTCGATGACCTGGACAAGGAACTGGAGTACCGGGGGCATTGCTTCGCACGCTACTGCGATGACTTTGTGATCCTCGTTGGCAGCCAGCGAGCCGGGGAGCGAGTGATGGAAAGCATCACACGTTACCTTGAGCGCAAGCTGAAACTGAGGATAAACCCGACAAAGAGCAAGGTGGTGAAAGCTACCGAAGCTGAGTTCCTGAGTTTTACCTTCACAGGGAAGCGAATCCGCTGGTCGGAGAAGAGTCTGAACCGCTTCAGGCGAAAAATCCTGAAACTCACCAGCCGAAGCTGGGGAGTATCGATGGAATATCGCTTGAAGAAGCTGGCCGAATATATCCGGGGCTGGATGGGTTATTTCAGGATAACCGAATATTACAGTCCTATACCGCGACTGGATCAATGGATACGTCGGCGGATTCGCTGTTGTTTTATCAAACAATGGCGAAAGCCGAAAACCCGTTACAGAAATTTGATCAGGTTAGGTGTTGATCACATCAAGGCCGCCTCGATTGCAGCCAGTAGCAAAGGGTATTACCGGCTAAGCAAAACCTATGCGGCACAGTTAGCATTAAACGACAGTTTTCTCAGTAAACTCGGGCTTGTTTCCCTGAAAGACTTGTGGATCAGGTTTCACCACCCTCGGTGAATCGCCCGGTGCGGACCCGCACGCCGGTGTGATGTGGGGGCTGGAGGTTAGAGACCTCCGGCTACCCGATTTATGCGTCATTTGCGATACCATACTCGTTCAGGCTTCATGCTTAATTGCCACTTAATATAGTCTTCTGGTGGCCTATCAATATCAATGACATGCTCGGTTGAAAAAGGAATTTCAGCTCCAAATTGGAGGTAAACATCATCATCTTCTTTATCGATACACAATGGTTGAAAGTCAAGTATACCGATATATTTATCTTCGATTACTTCGGAAACAATCAAGTAACCTCTTTCGCCTTCAATAATAATTTCACCATCTTCGGTTTCGCATTCAATTTCAAAAATTACCTTAGCGGCATCACCAACTTTTAGATTTTGTCTTTCTTCTAGAGATGGTATCCAAAAAGTTTCAGGATGCTCTTTATGGCATTCTTCACCATTGCGAAGCTGCCAATAATCTTCTTTGAACTTGGCTAATTGCATGATTACTCCTTGATGACGCATAACGCCTGGTTCAGTGGCAGCCGTAGGCTGTCCATTGGAAGCATTTGTTATGTGGCTGGTTCCAACTTGGAACATACCACGAACAATTTCTATTTTGGAAAGAGTTGGATTAAGCATGAAAAAATATATGTTTGAGGTCTGGCTAACAATAGGTCTATTCGGTGTCGCTATCACTGATTATGACGATCCAGACGGTGCGCTCGAAGGGAACCTGAACGCCATTGGTATAGAGAACTGGATAGAGAACTGGATAAAACCTCAAACTGAAAACGGATTAGAGGTTGGTAACTGGCATTTGAAAGGCACGATTGATGCCACAGACTTCAGTTATACCATTGATTACGCTATGCCTGATTAAGCCACATAACAGTCGCTTACACGAAACCATTTCGCATAACATACTGTAGATTTTTTATCTGTACCAGCAGAAGCCCAAGTCTACCAAGGGGTACAGCATTTTTTTGATCTTTCGTGGTTTATCTGCCAGTTCGTGTTTTGTGATTTGTATATTTTTCGGTTAAGTCATTTTCCCGGTTAAGACTCCTTTTTATATCTTTGATAACAATGGGTTAGTGACACCTTGTATATTTTGCTTATGCGAACTACTTTATCTGTATAAAAATACAGTAAAAGGGCTAATTTACATGCGACTTCAACAAAGGTTTCAGATTGCCATTCGTTCTGCCAATTATTCCCTCGCCACCGAACGTGCCTATTGGGATTGGGTCAAGAGGTTTATCAAATTTCATAAAATGCGCCATCCCGATTCCTTAACAGGAGAAAATATTCGTGATTTCCTCACTCATTTAGTGATGAAAAAACAGGTCGCAGTCAGTACCCAGCAGCAAGCCTTGAGCGCTCTTGTCTTTTTGTATAAGCAAGTACTGGGACGCGATAATATAACAATCACTGACTGGCTCAATGCAAAACGTCCTAAGAAACTCCCTGTTGTGCTATCCACGACTGAAGCAAGCTCTGTACTCTCTTGTCTCAAAGGGACTCCGCTGTTAATTGCTCAATTGATGTACGGGGCTGGCCTCCGGCTCAAAGAGGCTGTACGACTGAGGGTTCAGGATGTTGATTTTGGACGTATGGAAATTACTGTACGCCATGGTAAGGGCGGTAAAGACAGAATGACTTTGTTACCTAAAGTGACCGTTGAATCGTTGCAACAA
Source organism: Endozoicomonas gorgoniicola (assembly GCF_025562715.2). Lineage (NCBI taxonomy): Bacteria > Pseudomonadati > Pseudomonadota > Gammaproteobacteria > Oceanospirillales > Endozoicomonadaceae > Endozoicomonas > Endozoicomonas gorgoniicola. The sequence continues at coordinate 1,863,426 of NZ_JAPFCC010000001.1, forward strand.
CAAATCGAGATATCCCGACAGCTTCACTGTAAAGCACTGGATGAAGGGGTGTGCTTTGTCCATCTTCCCAATGCGCTTGCAAGAAAATACCCCAATGCCGCAAAAGAGCTGGCATGGCAATATATTTTTTCCAGTACACAGCTGAGTAAAGACCCAAGAACTGGCAACATGGAGCGTCATCACATTAACGAAAGAGGGGTTCAGTCGGCTGTTAAAAATGCTGTCAGGCAAGCCGGAGTCAACAAAAATGCCAGCTGCCATACATTCCGGCATAGCTTCGCAACGCATTTATTAGAAAGCGGTTACGATATCAGAACCGTGCAAGAGCTGCTTGGTCATGCCAATGTTAATACAACGATGATATATACTCATGTGCTTAACCGGGGTGGTAAAGCGGTCTTAAGCCCTGTTGACCGCTAACTTTTTGTTCGTCCACACTACCGCCTAAGACAGAAATAATGGTCGGATATTATTCAGACATCGGTCTCACAGTGGCAGTTAAATTTTAAAACCTGACTATCCTATCATATTTTGTTTACAGTAAGCTGAGCTTTACCAAAACAAGTTCACTATACTTGCCACACTTCAGTGTTTTGTCGGGAAGAAACCAGCGAAATGGGTGCGCTGCATACGTGGCTCGACAAAACCCACCCATGATATTGCCGTGAGGCAACTGGGACTCCCTGCGAGCGACTCATTTGATACCCTGTTACCGATTGACAGGGCAAACCGTCACCGAAAGCGATCTGCTTTTGGTATTTCAACACCTGGCACTGTTCAGACATTCTTTCATTGACTGCTTTTGGCAGGTTTCCCTGATCATTTGATTTTCATTGCTCAGTGTACCGAGCCGGATGATCTGACTACTGTTGTCGGAAGCAGGCTTTTTATCCAAATGACAGAAACCGGACTCACTGTTCAATTCTGCCGTAGGCGCATTCAAACGCCTTGAGAAGCCTACGAGCTGATGAAGCGGATGGTTTGAATTCTGGAGTAGCCTGTAGTGACCGTTGGGTACTGTTTGATAAGTACTTTTTCTGCCGAGCAAGAAGCTGGTATCGAAAGTTCTTCAAAGTGCCTTTAACTCATTAATAGTACTCATCTTTTGACTCCCACTCGGGTTTGAGTAATGGTGCTTGCACAAGTGGTTCACGCACGTACTCAAGGGTCTTAATGAGCCCCGTATTCATGATTATTTTCATCCTGTAATAATGAACGATAGAACCAAAATCATGAGGCTCATTCATATTGGAGAAGACTAAATCTTGCGAATGTTCAATTTATCACCAATCCTATATCGCAGATAAAAAATTGAGCAGTCTCTCATGCGAAGCATTATCAATATCAAAGATGCCCTGCATCAGGCCAAGCCGGATGATCATGTAGGCATTGCCATAGCCCCGCTATCAACCGGCAATGATTTTTGCCTGTTCAGTGCTGAAATCAAGAGCAGTCATAAAGTTGGGTGCCACTATCATGCTGAGGGTGAAGAGATATACTCCATCCTGTCCGGCAAAGGCATCATTTACACGGCCAATGTTGAAGATGACGGTTATGTGGGAGAAACCAAAGCACATACAGTATCTAGCGGAGATAGCTTTACTATCGAACCAGGTACCGCCCATCAGTTGCAGGCAACTTCAGATTTAGTACTGATGTTTGTATGCCCGCCATCACACATAGACTCAGATCGGATTATACTTCCGTCACTGATTTCGTAATCATCAGAACGTAGTCTGAGCTGTCTAAGGGCTCTCCTGAATTTCTGGAGGGCTGTTCTGCAAGGGGGATATTGTTAATTCTGGAGCCTGTGCTGATTGAACCCTATTGACCTTGTTCACAGTGGAAAGGCAATTGATATAATGATTATGAGCTGTCACACCTTGGCTTGTTTTTATACTATCCCCTATCATGTGTGACAGACCAATTTGCTTATGAGCTGCCCGGGAGCTGGCATATCTCCGCATTAACATCAACGATTCCTGATTGATGCTGTAACGCCTGACCCTTATTTCTTTGCCTGTATCAGGGTTAAACTCTCCGGTGCGTATCTGCTGTTTATCAATAATCAGCCCCGCCATTCTCAGCAACTGGTTAACAAAATTACAGGCCGATTTGGGTCGCTGAAACTCTGCGCCTTTCACTGTATTTTTTATCACGCTGTCCGGGATCAGTTTCAGCTGGTTCAGCATAAAAGGTGCTTTCTGATGGTACGCTTCTACCCTGTCCACCATCTGCTTTGCTTCATTTTCTCCCCAGGAATTCTGATAGTCCCCGTTGGGGAATAGAGGTTGTAGCAGCTCTTGGTAAACCTCCACTGCAACAGATTCAAACCGCCTGTGGCATATCGGTGTATTTTCATTGTCTGGTTGAGGCTGGTAATGACTGCCATCGGGTAATGGAAGCTGCATAAACCGCCGCAGTCGTATGAGCCCTACCCGCTTCCAGAACTCAATGTCTTCATCCTTTAATTCACGAGCATGGATGCCCAGCTCTTCACAAATGCGGTATCGCTCACAGCTCAGTATTTCCTGCATTCTTGGTTCTACTTTATGGCTGAGCTGTAAGCGGTTGGGGAACTCCATCTACCCCTATTTCCACCAATCCGCTATTTTTAAATCATCCTGTGTGAGCTTCATAGGCAACAGGTGTTCGACACTGCTGCCTTTGGATAGCTGAGGTAATTTAGACAGTACGTAGCGGAACCATGCATAAGGCTCCAGACCGTTGGCTTTGGCCGTTTCGATCAGGCTGTACAACACTGCGCTGGCTTTGGCTCCATCTACGCATTGGGCGAAGAGCCAGTTTTTGCGACCGATCACAAAGGGTTTTATCGCTCGCTCTGCGGCATTGTTGTCGATATCCAGTAGCCCGCTATCGAGGTAGCGCATCAGATAAGGCCACTGATTTTGCGCATAAGTAATGGCTTTGCCCAGCTTGTTTTTCGGGGCTATTTTCGGTTGCTGCCTGTCCAGCCATTTTTTCAGCTTATCCATAACCGGTCGGCTTTCCGATTGCCGGATCTGGAAGCGTTCTTCAACAGATTTGTCTTTGATCCTTCGCTCTATGGCGTAGAGCGTCTGGATCATGTTCAGCACCTGGGCCGGTTTGCTGATTTTAGTTTGCGGCCCACCCTTCTTTTTGGGGATGGCGTCCAGAGCTTCCTTGAATTTTCTGCGGGCGTGCGCCAGGCAGCCAACCAGTTTAATCTCCGGCTGCTTGCTGCTCAGGGTTTTATAGGCAGGTAAGCCGTCACACTGTAAATAGCCGCTAAAACCTGACAAAAACGCTTGTGGCCGTCCGTGATCCCGACCTGACTGGTAGTTGTACAACACAACGGGAGAGCCCAGCTGTCCTGTCGTACGATACAGCCACATGTAGGACTTGTTTTGCGGTGTACGATCAGGTTCGTTCAATACCTGTAGTGGTGTTTCATCCGCCTGGATGCATGGCTGCTTAACCAGCATCTTCTGTAAAGTGTCGTACAGTGGCTGAAGTAAAACCGACACCCTGATCATCCATTCAGCCATGGACGCACGACGGATTTCTACGCCCATGCGCTTGAGGATAAACTCCTGACGGTACAGTGGCAGGGCGTCACAGTATTTACTGGTGATAATCCAGGCCAGCAGGCCGGGGGTGGCAATACTCTTGGGGATAGGCAGTTTCGGCATCGGCGCGGTCTTGACGCCAGACTCGCACTCACAGCGATACTTTAACCGCTGAAATTCAATGACTTTAACCTGGGCCGGAACAATATCCAGCTTGCAGCTGCTTTCGTGACCAAACGCCTGAAGCTCTTTGCCACAGCAGTCGCATTGTTTTTCTTCTTCGGAGACATCCAGCGTTACAACATCACGGGGCAGGTCTTCAGATAATGTTTTTCTGACAGGCTTTTTCCGCTGGTGAGCCTCAATGGTTTGGGTTTCAGGCTCTTGCTCTTCTTCAGTGGCTTCTTCAGCCAGTTCTTCCGCTTCATTAAAGAGCAGTCCCTGATCTTCAAAACGTTCGCTGGAGGAACCAAATTTCTTATGCTGATATAACCGGAACTGTTCTTCATACCACGCCAGTTTCGTCTTCAGCTGGATAATTTCCAACTGAAGCGATTCAAAGGTCGGGCTGTCTGGCGTAGTGATCGTATTCATGTCGTTTATTATCCGACAGGCGCCCTGTAGTTTGCATTGAAGCAGGTCATGGAAATTCAGGCGGCAGGCTGGTAGTGCAGAGGTTGATGGGCTTTTTTCTGCTCTACCGGCAACCCGTCCAAGAGCCAGTTCAGTTCTCGGCGTGTTAATGCGATGGCCTGATCCGGAGCGTCCTGACGAGGCCAGTTAAAACAGCCCTTTTCCAGGCGGCGATAGTAGAGCCAGAAGCCGTTGGTTTGCCAGTGCAGAATCTTGAGCTTATTGCGCCCCCGGTTGCAGAAGACAAACAGGCTTTCGGAAAATGGATCCAGTTCCAGCACTTCACTGACGATGAGGGACAGGCCGTCAATGGACTTGCGCATATCCGTCACGCCGGGTACCAGGTAAACGCTGAGAGATGAGGATGCACCAATCATGCGACCTCCAGAAGGTTGAGAACCTGCTTTAAAGCACCCGGGTCAAACCCGGCGGCCAGCTCAACCCGGAAGCCCCCGGGGCTGATAAGGGAGATACCTGTTTCGGTTGTTTCTGCGGGTGTCTGTTTTTTGCTGACTGGTTCTTCTGCAATAGAAACAGGAATCAGGGGTTGTGAATCCTGAACTGGCTCAATGACAGCCTGGTTGAAGTGACGTCGCTTGTGATAGCCGAACGTTTTGACCGAAAGCTGATGCTTCCGGGCGTATTCCGTCTGGGACAGGCCGCTTTTATTCCAGGCGTGGATGTGGTTTTTCCAGAAATCGTTGGTGCGATAGGTTGTCATGACTGCTTCCTACAGTTTGGAAGCATTAGTGTTCAGGATTTTAAAGCAGTCTGGTAGATGGAGTTAGCCTGACGCTTACGCTGAGCTGATCATACTGCTCCGCTGAAATAACAGCTGACTGCCGAACAGCCGCCACCTCCTCCCTTTCTAACTCCGTTTCTGCCTCCTTCCAACGTGCCTCAAAACCTTCAGGCTGAACTTCTGACTGGTGATACTCCATAATAAATCCTCTTTCCTGCATCAGATAAAAAAGACCATTGCCGCCCAGTGCTTTAAGTCTCACCTGTCGGCTTCGTTCACCTTCACAAAATCCGTCGTATTCCCCAACAGAAACACCATCGGTATTACGGACATAACGTTCGGCATACTGAAGCGCCCGAAGTCTGGCCAACCAGTCCTCATTACCTTTTTTGGCGGGAATCATATCGGCGACAACGGTAAACTGCCGGGCTGACCGGAAGCGCCTGAGCATTTGCACAAATTCTGTTGGCAGGACGATGTTATGGGAGAAACCAAACACCTGATCGAAAGGTGCCTGAATAGAAACGCCTGACTGAATAGCGGGTGAGTAAATGATGACCTGATATCGCTGGGCTTCCTGATCACAGTTTTGCAGAAAGGCTTTCTGGTCAGGTTCGTTACGGTTTTGTCCGTCGAACCGCAGCAGTGAAATATCAGGAAACTGTTTGCGAATAATTTTTTCCAACTTGCCTGCATAGACCCGGTTGTCAGTGGCAATGGCGATTTTTCTGCCTTGGGCAATCGATGGTAAAACCTGCTGATTGATCACGGACTTTGCACCGTTTTTTCCAGTCGCGAACTCACACACAAAACCAGAGTTCTGGCTGAATGGCATCTCATAAAACTGGATGTCCTTTTCAGGAAACCATTCTTGCAGTAGTCGCACATGGTAAGACGACAAATCGGCATCACAGATAACGACTGTTGGCGTTTGCTCAATTAAATCCAGGTAACGGGAAAGCACGGACGGGTCTTTGATATGCGGACAGGTGCCCAGTACCGAGATGTGCTGCGAGAACTCATCCAGCAGCAATATATCTGGCTGGCCCGATTGCAAATAGCAGCTGACATTCGGCGCACACAAACTGTTGATACAGGTCACAAGCCGGTTAACCGCTGGCATAAAAGACTCAGGTATATTGAGATAGCTTTCCAGACAGAGTCGTTTAGAGAGTTCATGGGCAAGGGACACCAGATGAGTAACCGCCAGTACCCTGTCGCCTTTTTGTTCAGCAGCCATTGATAGTGCAGACATCAGCCTGGTTTTCCCTGCTGCATAAGGGGCTTTGATCAGCGTAATCCGGCCTTTTTCCAGAGGTACTGTTTTAGGGTTGATGGCCGAAACTTTATGGTAATGCTCTGCCAAAGATTGCTTTTTGCAGATACTCAAGCCGCATTCACTCTGAACCACCTGTTGTTGGCGAAAGCAGTAGCCTGCCAGCATTCTTTTCAATTGATTCAAAGTGTCAGGATGAAGCAGATAGGGATTAGCGGCCTGAATTGTCTGAATAAACTCATGCTCATCACACTGAGCCGGAACTTTATGATGAAACCGCTGGACAATGGCTTTTGCCAGAGTAGCGGCACAACGCTCATTGTCTGCCTTTGCCAGTAACTTCAGGCTGCTGTGATAATCTCCGCAACCATTCGCTATCGCCATTTCAACCGTTGGAATCGGGATGGATTTTAAATCGACAGCCTCTATCGGGCTGCGCACTTCCCGCAGTTGTTGCTTTATGCCCTGCAACTCTACATCGTCACGAACATCACTCCAGTCCTCGCCGTATCGCTGCGGAACCACCCAAAGACACCCGGTTCGATGGCAAGCCATAATCCCTGCCAGATCATGATCCAGGGCAACAATGATCTTCCCTTCCAGATGCGGCCATTCCTGTGTCAGCTGCGCAACGATGGACTTAGCGTTATTTTCTCCGACAATGCAGACCACAGGCTCTCCAGTGGCCTGATACACATTTACCGCATCAGCCATACCACCTACGACTCGCAAGTTACCCAGGTATCCGGGTAGTTCTGAAAGAGAGATTCCAACCAGCGAAAAACTTCTGGAAACTGTCGTACCTTTGGTAACTTTCTTATTATCTTTTGGTGCAAAACGATCCGGGCAACGCTTGTGCAGTAACCCTCTGGGATAAATTCGTTCGTGACCTGTTATCTGTCCTTTGACGTTTATCAGTGGGTATTCAAGGCAATCGCCATACCACCAGTCCGGTACAACTCTCAGCCCAACCAGCGAGCTCAATAGCACGAAGTCCAGCTTTTTTTCTTGCAGATAACCAGTCGGATCAACACCGTCTGCAGACAACCTGTTCATGAAAAGAATAAACCTTGCCAGACATGCCATTCTCAACTAAATAAAGGGAAGGCAATGTATGGCTCTCCCAAGACACAGCAAACATGGCTCTTCCTCAATTTGAGTGGGTGATTTATTATATTCTGAAGCACTCAATGCAAGGATGCACCGATGCGTGATAAGCAACTCTATTCTCAAATACTGGGTATTGAGTCTCCTTGGTTCGTTTCTGAAGTTGAATTGTCATTACAGGATCAACAGGTTCGGGTATTCATTGAACACAATGGTAAAAAGGCCTGCAAATGCAGTGTTTGCGATAAGCCCTGCTCTGGCTACGACCACATCACTCAGAAGTGGCGTCATCTGGATACCTGTCAGTTTCAGACTATTCTAGTTGCCAGGGTTCCACGGACCCAGTGCCCTGAGCATAAGGTGTTAGCCATCAATGTGCCCTGGGCTGAATCTGACTCTCGATATACAGCTCTGTTTGAAGCCCTTGTTATTGACTGGCTAAAGGAGGCAACTACGAAGGCAGTTGCACGACAAATGAAGCTTGGTTGGAATGCCATAGACGGTATTCAGCAGCGTGCAGTGAAGAGAGGACTGGCTCGTCGTGATGCTAAGCCACCAAAACGAATCGCTGTTGATGAAACCTCATTTCAAAAGCATCATGAATACGTCACAGTGGTCACTGACCACGACCAAGGCGTTGTTATTCACGTTTCTGATGACCGTAAAAGTGACAGTCTCAACGAGTACTTTGACACACTGCCCTATGACCATAAAGAGGGGATCGAATGCGTGACGATGGACATGTCCAAGGCTTACATCAAGTCAGTCAGTGAGAATGTTCCAGACGCAGATCAGAAGATTGCATTTGATAAGTTTCACGTTGCTCAGTCTCTGGGTAAAGCTGTCAACAAGGTTCGGATAGAAGAGAACAAAGCCCTTGTAAACCAAGGTGTAGAGCTGCTTAAGGGGACTCGCTACGACTGGCTGACTAACCCTGAAAACATGTCTGAAGAGCAGTGGGATAACTTCGAACCACTGAGAAACTCGACACTTAAAACAGCTCGCGCCTGGGCCATCCGGCAAATGGCAATGAGCTTATGGAATTACAAGTCCAGAGCTTGGGCAATCAAGGCCTGGAAGAGGTGGCTATGCTGGGCGCAGAGATGTCGGCTTGAGCCCATAAAAGAAGTTGCCAGAACGGTCAAAGAGCACTTGTGGGGTATCATCAACGCTATTGTCCTTGAGGCTAATAACGGTCGAGCAGAGGGAGTGAACAGCAAGATTCAGAGTTTGAAGAATCGGGCTTGTGGCTTTCGAAACCGTGAAAGATATAAGACAGCGATCTACTTTCATCTTGGAGGCTTGGACTTGTACCCCACTGGCGTACATCGTTGAAAACTACCCACTTAAAACAGGGAAGAACCGCAAACATTGCTACAGAAAGCTCGGTGCCAAAACCGGGCTTTTTTTATGGCGTGCAGAAAACGATGTAATCCGCTGTGTCAGAGTTGAAATATCTGCTGCTGATTGATTTTCAAATCAAATAATCAGCAACAGGGCGCACAGCGGCGGCTACATAAAATGCAGAACCGTTTTCTCAGGGTTGAAACAGGGAAAGTTTCCCGATCGGGCAGTCATTAAACGGGAGTAAGAAAAAATGCCCCTCATATCAACAAGGGGCTCACAAATATCCCGGGCATGCAATACCCGCAAGAGATACGAGAACATAAATACTCCCAAAAAGTATTTACGTCCAAGTCGCAGAACTGACTATACTAACCATCGGTTTCATAGTCAGCCTGTGACTTTGACATAGTGGCAGGGGCTGGTTGAGAAGCCGGTTCACCCCCTGTGGTGAGCGCTGACAGAGTGTTCTTTAGGCAGGGCACTCTGTCTCTTACTGCTTTCAGATACTGCTCTTAGATAAAAGAATATCGAAGTAACAGACTGGCTTCACAATAAATTAAATATCATCACTTTGTTTAAACTTCCCTCAACTCTTCAATCTCCTCATAATTATGTAAAATTTCATCTCCAGAAGGAATATCACGTAAAGCCAACAAGTCTGTATTAACTAATGTTACGTTGGGTTTGTCTGAATGGTTGCAGAACTTAATATCACCAGCTTCTAACCGCCACTTTTTTAATTTTCTGTCAAAATAACCAAAATGTTGCATTGTCACCTGTTGCTCTTCAGTTAACTGATGAAACTCCGCCGTAGAGAGAATAAGATCATCTGACAATATACCTCGATGAACTATGTCATTCTTTTTTACGTTCTGGTTGGCAAAAATTCCAATTCCATTTATGCCACTTGGCTTCAAAAAGTACTTAATCATAAACATAACTTTTTACTCTGGTTTTTAATCAATAACTAACGATATATGACAGTCGCCCATTAATTTTTCAGGAAGAATTTTATGGAAATCTAACCATATGGCTTTTTCGATTAATTGTGGCGTCGTCTGACATCCCAGTTTTTTTCGCATTCGGTCAATGTGACAATTGACTGTACTTAAGCTCAGGTTCAAGTACCTGGCAATACGCTTGGGTTCTACCTGACCAAATAAGAAAAATAAGATCTCGGATTCACGCTGTGTTAAGTTGTTGGTAGTGGTTATTTGCATTGAAACCTGATTTTCTCCCGTATAATAGCGTTGCATGGCCAGTAAATAGCGCATCGATTCTTTCCAAAATTCTATGACAGACTTTCCATGATCAGTTAACCCAATGACTTGATTATTATTAATCAAAGGGGTCCGCTCAAAAATGTAACAAAACCACTCTCCATCATTGTCCACATGGACATCCAATACTTTAACTGGTACGCGGGTATTCATACACATGACATCCTGGCGATAGAATTCCAGAGCGCACTCTTCAAATGGTCGTGACGGGATTTCCGAATAGTGCTTACCCTCGAGCTGAAATGAATCTGACAGACAATTCAATCGTTTCAATGCTGCATTTGCAAAACAGTAATTTCCGTAACAATCGACTACTTCCCATGGTTCGCTAGCACGTTCCATGAAAAGTCTAAAAGCCTCACCAACATAAGCAAGTGTCTCTCTCATTTCAGTCACCCTGTGTTCACGAGCATAGTCACCAATAATATGTTTTTTTTCCGAGGCATGTTATCAAAAACCATAGCTTCATTCTTTGATCACCCTAGCACAGAATTATTTCACAGTTTTTTTTCTTTGCTGTCGTAAAATTTCCTACACACCTTATTCTAGGACATCAGCAAAAAAATCATGTCACATTGTCGCAAGGTCTCTATCGCTTATATTTGCCTGACCAGTTCATTGCCCTGTTTTAGAGCCTTTGTTCTGTCAGAAGATTAAAGCCAGTGCTATTCCAGAGCGTTAATAGATATAGTTGTCCAAGTTATACTCTCTGTCACCTTAAAGTAGGTTATAAGAAGCAATATTGTTTATTAAAAAATAATTTTCAATTTTGCCTCGGCAAATTATTTGGGTCTTCTATAATCTTCTACTGATCAGGTACTTAGCCTAAGAAATATCTGATTTTAAACGACAAGAATTTCTTCAACTTAGTTTTATTTCTTGTTACTGCAACTATGTCAAAGCCACTCGGCTGTTGTTCTTACAGTCAGTTTGTGACTTCGGCATGTACTTCTCTCTGGAGTTGTATCATGACGATCTTACCTTATTCAAAAACCTCTTCTTTGCACTCTGTCTATTTATCAAAACTGTCATCAAAATATACGACATTCGTTTTATTACGATCAGATTAGGACTTAACTCAATTTAAGAACTTTTCTCTGGACTATTCATCTCAATTAATTCCTGTGTTCTGTTTTTCTTTACAAAAAACAGGATATTTCTTGGTCTGCAAAAAATACTTGCCAAATGCCCCTACGGTTGAGGATCGGCGGTAGCGTGTGTGCGAGTTCAGGTTTATCCGAGGTTTGATATGAAAAAACGAGAAAAACGCTCCCAGCCTGCCCTGCTGACGCACTTTAATTTAAAGACGCATCAGGGGCAGAGAATGTGTCTGTGGATGGATTATCGTTTGAAAAACCTGCTGTTTATGCTGGAGGTGGTGTATTCGGAGAATCACGATCTGCAAGACTTGTCGATGAAAGCTATCGAGCAGATCACTACAGAGCTGGAGGAACTGGATCGTTCCCTGCAAAATTTTGTGGACGAAGTGCCACTGCCTGCAAAAGCCGGAGTTTCCATCACCTACAACAAACCTAAAGATTTCACCGTGCAATGCACAACGCCCCAGGCTATCACCTACGTGAACATTCTGAAGAATTATGACCTGTTGATTCAGAAGTGCGACCTACTGTGGCTGACACGACAGTGGAGTCGCAAGGAGTCCAGAGAACCCATCCAGGAGTGGGCTAAAACCCTCTCTAAAGGCATTGATCTCTGCTCGGAACTGTTCTCCCCTCTGCGTCGCCAGTACATCCAATATCAGAAGCAGCATCATAGCGGTGATGAGAGTGAGCAAGCCAAGACTGATGTCAATCCGTCGTAAATGTCTTTTCCGCTGCCTGTTTTTATGTTTGCTAATTGCCAGCAGTATAACTCTGGTTCAGGCCAGTTCCCTGCAACAGGAACTGAATAAAATGCTCAACAGCCTGTCCACTCAGTCAGACCCTGCCGTCTACCAAACTCAACGACGCGGGGTTATTTCCGGTGGCGCATTCCATGCCCGAACCCGTATCAACGAAACCAACCTGACCGGCTTTGTGCCACCGGAGTTTTCTGCCGGTTGTGGCGGGATAGACCTTTATGGCGGGTCGTTCTCGTTTATCAACAGCGAGCAATTCAACAAGCTGATTCGGGATATTGCCGGTAATGCTTCCGGTTATCTGCTGGGGCTGGCTATCAGTGCCATGAACGAGAAAGCCTACCAGCATATCGAAGCCCTGCAGGAAAAGATTATGCACCTGAACAGCCTCTTCTCTAACTCCTGCCAGATGGGACAAGGACTGGTGAACAGTATGCCCATGCCTGCGGCCATGAAGAAATTCCAGACGGACGCTTCACTGAATATCAGTCGAGCCAATGTTGCAGATACGTTTCAGTCGTTTACCGGAACAGGTTTATCTGACCGTGACCCGGTCAAAGCCTGGCGACAATCCGCCAGCCCTCTGGATCAGGAAAAGCTACTGGGCAACCTTGTCTGGAATGCCCTGAAGAAATCCTCAGCTATTACCGGCAATGAATATCGGGAAGCGGTCATGAGCCTTACCGGAACCATTATTGTCTCCATGAATCCCGGTGATACTCAACCGAAGCTGTTCAGCTATATCGGCAACCAACTCAAGGTGGAAGACCTGATTTATGGCTCGGAACAAGTGAGCTTGTACCGTTGCCAAGACCATTCCGGCTGCCTGTCCATGAATCTTGTTGATAAACAAAAGCTATCGGGGTTGGCAGAGCATTTAACCCAACAACTCAATGCCCTTGCGGATCATTGGCATCAGAATGCCAGAAGCATTCTACAAACCGTCAACGGGGTATCAGCAACTGCCCTGCTGCACAATTTACCTGTGGGTACAGGTGCCATGATTCGCAATTTAACGGCAGCGGATGTGCAATTAGCAAAGCTGTTTATCAACCAGGCTTCACCTCATATTGCGTTTTATATGGTGCATCAGTTTATTGAGGATTTGCACCAGATCACCACATCGATCATCAATATGGAAGGTGATTACCACCCCTTTGCCCAGCAGCTGCAAGCAACCCTGAACTCGTCACGCACTCAGTTGCACCGTGAATTGCAAAGACTGGGAGAGCGTTACGGTCGTTTCGGTGAATTGATTCAGGATTATCGTCATATGCTGGCGGTGGCAGAGCAGAAACGCTATCAAAAACTGCCACCGGCAAAGGCTGAGCGATCCCCCTCCCGCGTAAATCCGGCCAATCCATAACATGGAAAGTATCTACTCCATCGGAGATGCCCATTTTCTCTATACCGTTCTGAACGGCCTGGTGTTGATGGTCAGCAACCCTGACTTTCTGTTGACCATTAAAATCGGGTTTATCATCGGTACCTTCTATCTGGCACTGCAGGGGTTAATGGCGGGTAAGTTTCCGGCGTTTCAACATTTACTGCTGAGTCTGCTGATCTATACGGCCCTGTTTGGTTTACCAACGGGAGGCAGTCGTTACAAAGGCATCGACGTGGATATATACGATGTGTACACCGACACCAACCGCAAAGTAGACAACGTACCCTTCGGCATTGCTCTCACCGCCAGCATGCTCTCGACTCTGACCTGGAAAATGACTGAAATCTTTGAACAGGCTTTTCATACGACCGATGCCGTGAAACTGACCAGAAATGGATACCTATCCAGCCTGACCCGGTTGATGGAAGCCCGCAGTAAGGCCATGAACCAGTTTCAAAATACACCTGCTCTGGCGCAGTCATGGCGCAATTACATCAAAGAATGCACGTTGATCGGTATCGACCTGAACTACAAAACCACCCATGAGGTGTTCAGTAATGCTGATGTGATGGCGGCACTGGAATTTCAGTCAGAAGTTTTCGGCACCCTGATTTACCGCAATGGACAACCAACGTCCGTTACCTGCAATGAAGCCTTCGCCTGGCTAAAGCCCCGGCTCACCGCATGGTTTGATCAACAGATTCAGCAAGACAATACGACTTCGGCAAGAAACCTGACACTGAGTTCAGCCCTGCAAGCGTTAAGCCAGGGTGCAGAATCCAGCCGTAACTTTATGATGGCCTCTGCCCTTCTGCCCATTTATCACGATGCCACCATTGAGAAGCTTCAGGATATGCAGCAGCCTCAGGCGGCTATTATGACGCAGCAAGCCATCCTTCAGCGCAATACCCAGTGGGCAGGTGAGCAACATCTGTTCCTGAGCAGTATGCGGGCGATGATGGCGTATATCGAAGGATTTGTGTTTGCGGTGACCCCATTGATGGGATTACTGGTCTGTGTCGGACTCTTTGGTGTACGACTGGCGTTTAAATATCTGATGCTGCTGTTATGGATTCAGCTTTGGATGCCGGTTCTGGCTATCAATAATCTCTACATCACACTGGTTTCACAGGGAGCGATGGCTGCACTGTCAGCCCCCATTACCAGCTTCACCGGTATTATTGAGTCGGGGCCAATTCTGGAGTATTGGTTAGGCGTCGGTGGACTAATGGCGGCTTCTACACCTGCATTGGTTCTGATGTTGCTCTATGGCAGTGCCATTACCGCTACTCATCTTGCAGGCAGGATGCAGAGTGGCGATTTCGTGAATGAAAAAATCAGTTCGCCGGATATTATGATGCCCGGGGCTGCGGTCAATCAGCAGGCGGGCTGGAATATTGGACCACAACAGGGAGCAACACGAGGGCAGATTGATCAGGTGGTTCCGGCTTTATCTGCCAGCAGTCATCTGTCCAGTCTCGTTCAATCAAAAGATGCCGCAAGAAAATCTTCCGGGATGGCTTTTAGTCAGGCAACCAGCCATGCAATTCAACAGCGTTATGGCGACTCCATTGATAGTCGTGAATTGCGGCAGTTCAGCAGTAGCTTGAGCACAGGGGAAAGTCAGGTTACTCAGATGCGGGATGATTTGGCGAGGGATTTACAGAAGCAGTTTGGGCTGAGCTCTCAATCCGCAAAAGATATGGCTACCACCAAGATACTTGAAGCAGGGGGAGGCATTCAGAAAAATGGTCTCTTAGGTAGCTTGTTTGGTGTTAATGGTGGATACCAAAAACAATGGTCAGGAGGAAGTCGCGCAATCAAGACAGAAGCGTTTCAGGATGCAATTTCATACTTAAACAAAGAAAGCTTTTCAAAAAACTGGAGTTCAAATCTGCAAAAAGCTCTATCAATGGATGCCAGTAGCAGCAACTCCCACAGCTGGGTAAAAGAGCTGGGCATGAGCGATAACCAGTCCTACCAAAAAATGGCTCAGGAAAGCCTCAGTACTGAAAAAAGCTATGAACAGGCCAGCCAGTTGCAACAACAACTGGGACAAGCTCTGAATACGGGACCCGCTGTCTGGGCAAATCGTTTATCCTTTTCAGAATCGGCCATGAACACATTGCAGTCCAAGCCCTTTGACCCGGACTTTCAGCAGCAGGTAAACCACAACATGCAAAGATTCAGTGGCCAGTTCGCTAGCTCATCAGAAACATTGGCCGCCGCTCTGGTATCAACCTATTTAGACAGTCCCGATGAGAAAGATTTGGGGCGATTGAGTGAAGCTCTGCAGCAGTCTGGCATAATCAGTGCTGAATCTTTAAAAAGCAGTCCGGAGTCTAATCAAACTCTGGCTTCGCAAAAAAGCAGTGATGGTAGTCTTGCAAAATCAGTAAATGAAGTACTGCATCAACCCGAAAGCATCGACAGCGGTCAGGTCAGACAACACATTTCAGAATCCAGCCAGCTACCGGAACAAAAGGCTTTACAAGACACAAACCTTCAATCATCTGCCATACAGCAACTTCCTGAAGCTCTGCAGCCCCTGGCCAGAACATACAGCCAGTCCAGCCAATCTATCAGTGGTCAGTTTCAGCATTCAGGTCAAAGCAAACCCTATATTACAAGCCTGCTAAAACACAGTGCCTACGGAACTGCCCCTTCCACATCAGGCCCGGGACTCAAGCTGACATATAACGAAGCCTTTGATAGAGCAGTATCCCATGGCCTGACAGACCATCAGGCCGCTGCTTTTGCCTCAATGGTCAAAGATCGTGACCCCAGTTATGAACGAAGTGCTGATCCGGAAGATCGTCGTCATCGTTTGGGGCAATCCATTGCTGAAATCAGCAGAGGCTGGGGTGATCATGGAGCTGTTTTAGGGCAGCATGCCTTCAATCATCTGACACATGCCGCTGACAATCCACAACATACCAATGCAGCACTTACTCTTATCGGAGAAATGAACCGGCTTTATCAGCCTGAACTGAGACAGTATGAGCAGTCAGTTGGAGAGTTGCTGAAGGGACAATCTCTGCTCCCGATGGAAGGCAACTATCTTGATACAACGATGCCTCCTGAACACATAGGCAGCAATGTACTGGATCAACTTAACCAGCGCCAGACGGATAATAACCAGAGAGTGTTTGGCAGGCAGGACAAGGGTCTGTTCCAGGAAGCATCAAGCCGTTTATCGAGAACTCAGCGGGATATGAGCCAGAAATTATCAGGTTTAATTAAACCTGATTCCGGGCATCCTCCGTAAGGTGTTCCACTCGCATCGATACCTCCTACCATTGGCAGTCCCGTTGTCGGGTTTATTCTTCTTTTTGGTCTCCATTGTTCATGGTCTTCTTGAACAGAGAAGTCTTCGGGGCAATTCCGGTTTAAACGCCATAGCAGCAAAAAGCACACAGCAGAGAACAGGCTCCAGAACACCGGAGATCCTATAAGCTTCCACCAGTAGCCTGGTAACAAAAGCAGATAGGCTAACTGCTCCATTAGCAGAGAACAAAAGATCAGGAATATAAGCCCTGCCATAAACCCTTTAATCTGTTTCATTAGATTCATCGTCTTCACCTCCCAGTAGCTCTCTACTGAGTATTTACTTCCGTCAATCAACATAGTTCAAATTAGCCGGAAAATGCCGAATGTTCGCCAATTCAAACACAACTGTGCCAATAGAACCTGAATTCACAGATGCGCTTCTTACGACCCGGGCTTATGACCCTGAAGACAAACTCTTTTTATGCGACGACAAACACCTGTTTTTCGGTTTTCTCTGTATGCCGCTCAGTGGACTGGATTCCGGACTTGATGACCGGCTCAACGGCTTATTGAATCAGGACTGGCCGGGGAACGCGTTGCTGCAATGTGGACTGATTTCCAGCCCTGACCTGATGCTGACCATTCAACAGTTGATGCTTTCCAGGGATCGTGCTGACCCACGCTTCAAAGCCATGCTGAAGCAGAATATTGAACAACTGCAATCCGGTATTCATCAGCCTGTTACCAATGAGCAGATGCTCAGGCATGGCATTTTATGGTTCACCATCAAAGTCCCCATCAATGAGCGTACGCCCGGCGATGATGAGGTGTTACAGATTAAACGCCTCAAATCGTCTTTTGAGGGCGGCATTGAAACCGCAGGATTACTATCTTCGCCCATGAACCAGCACGACTGGTTGCGTCTGAATATGATTCTGGTTAACCACCCGGAACAGGGGAGTTGGACTCTGGACGGAATCAAAGCAGATGCCGAAAAACCTTTGAATCAACAGGTTTTTGATCCGGACACTTCACTGTCCGTGTCCCCTATTCACCTGAGTCTTGGTTCTGGAGATAAGTCCCGAACTGTCAAAGTGCTCGTTGCTAAAAAACTCCCCGCTTATGCCCAGCTTGGACAAGCCTTTAACTATCTGGGTGACAGCCAGAATGGGCATAGAGGCATCAAGTGTTATGCCCAACTTCATGTGCTGCTTCACTTTCCGCCAATAAGACAGTTGCAGTCTTCACTCGCTAATCGACAGAGAATCGCTATTCAGCAATCGTCCAGCCCTATTACCCGCTTTGAACCCCGGTTGACGGAGCGCAAGAAAGATTTTGATGTGCTGTTTGAAGCCCTGAACAAAGGGGATGCACCGTTAATGCTGACGTTTGCCCTGGTTCTGTATTGTGATTCCGAGAAAGAAGCTAATCGACTGTCGTCCAATGCCAGCAGCTACTTCCGTGAACTGGGGTTTATGCTTTATGAAGACGTGTATTTCATGTTACCCATGTTTCTCAACACCCTCCCCGGCAACGCCCAAAAAAGTACACAAACCATTGCCATGCATGAGAAGACCCTGGCAACCCGTCACGCCGTTCCATTACTGCCCTTATTTGATGACTGGTCGGGCCATCGGGAAGCCCTGCTGAATCTTGTGTCCCGTCGTGGACAGTTAATGAATCTGTCGTTGTTTGAATCCAACAGTAATTACAACGCCATTATTGCCGCTACTTCGGGCGCAGGGAAAACCGTGCTGGTAAATGAGATTATCAGCAACATCTTGATTCGTGGCGGTCAATGCTGGGCGCTGGATATTGGCGAGGGTTACAAAAAGCTCTGCCATCATTTTGATGGTCTGTTTCTGGATTTTGATCAGGGCAGCAATATCGGCATGAACCCTTTCGCTCTGGTGCATGATTACGAAGAAGAAGGGGATATTCTGCTGGCACTAATCATTGCCATGGTATCGCCCAGAGAACCACTGACGCCTTATCAGGAAGCGGGACTGAGAGAACAGATTCGTGAGTTATGGGAGCATGAGGGTACGGGAAGCAGTATTGATCTATTGCAGGAGCGGTTAAAGCATCATACGGACGAGCGTATGACCGATCTGGCAGTGCAGCTCAGTGCCTTCACAACACAAGGTGAATACGGTCGCTTTTTCTGTGGTGACAATACGCTGGATATTAACCAGTCATTTACGGTTCTGGAACTGCGCCATCTGGACAACCGGAAACATCTGCAACGAGTGGTGATTCTGGAACTGATCTACCTGATCCAGCAAATCATGTATTTCGGTGATGTCAGCCGCCGTAAACTGGTGGTGATCGACGAAGCCTGGAACCTTATGCGGGACACTCAGGGAGCCGCCCTGTTTATTGAACACGGCTTCCGTCGCTTTCGCCGGTTTAACGGTGCCAACCTGATGGCTGCCCAGCGCATCGAGGACTTTTACGAAACCCCGGCTGGCCGTGCGGCATTAGACAACAGCGCCACCCAGTTTCTGTTGAAGCAGCAGTTGGCCACCATCAATGAGCTGGAAAAACAGCAGCGTTTACCTTTATCGCCTGAAGGCTACAAGCTTTTGAAAACCGTTCATACTGTGGAAGGTAAATACTCTGAAGCACTGGTACTCACAGAACAAGGATCAGGCATTGGCCGCCTGATCCTGAATCCATTTAAAAAACTGCTCTACTCCAGCCATCCGGAAGATGAAGGGGCAATCAGGGCTTACCGCTCTCAAGGCATCACATTGAGTGATGCCATTCTGCAGGTTTTGGAAGATAGAGGAATAAAATGACCGGGGGAAATTGGTTTTGGTTTCAAGTGCGGCTTCAGTCGCTACTTTTTATGGCAGCCCTGCTTAGCTCAATCGTCTACGCAGAACCGGGTGCACCACAGGTTCCAGAGCACAATCATTTTGTCATAGTTGCAAGGCCATTAACCATAGCTGAACGATTACAGATCATGGCTCAAATGCCTTTAATCCACTGCTGCGTTTTTGGAGCAACTTACTCCTTTATCGTTTTCTGGCCTTTCAATTGGCCCAATGGGCTTGAGCAAATCAAAAACTACTGGCTATCGATGTATCCGTCATTCAGCACTTAATCTGAGAATTTCCTAAAACCATCTAAAATGTAAAAAATTTTCAGACTGAGCATATGCCATGCAACCTCATCAATTTCACATTCAACGCATCGACCATACGGGGTTGGTGGCCGGTATGTGCAAAGAGCTCGGGATCGCTAACCTCTTGGATTCTCTGGTTCCCAACCAATCTGAAACCAGAAAGATTTCCTTCGGAGAAACCGTTGTCTCAATGCTGCTTAACGGACTGGGCTTCACTGCTCGCACACTCCACATGTTCCCTGAGTTTCACGCCGACAAACCACTGGATAAACTTATTCGGCCGGGTATAGAGCCGGAACATATCAACGAAAGTGTACTCGGCAGAGCCTTGGATCAAATTTTTGAACTGGGTGTAAGTGAGGTCTATTTATCACTGGCTGTCAAGGCCGTTAATGTCTTGAAACTGCCGTGTAATGCTCTGAATCTTGATTCAACCAGCTTTCATGTGGACGGTCGTTATAACAGTGAGTCTGAAGTCGATGAAGAAGATCTGAACTGCATTAAAATCTGTCGTGGATACAGCAGAGATCACCGACCTGAATTAAATCAGGCGATACTGCTCCTAATGACTGAAAATCAGGCGGGTATTCCCGTATTCATGGCCGCATCCAGTGGCAATATAAACGACAACACTAATTTTAAAAAAGTCATCAGCAAGCATTTGAAATGCTACAAAGAGGCGCTGAATAATCGTTACCTGATCGGCGATGCTGCACTTTATACAACAGACAATGTACAGATATTGCATCAGCAAAAGCAACAGTTCATCACCCGGGTTCCGGCTAAAATAAAATCCGCAAGAGAGCTTGTGGACAGTGTCGCTTCTTGTGCGATGACACCGGTTGAAGATGCCGAAGGTTATGAGAGCTGCGAAGTACTGTCCGACTATGCGGATGTATCTCAACGGTGGGTTCTGATTCGCAGTGAACAGGCTCGGAAAAGCGAACAGAAAACACTGCTCAAAAAACTGTTGAAAAAGTCAGAAAAAGAAGCGGAAGCACTGACCAGCAAGCTGGCGAAGAAACCGTTCAAGTGTGAAACGGACGCATTGCGTGCGTTCAATGAGTGGCAATCAAAAAGCAATTATTGTCAGGCAGAACCTGTAATTACGACAAAACCATGCTATACCAAAGTGGGACGTCCGGAGAAAGACAGCAAACCAGATAGCGTGGAGTATTATGTCAGCGGTCATCCTTGGGTATCCGTTGACTGTCGTAAAGTAGCAGAGGCTTCCCTGGGGTGCTTTGTGTTGGCAACAAATGATCTGGACAGGAGCCGGCTAAGTTCAGCAGAAGTGTTGAGCACTTATAAATCACAGCAGTCGGTGGAGCGTGGATTTCGGTTTCTTAAAAGCCCTGAATTTCTGGTCTCCTCGCTGTTTTTAAAGAAGCCGGAACGTATAGAAGCGTTGCTTATGGTGATGACGCTTTGCCTGTTAGTCTACGCAGCGATACAGCATCGAATCAGGCATGAATTAAAGCGTCAGAGTAGGTTCTTTCCGGATATGAAGCGAAAGCCCTATCAGAATCCGACTGCACGCTGGGTATTTTTTTGCTTTCAGGGAATTAATGTTTTATTGGTCGATGGTCATGAAAAACATGTCGTTGGCTTGCAGGAGAGGCAATTAACCATCATTTCAATTCTTGGTCGACCGTACCAAGAGATTTATTCCTGATATAGGTGCTGAATGACGGATGTATAACAACTCGGTAGAATATCCCCCTGATGATTCTCACGAAAATGAGTAGTGACTTCTGTTACAAAAAACTAATGCACAAACTCATTGCGATAATCTGCATTATGATCATTTTCTCTACAGCGATGGCAAACGAGCTACAAATTAAATTATTTGTTTCTGCAAGTATGGATAAATCGCTATTGACTGCGCTATTAAAAAAGTCTGCGGTTCGCACATTCATTGTCCGGGGGATTGAGGGTCAACATCAGAATTTAGGCATTGCTATTCAAAAATGGCAACAGATTTTGATGACCAATAGAACAACGACCACCGTTGAAATCAATCCTGTAGCTTTCCGGGAATACCAGATTGACCGGGTTCCCGCCATAACATTGCAAGTTGATGGAAAGACAGAGCTGACAGCTTTTGGAGTGACCTCCGTAGATTGGCTGATGCGTCAATATCAATCAGGCAGGCGTGGCCATCTCGGTATTTATGGCACGACTTATCCAATCAGCGAACCGGACTTGCTGGAGGTGTTGCTTCAGCGCTTAAGCCAACAGGACTGGCAAGCAGTAAAGGCAAAAACATCCCAGCGACTACAGAGCAAAGTCTTATCTTTCGGAGCAAAGCTGCCGACCAGTCGACAGGCATCCATCAAAGTTCTGAAAATTTCCGGTCACTGGCGCACTCCCATAATTGCTCTGGATATCAATGATCGCCAGCAACAGAAAGCTGTAATTCCATGGTTACAGCAATACCCCGATGCATTGGTGCTGGTTTCAAATGGTTCGTTGCAACACTTTCAAACGCTGTCTACTGTCTGGCATCAGCATCCGATTTACATCATGCCTCCAGAGTTGATTCATCGCTTTCAACTGACCGCTCTACCCACATTACTGACACCGGAAAGTCAGAATCACTGGCGAGTGACTACCGCAGAAGTGTCACAGTTTTCAGCGATTGATGTGATGTCATGGGCAAGGGCTTTGATTTCCAAATCAGCACAATCAGCCTATGCCGTTGAAGCCACCGACAACCCATCAAAAGCTTTATGCCAGAACGTACCGATCCTGTCAGAAAAACTGATTTCTTCCGTCCCCTGGAAAGAGCTGTTTCCCATCCGAATCGGGTTGGCAAAACTAGGCTCTGGAAAGGAGCCGAATCACAGAGCCAAAACCAGCACAGGGCTCTGTATGTGCGAAGACAGTGCAGGCATGTTTCATCCCGGAGTGACTACCGGGTTCTGGCGACCTCAGCGATTAATTGAACTGACCCGCAGTCCGGGCTGTTTGATGGCTCTGGGTGGTCACAAGCTCCCGATGGTTGACCAGCGTCGTTGGGGAACTCTGGGTTCAGCCAATATTCCCAAAGGCTTAACGTACCTCCATGCACATGTTTACAGCCTGCCCTTGATAGAAATGCTGAATATGTTTACTGGCATTGGTGGCTGCACCAGTGATCTGGTGGATTTTGACCTGATGAACCTGTCCGAAGTCGATCCATCGTGGAATCATCCTGAACTGGCTGCCCTGCTCTCTCCGGATCTGGCGGCTTATGCCAACCCTGCGGCGATGAATGCCTGTACTGCCGACGGACTGGCTGCTTTGAATTCACAACCCATGGATAGCCTGCACTGGTGCGCTGGTAGTTGGGGCAATCTATATCCACTGTCCGGCTTTACCAGTACCTACGGACACTTTGCTGATAACACCAGCCTGCTAGCAACCAGAGCATTAGCCAAGATTCATCGCATCGGACTTGCCCGAAAAACCGTAGGCGCGGATGCACAGTGCCACAGTCGTATTACTCCCTGGCTACCCAAAAGCCAGTACAAGATGAGCATGTTCTGGCCGGAACCGGAGAAGCAGAAAGCCCACTGGGTCGGTGCATCCGCCGCCACCTGGGGAATGCACCGGCATCCATTGGGTAAAGACGATGCCATGTACCTGATCTGGCAGTACCGGGATTGTTGTCAAACGGCTGTAAGCCAGTGAAATACTTCCAGCTCAACAGTCTGTGTTGCCTGCTTCTCTTTTGCATAAGCACTGCCTTTGCAGAAGAAGCCGCTAAAACCTTTGAGCAACACACTCGCTCTCAGTGGCTCAACGACATCAATCATAAGACCGAAGCCATTACCCGGAATCCAGAACCCGTTATTGGTTCTGACCCCACTCTCATCATCGAAAAGTCTGAAGACCATCAACATCGACAACAGCTGGAACGCTTTTATCTCCATGAAGATTTTGACGGCTTGCAAACCTTTGGCGAACACCGAGCAACCCAGTTGGAAACCGAACACTCACCGGAAGGCGAAGCCTGGCGTCTGCTGAATCAATCTCCTGATCGCTATTACCCCGACGCCAATGAACACCGGATTCTCGGGGCTATGGAGCTGGGCGTAAATGCACTGCAACATCCCAACACATGGTCAAAGCAAAAACACTGGCCTACTGATGCTCAGGGCAATCCGGTTTATGACCCTAATGCAGAGATGAGTGCCACCATTGCCCGGCTGCGCCAGCACTTTAAAGGCTGTGACTATCAGAAAACACTGGTGCTGAAACAGGATCAGCAGGTGCATAGCCCCGATATCAGAGAATGCACACGGGCACTGGTTACGGACGACAGCGTAACGCTTAACCGTAAAATCAGAATCAGCCCATTCCTTGAATACGTCTCAAGTTCGGGGTTGGCAGGTATGAACAGCTGTGAAAGCAGTTCTGTCGATGAAGGCTGCATTCAGATTCGATTAGGCAAAGACCCAGGCGCAGATAACTATTACCGCTGTGGCTGTTGTATCAAAGAGGAAACCTTCACTGTCACATTGCCAAGACCGGAAGCCCTTACCCGTGCCGTCATTCAGGAAGCCCGCTGGGATGACCGGATGCAAATCTGGATTAACGATCATAAGGTATGGCAGAGCAATGGTGACTTTCCCCCGGAGAGCGGCGGTGGTTGTGAGCTGGACTCCAACTTTTATCTCAATAGCCCTGTGGTTCTTGATACAGCTCTGGTGACAAACGCAAATCGCCAGCTGACCTTCAAGATCAGAACATCCGTCGGGGGTGATGGTGAGGGCTATGCACTGGTCAAGCTGTATTTTGATACCAGTCAGCTGGTTGAAGATGACCGATGGACGCCCGATTCAGCACTCGCAAAGCTACAGGAAATGCGGCAGTGGCAACTGGATGGACTGTGTAACCTGTCTTACCAGTGTCTTGAATCCATAAGCGATGCTGAACACACCCTTCATGGGAAAGTGATCCCCTTGAGAGCCACTTTGTCGCCTCAATTACCATCTGACTGTAAAATCATCAGAGCTGAAGCTGATTGCTTCTACTACAAGACCACAACCACACAACAGCCTCCCGATAGCTGCGCCCAGTTCGCCAATAATCCTGATTGTGAATTTCTCGGCAGCCGATGTCTGGGAGACTCTCCATCACAAGAATATGGCACCTGCTACACCTCGGAAGACCGCTACGACTGCGGCTACACCGGTTCACTAAATCGCATTGGCATCGAAGAAAGCATTCACTGTGAAGGCCAGCCTATGAAGTGCATGTTAGGAGAATGCCAGGCGGATATTACCGACGCTGATAATACGGATTTTGCCAGTGCAGTAAGTGGGCTCCACGCCGCAAAACATATGGCGCACGACATGGAGTGCGATCCTTATGATGGCGGCTGCCAGATATTCAGCGGTAAAGCCTGCACCTGCAAAAAAGGTATTTTTAATATGGTGGACTGCTGCAACCTGCCCACCAATGTCAATTTTGGAAGCTACCTGAACCTGCTTTTGATGGGCTATCTGTTCGATAAGTCTGCAATCCATCTTCAATCAAACTACCCCAACCAGTTAACCGGCCAGTACCAGAAAATGCGGGAACCTTTGATGCAGGCCATCAAAAAACTCAGCCAACCCGCAAAAAATCTATGGTCAGACGTAGGAAAGAGTTGGGACAAGCTCTCCGAAAAACTTTGGCCAACACCCGCCGAAGTCCACACACAAACCGCTACAGCCCAAGCTATTGCCGGAGATCTGTCGCAAGAAGCGCAGTCATCTCTGTTGGGCAATATGCAGCAACAACTGATGCGAAAAATGGCCGAAGTCGTTCATAAAATACTGGGAGAAGACGCTACCAACCTGCTGTTCCGAACCGTGGGTGACAATTTGGCTTCACAAAGCGGGCAACTAAGTCAGCAAGCATTGATGCTGAACCCAGCCATCACCTCGGCGATCAGTGCCGTTACCATGCTCTACACCGCCTATACCATGACCAAACTGATCATCCAGATCACCAACAAATGTGAAGACGAAGAGTTTGAACTGGCAGCAAAGCGGGAAATGAAAACCTGTCATAAGGTCGGCAGCTACAGAAAATCCAAATTACTGGGGCTCAGCAGCATGAGCTTCAACAGTTACTGCTGTTTCAACTCACCTCTGTCACGCATTCTGCAGGTACAAATCAGACAACAGTTAAACATGGGCTGGGGTTCCGCCAAACATCCGGATTGTTCTGGTATCACCCCCGAAGTTTTACAAGCGGTCGACTGGAACCGAATCGACCTGAGCGAGTGGCTGGCACTCCTGAAGCTGCAAAACAAGTTGCCTGAATTAAATGCCGATACACTGAAGCAGCTCAATCTGGCAACGCTCACCGGCAAAGGTTCCCGACTGGATTTTGATCAACAAAGGCAAGATAGCCGTCAGCGGCTGGAAGACCGTTATCAGGGTATAACACCCAGTCAAACCACCAACTACCAAAGCAATAAAGCGGATTCGTTACGCCGCAGCAAGAGTTACCCCTGATCAGGAAACAAGCCCACAATATGTTTAACCGGAAGCATCAGTGTCATGGGGTTAAATGTTGACTCTTTAAACCCGTACTGAAGGTAGAATTGCCGGGCTTCTTCGGAAATAGCATGAACCAACATGGCTTTGACACCGATGTGCTGGGATACAACCAGTGTTCGCATCATGGCATCTTTCAACAAACCCGAGCCAATACGCATTCCCTGATGCGCTTGATCAATGGCCAGTCGCCCCAGCACCGTCACTGGAATCGGGTCTGGCATATTCCGGGCAAGGGATTTTGGTGTTTGCATTCTTTCAATACTGCCGCTGGACAGTGCGTAGTAGCCAACAACCCTATCGCCTTTGCACACAACAAAGGTACGGCTGGCATTGGCAGATTGATTTTTCAGGGCTGTTTTTTTCAACCATTCTGTCAGTACATCATGGCCACAATCAAAATCGTCTGTATTGTGATCTTTTGTCAGTAATTCCGGTGCCCTGATTACTCCCACGGTGCAGGCTCCGCCAATAGTTTACTCTGTTCAGGAACAGGTGCTTCCAGAGCCTCTTCAAAGGCTTTGGTCTGAGCCTCATCCAGAGTAAATACTCGTTGATCAAGCAATACATTCATCGCTTCCCGACAGGCAACATCAAGAATAAAAGCGGTTCTATCCTTATTCAGCACAGCCGCTGCCATGGTCAGCAAAGCTTGCTGTACGGGTTCAACCCGCATATTGATGGGAACTGTTTTAGCCATATAACACCTCTTGTATATCTGTTGGACTTACAATCAAGTATAGCCATTAGATATACAAAATTCCAAGGAGTTTTGTTCCATGGAAATCCCCTGCACCATCAACGACCCCATCCAGTTCCTGTTCTGGTCACTGGATGAAATCTATCCCGTCGCCGTCGGCCTGATCTGGGGCATCTGGTTTGACCATCTGTTGTTCGGCATTTTGCTGGGCATTATGGCGATACGCCTGTACCGGCGATTTCGGGATCGGCACCCTGACGGGCATCTGAGCCACCGAATGTACTGGCTGGGGTTCTGTTTCTCCCGATCCAAAACACTGCCCAACCCCTATATCCGAACTTTCTACCCCTGCCGCAAATGACCATCACCGAATACCTGCAACGCTTTAAAGAGTGGCGACAACGGCTGTGTATGGATCGGTTGATCCTGCTGGTTCTGGTCGTTACCAACGCCCTGCTGATTGCTCACTGTCTGAGTCGTAAACCAACGGTAGAACTACTGCTGCCGTTTATGGAAACTCAGGCTGGGGTTCATTCCGGTGAGGCTTCTGTCGCTTACCATGAATGGTGGGGGCTGTCGCTGGCTGAACTGTTGGGCAATCTGAACCAACAGAACCTGTCGTTTGTAGAATCCCGACTGCAAAGCCTGTTTGCCCCAAACCTCTACCAGCAGGTGCAGGACACACTGAACAGACAGTTTCGTCAGCTCCGGGAAGATAGAGTCAGCATGAGCTTTGAGCCGTTAAGTATTGAATTTATTGAAGAATCAAAAGCTATAAAAGTCACAGGCAATGCAGTGATGAGCTCTGGTAATCAACGATTGAAGGGACAAAAAACCTTCACGTTCCGGTTCGACATTATCCGCTATCGCCCTGTGCTGGCTGCCATTCAGATTGATTCCAACCTGAAGTAACACTCCGGGAGTACCTCACCATGAACAGAGCATTGGCTTCTGTCGTCTGTGTTTTTTGCTTTTTATTTGGACCACCGTTAACCGCAGCCGGAGTACCCCCGGTAAAATTGCAGGTGTCACCCGGACAACAGCAAATGGTCACATTGAGCCGATTGCACTTGAACCGGATCGTCACCCCTTTTCCTGCACCGCAAGTCCGTACCATTGATCAGGCGGATATTCGTATAGAAGGCAGCGTTATCTATCTTTCATCACGGCAGGAAGAACCGTTTGTGGTCTATATCACGCCTCCGGGCAATGAATCCCACGCGCTGTCGTTATTGGTAACTCTGCTCGATGTGCCACCAAAAGAGATCCAACTCAGCCTGTCCAAACATTGGCAACGAACCCTTTTGGGTAATCGGGAAGCTGCCCGAAAATGGGAAGAGTCCGCAGACTATGAACAGACTATTACCGATATTTTAAAGACACTGGTCAAGGGGCAAATTCCGGAAGGCTACGAACTGGGCAAGTTTACCACCTCCAGTCTTCAACCCTGCCAGCAGGATGGGCTGGTCTTTGACTTTACTCAGGCACAACAGGTGCGGGGACATCATTTTAACGTTCTGGTAGGCACCGCAAGAAACCACACTGAAAAGCCTGTGACCTTCCATGAGCAGAGCTGTCATGGTCACAGCGTCAGCGCCGTATCCATGTGGCCAAAAAACAGTTTATACCCGGGGCAGAAACGGGAGCTGTTTATTGTTTCTCAAACCCAAGAACCGGAATCAGCCCCTGCTGTTCGCCCTTCCTTACTCAGCCACTGACCTTTCTTTTCATAAAAAAACTATGAATACCCTCAACCGCTATTTAACTCCCGGAGTCCGACGTTTAGGCATTGTTCTGGGCAGTACCCTGGTCATCATTATCCTGATTTTTGTCACCAGCAAACAGCATCAACCGGGGAGTGACAAAACTGATGAGACAAAAGCACAGAGCGTGGATTTTACCGGCGTTCCTCCGAAAGAGCTGACCCTGAACCGCATCAGTGCTGATCTGGAAAACATTAACCAGCAACAACAGACACTTCATGAACAACATCAGAAAGAGATGGAGCTGTTACAACAGGAAATTAAACGACTGAATAGTATTGATCTGGTTCAAGGCAAAACTACGGTTGCAGAAATCATTAGTTCACCGGAACCCTTGCCTCCAGATGTATTGAACTGGAACCACTACAACCAACCACCGCCCCCGCAATACCCGGAGCCTGAAGAGCGAGAAGCGCCACTGCCTAAACCCATACGTATGCTCGGTGCTACTTTCACGCCTCCAACAACACCTGATACCAAGACAGATAAGCCAAAGTTACTACGCCTGCCCGCTGGCAGTATTCTGTCCGGTCAACTTATAACCGGGCTGGACGTACCCACCGGCCAGGGCGCACGACGCGAGCCTTATCCCGTTCTTATCCGAATCAAAGCCTCAGCCATTTTGCCCAACCGCTACCGAACCAATGTGCGTGAATGCTTTGTGCTGGCTTCCGGTTATGGCGACCTGAGTTCCGAACGGGCTTACCTTCGCAGTGAAACCTTGTCGTGCATTTTCAGCAACAAAATCAAGGACAAAGAGCAGGTTCTTGAACGACCACTGGAAGGTTATTTAGCCGGAGAAGATGGCAAGGCTGGCTTACGGGGGAGACTGGTCAGCAAGCAGGGACAGGTCATGGCAAAAGCGGCAATGGCTGGATTCCTTGGCGGTGTCAGTCAGGCGTTTGATATCAAACCTGTCCCTGTGTTTTCCGTGGTGCCGAATAAAAACGGTGAAATCCAATCGCCTTTCCAATCCGGGTTAAAAGGCAGTGAAGCCCTGCAAAGCTCCCTGATCAAAGGCAGCAACAAGGCTTTGGAAAAACTGGCAGACTTTTACCTGAAACTGGCAGACCAGATGGTGCCTGTGATTGAGATCAGTGCCGAACGAAAAGTCGATTTGATCCTGACCAGAGGGTTACAGCCATGAGCGTATTGTTTAAACCACAAAGGCACCAAGACACAAAGAAAAAATATTTAAAAGCCTTCGTGTCTTTGTGCCTTTGTGGTTCAACGCTGTTGTTGTCAGGCTGCGCCCTGCTTGGCGTAGGGGAGGCTGAATATGCTTGCGACAAGCCCGGAAAAGGTGTCTGCAAATCCGCCCGGCAGGTCTACAGAGACACTGACCTCTCAACCATAGAACCCATAACACCACCACAACCAACCACCATGACCAGAGCAGAACCAGATCGATCTGTGGTTACACCCGAATCAACCCCAAACCGGTTACCCGCCCAAATCCTGAGAATCTGGATCGCCCCCTGGGTGGATAAACAGGGCAACTGGCACAGCGGTGGCGTGGTTATGACCGATATCTACCCGAGAGAATGGCAGTCCGCCATTCCCGTCTATTCCCCCTCAGGTGATTAAAACCGGAGAACCCGCATGAACTCCCTTCCTCTCACTGATCTGCAAACCTTCACCATTAAACAGCAGCACTGGATGTTGTCACTGGCGACACTGATCATCCTTTCATTGTTACCGCCCGAAGTTCAGGCAGCTGACCCTGTGGTACCGACAGGCTCCACTGATTTCGCTGAAATCTATGCCCGGCTGGTCGGGTGGATTAAAGGCGATCTCGGCAGAACCTTATCCATCGCTTTTGTATTAATCGGGCTGGCTTACGGCATGGCTCGTAACTCCCTGATTGGTTTTGCCACAGGAGTCGGTGCAGCGGTGGGATTGCAGGTCACTCCCACCATCATCAACTCAATATTCGGGCTTTAACCATGACCGCTTCCCAGGTTTTATCGGTGGTTAACCACTGGCTGCACCCCCATCAAAAATCGGAACCTCTGCCAACACCCCAACCAGCACCCGATACTGGTCAGACAGATGGTTGTGCGGGTTATCAGGTGGGAGTGGGTGCCATTCTCCATAAACAACAACCATTGATTCATCAGGTCAATGAACAACTCTGTCTACCTGATGAGCTGCAAGAGTTGTTTAACCAGACGCTGGATCAGCTGGCTCTCTGGCTACATCTTCTACCCGCTCACCCTCTTCATCATTGTGAACCCGCCGGAGCCCTGCGCCATGCACTGGAAACCGCTTTCTGGGCGGTGTCCTCCACACAACAAATCCATGTGGATCATGACCTCTACCCGGATAGACGCCGGGCAAGACAACCCCTCTGGCGATTAATGACAGGTGTCGCCGGATTATTGCATGACAGTGGACGCATGGTCAGCTGTGTAACCATCAGGGATGAGCAGGCTGGACAGTGGATGGCTACTCAGCAAGGTCTGGGAAGCTGGCTGCAACAGCACCGCATTGAGCGTTACTACCCCCACTGGCAGCACTGCGAGTCCCGTCCTGATAAACCCATTCCACAAGAATATACCTGGACAAACCTATTACTGTTGGAGCAACTGATACCCAACAATCTGCGTTATGCCTTACAGCCAGACCGGGATAAGGGCATTCTCTGGCAAACCTTTATCAGCGCACTGGTGGGTCATAGCAGTCCTTTAGCGGTTAAACAACTGGTCAGTGCAGTGGAGGTGGCTCGCCTGAAAAGCGTCAAACTGCATTTTGTGCGGGGGGAGGCTTTGACAGGTCTTAATCAACCAATTGCCCCGGAGCCATCAACTTTAAAAGAAGCGGCGTCAAAACAGCCCGTTTCCAAAGATTTGTCTGAAAACGGATTGGAATGGCTAAAACAGGTGGTATCCCAGCTAAACCCCAATGGCGTGAAATGGGCAAAAGAGTCTCTGCTTTTGAAATGGCCGGAAGATGTCGTTGGGCAGGAAGGATTACCCGACCCTGACGCCCTGCTGGAGTGCTGGCAAGAACAGGGCTGGCTGCGCCCCATCGCTAACCAGGTCATTATTCGTCGCAATGGTCGTCAGGTGATTGCATTACAGCCGGAAATATCTAAACAGTGTCGCCAGTGGTTGACGCCCAGTGACGCAGAGGCGGCTGCAGATGATCAGCGATAAACCTTACCTGCAAAGCTGGCGACCCGTTTATGAACTTAGCTCGGCGGTGCTCTGGTTCACGTCCATGAATATTGCCATTACCCTGATGTTTTTCAGCTCGCTGCCAACGGTTGGTTTTATAGTGACCACCGCCTTGTGCGGCACGATCACCCTGGCACGGTTAGCCCAAGCCCTGCCCCGATGGCAGCGGCACCAGAGATTGAAAGGCAAAAAGCTGACTTTGTTCACGCTGACCGCCAAACAGTGCCAAACCCTCCAACAACAAAATAATGACAAAGGTGTCTGGCTGGGCTGGGGTTTTGAGTGGCAACGACAGCACGGACAGCTGGCATGGGACCTGCTTCGCAGCGATAACCAGCCCGCCAAATCTGAGAGCATTATGGGGGCTGGCTGGATTCATGGCATGGAAGAGCATGAGCAAACACTGTTTCAACCGTTGGCACAGGTTCAGATGCACACCATGGTGATTGGTGTTCCCGGCAGCGGCAAAACCCGGCTGTTTGATCTGCTGGTCACTCAGGCGGTGTTACGCAATGAGCCGGTGATTATCATCGACCCCAAAGGCGACCATGACCTTGCGTCTCATACGCTCAGAAGTTGTGAACTGTCAGGCAGTCAACGTCGTTTTATGAAGTTCCACCCCGGCTTTCCGTCGGATTCCATTCGTATCAACCTGTTGCAGAACTTTAACCGTTCCAGCGAACTGGCCAGCCGGATTGCCGGACTGATGCCGTCTGGTGGTGATAACGCACCGTTTCAGGCGTTTGCCCAGAAAGCAGTGGATGCTGTAGTTCAAGGGTATTTGCTCTGTGGTCAGCGCCCTACTCTGGTACTTATTCGACAGGGGCTGGAAGGTGGCGTAACGCAATTACTAATCAGAGCTTTAACGGCGGTGTGTTCAATCCATTTTCCTGAAGCGGAGAAAAAAATTGCTTCAAAATCACAGCAAAATAAGGTCAATCAAGAGACCATAGCTCATCGTTGGATAGAGCTTTATCGAGAACAGATCATGCCTGAAAACCCCTGTACCGACGTGGAAGGATTGATCTCACTGTTTGAACACGACCGGGCGCACTATGGAAAAATGATCGCTACGCTGCTGCCTGCCTTGGGCATGTTAACCGGCGGTCCTCTTGCACGACTGTTATCACCCGACCCGACAGATATAGACGACCTTCGCCCCTGTACCCATACGGCCAACCTGATTGAACAAAACAAGGTGATGTATTTCGGGCTGGATTCGTTAAGCGACCCGATGGTGGGTAAAGCCATCGGACAGCTGTTACTGGCAGACCTTGCCGCCGTGGCCGGTGATCGTTACAACTACTCATCAGCACACTCGCAACAACACAGCCAGCCCATTAACTTATTCGTGGATGAAGCCGCTGAAGTGCTCTGCCCTCAACTGTTATCCCTGCTCAACAAAGGACGGGGAGCCAATTTCCGGCTATACGTCGCCACCCAGACACTGGCGGACTTTGAGGCGCAGTTGGGCTCAGAAGCGGCTGCGGAACAATTTATCGACAACTGCAACCATTTAATCTGTTTGCGTACCCAGAATCCCGAAACCCAGAAATTTATTACCGATAAATTACCTCCGGTTCGTTACCGCTACTTTATCCGCAACCAGGGCATCAGTACCGATGCCAACCGACCCATGGAATTTACCGGCAACCTGAGTGAACAGCAGCTGGAGGAAACCGGTGATTTGTTTCCACCGCAACTGTTAGGCGAACTGCCCAACCTTGAATACGTGGCACGACTGGGTGGTGGTCGTCTACTGAAAGGTCGTATCCCGATTATCTGCTCTCCAGAATCCTGAACCTCTAATATCAGAACAATCCATGACAAATTCTCAAAAACAGACCAGCCCCATCGTTGTCTGGTGCTATGGGCTGGGTCTCATTCTGCTCTGGCTGGCTATTCCCGGACAAAATATGAATCAATACCTGCAGAAGGAGCAACAACAGTACGCCAGAAGTCTGGGGGAAGAGAACGGCACCTGGATAATTCGCACCGGGCAGCGGTTCTATACCAAGACTGTGTTTGAATCCGGTTTTCAGGGCTTTCTGCTGAAGCACACCACACCGGATCGCAAGATGGGCGAAGGACTCGCCACAACCATCGAGTTTTTTCAGGGCGTTGTCCGAAACTTCCTGACGCTTCTGCAACAATTGTTTTATCGGATTGCCCTGTTAATCGCCTGCTTTCCTTATTGGGGCATCGTTCTGCTGGCGGCGATATTGGATGGATGGCTGATCCGGAAAATACGCTACCACGACTTCCATTACACCAGCCCATTACAAAACCTCTGGAGTCGCAGACTATGCCGATGGATTCCGGGACTGTTCTTATATCTGGTGATGATTCCCTGGTCTTTTCCCGTCTGGCTGTTCCCTGTTATGGCGTGGCTGACCACGCTTTCACTGGGTTGGTGGACAGCCAACTGGCAGAAACGTGTCTGATGTTTTTCTTGCTTCTTTTATTACTGGTTTTTCCAACGCCTGCCAGCACCGACGAGCGATGGTTTGACCGACACTCTGAAGGCTGGTTCTGGTATGAACGCATTCCGGAACCAGAATCAGTGGAAGGCGATCACTCCATGACACCTTCTCCCGTATTACCGGCGCCTCTCTCCACCAGATGGATCAGAAAAAACATAGGAGACTACCTGGACAGGGCGATTGATGAACCCACTAAAGAACATGTCAGTCAGTACCTTTATCTGGACAGACTCGTCAAAGAAAAAGCTGAACGATTCGCCCGTGTGGGCAAACAGGTGATTGAAAGCGATCCTATGCTGGATGAAAACGTCCGACGCCCTATATCTCCTGCTGCGGCCAAAATTAGTGACGACATGGTGCAATACGCCAGAGAACAGGTTTTACGGAAAATAGCGAAAGTTGCCGGAGTTGTCTTTTACTATCAGGGAAGGTGCAAGCTTTGTCAGCTGCAAGCTCAAACATTAATGGCGTTAAGTCAACAGTACGGATTTAAGCTGATTTCTTTTTCCACTGACGGTGAACTCATTTCTGATTTGCCTGATAGCCGTATCGATTGGAAACCTCCTCAGGCACTCAATATACAAGCCTATCCAGCTCTGTTTTTAATGAAACCGCCGGATGAGATCATCCAACTCAGGCAGGGGGTATCGTCTTATATCGATTTACACAACCGTATTGTTGACTCAGCCCACGAAGCCCAATGGATCGGTGAGCAAGAATACAGAAGTACCTTAATTATTCGGGAAGTCTGGAATGACTCCACTACAAATCCAACTGACTCCGTACTCAACAGACTCAGAAATATTATTCAATAGGTGAAATTTAGTATGAATGCTGAAAACCAGCTTTGGTCCATAAAGCGAATCGCAAATTTTCTGGATCTCTCAGTAAACTACACACGGAATGTCATCGTGAAGCAGGCAAACTTTCCCGAACCAAGATTTTCAATCATCGAGGTCAATGGAAAAAAACAGAAAAGCAAACCACGCTGGATCGATACGGAAATTAGTGAATGGGCCAGTCAGGAGTACTGCTCCCAATCTGAAATAGAAGAAAGGCAACCTGCAAAACGAGGTCGAAAAAGAAAAGTATCAGATGAAATTCGAATCTGAACCGGTTGATTTTCAGGCTAATTTACAAGAAAAGTCCTTTGCTGTTTTTCTAAAATACTTCAGTGTTCTGTTCATGTCGGTGTGACCAGCCTGCTTCGCCAGCTCAAACGGTGTTAGCTTTTCAGATAATCGGGTAAGTGCTTCGTGCCTGGAATCGCGAAATTCAAGATCATTGATCAGCGTTTTTCTCACAGCAATGCTAAATATGGAGCTTACGTTTAGGTTTGAGCTAGCAAACCAATAGTCGTCATCGGTTTTACCTAAATTCAATAACCGAACTGCTTCACTGGACAGTGCCAGCGTCTTTTTCTTCTTCTCTTTGGTTCTTTCCGCCGCAAGATTAATCACTCGATTATCAAAATCAATTTCACTGGCGACCAGATATTTCACTTCCTGTTGCCTCATGGCCGTTTCGATGCACAGCTTCCATAACAATGCCACTGTTTGAGCCGGTGTTTCAGGCACCTTATGGTCTTCCCAGTGATCCAGTGCAAAGAGTACTTGCTCGATTTCTTCTTCTGAAACTCTGCGATCCCTTGAAGCTGAACGATCGTCAGAAAATTTCACACTAGAAAAAGGTGACTCTTCGATATAGCCCCACTCCCGAGCCATCGTAAACACATTACACAGAAAGTTCTTCTCCCTGGCCACAGAGCTTTCTTTGACCGTACTGAGCCGGGTCATTTTCCACTCTGCAATATGAAAGCTCTTGATGGAAGAAATGGGCTTATCCATTAACTCCGGAAGAGGGGAATGGTTCTGACTGGTCGCCATCTGCACAAATCGCTGATTTTCCCGTAATGCCGTTTCCCTCCCTTTCTTCCTGGGGCTGACTTCATCAACGTACCGAACAAACGTCTCCCTAAGCGTTTTTCGATACAACTGATGGCGCACCACCTCTTCAGCATTTTTCCCATATTCATCAATTTTTCGTTCAAGGCTGGAAGCCCAGTCAGCAGCTTCTTTTTTTGTGTCGAATGTCCGGGCCTGATCAATACCCTTTTTTCTGACCCGTGCCAGCCAGCCTGATTTTCTCTTT
Organism: Endozoicomonas gorgoniicola; assembly: GCF_025562715.2. Taxonomy (NCBI): domain Bacteria; kingdom Pseudomonadati; phylum Pseudomonadota; class Gammaproteobacteria; order Oceanospirillales; family Endozoicomonadaceae; genus Endozoicomonas; species Endozoicomonas gorgoniicola. Next base: position 1,899,819 of record NZ_JAPFCC010000001.1, read on the forward strand.
TCGAGCCTCGCCATGATAACTCCGCACTTCTCTGAGAAAGGTAAAAACTGTGTTGATTCTGTGCCAATCCCAGTGCCAAAAATGAGTGGCACAAATGACACAAGCGAAGTTTAGCAAGATGAAGAATGATCAATAAAAGAAATGGTTATATAGGAAGAGTTGAGCGCAACGCCTTGTCGCAGTTGACGTATAGTGAGAAAACGTGGGGAACAGATAGAAAAAAAGCCCATCGATTTCCCGATGAGCTTTCTGTATGGTGCCCGGAGCCGGAATCGAACCGGCACGACCTAACGGTCGGCAGATTTTAAGTCTGCTGTGTCTACCAATTTCACCACCCGGGCGCTTGAAGCATTGTAGCGCTTCAAGCTTTGAAAAAACAACATCTGTTGTCTTTTCAAATATGGAGGCGAGTACCGGAGTCGAACCGGTCTACGTGGATTTGCAATCCAGTGCATAACCGCTTTGCTAACTCGCCTTTTAAACTGAAGCGTGACTCGCTCTTGTTATAAAGAGACGACCCCAACCTTGGCAAGGTTATATCCCACACTCAAAATTTAACTGGAGCGGGAAACGAGACTCGAACTCGCGACCCCAACCTTGGCAAGGTTGTGCTCTACCAACTGAGCTATTCCCGCTTCATCTTTCCGGGAGGTTGTTCCCGTTGAAGATGCTGCGTAGTTTAAGAATTTTTCTCGTTGTGTCAACACCTTGCGCACATCATTTGTGTTCAGCCCTTGGAAAACGGGGATAAATCAGGCCATGCTGCACGAATATACACATACATAGACCATAAGGTCAGCACTGATGAAGCATAAAGAAGTGCCAGGCCAACATAACCAATGATTCCTGCCAAAGGCGCTGGTGTAAGAAGCAGCAAGGTAATTGCCATCATCTGCGCAGCAGTTTTAAGTTTACCTATCCTGTTTACTGCAACGCTGGTCCGCTTACCCAGCTCGGCCATCCATTCCCGCAGAGCTGAAATAACGATCTCCCTGCCTATGATGATCATAGAGGGGACTGTCATCCATAATGCACCAAACTCTTCAATCAACAAACAGAGCGCGGTAGCCACCATGATTTTATCTGCAACCGGGTCAAAGAATGCACCAAAAGGGGTGGTCTGATTCCATCGGCGGGCCAGGTAGCCATCAAACCAGTCGGTTACGGCTGCCACAAAAAAGATGGAGGCAGAAGCCAGATAACGCCATTCAAAAGGCAAATAGAAAACCAGTACCAGAACGGGTACCAGGATAATGCGCAGGGATGTCAGTATATTCGGGACATTCATAATTAGGATTGCAATCCAGCGTGAATCTCTGTCACCACTGATGAGCCGTTATAGCCTCAACTCATCAGTGAATGAAAAACACCATAACTTACACAGATGCTGTTACAAGTACAATCAAATACCTAAACAGAGTTCAGTTAGTGTGTAAGTGTTCGTAAATCTGTTCCGCCAGCTTATGACTAATACCCTCAACTTTCGCCAGTTCTTCAACAGGCGCTTCCATAACACCGTGTCGCCCACCAAAAAACTTCAACAGGGCTGAGCGTCTTTTAGCACCAACACCGGGAATAGACTCAAGGGTAGATTTCTGTCGGGCCTTCTGTCGGCGCTGACGATGGCCGGTAATGGCAAAACGATGCGCTTCATCCCTTATTTGCTGAATCAGCAATAACGCTGCATCATTTCCATTTGAATGCAACTCAGCGCCCTGATAAATCAACGTTTCCAGTCCAGGCTTTCGACTGACGCCTTTAGCGACACCCAGCAGGGGAATATGCTGCAAAGACAGCTCATCCATAACCTCTTCTGCAATGCCAAGCTGCCCTTTACCGCCATCAATAATGATAACTCCCGGTGTATTTTCAGGGTTTTCTTTGAGGTTTTTATAGCGTTTGTGCAAGGCGAAACGCATAGCGCCATAGTCATCACCCGCAGTTACGCCTTTGACATTAAAACGACGATACTCACTTTTTAGAGGACCCGCTGAACCAAATACAACACAGGATGCCACGGTTTCTTCACCAAACGTATGACTGATATCAAAACATTCCATCCGGCTAATGGTTTCTGGCAACGATAAAAGTGACGTCAGTTGTTCTGTTCGTTGCCGACTATGGGTTTTGCTGGCGAGCTGGCTCTCCAGACTCATGTCAGCGTTTTTATTGGCAAGCTCCAGCCACTCACTGCGTTCTCCGCGTACCCGGTGCTTAATAGCGACTTTTTTACCACTCACTTCAGTAATTGCTTCGGCCAGTACGGCTGGTTCCCGGTATTCGACGGGGATAATGATCTCGGCAGGATAGTCACGGCTGTCGCTCAGCTTGATATAAAACTGCCCAAGAAAATCTGCCAGGTAGTCATTTCTGTCGGCTTCAAGCTTGAAGTCAGGGAAATAACTCTTATGCCCCAGCACTCTGCCCCCTCGTACAAACAATACATCAAAACAGACACTGCCGGATTGCTCAGACACTCCAAGCACATCGGCATTCGCCGCCCCTTTATCAGCTGACTGAGCCTCCTGTACCTGTCGAAGATGGTTGATCTGATCACGAATGTCGGCAGCCTGTTCAAAGTTGAGTCGCTCCGACTCGGCTTCCATACGTTTAATCAGTGTACGAATTAACTGCTGACTTTTTCCTTCGAGAAACTGTCGGGTATCAGCCACATCCTGCTCGTACTCTTCTTTACTGACAAGATTGACACAGGGCGCTTTGCAGCGATTAATCTGATACTGAAGACACGGGCGGGTACGGTTGCGAAAATAATTATTATCACACTGTCGTAATTTGAAAACCTTCTGCATCAGGTTAAGGCTATCCCGTACTGCCCAGCCACTGGGATAAGGGCCAAAAAACTGTCCCTTCTTGCTTTTCGGCTTACCCCGCTGGTAGACGACAGCTGGGAATTCATCCTCGGTAGACAGATAAATATAAGGATAGGATTTGTCGTCTTTTAGAAGAATATTGTACTTTGGTCGTCTGTCCTTAATCAGATTCTGTTCCAGAATCAACGCTTCCGTTTCTGAACGTGTAATGGTCAGGTTGATACTGTGAATTTTACTGACCAGCGCCATGGTTTTTGTGGTCAGGCCAGTAGGCCGGAAATAGCGGGACAACCTGTTTTTCAGGTTTTTCGCCTTGCCAATATACAGCGTTTCGCCCTGCTCATTGCGCATATCATAGACCCCCGGTCGGTTGGGAGCCTGCTCAAGAAACGTCTTGTAGTCGAAGCGTTCGGAATGATCGCCTGTATCCATAAAGCCTGATGATAGAGATAGAAATTTCGAACAGTATACCCTTCGAAGCGGGCAGGACTAAACGGTTTCCACAAGGCTGTGTCGTATAGCCAGATGGGTCAGCTCAACATCACTGGAAATATTCAGCTTCTCGAATATTCGGTAACGATAGCTGTTTACTGTTTTAGGACTTAGAGATAACTGATCTGAAATTGATTGCACCTTTTGACAGCCAACAATCATCAGTGCGATCTGCATTTCTCTGGTTGAGAGTACGTCAAACGGAGAGTCGCTGTCTGGTTGTAGCGATTTCAGTGCCAGCAACTGAGCAATATCGGGACTGATATAACGCTGCCCCCTGGCCACTGCTTTTATCGCTGTGACCATTTCATCGATATTAATGCCTTTAGTGACATAACCTGAAGCACCGGCTTCTATTTATTTGGTGGGATAGAGCAGATCATCGCAAACCGTCACCGCAATGACTTTTATGGCGGGATTAAACTGGTGAATTTTACGAGTTGCTTCAAGACCGCCAATGCCCGGCATTCTCACATCCATAAGGACAACATCAATACTCTCTTTATCAGCGCACTCTTTATCAGCGCACTCTTTATCAGCGCACTCTTTATTGCAGACTCTCCGGCAGACTGCAATAGCTTCTTCGCCACTGGATGCTTCAGCAACCACTTCAATACCCAGCATATCGCCCAACATACGTGAAAGACCGGTTCGTACCAGGTCGTGATCATCGACGATCAAAATACGAATCACTGAAAACTCCCGAATATTATTGTCGCTATAAGAGCTTCGCCTTCCACATTTGCAGGTGTACTATCCCTGTCAATCGTCGGACAGGGAACGTTTAAGGTTCCCTGTCCAATTTTTCTACAGTTTCTGCTCCAGTTCAGGCACGGCTTCGAACAGGTCTGCTACCAGACCATAGTCTGCTACCTGGAAAATAGGCGCATCTTCGTCCTTGTTGATTGCCACGATCACTTTAGAGTCTTTCATACCGGCCAGATGCTGTATCGCCCCTGAAATTCCGATAGCAACATACAGGTTGGGAGCAACAATTTTGCCAGTCTGCCCTACCTGCATATCATTCGGCACAAAGCCTGCATCAACTGCCGCACGGGAAGCACCCACCGCAGCCCCCAGCTTGTCAGCGAGTTTATAGAGAATTTCAAAGTTCTCTCCATTACCCATGCCCCTGCCGCCAGATACCACTATTTCTGCGGCAGGCAGTTCCGGACGGTCTGACTCCGCCAGCTCTTCACTGACAAAACTTGAGATACCTGCATCATGAACAATATCCAGTGATTCAACACTGGCACAGCCTCCTTCGGCAACCACAGGGTCAAACCCTGTCGTACGCACAGTAATCACCTTTACAGCCGCAGTAGACTGAACGGTAGCAATGGCATTACCGGCATAGATGGGACGTACGAAGGTGTCATCACTTTCCACACGCATAATGTCGGAAATCTGATCAACGTCCAGTAAGGCGGCCACCCTTGGCATCAGGTTTTTACCTGTTGTGCCAGCGGATACAAGAATGTGGCTGTAATTCTTGCCCAGCTCAGCCACCAGCAGGCTTACATTTTCTGCCAGCTGGTTATCGTAACAGGCGTTATCAGCTAACAGCACTTTACCAATACCGGCAACGGCCGCAGCCCTTTCGGCCACGACCCCGCATCCGGAACCTGCCACCAACAGGTGTATCTCGCCAGCACTGCTGGCAGCAATGGCACCGGCAGCCGCCAGAGTGTTCAGCGTGGCTGCACCCAGGGCTGCATTATCATGATCTGCAACAACGAGAATAGCCATCAGATTACCTTCGCTTCATTTTTAAGTTTTTCTACCAGCTCATCCACACTACTGACCTTTACGCCTGCAGTACGCTGGGTGGGCGGCTCAACTTTCACAGTGGTAATGGTTGAAGAGACGCTGACTCCCAGAGCTTCAGGAGTTTTAACGTCCAGAGGCTTACGCTTGGCTTTCATTATATTTGGGAGTGAGGCGTAACGAGGCTCATTCAGGCGCAAATCGGTCGTCACTACGGCTGGCAGTGTTAAGGTGAGCGTTTGTAGACCACCGTCAATTTCCCGGGTTACGGTCACTTTGTCACCCTCGGCATTCACTTCTGAAGCAAATGTCGCCTGTGGCATACCGGATAATGCTGCCAACATCTGTCCGGTCTGGTTATTGTCGCTGTCGATCGCCTGTTTGCCAAGAATGACAAGGTCTGGCTTCTCTTCATCAACAATGGCTTTTAGCAGTTTGGCAACGCTCAGGGAACTGAGTGGTTCATCGGTTTCAACCAGAATACTCCGGTCAGCACCCAGCGCCAGCGCGGTTCTGAGCTGCTCCTGACACGCTTTAGTACCCAGTGAAACCGCTACAATTTCACTGGCAACCCCTTTCTCTTTCAATCGAACCGCTTCTTCCACGGCGATTTCACAGAACGGGTTGATAGCCATCTTGACATTCGTAAGATCAACATCTGAATGATCCGGCTTGACTCGGACCTTGACGTTGTAGTCGATGACTCGCTTAACGGCTACAAGAATTTTCATGGGTTCGCAGCCTTCCCTTTTTATTTGTCTATGGCTTGATATATGGATGCGTCATATAGACTACGTATGTCGCCCATCTTTCACATCCTCTGCGACTGAGGAGTCTACCAGTCTGTCAATAAGGGTTCAAACGTATAATTCTGTAAAGGCTATTTTAACGGTCGTTATGAACAGAATTCTTTGTGCAGGAGTTCAATAACAGCCTTCTGCACGCCTGCTTAACAGCAGGCGCACTCCCCTTACTACCGGTAAATGCTTATTTTACAGGTGATATTCGTGTTACGTGCGATTATAATCCGTAACAAAATAAAACAACTGTTTGAATTTCTCATAACAATAATAAATGGGCAATCAGCTTAACAGAGGGGGAAATCACCATGGAACGCGAATCTATGGCATTTGATGTAGTCATTGTGGGCGCCGGTCCCTCAGGCTTATCCGCTGCTTGTCGTTTAATGCAGCAGGCACAGGAGTCCGGTCAGGAGGTCAGTGTCTGCGTAGTTGAAAAGGGCTCAGAAGTCGGTGCCCATATCCTCTCCGGTGCCGTTTTTGAACCGACTGCCCTTAATGAACTGTTTCCGGACTGGAAAGAGAAAGGCGCTCCCCTGAACACGCCCGTGGTAGCCGATGATATTTATGTGTTACGCAACGCAGAAAAAAGCATTAAGGTTCCCAACCTGTTTGTTCCCAAAACCATGCACAACGAGGGCAATTACATTATCAGCCTCGGCAACCTGTGCCGCTGGCTGGCAGAACAGGCAGAAAGCATGGGAGCTGAAATCTTCCCGGGTTTTGCCGCATCAGAAGTGCTTTACCATGAAGATGGCAGTGTAAAAGGCATTGCCACCGGCGATATGGGGATAGCAGCTAATGGTGAAAAGAAAGACAGCTATATGCCCGGTATGGAGCTGCACGCCAAATACACGCTGTTTACCGAAGGCTGTCGTGGACACCTTGGCAAACAGTTAATTGCGCAGTTCAAGCTGGATGAAGGCAAAGATCCACAACATTATGGTATCGGAATAAAAGAGCTCTGGGATATCGAACCGGATAAGCACAGGGAAGGACTTGTCGTGCATACGGCAGGCTGGCCGTTGCAGGAAAGCGGCTCAATGGGCGGTGGATTTCTATACCATATTGAAAACCACCAGGTAGTGGTCGGCCTGATTACCGACCTGAGTTATTCCAACCCTCACGTCAGTCCTTTTGAAGAATTCCAGCGCTATAAGCACAACCCGGTCATCAGGCAGTACCTTGAAGGCGGCAAGCGTGTCTCCTATGGCGCCAGGGCTTTAACAAAAGGCGGCCCGCAGTCGCTTCCACGCATGTCATTCCCGGGTGGTTTATTACTTGGTTGTGACGCAGGAACAATGAATTCTGCCAAGATAAAAGGCAGTCATACTGCTATGAAGTCAGGACTGCTCGCAGCAGAAACCGTGTTTGAAGCCCTGAAGTCAGGCTCTGAAGGGCGGGAAAACCTGACCAGCTATCAGGACCGGTTTGATCAGTCCTGGCTTGGCATTGAACTGCACCAGCAGCGTAACTTCAGCCCAGCCATGCATAAGTTTGGCAATATTTTTGGTGCAGCTTTTGCTTTTATTGACCAGAACCTCTTTAACGGTAAGCTGCCTTTTACATTACACGACACAGTTCCTGATTATAAACAGCTGAAACCGGCTGCCGACTGCTCCGGACTGGAATACCCGAAGCCTGACGGAAAAATCAGTTTTGACCGTCTAGGCTCGGTCTTCCTGTCTAATACCAACCATGAAGAAGACCAGCCCTGCCATCTGAAACTGACCGATCCTGATATTCCAATAACCGGCAACCTGCCCATGTTCGATGAACCTGCCCAGCGTTACTGCCCGGCGGGCGTGTATGAAGTGGTTGAAGACGAAGCGACCGGTAAAAAGCAGTTCCAGATCAACAGCCAGAACTGCGTTCACTGCAAAACCTGCGACATCAAAGATCCGGCTCAGAATATTACCTGGGTAACACCGGAGGGTACCGGAGGCCCCAACTACCCGAATATGTGACCGACAGGGCTGTCATCAGGGCAGCCCCCTTTTCAGTTCAGGGCTGGCTGCTGCCAGTAACAGGGCGACGGCATCAGCGTTAGCTTATTCAACCATTCCAAGAGAATAGTAGTGTTCGCCACTATTTATACATAGTTGCTCCTGCCCATGTACCGTCTGCAGTTCTGCCATGCTGACCAGCTCATAATACACATTGCGATGAATACGAGCCTCAAGACGATCCCTGACCAGAATATAAGGCACACCTCTGCCCTTATCTGACAGCCTTAATGGGTGTTGCTGATTCAGCACTACCTTATCGCCAACATTGGTCGTAAACACAAGATGCCCATCTACAACCTCAACAGAAACTGCCACAAAAGGTACATCATCAACAGTTATCCGTACCTTTTCGACAGGCGTGACCAGATAGAAATGCCCGTCATCGTCATGCCGGAGAACCGTCGAGAAAAGGCGCACCATCGACTCTCTGCCAATCGGTGAACCCATATATTCCCAGTGGCCGTCAACACCGATGCGCATATCAATTTCACCGCAAAAGTCCGGGTGCCAGTCATGTACCGGAGGCAGGCCTTTGTGCTGCAATGACTGCAGAGTTTCAGTCAGTGATGTGGGAGTGAGTTTATCTTCAGACACGAGCTGTTCCGTCATTGTCGTTTTGGTTGTCGGGATTATGACTTAAAGCCGCAAGCTAACTTACACGAAGTTGTAACAGGGTCATTATAACGTCAAATTGAAGCCTGAAGGGCGTTAATGTTTATTAACCTCTGAATGAAAACCGCCGATGCTAATCTTTGAGAGAGTAGCTCAATTGCAGGGAACGATAATGCAGCTCGTAAAAACGCTGGCCAGCTGGCTGACGAACTGGCTTATGCAGGAAGCGAACGACATCACCAGTCCTCAATGCGATTTTGAACGCATCCGGCACGAAATCAAACCCTGTGATGTATTGCTGATCGAAGGCCGTTCCAGGGTCAGCAACGTTATTAAGCAGATTACCCAGAGTCCATGGTCTCACGCCATGTTGTATATTGGTCGCCTGCACGATATTGAAGACGACAGGGTTCGGGAAATCATAAAGGAATCCTATAGAGGTTCTCCGGACGAACAACTGGTTATAGAAAGCGAGCTGGGCTACGGCACTGTCGTTCATCCATTAAGCCGCTATGAAGGCGACCATCTGCGTATTTGCCGTCCCAACGGCCTCAGCTACGGCGACAGCCAGAAGGTTATTCATTACGCAGTCAGTCGCCTTGGGCTTGACTATGATGTCCGGCATATTCTTGATCTCGCAAGGTTCTTTTTTCCTTACGCAATTCTTCCCAGACGCTGGCGCTCCAGCCTGTTTGAAAGTTCACCCGGTCAGGAAACCAAAACCGTATGCTCCAGTATGATTGCTGAAGCGTTCAGCTTTATCCATTTTCCGATCCTCCCGCTGGTCAAGCTAGACAGCCAACACGGAGTACAACTGTTCCAGCGCAACCCCAGGCTGTGTACCCCCAGAGATTTTGACTACTCCCCCTACTTTCGCATTATTAAATACCCTTTCCTCGACTATACCCACCACTCTGATTACAAGCTGCTGCCCTGGCACGGTCATGGCGCACTGGAAGGCAAAGAGGCAGAGTTTTACATAACACCTAATAAAATCAGAGAGTTACAGCAGGTAAATTCAGAAAACCTGCACATTACAGGTTCCGATGCGCTGTCTGAGAACAGGGGAATTCCTCCTTCATAATCCAGATATTGAACTGACAAAAGCTGATTATTCAGAAACGGTCTTATACATAAGTGGACGCAGGATAAATCTGCACCATAATTACCCCTGCTGACTTGATCGACTTCCCCCTACGATCAGGCAGCCTGGGTCACATGTTTGACCCTGGTACTTGGATTGTGTACCTATGTTTCACTCCTAATGGTCTTAGCCCGTCACTTCTTCCCCCAGAATGGCGGGTTTCTTTTTGCCTGAAATATCTTTCAAACCCTTGTCTGGCAAGGGTTTAAAGCTAATAGAGAATATTGGTACCGACGTAACATAGCGTTACGCAGGATTGCATATTCTGCTCTATTCCGCTCTCATTTCTCCCCAAATTCTCCCCATTTAGTACACAAAAAAAGTACCAGTTTGATCGGTACTTACTTTAAGTATCAACTATGGCGTAATTATGGCTACTTTTCTTAACCGCACCGGCGCAGACGGTGCTCGTAAAATCAAGGTGCTTGCCCGAGTCTGGCTTAATGGTAAACAGCTCAACAAGATAAAGACGTTCTCTGAAAGAGACGGTTCTGACTATGAACAGCAGGCAAAGAAATGGGCAGAACAAACTGAACAGGCAATGAAAGCAGAAAAGGCCAAGCTCCTTTACCAGTCCTTAGCTGGCTCTGTAGCAGATCAGGCCACACCAACCTTGAAACTGATTGTTTCTGAGCAACAAGGAGTGTCTCTGGGTGACTACCTGTTTTCATTTAAAGAAGCTCTTGAGCACCTGAACACCCATTTTGGCGAAGTCAGCCTGAAAGGCATCACAGCAATCAACACGAATGCCGTCTGGAAATATATTATGTGCCGACATGAAGAAAAGGCGAACCAACAAGCCATTGAGACTGAACTACAGCTGCTCAGAAGTCTGATTTCGCAGCTTAATCCTGAGCAAAAGTCAGATATTGTCAGCCTGGCCTTTCAGGCGGCACAGGCTGATGGAGCAACATTTACTTAACTTCCATGACCGATAGGCACGAAAAGATTGGGGAATAAATTGCATATTGGAATATGATGAAGATATAAATGTTTTCAATGCTTCAGAATTATTTCGTGGAATTTTCAATGGTGTTTGCTTCACTTACAACACAAAAAGCTGCCGTTAGTTTAATTCTTGGGTTTGCGTTGTGTGCCAGTGCTAGCCCGGATATTTCATAAAGAAAGGCAAGTTCTGCCCAATCACTTGACATAATTGGGTCGACCAAAAGAAAGCTTCGGAAGAAGCAAACCGGAACTTGCCATGACCAAATTTACACAAGAACAGCTTTACTAGAAAATGCCCAGCCTTCTACAGTGATCGTGAAGCTATGCAAAATCGCAGTAAAAGTGGTTGAGTACAAAGACCGAATCAAACTGCACCTGCCCAGCAGCTGCCCTTTTAAAGAATTACTTCGGTGCGTGACCGAAATCTTTTACTCAATGCCACGTCTCAAGCCCAGTTAGCAGTCAGAATGACCAAGTGCCTCCGAGAAATCACCCCATTGGCAGAGAGTGAGGGGTTTTCTTTGTCCTGCCAACAGCAAATTGGTTAAAAATAGAACCCGCATGAACTGCTGGAGTGATGCTGTGCGTTTAAAATGAGCTTTCAAGGCGATCCACGGTGATAGCCACAATCAGAATCATAAAAAACCGAGACTTTTGGGTGTCTGCTACATTTTTATGAAATTTTCGGGCTAGAAGAACTATTGCTAGATGGTGGCTACTGTAGCGCCTCCTAAAAAGGTTTGCCGATATTTTTTCGAACACCTATCTTCAAGACCTCTCCCATGAATTGCGCATCAAAATCACTATTGGTATCGAGGTCAGCCCAGTGAGACAAACTATATTGCCAGAAAGCTATTTTCAGAGAATCTACTTCTTACTGTACACGACTATAGTTACCTACTTTCTCTTGCTACCTTTGCCAGCCTCAGCGTACTGGGTTTATATCGGCCCCCCGCTGGCCTTCAGTGCCCATCCGGATAGAGAGCTTATTCAAATGTACCTGCAGCCCAGAGAACATTCCATGGACACCTGGCAATCAACAACCCCCTATGCCCAGCGTAGTGCGTGGCAAAATATAGCAAACCATTTTTTGGCAAATAACCGTTTTCGAGACCTGTATAGGGACTGGTTCAGCGAGGAACCGTCCCCAAGTGATGTGTTTGCGACACTGTTTAGTCCGGTGGATCGCACACATACTTTTGCCATAGACTTTCGATCGGGCAACCTGAGAGGCGTCCTGCTTGAAATTCGCCACAATGAAACCAGCTTTAATTTTGGTGCCCTGCACAGAGCCATGATATCCGGGGATGATATAACAAGGTCATACCGTCGAAACTATGGTCTTCCAACCTTCAATCCATTTAATGCCTTGTGCAACGAGGAGGTTATTCAACAAATCTATTTGGCATCAACGGAAGGCACCGTTGGCTATGTTAGTAATGTTTTGGACATGATTCCTGTAACCAGCCACACAAGTACCTACTTAGATATTTATCATTCACCTCTCGGTCAGCATGATTTCTTCAATGCCAGACCTTATCAGGGCAACCTGCATTACTCGCACTATAATACGCAGTACCCCGACCCTCACCATCTGAATATACTCCCCCTCTCTGGTTTGGTAACGATCAGGATTACTCCGGTAGACCCTGCGCTAATGGCGCAATGGCGGCAGCAGAGAGAGCAGCAGACTACCACAAGTCTATCTGACAGGCTGTGGAGTTTTCTCGCCGGGCACTTTGGGTTCGGGCAAAACAACAATGGACAGGAGCCATCAATTCCAGACCACAGAACCCCGCTTCCCATCCCTCCGGGTTATTACGAATCCACTTATCAACACGACCCTTACCCTAACATTCCCACTGAAAGGCCTTCAGGTAGTTCATATAGTAGTTTTGGTAGTTTTAGTAGATGTTGCGCTGATAGCAGTTGTTGTAATTGTTACGATAATCAGTCCGAGTAGTGCGAAAAAACTTGATAAATTGCCGGTTGCACCGAGTACCTACTAATCTGGATCAAGATTTGATTATCCATTTTTGACATTGGTACAACCAATCTTACAATCTTGCACATAAACGAGGCTGTTATTTCGACTACTTTAGAGAAAGCGTTCAAACAGAGTACAGACTCTCCCTAATTGTCCAGAGGCGCTTTTAACGGATTTTTCCCAAAACGCTCTTTCCAATTCCGGGGAGTCAGCTCATTGATTTGTGACGAGCATTGACAACCCAGACCTTGAGACCTGCTTTAATCAGAGTTTCGTGAACGCATTTCCAGTAAACGCCAGTGCTTTCCATGACTACGAGCTCAACCTGATGTTTCACCAGGTAGTCGCGAAGCTTCCTGCGTTCACGTCGATACGTCTTGAATGATTGAGTGATCTCTTTGATTTCGCCGTTCTCGTCTTCGGTCTGAACAGTCGCCATGACCATCATCTTGTGAACATCGAGGCCAGCACAACATTTCAAAATTGACTGCATCAGACTAATCTCCCTATGGATCATGGAAGATGGCAAGGTCTGATGGATTGTAAGTTGCTTGATAAGACCGCAAAACTATAGAGCAATGATTTTTCTGCGAGTCACTTCACTATGACAGCATGATGACAGGAATAATAAGTATTGACCCGGTAAGCAGTGATTCCAAAAAAATATTTATACCCCTGCTTGAGAGTCTTCTATAGTACAACACGGTTTTACGATCAACCTGTTATTGACATAATGGCAGAGGTTGGTTGTAAAATCGGTTTACCCATTTGGGTGAACATTGACGGAGTGTTCATTCGGCTGAACACTCCGTCCCTGATTGCACTTTGTCATATCTTAGTTGCGATAACCTACGCGAACCCTCACAATTCAATCATTCTGCAAAGCAAACTAAAAAAAGGGTTGACTGTAGCCAACCCCTATTCCTTCGAAAATCAAGCAACTAACAAAAGCCTTGCCTGCTCAAACAGAGCTGACTTTAACTCGTGAAGTTCAGTAATCACCACACTGCGGGGAAATAACTGCTCCACTGAGTGGACGTTAATGCCCAACCCCACGACTTCTATAGCTGATGATTCACAGCGTTTCACCAAGTCCATAACTGGCTGATGATGGTCAAAGTCCGGCGCACCGTCGGTAATCATAATGATCAACCGGCGTTTAGCCCTAGCCTGAAGCACCTGATGGACAGAGTGCCAGAGTCCAGTCGCCATTGGTGTCGAGTCATGTGCATTGAGAGCGGATAAAACCGCAGCCATATCCTGTAGTTGGTCATTCGGTTTCATTACCTCAAATACGCCGCTGTCGTTTTTACCGGGATAGGCAGAAACTGACACAGTAACGCCATTGATCTGGTTCAAGCCATAGGCCAGAGCCAGTACCGCCTCCCTTGCCAGTTCCATTCTGGAAGACATGGACGACGATATATCCAGACAGAGGTGAACGGTCGCATCAATCGTAATGGTTTCAGATCGTTTGCAGAACAAACGACTGTCGCCAATAGCCATACGATGCAGTAGTTTACCATCCAGTTTTTTCCCTCGCTTTCCGGTTCTGTCCCTGCTCATCGTTTTCGCCTGAACCAATCCGGTTAACTGGGCTGCCAGTCGAGAGGATTCAGCTTTGGTTCGCCAGAGCAAGCTCTGTCCTTCTATTTTGTCTGCGTTTAAAACCTCAACACGATCTACCGAGGGTGTTGTGGTAACAGCCGATAATCCGCCTTCCTGCCTTAAACTCCAGCCTTCCATCTCACTTGCCAGAGACTGAAACAGGTCTTCCGGCCAGTCGCTATTGTCAGATTCCAGCACAGTCCTGATGCTCTCTTCCTGAAAATCTTCCGGGGCTTCCGTTGTGTTCTCCCCTGAAGCGTCTCTCTTTCCCTGTGTATCTGCGGATTTAGCATCAGTACTCTGTGTAGAATCTGTTTTCTCCTCCTGTTTTTCCTGCCCCTGTGTATTTTCTGTTTCATGTTCAGTTGCCAACGTAGAATCCGGTTTCTCATCAGTGCCCTGTGAAGGTGCTGATTTTAAATCCGGTTCTTGGTTATCTGAGTTTTCTGACGACAGTGAATCTGTTTTGTCATCGTTCCCTGTGTCGTTGCTGTTGTCTGAATCCTCCTGCTGTTGGTTCTGAAACAACCTAATAATCTCATCGGCTAACTGTTGCGCTTTTCGGGTGTTGCCCATATGCGGCACATCGTCCAATACAGCATCCAGAGATTTCAGCAGTTTCACTGGGAAACAAGCTGCCATTGCCTGTTTTGCCTTGCTTGCTTCTTCCTTCAGAGCTTTCTGTCCCAACACTTCATACCTGAGCATGGCCAGCAATGAATCATGTAACACCTTCACAGGTGGGTCACTCTTTGCCGGTGCAGATAAACGACCTTCAGCGACTAACTGCCTGACGACTTCGGACAGAGTGAATGCAGTGCCGGGATATTCCCGGCTTAAAGCCCGCTCTATCCTGATATCTTCCAACAGGTTGGTTAGCCTGCGCCGAAACGCAGAGCCGCTTTGATCCAGCTCGAAATCCGTGTAGCGGATGTGGGCTGCCTCGTGGGACAAAAAGCCCCAGCTTTTGAGTTCCTGTTCAGGGCGTTCAGGGTCAAAGGCTGGCAAAACAATCCGTTCACCGTCGGTAAACGCATTCCTGCCAGACACTTCAACCTGAACACCCAGCTTCCTTCCCAGTGCAGCACCGACGATCGGTAAGGCACGTTGTAAAGTGGAAACCATGTCATGCTTCTCCTGTTAAAACACAATAAAAATGGGACACGGTTCCCTCTTTATGAAGAGCGGGAACGGTGTCCCGCCTGGGGGAAATAGACTGAAGTCAGTCCGTCGAATTAAAAGTAAAACGTTGCTGCGGCTGGCACTTCCTCTGCCGGATTTACAACGGGTTGAGTGGGTACAGAGTTCTCCTGAACTCTCTCCTCAGCTCTCTCCTCAACAAGTACTTCCTGTGTTTTTTCCTGTGTTGCCTCTGGTGTATTGCCTGAATTTACCGTCTGATCAGAATCCTGCATCTTCACAGGTTCTGTTATAGTGGCAAGCCCTTCAGCACACCGCTGCATCTGTTCAGCAGAACAGAGCAACAGCACTCGCTCCATCAGCTGGGTTAACGCTTCACCCTCAAGAGAACCTTGTTTGGGAATCTGCTTTAAACCAGCATCCAGGCGTTGCACCACGGGGGCTATGCCCTGATCGACAAATGACAAGCTGTGCAACTTATCTCTCAGCTTCAGGATTGGCCTGATGGCCTTGCGACTGACTTTCTGTTTGCCAGAAAAAGTCTGGTCAAACAGAGCCTGAGCGTCCCGGCTGATTTCATCCCTGAGCGTATTTCCCAGCTGGTTAACCTGATGATTCAGGGTATCCGGCCTGGGGGCTTCCGTGACTTTGTAGACGGTATAATCAAAACCAAATCGTTGGCTGACATTCTGCACGTCAGGAACAGCACGCCGTATGGCATCAGCAAAATCAGGATGAGCGGAAACCCATTCCTGGATATGCTGGTCATACTGCGCCAGAAATTCCTGTTTCTGCTGCTGAAAATCAGCCTGTACCTGATCCAGTTCGCTACTGATGTCGTCCACCAGTGAGTCCGCGACGGCATAGCCTCCGAGAAAGCGAACACCTTCCCGGGAGCAGATCCGGCAGGCCTGTTCACGCAGCCGCAGAAATGGCTTGAGCACTCCACGATCACAGAGTTTTTTAGAACCCAGTGACACCACATCATCCGGTGGTAACTGACCGCCCTGCCCTAATGTCAAATCTTCCTGTTTTAAACGACGGGAGCCAGACCAGACGGAACAGTCCACTGAAATGACAGACATTTTATTCAATATCTGGGTAACGGTTGTCACACTCATGATTCACCACCTCAACGATTCAGTAAGGTAAGTCATCGTCTGGACAAGAGGTATCGGTGCTGCTCCATAAGTCACCAAAAATATCCTCTGCCAGTCGATGAATCGCTTGTCGTTCAGCTGGTTCTACTCTCGCTGTCAGGGCTTGCTCCAGCGCATACTCAAACACGCTGGGCGCACCTTTAAACCGCAGGGACAGCTTCGCCCAGCGCACCAGCCCACGAGTGGACAGAGTGCAGCTGAGCTGGGCTTCGCCTTCCCCTTGTCCATCAGAGGAACCCGTGAAAAGACGACGAATCTCTTTAGCAAGCTTCACCATGTTTTCACGCACCAGTAAAGGCAGATCAGGCACCACCTGTTCCAGAATGGATAATTCTGTCGTGTTGTCCGGATAATCCACTTCGATACAACGGAAGCGATCCAGCCAGGCTAACGACTGTCTTAACACACCCTGATACAGCCCTGATCCATCACCTGATCCCGCACTGTTGCCCGTAGCCACAAAACGAAACCGTGGATGTACCGGAATAATCTCTCCGCCGTTCTGCGCCAATACCAAAGGCGCACCGTCCAGCAGATCGTATAATCCAGCGAGTTCACTGGGGTCAGCAATGTCCATTTCGTCCAGGATAAGAATGTGTCCGTCTCGTACTGCAATGCTCAGTGCGCCGTACAAAAAAGGCGTGCTGCCATTGTCGAGTACTTTTTGTCCCAGCATATCGTCCAGTTCTAAACGTCCATGTACCGGAATCATCTGTACCGGCCAGTGCAGCCTTGCCGCTGCCTGACAGACCAGGCTGGTTTTTCCGCAACCGGTCGGTCCTGTCAGGTACAAACCATCCCCCATAGGGTCATCAAAGAAGGCCAGCAACTTACGCAGCCGGTCTCTGTCAAACACATAGGGTTGTTGTGCAGGCACCGCCGGGTGTCCGCAGTCCTTATAGCCTTCCAGCAAAATCAACTGAGTGCTGTTCAGCTCAAAAGTTTCGTTGAGTTCATAGAAAGCAGGCTGCAAAGCCTCTTCAGGGTTCTGGCAAGATCCAGCCTGAGCCTGTTGAACGTCTTGAGTCATATTCGTCTCCTGCCGTTGAATTGGGTTTGAAAACACAAAAAAAGGGCAGAAGATTCCCATGACGGGGAAACAGTCTGCCCCATCCGGGTTCATGAAAAGTTAATCAGAAATAGAAGCTTTGGTTGCTAACCGACTGGTTCAAAACCAATAAATCGCCACCAATAGTTTCCATGGTTGAGTCACTGTCCTGTCGATTTTTATCGACAAGCGTGACTTTGACTTGCTGCCTGCTCTTGCGCCTGAACAGCTCAGGATTGGGCAAAGTAAGGTTGTGTTTCTGGCAAAGGGATTCCAGTGCCTTTTGGTAATCCACTGTGCCGCTGCACGTACTTCGGAAAACCCTAAGGCCATCAAACTCACCCGCCTTAAAATCACCCATCAACTGTTGTAGCTGTTGCTGCAACTGTTTCTGGTGCGATTTTCCAGCGTCGAGTTCACCCTTTAGTTTGTCCAGACGTTTCTGACGCTGGCGGTAAGCCATTGCCAGTTGTTGCCACTGATTTCGCTGCTGCTTTTCCGTTGGTACATACACATCCAGATTCGGGTCTTTGTCCGGCTCATCGCCTTCCTCAACCCGATTCCAGAAATCAATCGCTTCCTGCTGTAGTTGCTGGATTAAAGCGTCATCACGACGAATACATACGGGCAACAGGGGTAAGCCTTGCCGATAAAAGCACAGCCAGCCCAATTGGGAGTCTGCCACTAATATCTGGAACTGCACCTGATAAAAAGCACGACGATAGCCCTCTGACTTGTCCTTCAGAGTTTTTACCTCGTCGTATACTTTTTGCGTTGGGCATTTCAGCTCAACCGGCACACCGTCTTTGGTCAACCCGTCGAAGCTCGCCCGTAACACCGGGTTCTGTTCCCATTCTGCACACACTGGTAAAAGCGGCGCATCATTCAGAGCCTGCTCCATCTGATTGCGAGCATCATCCTCTTGCTCCATACCACGAAGCACATGAGGATTTGCTGACAAGTCAGGTTCTTTGAAGATACTGGATATTTCTGACCCTCTTTTTTCAAGCCAGAGCTGCCACCGTGACTTGTAAGGCGACAGCCCTAAGATCACAGCTGCATCGCTGGCAGAAACACCGCATCGACGCCAGTCCAGCCAGGCCTGTGACCGCTGCTCAATATTGACCTGTTTCATGATGAAGAATCCTGAAACAGTGTCATGCCGCAGTGGACACGGGAGAATGGCTGGCTGCCTGTGCCTGATCCAGCTTGTACAGGCAATAGTTCAGGGCATTGGCATCCTCCTTAAACCGTTCCTCAGCAAATCCTTGTGCTGCTGTGTAAGCGCCTGTCTCTCTGGCACGACCCACGACCTGTTCGATAAACGACAGAATTTGTGGGTCAATGTCTGAAGGTTCAGGTACCTCTACAGAGTCCACTTCAATCACTCCGGCTTGCGGGGCTTCGGTGGTATCGGGAGTTTGGGATTCTCCAGAATCCGGTATTGGTATTGCTGTTTTCTCTTGGGGTTGTGTCGTTGCAGTTTTGTCCGGTTCTACGAGTACCGGGCTATCCGCCACAGCCTGTAAAGACGGAGGCTCTGGCTCACCCAGCTGGGTTTCCAGAATACGTTCCGCTTCATCAGGCTCAAACAGTCCGCTGAGTCCGTAGGCCAATCTTATTCCCTGCGCCTGAGCTTTGTGTCTCAACATTCTTTTTGGACAGGTCTGCCAGGGTCCGGGGAATTTCTTGCCATTCTTGATGGGAGCCGGACGATATAACTCGTCCAGATATTCCCGCACTTTGACTGGATGAGTACGATCCTTTCTGTACACCACACAATCAACCCATTCGTGGCAAGGTTTAGCATCATCATCCATCAACACCATCTGGTCTGAATAAATGAACTCCATACCATCACTTTCCGGATAGGAATTCATCACTTTGATCCAACCATCAACAGATATAACGGGAAAAATGCCGCCTTTTCTGTCGGGTAAGCCCCAGAGTTGACGAATGAATGGGTTAAGTTGATATTGATCTGCCACAGACAATAAGGAAAGCATCTGTTCCCGAGTAGGAAGCGAGCCGTTTTGTTGCCGGAAAGCAGTTTGTGCCAGTGTATTCAGTAATTCATCTTCTCTGAAGCCGTAGCGTTCAGCAAAGCGAGCCACTAAATCGTTAGCACCGTCTTGGTGAGTCATAGAAGTTCTCTCTCTTGATGCTCTTATCGAGCGACACAAAAAAGGCAGAACTTCACTGCCACATGACAGAAAAGCTCTGCCATGCAGAAAGGCGTGTTCTCTCGGTAGAAAAAACACACGGTGATAAACGACTACCGAAGTAGCTGATGGTAGGAATCCGCTGCCTTGTTCGTTACAGAACAGAGACAGGGCTGAAGATAGCCACTCAGCAAAAGCTGCTTGGCTGGATAGGAAATCTATTCACCGTCGGGCAACACCATTGCAGGTATTACCTTTCAGTTATCAACCCGGTCGCCTCGCTCTTCCCGAGGCGCCTCCACAGGGTTACGCAAGTCATGACTGCCGGGTTTGCTGACTTAGCTGGCCACTGTGCGAAGCTCAAGCGTTCGATCTGCGATCTACTGGCTTAAAAATTCTTTTTACCTGCATTCTTTGTAGAGAGCAGAACCGTTTATTTGCCATGAACGGAACACGGTGAGAAGCGGCAGTGCTGTTACGAACAGCACTGGTAATATATCGGGCTTCTCAGGAGCTGGGATCAGTATAGAACAGGGCAAAAAATTCAGCAGGAAATTTGCAGCAGGGTTAATGAACGCCTCCGTGTTCCACCTCGCCTGAATTTGATTGGGAAGAGTCCCAAGATAACAAAACACCCCGCAACATTGACAACAATGGCGAGGCCGAGTGACTTTGTTCCTGTGCTCAATGCTTGGTTTTCTTATCTTCCGTGGACTCACCTTCCGTGTGATGCCTGATACTTTGTCGGCATCTGAAGGTTGCCCTTCTACTGTTCACTGGAACAACCTTAGGGTACGTATTTTCCGGTGCATAAATATTGATCTACATCAATGTATCAATGTTTTGTTTGTTCTCAACATTTCAATTTCTATCACGCTTTTTTTACCGAGCTGGACCTAAATAACTTGCCACCACATCCGTCCTTTGGTGCCCAAGCACCAGGGCTATAGCCTCTCTCGCCTTTCTGTCGACTGACTTCACACATTCCCGCTTACCTGCAATAACAGGCGCAAGATGGTGTGTGATCTGCCAGCAATTCCCGAAAACTATACGACAATATAATTCTATATTTTAATTTCTAAATCAAATGACTCAGGCCGAACCCCATCCCTCTAAGTTAATAGACTATTGATAATCTTTTCGCACACCAAACACTGAAAACTCAAGGCTATTCAAAATTTATGATGTGTCTGAAATAAGGCCCTTAATGCAAATGCTTTTTTCTTCTATTATTGCCTTTAACAGGTCGCTCCATGACCCTATAAGGAACCAATCGAACAAGCCTCTTATGGCATGCCAAAGTGCCGTTTTTGATTTTTTTGCTGCCAAGGCTTTTTGAAATAATGGGCAGGCAAGCTGTTCTATCTGGTCGATGAGAAAGGCGGTAAAAGTAAGGTTGGCAAAATTGGTTGCCAGATGCTCTTTTCCGTGCCCGTAGTTATGTTCGAGATTGTAGCCTTGTGTTTTCAGTGTGTTAAACGTTTCATTCTCAATCTTCCACTTAGCGCGTCCCCCACGCATGACTTTTGCCACGCTTTCTTCGGTAAGTTCAATATCAGTCACCCAGGTGTTAACGTATTTTTTACCCTTAGGGCTAACCGACACATATTCAAGGTAATTAACCAGTACATCTTTATGCGATTTATTGATTGAAACGCCATTCACGAACCTGAACCAGTGTTTAAAACCGTCCTCGTCTGTAAACTCGTAGCGAGAAACTTTGTCCCTTGCGTCCAGCTCATCAACCGCTTCATATAAAGATACATGCGAGGAGTCCTTTGCCACCATGATAAAGCTGTAGTTATAGGACTTGACCAGCCTTATCGTGGGGCCGTCGGAGTATAAATCGTCAAAATTCAGAACCAGCTTAAGGTGCGGATGCTCTCTGGAAGTGTTTTCAAGGAGTCTTTTTAGCGCAGTTTTTTCACAGTCGTTTTTAGAAGCATCCACTTGCTGGATGATCGGTTCCGGTGCCAGAGGAAGGACTTCTTTTTTTCCAGGCCTGACCAGGCACATTCCCAATAGCTGATGGTAATATTGTGGATTCTTGCTGTCTGGTTTTTTTACACAACATTCTTGACAATTAATGCTTCCTGAAGCGAAATGTCCTGTTCCGTCGACAGGAGCAAGGTATCCTTCCTCGAAATATTCAAACTGTTTCAGCCGCCCGGAACGCTGAACATACGAAAACAATGAAGTAAAAAATTTCCGGAAATACCGGGTTTCAATGGGATCGAGCATGTCGCGAAGGTGAGAATCGCTGGGTACTTGTTCAACGCCGTAAAGGGCTTTCAGGTTATTGAGCTTGTCCGGCTTTTCTTTGCAGTCTTCATCAAACCTCAATAGTGACGGATATTTTAAATGCATGACAGCAAGGCCACTCATAATGGCGTCATGGAGAGGGATTTTTTTATGCCCATTATTAGGGCGATGGTCTGGAATCTTCGCAGCTTCCTTTGACACAATATTGATTAATTTATCAGCAAGCGCTTTTTTGTTTGATGGTGCCACAGTAAATACGACGATATATGTATATTGTCGGTCAGTTTACCTCAAAGTCTGCGATTCTGACCACTGCGACTTTCCCTAAAGGGCTTGATATCATTGACATTAATCAACTTGTCGGGAATTGCTGGTGATCTGCTGATACCGTTCACAGGCGTAAGCGGCTCTCAGGTCATGGCGATTTTTCAACCCGTGCTTTTTCAAAACCGCACCGCTGTAATGACGAACAGCTGACAAAAAATCCGGCAGACGTTGGTTTATGGGAACCAGGTTGTCTTTGTTTTCTTGCTGATCATTCTGAATCGCTGCTGCGGCTTCAAGAGATTTCATGGCGGTATCACTGACTGGCACTAACCGTTCGACACGGCTGGGGCTGGTGACAGTAGACTTGCCTCTGCCACCTTTAGTGCCTCGCTCTATATCGATCACACCGTTTTCTTTGGCTTGAATCAGCGCGTTCTGGCAGTCCAGAAGAGCAGCTTCTCTGGAGCGCAGGCCGAGTTCACGACATAAACCCAACAAAGCAGCAATGCGATCATGCCCCTGGCGATAAAGTTCCTGTTGTGCAGCAGCGAGTTTTACACGACTGAGTTCTGGTGCTTCTGTACGGATATGGCAGCGTTTGGCGTCAAGGGCTTCGGCGGGACTAATAAAAATGTCGTTGTTGCCACGCAGGGCTTTAAGAACGGTGTTACAGGTGGATAATCGGTTTTGTGCTGTTGATACGACAATGGGTTTGCCTTGTCCGTTGAGTCTGGCTTTTAAATACCCAGCGTAGTCTTTCAGGGTGTGATTGTTGATTTGATGGGCTTCTTTAATGTCTTGGGTCTTAGCCCAGTCGCAAAACCGCTGCCAGCGTTCCGAATGAGTCGCAATGCTGTGGCGCTGGCCTGCCATAGTGGTTTTCAAAGCATTACGTCCGGCGTAACTGAGTTGCTTGCCATAGCCATAATTCCGGTCAGATTTACTGTGATAACGAGACATATTCTCTCCTGTCCGCCCTTGTCCGGTACACTGGGAACTTCCGTCCTGATAACCCTGTTATTGTTTAATGTGGAACCAGATCACGCTCTGGTCAGGCGGGACAGCCTTGTAACGCAAGGGCTGCGGGCAGTTATGCTCTTTGTGGAACAAGACAGATGCCAGCTGTTACTAACGCGCACCTCATAGCCTTTCTGTATAAAGGCCGGGTTTGGTATGGCGTTTGTGACATTGATAACCGCAGAGTTGCCTCCTGTTT
The DNA here is from genome assembly GCF_025562715.2 of Endozoicomonas gorgoniicola. NCBI lineage: Bacteria > Pseudomonadati > Pseudomonadota > Gammaproteobacteria > Oceanospirillales > Endozoicomonadaceae > Endozoicomonas > Endozoicomonas gorgoniicola. The sequence continues at coordinate 1,923,272 of NZ_JAPFCC010000001.1, forward strand.
TGCGGCGGCGGTGTGGTTTTGAGCTTGATATACGACGATAGATTTGCTGTGTGGCACGGATGCCAATAAGCCTGAAGCCTGTCTCTTGAAAGGCTTTTGATTGAGCGAATGGTCAACCTGATTTCAGGACAAATAGTTCGCTGTAAAAATGGAAGGATAGAATTGAACAGTGAGTCCGGTTTCTGTCATTTGGATAAAAAGCCTGCTTCTGACAACAGTAGTCAGATCATCCGGCTCGGTACACTGAGCAATGAAAATCAAATGATCAGGGAAACCTGCCAAAAGCAGTCAATGAAAGAATGTCTGAACAGTGCCAGGTGTTGAAATACCAAAAGCAGATCGCTTTCGGTGACGGTTTGCCCTGTCAATCGGTAACAGGGTATCAAATGAGTCGCTCGCAGGGAGTCCCAGTTGCCTCACGGCAATATCATGGGTGGGTTTTGTCGAGCCACGTATGCAGCGCACCCATTTCGCTGGTTTCTTCCCGACAAAACACTGAAGTGTGGCAAGTATAGTGAACTTGTTTTGATATAGCTCAGCTTACTGTAAACAAAACATGATAGGATAGTCAGGTTTTAAAATTTAACTGCCACTGTGAGACCGATGTCTGAATAATATCCGACCATTATTTCTGTCTTAGGCGGTAGTGTGGACGAACAAAAAGTTAGCGGTCAACAAGGCTTAAGACCGCATTACCACTCCGGTTAAGCACATGACGATGCCAAATTCTGACACCAAACCACGCAGCTGATTGATGATACCGGTTCGCATATGCACGTAGCCCTGGCGAATGCGATGGATAATTAATGATGCCTGTTGGTGTACGGTTTTTACCGGCACAAAGCGCATCTTCGGGCGACCAAAGGCTTCGCAGATGGCCTCTGCATCATTACTGTCGTTTTTTTCACCCTGTCGATACGGGGCAACGTATTTCGGAGCCATGATCCGGGCATCGTGACCCAGTTTGATAAATTCACGGGCCCAGTAATGAGCACCGGAGCAAGCCTCCATACCGATCAGGGCTGGAGGTAATTTGGCGACTTCAGGTATCAGTTGCTGTCGTTTTACCGTTTTACGAATGACGGTTCTGCCCTTCTGGTTAACACCATGCAGGCTGAACACATTTTTGGCCAGGTCGATACCGAGGGTTAATGTATTCATGAGCTTCTCCTGATGGAATATATCGCTGGATATACCAGTCTGGCATTATTTACCAAAAGTGGGAGGAGTCCATTTCATTCGTTAACTCCCCTCAGAGTAATAAATAAACATCGTATGTATAATTTAAATTCTCTTTTTGAAAACACCAAGGATGGAATATGACTTTTGAAGTCTTGGTTGAAGATCTCTTTTTAAATACATGCACAGATAAAAGTCTTGTACCAATAGAAAACAAGTCTATATTGTCACTAGCCAATGATTACCAAGAGGGAAAGTGGCGTCATAGTAAATTTCATAATTTTGTATGGGATAACATTGCAGAAACATCTTTATCCTATTCAGAAAGGGAAAGCTTAATAGATCAGTCTCATAGTAAATTGGTTGCCGCTGCACAGAGCTTGCGATTAACTGACTCGGATAGAGATATTGGAAAAGGAAGTGAGTTAGCAGAAATCATACTCTATGGAATAATGCGGTACCACTATAATGCATTACCTGTTGTACCTAAAATATTTTACAAACAGAACTCACAAGACAATGCAAAAGGTGCTGACAGTGTCCACCTTGTTCTTGATGATAAAAATGACTTTACAATTTGGTTCGGGGAAGCGAAATTCTTCAACGACATCTCAGATAGTAGACTTGGCGATATTGTTAAATCTGTTGGTAATTCGCTTGCAACAGACAAATTGAAGCGTGAAAATTCAATAATCACAAACGTTCGTGATGTTGACTATTTAGTATCTGATGAGCATCTACTTGAAAGCATAAAAAGTGCTCTAAGCCAAAGAGAATCAATAGACAACATTAAACCAAAACTTCATATACCAATACTTATTATTCATGAGTGCGAGATCACAGCTAACAATAATAGATTCACGGATGAATACAAGCAAAACATCATTGATCTTCACAAAGATAGAGCAACGGCATATTTCAAAAAACAAATAAAGTCATTGTCAAAAATTGATATGTATGATCGCATTACTTTTCACTTAATATTATTACCTGTGCCGAATAAGGAACAAATCGTTAATCGCTTTGTGAACAAAGTTAAGGTATTCAAAGAGGACGCTGCAGATGAGTGATATTTTTGAAGACCTTCATAATATTAACGACTTCATCAATGCCAACGAAATTGATTTCGCAAGAAATGAAGTAATCAAGTTGCTTGCAAAAATTGAAAAGCAAAATCTTGAATTTCCTGAACTTCTAAACCACTTTATTCGATCAGTCGGACTGTATCCTTATTTAGATTTGGAGAAAGCAAGCTGGCAAGAAAAGTTTATACACGAATCCTTTAAGGTAAATACTGGAGAAAATGATGTCACTTTACATAAAGAGCAGTCATCTCTACTAAAAAAGTTGCTTAAAGGAGAAAACATAGCAGTAAGTGCACCAACAAGCTTTGGGAAAAGCTTTGTTATAGATTCATTTATAGCAATAAACAAACCAAAAAACGTTGTTATTATTGTCCCAACAATTGCACTAACAGATGAGACAAGAAGAAGACTACAAAGAAAGTTCTCCAATAAATACAAGATAATAACAACTACTGATGTAGAACCAAGCAACAACAATATTTTCATTTTCCCACAAGAGCGAGCCATAAGTTACATAGGGATTCTAGAAGAAATTGACATTTTAATCATTGATGAATTTTATAAGGCGAGCAAAAAATATGATAAAGAGCGTTCGCCATCTTTATTAAGAGCAATTTTAAAGTTAAGTAAAATTGCAAAGCAAAGATACTTTTTAGCTCCAAATATAAAACATCTTAATGGCAGCGTATTTACCGAGGGAATGGAGTTCATAAGTCTAAATTACAACACTGTTTTTCTCGAAAAAAACGAAGTTTATAAACAGATTAGCGATGATGTTTACACGAAAAGTGATGCGCTAATCGACATTTTGAAAAAAGAACAAGGTAAAACACTTATTTATGCAGGAACATATTCAAGTATCAATGAAGTTTCAAATCTACTTATTGATGAAACCCCTCAAACAGAAAGTCAACTGCTAATTGGTTTTTCTCACTGGCTAATTAAAAACTATGACCGCAATTGGCAGCTGACAAGCCTAATTAAGCGTGGTTGTGGTGTACATAATGGGCGTTTACATCGCTCATTAAGCCAAATACAAGTCAAGCTCTTCGAAGAGCAAAATGGCTTAAATAGATTATTGTCTACATCTTCAATCATTGAAGGTGTCAATACGTCAGCTGAAAATGTTATTCTCTGGAGGAATAAGAATGGTACATACAATCTTAATGACTTCACATATAGGAATATCATTGGTCGTGGTGGCCGCATGTTCAAACATTTTATTGGCAATATATTCTTGTTAGAAGAGCCACCGAAAAAAGAAGAAAACCAAATAGACCTTGAGTTCAGTGATGAATTGGCAGCGAGTATTGATGAAAAACAATTTTCCCAAGAACTGACGCAAGAACAAATTGCAAAAATAATTGCTTATAAAGAAGAAATGTCAGAGATTCTAGGTGAGGAGTCCTTTGACCGTTTACAAAAAGAACATGCATTTGATGATGCAGATACATCTGTAATATTGCGAATATCAAGAGCTCTTGATGAATCTCCAAATAATTTTAAAGGACTTGGCTACCTTAATTCTAGCGACCCTGAACAATGGGAATATTCTCTTTTTAAAGTCCTTGAGGTCATACCAGGCTATATTGGTGCACCATACAGGCAGTTCGTAGAATTTATAAAAGTTATCTCACAAAATTGGAGCATGAATTTTCACCAATTACTAAACCGTTTAGATCAGCACAATATTGGCATAGATGATTTTTTTGAGCTTGAGAGAAAAGCTACTTTTAAATTTGCATCTTTATTAAATGAAATAAATGTAATTCAGCACGAACTTTATCCAGAGCGATCTATAGATATATCATCGTTTGCTTCCAAGGTTTCATATGCATTTCTTCCTCCGAATGTATATATTCTCGAAGAGTATGGACTACCTAGAATGATTTCTAAAAAAATCCATGATTCAGGTTTAATAAATCTAGAGGACGATGAAATCAGTATTCATGATGTATTAGATTCGTTTAATGAGCTGGGATATGATCAAGTAATCCTGAGGGCTACAGACTTGGATTATTTTGATAAATATATCTTAGAGCATTTTTATGAAGGTATTTATAAACCTGAGCAATCTTAAAACCATACACCCGGAAGTTAAATCGGGTAAGAGCTGGTCTTTCTCCAGCTCTCCCCACACCACACCGGCATGCGAGTCCGCACCGGGCGGTTCACAGAAAGTATTAACCTTCACAGGATTCAATGGCTGGTAGCTATCATCTCTATTCTCTTGCCTGAGTCCGAGGTTCGGCTGTCTGCTCACCCTGTGTTAGCCAGAGCTGGTTTCAAATTCTTTCGCCAATATCGAGTATTGGTTTGTACGCATTATAAGTAACACCTGTCGTTTGGTATTATCTCCTGCTTCATAGATGAGGCAGTAATGAATAATATTGACGGACGCAAAATCTCGGATCAGGTCAGAGAACAAATACGATTTGAGGCCATTAGAGACTGGCATGCAGGCATGAACCCTTCCAGCCTCGCTCGCAAATACGGTACGTCAAGAAAGACTGTCTATGAATGGATTGATCGTTATGAAAGTAATGGTTGGGACGGCCTCAAAACACGTACAGGCAAGACAGGTCCTAAACCAAAACTATCTCCAGAGCAGCAACAACAACTCCACCTGATTCTCAGAAGCAATTCTCCCATAGACTATGGCTACCAAACTCCACTTTGCACTTGTCAGATAGTCGCCAAGCTTATTGATCAGAAATTTCAGGTCAAATATGTATCAGCCTCTGTTGCCAGGCTTCTTAAGCGGATGGGATTTAGCCCCCAGAAGCCCCGTTGGGGAGCATGGCAGCAAGACCAAAAAAAATTGCTGAATGGCTGAATCTCCGCTATCCGCAGATACTCAAAAAAGCAGTTGAGCAAGATGCCATTATTTTCTTTCTGGATGAATCTACGGCCAAGTCAGAAAGTCATCGTGGTCGGACGTGGGGCGTCAAGGGACTCACTCCTGTCGTGAAAGCTACGGGCTCAAGACACAGGTTAAACCTTATTTCGGTTGTAAGTTCCGAAGGGATAATGAGATACAAAACATTTACACTCGATGCTGCAGTTTTTAAGTGATTCGAAGGGGAGTGTCACGGGGGAGGAAAAAAGAAGTAGACTACCACTGCGGCTCCGAAATCAGGCCTTGCGAGATTCCGTCATAGCCACAGCAGCAGGCTGGAAGGTAAGATCGCATAGGAACTTAATTACCGTCAAGTGTCGTTTGTGCTAATCCGCCCATTACCTGCTGTCACCGCCTTTCTGGATGCTCTAAATAGTGCCTGTCAGAAAACCCCTGAAAAACCTCTTCTGATTCTGGCGGGCAGGAATTGATAGTGATCAGATTTCACTGCCAACACAGTGCAAGAGCAGTTTTTATACTATGCTGCTCAAAATTTAATCAAAATCACCTATTTCCGAGCATAGTAAACCCTCACGCATGGCATGATCAAAAGCAAAGGAGCGGGTATCTGGCTCGAAGGTTACTGACGATCTCTGGTCAGAAGAATTTTACCCAGCCGCTTCAAATTACCGGCAACAACCGCCAGTGCAACGTAGCGCTTAAAACCCTCAATGCCTTTATCCGGGCATTTGTCGAGACCGTTCGCCTCCAGTGCATTGATATCAGATTCAACGGCTGAGTGTTTTCTTTTTGCCCGAATAAATTCCGGGTGAGATTCCCGCTTTTTGTCAATGGCTGACAGCCTGCCTTTTTTGGGCAAAACTGCACGTTCCAGCAGCACTTCGAGCTTTTCAAGATTACCCGGACTCCAGAAACCTTTGTCGTAGCTCACCTGGCTTAATGCTGAAAACCGTTTTTTGGCACCCTCTGCCATAGGCACTGTAACCTGGTCGTCTGTCTGCTTTTGCATGACCTGGTGATGCAGGGTAAAACCAAACTGATCCTGCAACACGCAAACCCGTAATCCCAACTCCACCGGGGTTCCGGCTTTCCCCTTGCTGATCCACTCGGTGTGAGGTTCAAAAATTGAGAACACCTTCTCATTATGAGGAATCTGCTCGTACTCAATAACCCGCCGGTAAATCAGGTCTATCTGATGGTGGCTATGGGCAATGTGGTATTTAAGGTTCTCCAGCCTTGGCTCATCCGGTTGTTGTTTGGTCAGCAAAGACAAGGTCAATTCAGCTTTGCGGATAATTGAGGTGCTGTACTTGATGTACTCAAGATGAGCCATTTCAACTTCGTGCTGCCGCAAGCGCTGTTTCAATTCACAGGTAGCGCTGGAATGCTTCAGGTTTCGTGCTTTGTTATAACGCTTGCGGTGCTGATCCTTCAGGTATTCACGCTGACGCCAGCCCGGCAGTCGATACTGGTCAGATAGAGCTGACGCAAACTCGATACTCTTACGACAAGCGTCGCTCAATAAGCCGATATCCGTAGGAAAGTGGACATCGGTTTTAACTACGAACGAATCGGCACGGCCATGTAGCGGTTCATCTTTTTTTTTACGAGCTGATGACCTGCTGCCACTATAATCTGGTTTACCTGATCCAGTATTTCCGGCGTGAAGCAGCTGATATTATCCTGCAGTGTCTGAGTATGGTAAGAGTGCGTGCAGTAAGGGCCGTGACCCAGCATTTTCCTGAGAGTGCCATGCTCATTAGCCAGTTCTTTCAGGCGGTCGTAGTCGCAGTTAGTGACCAGGCGAAGTGTGCCAAACACCAGTATTTTCCAGAACTCCATACCAGGACGGCCATTGTTTTTGTCTGTGGAAGTCATGGTGTCGAGTACTTGAAAAACCTGATTACGCAGCTCAAGGTTTGTCCATATGTGCTGCAAAGCTTTCAGCAGACGGGGGATGTCGTCTCTTGACTTAGCGTCAAAGGTGATGGCAGAGATATCAACCTCGCCCAACTGCATTTGTGGGTTGATGGTTTGGCGCATAAATGTGAAAACAGCCTGTTTTGTAAAATCTTCGAGAACTATATGGGGCTGCAGGCTGCTGTTTTCAAGTGTTTGAGGGTTTTCGGACAGGCACTAAATAACTCACTCAAATCCATCAGTTCGTCTGCACAGCTGAGTAAAAGCCAGAAGGTGACACTGGGTGTTTTTATCATGGGCATTGTCGTAACCAAAGCCATTAACTGGGCCGCTTTTGAACGCAGAAGTTTGGGCAAGTTCAAAACAACCCGCCTGTGCTGGATGTTTTATAAGGCTGAAATAGCATGGCATAGCTTGTTACAGGCCAGCATCAGAAACATACTCTTAAGCTATGGGATAAAAGCCGGAACCCTTGCAGCTGACGACACAGGGAAGAAGCGTACCAAGCGAACCTCCAAAATAGACGGCGCCCACAAGGTAAAAGATAAATCAACGGGCGGCTACTTTAACGGACAGGAACTGGTCTTCATGGTGCTTGTCACTGAAATAGCCACCTTCCCGGTAGGGTTCCGTTTCTATGTACCCGACCCTGCATTGTCGGCGTGGAGGAAGAAAGACAAGTCGCTCAGGAAACAAGGTGTTCAGAACAAAGAGCGACCTGCGCGCCCCGAACCAGACCATGTTCGCTATCCCACCATGCAGTCGTTGACACTGGATATGCTGCAAGAATTTGTTGATGCGTTCCCGGAAATCGCAATCAGAGGTGTACTCGCTGACGCATTGTATGGCACAGGAGACTTCATGGATAAGGCAGCTGCGATAACCGGCGGAGCCCAGGTTATCAGCCAGTTACGCTCCAACCAGAAAGTGTCTAACAGAGGTCATTCTGAAGCTGCCCTGAAAACTTATTTTGCACGTCAAAAGGGAGTTCAGGCCCAACTTATGATCCGAGGTGGCAAAGAAGAGCAAGTCACCATTCAAGCAGCTCGATTGTATGTTAAGGCTCATGGGAAAAGACGTTTTGTTATTGCCCTGAAGTATGAAGGTGAGGAAGATTATCGTTACCTGGTGGCTTCAGATATGTCATGGCGACATACCGATATAGTCAGGCTTTACACCTTGAGGTGGTTGGTCGAGGTTTTTATTCAGGACTGGAAAGCCCACTGCGGCTGGAACAGATTGAGCAAGCAGCAAGGTGCTGATGGATCGCAGCGTGGCGTGATTCTGAGTCTGCTGTGCGAACATATGCTATTGCTGCACCCTGAGCAATTCGTCCTGCTAAAAAACAAACAGCCCGGGATGCCCGTTGGTTGTCTGATCGAGCGCCTCAACGCGGAAGCATTGCTTAACACGGTAAAAGCGGTGGTGGAGTCGGATGATCCGGACAATGAGCTACAGGCTCTTACATTAGCGTTGGAAGACACTCTGCCTAAACGAGAGTCGAGTAGACATATGGCTGGTAGAGACCTGGGAAGACAGGAAGCAACGGACACATTGAAAGCTCATGCTCAGAAATTTGAATTGTTGGACGCAGCTTAGCATTGGGGCGCATGGAGCGTGTTGTTTAAGGGGAGCGGCAATCAACAATTTACCGGCTCCGGAACAATTGCTACACCCCATTTCTTTAACTCAGGGCGGCGAATGATGTGAGGCTGTATTTCAGCTAGTCGCTACCGCAATGCGCGAGACAGCACAGAAAGCACTATAATTTACCGTGTTTTTCCTATGTCAGTAATTTCCAGAAACAGACTTATGATTTGAAACCGGAACATTAATGGCAGTAAAAGAGGTTCTGGTATGCCATTTAGATGTTCAGAATGTGGCAGGAACTGTACGACCCAGTACAAACTCACCAGACACATGCTAACTCATGCAGGCGAAAATCCATATAGCTGTGATTTCTGTGGACAAGATTTTCCCAATGTGTCTGATTTAATCAGACACAAGCGAACCCATACAGGTGAAAAGCCATATAGCTGTGAGGTCTGTGGAAAAAAATTTAGCCAGTCGTATAGTTTAACCAGACACATGCGAACTCATACAGGCGAAAAGCCATATATCTGTGAGGTCTGTGAAAAAGGTTTTACCGCAAAGAGTGATTTAACCAGACACATGCAAGCCCATACAGGGCAAAAGTTTCTTTGCCCAGTCTGTAAATCTGGTTATACACGACGAGATAGACTCCATAAGCACATAGAAAAGCGTCACCCAGCCCCGAATACGCCTGATACAACCGTATTCATTCAGGCGTCCGCCGGAGTAGTCACAACAACACGCTCTTTTAACTCTGGCCTAGGCTCCCCCACAACAATCAGCGTAAGCCATATCAGCTCAACTAATGAAGAAAGACCACCGGTTAGAGTGGTTACTAATTCAACTCCGTTAACAGAGACAACTATTGTCACACAACGTGATGGAAAAGTTATTGTAACTACTGAGCTCCGGGCAGAAACTGATCTCCGTAATCCTTCATCGCAATAAGGGCAGTAGCAGAGAAAAACAACCCATCGAAGGTGGGGATGACGGTTCAGGGTTTATTTCGCATTTTTCACCTTTTGCGACAGCCTCTTCTGCGGGAATGACGAAGCACTGGTATATTCTACAGTGCTGCTTCCCTAAGTAAAAACTGCAGCATCGAGTTACAGGAAGTATGGATCGCTTTGCCTTCGTAAACTTTCTTAAATCTCTGGTTCGAAGCGTTGATAAACCCGTGATTGTAATCACAGATGGACATCCTGCACACAAGGCAAAGCACACGCAAGAATATGTGGCACAGGAGCCAAGGCTGCTCGATCTTCACTTACTGCCGGGCTATTCACCGGAACTGAATCCGGATGAACAAGTTTGGAACCACCTTAAAGAAAAGCTTGGAAAGGTTGCCCTGAAGACGAAAGATGAATTTATAAAGTTCATCCGGGGCAAGATGGGAAGCTTGCAAAAAAGTCCTGAAACAATCAAAGGATTCTTCAGGGAAACCGGTCATTTAAGGACGTCTACCCAAACTCTCCATGACAGCCCATGCTACTCCGGCATTCATCATGCCGGAGATCACCATGGCTACAGAAACAAACCGACCCAAACGACTCAGCCAAAGCCAGTGGCAAGCCCTTATCACCGAACAACAAAACGGTACTGCCACTCAGTCCGAGTTTTGCCGGTCTAAAGGACTCTGCCTGGCTACCTTTTATAACTGGAAGAAAAAACTGAACAATAACGACAAGCCAGCAGAACAGAAAGCCCCTGAATTTATAGAGTTGCCGGTTGCCTCAGAACCTTTGCCCAAACAGACCTGGGACATTGAACTCGAACTCCCCGGCAACGTCATCCTTCGCATGCGGCAGTAACATGTTTTTCCCTGAATCCGGTGTTCGGGTGTGGTTATGCACCCGGCCGACTGACATGCGTAAGTCCTATGATGGCCTGTCGGCACTGGTCAAAAACCAGCTCAAGGAGAACCCTCTCAGTGGACAGCTGTTTGTGTTTATCAACCGCAAAGGCAACCAGGTCAAGATACTCTACTTTGACCGCAGCGGTTACTGCATTTGGAGCAAACGACTTGAACAGGGTACTTTTCGCCACCACTGGCAGGATGCCACAAAACATTCATTATGCTGGACCGATTTGAAACTCTTGCTTGAAGGCATTGACCTCAGCTCTGTCCAGAAATTTAAACGTTATGACCATGAGCTGCACACTGCTGAAAAGCAGCTATAGTCATACCCCATGAATCATTCTGAAACCGCCAATCCCGTTGACCTGCAACTGCAAAACCGCCAGTTGCAGTCAGCGTTGGATACAGCACTTCAGGAACTTTCTTCTGCCAGACAGCAGCTCAACTGGTTTAAACGGCAGGTATTTGGTGAGAAGTCCGAAAAACGACTGACTATTGATAACCCTGACCAGATAGACCTTGGTGAGATTTTCGCCAAGCCAGAGACAACACCGCCCCCTGAAACAGAAACCATCACCTACGAACGACGCAAGAAGCAGCGTTCCGACGATTGCGTCACCGATGAAGGGCTTCGCTTTGACGAACGGGTACCCGTTGAAGTCACTGAATTGCCAGCACCGGAACTGCAGGGTGAGGATGCGGATCAATACGAAGTCATTGACTATAAAACCACCCGAACACTGGTTCAGCGCCCCGGCAGCTACGTCATTCATGAACAGCGTCGCCCAGTAGTCAGGCATAAGCCCAGCCAGACCCTGACGACAGTAGCCGCCCCTTCCGGCATTTTTGACCGCAGCATTGCCGATGTCAGTTTGCTGGCTGGAATGCTGATCGACAAGTTTGTCTTCCACCTGCCTTTATACCGCCAGCATCAGCGCATGGCACTCAGCGGAGTCAAACTGAGCCGGACGACACTGACCAACCTGGTTTATAGAAGCATTGAACTGCTCAAGCCAGTACATAGTGCCTTATTAAAGAGTGTGCTGGAAAGCCGCATACTGGCCATGGACGAAACACCGGGCAAAGCAGGCCGCAAGGAAAAAGGCAAAATGCAGAAAGCCTGGTTCTGGCCGGTCTATGGCGAACGGAACGAAGTGGCGTTTACCCTGTCACTGACCCGATCTACACGGCACATCGAGCCACTACTGAAAGACTTTAAAGGCGTGTTGCTGACTGATGGCTACGGTGTTTATGACAGCTACTGCAAAAAACACCCTGACATCACGCAAGCTCAGTGTTGGGTGCATTGTCGCAGGTACTTTGACTGGGCGAAAGACGATGAACCTGAAGCCGTTGCTCATGCACTCGCCCTGATCGGCAAACTGTATCGCGTAGAAAAACGTATTCGTGATACCGACACTGCCGGAGACGAGAAGCAGTGCATCCGACAGGAGGAGTCACTACCTCTTGTGGATGAGTTTTTTGACTGGTGCCGTAAGGAACGGCAGAGGCCGGAACTGACCAAAACGAACCCATTGAGCAAAGCACTGGCGTATGCTGAAAACCATCAAGCGTCACTGAGAGTGTTTCTGGATGACCCGGATGTTCAGATGGACACCAACCATCTTGAGCGATTACTCCGATGTATCCCAATGGGAAGAAAAAACTACTTGTTTAGCTGGACAGAAACGGGTGCAGAGCATATTGCCATCATCCAGAGCCTGCTGGTCAGCTGTCGCCTGCAAGATATTGACCCCTACAAGTACCTGGTTGACGTCCTCCAAAGAGTCAGCCTCCACCCCGCCCGACAAATCAATGAGCTGATTCCCCGGAATTGGAAAGAGCGTTTTGGGAAAAATCCGTTAAAAGCGCCTCTGGACAAGTAGGGGGAGTCTGTACCCTGTTTGAACGCTTACTCTTCAGGTTACACGATACCAGTTATGCTTGCAGGCAGTGTTACGTATAATATTCAAAGATCAATAAGAGCCAGTCGGCTCGTTCGCTATTGAGGGTACATGACTCCTCTCTGCTTTCTATGTTCAGTCCTTCGTTGGCGACTCCTGTCGAACAACTACGCGGTAACTGCTCCTGCGTTACTCTAGCTCCTGCATCCATGCAGTCGTATGACGTCTGCTGACTTCTGTTCAATCACCATACAGAATTACTCCTGCGGGCGCTATTGGTGGTCATCGGGTTTGCTCGAACAGGATGATGAGCCCTGTCCGCCGAGCCTGTTGTAACCAGTAGCTGAGAACTGGGATTGACCAATCGCATGTTGAACAGACCTCCCCGGATAAGAGCATGAACTGTCAGTGCACAAGGCTTCCGCGTCCTGCTCACGCCCCTCACCTGCATCCATGCAGGCGACCGCCGCATTTACCGTATCTCTCAAACCAGAGGGCTTTGTGATCTTTGGCTCACTCGCCCACGAGACTCGACCTTGTATACGATTTCTGTCCGTCGGCTCGCACTTTTGCAGTCAGACTGCCTCCGCACAATCCCTCGCGAGATTGCACTTGCCTTAAGCTAGTGGTTATCATCGGTGGGCTTATTCGGCTCCAGATCCGATGCTGGTTTACCCACAGGGGACTTTCACCCCATAAGTTCATGCCCATGCCGGGCGTACCAAGAGCTTCGTTCGGACGGCGACGCCGCCGTACAAGCGGGGGTTAGGCAAATAAGGATATATCGTGCCGTCACATATAAAAATTTACATAGAAAACTACATCTCAAAGATAAATGGTGAGGATGTCGAATATACAATTGACTTTGATTCGATTGAAAGCGGTAGAACTCTATTAAAAAGTATTTCTCAAACTGCCGAATACAATCCTGATAAATTCTACAATTTAAGACTACGGTATTCTGGTAGACACCGAATGCACCCTGGCTCTTGGTACTCTCTACCAATAAAGCTGTTCTCTAAGTCAGAATATGACGATATCGGTGAAGATGACGAAGGAAGTGGTGGGTACTCAGGAATTATAAAAGTAAAAAAATCAATTGATAATTACACGCAGTATTTAACAAGCCAATCCAAACATGATTATAAAGTATTTTCCGATATTGAGATTGGATTTAAAAACACAATAAAGGAATTGTCAGTAATCAACTGCGGGCAAGGTAATTGGAACGAAATACATACAGATAATGAAATCTTAATTTATGATACAGGGGCTTCATCTAGATACAAAACTTCAGAAATACAAGACCTTGTAGAAAAGAGATTTTCCACCTTCAAAAACAAAGAAATTTGCATAATAATTAGCCATTGGGACATGGATCACTTTCAAGCATTAAAGTATTTAAGTGATCACCATCTTAGAGGAATAAAATATATTTATGGACCCTCTAATATTCCCAATTCAAATGTATATAAAAGTACTGTAGAACATTTGAAATCTAAAAACGTAGGACTAACATTAATTTCTCCAAGCACTAAACGCACCGGTAGAGCAATAAATTTAAACCAAGTATCATCATCTAACTCTGTTGATGTATATAGAGCTGTTAATGGAAGATCCAGAAATCAAACTGGAATCGTACTCGTCATAAAAGGAAATAGTAAAATTACCATCCTCACTGGTGACCCGTCATTCAGCACTTAATCTGAGAATTTCCTAAAACCATCTAAAATGTAAAAAATTTTCAGACTGAGCATATGCCATGCAACCTCATCAATTTCACATTCAACGCATCGACCATACGGGGTTGGTGGCCGGTATGTGCAAAGAGCTCGGGATCGCTAACCTCTTGGATTCTCTGGTTCCCAACCAATCTGAAACCAGAAAGATTTCCTTCGGAGAAACCGTTGTCTCAATGCTGCTTAACGGACTGGGCTTCACTGCTCGCACACTCCACATGTTCCCTGAGTTTCACGCCGACAAACCACTGGATAAACTTATTCGGCCGGGTATAGAGCCGGAACATATCAACGAAAGTGTACTCGGCAGAGCCTTGGATCAAATTTTTGAACTGGGTGTAAGTGAGGTCTATTTATCACTGGCTGTCAAGGCCGTTAATGTCTTGAAACTGCCGTGTAATGCTCTGAATCTTGATTCAACCAGCTTTCATGTGGACGGTCGTTATAACAGTGAGTCTGAAGTCGATGAAGAAGATCTGAACTGCATTAAAATCTGTCGTGGATACAGCAGAGATCACCGACCTGAATTAAATCAGGCGATACTGCTCCTAATGACTGAAAATCAGGCGGGTATTCCCGTATTCATGGCCGCATCCAGTGGCAATATAAACGACAACACTAATTTTAAAAAAGTCATCAGCAAGCATTTGAAATGCTACAAAGAGGCGCTGAATAATCGTTACCTGATCGGCGATGCTGCACTTTATACAACAGACAATGTACAGATATTGCATCAGCAAAAGCAACAGTTCATCACCCGGGTTCCGGCTAAAATAAAATCCGCAAGAGAGCTTGTGGACAGTGTCGCTTCTTGTGCGATGACACCGGTTGAAGATGCCGAAGGTTATGAGAGCTGCGAAGTACTGTCCGACTATGCGGATGTATCTCAACGGTGGGTTCTGATTCGCAGTGAACAGGCTCGGAAAAGCGAACAGAAAACACTGCTCAAAAAACTGTTGAAAAAGTCAGAAAAAGAAGCGGAAGCACTGACCAGCAAGCTGGCGAAGAAACCGTTCAAGTGTGAAACGGACGCATTGCGTGCGTTCAATGAGTGGCAATCAAAAAGCAATTATTGTCAGGCAGAACCTGTAATTACGACAAAACCATGCTATACCAAAGTGGGACGTCCGGAGAAAGACAGCAAACCAGATAGCGTGGAGTATTATGTCAGCGGTCATCCTTGGGTATCCGTTGACTGTCGTAAAGTAGCAGAGGCTTCCCTGGGGTGCTTTGTGTTGGCAACAAATGATCTGGACAGGAGCCGGCTAAGTTCAGCAGAAGTGTTGAGCACTTATAAATCACAGCAGTCGGTGGAGCGTGGATTTCGGTTTCTTAAAAGCCCTGAATTTCTGGTCTCCTCGCTGTTTTTAAAGAAGCCGGAACGTATAGAAGCGTTGCTTATGGTGATGACGCTTTGCCTGTTAGTCTACGCAGCGATACAGCATCGAATCAGGCATGAATTAAAGCGTCAGAGTAGGTTCTTTCCGGATATGAAGCGAAAGCCCTATCAGAATCCGACTGCACGCTGGGTATTTTTTTGCTTTCAGGGAATTAATGTTTTATTGGTCGATGGTCATGAAAAACATGTCGTTGGCTTGCAGGAGAGGCAATTAACCATCATTTCAATTCTTGGTCGACCGTACCAAGAGATTTATTCCTGATATAGGTGCTGAATGACGGGTGACCATCATTATGAAAAAATTTATGATGCCATAAAAACTCGTTATACAGGAAAGGATATTATTCTTGTGACACCACATCATGGTGGCTATGCTGGAAATCTCACCATTGGAAACTGGCTTTCAGAATTTAACGTAATTGAGTGTCCAATATCTGTTGGAACAAATACATATAGACATCCAAGCCAAAACATTGAAAATTTGAAGAAATTGCAAAAAAGCAAACCACAAATCACTCAAGACATTGGTGATATTACTTTTAAAATTTGAGTGAAATTCGCCTAACAAGTGGTTGGTGTTCGTCGCTGCGCTCCTGGGACACTTTCGGCGCCCCACAACCAAGCGTTGAGCCTGTAGAAAAACCTCTGGGACACAGGCGACACGGGGCTGTTTCTGGTAAAATACCTGCAGTGCCCCTGATAACCATTAGAACCCGCGCTATGCCGAAGTTTCTGCCGTATAACACCAACCAGAACCTGATGATCCCGGTTAACTTGTCTGAACAGCTGGTTCCCGGAACATTCGAGTACTCCCTGAATTACCTGGTGGATCATGAGATGGACACTTCCATCTTTTATGATCACTACAAGAATGATGACAGCGGTCGTCCGGCTTACGATCCGGCTATGCTGCTAAAGGTGGTGCTGTTCGCCTATTCTCGCGGCATTACCTCTAGTCGACAGATTGCCAGGGCCTGCCAGAAGAATGTGGTGTTTATGGCACTGTCTGCTGACAGTCAGCCTCATTTCACCACCATCGCCGATTTTATCAGCCGCATGCACCAGCCGGTTGGTTTGCTGTTTCTGCAAATACTGATGATCTGCGATGAGCTCCAATTGATTGGCCATGAAATGTTTGCCATTGATGGGCGCAAAATGTCGTCCAATGCAGGCAAAGAGTGGAGTGGCACTCACAAGGAGCTGGCAGAAAAGCAACAAAAGCTGCAGATGATGATTGCCAGTCTGATGCAACAACATAGGGAAGAAGACGCAGCAGACAAGGTAAACCCAAAAAACCGGCAGGAAGATGAACAGCGGATTAAATCGTTACGTAAGGCCGCCAGACGGATCAAGACGTTTCTGAAAGACCAGCCAGAAAAACGTAATAAACGTAAGCAGCCGCTTAAGGGCAATGTTAGTCGAGTCTACCAAGGGAACCTCCCCCTCAGCAGCTCACAGAACCGTACTTGAACCTCTCAGCTCATACGGCTCTTCTTATCCAACCGCTGACACACAGCCAAATCGCCAGTGTGCCATTAACAACGGAGCCTTTTTGGCCACTCTCCCCAAGCATCGGGAAGCCCGCCATTTTCGGCCCCTCAATTTCTTGTATTTGCCCATAGCCCAGCGAACCAGCGTCGCTTCCACATAGTTCAGTACTTTCTTCAATTCCGACGGATAGAATTTTCCATAGTAATTGATCCAGCCCCGTACTATCGGATTGATCAGCTTTGCCAGCTCCTCCAGCGAGTACAGCGAACGTTTGGTAGGTATTGCCAGCTCTCTGATGGTATCCCGTATATGCTGAGCCGAAGCCTTGCTTATAGCGGGCAGGAAGCTGACAAAGAACTTGCCGTACTTGCTGCGGGTCATCCTTGGACGAAAGGTGTAGCTCAGAAAGTCAAACGAGGTGTTTTCATGCTTTTCCGGTCGATCATCATCCTTGCAATAAACCAGCTTTGTCTTTATCGGATGCAATGCCAGACCACAGTCTTTTAACCGGTTTCTGACCTGCTCCAGAACAAACTCCGCTTCCTGTCTTGTGCGACAGTGGATCACCGCATCATCAGCATAGCGCTCAAACCAGACATTCGGAATGTGCCGCTCCAGCCAATGATCAAATGCGTAGTGCATGAACAGGTTTGCCAAGAGAGGGCTAATAACTCCCCCTTGTGGCGTCCCTTTGACTCTTGTGATTTTCTCCTTGCCATCATCAACAGGCGCTTCCAGCCAACGTTTTATATACAACAGCACCCAAGGTTCCTGTATATGGTGCCTCACTGCTTTCATCATGAGGTCATGATCAAGATTGTCAAAGAAACCTTTTATATCGAGATCAATCACCCAGTCACGCCGCCAGCAGCGCTTCCGCGCTACCGCCAGCGCCTGAAGAGCGCTTCGATGTGGCCGGTAACCATAGGAGTTTTCGTGAAAAACTGGTTCCACTAATGGCTCTATGATCAATTTGACCACAGTTTGTGCTATGCGATCAGCTACTGTCGGTACTCCCAGCGGTCTCGTGCCTCCATCTTTCTTTTCGATGTCTACACGCATGACGGGGGGAGGAAAGTAACTTCCCGATGACATCCTGTTCCATAGTTTGTACAGGTTACCGCTGAGATTGACTTCATAATCAGCCAGTGACTGACGATCAATGCCGGCGGCTCCCTTGTTGGCCTTCACCTTCTGCCAGGCTTGCCAGACAAGCCTTTTTGAAATTGTGAACGGTTTTGCTTCGGTCATAGACTCATCCCATTTAACTGGTTGATCTACTCCTTCCGCTGGATAAGTCAGCTCCTTAGCTCCACACCCATTACAGGTGCTTCATCACTATTACGGGCTGATCCGCCCCTGTGCTCTGTATTGGTACTCAGAGCCTTGCTGTTTCATCAGCTTGGCTGGCTCCCTTAACACCAGAGCGACAGGTTCTCACGTTCCGCAAAAGAGCCTGAAACCTGCTCATGCCAACTTTGTGCCGGACACCACTCAGGCAGTAACTGGATTTCCCCTGAGCTCATCATGGAGTGGATCTGCCCTCCACTTTTGATGTCAAAATACACGCTTACGACACGTCATCATTGGTTTACTTGCGTTCATCTTCAGGTTTCACACCTGACGCAATCTTGTTGCGCCTTTTCTGTGACGCTCACCACCCTGACTCTTAATCAGCGCAGCTCACAGTGGTTTGGTGGTCGCTTCCAGAAGCCGCCACCGGAGGGCCCACCTCCATCTCTATTGCAGTTACGAGCAGACCGACTCTGCTCTCGTGACACACCAGACCCTGACAGTGCCAAGATGAAAACCTCCAAAGGCGTGATCCAGGGCTATAACGGTGTGGCTGCCGTGGACAATAAACATCAGGTAATCATGCACGCCGAGGCTTATGGCAGTGGCTTGGAGCAGCCCGCACTGATTCCTATGGTGGAAGCAATACGTCAGCATTGCCACTTGCTGGATGACACCCGTGATGTCATGGAGTCTGCGGTGATTACGGCAGATAGTGGCTTCCACAGCAGAGACAATCTGCAACAGCTGATGGATCAGGGCGTCAATGCATATATTGCGGATAACCAGTTTCGCCAGCGTGACCCACGTTTTGACCAGGCTGGGCGGTATAAAACCCGGCACCGTAAAGAACGGCAGGAGTTGGCCAGGAAACAGGACAAGCAGACGGCACCCGGCAAGTTCAGGCCAAAGGATTTGGGTGCGGTTCATTTGCTACGACGAAGCCCCCCTATTCACCACCAACTCACCGTAATTTCGTTTCTTAGAGCACGAATGGTGATATGACCAGTATTCATCCCAGTCTCCACTGGAGTTTATTGAGCGAAGCTTCAGAATAGCTTCCGCGCCTTGCAGACTCCATCGTGCGCCTGTTATATCAAGACGGTCATTTATCAAATGTCGGCAAGCGCCTTCAATCACTCCGCTGGCAATAGGAAAGCCTGAGCGTAGCGCCTTATCGTAGCAAAGCCGGTCTCTGTTTTTTTGCAGATAGCCAGCACATTTATCAACAGCTTCCCGATTCTTCAATTTTCGTTTCGTGGCACTTTGCTTTATGCCCCTGGCTACCCAGCCAGACTGCCCATGAAGAATTTTCAGTGCTTGCTGCTCAACCCATTTCTCAATAGATTTATCACCTTTATCATGCAGACAATGAGCGGCTTTCCACAGATATTCCAGCACATGAATGAAATCCATTACGATGCTGGTTTTGACCTGTTTTCTGCGGGCGACTCTTTCAATCATTTTCAGTTGATGCGGATGCCCATCGACCACGACAACCCATTGTCGTTTTCGTTCCGGGTCACGCTTGAGAGCCTCATCAAAGGCTTCTTCGATGACTGTTTCTCCGTCCCTCTCAACACTGGCCCAAACCCTCTTGTTGCGTATTGGAGGTCGAAATTTGACGACATTGTCCGCTTTCTTTTCAGAGTTCATGATGGACTCTGGTGAGCGTGGGTTTGCCCGCACAGTGTAAACAGTCGCCACCATAGCCATACGCTTCCGGTCTTTCTTTTCTCCCGGACTTAAACGTGTCTGACGTTTTTTCTTGCTTGTCTCTGCATTCTTGCGGGTCGCTTCCCTTAACCCTAAATTCAGCAGTTGAACGCCATTGAGCCATGCCGTTAGGGATAGCTTCTCACAGTTCAGAGCAGCATTTTTTTAAGTTATTAACCCGATCCAATTAATGGTTGCATCGTAATAACCTGCCCCTTTTTCAAAAATTTCGAGACTGCTTTCGTTAAAATACGACACCATGCGTTAATTGGAGTCAACTGCGGTGCGATACTTTTGATTGAATCAAAAAAATCACACAGTTCACTTTGTAATTTCGCAATTTTATACATCCATCGATGCTGGCTTGTCAGCTTTATTTTCTTTTGATTGCCAGAGTGGGTCAGCTTGCCAATTGAACTCATTAATAAGGGACGGCTGGTAATTGATTCTTTATGGGATTCCGGATTACTCAATCGAACGTATAGCGTCCACCAGTTGTAAACCAAGGCAACCATTCGGGCCAGCATTCGACATCTTGCCATATCTTTTGTTACATAACCGCCCCAGCCCCATTGGTTTTTGATTTCATCAAAGTTATTTTCACAGTCAGCCCTGTTGCGATAATGATTAATGATCGAGACTATATCATTATCAAGAGATGTGACCAGAACCGAATACTCGTAAGCTTTTATATTTTCTGGCTCTTCTATTAATGCTAACGTTTGTTGACGTTCTTTTATTCCTTTTTCCAACATCGGTATTTCATTTTCAGGACGCCGTCTTCGAACAATAATTATGCGTCTTTCTTTTTTCCATCCTGACAGTTTAATTACGGATTCTTTTCCCTCCCAATGGTTGTCGTATTTTACCCATCCTCCGCTACAGTGTGCATTCCCTATGGCTTTCTTAACGTTGTCGTGCTTCTTCATTTTAAAAAGATAATGACAACCAGCATCTTCCAATTCGCTCATTACCCGGTCACTTCCCCAATCACAATCACCACGAACAAATTCAGGCCAGCAACATTTTGGAAGTCGATTTAATAGCTCCATTAAACCGGGTAAAGAGTATTTACTTTGACTTTGATTTCCGGGTCTGACTTCAACCTCCAGTATTAATTTAAGATTAGCCATCATATATGAGTGGTAAGTATGAGAGGGCCTCCCTTTCTTATGTGGGTTATAGCCATTAACCGCTCCTTCCTGATGCCCATAAATGGTTTTCACGGTAACATCAACATCCATAATCCATGGAATGGTTAATAACGGATCAAAACAGAGATGGAGGTGTTTTTGCATCCATTCAACGCCTTCATCTTCGTCAATCTTCTTTAAACCACGCCTGGCAGAATCATCGCTGACAATTTTTTTCATCCCAAGCAACTGAGCGTTTACTTTATCACCAATAATTGTTCCGATATGCGCATAGCGTTTATGTCCTGAAAGAATGGAAAGCATTAATGAGCCAATCACATCCACTTTTTGAGGGGCGTTTGGGCTTTTATAAGTTAGTGGGCAATCGTTAATCCAGGGTTCAAATCGGTGACCTGTTTTTAAAAACTGTATAAAAAAAGGAAGCTGTCCCATTGGGGTGACCGATGCTTCAGGCTCCCACTCGACATGAATTTTACCGTCGAAAGAATCGACTTCGAGTTTGACGGATAAGGGGTCTTTTTCCATTTCAGACAACTCACCCTTTGGGGGAGTGGGTTTTGGTGGTCGAATCATCTTCAAGCCCTCAATATTGTTGAGGGTGAGAGTTTAGCTCAGGGGTTAACCGCTGAATTTAGGTTAACCCATCTGGCAACATGACCAGACCTTTCCCGTCAAAGCTCAGAACCAATAGGTCATCTGTTTGCTCATCTTCTATGGTTCGTTGTTCATAGAATTCGACAAAATCCTGGGCTGTGCCTTCAACCAGCTTTATTGTCTGGTGCTTGCCAACTATGCCGGGGCAATTTTCACGATGCCGTTTGACGACATTGTCATAAGAACGATCAATAGCATCCGTGACCACACGCTTGCGTACACCATCAGAATATTGGTCGTTATTAAGGTTGAGCCCGGCATCCAGTGGGAATTCGTTGGAGACATTGCGCTGGCTATAAGCAAACCGTTTGACCTTTACCTTGCCAAACACCGTGGTGAGAACCCGGCTGGTATTTTGACGAATATGGTTACGAGGTATGCCGTCAGCGGGAGTGACAGACACTGCTTTTTCTTCATCTTCAGCCTGTTTATCGAGATAGCCCTGAAACATTAGCCGAAGCAGCTCGTCCCCATTGGTTCGAATGTACTCTTCGGTTGTGCCATGTTCCTGCAGGCAGGCAGATTCGAGGTGGCGGATCATGCCATTAAAGTGATCCTGTGCAGGAGAGAAAAATTGAAAGTCGAGAGTATTAGCGTAAGATGCGTTCACAAAGGGCTGCTTTTCCGGTGTTATTTGTTTGGCGACGTTATATCACCACGAAACAGCCCTTTTTTCTTTGCTCTCGGTCGTCAAAGTGGTTGGTTTTGCTGGGGTAGAGTGTCGTAGTAAATGAACCGCACCCAAAGGATTTTCATTTTGATAGCAAGACCATGAGCTGCACCTGCCCTGCTGGCAAGCCCATGTGGCTGAGCAGTGACCGGGCTGATTTTAATGGTCAGAAGGCGTATGTATTTGAAGGTTATGTGAAAAACTGCCGGGAATGTCCGGTCAAGGCGAAGTGCCTACGCCGGGAAAACCAGAAATCCCCGAGGTCTGTTCACTTTTTCTATAGCCAAATGCCTGAGAGGAATAAACCGGACGTGCTGCAGATTATGAAAGACAAGATCGACAGCGCGGAAGGCAAGCGAATATACAGCAAACGCCTCGGAACGGCTGAGCCGCCGTTTGGTCATATGCAGGAAATGGGTATGACAGAATTTACCCTCAGAGGCCGCGAAAAAGTGAACGGCCAATGGCGGTTGATGTGCTGCCTTCACAACCTGAAGAAAATTCATAGCTTCGGGGGTGAATCATTGGCCAGAAGGATGGAGAAGGCGGTATAAGCCACACAAAGGTGCAATTATAAGCCCTTCTCTCTCTCATTTGAGTGTCCACCTATTTTTTCTGCCCATTAAATCTATCCGGGCAAACACCAGAATCAAGACCAGAATTTTGAATCAGGATAACCAGCCTCTCTCGAGAAGGGTTTTTCTACAGATTCGTTATGCTCTCTTCCAAAAACAAGTTACAATTATTTAATCATTTTTCAAAAGGATATTGATAATGAATTTATTTTCTAAACATAAGATATGGTGGTGGGCTTTACTTTCTATTTCATTTTTTATTGGATATTTAACTAAAGGAGAACTAGGTTTTTTTGGAGCAGCTGGCGCAACATTTGCCTTCATGTTCCTGCCGCTCATACTGGCGCTTATTTATTTCCTCATCTCAAAATTTTCCAAAAAAGAAATTAATAGTTTTCCTTGGATGGTGATGGTAACAGTCATTATTTTACTTTTGGCTTTATCAAAAATAGCAACCAGTAGAGCAAGCATTTCAAGTGCGAACTTTACTTTTAGTCCACAAGGGTGTTCTTACTCTGTAACATTTCCTCAAAAATTCAAAGAGTACAAGATAAACAAACCAGACGCGACTGGAAATATATTCCCCTTATAT
Source organism: Endozoicomonas gorgoniicola (assembly GCF_025562715.2). Taxonomy (NCBI): domain Bacteria; kingdom Pseudomonadati; phylum Pseudomonadota; class Gammaproteobacteria; order Oceanospirillales; family Endozoicomonadaceae; genus Endozoicomonas; species Endozoicomonas gorgoniicola. The sequence continues at coordinate 1,946,954 of NZ_JAPFCC010000001.1, forward strand.
GGAGCCCAAATAGAATCTAATGATAGCAAGTATTTGCTAAGGGCTGAATGCACAGTTATGGTAACTGCTCAAAATTGACTGGCAAATCAACCTCTACAGGTCAAAGAAAGTTATCCTGATCTTTCGTATATTTCACCGTATGCACCTGCCTGACTCACTATTCTCCAGTACAGACAATGAACAGTTGCGTTCATTCGTCAAAAACCTTCTCGACACGGTCGAGAAGCAATCTGTGCAAATTGAAAGGCAGCGCGTTCAGATCGAACAGCTGGTCGAAGAGAACGAACAGCTTCGAGCAGAAATTCGCCACCTGAAGAAGCACAAGGGCAAGCCTAAAATCAGGCCTAATGTCTCGGACAAGGGCGATGATCAGGAAGACAGCTCTTCTGCGGAAGACACTGATCAGGCTGCCGGGAAAAGTGACACTGATCGTCCGCCGAAAAGTAAACGACCACGATCACAAGAAGCCGGTGAAACCGCTGCACCACCAATGACTGTTGACCGAGAGGAAATCTGTTCAATCGCTGCTCCCGGTGAGAACTGGCGCTTCAAGTGCTATATCGACTTTTTCCATACTGAGCTGGACTTGCGTTTTGTCACTACTCGCTACAGGCGTGAGTATTACACAACTCCGGAAGGCGGGGTGTCAGCCCCGCTACCTGATCATGTGAAAGACCGTTTTGGCGACAACCTGAAAGCCCATCTGCTGGATTTTTATCATTCATGCAGTACGACACAGCCACTACTGCTATCTTGGCTGCACGACCATGGATGCTCAATATCAGAAGGTTCCCTGAGCAACATCCTGACGAAAGGCCATGATATTTTCCACCAGGAAAAAGAAGAATTGCTGGAAGCAGGGCTGACTTGCTCTGATTATCTCCAGGCCGACGACACAGGTGCTCGCCACCAAGGAAAAAACGGCTACTGCCTGTTTATCGGCAACCCTTATTTTTCCTACTTCCATAGCAGCGACAGTAAGAGCAGGATTAATTTCCTGGGCTGTCTGCAAGGGCAGCAGCGGCTTTATCTTCTCAACGACGTTGCCATTGACTACATGGAGAATCAGGTTGATGTGTCGAAGAAGTGGATCACTGCGCTATCCGAATGCGGCGAGAAGCGTTTCTCAACAGAAGAAGAGTGGGAGAGCTTCCTTAACAGCATTGGTTGTGCTGCCCCGCAACAAAGGCGCTGGGCGACAGAGGGTGTTTTAAAGGCCGCATTGATGCTCAATCATCGCCTTGAGAACCTGATTATCCATAGCGATGGAGCCCGGCAGTTTGATACAGCCTTTCAGCATTCGCTGTGTTGGTACCATGCGGGAAGAAACATGGACAAGCTGATACCGGCCAATGACCTGGAACGAGCCGCCCGTGACACCGTGCAGGATCAGTACTGGTGCCTCTACGACGACATTGAGGCCTACCAGAAAAAACCAACGGACAAGGAGAAACAGAAGCTCTACCAGGAGTTTGATCGTTGGGTAACACAGCGGGTTGACTACCCTGCCTTGCAGGCTGAGTTGGGCAAACTGATGGTTGTCAGGGAAGAGCTGTTATTGGTTCTTGAGTATCCGTGGCTGCCACTGCACAACAACCTGAGCGAGAGGCAGATCAGAGAGTATGTGAAACGGCGAAAGGTTAGCGGTGGTACCCGGAGTAAACTTGGGAGGAAATGCCGCGACACCTTTGCCAGTTTGAAAAAGACCTGTAAACAACACGGGGTGTCCTTTGCCAACTATCTCAGGGACAGGCTGACTGGAACCAATCTGATTCCGCAGCTGGGGCATCTCATCCTGAAGGCATCAGGCTATCAGGAAACGGTTCTTGCCAATGGAATATGAGCAGTTACCAGTTATGCAAATTGATATTAATTCTATTAATGAAAGTACTGCCACCATTATGATGCAACAAATAGCCTTAGATATGGGGATTTTTAGACCAAACTATAAATTTGAATCTACGCACTTAGGTAAAGTAGCAACTCTTGTAGGGCTAAAAGAAACTGAGCGAGGGAGAGCCACCATACAAATAGTAAACTACATTTCTTCTGGCTCTATATTTACAACTTATATATCCTCGCTTTCAAGTGATTTTCAAACACCAGAAATGAGAGCATTCGGTTCATCTGTAAAAAATTCAAAATAATCTAGAACGAGCATAAATCGGGTAGCCGGAGGTCTCTAACCTCCAGCCTCCACATCACACCGGCGTGCGGGTCCGCACCGGGCGATTCACCGAGGATGGTGAAACCTGATCCACAAGTCTTTCAGGGAAACAAGCTCGAGTTTACTGAGATAACTGTCGTTTAATACTAACTGTGCCGCATAGGTTTTGCTTAGCCGGTAATACCCTTTGCTACTGGCTGCAATCGAGGCGGCCTTGATGTGATCAACACCTAACCTGATTAAATTCCTGTAACGGGTTTTCGGCTTTCGCCATTGCTTGATAAAACAACAGCGAATCCGCCGACGTATCCATTGATCCAGTCGTGGTATGGGACTGTAATATTCGGTTATTCTGAAATAACCCATCCAACCCCGAATATATTCGGCCAGCTTCTTCAAGCGATATTCCATCGATACTCCCCAGCTTCGGCCAGTGAGTTTCAGGATTTTCCGCCCTGAAGCGGTTCAGACTCTTCTCCGACCAGCGGATTCGCTTCCCTGTGAAGGTAAAACTCAGGAACTCAGCTTCGGTAGCTTTCACCACCTTGCTCTTTGTCGGGTTTATCCTCAGTTTCAGCCTGCGCTCAAGGTAGCGGGTGATGCTTTCCATCACTCGCTCCCCGGCTCGCTGGCTGCCAACGAGGATCACAAAGTCATCGCAGTAACGTGCGAAGCAGTGTCCCCGGTATTCCAGTTCCTTGTCCAGGTCATCGAGAAGGACATTCGAGAGCAGCGGTGAAAGCGAATTTCGACATTGCCGAAATTTTGAATCCTCTGCGGAATCTGGACAAATGGATTCGAAGACGATTGCGATACCATATCTTGAAGCAATGGGAAACAAAGGCTATCGCATGCTCAGAAAGCTGGGAGTCGATAGATTTCTGGCATGGAATACGGCAAATTCTGCTCATGGGGTTTGGCGTCTGAGTGGTAGTCCTGCGCTGACTAAAGCATTGCCCAACAGATATTTTAGGAACCTTGGGTTGCCAGAACTGGCAGCAAGATGAATATAAAAGTAGATTTGAACCGCGATGCTACGTGATCCGTACGACTCGTGGTGTGGGAAGTGCGGAGTCGTGAGGCTCTGCCCTATCCCGATTATGTGCTTCAAATATTTCATGCTCTTTTGCATACATGGTCTATGCTTTTGTTCTTCCAACGGCTAGAGGATAAGCTATGCCAAAGCTCCCTAAACTAATGTCTGGTATGCAAGATCACACAAATAATTTTCATTTCCAGAACATGCCTGATCGTGACAAAAATGAAGGTTCTTCCCTGTTTTAAGTGGGTAGTTTTCAACGATGTACGCCAGTGGGGTACAAGTCCAAGCCTCCAAGATGAAAGTAGATCGCTGTCTTATATCTTTCACGGTTTCGAAAGCCACAAGCCCGATTCTTCAAACTCTGAATCTTGCTGTTCACTCCCTCTGCTCGACCGTTATTAGCCTCAAGGACAATAGCGTTGATGATACCCCACAAGTGCTCTTTGACCGTTCTGGCAACTTCTTTTATGGGCTCAAGCCGACATCTCTGCGCCCAGCATAGCCACCTCTTCCAGGCCTTGATTGCCCAAGCTCTGGACTTGTAATTCCATAAGCTCATTGCCATTTGCCGGATGGCCCAGGCGCGAGCTGTTTTAAGTGTCGAGTTTCTCAGTGGTTCGAAGTTATCCCACTGCTCTTCAGACATGTTTTCAGGGTTAGTCAGCCAGTCGTAGCGAGTCCCCTTAAGCAGCTCTACACCTTGGTTTACAAGGGCTTTGTTCTCTTCTATCCGAACCTTGTTGACAGCTTTACCCAGAGACTGAGCAACGTGAAACTTATCAAATGCAATCTTCTGATCTGCGTCTGGAACATTCTCACTGACTGACTTGATGTAAGCCTTGGACATGTCCATCGTCACGCATTCGATCCCCTCTTTATGGTCATAGGGCAGTGTGTCAAAGTACTCGTTGAGACTGTCACTTTTACGGTCATCAGAAACGTGAATAACAACGCCTTGGTCGTGGTCAGTGACCACTGTGACGTATTCATGATGCTTTTGAAATGAGGTTTCATCAACAGCGATTCGTTTTGGTGGCTTAGCATCACGACGAGCCAGTCCTCTCTTCACTGCACGCTGCTGAATACCGTCTATGGCATTCCAACCAAGCTTCATTTGTCGTGCAACTGCCTTCGTAGTTGCCTCCTTTAGCCAGTCAATAACAAGGGCTTCAAACAGAGCTGTATATCGAGAGTCAGATTCAGCCCAGGGCACATTGATGGCTAACACCTTATGCTCAGGGCACTGGGTCCGTGGAACCCTGGCAACTAGAATAGTCTGAAACTGACAGGTATCCAGATGACGCCACTTCTGAGTGATGTGGTCGTAGCCAGAGCAGGGCTTATCGCAAACACTGCATTTGCAGGCCTTTTTACCATTGTGTTCAATGAATACCCGAACCTGTTGATCCTGTAATGACAATTCAACTTCAGAAACGAACCAAGGAGACTCAATACCCAGTATTTGAGAATAGAGTTGCTTATCACGCATCGGTGCATCCTTGCATTGAGTGCTTCAGAATATAATAAATCACCCACTCAAATTGAGGAAGAGCCAAAATGAATATCTTCAGTACTTGTACGACGTTGGCTACAGCGTTCGAGATATTTCATTGCATGTAGTTCTATCCGAATCCGTTGTTCGCTCTAGGATCAACGCTCATCGTGGCAGAGGCCCGAGTGATCCAGCTCCTTGCACATAAAAAGGATCATCCAGCCGACTGCCGAAGGCAGGTCGGCTGATAACCGGGGTTATACGCCTGAACCAGAAAAGACCTCTATAATGTAAATTCATAATTGGAATATAAAACATAGTTACTTGAGAGACAGAGAGAACTGAAATGTCATTTATAAAAAGAATAAAATTTGCAAATATCTTTCGCAGAAAAGAAGAAGAAGTGTTTTATTCTCAAGTAGCTAAAGAGCTTTCAACGGAAATTCTTCAAGAAGCTCTTTGGGTAAAAGCTTTAGAAAAAGCTCATGGTGATTCAACTAGGCAAATATCTGAGTATATAAAGTTAAGAGTTCAAAGCTTAAAAGACCAAAAAGACATCCAAGCTGAATTGGCTGGAAATAAAAGAGGACAAACATCTGAAATCAACGTTGAAGCAGAATTTATCAAGGCACCAATTGCAAAAAATTATAAATCAAAAAAATTACTTAAAGCTGCTGAAAGCAATGATTATAACAGTGTGCTTTCGGCTTTAAATGATATTACAGCTTCCGAGCAGAGAAGCCTTGTAAATAAAAGCAATGGTGCTGAAAATACAGCGATACATATAGCTGCACGATATGGTAACGTGAAAATAATTAGTCTTCTTGTTAAGAACAATGTTGGAATTAACTTTATAAACTGCTTAGGTTTAACTCCTTTGGATATTGCGAAAAATAAAAAACATTTAGATGCAGTAAGGCTTATAACTGAAGCAGGAGGAAAATCTAATCCTAACTGTCAGCATAGGTATTAAAAGATTTTATTCTAAGATTACTAATCTGAAAGTTCATACCAAGCGTATAAGCCGGGTAGCCGGAGGTCTTTAACCTCCAGCACCCACATCACACCGGCGTGCGGGTCCGCACCGGGCGATTCACCGAGAATGCTGAAACCTGATCCACAAGTCTTTCAGCGGAAAAAGCCCGAGTTTACATCGATAACTTTGCCTCAGTGGCTTTCACCACTTTGCTTTTTACGGGGTTGATCCTCAGTTTTAGCCTGCGCTCAAGGTAGCGGGTGATGCTTTCCATCACTCGCTCCACAGAAAGCTGACCAATCTGCCGGTAACGTTTATCGACTTCATACTGATGGCTCTTGGATTTGTTGCCAGAATTGTTGTCAAACAGTTCGGAGCCCTTTCCAACAGCTCCCTTTTCCAGATACGGTATTTTGCATTGTGAGGTGATAAAAGCGCGCTGGAATACCCAGTCCTTCTTGTTATGGATCAGAACTTACACCCCTGTCTGATTTTTGGGTACCCTTTCATCAGGCAAAGGTTGAACTGTGATGTCTTTGAGGGTAACTGCTATTCCGGGGGATTGAAGGTACTGCCTGATGGTGTCGGTCATCATAGCACTGTCCGTGTGTTTCTTATTTTTTGGGAAAGCGTTCACTCTGTGGGTCTTGATGTTCCGGTAGCGGACATGGTGACTCTGGTACGGCTTTGACGCTGTGAGGTTATTAGATTAATGCTGTATATTCATACAGTCAATGATTTTTTCTGTATTTTTACTTCTACTGATAGGTACGGGTTCTGGGTAGAATGGTTTGTTACAACTTTTTACACCAAGCTACCGGGAACCATGCTTCGCCTGTCGTGAAACGACCATGGCTAAATCTCCGGGCGGTAGCGTACCTGACTTTCATAAAAATCAAACAGGGAACGATATGCCATTCACCGAAGACACACGAGTAAAAATACCCGCTATTTTGCACCTGATCCGATTGGGCTATGAATACCTCTCCCTTAAAGGTGCCAGTTGGGATATCGACACCAACATTTTCCCTGAAATCTTCAAAGAATCTATCGCCCGCATAAACCCGGATATGGATCAGGGCGATGTAACCCGCTTTCTGGAAGAGGTCAAACTAACCCTCGACTATGAAGATCTGGGCGAGGCTTTTTACGAAAAATTGCTGGAACGTTCAGGCAACAAGCTGATCGACTTCACAAACTTCGATAACAATAGCTTCCATGTCGTCACCGAGCTTACCTGCAAAAATGGCGACGATGAGTTCCGCCCGGACATCACCCTGCTCATCAACGGAATGCCCCTGGTCTTTATCGAGGTCAAGAAACCTAATAACCGTGAGGGCATCCTGGCCGAACGAGACCGCATCAACGTTCGCTCGCAAAATAAAAAATTTCGCCGCTTTATGAACCTGACTCAGTTCATGATTTACTCCAACAATATGAAGTATGACGATGCGTCTCCGGAGCCAATACAGGGCGCTTTCTACGCCAGCCCTTCTTACCATAAGCCAGTGTTCAACTATTTTCGGGAAGAGAAAGAGTTTGACCTGAACTACCTGCTTCGAAAGGTCAGTGATGAGACTGAGCTGGCTGTTCTTAAAGACAACAATCAGGAAGTCATTCGCAATAATCCAGATTTCATCAGCAACAAAGAGCCCGGCACACCCACCAATCACATTTGTACTTCACTGCTTAGTCGGGACCGACTGAAGTTCATCCTGCAATACGCACTTGCCTATGTCCATGAACACGACGGTGTTCAGAAGCATATCATGCGCTACCCACAAATGTTCGCCACCAAAGCGATTGAGCAAAAACTGGACGAAGGCAACAAGAAAGGCATCATCTGGCATACTCAGGGCAGCGGTAAAACAGCACTGACCTATTACAACGTCAAGTTCCTGACCAACTATTATCAGCGCCAGAACATAGTCCCAAAATTCTACTTTATCGTAGACAGGCTCGACCTGCTGACACAGGCAAAGCGTGAGTTCAACAAACGGAGACTGAAGGTTCACACCATCAACTCCCGGGATGAGTTCAGTAAAGATATCAAAGCCACCAAGGTCATCCATAACGACAGCGGCAAGCCCGAAATCACCGTCGTCAATATTCAGAAGTTCAAGGATGACCCCAGCGTCGTACAAACCAAAGACTACAACGTCGATATCCAGCGAGTGTACTTTCTGGATGAAGTGCATCGCAGCTACAACCCGAACGGTAGCTTCCTCGCCAATCTGGATGAATCCGACCGGAACGCTATTAAAATCGGCCTGACCGGAACCCCGCTGCTGGGTTCAGATTACAATTCCAAGACATTGTTCGGTGGCTACATTCACAAGTACTACTACAACGCTTCCATTGCCGACGGTTACACCCTGCGCCTGATTCGTGAAGAGATCGCCACGAATTACATCAACGCCATGCAGAAGGCCATAAAAGAAATCGAGGTACAGCAAGGCAACATCAACAAAAAAGAAGTCTACGCCCACCCCCGGTTTGTGGAGCCCATGCTTAATTACATCATTAATGATTTCGAGAAAAGCCGTGGGGCAATGAATGATTCCACCATAGGCGGCATGGTGATCTGCGACAGCTCAGAGCAGGCCAAAGAACTCTATAAGCAGTTCAATGCTGTCTATGCCGAAAAGCCCACATCAGCAGCCAATGATGAAGAAGCCGAACAGAAAAAAGTAGCGGAACCCAGAGCCAGCTATACAGCCAAAGTAAAAAATAACAACAAAGTAAAAACCGCCCGCCTGATCCTGCACGACATTGGAACCAAAGATGAACGCAAAGAATGGGTTGAGGAATTCAAGGCAGGCAAAATTGACTTCCTGTTCGTTTACAACATGCTGCTCACCGGCTTCGATGCCAAGCGCCTGAAAAAACTGTATCTGGGCAGGCAAATTCGCCAACACAACCTGCTACAGGCATTAACACGGGTCAACCGTACCTACAAAGACTTCCGCTATGGCTATGTGGTGGATTTTGCGGATATCAGTGAAGAGTTCAAAGCCACCAACGAAGCCTACTTCAAAGAACTGCAATCCGAGCTGGGCGACGAAATGACCCATTACTCCAACCTTTTCAAGTCTCAGGAAGAAATCAAACAGGAGATTGAGCACGTCAAGGATGTGCTGTTCAAATTCGATACCGAAAACCCAGAAACCTTCTCCCGGCAAATCAGTGAGATGCAAAGCCGGGAAGACGTGCTGGCACTGAAAAAAGCACTGGCCGACGCCAAAAGCCTGTACAACGTCATTCGCATGCAGGGCAACTACGAGATGTTGAGCTACCTGGATTTCCCGATGCTCAACAAGCTCTACCGAATGGCCACCGAGCGACTGGAACTGCTCAACCTCAAGGCCAACATCGAAAAAGGCGACGACACCACCAACCTGCTCAATGTGGCGCTGGAAGAGGTGATTTTCGAGTTCGTCAAAATCGGTGAGGAAGAGCTCAAACTGGCGGATGAGCTGAAAGACACCTTGCGTAAAACCCGTGAAGCCTTGAACAGCAACTTCGACCAGCAAGACCCGAAATTCATCACCCTGAAGGAAGAGCTGGAAAGACTGTTCAAAAAGAAAAACCTTAACGAAGTGACTCAGGAGGAGATGAACAAGAACATCACCGCCCTGAACAAAATCCACGACCGGATCAAAGAGCTGAACCGGGAGAACAACCTGCTGCGCCAGAAGTACAACGGCGACCGCAAGTACACCCGCATCCATAAGCGCCTTAATGAGCAAGCGACAGAAAACCCGGAGCTCTCAGCCACCGAGCGCAACATTTTTGAAGCCCTGATGGGGGTCAAACAGCAAGCCGATGACATCGTGCTGAACAACAGCGACCTGCTGGAAAACGACAGTTACTTTCAGCGCACCATGCAGCCCCATGTTATCCGGCAGTTCAAAACTGAACACCATATCAAACTGAACCCTGACGCAGCACGACACATCAACCAGCTGATCGTCAACGAATACCTGAATGAATACAACGGAGTCAGCGCGTGGTAGAACTCGCTTTTCAGCAACAAACCCAGGAACTGATTGATGGCCTTAAGAGCATCTGTGCCAGCTACGGCCTGGGCAATGACGGCAATGAATTCAAAATCATCACCCAGACCTTTCTGTACAAATTCCTGAACGACAAATTTGCCTATGAAGCCAAGCGCATAGACCCCACCCTTGCCCAGGCCGAAAAATGGGAAGAGCAGCTGGCCGCCCTGTCAGAAGACGAGCTGGAGATGCTGCAAATGCAGATGGACGGCGACACCGCCGAACTTAAACCCGCCCACTTTATCGCCCACCTGTTCAGCCAGCAGAACCAGCCCGAGTTCGCCAAACTGTTCGACGACACCCTGTTTGATATCGCCATTACCAACAACGACGTATTTTCGGTAAAGACCGACGGCGGTGCCAAGTTGGAGCTGTTTGACCGGGTCAGCGAATTTATTGCCGACCCCAGCAAGCGGGATAACTTCTGCAAGGCCATTATCAACAAACTGGTTGAATTCAGCTTTGAGCGGATTTTCACCCAGAAGTACGATTTCTACGCCACCATCTTTGAATACCTGATCAAAGACTACAACAGCAACAGCGGCGGCAAATACGCCGAATACTATACGCCCCATGCGGTCGCCCGGATTATGGCGTCGATCCTGGTACCCAAAGCACAGCAGGGCAAGGTGAAGAATGTCAGCGTTTACGACCCGTCCGCCGGTTCCGGCACCCTGTTGATGAACGTCGCTCACGCCATTGGTGAAAAACGCTGCTCTATTTTCACACAGGATATTTCCCAGAAGTCCTCAAACCTGTTGCGACTAAACCTGATCTTGAACAACCTGGTGCATTCCATTCCTAATGTGATTCAGGGTAATACCATGGAACACCCTTATCATAAGGACGGGAAAGAACTGCGGCAGTTTGATTACATAGTTTCTAATCCGCCGTTCAAAATGGACTTCAGTGATTTCCGGGATAATCTAGATACCCAAGCAAACGCAAAACGCTTCTTTGCCGGTATTCCTAAAGAACCTGCCAAAGCCAAAGATAAAATGGCGATTTACCAGCTGTTTCTGCAGCATATCATTCACTCTCTGAAACCACAGCAATTCCCGCTGATCATTTAGCCCCTTGCAAGACTAAGCCGGCAGCATGAACAAAAAAAATGCTTTCGCAGACTAAAGAGGCTAAAATGAAAAGTTCTTGTACCGGTCGTCGTTGAGTCAATTATGACCACTGCTCTCCAGAAATACAGTAAGCACCTTTGTGTCAAAAACCTTATCCTTCAAGCTTGCAAATGCTTTGATACCATTCCGGACTACCGTCCTAACCACTGTTCCAATGGTATTCCTTTTTCTAATTTTGCAAAGTCTGCTTTTGCCATGATGCATCAGAAATATGATTCTCTTCTGTCGTTTGATACGGATCAGGCCGATCCTGTTATTCGCCATAATCTTGAAACCATGTATCACGTGAAAGACGGAAAAGTACCTTGTGATACCCATATGAGAGAGATTCTTGATCCAATAGCGCCAGAGGAGTTCCGCAAGCCATTCAAAAAACTCTTCTCTTTGGTTCAGCGAAATAAACTTCTCAAGGCGTTTGAGTTCAAGTGTGGAGATTTAAAAGACTGTTACCTGATGCCTGTTGATGGAACTGGCCTATTTTATTCTGGAGAATGCCGTTGCAATGAATGTTGTGTAAAGAACAAGGGGAAGCGCAACGAATCCTATTACCACAACTTAATGGGTGGATGTATAGTTCACCCAGAGCAAAAAACAGTTATTCCCTTTGCACCGGAAGCTATCGTTCTTCAGGATGGTGCCACCAAAAATGATTGTGAAAAAAATGCAATAAAACGCTATTTGGCACACGTCAAACGAGAGCATCCTCATCTTAATTTAGCGATTCTCCTAGACGGCCTCTACGCTGATAACCCCACCATTGAGCTGATCAGGAGCTATGGCTGGCATTACATTATTGTTGCCAAAGACGGGAATCATAAATCGCTTATTGAGGCCATGAATGCGCTGTGCGATCAGGGTAACCTCAAATACCATGAGATAACCAATAAAGAAAAAGGCACTAAACACTGGTTCCGCTACAGCAGTTCCCGATGATAACACGTCGATAGTCGTTTAAAATTATTTCATCGTTTCAAAAAATCAACGGCAACCAATACCCTGCACCCTAAGTGCATCACTGAATATACTGTTGCCCCTGAAACCTTGACTACAGCAACATCCTACGAAGTGTTAATTTTAACCCTGCCCGGCTTTATACCCTTGTTAATCGCTTCAAATAACTCATCCCACCCTTCAAGAAACCAGGACAGGAAAATACGTGTGATTAACTTCCATAGGTAAGTACGAACACCTTTCGATCGTTCTTTTAAGGCTTTTTGAAACTCCGGGCTGGTCATTTCCTGAATTTGATCAACCATAAATGCCAAAAAGGTCAAATAAGCCAGATTCGTAGCCAGATGGTACTTTCCATGACCATAGTTATGCTCAATGTTGTAGCCTTGGTTTTTCAGGGTATTAAACGTTTGGTTTTCTATATGCCAGCGACACCGTCCTCCTATCATTATTTCTTCAACGGTTTCTTCTGTTAACTCAATATCAGTAACCCAGCACCAAGTATGGCGATTACCTTCTTTATCGGTTTCAACGTAATCAAGAACATTTACATTTTCAGCAAAATCGGATGCATTAAGTGGCACGTTATTGGCGTAGCGGAACCAGTGTTTAGTGCCTTTTTCTTTATTGGTTATCTCATGGTATTTGAGGTTACCCTGATCGCACAGCGCATTCATGGCCTCAATAAGCGATTTATGATTCCCGTCTTTGGCAACAATAATGTAATGCCAGCCATAGCTCCTGATCAGCTCAATGGTGGGGTTATCAGCGTAGAGGCCGTCTAGGAGAATCGCTAAATTAAGATGAGGATGCTCTCGTTTGACGTGTGCCAAATAGCGTTTTATTGCATTTTTTTCACAATCATTTTTGGTGGCACCATCCTGAAGAACGATAGCTTCCGGTGCAAAGGGAATAACTGTTTTTTGCTCTGGGTGAACTATACATCCACCCATTAAGTTGTGGTAATAGGATTCGTTGCGCTTCCCCTTGTTCTTTACACAACATTCATTGCAACGGCATTCTCCAGAATAAAATAGGCCAGTTCCATCAACAGGCATCAGGTAACAGTCTTTTAAATCTCCACACTTGAACTCAAACGCCTTGAGAAGTTTATTTCGCTGAACCAAAGAGAAGAGTTTTTTGAATGGCTTGCGGAACTCCTCTGGCGCTATTGGATCAAGAATCTCTCTCATATGGGTATCACAAGGTACTTTTCCGTCTTTCACGTGATACATGGTTTCAAGATTATGGCGAATAACAGGATCGGCCTGATCCGTATCAAACGACAGAAGAGAATCATATTTCTGATGCATCATGGCAAAAGCAGACTTTGCAAAATTAGAAAAAGGAATACCATTGGAACAGTGGTTAGGACGGTAGTCCGGAATGGTATCAAAGCATTTGCAAGCTTGAAGGATAAGGTTTTTGACACAAAGGTGCTTACTGTATTTCTGGAGAGCAGTGGTCATAATTGACTCAACGACGACCGGTACAAGAACTTTTCATTTTAGCCTCTTTAGTCTGCGAAAGCATTTTTTTTGTTCATGCTGCCGGCTTAGTCTTGCAAGGGGCTAAATGATCAGCGGGAATTGCTGGTTCCGCTACGCCAATAACGTGCCACTTAATGCATCCGATTTTGCTGAAAATGTAAATGTTCTTGATTACGTTGAAACCGATAAAGAAGGTAATCGCCATACTTGGTGCTGGGTTACTGATATTGAGTTAACAGAAGAAACCGTTGAAGAAATAATGATAGGAGGACGGTGTCGCTGGCATATAGAAAACCAAACGTTTAATACCCTGAAAAACCAAGGCTACAACATTGAGCATAACTATGGTCATGGAAAGTACCATCTGGCTACGAATCTGGCTTATTTGACCTTTTTGGCATTTATGGTTGATCAAATTCAGGAAATGACCAGCCCGGAGTTTCAAAAAGCCTTAAAAGAACGATCGAAAGGTGTTCGTACTTACCTATGGAAGTTAATCACACGTATTTTCCTGTCCTGGTTTCTTGAAGGGTGGGATGAGTTATTTGAAGCGATTAACAAGGGTATAAAGCCGGGCAGGGTTAAAATTAACACTTCGTAGGATGTTGCTGTAGTCAAGGTTTCAGGGGCAACAGTATATTCAGTGATGCACTTAGGGTGCAGGGTATTGGTTGCCGTTGATTTTTTGAAACGATGAAATAATTTTAAACGACTATCGACGTGTTATCATCGGGAACTGCTGCTGAAACCAGGTGGTAAAGCGGCTGTAGTGGTGCCTACCGGTTTTATCACGGCACAGTCCGGTATCGACAAAAAGATTCGAAAGCATTTGGTAGACAATAAAATGCTGGCAGGCGTTGTTTCGATGCCGAGCAATATTTTTGCGACCACCGGCACCAACGTTTCTATCTTATTTATTGATGCTTCCAACAAAGGCAAGGTGGCATTGATTGATGCCTCTAACCTTGGTCAAAAAGTGAAGGAAGGCAAAAACCAGAAAACCGTTCTGTCCGAAAAGGAAGAGCAGTTTATTATTGACGTGTTTAATGGTCAGGATGTGGAGGATGATTTTTCGGTCGCGGTGAGTTATGAGGAAATTGCGGGCAAAAATTACTCGCTGAGTGCCGGGCAGTATTTTGAGGTGAAGATTGAGTATGTGGATATTACGGCGGAGCAGTTTGCTGAGAAGATGAAAAATTTCAACAATAATCTCAACGCCCTATTTGAACAGTCTCGTGATTTAGAGGGGGAAATTAAAAAAAATCTGGCGGGTTTAAAGTATGAGTGACATTAAAAAAATACAGCTTGGAGATATTGCGGCACCCGGTCGATCTGTAATTTCTGGCCCATTTGGCAGCAGCATTGGCAAACGTTTCTTTAAGGATTCAGGCATACCTGTAATCAGAGGCAACAATTTAACAACCGATTTTAAAAAATTCATTGATGAAGGCTTTGTGTTTTTAACAAAAGAAAAAGCTGATGAACTTAAGGCTGATGCAATAGAGGGTGACATTGTATTCACAGCAGCTGGAACTATTGGCCAGGTTGGCATTATTCCTACGCAAGCAAAATATCAAAGATATGTAATTTCAAACAAACAATTACGATTCCGAGTTGATACGCAAAAAGCTTATCCAAATTACGTTTATTATTGGCTCGCTAGCCCTTGGATATTCCAGACAATTATCAATAGGAATACTGGTAGTACTGTCCCTCTAATAAATCTTGGAATCATCAAATCACTTCCAATTACTTTGCCTAGTGATACAACCGAACAAAAAAAAATTGCTGATGTGCTGTCAGCTATTGATAAAAAAATCGAACTTAACAACCGCATCAACACCGAACTGGAAGCCATGGCAAAAACCCTGTACGACTACTGGTTTGTACAGTTTGACTTCCCCGATGCTAACGGCAAGCCCTACAAATCTTCTGGCGGGAAGATGGTTTATAACGAGGTTTTGAAGCGGGAGATTCCGGAGGGGTGGAAAACAGAACTCATTTTAGATAGCTGCGGTGTCATTGACTGTCTGCACTCTAAAAAGCCTGATTTTCTTCTGGATGATAAAAAACATTATCTCCTTCAGCTTGAGAACATTCTGGATAATGGCCAAGTTGATGTTCGTAATAAATTTTACGTTTCAAAACCAGACTATTTGGCTTGGACTGCTCGAATTGAAGTCAAACACAATGATATTGTGATGACGAATGCTGGTAGAACAGCAGCATTTGCCCAAATTCCCGAAACTGTAAAATGTGGCATTGGAAGAAACATAACAGCTATACGACCAAACTCAATAAACCCAAATTATTTTTTTCTTAGCTTATCTGGAATTGACATTCAGAGACAAATTTTAACAAACTTAGACCACGGAGCTTTTTTCAAAAGCTTCAATGTCAAAGGAATAAAAGCTCTTAAACTAACTCGTCCAATGATAGAAATTGAAAATAAATTTGAAGCTCTAGTTTCTCCAATTATTGAAAAACGAAATAAGTTGGTTTTTGAAAACAATGAACTAAGCAAACTCCGAGACTGGCTCCTCCCCATGCTAATGAACGGTCAGGTCACCGTTAACCCCACCACCGAAAACCCTTAACCAACAGCAGCTCAGCTGGGCTGCTTCCTGCCTACATTCTGCCTTTAAGGCACGCCTGCAAACGCCCACGCTGTAAAGGGATAAAATAATGACTAATCAATGGGACACAGAAGCCAGCCTGTTGCTGGAACTACCCCGCATTCAGGCTTCTTTAATACGCTATGATCATTTTGCTTCTGAAACATTTGGTATACAAGATTCAGATTCTTTCGATACATTTAGACGGTTGAGCCATTGCACAGACGTTGGTCAGCTCATTAACATCATCACCGATGACTGGGGATTTAACGATCAAAGCCCTGCTGTATGGTTCGAAGATGATGTTACTCAAAACGATTTTGACCGTATTGTTTATCAGTTAGTCTACCTTGCCCAGAGTGAGCCTTTTATCATTGCAATGCTCGGCTTGTATGTTCCTATCATTCGTTCGAAGTATCTGGCACATCATGATAAACCGTTTCAAAACCGTATGTTATGGACATTTAAAGACGAAGTAGAGGGCTTTCAACACTGGCAGGATTGTGATCTGTTTTTGTTGAAAGATGAGCATTTTTTCGACTGGAGGGAAGCACGAAATAACCTACCTCCAGAAAGAATTGCAGAATACCTCAAGTTTGCCGGACTGCCCCCACTGGAAGATGCCAATGTTCCTCCAGCCTGGGTTTTCAGAAACCTTTGTTCTGATTCTGTGGCAAACACCAGCACCGATGAAGAACTAAGAGCCGAGCTTTATTGGCTTTATGAAGAACAGGATCGTAAAAAACAACTTGCTTCAAAATTAAGTGTCGATTACACCCAGCCCAATCTGTTCGGCTGGAAATCTTCTCAGGAAAAGGTCGATGACTCCCTCTCTGATCAACTGAACCTGCTTGGTCCAGAGGGCAAACCAACGGTATCAGAGGCCGATGTTCACGATCTTGACCAACTCTTCCAGAGAAGTGTTGAATATAAACAGAGCGCCAACTACCTCGAACTGCTGAACTTCATCAACCAGCAAAAAAACTATGCCCCCTACAATGCTTTCCTGATGCATACTCAGCATCCCGACATGACCCATGCAGAAACGGCTTATGACTGGAAAGAAAAGTACGACAGGGATATCCGCCCCAATGCCCGCCCGCTGGTGATCCTGATTCCATTCGGTCCGGTGAATTTTGTTTACGATATTGAAGACACGGTAGGTCCCCCCTTACCCGTCGATCTCACAGAACCGTTCCGGGCAACCGGCGAGTTACCATCAAAGACTTATGATATTCTCCACGCCAACTGCGCCAGAATGGATGTAGCCATTCAAAAAGTGGAACTGAAAAATAATTTAGCCGGTAATATTCGTGCTGAAGATTATGGCTATACCATCAAAATCAACGAAACTCATTCCAAAGAGGTTCAATTTGCAACGCTGGTGCATGAGCTGGCACACCTGCTTTGCGGTCATTTGGGCGCACGCCCCAAAAAAGACAAATGGCAGGATCGAAGAGGGCTAACCCACAAGCAAATCGAGCTGGAGGCTGAATCTGCTTCTTACCTGGTCTGTAAGCGTCTCGGAATAAAATCTGAAGCCGAGGCATACCTTTCCGGCTATATTTCCGAACATGAAACGGTTGGGGAAATGAGTCTTCACCATGTATTGACCGTTGCCGGGAAAATTATTTCTATGTGTGAAAGGCTTTTGCCACAAAAGAAAAGCTGATAGAAGATCGGGCAACGAAGGTGTCTTCACCTCTTAATTTCTGGACACAGCATATATTGAATAACATTTGAACTAAAATAACAGCCTATGGTCTAAGTGGGTTCTTTTACATTTCCAATATGGTAATTATTTATGGAAACCAAAGAACTCCTTGTCTTAGCCAGATCCAAAAAGCATGGAAAATACTGCGTTGCGGGTAAAACCATCGACTCGAAAATGTGGATAAGAGCTGTCTCTACGCCATGTGGAGCTGCTGTAGGTAGTCACAGTATTTTTTATATTGATAAAGGTGACAACAAGAAATACATTATTTATCAGGGCCAGATTATAAAATTTAATTTCTTTCGCCCAACCCCCTTAACTCATCAACCAGAAAACTGGCATTTCGATCGAATAGTTTCCCCCCAGGAAGCCCCTTATGTTAACAAAAATAACTTAGTCAGCTTCATTGACCAACCTGCAAGCCTTTGGGGAAGAGATAATAAAATATCTTATGCTCAAATCAAGAGTGGTATTTATAAAGTACCGCAATCTCTTTACTTTATTAAGGTTCAAAACCTAAGTGTCCACTCTCAATTTGGAAAGAAGCGAGTTGTATTTACCTACAACAACATCCACTACAATCTGCCTACAACTTTTCACGACGCAGGAAAATATATTGACAAAACCCTAGAAAGCTGCTTTTTATGCGTTAGTCTGGGAGAAGAATACAATGGGTATTGCTACAAGTTAGTAGCCAGCATATTCTTTATATAAAATCTTAAATTAAAATCTACTACTCCCGAGTACAATAATGAAAATTTACACTATCGGCTTTACAAAAAAAAATGCAGAAACATTTTTTAATTTCATTAGGGATTCAAAAATAATAACCTTGCTTGATGTACGGTTAAACAATGTATCTCAGCTGGCTGGATTTGCTAAAAGGGATGATCTCAAATTTTTCTTAAAAGAACTATGCGGTACAGATTATTTGCATACCCCCGAGTTAGCTCCGACAAAAGAAATACTAAATGCTTATAAAAAAGGTGACATGTCCTGGGAAGCCTATGAAGACAATTTCCTCAACTTAATGTCAAAGAGGCAAGTTGAAAAAAATATCAATAGCACTGTACTAGAAAATAGCTGCCTATTATGCAGTGAGCATGAACCTCACTTATGTCATAGAAGGCTGGTAGTAGAGTATTTAAACGAATACTCAGACTTAAATCTCAGCGTTAAGCATTTGTACTAATGAATAGAGTTCTTATTCTTTATCCAAAACTGTTCAACTGCTACTCGAAGTTTTTTCGAAAAGTAAACAAAATAATTAGCCATCTTG
The DNA here is from genome assembly GCF_025562715.2 of Endozoicomonas gorgoniicola. Lineage (NCBI taxonomy): Bacteria > Pseudomonadati > Pseudomonadota > Gammaproteobacteria > Oceanospirillales > Endozoicomonadaceae > Endozoicomonas > Endozoicomonas gorgoniicola. The sequence goes on from NZ_JAPFCC010000001.1 coordinate 1,965,871, forward strand.
GGGATGTTACTTTAGTCTTCCCCAACGATCCAAACAATTTCATTGCCAACTTTATTGGGCAAAATCAATCAGCTATCGGTTCAGATGAACTACCGGAATGGTCAGAAAGTAATATCACTCATGCCATTATTTTCGATGATGGCGAAGAATTCCCAAAAGAGCTGGAAAGAATCAAATCCACAGAAACACCTTGCCGATTTATAAAAATAAATATAACTAGAGTAATAAACATAAAAAACGAAGATACATACAAGTTCATAAAAAGCAGTTCAAACTACGAATACATAGGTAGAAAATCTTATTGGGGAAATCCTCACTCAATGTATGAGGAAGGGGATGATAGAGAAGAAGTCATTAGAAAATATAAATATGATTTTGATTATGAGAAATTCCCAAACAAGAAAAAATCGGAAGTCTTTAAACTGGCAGGTAAGCGTTTAGGGTGTTTTTGTAAACCACTTCCTTGCCATGGTGACGTATTGGCTGATTTTCTAAATAGCTGGGATGATGGGAAATAAAGTTTCAAACTAACCCAAACTTTTCCAAAAATCATTCAGACAGCCATTATTGCTGGGAGCAGAAATTAAAAGATATTATTACAAAGTAATGCTTTATATTAAATCCGCTCTGGAATACCGTCATATCACCGAGCTTGAGATCATCCCGAAGCAGCTTCGAGGCATCTACGCCCTATACCAAAAACGGGGAAAATCCTACGATCTCGTTTACATCGGTATGTCCGGCAAAGGTGCTAATGGCAAAATTCGCAAACGGCTGTTTTCTCACAAGAGAAAACGGGTCGGTGACTGGACTCACTTCTCCTATTATGAGGTGTGGGACAATATCACTGATGCTGAAATTCAGGAGCTGGAAGGACTGTTCCGACAGCTTTACCGCTTCGATGACAGAAGCAATGCCTTGAATATCCAGCAAACGCACAAGCCCTTGGAACGGATTCGTCGTGATACGGAGAAAGAACTTGGACTGAAGCGAATGAGCAAAAAGGCACTTGGTATTTGAAATGATTATGTGATGTAAACTTGAAAGAGTAACGAAAAATAACTGATAGCCTAAATTGAAAGGACAGCTTGATATTTCATGAGGTCTGCGAATGCTTCTGTCTCAGAAAATAAGATTATTAGAAAGCCTTGGTGTGATTGATTGGTTACAAAATGACAAAGAGAATGACCGGTTTCGGGTAGTCATCAATGGCTTAGCAGACTATTTTTTTTATGACTCTGACTACTACGACTTCATGCCTTTTTGCTGGAGCGAGGAGATTATAGACCATTTTCGAGAATCAGGCTATGACGTGGACTGGTACAGCTTTCTTTCCGGTGAGTTTGCCAGAGATATAGAAAAATATTCAACAAAAGATATTTATTACAATGTATCCACCCTTGACTACAAATACGAGTATGAAGATGCAAAGCAATTAATTATCGAGTTTGTCAGAGAATGGTGTGCCAACTGTCGTCAACGTTTTTTGCAAGAGATCAAAAAAACTTAGACATCTGCCTCATACTGCCCCAACTCCGGCGCAGCCCCCTCCACCTCCCCACCCTGCACAAAAGCCTTCTGCCCTACCCCTACCGTTTTACCCTTTACAATCACTACCGTCCCATCCCAAAGCGTTACAGTACTGGTTCCATTCCCGTTGTTAGTAGTGATCGTAATGACGGTTCTTCCTCCTTCCGGGGGCAATGACTTGAACTGTTGCCAGATATTGGTTGTGGCCATGAGCTATCCTCTTTTTGTTATAGATGAGGTTTCAGCTATGGATATCACCGAAGAATACGAAGACGTGCTTCAGAACCTTGAGTTTCCCATCATGAATTACTTCCGCCGTAACTCTGCCCTGCAGGATACGGAAGTAAAACGTTCACTCGAAGCCACCATCGAACACTATCGGGCAGAATATGCGAAGAGAGCCCCGAAAAACATGCACCTCTCAAACGTTGAGCAGAGAATAATGAGAAGGATTGATCTGGAAGCTGTTATAGCGATCACCGATCATTTTGCCTATCAGTTCAACCCGGAGAATTTTGTAAAAACCTCGGAAGAGCTGCAGAAGTGCCTGAAAAGGATTATCAAATCCGTTGACCGGTGGCACAGCCTTGGTGGCCAACAAGGCTATCTGAATTTCACATCGCAGTTTTTTCCACAGGTTTAGTAATGCTGTTCGAGTTCGATAATCTGAACCACTTTCCCTAACGAGTACTTGATACTGGTGGCCAGATGACGCTCATGCTGATAACCATGGCAGCGCAATGTTGCTGTCCATGGTGACACTGCCTTCCCTGTATGATGATCGAAGCTGCTACAGTGGCAATGTTCGCCACGACTTGCCTTGCGGCCTGGCTCTGTCTGTGGCAGATTCCTGACCAGCCAAACCAATTCCTGCTTTTTGTTGATTATCTCGTTTTTGCCAACGCCTAAAATGCCAATCACCAAACCTTTCTAAGGTGCGCCCCGCCGACTCCGTCTTTACTACTTTCCCCTTGACCCGTGACACCTGTTTCAAGCCATGTGCATTGGCTCTTTGTTCGAAGTAATGCTCCATTTTTTGCAGTGATTCGCTGCTTACGTGATACCTCCATTCCCGCCACTTTCCAAGTCGAACCTGATAGCTCTGGTGCTGAATTCCCAGCCGCTTTGATAACAGAAAATTGTTCACAAAATCGGTTGGGTTTTTAGGGCGAACAATTTTTTGGTTACAGCCTTGCCCGGAGATCATGGAGCCGGGAATCAGTTTTAATCGTTGCAACGCCCACTGATCCTGTTCGTTCATTTCCATGATCCGGTCAACCACTTCACTGCTTCTTTACGGCTCCAGGAATCCAGAAACACATAATCATCCTGACACAGAGGCTCCAGCAGGTAATGCAGGTACTTTTGCAGCATTGGCTGGAATTTCTGATCGCATAAGGGCGTCCCTGTTTCATCTTCAATGACGTCAAACCCTCTGGCTGCGGAATAGTTGCACAAGCTGTTTATCCCAACATCCAGCCAGAACTCACAATCCTGTTCCGTCAGTTCTGAAGGAACAATACCCAACCCTTCACAGATACGATATCGCTGACAAGAAAGCTGTTCGGTTTCAGACTTGAATGGCAGACATTTCAGATGTTTAAATTCGGTCTCAGAAAGCGACTTCGCCTGCACCAGTTTTTCCGGCAATGCCTCCCTGTTTTTCTGTTGTATAGCTTTTAACTCATCGGCTGTACCGCTATGGTCGTTGTTCAGGTTCAGGCTTTCAGACAACGGCGTTACAGTAATTTTACGCTGTTCAAGGTAGTCACACAGGGCATTGGCTCCCATCTTCAGTATTCTTGCTTTACTGGTGTTACCTCCGGCAATAAATGACCCCAAATCACCGGTTTGAAATGACCTCTCGATTAACCACTTTATGGCCGATTTCCTTAGTGTTACCAGCACTCAGGGAAAAGAGCCATGATCAACCGAGAGGATTACCTTATGATAAAGCAAGCCAGAGAAAAAGGCTGCTATCTTGAGGACATCGCCTGTCAGAGAGGTTGCTCTGTCAGTACAGTCAAGCGCGCCCTGAAACGACAAGGGCCTCCGCCCAAGCGCAGGCCGGGTATACGCCCCAGTAAACTGGCCCGGATTTTTCATGAAAAGAGGCAAGTTCCGCCCAATCACTTGATATAATTGGGTCGACCAAAAATAAGCTTCGGAAGAAGCAAACCGGAACTTGCCATGCCCAAATGTACACAAGAACAGCTTCGCTTTCACCCCTCCAACGGAAAAACCATTCGAGCAGACTTCAATGGCGGAGAACTATCCTCTGATTTTGGTGCCTTGCTGATACGTGAAGCAATGCTTCACAGCGGTCTCATTTCCAGATTAACTAATGCCATTGACGATAAACGTCACCAATCCTACATCGACCACACTTTGCAAGAACTCATTGCTCAAAGAGTTCTGCAAATGGCCTGTGGTTATGAAGACGCAAATGACAGCAATCGTCTGCGCAAAGACCCAATTTTTAAACTCGCCAATGGTAAGAACCCACTGGACAATGACAACCACCTGGCTTCCGCTCCAACATATACGAGGCTTGGCCAATCCATGACCAGACGGGATATTTATAATATGGCCAAAGCACTGGCTGATCACTTCATCAGCAGTTACAAATACCCGCCGTTAGCCATCATTATCGATTTGGATCATACGCCCGCCATCACCCATGGTGGTCAGCAGATGAACTTGTTCAACGCCAAATATCAAGACTACTGCTACTTGCCCTTAATGATATTTGAAGGTCTCAGTGGCAAGTTGATCACTTCTATCCTGCGCCCTGGAAAAACACCCACAGGTAGAGAGAATGCAGCCATTCTCAAGCGTCTCATTAAGCTGATCCGTGCAAGATGGCCGAAAACCCATTTACTGGTTCGGGGGGATAGCCATTTTGCTCAACCAGAATTGATGCAGGTGGTGCAGGACGATCCGCATTCTGATTACGTTCTGGGTAAAGGCGCGGGACACAAAACAGCCTTACGGCCTAAAGCCAAAGAGTTGCTGGACGAAGCTCGGCAAGCTCTTGAGGTGAAAACCAAACTGGCAAAATTGAACAATATGCCGGAGCCTGATCGGCTCAGGCTTTACGGGGAAACAGATTATCAGGCCAAAAGCTGGAAAGGGCTGGACACCCGGATAATCTACAAGGCAGAGGTCAATCAGAAAGGCGACAATCCCCGCTTTATTGTGACTTCGATGATGGAGGCTTCCCCCGAAGAGATATATGAAGACCTTTATTGTCCCAGAGGGCAGGATGAGAACTTCATTAAGCATCTGAAAAGTGATTTGTCCGGTGATCGCCTGTCAGATCAGGGGTTTTTGGCGAACCATCTGAGAATGTTTTACGCCTGCGCTGCTTACGTTCTTCATCATGAGCTGAGAACCAAAGCCCTGAAAGGTACGGAGCTGGAAAAAGCCCAGCCCTCAACGGTGATCACGAAGCTTTGTAAGGTTGCGGTTAAAGTGGTTGAGTATAAAGACCGAATCAAGCTGCACTTACCTCGCAGCTATCCACTCAAAGGGCTTTTACGGCATATAACAGAAGTCTTTTACTCAATACCGCTACCTCGACCCGGGTAGCCAGCTCGACAAACTCAGACAGACCAAATAGCAACCGACTGAAAGGGGATTGGGGTATTCTGTTGCTCTGGAGAAGCCGATATTGATCAAAAAACGTTAGATTTCTATGTGAATAGGGTTGCCATAGCTTTTTCATGGACAATGAGGCAACAAAACTCCGGAAAAGTCAGAATGAAACGACCTGACCAGAGCATATTGCCTGTTTATGAAACATTCGGGCTGGATGATTTCAAGCCCGTCATTGAGGCCTTGTTGGCAGAAAATGTCTGGAATGCCGAGGTCATCTTTGCTGAAATCAAGGAGCAAGGCTATGTCGGTGGTATCACCATTTTGCGGGATTATATCCAGCCCAAACGCACCCTACGTGAAAGCAAAGCCACTACTCGTTATGAAACGACTCCCGGCCACCAGTTGCAACACGACTGGGGTGAGCTTTTTGTCGAGGTTGCGGGGGAGCTGCGCAAGGTCTATGTCTCCGTGAATGTCCTGGGCTACTCCCGTCGCTTCTACGCATTCGCAGCCTTTAGCAATGATGCTGAACACACCTACGAAAGCCTGATCCGTGCGTTTGAATGGTTTGGTGGTGCCAGTGCCCAGGTGCTGGTTGATAACCAGAAAGCTGCTGTCCTGGAACACCCCGGAAACGGGCAGGTCAAATTCAATGAGGGCTTCCTGCTCCTGGCTCAGCACTATGAGTTCCAGCCCAAAGTCTGTAAGCCCTATAGGGCAAGAACCAAGGGTAAAACTGAGCGAATGGTGCGCTACGTAAAGGAGAATTTCTTCCAGCGTTACCGCAGCTTTGAAAGCCTTGAGCACCTGAACCAGCAGCTCAGCGACTGGCTGACAAAGGTAGCGGACGAACGCCATCATGACACCCTGAAAGAAAAGGTTGCAGATCGTTTCCAGAAGGAGCATCCGCACCTCAACAAGCTACCCGATATCCGTTTCGACACCAGCTACCGGGAAACACGACGAGTGCCCGTTGATGCTTACATTAATGTTCGAACCAATCGCTACAGTGTTCCTGCTGCGCTGGTTGGGCAACAGGTCAGCATCCGCATTGGTCTTGATCGACAGCTCCTGATTTATGGGCCTGACGATACCTTGGTAGCCAGACATTTACAGGTGGAAGGCCAGAACAAGTGGCAACTTGATCCTACCCACCACCGGGCACTCTACGATGAGGTTAAAGTGGAAACCCGCGACCTCAGCCAGTATGAGGAGGTGGTGTAATGGAACAACTAACGACACTGGTCGACCGACTTAAATTAGATCACGTGGCTGACAACCTTGATGCCCTGTGTGAGCAAGCCAGCAAGAAAGACCTGAATTACCGGGAATTCCTCGCAGAAGTGCTCTCAACCGAATGGGCAGGTCGGCACCAAAAAGGGCTGGAAAGCCGCCTGAAGCAAGCCCGGTTGCCCTGGCTTAAAACGCTCGAACAGTTTGACTACAGCTTCCAGCCAAGCATTGATCGAAAAGTGGTTCGTGAACTGTCTGGACTGGGCTTTGTAGATCGTGCTGAAAATGTCGCCTTACTGGGGCCTCCGGGCGTTGGTAAAACGCACCTGGCAATAGCCCTGGCGATCAAAGCAGCTGAGGCTGGTCATCGGGTGATGTTCATGAGTCTCGACAAACTGATGACCACGCTGAAGAAAGCCCAGCAGGAAAATCGGCTTGAAAGGCAGATGCAACAATTGATGTACCCCAAACTGTTGGTTCTGGATGAGATTGGCTACCTTCCTATGGATCAGGACGAGGCTAGCCTGTTCTTCCGGCTCGTGACTCGCCGTTACGAAAAGGCCAGCATCATCCTGACCTCGAATAAAAGCTTTGTGGACTGGGGCGAAATCTTTGGTGATCAGGCGATAGCCACAGCGATTCTGGATCGATTGCTGCATCACGCCACGACCCTGAATATAAAGGGTGAAAGTTACCGTCTTAAAGAGAAGCGCAAAGCAGGAGTATTGAAAGGCACTTCCACCAAGAAATAAACCTGAAAAACACAGTGAACTTAACCGATGATTACGGGTCAAAAGTATTGCTGAAAACGGGTCATCTCAAACCGGTGGAAGAAGGTCATTTCAAAGCGGAGTTAACACTGGCTCTCTGTCGTTCTACAAAACCCACATAATCACTGGCATAAGCAGGCTGTGAGGCACCAAATCCAGCCATTCGCTCCAGGCAGTGAATCCGTTTTAAAAAGTCCTCGCAGTCTTTGGATGGCGGCATTAAATCTGCTACCACGGTAAAACCCTTGGTTTTGCGATAACGGAACATCTGCTGCATGATGGCCGGGGCGTCCAGCTTGTTATAACTGAAAACAAAGCAGTGATCCGGTTTTATACTTGTGAAGGACATGCCTACGGTGTCAGTTGCCGGAGAATACTGAGTACCACGTTAACAATTCTCTTGTCGTGGCTCTAGCACTGTCAGATGCATTGCGCCTGTTGATAGAGGGGACAATATGAAAGTTCGGTTTTTTATGTTCGTAAAATCGAACATTTAATTACAAAGACAATTTTTCTAATAGCATAAATATCTAGCAACTCACCACTAATGTAATAAATTAATGTTTGGCTCAAAAGTCAAAAACAAACCTTGCCCAAAAGATGGCAAAGTTATTTAATTATTGTTTAGTGAGAAATCGAAATGTCTAAAAAAACTACCAAGAAAGGATGTCCTTCTTGGGTCGTTCCATCAAAAAACAAAGAACTCAATTTAAATAAATCCAGAAAACCAAACACAGAATATAATCAAATCAATCTTCCATCTTCTTCAAAAGAACAAAAGCCTTCAAGTTACAAGGCTGAATCCGAAGCTTTAATTGATACTGATAGCTGTCACCTCGCTTCTACCAAAGCCCCAAGTTACAAGGATTCAAACAATATTAACGATATAATAAGCTGTCCACCACTGAAAAAGAGATCATCCGACGATGGTTTTTTCGCCTGCTGTGTTGACAAAGAAAGGTGGGGCAAATTGATAAAAAATGAATTCAATTTCCCGAAAAAAAAGGAATTGAATAAGGCGCTATCTGAGCCTACTTCAACTGAACAGAAATATTACCTCACTTTATTTAAATTGCTGCCCAAGGTGTTAAGAGACAGCATAGATCTGATTACTTACATATTCGATACAGCCGTCATTCAGCACTTAATCTGAGAATTTCCTAAAACCATCTAAAATGTAAAAAATTTTCAGACTGAGCATATGCCATGCAACCTCATCAATTTCACATTCAACGCATCGACCATACGGGGTTGGTGGCCGGTATGTGCAAAGAGCTCGGGATCGCTAACCTCTTGGATTCTCTGGTTCCCAACCAATCTGAAACCAGAAAGATTTCCTTCGGAGAAACCGTTGTCTCAATGCTGCTTAACGGACTGGGCTTCACTGCTCGCACACTCCACATGTTCCCTGAGTTTCACGCCGACAAACCACTGGATAAACTTATTCGGCCGGGTATAGAGCCGGAACATATCAACGAAAGTGTACTCGGCAGAGCCTTGGATCAAATTTTTGAACTGGGTGTAAGTGAGGTCTATTTATCACTGGCTGTCAAGGCCGTTAATGTCTTGAAACTGCCGTGTAATGCTCTGAATCTTGATTCAACCAGCTTTCATGTGGACGGTCGTTATAACAGTGAGTCTGAAGTCGATGAAGAAGATCTGAACTGCATTAAAATCTGTCGTGGATACAGCAGAGATCACCGACCTGAATTAAATCAGGCGATACTGCTCCTAATGACTGAAAATCAGGCGGGTATTCCCGTATTCATGGCCGCATCCAGTGGCAATATAAACGACAACACTAATTTTAAAAAAGTCATCAGCAAGCATTTGAAATGCTACAAAGAGGCGCTGAATAATCGTTACCTGATCGGCGATGCTGCACTTTATACAACAGACAATGTACAGATATTGCATCAGCAAAAGCAACAGTTCATCACCCGGGTTCCGGCTAAAATAAAATCCGCAAGAGAGCTTGTGGACAGTGTCGCTTCTTGTGCGATGACACCGGTTGAAGATGCCGAAGGTTATGAGAGCTGCGAAGTACTGTCCGACTATGCGGATGTATCTCAACGGTGGGTTCTGATTCGCAGTGAACAGGCTCGGAAAAGCGAACAGAAAACACTGCTCAAAAAACTGTTGAAAAAGTCAGAAAAAGAAGCGGAAGCACTGACCAGCAAGCTGGCGAAGAAACCGTTCAAGTGTGAAACGGACGCATTGCGTGCGTTCAATGAGTGGCAATCAAAAAGCAATTATTGTCAGGCAGAACCTGTAATTACGACAAAACCATGCTATACCAAAGTGGGACGTCCGGAGAAAGACAGCAAACCAGATAGCGTGGAGTATTATGTCAGCGGTCATCCTTGGGTATCCGTTGACTGTCGTAAAGTAGCAGAGGCTTCCCTGGGGTGCTTTGTGTTGGCAACAAATGATCTGGACAGGAGCCGGCTAAGTTCAGCAGAAGTGTTGAGCACTTATAAATCACAGCAGTCGGTGGAGCGTGGATTTCGGTTTCTTAAAAGCCCTGAATTTCTGGTCTCCTCGCTGTTTTTAAAGAAGCCGGAACGTATAGAAGCGTTGCTTATGGTGATGACGCTTTGCCTGTTAGTCTACGCAGCGATACAGCATCGAATCAGGCATGAATTAAAGCGTCAGAGTAGGTTCTTTCCGGATATGAAGCGAAAGCCCTATCAGAATCCGACTGCACGCTGGGTATTTTTTTGCTTTCAGGGAATTAATGTTTTATTGGTCGATGGTCATGAAAAACATGTCGTTGGCTTGCAGGAGAGGCAATTAACCATCATTTCAATTCTTGGTCGACCGTACCAAGAGATTTATTCCTGATATAGGTGCTGAATGACGGATACAGAAACGTACTATGGATATTTCGGATGGTACGATATTGAGGAAGGCCAAATGCACAGAGGGGATGTTCGCCTTTGGACTCTGGACATGTGGCTTCTGGATAGCTTGATTGGTCCTTTTGTTCAAGATATGCTTTTTGCGATGGGTATCAAAGGCACTGCCCAGAATAGAGCGTATGTGAATATCCTGAAAGCTATGAACATAAAGTGCGGACTTGGAACAGATTGTTATTTCAATACCGTTAACGGGGGCTGAAGCCTCAAACCCCTTTGAAAATTATTAAAGCTAATGACAATTATTTGAAGGATTCATATAACGTTTTCTATTCTGAACGTACTTTGTGTCATTTTACTAGCGGTATTTTGGATGAGTTTTTCTATAACTATTAAAAGAAAAGGTTGCAGTTCTGGGTATCAGACTAGACTCTTAATAAGTCTGGAGAATAATAATGTATCACCTTAAAGACAACCGCCTCGAAAGACAGAGCTACTGGCAAACACTGGAATTTAATAATATTTCAGCTTATGGAAGTGCATCTTCAGTAAGGAATACTCCAAATGTGCTTATCGTTTCATTTGTTCCAGCTTCACTCCAAAGAGTTATTGATGCTTGGCATGCTATTCAGGGTAAAATTTCTATTTCAGGGGTTGAAATCAGAGGTTATGACGTCAAATCATCAATATCTTCTCAGGAAATAAAAGAGGCTCGCTTACTTTTAAAAAATTCAAAGCCTTACTACATCTTGATAGAGTTGCAATGCCTTTGTTATGAAAGCGGGAGATCATTTAGTAGTTTTTCTGAATTACCCAATACATGGTTCTTAAAAGCAGAAAGTGATTTGCCAAACTTATTGAAATATAGCTAACCCGGATTTTTCATGAAAGGAGGCAAGTTCCGCCCAATCGCTTGATATAATTGGGTCGACCAAAAAAATGCTTCGGAAGAAGCAAACCGGAACTTGCCATACCCAAATGTACACAAGAACAGCTTCGCTTTCACCCCTCAGTCTCTTCCAATATGAAATAATGGAATAGTCCGCCCCGCTCCAAAAGCGGCTTCAAATGAGCCAAGATAGAATGAGTTGTTCGGACATCATTCAGAATAAGAAACGAAGCGAACCATGGGTAAGAGCTGAATTCGTATCATAAGTGCATAACCTCTGTAATCATCTGTCGCTATACACCTTTGAACTAAATCAAGACTCAGGGGTATTCTGTAAAGCGACGAAACCGTACAGAGGAGCCAAGGATGGCCTATACACACCTGAGCCTTGAAGAAAGAAATTATATCGAAATTCAGCGCAAAGAGGGGGTATCAATGAATAAAATAGCTAAAGCCCTTGGACGCGCACAAAGTACGCTCTTTCGAGAACTGGGCCGCAATACTGGTCAAAGAGGTTATCGACATAAGCAAGCGCAACGGTCAGCGCAGGAACGTCATCAGGAAAAGGCCAAATCAGTCAAGCTCACTGACGACATTAAACGACGTATATCGGATGAAATAAAGGAAGACTGGAGTCCTGAACAAGTCGCTGGAAGGCTTGAGCAACAAGGGCTTATAAAGCTTCACCACGAGACCATTTATCAACATGTCTTGGCAGATAAAAAGGCTGGAGGGACACTCTACAAGCATTTACGTCACCAAAAGAAAACTTACCGTAGGCGCTATGGTTCAGCGCACAACCGTACCGGTATCCCAAACCGAGTAGACATTGATAAACGACCAGAAGAAGACAATCAGCGCTTAAGGGTTGGCGATCTTGAAGTAGACACCATCATTGGAAAAAACCACAAAGGGGCTATCCTGCCGTCATTCAGCACCTATATCAGGAATAAATCTCTTGGTACGGTCGCCCAAGAATCGAAATGATGGTTAATTGCCTCTCCTGCAAGCCAATGACATGTTTTTCCTCGAGTTTAGAGAATTATAAGTACTAACGTTTCGTATTTTTTGATGCAGAGATAGGTTAAGCAACCGCTTCATCTACTGGGTATTCCGGAGCCATCCGGCCACCGATTCCGGTAACATCCGGCCACCCATTCCGTTAGTATCCGGCCACTGATTCCGGTACATCCGGCCACCCCATTTCCGACCAGTGGCGCAGTCCCATAATTCACCGCTACCCTCAAACTTGAGACCTCCTCAAGGACGAGTGGATAGCATCATGAAGAGACTGCCCATGCGCAAAATTCGTGAAGTACTCAGGCTCAAATTCGAGCACCAACTCAGCATCCGGAAGATTGCCAGTAGCTGCAATATTTCCAGAGCAACCGTCAGTGATTACCTTAACCGGTTTGCTGCCTCCGGGCTGGAATGGCCTTTGTCATCTAATCTGGATGAGACGACACTGGATCAACAACTGTTTCCCGTTCAGCCACCTGCTTCAAAGCGCCAACTGGCCTTGCCAGACTGGAGCGAAATTCATCAGGAACTTCGCAAGCCCGGTGTCACCCTTATGGTGCTCTGGCAGGAATACAAGACCAACCATCCTGAAGGCTATCAGTACAGTTGGTTCAGTGACCGCTATAGAGAGTGGCGAACGCACCTTGATGTTGTTATGCGCCAAAATCATATTGCAGGCGACAAGCTGTTCATCGATTACGCCGGACAGACGGTTACTGTCGTTAATCAGCACACAGGAGAGGTTCAGCAGGCGCAGGTGTTTATTGCGACGCTTGGTGCCTCCAGTTACACCTATGTAGAAGCTACATTATCTCAGTCTTTGCCAGACTGGATAGGCTCTCACGTGCGTACCTTTGAATACCTGGGTGGAGTACCCAATAACCTGGTGCCGGATAACCTGAAAAGTGGCGTGAAGCATCCTCATCGTTATGAGCCTGAGATCAATCCTACTTATCAAGACCTGGCCGAACATTATAATGTCGCTGTCGTACCCGCCCGGGTCCGATCTCCAAAAGATAAAGGTAAGGTCGAGTCTGCTGTTCAGATAGTTGAACGGTGGATACTGGCGCGTTTACGCCACCAGACATTCTTCTCCCTGGCTTCACTCAATGAGGCTATTGCAGGGTTACTGACAGAACTGAATAACCAACCGTTCCAGAAACTGTCCGGTAGTCGTCGTTCATTGTTTGATTCTCTCGATAAGCCTTCACTGCGCCCACTGCCTGAAATGCGTTATCAATACGCAGAATGGAAGGAGGCACGAGTACATATTGACTACCACGTAGAGGTCGACAAACACTACTACTCAGTCCCTTATCAGCTGGTCAAAAAGCAATTAAGTGTACGCATGACCAGTCAGACGATTGAGTGCTTCTATAAGGGGCAGAGAGTCGCCAGCCACCGCCGTTCGCAGCATAAGGGCAGGCATACTACTCAAGCCAGCCACATGCCGGAAAAGCACCGTAAATATGCCGAGTGGACACCAGAACGAATGCAAAGCTGGGCGGCAAAAATCGGACCTGAAACCGCAGCCGTCATCCAACGCGTCCTTGCAACACGGCGTTATCCTGAGCTGAGTTACCGAAGTTGTCAGGGCATCATCCGTTTAGCCAAAGGCTACGGTAACGACCGACTTGAAAACGCCTGTCGTCGTGCACTTTATGCAGAAACCTGCACTTACCGGAGCATAGAGTCAATCCTGAAGCACAACCTCGATCAGCAACCGCTTCCGGAACTGGAGCCAGAGACGGTGTTGCCTGATGAGCACGAGAACCTTCGGGGTTCAGACTACTTTAACTAACGACGGCAGGAGAATAAAAATGTTAATGAACCCTACGATGGAAAAGCTTCAGGTTCTGAAACTTACCGGTATGCTCGAAGCATTAGATGAGCAGCTTAAAAGTCCGGATATAGAGCAGTTGTCGTTCGATGAACGGCTCGGCTTAATGATTGACCGTGAGATGACCGCAAGGGATAACCGGCGTTTAAAAACACGGCTTAAAAAAGCACGACTACGTCATGATGCCTGCATGGAAGACATAGACTATCGTCACCCCCGTGGTCTTAAACGAGACCAGATACAGCAGTTGTTATCCAGCCACTGGATACGGGAGCATCAGAACGTGATCATTACAGGGCCGACGGGTGTAGGAAAAACCTGGCTGGCCTGTGCAATGGCACAGAAGGCCTGCCGGGATGGGTACACAGTGCAGTACCTCAGGCTGCCGAGATTACTGCAAGATCTGAACCTGGCAAGGGCTGACGGTCGCTATGTGAAACTGATGACAGCACTGGCAAAAACTGACCTTCTTCTTTTAGACGACTGGGGTCTATCACCTCTGACAGAAAGCCAGCGGCGTGACCTGTTGGAAATAGTAGAAGACCGGCACAATGTAAAAAGCACCCTGGTCACCAGTCAGATGCCGGTAGATCACTGGCATGAATTGATCGGTGATCCAACACTGGCAGATGCCATTCTGGACAGGCTGATTCACAACGCTCACCGGGTGCCACTTAAGGGTGACTCCCTGCGCAAGAAACAGTCAAAACTGGCAAAGTCAGAACTTACGTCCTAAGCTGCTATCCGATGCGTCGCTACGCTCCGAAAAGGGGTGGCCGGATACACTGGAACAGGTGGCCGGATGTTACCGGAATGGGTGGCCGAATGCGCTGGAATACCCAATCTACCAGGAAAAAGCGGTTGCCATGCTCACTTCAGATCAGAAAGTAATCCTTCGAGAGCTTTCTTTATATACGACATTTCTTGCAAAAGCGCTATCACCACTTGCGGTACCAACGTTCTGTGAGTTACTTCTGGGTGGCATGCTTTCTGGCGAAGGCTTTGTTACACAAGCCCTTCTGACGATCCACTACGAAAATTTCTGGAACAGCTACCATCATTGGGTCTCCCAAGGCAAGTGGCGTTGGCGAAACCTGGCGCATCGTCTGATATTGCTGGTCAGTTCTAAAGTGCCTGACGGTCAGACCATTCCCCTGATTCTCGACGACCTGACATTCGAACGCTGCTCTAACAAAGCACCGGCATGCCGAATACATCACCAACACAGCAAGAAAAAGAACCGGTGTACTTATCTCCTTGGTCAATGCTGGGTCTTTCTGGCTATTCCTTTCCAGAGACCATCAGACAAGGTGCATACTGCGATTCCAGTGATGGCTTTTCCATCACCTAAGTCAGGCAACATCAGCAAGCTTAAAATTGCAAAGGCCATGCTGAAATCTGTAAGACAGACTCTTCAGGGGCGAGCTTTGCACCTGCTCACTGACTGCTGGTTTATGAATCACACCATGATGCAGCCCGCACTTGAACTTGGGTATGAGGTCATTGGCCATATCCCCAAAAACCGGGCACTTTATGCGCTTCCAGTCGATGCACTTCCTCCCTCTCCTTTCAAAAGGAAAGGCCGCAAGCGTAAGTACGGCGTCAAAATGACACCTGAGGAAGTAGAGAAATTACCAGAGACCAGGATGACTCTCTGGCTTTACAGAAAGAACCGGACAGTCTCTTTTCGTTCCTGTATTTGCCGGGCACGTTTTTTGAAAGGCCGTATTGTCCGAGTCGTCTGGAGTCGTTTTGAAAACGACAAGGGAGAAACAGAAACCAAACTATTTCTGTCCACAAATCCTGACCTGAAAGCCGATGAAGTGCTATTAGCCTACTCGCTCAGGTGGCCTATAGAGCCTATGTTCCAGCAACTGAAACACGAGTTTGGATGCAAGCATTTATGGCAGCAGAAACTCAGAACGCTGTTACGATGGATGCACATTAAAATGGCAGGGTATGCGCTGTTGCAATTACTGACCATTTGTCAAAATCCAGCGGCCATTGCCCTGGCCAAAACTGCCTGGAGGCATCCCGATACTGTCACGGCCGGAATGCTCAGGCGCGCGCTGTTTTGGATTATTCCGCAGTTTCGAATTCGTGGCTGCTGGAACCGATATGAGCAAAAATTAGAGCTGAAATTGCCGGATAAAAACGAACGTTCGGATAGTTTTTTGGAAAAAGCGGCATAAATGAACTCAGAACCAATAATTTAAACGGTTCAGGCAGGTTTAAATTGTGTGCCTGACGGGGCTGGCTGTGCCGACACTAAATATTTTACCGAACGTTCAGGTTTTAAGAACTTTAAACCTGAGTTAAAAATAGCGGATTGGTGGAAATAGGGGTAGATGGAGTTCACCAACCGCTTACGTAAATTAGATTGCGGATTGTATAAAAACTGTACTTTACTGCTAAAAGTACAGCCTGCTCGTTCACCGCTTCAAAGTTAAGCGGGAGTTAAGGAATGCGTAAGTCCTACTTGAATATTCAGGTTTTATGTCAAAGTAATTTTTTTGTTGGCGTAGCTCTAAGTGCGTAGTAGCGATAATGCCTGATCTTTTATTTTTTGAACAAATGCGTATCGCTCTTGTTCATAGTTGTTATTAGGTGTTGTGTTTGTCAGCCAGGATTCCAGCGCTTTAATAAAACCCTTAGCTTCGGGGTGTTGTTTTATTTTGCTTTTAAGTGGTTCCATACTCGATTTGAGTATCTGTTTATACCTTGTATTCAGTGGAGGCTCTTGCTCCAGAAGGAGCTCTTCAGCTTTATTCAAGCTCATCATTGTATGCATGAGTATTGCAAATACACTACTGCCATCATCGTAAAAGATCACGGACTGCGGCACGTACAGCTTCGTATTTAAGAACTCCGGGGTTAGCAGATGTTCATTAAGATGATTGATTCGCTCAGCTAGCAGTACCGCTTCATCTTCTAAAGAACAGAAAGGAATTGAAGCTATTGGCTGAGACTGTCCCTGTAGCCCGGTTCCGGCATCTTCTGTCACTACCGGCAAGACCGGATAGGTCTCCACTTTGACCACCAGTTCTGTCCTGATCCGGGCTGTTGTAAAAGTCATGGAGACTTTTCGTGGTAAATGCAGCTCTCTGCTGCCCGGTGTACTCCAGAACAGGCACTGTGAAGGTATTTCAGGCTCATCGTCATTCTGGCTGTTAAACTCATTGTGTATTTTCTCTGCCAGTTTCTCGATACCTGCATTTGTACCAATCAGGTTGATCTGGTCATCATTTCCTTGCGCGTAGTTGGAAAGACACCTCGTAGTGACTATCACCGGGCTGGGATAAAGGTTGTTAATCTCATTGATCAGGCTCAGAACTCTGGATGACGTACTGTGACGGCTTTCAGGTGCCATCATGCTCAGGGGGAGTGCGCCAGCCGCCTGAACTGTCGGCTGCGTTACCTGTGGTGCTGGTGACTTCCTGGCAGAAGCTGGCTGAGCGGCTTTTTGCTGTTCTCTTTTCCGATGTTTATCACTTCGTTGAGTTTTGACCGGGTTGTCTTCAGGTGCAGGAGGTTTCTTTTTTCCAGGTTGCTGACATTGTTCATCAAACCAGTACAAAAGGGCTGTTTTGACTTTAGATGCAGGGAGATCCCGCAAGGAAGCCTTTACCTGCGCCCGGGATACCTGAGTTCCGTCAAGGAGCCATTGTTGAAAATAACACTCTGCCAGAAAAAAGAACCTTAACTGGATGATCTGCTCCGATACGGGCATCTGCCTTATGTCTCTGGCGATAGTATCGGGTGTTAGTTCACTTCCGGCCGGGTAAGCCGGGAGCCCGTACAGCAAAGCGCGGGTTTTGACTAAAACAGAGTAGTAACCTTTGTCAAAAGTATAATTATTGTCGTCTATGAGGCGCACTGCTTCCTGGTATAGCTGAAGCCTTTTCTCTTCATTGCCGGAGGGGTGGGTCTGGACCCGTTTCAACAGGTAGTCAATCTGGTGTGCTTCTGTCGAAACCGGCAGCTCATAAAACCCTTTTAGCACCGAGTCATCAGAAATTCTTATGTCGGTGGCTTTGCCGGATACTGCCAGGTGCCCAATGAATTTGGTTTTTTCCAAATGACAGCGATTTTTCTGGTAATAATCTATAACTGTTTCTGGTTTTACAGGTTGTCCGTTAAGAGGTATTCCCCTGAAGCAGAGTTCTTCAAGAAAACACCCTTGCTCCAGAGTGGCTCCTGCCTGTTTTAGCTTTTCAACCACAGCCTCCGGTTTTACCAGCATGCCTTTTATCGGGCGTTTTTGCAGGCAGAGTTTCTGTAAGAGCAATCCGTGTTGCAGAAACGCATTTCTCTGTTCCAACTGCTGTATTATCTCTTCAGGGGATACCGCTTTACCGTTCAGGTTTATCTTTTTCAGGCAGAGCTGCTGAAGAAAGCAGCTAAGCCCCAGGTGCCCTTCCCCGGTATCCGGGAAGAGACTCGCCACTTTCTCGGGAGAGACCTCTTTATGATTCAGTTTTATGCCCTTCAGTAAAAGTGCTTGCAGGAAACGAGCCTGTTCCAGCTCACAACCAGTCTCCTGTAATTTTTTCATGACGGTCTCTGGCTTAACAAACCTTCCGTTCATTTTGATGTTATTAAGGCATAACTCCTGAAGAAAGCGTGCTACTCCAAGCCTGCCTTCGTTTGTTTCCGGGAATGCGCTCACTACGTCTTTTGAGGCAATCGGCTTTTTATCTAACTTCGTGCCTTTGAGAAAAAGCTCCTGAAGGAAGCGGGCCAGGTCCATTCTTCCGGACATCGTTGCTGGAAAAAGATCCCTCACTGCTTCCGGGGTTGGGCACTGACCATTTAACATGATGTCATGCAGGCATAAGCGCCTCAGAAAGTGAGCCCTTGCCTGTCTGAACGTTTCAGTTTCCGCTTTACCAAAGGCTGCCTCTACGTGTTCTGCTGCAACGGGGTCATGATACAGACAGGTCCTTTCGAAGAATAAATATTCCTTAAAATGTGCGAGTTCCAGCTGTTTGCTGTCGATATAGTCAGGAACAGCCTGATACGCTTCGTATACGGTTTCTGGTTGGATAAACTCACCATGCAGTTGAATGCCAGCTTCATACATTTTTCTGTAAAATCTGGCTAACTCTAACGAGTTGCCCGGTTGCTTAAGTTTTTCAACGATGGTTTCTGGTTTTACCTGATCATGATCCAGTAATCTTTCTTTCTGGCAGAGTTCACCCATAAACCAGTTCAGTTCTTTTTCTGCTTTTGCGTCTTCATAGGCGGTTATCACAGAATTGGGAGAGACCAATTCACCATTCAGTTTGATTTCCTCCAGGCATAAGTCCTTTAGGAATCGGGCTTTAATTTCCCGTGTACTGGTATGCTCTCCCAGCTCTTTGATGACCATTTCGGGCGTTACAAGTTGTCCGTTCAACGGCATTTTTGCGAGGCATAACTTAGCGTGAAATATGATTTGAGACTGAGGACTTTGCTGATAGAACTGTTCCACCGAGTCGCCTGTCACAGGGCCGTTTTTCAATGGAATTCCATTCAGGCACAGCATTTCAAGAAAACGCCCCTGTGCTTCACTGTCCAGTGATTTTTTATACTCTGCTACTACCTGGTCTGCTGATATGGATTTTGACCACAGTGGAAACGCCCCCCAGAACAGTGACTCAAGAAAACGGGCCTTCATCACAGCAGTGCCCTTCTGTTCTATCATCTCCATCACGCTTTCAGGGGTGACAGGATTGCCGTTAACGGGTATCCGGTTCAGGCACAGGAATGAATAAAAGTATGCCAGCTCTTTTATTCCCTGGGCTCTTTCAAGTACCGATATGACGTATTCTGCCGTGACGGGTCTGCCATTCAGCAGACGGTTATGAAAAAACAGGCTTTGTAGAAAAACGCCTTTTGCCAAAGTGCATTTTCTTTGATTCGGAGACTTGTCGTACTCCTCCACAACCATCAGTGCGGTAACGGGGCCACCGTAAATCGTTCTACCTTCTTCGTACAGCTCCCTCAGTAAGGAGGCTCGCCTGTAGCTGGTTTTATCACTGAGTTGTCGTTCATATTTTTGCTCAGGGGTCTCAGTTTCTGGCTGAGTTTCAGAATGATCACGTTGACGGTTGGCAGAGGGGGGGGTGAGTTTTTTGGGTCGACAAACAAAGGCTGAAAAGACTTTTGGTTCATGTTCAGATGTGCTTCTGGCCTGGTGGAATGATGGGGTGATATCTTCGTAGGGTCTGGCTTTTTCTAGGAACTGGTCTATCTCTCTATCGGCGTCCACACGTGTATATTCGTCCAGCACCATCTGTGACGTTACAGGGCCTGACTCCAGAGGAATTTTATTCAGGAATAATCCCTCAAGGAATTTACCTTTTACGTAGGGCGACTTTATCGGTGCCAGCAGTGACATGACCTTTTCGGGTTTGACAGGCTCACCGTGCACTCTGATTCCCTGAAAGCAGAGGTTTCTGTAAAAGTACGCAATTTCCTCCGATGCTTTTGCTATTTTAAACACGGATAAAACATCCTCGGGGGGCACCGGATGACCGTTAAGCGTGTGATTGTTGAAAAATAGTTTCCTCAGGAAGACCCCTTTTTGCAGGACGCATTTTGTCTGGTTAGGAGATTTGTCAAACTCCTCTATTACCTGTTCTGCCGTAACGGATTTGTTGAACAAGGTTTTGTTTTGAAAATACAAGTCACCCAGAAAACAGGCCATTCTTAAATGGGTAGTATCATTGCTCAACCGTTCGTGTTTTTGCTCAGGGGTTTCTACGCTACTGCTGGAAGCTTGTTGCCTGGTGCTTCGGGTAGCTATAGAAGCTTCCCGCCTCCCGGAGTGACTGCTAGCCGTTTGAGAGGCTGGCATTGATGTTGTTGTCCGCCCACGGAAATGGCTTCTTCTTCCTCTGGAGCGATCACGCATGCCCTGGTAGTTCTGGTTTTCGCTACGATCATGAAGAGAGGGGGGCGAACCAGACAAACCAAAGTGACTGTTACGACTAGTAGTAGAATCCATTCCTGAAACTTCCTTCTAATTGGCTATTAGGGTGGTGGTATGAATGTCAATCTTTCTTGCGTTATTTAGAACTGAGACAGGATAAAGAGCCAGAGGTTCCTTCCAGAGTGCTGAGGTCGAGCGGTGCCAGCCCGGTATGGAAGTCAGTAAAGCAGATAACACCCTATACATCGTTTTGAATGTAAGGGGAAACATAGTCTGAGACCACGGACAGCTCCAGTGATACACGGGTATACCTGCATAGCTCAGGGTATAAGTGGTTGGAAGGGTAAGCAATCACGCTGCTTTCAGCCTGACCAGATAGCACGACAAGCCCAGTACTTTTAGTGCTGGGAAGGATAGTGCGGAGTCCGAAAGACTCATCTATACTACGAATCGCTGTGTTGCTTCTTCCGGCGATTACGCTATCAGCACAGTTTGAGTTAAACATAAACTTACCTCCGCTTTCTGCCCGTGTTTTTAACAATCCGAAAGGTAGAGCAGATTGTCGAATAAGGTGTGTCTTGCTACTGGTAAGAGACACACTGCGGCGGGGCATCGCCGTCTAGGAGCCTGACCGAGAATAGTATTTATCTGATATAATAGCTTTCAAAACCCAGCCCTGATGAAGCCTGATGTCGCCACCTTCAAAATTCAAGGATAGCCCTGTTGAGTTCGACCAGCACCTGCTGTTTCCAACCAACATCTTTGATCTTCTTCCCCAAGATCATGACTGCTACATCTATGAAACCATCTTCCAGAACATTGACACCTCGGAAGTTGAAAAGCAGTACCATCACCTTGGACAGCATGCCTACCCACCCAAGCTGATCGTAGGTATCCTGATCTATGCCTACAGTCATGGTGTATTCAGCTCCCGTGAAATAGAAAAACGGTGTCGGCAGGACTTGGCATTCATGTACATCTCTCAGATGAATTGCCCAAACTTTCGGGTCCTGGGGGACTTTCGCAAAAACAACCTGTCATTTTTTCATGACTGTTTCAAACAGTCCGTCAAGCTGGCGATGGAGTTGAAACTGGCATCGCTTGGGCATATCAGCCTGGATGGTTCGAAATTCAAAGCCAACAGTTCAAAGCATAAGGCTATGAGCTACGGTCGGCTTAAAGCCAAAGAGGCAGAGCTCAGCGCTGAAGTTGATGAACTGATCAAAAAAGCCAGCCAGTGCGATCAGGAAGAAGACGACGCCTACAAAGAAACTAATGGCTACAGTATTCCTGAAGACCTCCAGTTTAAAGAAGAACGACTGAAGAAAATTAAGGCAGCCAAAAAAGCACTGGAAGAGCGTGAGAAAGCCCTCAATCCGGACGAGCCAATAGACGACAAGAAACAGATTAGCTTTGCAGACCATGATGCCCGGATGATGAGCAAGAAGGGGTACTGCGAATACAGCTACAATGCTCAAATTAATGTAGATGCGGATCACCAGATCATTGTCGGCCAACACATCAGTCAACGCGCCAACGACGTACAGGAAGTAGGTAAGCGCCAAATAAACCAGCGTACTGGCTAGCCTTGCCGAACTCTCTTATTCTTGACTGGCCTTAACTGCCCAGGGCAGCAGACGCTCTAATTTATCAAGAGCGCCCCAAGCCGCTTGCGGCTTAACATCTACGAGTAACTTTTTCCGCTATCTGCGTAAGCGGTTGGTGAACCCCATCTACCCCTATTTCCACCAATCCGCTATTTTTAAATCATCCGGTGTGAGATTCATTGGTAACAGGTGCTCAACACTTGCCCCTTTAGGTAATTGCGGAACTCTGGACAGCACATAGCGGAACCATGCATAAGGCTCCAGACCATTGGCTTTGGCCGTTTCAATCAGGCTGTACAACACTGCGCTGGCTTTGGCTCCATCTACGCATTGGGCAAAGAGCCAGTTCTTGCGACCGATCACAAAGGGTTTTATCGCTCGCTCGGCAGCATTGTTGTCGATATCCAGTAGCCCGCTATCGAGGTAGCGTAACAGGTATGACCACTGATTTTGCGCATAAGTAATGGCTTTGCCCAGCTTGTTTTTCGGGGCTATTTTCGGTTGCTGCCTGTCCAGCCATTTTTTCAGCTTATCCATAACCGGTCGGCTTTCCGATTGCCGGATCTGGAACCGTTCTTCAACGGATTTGTCTTTGATCCTTCGCTCTATGGCGTAGAGCGTCTGGATCATGTTCAGCACCTGGGCCGGTTTGCTGATTTTAGTTTGCGGCCCACCCTTCTTTTTGGGGATGGCGTCCAGAGCTTCCTTGAATTTTCTGCGGGCGTGCGCAAGGCAGCCAACCAGCTCAATCTCTGGCTGCTTGCCGCTCAGGGTTTTATAGGCAGGCAAGCCGTCACACTGTAAATAGGGGGCTTTTACAGGTTGGCTGATGGAAAATGAGGGGTTGCAACAGAAATAGCCTTTCAGGAAAGATTGATTTGAACAGATCAAAATTTCTGAAGGATCAGACATGTGTACAACACCCTCACTACGTCCTATGTTCGCATTTCCCGGCTGGGTAATCGAGCAGATTGATATTGATTGGGAAGTCAAACAAGCTTTTGTCTATCTCCGCAGGGATGGCCGAATTCAGCACGAGAAATGCAGTCAATGTGAAACCCCTATGGGACAAATGAAGACAAAAGATCGGTGTGTCCAGGATTTACCACTGGGAGTTCTACAGGTAAATCTTCTCTTCACAGCTTTTCAGGGCCGCTGCTCACACTGCAACAATATTGAAACCGTTACTATTCCTGGTTTAACTCCCAAGGCTCAGGCAACCGATCGCCTTAAACGACACGTCAGCCATTTATGTCGCTATATGCCCTGCGACAAGGTGCCTGAATTCATTGCTATATCCGGTGGTACTGCCCGTCGTTGGGATAAAGAGATGCTGCTGAGAATGCTTTCAGCTCCAAAGCGTGACGGTATTCGCGCTCTGCTCATTGACGAAAAATCCATTGGCAAAGGCCATCAGTATCTTACCGTTGTTCTTAACGCCGACTCAGGAGAAACCCTCTTCCTTGGTGAAGGCAAGCGAAAAGAGACTCTGGATGAGTTCTTGAGCAGCCTGACTGAAGAGCAAAAAGCGAGCATCGAGTGTGTTGGCATAGACCGTGGTGGCAGCTATCAGGCTTCGGTGAAAGAGCACTTGCCCAATGCGGATATTGTATACGACAAGTTTCACATTATTGCCAATTATAATGATGTGATAGATCAGATAAGGCGCAGGGAGTGGCGTCAGGCTGAAGAAGAGAACAAGCCCTTTATCAAGGGTCAGCGGTTCAACCTGTTCATGAACCCTGAGAACCTGACTCCAAAGCGAGAAAGCAGTCTGAAAGAGCTCTTGAGCATGAACGAGGATCTCAATCAGGCTTACATCCTGAAAGACATGCTCAAACAGCTATGGACGTACACGTACAAAGCGTGTGCCGGCAAGTTTCTGGATAGATGGATAGAGTTAGCAAAAGAAACCGGAATTGCAGAACTTAAGAGGTTTGCTAAGGGCTTGGACAGGGCAAGAGAGGGCTTGCTGTCGTACTGCCATCATCGTATAACCAGCGCGAAGATTGAAGCTTTCAATGGAGTCATCAAACGGATTATCTACAAAGCTTGTGGCTACAATGATCTTGATTACCTCTATCTTAAAATCAGGCAGGAGGCTGTAAAATGATCAGCCAACCTGTAAAAGAGCCGTAAATAGCCGCTAAAACCCGACAAAAACGCTTGTGGCCGTCCGTGATCCCTGCCTGACTGGTAGTTGTACAATACAACGGGAGAGCCCAGCTGTCCTGTCGTACGATACAGCCACATGTAGGACTTGTTTTGTGGTGTACGATCAGGTTCGTTCAATACCTGTAGTGGTGTTTCATCCGCCTGGATGCATGGCTGCTTAACCAGCATCTTCTGTAAAGTGTCGTACAGTGGCTGAAGTAAAACCGACACCCTGATCATCCATTCAGACATTGACGCACGACGGATCTCTACGCCCATGCGCTTGAGGATAAACTCCTGACGGTACAGTGGCAGGGCATCGCAGTATTTACTGGTGATAATCCAGGCCAGCAAGCCGGGGGTAGCAATACTCTTGGGGATAGGCAGCTTCGGCATCGGCGCTGTCTTAACGCCAGACTCGCACTCGCAGCGATACTTTAACCGCTGAAATTCAATGACTTTAACCTGGGCCGGAACAATATCCAGCTTGCAGCTACTTTCGTGACCAAACGCCTGAAGCTCTTTGCCGCAGCAGTCGCATTGTTTTTCTTCTTCGGAGACATCCAGTGTTACAACATCACGGGGCAGGTCTTCAGATAACGTTTTTCTGACAGGCTTTTTCCGCTGGTGAGCCTCAATGGTCTGGGTTTCAGGCTCTTGCTCTTCTTCTGTGACCTCTTCAGCCAGTTCTTCCGCTTCATTAAAGAGCAGTCCCTGGTCTTCAAAACGCTCACTGGAGGAACCAAATTTCTTATGCTGATATAACCGGAACTGTTCTTCATACCACGCCAGTTTCGTCTTCAGCTGGATAATTTCCAACTGAAGCGATTCAAAGGTCGGGCTGTCTGGCGTAGTAATCGTATTCATGTCGTTTATTATCCGACAAGCGCCCTGTAGTTTGCATTGAAGCAGGTCATGGTAATTTAAGCGGCAGGCTGGTAGTGCAGAGGTTGATGGGCTTTTTTCTGCTCTACCGGCAACCCGTCCAGAAGCCAATTTAATTCACGGCGGGTTAATGCTATGGCCTGATCCGGAGCGTCCTGACGGGGCCAGTTAAAACAGCCCTTTTCCAGGCGGCGATAGTAGAGCCAGAAGCCGTTGGTTTGCCAGTGCAGAATCTTGAGCTTATTGCGCCCCCGGTTGCAGAAGACAAACAGGCTTTCGGAAAACGGGTCCAGTTCCAGCACTTCACTGACGATGAGGGACAGGCCGTCAATGGACTTGCGCATATCCGTCACGCCGGGTACCAGGTAAACGCTGAGAGATGAGGATGCACCAATCATGCGACCTCCAGAAGGTTGAGAACCTGCTTTAAAGCCGTTGCGTCAAATCCGGAGGCCAGCTCAACACGAAGGCCGCTGGGGCTGACAAGGGTAATGCCTGTTTCCTGTGTTTTTTGAGGTTCCGGCTCTTGTGCGACGGAAACAGGAATCAAAGACTTTGGCTCTTTTGAATCGAGAGCGGACTGAATGATCCTTTGATTATCGAGGCGTCTTTTATGGTATCCGAATGTTTTAACCGGGAGTTCATGCCGGCGGGCATATTCGGACTGGGAGAGCCCGCTTTTTTTCCAGGCTCGGATATGGTGTTTCCAGAAGTCGGTGGGGCGATGGGTTGTCATGGCAACTTCCTGAATGTTTGGAAGCATTAGTGTTCAGGATTTTACAGTGGGGTAGTAGATGTAGTTGGCCTGACGCTTACGTTGATCTGGTTATTTCAAACCATTGCCAAACTGGGCGGCTGGTGCGATTCCAAACACACAGTTCGCCCTGGTTGTCTGGCCGTTTGGAAAGGGTGGTTCAAATTACAAATCGGCGTAGAAGTCTGGCGCATGGCCCGCCAGTTCTGGGGTGTAGAGATATGATAAAGAGATAGCTTTAGGGAGGGGAGGATGTCAACGATAGCAAGAAGGATGTTGGCATTGCGCTTCTTGTACTGTGCAACCCTTGGCTTTTCTTGTTTGATAAACCTCTTAAGCATTAAGCGCTCGTCTTCACTGAGCCGAACATGATACTTGATAGCCATGATAACTCCGTCTTTTTACCAGGGCGGCAGTAATAGAAGCACACAAGCTGATATTCGGGTAACAGATTCCACAGTATGCCGAGCCAACGAACTCCTCTCTGAGGACGGTGTAATTAACATCATTTCTGGTACGGATAGGCATAATTGCATCTCATTGTTCACAGATTGAGTTCTTTGCAGCAAATTAACGTTGTTGAACATTCTAATATTTTTAAAGCTCCCTTGTGTCGGCAGTTGTATGAAGCTATATCGAATCGGAGAAATCAGTCAGTTATACGGCATCAGTGTCGATACCCTGCGGCATTACGAAAAGATGGAAATTCTGATGCCCGAACAAGTAAGCGACAGTGGTTATCGCTACTACTCCAACCGGCAGATCTGGCAGCTGAATATCATCCGTACCCTGCGGCAGCTGGGCATTGGGTTGTTAGATATTCGCGATTACATGAGCCATCGGACCCTGGATAAAAGTCAGGCTCTGGTGGAATTTCAGCTAGACACCATTGACCAAAAACTGCGGGAACTGAATCGCCTGAAACAGGAGCTGGAAGATAGGCACTATTATTTTCAGGAATCACAACAGGTAGAAGTTGGTGAAATAAAGCTCAAAACACTTCCTGTGCGAAAAGTCTAGATTGAGATGCGTGACGTTCGGACAGTCTGGGAAATTGATCGTCTGCACAAAGAGATAGAGCTGAATATTGAAGAGTCACGACTGAGCTATTTTGCCTGGGGACGTGCCGGAGCTTTTATCAGTGAAGGCGATTTTCACAAGGGCAATCATACCCATTACAACGGCTCTTTTATTATCGACAAACTGGCTGATAAAGAGATCCCGGCAGGAGACTACCTGTGTATGCATTTTCAGGGTGAATACAGCCAGCAGAATATAGACAGTCAATATCTCCGAATGAAAGACTACATGAAAAATCATTCACTGGAGCTGACTGGACCCGTCGTCGAAATTTATAAGCTTGATATCCATGAAACGGATGATCAGCAGGAGTATCTGACCGAGCTATGTACGGGACAAAACATAAAGCAGGTCCGAAAAAGATGTTTCATCACTTCGACGGCATGAGTTCACAAGTACCCGTCGCAGCAAGTCCAAGCCAAGCCGAAAAAGACTATTTTGAGGGCGGTAGTGTTTATTCAGAGGCAGCTGATCGGCTTCACCGTATTTCCAGTGGCCTGCAACCATACACCAGAGAAAAGTCAGCGCAAGAATTGCCATGAGCTTGTCCATTTTTTCAGGCTCTGTCATATGAGTGGACTCAATCTCAAATCCTCGTTTTTTCAAGCAACCAAACAGAGTCTCTATACTCCAGCGTTGAGAGTAATCATCAATCATGGTCTCCGGATTTTTCGTGCCAACAACGATTAACAACCCTTTCGGTGACCGCCTTGCAGCAATGTAGAGCAAAACATCAGACACACGACGCTTAGTCATCCAAACTTCAGACTGGCCATATTTTAGATGACGAAACAGCTGGCCTGCTCGCAACTTTTTGCCGTTGCGCCCATCGATGCTAAAGTCTTCACGAATACGCAGTCGAAACAAAAGATGATTCTGTTCCAGCCATTCGAACCATTCCCTGCCAATAAACTCACGATCTGCCAGCAGATTGTCGATCTTTTCTGCAGGTATCAGGGCGATCACTTTCTTCATAAGATCAATGCGCTCCTGTGTACTTGAATTGCCTCCTCCTTTAGTCAGGCAGACCCATGCGATGGGGATGGAGACCCCTTGCCATGCTACAGACACTACAAGATAGTTGATGTCTTTACCGCCGTATTTCCAGTTGGTTCGATCCATGCACAATGTATAGCGTTCAAGACCAAGCCAGTGGAGGATAAGCTTCCCGATTTGCTTCAGACAGACTTCATAGCCCCAGAAAAAACGCTTTATGCGCCTGTAGCTGGACTCCGTGAGCGCAGTACTCTGAAAATTCTCAGCAACCCGATACAGGTTGGTAGAGCGTGCTCGCAACAAGGAGAGCATAAACTGGGCAAGGAAAATAATTCGGGCTTGATGCCAGGGCAAATGGGCTTTAAGCTCTGCGGCTAATGAGCTGACTTCTTTCATGTACGACAACGGTAAACTGTACGGAGTTAAGAGACCGGATAGGTTACCTGACGGGAAGGTCAGCTCATACCCTCCAGCTCCCATAAATCCTGACTTTTATACTTTTTGTCCCGTACATAGCTGACCGAGATTCAAATTCCTGTCAGTTTTCACAATCAGGCTGATGAGTTAAATCTGAAGAATTGATAGCTATGCTTTGAATCAGGCTGGGCAGTTCTTGGCCTAGATTCAATGTATTGAGATTATTTGCAATAGTACAACTTCTACCAATTAAATGAGTTTTCTTCTATTTCATCCGCATATTGATAACCAAAATCTGTTTTTACTATGACTCTATCCTCGGGATTATCAAGATCCATATCCCTGAATAATCCACCACGTCTCAGAGACATGTAAACACCATGAATATGATCTTTACCTTGAATCACAAGGATAACCTGCTGATCCGGAAAGTTTTTCATAATCTTTTTTAGGTTGTGTACTGCTCTATTGTTTCTTTTGTGTACTAGATAATATTCATAAGAGCCACCACAACTGATGCAATAGTCGCCTTCCAACCAGTGATTTATATACTTAAAGTTATTCAGCGCAGATGATTTAAGCTTTTTGTCCACAGAAAATCTATAGTCTTCTTGATATTCATTACAATCTCCAAGCATCTCTTCAGACCAATAGTATTTATTAGTTAAGCCGGCATGCAACATATGAATCCATTGTTCTGATGTAAAGCATTTGAAATTTTTATCACCATTAGTATTTTGACCAAGACCAATTAAATATCGGCCTTGATATCCAACGGATATTGCTCCAGCCTGATTGACCGCAGAAATAAGCAATGAGGGTAACTGTTCTGATCGGTAATAATTGTTCCCTACGAGTTCATCCAGTGCTTCAGAAAAGCCAAACTGCCTGGCTTCATCATTAGGAACACCCTCAATAACTCTATGTTTAAAATGGCGGATGAATTCAGAGCCGGCATCAAAAGCATCCTGATTGTGGACATGAGTTTCGCCCAATAGAAACACCACTTTTCCATCTGAGCTTCGCAAACCTCTCAACATATAATGATCACTGCCAGTAGCCGTTTCATTATAATCCAGAAAAGCTTTAACAGGAGCTTCCAGACCATGTTCATGCAAAAACTGTTTATCACTGAGTACTTCTGCTTTTGAACAAATGCAAAAAGATACTGTTAAGGTCAAAAGAATTAATAAATTCCATTTGTTCATATATCACCTGTTTTTATATTTTCGACGTGCAGCAAAAACTGCGACTATTAATCCTTTGATGCTCTTAGCTTTTAATGGTTAATATTGAGACAATCGTACATTAAAAAAGTTCACATCCTTTTGAATAGGTGATGATGCTTCAGAACTGTTGATAATATGTTGTTAGCAATTTATTGAATTGGGCAGAAGCAAACTTAACTTCTTTCATCTTAACCTCGCGAGAAACCCCGTACTTTTAGTGCGGGGATGGATAGCGTGGCTTGCGTAGAGCAAGCCTGTGTATTATCGTTCTTCCTGTCTCTTGCAGATCTACCTCCGGACTGGAGGAATGTTAAGCCTGCGGAGTTCGTGTGAGACTTGGGGAACATGAGTTGGTTCGTAGCCGTAAAAGTTCCCACTGCGGAACTTTATGCGACAACCAAGCTGTTCCCTGAGCAACGAACTGTGAAACAGGAAACCCCGTTAGGTGACTAACAGGAATCCACTTCCTTTAGAGGCTGTCGCAAAAGGGCTACGCTTGCCAATACCGCGTTAAAAAATGGCTCAAAATGCTCATTTACTCGGTGTAAACTGCGCTTTTTCGCCATTTTTTTACCTTGTCTTGCCTGCGCTCGCTGCCTTTACGACAGCCTCTTTAGGGAGGGGAGGATGTCAATGGCTGAGAACAGACAACAAGCTTCTATCGCAATTGTCGTTAAATTCGGAAGGAGTATTAAACGTTCATGGCCGGTAACTGGCCACCCCGAAACATGAAAATGTTGAAGTCTTCATCCAGACTTGGAGTGGGCGGCAAGGCCTGATCATGGTCGACAAATTTTTCAGAGGCTTTTGACCCTGAACCTAAACTGACCTAGACGGATCGCTCGTACCCCTAATCGTTTCCCGCCTTACAGCGTTGAACGGATAGTAAAAAGACCTCTGCCGATCCTCGGCTTATGGCCCACGATCAATCCATCAGACCTTGCCATCTTCCATGATCCATAGGGAGATTAGTCTGATGCAGTCAATTTTGAAATGTTGTGCTGGCCTCGATGTTCACAAGATGATGGTCATGGCGACTGTTCAGACCGAAGACGAGAACGGCGAAATCAAAGAGATCACTCAATCGTTCAAGACGTATCGACGTGAACGCAGGAAGCTTCGCGATTTCCTGGTGAAACATCAGGTTGAGCTCGTGGTCATGGAGAGCACAGGCGTTTACTGGAAATGCATTCACGAAACTCTGATTAAAGCAGGCCTCAAGGTCTGGGTTGTCAATGCCCGTCACGTCAAGAATGTGCCCGGTCGCAAGACCGATGTCCAGGACAGTCAGTGGCTGGCAACACTGGGTCGGTGTGGTTTGCTTCGCCCCAGCTTTGTACCGCCCCCTGATATCGAGCAGCTGAGGTTGCTGTTCCGCCGTCGTCAGAAACTGGTGGGGCAAATTGCCGGTGAAAAGACTCGTCTGCATAAAGTTCTGGATGATGCCGGTATCCGTCTCGGTGGCGTAGTGAGTGACATACATGGCAAGTCCGCACAAGACATGATTCAGGGACTGATTGACGGCCTGCCTCCGCAAGAGCTGGTTAAGTTTGCGCGTGGCAAGCTGAAGAGCAAAACCAAACGTAACTATTCAGCCCCTACACGATAGACTGGAATTTTTGTGATTTTGTGCCATTTTGAAAGACAGTTTTCAGACATCTACACGTCATGAGTCAACCCGCTCCCGAATTCCAGATTATCGTCGCTCTCCTTACTGCTGTGAACGAGCAACAAGAGCAGATTACTCGTTTGAGTGAGCAAGTTTCAAAACTGGAAGCAGAGAACAAGGAGCTGAGCGACAGGCTCAAGACCAACAGCCGGAACAGTAGCAAGCCTCCTTCTACTGATGGTTATGCCAAGCCTTCCGGCAAGTCAAAAGACTCATCTGGCACGGCGCCGGACAAGGACAGTGATCCGAAAGACGACAAGCCCAACCCCAAAAGCTTACGAGAGAAGTCTGGTCGCAAGCCCGGTGGCCAAAAAGGTCATAAGGGCTCTACGCTTGGGCAGGTCGAAGCCCCTGGGCGTACCCAATACCATCCGGTCATAAACTGCGAGAGCTGCCATCGCTCATTACGTTCCGCTAAAGTCGTCAAGCTGGTTGAGAGACAGGTGTTCGAACCTGGTCGTTTTGGTCACTTTGATGTCACGGCTCATGTGGCGGAAGTCAAAAAGTGTGAATGCGGTCATGTAACCCTCGGCAGCTTCCCGGAAGGCGTTGACTCCCATGTTCAGTATGGACCTGCTACCCAGGCGCTGGCGGTGTATCTCTGCCAGTACCAGTTGGTGCCATACAAACGCGCTTCCCAGTTTTTTCTGGATATTTTCGGGCTGGAAGTCAGTCCGGGTTCCATTTGTGCGTTCCAGGAGAATGCCTATGATCAACTGGCCAGCACCGAGCAGGCGATTGTGGACGCTCTTAAGAACGAACCCATTGCTGGTGCTGATGAAACAGGCATGCGGGTGGCTGGTTCGCTGTGGTGGATGCATGTCCTGCGTAGTGAAAAATGGACGCTGTATCACCTTGATCCCAGTAAAGGCCACTCTGCCATAGAGTCAATGGGCGTTTTGCTGACTTTTGCCGGAATACTGGTTCATGACCATTACAAGGCTTACTTCCGCTATGCCGCTCTTCATGTGCTGTGCAACGCTCATCACCTGCGGGAGTTACAGGGTGTTGTTGACCGGGATTGCAACCATCTGGCTGCACGCCTTCAGCGGATGCTAAGGCTGGCTTGGCATCTCAGCAACGGTTTCAAAAAAATTGGCATGGAGGCGGTGCCAGAGACTATTCGCCAACGGATTAGTTCACTGTTCGAGCGTACTGCGAAAAGGGCTCAGGCCGAGGAAGCCGAATATGTGGAACGCCTCCGACAACGGCGGGGCGACGAAAAAGTGAGAAATACGAAAGCCTTTAACCTGTTCAAGCGACTGGTGAAATTCAAGGAAGCAACCTTGAGGTTCATGACTGACTTCAGAATACCCTTCGACAACAATGGCCGTGAGCGAGACATCCGGAATGGTAAGGTAAAACAGAAAATATCGGGATGTATCCGAAGTAAGAAAGGGGCGGAATGGTATAGCCGCATCCGAAGTTATGTCTCATCGGCGAGAAAGCAGGGGCATAACGTTTATGAAGCCTTGCTTATTGCGATGAAGAATTACAGCGATCAACCTTTGTTGGGTGCTGAATAGTTACAACCAAAGAGCTATTCGACAGCATGGAGGGCTCCCTGTCTTCAGCACACCTGACAGTGCTTAAGAGCATCCGGAAACATATTCAGTACCTGGATGATGAGGTTGCTGAATTGGATGCAGGAATACGCAATATTGTACAAACTCAGTACCGGGAACCCTGGCAGCTATTGCAAACCCTTCCTGGAGTCGATGAGATCGCAGCAGCAGGGTTGATTGCTGAGATCGGTGATGACATAAGTGCCTTTGGCAGCCGGGAGTCTCTGGCATCCTGGGCAGGCCTCTGTCCAGGTAACAATGAAAGCGCCGGTAAGCGTAAGAGTGGTAAAACTCGTAAGGGCAACCAGTCCTTACGACGGCTGATGTGTGAGATCAGTCAGGCAGCTGTAAAGACCAAAAGCCAGTTCAAAGGCAAGCATCAGAGCCTGACCATTCGCCGAGGATATAAGCGCAGCATCATTGCCATCGGACATAAAATGTTGCGGGTGATCTACTGCATCCTCACTAAGCTTACGCCCTACAAGGATCCAGAGATTGATTACGAAGCACTGACGGTTCAAAGGAATGCACCGCGCTGGTTACAGATGCTCCAGAAATATAATTATCTGCCAGCTTTAACCAAAGAATAAAAGTTCATCAGAGGCTGCGAGTGAGAACCTTGCCTGTCGGCGAGGATGGAGTGCTTTGCGAGTTCGGAGCACTATTTTCATAGTAAACTGCAATGACTGACTACAGGGTAGCACCTCCAGAAATCAATGCCTGTTTGCAACGGAACCCGACAAGTTGTATGAGTTTAGATCATCAACCTTTTAATGGAACATAGCCAAATCTTCAGATTTTCTTTTCAATTACAACAGGTTGCGAGCGATCAGGCTGCATCAACCCCGGCTTATCGGCCATCCCTCCACTCCCACCAGAAATTCTATTCCTGCTGAAAACTTTCGGACTTACTGGGTTAACCTCAAATAAACAGACATGCTTATAATTCATCATCACCGTTTTTTTAGATAATTTTTCAAAGAATTCACTTAACGAATCTGAGCTAACTAATGATTCACCAGATTGATGGGTAAAAAACTTAAACATCTCTCCTTTTTTTATAACAGCTATTGCACCTGAAGTTGCCGAGATTGGACCCACCCGGAGTAAAATCCCTATAAAATCACAATCCTTTTGTACAAGACTGATTATGTTGTTTATGTCTATCAGGCCATTTATATCCGGCCGGTTAAAGTGAAAACCAACCGCTCGTATTGATATAGGCAAATAATATATCGATGTTATAACAAGGGGCAGGAGCTCGCGGATTATTCAGCTCAAAGGTTGGGTTAATGCGTTGAATAACTTCTTGGTCGATTTCGATGGCTTGCTGCACAGCAATAGAAGAGTTCAAAGCTGACAATATGCATGCCTCATCTTTAAAGTCTAAATTAAATTTTATCCATACCAATGAAATCCCTATGCCCGCATGTTTTTCAACATCAAGCCCATAAAATCTGGAAGCCTCTAGCTGGTTGTACTGTCTCCGACTCTCCTCGTAGTGTCTGGTGCCTTGTGTGGCTGATCTGGCTCTGGTGAAGCTGGATCTGAAACTGGGTCTGAAACTGGAGAAGCTATAGGTGCTGCCGGATCTAAACGTCAGCCCCACGGTTTTAGGTTGTTTTAGCACCATTTGTTTTGGTAATGTTGAGACCTTTCTTTCCGGCACACTGGGCTGCCTGCTGATAGACTGGGAATTGCCACAAGGCGCATCAATATCGTGATCGTAGGTTAATGGCTTAATATTATTATCTATTGTCACATCGTGACCTGAAAAGTCTTTGCTTTTGATGCTACACGGGTAAAGTTCCCTGGTGTGAGTACCGTAACCCGAACCTGAGTGTACTGGGGGGGTGCCTTCCATTTGAATAACCTCTTGAATGTTATGGTTCCATTTTGAGTGACTTCTCATTTAGTCTGAAAAAAGACATAAAGGTTCCCACTAGTGCTGAAAAGCGTTAATATCCATGCACCACAAATCATGCCCCTTCATACCTGTAATGGTCGAGCTTTATAAGTCCACTTAAAAGGCTTGGCCATCCTCTTATTGAAGAAATCTATGAAACCGTGAAGTCTGGTCTTCAAATCTTCTGTTGAGGTAAATACGCCTCTTTTCAAAAACCTTCTTACCAAAATGGAAAACCAGATTTCGATTTGGTTCAGCCATGATTCGTGCTTGGGAGTGTAGTGAAATACGATTTTATCCGTCATTCAGCACTTAATCTGAGAATTTCCTAAAACCATCTAAAATGTAAAAAATTTTCAGACTGAGCATATGCCATGCAACCTCATCAATTTCACATTCAACGCATCGACCATACGGGGTTGGTGGCCGGTATGTGCAAAGAGCTCGGGATCGCTAACCTCTTGGATTCTCTGGTTCCCAACCAATCTGAAACCAGAAAGATTTCCTTCGGAGAAACCGTTGTCTCAATGCTGCTTAACGGACTGGGCTTCACTGCTCGCACACTCCACATGTTCCCTGAGTTTCACGCCGACAAACCACTGGATAAACTTATTCGGCCGGGTATAGAGCCGGAACATATCAACGAAAGTGTACTCGGCAGAGCCTTGGATCAAATTTTTGAACTGGGTGTAAGTGAGGTCTATTTATCACTGGCTGTCAAGGCCGTTAATGTCTTGAAACTGCCGTGTAATGCTCTGAATCTTGATTCAACCAGCTTTCATGTGGACGGTCGTTATAACAGTGAGTCTGAAGTCGATGAAGAAGATCTGAACTGCATTAAAATCTGTCGTGGATACAGCAGAGATCACCGACCTGAATTAAATCAGGCGATACTGCTCCTAATGACTGAAAATCAGGCGGGTATTCCCGTATTCATGGCCGCATCCAGTGGCAATATAAACGACAACACTAATTTTAAAAAAGTCATCAGCAAGCATTTGAAATGCTACAAAGAGGCGCTGAATAATCGTTACCTGATCGGCGATGCTGCACTTTATACAACAGACAATGTACAGATATTGCATCAGCAAAAGCAACAGTTCATCACCCGGGTTCCGGCTAAAATAAAATCCGCAAGAGAGCTTGTGGACAGTGTCGCTTCTTGTGCGATGACACCGGTTGAAGATGCCGAAGGTTATGAGAGCTGCGAAGTACTGTCCGACTATGCGGATGTATCTCAACGGTGGGTTCTGATTCGCAGTGAACAGGCTCGGAAAAGCGAACAGAAAACACTGCTCAAAAAACTGTTGAAAAAGTCAGAAAAAGAAGCGGAAGCACTGACCAGCAAGCTGGCGAAGAAACCGTTCAAGTGTGAAACGGACGCATTGCGTGCGTTCAATGAGTGGCAATCAAAAAGCAATTATTGTCAGGCAGAACCTGTAATTACGACAAAACCATGCTATACCAAAGTGGGACGTCCGGAGAAAGACAGCAAACCAGATAGCGTGGAGTATTATGTCAGCGGTCATCCTTGGGTATCCGTTGACTGTCGTAAAGTAGCAGAGGCTTCCCTGGGGTGCTTTGTGTTGGCAACAAATGATCTGGACAGGAGCCGGCTAAGTTCAGCAGAAGTGTTGAGCACTTATAAATCACAGCAGTCGGTGGAGCGTGGATTTCGGTTTCTTAAAAGCCCTGAATTTCTGGTCTCCTCGCTGTTTTTAAAGAAGCCGGAACGTATAGAAGCGTTGCTTATGGTGATGACGCTTTGCCTGTTAGTCTACGCAGCGATACAGCATCGAATCAGGCATGAATTAAAGCGTCAGAGTAGGTTCTTTCCGGATATGAAGCGAAAGCCCTATCAGAATCCGACTGCACGCTGGGTATTTTTTTGCTTTCAGGGAATTAATGTTTTATTGGTCGATGGTCATGAAAAACATGTCGTTGGCTTGCAGGAGAGGCAATTAACCATCATTTCAATTCTTGGTCGACCGTACCAAGAGATTTATTCCTGATATAGGTGCTGAATGACGGTTTTATGGGAAGGAGTGCCCAGATAAGCAGCCCGGGTTTCCATGCTTTTTAAAATGCCGGACTTCCCCTTCACTCCCAGCTCCTCTGCCGAAGTGCCCTCTATCTCAGCAACTTTCAGGACAGCCGCTTCAGACATATGCGTATTCAGCCTGTCCATTACCAAATGCCAGCCTGCTGCGTTTGGATCACTGGCCAAAACCGTAGCCAGCCAGTCGGAAAAATCTTCTTCAGTCCGAGTGTCTCTTACCAGGGGAATAATCTTTCCAGTGACCACATCCATGCCAGCAAGCAAAGCCTGTGTTCCGTGGCGAACATATTCAAATTCTCGCTTTTCTACATGACCCGGCTTAACCAGTTTGTTTGGCTTTACGGGTTCCAGAGCCTGCATGCCTGTCTTTTCGTCGAAAGAGACGGTATTGATTCCTTGCTCAGCACGTTCAACTGCTTTCTGGTAGGTCTCACATATATCGGCGCAGCGGATATCAAACGCCTCATCCTTTGGAGTATCGACCCAGCCCTTGACCTTATCTGGGCGAATGTCGGCCTGATTTTAAAAAACGTCCCACCTGTCTCTGTGAGATAGATGGAACGATTTTTTTATCAACGGCAGCCATGGCTAATGAATTTTCTGACCAGTGACTGAATGGGTAACCATGGTCTTCTGGCTTGTCGCATGACAGAGCAACAATCTGGCAAATCTGTTCAGCGGTAAATTTGGGTGGAGTGCCCGGTCTTGGGGCTTCTTGTAATCTTTCCAGAGTAGGTAAGTCGTCCGATCGATCAACCCAGTGCCTGCGCCAGCGGGTAACTGTTTCTCTGGTGCACTTCAATGCCTTTGATGTACCCAGTAGGCTTTACCTTCAGCACCAGCGAGTATTATTTTAGCTCTGAGAACCAGTGACTGGCTGCTTTTTCGCTTACGAATTATAAGCTCAAGATCTTCACGCTGCCGCTCTGATAAAATGATTTTCTGGGTATGTTTTGAGGTGTATGTGTATTAGGGCTTTCCAGCACTAGTGCAGCACCGTAACGATCAGGAATGCCTCAGTCGTGCAATTTCTGACCAGTAAGAGCCTCCTGATCAAAACCACATCTATATTGCCTCCCTGAACTTTTCACAGACAAGAATGTCTTAAATTCTATTGGATAGAAAACAGGGAAGTAAGCCAATGAAACCGATTATTAGAGCCATTTTTGTACTTTTAACCCTTGCATCGAATCACCTGCTGGCAGAACAGCCAGACTTCAGACCCGATTTTGCGACGGCTTATCGTCACTACGAGGCGATTGAATCACGCTTTGATACCGATGGCGATAACCAGCTCTCCTATGAAGAGCTGATAGAGGCCTTTCACGCGCCCCACCTGACCAAGTCCCAGTATCAGGCTGTCCGGCTTTATCTGGTTAATTTCGATACACTTCAAACTACCGGAACAGCCCGACTCAGTCAGAACAGCTTGATTCAGGCTAATTTTTCAGGGCAGCAACTGCTCTACAACCATGAAAAAGACTGGCTATTCTGGTCTGACTGGCTCTCTCATCCAGATCGATCAGCCCATGCAATTATTTACTATTTGATGTTTCCTTATGGGTTGACCAGTATTACACCGGATAATATCCT
Organism: Endozoicomonas gorgoniicola; assembly: GCF_025562715.2. NCBI lineage: Bacteria > Pseudomonadati > Pseudomonadota > Gammaproteobacteria > Oceanospirillales > Endozoicomonadaceae > Endozoicomonas > Endozoicomonas gorgoniicola. Next base: position 2,004,441 of record NZ_JAPFCC010000001.1, read on the forward strand.
TCAAAAAAACTACCCCGATTGCGTTTTAATAGCCGCTCTTGCCAGTATTGCCAACTCAGAAACAGGCAAAAGGCTTATTCTCCAGTATTTTCAGGGCGGTGATTCAGGCGGTGTCTATGTTGCTTTCCCGGGAGTTCCTGAGCAGAGCTTCTATATCCGGCTGTATGACATTGTGGCCAATGAAAACCTGGCAGAATCCAGAGACAGGGGCTTGTGGCCAGGAGTCTTAGAAAGTGCTTTCGCCGTTCTTCCAAAAAACCGAAAATTTAAATATAACAATGGTCCGTTAACACAAATAAAATATGGAAAGTTTGCCAAACTGCACGGTGTCGACCCCAGCCTTGCATTCGCTGTACTGACGGGAGCTTCCACTGAAATAGATAATATTCAATTACAAACAGAAGATCATCTGGCACAGCAGCTAAACAAGATTATCAAAGAAGACCGGATTGCGTTTCTGACTATGGAGTCAACGTATAGCCATTTTAGAACAGGTCTGATGTCCAAAATAATTCCTTATCATGCCTACAGCATTATTGGTTATAACGAGGCTCAGCGGCAGGTATTGTTAAGAAACCCCCATGGAAATTCAAGCATCATTCAACAATCCTTTTCTGTACTGCCTCACAAGACAAATACTTCGGGGAAACCCCAGTTTGTTTACGAATTTCTATTTCATTCATTTCCCAAACACCTAAGAAAATCATTTCTGTTCACAGAAGAACAGGCAAGGTCGTATGCAAGCCCAGCTTCAAATATTACCAGTAATTTAATAAAGTCAATTTTTCAATCTGCTATTGATAACAAAAGAGGCATCGACGGCGCTTACTTTATTAGAGCACCCAGCAATTCAGAGACATCCCAGGAGCTGACAGGCATTGTCCGAATGAGCCTTGAAGAGGCCATACATTCATTTAATCACCTGACATACACTGCCTGCGGGCTTTCTTACTGCTTCCCATGAGCCTGTTCGCAGGCTCATTACTCAACAGGAATGTGCGACAATTCATCCTGATAGCGACCCTCCCAGCCGCAGGTACTCAGCAATAACAGAATGGCACAGAAAGCCATCAGGTACGCTGGCGCCATCACCCTCCCAAGACTGCAGAACCATTCCAGCAACATGGGAGTGGAACCGGCAAACAGGGCAAATGCCAGATTGTGACAAAACGCCACACCTGAATAGCGGGAGCGGGTGGGAAATAACTCAACCATCGAGGCTTCATAAGCCCCCATAAACGTAACTTTTCTACAAACCGCTTCAAAATCAGCAATTAAGACACCACTTTTCCCTATTGTTGCCTCCAATTGTTATACCTTTGGCGGATCATGATTACGCATTTCACAAAGCCGCTCCTCACTCATTAACCAGGGCAGATAAGGAGTGAGATCATCAGGTGGCTTCCTGCCATTTATGGCACAAGCCTCAAGATAGGCACCCAGCCAGATTTTTGGATTAATATCCCAAAGCTTTAGCGTCATAAAAACGCTGAACAGAAAAGCGGCTATATCAGCACTCCATACGCTGCCAGAGCCGTAGTAATTCTTCCTGCCAACGACACCTGTGCGCAGTGCTTGCTCTGCAGCGTTGTTATCCATGGGGATACCGGGATTAGTGACAAAGCGGGTCAATCCTTCCCAGTGATTCTGCAGACTTTCGAGCACTTTTTTCGCCCTGACTCGCAGTTTAGGACGATTAAGTTCCTGATCCCTCTGGGTTGCAATCTACTCTACCTGATGTTCAAGCCGTAACTGCTGTGTTGCTAGCTGCTCTGGTTCATCAAGCACTTCAAGTCGCTGACTATTAAGATGATATAAACGACCAATCCTGTTCACCCAGGTGGCGCTCCACTTCTCCAACTCCGGATCACCTCGTTGAGCGTCAATAAAATCCCGCCTGACGTGAGCCCAGCAGAAAGCTAAATCAATAGAAACTACATCATTCGCGAGTTTCTTGTAGGCTGAGTATCGGTCACACACCAATGTACCAGCCCCGTCACCAATGACTGACTCCGGTACGACAGCCGCGCGGGAGTCAGCAATACTGAAATAAACCGCCTGGTCACAGAGAAATACCCACAGCCAATGTTTGTGGGAACCTGTCGTCTCATGTGCCCAGGTGATCCACCGGGTTTCATCAGCATGCCACTGATCGCTACTGGCGACGAATTCCCGAGTAGCTTCGGCAACCGGCTCAAAAAAGGGCGTTATAGCTTCCAGGCCAAAGGAGATGGTCGCCTGCGACAGTTCCAGTCCCAGAGTCTTATAAGACTCAAGTTGCCTGTTTATGGGGATGCCGTATGCGTACTTATTCAGCAACAGCTCCACCCAGACAGAAATACCAAGCTTTCCTCTGTTAATGAGTCTTGGTGGAGGTGGTGGAGTAGTAATATTGGGCGTTTCAGGGCACTGGCAATTTTTTTGGTAATGCCTTCGGTGATAACGACGAACGTGAGCCTTAACTTCAACTTCAATTACGTCGCAGCTGTCGTCATTGAAAAAAGACTTGAATGGCCGGTGACAGACTGTACAACACTGTTTGTCCACTGGTAAGTCTACAGACTCATGAACCACTGGCAGACTGTTGTGAAGATGGCGACCAGAGCCGGGGACTCCGGGCTGGTGACCTCGTTTTCGATTTGAAGGTGGTCGGGTAGTATTGCCACTTTTCTTTGAAGAAGAACTGGTCTTCTCTGATTTACGACCGAAAAGCAAGTGCTTCATGTGTGCCAGTTCTGATTTCAGATCAGCGACCTGGGTGTTCAACCCAGCTATTTCGACTTTATGCTGAGCGATAAGAGAGGCATTTTTAGCCAGTACTTTTTGCTCTCGGCCACAGGCCGCCTTCCACATGGCATGCCAGAGGTTGGCCTGCTGTTTTAGCTGGATGTGTTCCTGCTTGGTGAGGATAACCTGCGAGGTAGCGAAGGGGGCAGGCAGTAATGCAGGTGTTGTGCTTGATCCTGAAACATGAGCATTTTGCATACTCTAAAAGTAGACGACTTTGAGCTGATGTTTAGTGGTTTGTAGAATAGTTACTTGTTATGAAAATATGATGACGCCGTACGAAAAGTTCAAATCGCTGGCCAGAAGTGAACAATACCTCAAGAAAGGAATCACTCTTGAAGATTTACAAGCACAGGCTGATTCCATGAGCGATAATGAGGCGGCAGAACGACTACAGTCTGGCAGAGAAACACTTTTTAAAACTGTTTTTGAACGAAAGGCCTGAAAGCACTGGCTGGCACCTCTTTCAGGCTCACTTTAGGATTGGAAAATACTGATGGGGTATTTTGCTCTTCTACCTCTCTTAGCAGTCTTTCAGTGCATTATTGACTAATTTTCAAAGAGAGCAGGTATCCCCCCCTTTATTAGAAATCACAGGTATTACAGAACGAGAAGGTTGTAGCGATGTCCCTTATTGTATGTAAACAAGTAACTGTACGGCTTGCTTTCTTTTTACTCTTATCGGTTGCGACTGACTGGACTTTTGCTCAGAACATTACAACTACAGCCATTAGCACAGTGACGATGGCATCGACCCTATCCAGTCTGATAGTGGCTGCTAAACACAATCTCGCCTTATGCGATACGAAAGTGGATTCAAATGACCGAAGCACCTGCCGGAGCATTATGAAAAAGCTACCAGCCTCCGCCCAAAGATATAAGGGTGTAAAAGTTTACAAAGAAAAGTGGTGGACCAGTGCATACATAACAGCTGATACTCCTGACACGGTCCATATAATTGATGGCGATCTGACACTGGGAGGCTCCATAATAGTCACTGCGGATAATGTGGTCATTATTGGCTCTGATAATCCGCAACTCAAACTATCCAGTACAATATTGCTAGGTCTTCACAGTATTATTTATTCGACAGGCAATAACTTACTTGTCGAAGGGTTACAAATTGACCCAAAAGGCCTTCTTCTTCATCACCTGAATCATGTGGTGAATCACTTTATACAGATAAAAGAAGGTAGCGCTTCAATCAATAAAGTCAGCATGCTCAGTGCAGAAACCGCCGACAAATCGATTATTCTGGCTGAAGGCGAAGTAAGTGCAGACAACACATCCTCTCTGGCGCTTACGGATGTTGAAATCAGGGAGAATGATGAAGATGTTCACAGTTATGCGGTAAAAACATCAGGTATTAACCGGGTAAGCCTGAAGAGAGTCAAAACTCATAACTTCATTTCGGGCTGCGCATTATTTTCATTTGAAAATGCTCGTTCAATAAAACTGACTTCTATCCAGTCAGTCATTGACAATCAGAAAGCGTCAAATGCATCAGGTATTTTAGCGATTTACACCCAACCTTCGTCTGACTTAGAGCTTGACTTTGAAAATGTCAGCTTCTTTTACAAAGTTACAAAACAACAGTCGCCCGTTATTATTGCCACAAAAGACGCCATCAGCGGGCAACTGTCGCTGGCAGGCGAAAATTCATTTGATCCTTTTGCAATTCGTTACCCAACCGGGCTGACAATCTTTACCAAACCTTGGGAAGAACCAACAGGGCTTACCAGTACAGAAAGCACAATAGCCAGCACCACTACAATCACTGCCGCTCCCTCTGTTCCTGAGTACTGGTGGTCAGATTTACCAGATTGCGCCAGTAGCCCCTATCAGGAATACCCAAACTTAACCAACAGTACTGAGTGGCTAAGCATTCCAAACAGTACTGTAACCCAATGGCCAGTTACTGCTACGTCTCATCTGTCAAAGACTTCCAACGTAGACGCAAAGACACCAACGACTTCCATAACCTTAGCGTTATCTTCTATCCAACCGAGCCCTAAAACAACAGCTAGCTCAACGCTAACAACAGAGCCTTCATCAGTACTAAGCCCCAGCACAATAAAACCATCTTTTATCGTACACTCATCCCCTTATCAAACGACCAGAAAATCAACTCCAACATTACAACTATCCCCTGACAAACATACAACGACTGTCAGAAATACGCCGTCTGCAATGCCATTTACCACTAAAAACAGCTCTGCATCGGTTTTATCAACTCGCCATGATGTTAACAAAGGCCTGACGACACGCTCACCAAATGAGACTGACAACACACTCTCAGAAATGTCCAGTTCAGACAAATCGAAAGCAGGGAGTTTAACGTCAGCACTGAACTCGAAATATTTAGGCTTCATTGCTTTGTTAGTTGTTCCCATCTATGCAGTACCTGCAATAGGTTGCTTTAAATATAAAAACATTAAGTCCTGCGCAACTCTTAATCTTCTTGTGCTCAACACGCTGAAGTGCACACAATATCCAAAGTACATGTCAATCATGTTTGATCAACCAGGCAGTTGTTTGACTGATATTGAATTGGGTAGTAATCAATTCTATGACTCTAAAGATCAACTGATTCCAGAGTCGTAGTTCTGGATAAGACAAAGACTGCTTGCTTATTTTATGGGACACCCGTATGAACCAACGTTCAACGGATGCCCCATAATAATGGCTTTTTAATTTGATTCAGGTATTTTCTACTCATTCGTTAACTTCCGAGTAACTCCTTCGGGACTAGCTATTTGCATAGAGTCAAGATGGTGAGGCTGTTTCAATTTCGACCAGTTTGTAACCCATGTCTTCAGCGCGCTTTCTCATGTTTTTAATGACTCGGTCACGGTATTGCTCCTCGTAGTAATCCTGACCTCTATCTACGTACTCTGAGCCGTTTTTCAGCATGCTGTAAATCAGCCGGGCAAGTTTATGTGCAGTCGCTGTAATCGCTTTTGGTGCCCCCAGCTTACTTCTCATTCGACGATAATAGGCTCCCAGCGCACTTTTCGAACTCACCAGAGTCAGTGCAGCCATACGCAGAGCTGAAGCGGCCCGGTTAGGGATTCTTTTGGTCTTGCTGCTCAGAACTTTGCCTCCTGATATCTTGTTTCCCGGGCTCAGTCCCAGCCAGGAACAAAAGTGCTTCACCGTCGGCCAGCGACTCATGTCTGTACCAATTTCAGAAACTACCTTCAGGGCGGTATTTTCCTCTATTCCCTCATCGATGTCAGGTCTACTCCTGTCACCCGGTAAAGGTGAGTTCTTACATCAAAAGCAGGGGCACTGGCTGATTTGCGTTTTGCAGGCAGAGAGATACTCTCGGACTTATCATCAAACTGGTTCAACTGGTCTTCCAATGCCTTGTGACAATCTTCAATTTGCTTTTCGTAAAAATCATAAAGCTCAACAGACTGCTTTAAGGCAAATAGGTGTTCTGCCCGGTAATGCCCATGCAGTGACTTAGCAATGACTTGGGTGAAAGTTTCATATTGACTCTCTTTTCAGGGTCTGCAGCCCAATAAGTGTAGCCGCTTGAAAACAAAACAGGCTCTGCTTGAAAACAGAGAGCATTTCCTGCTCACAATCATTGAAAATAAGAATCTGCTTGTGCTCACAATCATTGATAATGAAACCACAATCATTGAAAACAAGCCGAAAACAGCCAGTTCTGCTCACAATCATTGAAAATAAGCGTTAGCCCTTGTGCAGCAAACGCTACAACGGTCTACTGGTCTTACAGAACTATTCCAAGAGTCTTGATGCCGTCCATGATCTCATCTCGGCGAGAGCCATTCAGACCACCTTTGATGAAGCTACGGGCTTCCTTAACCTTGATATCCAGAGCTTCTGCCAGAGTACGAGGGTCATAACCCTGCCTGATCAATTGTGCTTCTCTGCCGTTCAAATCAAAAGCCAGAACCGACTTCACCAGGTCTTCAGTCACAGGCTTGATACCTGCACGGTAGCCTTCAGTCAGAGCCAAGTTGAGATACTGGTGAATCTGCAAAGGTGTTGACAGCTGACTGGCAAGGAAGTCGATAGCATCGGGCTTTATAATCGACTCCATTTTTACTTTTGGCTTCAGGCACTGTTTGAACAAATAGTCGATGTACTCTTTCTTCTGCTTCTGGATACCGTCAAGAATAAAGGCTGTTGCTCTGGCTCCTATTTCTTCCATTGTGGGACGTTTCAGGTCGTTCGACAGTTTGGGATGACCGGCAAGAACAATGGATAAAACACCACCGCCTCCCTGCATGACTTCAATCAGTCGTTTCAATGCCACTAGTGTTTTGCCATGCAGGTCATGGGCTTCATCAACGAACAAAACAACGGGTTTCTTCTTGTTTTTTACCATGTCCCTGAGATGCCTTTCCCGCTGTTCCGGTTGCGAAGGTAGCTTCTCAGTTTTCGTCCGGCGTAAGTCACAGAACAGAGCTGTAATCAGGGTTCCCAAGGTCAAGCGGTTTTTCTCAACAGACAGTGACTGGCACACGACCACATTCTTCTCTTTTTTCAGGGTCTCATGCAGCTGGCTGAGTATGCGTGTTTTTCCACACCCCACAATGCCGGTTAATGCGATCAAACGTCCGCCCTGTATGTTATGGCGCACTTCCTGAAGGATGTTCTTGAACTCCTCCGTTTCGAAAAAATCGACCCGATCAAACTCCCTGGTGATCTCATAGTGGGACATGACTTCACTCAACATGGTGTACTACCTCGGTGGTACTTGGATTCAAGGCTGAGTCAACACGGCTCAGAACAGCTTCCTTATCCAGCGTTTCTTCAAGAATCTGCCGGATCACCTCAAGTTGCTCCCCGGAGAGTCTTGCCAATGGTTCCCCCAAGTGGTCAGCAATGGCTTTCCGGGCAGTGATGGCATCAGGCCAGCAGGTTTCATGAAAGGGGTCTTGCAGGGAGAACGGTATAGAAGACGGTGGATCTTCTGATACGGAAGAAAAAGACTCAACGAGTCCGGCATCACGGTAAGCCGCTTCTGGTAATGACAGGATTTTTGCCAACTGGTCTATCCTGTCTGCTCGCTTCTCCCGTGAGGTCTTTTTGTGAGCGCGATATTTATGTAGAGGAATCGGACCTTTGGATGGGTAGTAAGGTCCGAACCGTTTTCCATGGTACTCTACGAATACTTCTTCATCGTAAAGCCCCCACCAGATGACCACCTCTTCTCCCGCCAGCTCTGCGGAGGCTTCATAAGCCACGCCATTAACTTCAAACCGGGCATCAATACCGACTTTGCGCTTGACCGGTTCCCTTGCAAAATGACAGAACTGTTCCCAGTCACACATATTTCTATAGCCATCTTTGGGCAGATGCTTCAACCAGTCTTCGATACGGCTGCATGGCTCGGAGCGATGATCCGAGTGATTGTATTGCACAAGAAAACGATTGAGCCAGGCGTTCGCTTCATCTTCTGTTTCGGGTTCACGAAAGTGATACAGGGTCTCATGCAATTCTTTAACGGTTCGAAAGGGGCGTTCAACCTTGCCTTTGGATCGTGCAGTTACCCGTCGCCCGTCACTGCCTGCCGGAAGATGGGATTTTACTTCGATATTAAGGTAGGCCATCACCCGATGAAAAACCTGGCTACGCATAATCGGGCCATTGTCCGTGTAGATCATGCTGGGTATGCCAAAAGGAAAATCATTACTCTCTTTGGGAGACATTGCCCGGAATAAAAAGCGCAATGCAGCTTCCACATCTTCCCCGTATACACAGTGGTACTCCTGATAAGCAGCACCGCTACGGTCATCGACAATGCTGTAAATCATTAGCGTCGGAGAACCTGCACCTTCCCTAAGCCAGGGTGGTCGTTTGATGTGTTTTAAGTCAGATGGACTCAGGTCAAAATGCCAGCACTCATTACTGTACTGAGCCTGAAAGCGAACAGCCGCCGGTTGGCGTGATAACGTCACACGATCATAACCCCAGGCGCGTAAATATCGGTTAACTGTCGAGCACTTCAATTTTCCGGGAGGTACTTTGACCAAGCCTTTCCCAGTCTCAACGCCTGTCGTTTCCAGCAACCTTATTGCCCCTGTTGTGGGCAAGCATCTTGCCTTTTTATTGCAGGTTCTGACTTTGATTGCTGCAATAATCTCGCAGTAACCTTCCAGCTCTTCCAAAGGCATCACCCTTGGTATGCCCTGATCCTTTCTTCTGGCGGTGTGAGGCTTTCCCAGTTTTTGCAAAGCACGATAAAGGCTGACCTCTGAAACACCATACAGGCTGGCGGCTTCAGTGATGATCTGTCGTCTTTCCGGGCTGCGTGATGGCAGGGATAAGCGGCGACGACGGATATCAAACAGAGCTTCATCGGGTATCGGCTTACGGTTCATGACAAATGACACGCTGCTGAGTATTACCACCGACGGGTACGCCGCGATGACGCAAATACGAGTAAAGGGTTGTTTTACAGATATTCAGTTGTCGGGCTATTTCATCCACGGTCAACTTGCCTTCCTGATACAACGTTTCAGCGGCACAAGCCACTGGCAGAGCCTTTGCAGGCAAACCTTTGGGGCGACCACCTTTGCGCCCTCGGAGCCTTGCCGATGAAAGACCAATCTGGGTGCGCTCCCGGATAATTTCTCTTTCAAATTCAGCCAGGGCTGCAAACAGATTAAAGCTTAAACGCCCCTGAGCCGTTGAGGTATCTACAGGATCATTCAGGCTGAGTAGGCCAACACCTTTTTCCATGAGTTCATTCGCCAGCGTCACCAGGTGTTGCAATGACCTTCCCAGCCGATCCAGTTTGCAGATAACCAAAACATCACCCGGCCTGATGGCTTTCAGTAAATCATCCAGTCCGGATCGTTTTGCTTTTGCACCACAAGCAACATCCTGAAAAATTTTTTCACAGCCTGCTTTGTGCAGAGAATCGAACTGAGAGTCCAGCTTCTGATCGCATGTACTGATTCTTGCATAACCAATTTTCATGGGAATCGAACTACGTGTAGGGTTTTCTCATGCAGATAGAGAAAAAGTAGACGACAAAATTATGGACGGCAAAAGCGAACGCTTTCTGTTGGGCTGGCGACAGGTTCGGATCGATCGTTCTACATTCCAGAATAACCCTCGTTAAACTGAACTGTCAGCTTGCACTTCATAAACTGCCTGAAGACCATAGTACAAAAGCATTAAACCATTTTTTTAATGGCGATCCTGACTGGATGGGCTACTCTTCCCTGCCATCAAACCTGACCTTTCTGGCAGGTTTCCAATTAGTTAAATGCCGTCGTGCGTTAAAACCTTTGTCCATCACCACTTTCACATATTGAGAGTTCTGTTTGATGAATATGAAGCGTAAAAGCAAATCGCTCTCAGCTCTTTTCATTGCCTTATTGGCTACTTCGACTTCTTTGATGAGTCCTTCTTTATGGTCTGCGAATTTAGTACTGAATGGCGGTACTTTTTCGGGAGACATTACAGGTGATGGAAAAGGTGGATTTATTATTTCCGGTGAGTCAGTTGCCATGAAGGGGGTAAAACTCGATGTCCAGGGTGGTAGCGTTAAAGTTAAAACCCGGGTCTTTTCCGAAACCGGGAAATCCGAGCTGAAAGCAACGAAGGATGTCTCTGTAGAAACGAGTCAGGCTCACATAAAAGACAGCACGCTCACTGCCGGTAAAAACCTCAAAGTAAAAGCTGAACAGGATTTATATATTGAGTCCAGCCAGCTGACAGCCAAAGAAGGCAGTGCCACTCTTTCGGGTCAGACTGTTGTGATCTCTTCAGGCAGGGAAACCAGCGCAGAATTTGAAAGTGACACCAAACGAGGCTTTCTGGGAACCAGTAAACGCACCTCAGAACACCAGGAAAAACACGACACCGCCGTTCCTACGGAAATTGAAGCCGACAGGATTCATATCAAAGCCAATACACTGATGACTGAGGCCACCCGGGTTAAAGCCGCCCATGGTATTCGGTTTGATGCCCGGCAATGGTTGAATCTGGCCGTTCGGGATCACCACTGCATTTCCGATGAAGTGAAACGTTCCGGCCTGCTCAGCACCTCTCATAAAATCAGTGGTCACTGCCGGACAGAGACCGTCCACACCCGGCTTGATCCCGGTGATGGCGTATTGACCCTGAATGTCCAGAAGGTCGAGGCAATGGTTGGCATTGAGCCTGGGCAATCATTGAGCGAGGCTCTGGATCATCTGGTGTCAACCTACCCTGATCTGGCCTGGATTGCCCAGCTACGGAACCACCATCAGGTTCAATGGCAAACCGTTGAGAACAGCTACCAGGAGTGGAGTAACAAAACCCAAGGCATCAGCCCACTGCTGGGTGTTATTGTCACCGCCGCTGTCACTGTTGCGACCCAGGGCGTCGGTGCCTCTTTTCTGCCAGCTGTCATGAACGGCAGCCTTATTGCCACCAATGCCGCCAACGCTGCCTTCAGCACACTGGTGGCCAAAAGTGCGGTCGATCTGGCCAGTAACGGCGGGGATATTGGCCAGACTGCAACACAGCTTTTCTCTGAAGACACTATAAAAACCGTAGCCGTTGATACCATTGCCGGTGGGTTGATGGGCGCGGCCAACACGCCTTACCTGGTGTCACCCTCTGCGCCACTGGCACAGCGGATTCAGGCGTTTGGCGTTCGTGCTGGTAGTCGTACCGGAGCGGGGATGGTGGTTGAGGGTGGATCACTGGAAGACCAGTTATCTTCCAGTTTAAGCCGCGAAGCCTGGCAGGAACTGGCGGCGCAGGCCAACTACTGGGCAGGTGATTACGCCAAATCACGGGGCTGGGAAGAAGGGGGATCGGCCAAAGTCGCCCTCCACTCCAGCGTCGGGGCAGTACTGGGTGAATTAAAAGACGGCAAACCACTGGCTGGAGCAGCAGCGGCGGGAACAGCCCAGGCGACCGCAGGACTGACCGAGGACTTGTCCCATGAAGTCCAGGAAGCCACCAGTACGATTATCGCAGCCGCTGCTGCGCAGTTAGCCGGTGGTGATCCGCAAACCGGTGCCTGGCTTGGTCAGACCCAGCACCAATACAACCGGGAGCTGCACCGTGAAGAAGCCGGGTTCCTGCAAAAACAAATTGAGGGACTGGACGAAGAACAGCAGGCACGCTGGCTGGCGGCAGTCTGCGCTAAAGTACACTGTTCACAGGGTCTCAGCCCTGACGATCCGCACTACAACACCTTCAGAACTCTGGAGCTGGCTGGCTCAGACTGCACAACAGAATTAACCCAGCTGGAAGCATCCGAACTATTCACCTACAGCCGCAAAGACGCCATCGAAGATTACCTGAGTCGCCACGATGAAGGCATCACCCGATTCACCGGAATTGTGCAGACACTGACAGGTGTCGGCACTGTAGCGGGCTCTGTGACCGGAGGGTCGGTATTGTGTGTCAGCGGCATTGGTTGCGGCCTGGGAGCCCTGATCAGTTCTGCGGGCATCACTGCAGGCATTGAAGAATACCGGGAAGGCATCACCAAACTTACCACGGAATATACAACGAACCAGGTCGACAGGGTGGCCGCCTCCTTCCACCCTGACACCCATCCCGGAGAACAGGGCAAAATAGAAGAACTGGGACGTGTGGCTGTGGTGGCCTCTGTGGAGCTGGCGGTTGCAAGACTTGGGTTGAGGTTAGTTGCAACATCAGAAGTGCAGAGGTCAATTAATAAAGGTACAGGAATTCAGGATAACTCTGGATTGAAACAAACTGGTGGAGGTGGGTTCACTGATTTTGCAGATGGTTTATATGATTTGATTCGTGCAAGTGATTCTGATGTGTCTAGGATTGCGCAGAATACTGGAATTAAGCCCGAAAATATTCAAAAAGTTAAAGATCATGTTTTCTATAACAAACACTTGCTAGATAAATATGTCGATTATGGCGTACCAGCTGAACGGGCAAGATTCGACAGTAATTTAAGTCAGGCGAAAGCATGGAAAAGGCTTGAGACAGGTGATTATACTAGAGCTGATATCAAATGGTTAAAGCACGAAGTGGCCGAACGCTGGTATGAGTTAAGGCATAAATCAGGATATACAGAATCTCACAATGCAGCTGAACGAAAGTGGACTGGAAACCCTTGGGGAGAAAACTAATGCAGTTTATAAAAGAGAAAAATTTCTTCAAGGTTGCAAGAATCACAGGTCCTACCCATAATCTTTTATCAATTAGGTTGTCCAAAAGTAAGTGTTCTCCAAAGATCACTCCATTACCTGTTAAGAGGGGAGAGATTGAGCGACTTAAGGGGGAGGCGGTATTGACTCAGGTCTTAGCTGGCCTAGATATTGTTAATAAAGAGTTACAAAAGCAATATTTTGTGTTGGAAATACAGTTTATCCCTTCGGATTCGCAACCTGCATCTGTTTATAACCTTCTTGTTCAGGAGTTAATCAAACGTATAGATTCTAATGGCGAATTTGTAGTGGTTTTATAGCTGTATGAAAACACCCTAAGCCGTAGTAATTTTGATTAAAGGTGCAAAGAAATACGCCAACCTTGTGGCTGGCGCACTTTAGAGAAGCTTCATAGTGCCTCCGATCTGTTTTTGTCCTTCCTTGTTTGCCTGAGCAAGCAATTCCGTTTCATCCCCGTAATCCCTTGAGTCGAAGTATCCCAATTATGGGGCAACCTCTTGCATCAGGAAAAGTGCGTGAGGTCATACGCAGAAACTGATGGAAGAGGTGGTTTTGAGGTTCTGCACAGCCAGGATTGACGAAGAAACTTCCGCAATCATGCGCAGCCTCAAACTATCTAGCGCATCCCACCTATTTTGACACCTGCAGCTTTCAGTTTGTTTCAGTGAATATGAGTAAAATCTTTTGAGTCACCGAAGCCCTTGGGGTACAGAGGATAGCCGTTATTTTCAATGATTGTGAGCAGAACCGGCTGTTTTCGGCTTGTTTTCAATGATTGTGGTTTCATTTTCAATGAATGTGAGCACAGCCGGAATCTTATTTTCAATGATTGTGAGCAGGAAACGCCCTCTGTTTTCAAGCAGAGCCTGTTCTGTTTTCAAGCGGCTACAAATAAGTATGCAGTAGCAACAAATTTTCCTTGCCCAGCAAGGGTAACGGCCAAACACCGCTATGATGTTTACTGATAAAACGACACCATATTAGTGAGATGCCGCCCCGATGGAAGTATGTCAGCCACTGACTGAAGTCGCCAATTCTTCCTGCCATGCAATTCAGCAGCTTGATCATAAACTGGCAGCTCTACGTCAACAGCATACTTTTTGGGCTGCAGACCCTGAAAAGAGAGTCAATATGAGACTTTCACCCTAACAGGTTTGCCTCACTACCCGGGAACTTAATGAGGATTCAGAAGTCAAAAGAACCTCTTAGTTCGAATAATTTAAAAGGAATTTCACATGGAACCAAGTCCACTAAACAAAAATACGCCCTCACTATCCGGCGGATTCACTCTCCAGGCACAGAGCGTCAATGAGCAAAGCCGTGTCGCTCCCCGTTCTGACAGTAGCTCGCCTTATATTCCAGCTGGCACATCGGCTGAATTCGATTTACCGGGCAAACAACTTAAGCAGAGATATTCTCAGCATGCCTGTAACCACAGTGAACAGCCAGTCTATAACCAGAATAAAGAGCTACTCAGACTGGCGTTATTATCAAATCACCCCGCCACACAGGCTGCTATTAAAGCATGTGAAACAGAGGCCGCCGCCTTTCGTGGAAAGGGTTCCAAATACAGATTCACCGCCTCTACTGAAGCAGAGCAACTGCGGGGTTTAAAACAAAAACTTAACCACTTGCAGTCCGAAACACCGGTTCCGGAAGTCAATTATTGTCACGCTTACGACCCGAATCGGAATTCATTTGGCACACCTGTTGATTATAAGTTAACTATAAATGGTGAGAAACAGACCTTAACGGATCAACAGCGATTAAGGCTCGCCAATGATGTCTTGCTGGATGAGATTTCAGATCAGTTAAAAAGCATTTCCAAATCGAGCCAGGCCAGCAAATGGAAAGGCGATCTGGAACGAAGCGATATCGTACTGCAAGTAGAGGTTCAGGATAGCTGTGTTGATGACCGTTGGATTCTACCTATACATTCAGTCAACCCGAACCGAAAGAGCAATCAGATAGTCTCTGATAAGAAAAGCACCACTCCAGTGAAAACGGTTGAGCAAAAAGAAAAAGAACTGATAGATAAGTTAGAAAGAACAATTCCTGGCTCAGTCCCTGTGCTTCAGGATGCATTAAGACAGGATGTTCTCAATCCAATTTACCTTTTTATTGCTGATGAACTTGGTATTACTCCAAAACCATCATCACAGGTTTATTCTGTCGAAGTGACCGCAATTAATCAGGATGAATTCAAAGTAGAAAGTAAAGCCAGATTTACTCGGTACACAAAACCCGGTGTGAACAAAAGTAACGAAGGTGAAACGACGATTCACGTACAGTCTCATTTCAAACGAGACAATGGGGCGTTCGTTCCTTCCTGGTTGTCGACCGATATTCAACTTAACGGGATAAAAGCCAAGCATTTGAAAACTCAACCAAAAATGAAGCGTGCTAAAAGTGCCGATGCCTTAAGGGAAGTAAAAGGCAACCTTATCTCATCTTTATCTCCGCAAAGGCCGGCTTCCACTGTCATGGCAGATTCCCTTCTTCGCTGGAATGAGGGTATATTCTGTGGTGCCACTTCCCTAAATGGTTCTAAGGCCACACGACCAGCTAGTCACTTTTTTCCGTTTACTCCCGTGGAGCGTCAAATATCCCAGCAAAGAGGTGCCACACAAAAGCTGACACTTACACAGGTTGATGGCCAGCTCTACGCAACCAATATGCCTCAGACTGAATTAGAGCAGCGAATACAGGAAAAAACGACCATAAGAGACTATAAAAAAAGTCTGCATGAGGCCCAAAAGGTTTGGGACAGTCCACCCAGGGCGAGTTCAATGTCGATCCCACACCCCCTTAACCAGACTTCCGCTCAACTGAGTAAACTGATCACCAACAGGCCAACACCTGATTTTTTTGAACAGAATAAAAAGGGTATTATAGCCAGCACACCGGGCACTATAACTACCATGAAACAAGCGGATCTGGCTTATAAAAATCTTTGGTTGAATAAAGCAAATGAATTAAGTCAAGGCAGTTCTGACCATGCATACCATTTAGTTATCCATTCATTACCCAGCCTAACCTTGCAGGGAGAAAAAGTCGCCCAGTTTGTAGAGTTGTCTTCAAAATTGAAAATAATGAGCAATGCCATGGTGAAGCTTTCTGAAGAGGCTAGGGAAGCCAAAGAGGTTTTTTCCAGAAAAGCAATAAACCAGAAGCAACTTCTGGGCTGGCTTCTCAAGATTAAAACCGAATCATCAGAACAGCTTAAAAAGCTGCGCGGCTCAGGGTGCGAATTCAGCACACTATGCGAGCAGTATGGTTTCTATAAAAACCAAAGCCCTGTTGATGGCTATCAAAACGCTGCTCAATACCTTGAAGAGCAGAAAAAACGGGTCATTCTGGAAGAAAAGAAGCTGATGGCTGCCGTCATGATTGCGACTATTGAGTCAAAAGATACCGTTCCGGGTTCTGACACTCTTCCCGGTTATGATGATTATGCTAAATTCATCAACGACATGGCAGTTTATGATAAAAATGGATCTGCCACCCCACTGGTTTCTCATATGCTGGGCAACTCCAAACGTTTCAATGGTTATAAACTCTTTGATAACGAAGGCAACTTCAGATTACCAGAACAGCTGGTTAAAGAGGTGGAAGCACAGGCAATAGAAAAGCTGGTTAAAGAGGTGGAAGCACAGGCAATAGAAAAGCTAGCTATGTACGGGACAAAAAATCCAGAAGCTAAAACTTGCAAGGGCTGGAGGGTATGAGCTGGCGCTCCATGTAGGGAAACCGGTTCCGTTGCAAACAGGTATTGATTTCTGGAGGTGCTACCCTGTAGTCAGTCATTGCAGTTTAGTGCATCGTGAAAACCCACGTCCTATGGACGTGGTCATGAATGGTTGGCTCCGCCTGCCATGAACTACCCATGCTACTCCTTATCTCTGAGTTGTCCCCACAACTACTAGAGATAGGAAGTAGCATGAGTAGATTTCTAGTTGTGTCTGGAGGCTATGTACGGGACAAAACCCCGGAAAGCCAAGCACAGCAATGGTTTGAGAGGGTGAGCTGACACTCCAGTCCGGCTACAGTATCCTGTATGGTCTCTAACCTCCGTACAGAACAGTAGTCGTACATGGAAGACGTCAGCTCACTGGCCAGAGAGCTTAAGGCTCATCTACCCTGGCATCAAGCCCGCATCATATTTCTCGCACAGTTCGTTCTCTCCCTGATCAGAGGGCGTTCGACCAACCTCTACCGGGTTGCAGAAGAGTTCCAGAGCTCTGCTCAATCAGAGTCCAGCTACCGGCGTATCAAACGTTTCTTTGCAGGCTATACCTACTGTTATGAGCAACTTGGCAGGCTCATTCTCCATTGGCTAAAGCTGGATCGCTACACCCTGTGTATGGACAGGACAAACTGGAAGTTTGGCAGCAAAGATATCAACTACCTTGTTGTAGCTATCGCGTGGCAAGGGGCTGCTATTCCTATCGTTTGGACGTGTCTGGACAAGAATGGTGGCAACTCAAATACTGATGAGCGGATTGCCATTATGAAAAGAGTCCCGGAGCTGATTCACGCTGAAAAAATTGACGGGCTTTTGGCTGATCGAGAATTCATTGGCCATGAATGGTTCAAGTGGCTTGATGAGCAGAAAATTCTGTGTCGGCTAAGAATTCGTGGGAATATCAAGGTACTTGGCAGTTGCGGTCGGGACATTGATGCCGTCAGGCTCTTCTGGAACGTCAAGCTCAACCAAACGGTCACATGGCACAGTAAACGCCGGGTATCCGGTGTGGATCTGTATATTGGTGCCAGACGCACCCTGAAGGGACTCCTGATCATTGTCGCCACCAGAAAGCCAGAAAGCCAGAAAGCATGATTGAGGATTATTACAAACGTTGGGCCATAGAGACGCTGTTTGGTTGCCTCAAAAGCCGTGGTTTTGACCTTGAATCGACCCATATGACTGATCTCGACCGCATGGATAAGCTGATGGGCATTCTGGCATTAGCATTTGCGTGATGTTTGATTATTGGCCATTGGCAGTATGGTGATGCCAGCCTACTCCCTCTGAACAAGCATGGGCGGCCTGCCAAAAGTCTGTTCAGACTGGGTTTGGATATGCTGAGGCGAGTTTTGAAAAACGCATGCTCAAAAAACGATCAAATTGATTTCCTGACGATGCTACGGGTTTTGTCCCGTACATAGATCTGGAGGATAGGTCTTTATGGTCTATCGAAATATTTGCAACGGAACCGTCTCTCAGACTGCTCGCTTGTATCCCCCACTTGGGTCAATGGGGGTATTACGCGAATTTTTGATAAAAAAGAGAGCGATAATACCTCTGTGCTGGCTGAAAACCACAGAGGGTGACAGGTTATTTAAACATGCTATTTCAGCAACAACGCTTTAATTCTCTGCCCATAATCCTCATCACAACGGGTGAAGTGCTCAACCATACGACTCTGTACGGACTCCGTTGCCTGACTCAGGCCATCGACAATATTACTCACCAGTTGCTGCTTCTGGACCTCTGACATTATGCGATACAGATTACCTGCCTGAGAGTAATTATCTTCATCAGAAGAATCATAGGCTTTTAACCAGGCATGATTTTCCAGAGGCATTGATGGCTCACCAAACTGTGGTGCTGGTACAGGCGCATCAGAACGGTCATTGGGGTAGAAGTTAACATCGGCATTTTGCAGATGACCGGTTACAGAACAACCACTGGCTCCAGCCATAACGCCATCACGTTGATAATGATGCACCGGACATATCGGTTTGTTGACCGGAATCTGCTGATAGTTCACACCCAGGCGATGACGATGCGCATCGGCGTAAGCAAACAGACGCCCTTGCAGAACCTTATCCGGTGAGACACCAACGCCGGGCACCAGGTTGGAAGGCGCAAAGGCTACCTGCTCGGTTTCGGCAAAGTAATTACCAACATTGCGATTCAGCTCCAGTGTACCAATGTCGTTTAATGGAAACTCTTTATGAGGCCAGACCTTGGTTAAATCAAATGGATTGAACTCACACTGCTTTGCCTGCTCATCAGTCATCATCTGAATTTTCACCGACCAGCCTGGAAAATCACCTCTCTCAATCGCTTCAACCAGATCCCGTTGCATACCATCGCCCGGCTGTTTAGCGGCCTCATCATTGGTCAGCGTTTCAATACCCTGGTTGGTCTTGAAGTGCCACTTAACCCAGAAGCGTTCTCCCTCTTTATTCCAGAGGCTCAGAGTGTGGGAACCATAACCATTCATGTGCCTGAGCGATCCGGGAATACCCCGGTCAGACATAAGAATGGTGATCTGGTGCATGGCCTGCGGATGATTTGCCCAGAATTCAAAATGATGGGCCGGATCAGGCAGGTTGGTTTTCGGGTCTTTCTTTTGAGAGTGAATGAAGTCAGGGAATTTGGCGGGGTCACGAATAAAGAAAACCGGCGTATTGTTACCAACGATGTCGTAGTTACCCTGTTCTGTATAAAAGCGCAGGGCAAAACCTCTCACGTCACGGACATAATCGCTAGAGTCCTGACCGCCGGCAACGGTAGAAAAACGCAGGAAGACGTTTGTTTTTTTATCCGCTCCCTGAAGAAAGTCAGCAATCGTATAATCCGATAAATCTTTATTCAGTGTAAAGGTGCCATAAGCACCATAACCCCTGGCATGAACAACACGCTCAGGAATTCGTTCACGGTTGAAGTGCGCCAGTTTTTCGAACAGGTGGACATTGTCAAATGTTAACGAACCTCGCTCCCCGGCAGAGATACTCGTGTCGTCATCAGCGACCGGAGCTCCATTAGCAGTAGTCAAATATGTCTTGCTCATTCCAACCTCCGTTAAGGTGGGGGTTTTTATTATATGCAATCACAACTTTACGGATGGGTGCAATTAAAAATATGGTTCCGTTGCAAGTATTTCGATAGACCATAAAGACCTATCCTTCAGACACAACTAGCCCGGATATTTCATAAAAGAGCAATAATCTCCGGTCAGGTCGTTTCACTCTGGCTTTTCCGGAGGTTTGTTGCTTCACTGTCCATGAAAAAGCTATGGCAATCTGGCTCCACCTAGAATCCGAACGTTTTTTAGTCAGTTCCTGCTTCTTCAGAACAACAGAATGCCCCAGCACTCTCTCAGTTGGTCGCTATTGGGGCTGGCTGAGTTCGTGCAGCTGGTTATCTCGGTCGAGGCAACGGCATTGAATAAAAGATTTCTGTTATATGCTGCAAAAGCCCCTTGAATGGATAACTGCGAGGTAAGTGCAGCTTGACCCGGTCTTTGTACTCAACCACTTTGACCGCAACTTTACAGAGCTTCGTGATCACCGTTGATGGCTGCGCTTTTTCCAGCTCCGTACCTTTCAGTGCTTTGGTTCTCAGCTCATAATGAAGAACGTAAGCAGCGCAGGCGTAAAACATTCTCAAATGGTTCGCCAAAAAGCTCTGGTCTGACAAGCGGTCACCGGACAAATCACTTTTCAGATGCTTGATGAAGTTCTCATCCTGTCCTCTGGGACAGTAGAGTTCTTCATATATCTTCTCGGGAGAAGCCTCCTTAATCGAGGTCACAATAAAGCGTGGATTGTCGCCTTTCTGGTTGACCTCTGCTTTGTAGATTATCCGGGTATCTAGCCCTTTCCAGCTTTTGGCCTGATATTCTGCCCCCCGTAAAGTCTGAGGCGCTCTGGCTGCGGCATGTTGTTCAATTTTGCCAGTCCGGTTTTTAACCCTCAGAGCTTTCCGTGCTTCATCCAGCAACTCTTTGGCTTTAGGCCGCAAGGCCGTCTTGTGTCCTGTGCACCTTTACCCAGCACATAGTCGGAGTGAGGGGCATCCTGAACAACCTGCATCAACTCTGGTTGGGTAAAGTGGCTGTCTCCACAAACCGGTAAATGGGTTTTCGGCCATCTTTTACGGATCAGCTTGATGACTCGCTTGAGAATGGCAGCATTTTCTTCACCTGTAGGTGTTTTTCCCGGGCGAAGAACAGCTGTAATCAACTTGCCGCTGAGTCCCTCAAAAATCATCAGAGGTAGATAACAGTAATCCTGATACTTGGCTTGGCATTGAACAGGTTCATCTGTTGACTGCCATGAGTAATAGCAGGAGTATGGTCAAGATCGATAATCGCTGCTGCAGGAGGTAGTTCGTAACTGCTGATGAAGTGCTCTGCGAGTGCCTTGGCGAGCCTGTAAATGTCTGCCCGGGTCATAGACTGCCCCAGTCTTGTATAAGTGGACGCTGACGCAAGGTGATTATCATTGTCCAGCGGGTTCCGTCCGGTGACGAGCTTGAACATAGGGTCTTTACGCAGATGATTGCTGTCGCTGGCATCCTCATAACCGCAAGCCATTTGCAAGACTCTCTGGACCAGAAGGTCTTGCAAAGGATGATCAATATAGGATTGATGACGTCTGTCGTTGATGGCACTGCTCAACTTCTCAATGAGTCTACTGTGAAGGATGGTTTCCCGCAGCAGCAATGCACCAAAATCAGAGGATAATTCCCCACCATTGAAGTCTGCACGGACAGTTTTTCTATTTGACGGGTGAAAACGAAGTTGTTCTTGTGTAGATTTGGTCATGGCAAGTTCCGGTTTGCTTTTTCCGAAGCATTTTTTTGGTCGACCCAATCATATCAAGTGACTGGGCAGAACTTGCCTTCTTTCATGAAATATTCGGGCTAGAAAGTCAATTTTGTGATTTTTGCCGCGTAGCGGCTTGGTTCAACAAGCACTTTCAGTTCGCTCGCTTCACTACCCTGACGTGCCTTCGGCACGCGGCTGAAGCAGGTGTTATGCGGAAAAAGCGAGATCTGTGCCTCACTCCTTTGAAGCACAGAAGTCAAGGTTAATTTTGGAATCGTCTTAGTTGAGTTGCTAATTGTTCGGCTGGGTGAAGTTGCTCTGCGAGTGCCTGCACAGTCACTTCATCATGAGCTTGCTGCGCTGCTTGGATCGCCTGCCTTGTAGTTTGAGAGAACTGCTCACAAACTTTAGCCAAGTAATCAGCATTTTTTTGCACATCAGTACTTTGTGGGGGAGACTCAATCTTAGAATATTCACTCAAATCGTGATAAGTTGATGGAATTCTTGCTCCCATCATGCTGATTCTCTCAGCCACTTCATTTGACGGAGTAAAAGGTTGGACAGTTTGCTGCCCTTGCTGTCGGGTATTCTGCGTATCAGGAGAAACGGCCGAGAGGATTTGTGTAAATTCTGCCGACCTGCTGCCTTGGGTGTTCCATTGGCAGGCTCGAATAAGATTTTCAAGAGCTTCCCGTTCGCAATAAACGGAGTTTAACTTCTGAACAAGTTGCTCTTTTTTCCCTTGTTCAATGCCCAGTTGGGCCTCTTTCATATTTGCCATTGCTCAATCCAAAGGTATGCTCGTATGAGCAAAGGCAATGTACAAATATCATGTAGAAAGCACAAATGTTTCTTTATACATTTTTAACATTGAACAGAAGTATATAAGTTAACTTTCGAATAAATCAGGTAGCCTGAGGCCTCTAACCTCCAGCCCCCACTTCATCACGGCTTGCGGATCCGCACCGGGCGAGTCACCGAGGATGATGAAACCTGATCCGCAAGCCTTTAACGGAAACAAGCCCGAGTTTATATGTAAGCGTCAGGCCAACTACATCTACTACCCCTCTGTAAAATCCTGAACACTAATGCTTCCAAACATTCAGGAAGTTGCCATGACAACCCATCGCCCCACCGATTTCTGGAAACACCATATCCGAGCCTGGAACAAAAGCGGGCTCTCCCAGTCCGAATATGCCCGCAGGCATGAACTCCCGGTTAAAACATTCGGCTACCATAAAAGACGCTTCGATAATCAAAGGATCACTCAGTCCGCTCTCGATTAAAAGAGCCAAAGCCTTTGATTTCTGCTTCTGTCGCACAAGAGCCGCAACACCAAAAAACACCGGAAACAGGCATCACCCTTGTCAGCACCGGCTGGCTTCGTGTTGAGCTGGCTACCGGATTTGACGCAACGGCTTTAAAGCAGGTTCTCAATATTTTGGAGGTCACTGACAGGGGTTCAGAGCAATACCCGAATTTGTTTGCACACTGGGGGATTGAAATGGTGGAGGGTTTGCCTGATGGAAGCTCAGTGAGCTGAGAGGTTCATGCTGAATTTTGCGAGAAGCTGGCGGAGAAGTTCCGCTGCCTTACTCTCCATGAATTAGCCTCCGTTTTTCGTTTAATAGATTTTATCTATTGAAGACATATCCAAAGCAAATTATAAACATTGTCGCTTTACTGTTGTAATGACCTTTCTATAAAAAAACAAAAAAAATACTGCCAGTGCTGGTGTGCTCACAATGGTTTGTATCAGCGCCGTTATCAGATGGCAGCATTTATTTGAAAGGGGGACCTTATGAAGGTTTTTAAATACAGCATTCTATTTTCGACTATCTTTGCAGCCAGCACTCAGGCTGAAACGCTCACTCGGGATAATGGTGCAGCGGTGGGTGATAACCAGAATTCCTATACAGCTGGGGAGCAAGGCGCAGTTTTCCTTCAGGATGTTCAACTGATTCAAAAACTGCAACGCTTTGCCAGAGAGCGTATTCCTGAGCGTGTAGTGCATGCTCGTGGTACCGGTGTTCATGGTGAGTTTGTTGCCAGCAAAAATATTTCTGACTTAACCTTTGCTTCTGTCTTTGAAAAAGGCAAAAAAACTCCTGTATTCGTTCGATTTTCAACGGTCATTCATGGAAAGGGATCTCCCGAAACTCTCCGTGATCCAAGAGGCTTTGCCACCAAATTTTATACGGATGACGGGAACTGGGATCTGGTAGGTAACAATTTACCTGTATTCTTTATCAGGGATGCGATTAAGTTTCCGGATATGGTTCATTCCCTGAAGCCTTCACCTGTGACTAATCAGCAGGACCCTAACCGCTTCTTTGACTTCTTCAGTCACGTGCCAGAGTCTACTCATATGTTGACCTGGGTTTATTCTGACTACGGTACTCCGGCTAATCTCAGGCAGATGGATGGGTTTGGCGTACATGCCTATAAAATGATTAATGAGGAGAATAAAGTTTCCTACGTTAAATTCCAGTGGAAGAGCCAGCAGGGCATTAACAATCTGAATGCCAGTGAAGCCGCTGAGATACAAGGCAAAGACTTTAGTCATGCGACTCGTGATATGTATACTGCTATCGAAAAAGGAAACTACCCCAAATGGGATCTGTACGTTAAGGTACTATCCCCCTCTCAGTTAAATGACTTTGACTATAACCCTCTCGACGCAACCAAGAGATGGCTGGATGTTCCGGAAACCAAAGTGGGTACTATGACGCTGAACCGGGTACCGGATAATTTCTTTCAGGAAACTGAGCAGTCAGCATTTGCACCGGCCAATCTTGTACCGGGTATAGAACCATCGGAAGATCGCCTGTTACAAGGCCGGGTTTTTTCCTACGCCGATACCCAGATGTACCGCTTGGGAGCCAACCATCAGCAACTCCCCATAAACCGTGCCAGAGTTCCTGTTACTAACTGGAATCAGGATGGTCAGGGCAACCAGGGTAATCAGACATCCGATGTTAATTACCAGCCGAGCCGTCTTGACCCAAGAACAGAAAGTTTGGAAGGGCGCTATAGTGCAATGCCTTTGAGCGGAAACTACCAACAGAAAGCCATCAGCAAGCAGCAACCCTTTGCCCAGGCTGGTGTACTGTATCGAAGCTTCAGCAAGGAAGAGCAAGATAACCTGATCAGTAATCTGGCCGGTGATCTTGGAAAGGTCAGGGACGACGAAACCAGGCACATTATGCTGAGCCACTTTTATCAGGCAGACAAAAACTATGGGACCCGGTTGGCCAAAGCTGTTGGTGGTGACCTGAGAAAAGTTAAAAATCTGGTGGCCATGTGATACCCGTTATTTAAGGCGTATTGATTGAAATGAGGCTATTTGGAACGGCTTATGTTTCTATAGCCTCTATCATTCCGGATAGAATTATGAACCGTACACTGACTCTGGTTAGTATTCTTTTTGTGTCACTGAGTACATGGGGCAGCAATAGCCAAAAAGAGGCTAATGAGTTATTAGATTACTTTTTTGCCGCAGCCCGCACCAATAACACCGAAGTATTAAGCACATTTGCGGAGGCTGGTTTTCCTGTGGATGCCAGTAATCAAAAAGGATATACGGCCCTGATGGTAGCCACTTACAATGGCCAGCGTAATGCATTTGACTACCTTTTGAAAATAGGTGCCAACCCTTGCTTGCAGGACAACAAGGGTAATACTGCCCTGATGGCCGCCATATTCCGTGGTGAACTCTCTATGACTTATCGCTTAATGCAAGAAGGTTGTGACACAGCCCAGACCAATAAGGCCGGAAACGATGCCAAAGCCTTTGCAGAGGTCTTTGGGCGTAATCAGATTCTACAAAAACTGAAAGCCGACAAGGCTCAGAAGTTTTCAAAATGACTCTTGACATCACCATGCAAACCGACTTGTGGCCGTAACCTCAGTCTTTCTTTTTTCTGTATGGCTCTTAGGGAAGCAGCACTGTAGAATATACCAGTGCTTCGTCATTCCCGCGAAAGAGGCTGTCGCAAAAGGTGAAAAAATGCGAAATAAACTCTGACCGTCATTCTCGCCTTCGATGGGGTGTTTTTATCTTCTACTTCCCTTATTGCGATGAAGGATTACTGGGATCAGACTCTGCCCGGGGCTGAATAGTTGCAATAACTTTTCCATCAGGTTGTGTGACCATGATTGTCTCTGTTAACGGAGTTGAATTAGTAACCACTCTAACCGGTGGTCTTTCTTCATCAGTTGAGCTGATATAGCTTACGCTGATTGTTGTGGGGGAGCTTGGGCCAGAGTTAAAAGAGCGTGTTGTTGTGACTACTTCGGCGGACGCCTGAGTGAATACGGTTGTATCAGGCGTATTCGGGGCTGAGTGACGCTCTTGTATGTGCTTATTGAGTCTATATCGTCGTGTATAACCAGATTTACAGACTGGGCAAAGAAACTTTTGTCCTGTATGGGTTTGCATGTGTTTGTTTAAATCACTCTTTCCGGTAAAACCTTTTTCACAGACCTCACAGCTATATGGCTTTTCACCTGTATGGGTTCGCTTGTGTATGGTTAAATTAGATGAATGGCTAAAATTTTTTCCACAGACCTCACAGCTATATGGCTTTTCACCTGTATGGGTTCGCTTGTGTATGGTTAAATTAGACGCATTGGCAAAATCTTGTCCACAGAAATCACAGCTATATGGCTTATCGCCTGTATGAGTTAGCATGTGTCTGGTGAGTTTGTACTGGTTCGTACAGTTCCTGCCACATTGTGAACATCTAAATGGCATACCAGAACCTCTTTTACTGCCATTAATTTTCCGGTTTCAAATCATAAGTCTGTTTCTGGAAATTACTGACATAGGAAAAACATGGTAAATTATAGAACTTTCTTTGCTGTCTCGCGTATTGCAAGCGTTCACTGGAAGTTCCGAACTGTTTATGTTGGTGCAGCCGGAACTGTACTTCATACCACGCCAGCTCCAGAAGATTGAGAACCTGCTTTAGAGCCGTTGCGTCAAATCCGGCGGCCAGCTCAACACGAAGTCCGCCGGGGCTGACAAGGGTGATGCCTGTTTCCGGTGTTTTGTGAGGTTCTGGCTCTTGTGCGACAGAAACAAGAATTAGCTGAAATACAGCCTTACATCATTCGCCGCCCTGAGTTAAAGAAATGGGGTGTGGCAATTGCTCCGGAACCGGTAAATTGTTAATTGCCGCTCCCCTTAAGGCTCCCTGTACAACTTTATCATTACCCGTTGATAGCTGCCTGGCTCTACAGCGCCAACGTCTCGCATGCCAGTTAGCAAATGTTTCTGGTGGCTGCCCCAAAGCCTCCGGCTTATATAATTTCCCTTTAATCTGTGACACCCTGTTCATCCCCTGTTTTGTCGCTTTGAGCTGAATATAATGCATCATGCGCTGATAAGACTTCGGCTCAAACCGGTAGTATCGCGCCCTCTGCCCGTTACCGATTCGTACTTGTCTTGACTCTGTTTTCAGACCCAACTGGTTCAACAAAAAGCTAATATAGCGATTGGGCTGTTTCGGGCGCACTACCTTTTGATACTGCCCTGTTCCCTGAATCATGGAAGCCGGAATTAACCCCTGCCGCTTTAACGCCCATGGAAACTCCTTCTCTATTTGCATCACCCTGTCTACTACCTGCCGAGCTTCTGTTTCTGTCCACTCGTTCAGCCAACCGTTGTTATCGCGCAGAGGTTCAGTCAGATAATGAAGGTATTTCTGCTCCAGCGACTCATATTTCCTATGGCAAAGCTGTGTATCTCTGTCGTCTTCATGGGCTGCAAGGCTCAGATTATTGGCAAAGGGCGTCATGCAAGCCCGACTGAACTTTCTCGCGCCAATGTCCAACCAGAAATCACAATCGTCTTCAGTGAGTTGTGTCGCATCAATGCCCAACTCGAGACCAATTCGATAACGCTGGCAGCTTAATTGTTCGATTTCAGTCTTTAAGGACTGACTGGAAAGCTGCTGATACTCCGTTTCAGACAGCCGTTTTGCCTGAACTAATTTTCGGGGCAGTTCTTCCCTGTGTTTCTGTCGTATAGCTTTTAACTCGTCGGCAACACCGCTATTGTCATCCTCCGGATTCTGGCTTTCAGACAATGGCGTTACCGTGATATTGCGTTGCTCCAGATAATTCCACAGAGCATTGGCACCCATTTTTAACAGCCTTGCTTTACTGGCCCTTTGTCGCTCGACAAATCCCACATAGTCACTGGCATAAGCAGGTTTTGAAGTATCAAATCCCGCCATACGCTCCAGACAGTGAATCCGCTGTAAGAAGTCCTCGCAATCTCTGGAGGGCGGCATTAAATCCCCTATCACGGTAAATTCCTCTGTTTTGCGATAACGGAACATCTGCTGCATGATGGCCGGGGCATCCAGTTTGTTGTAGCTGAAGACATAGCAATGATCCGGTTTAACGCTGGTAACAGACAAACCGCCTACAATCGCAGGAGAATACAGCACCATAGAGTATTTCGGGGCTTCTGTTTCGGGCTGTTGTAAAAATAACTTACCTTCTTGGTGTGAGCTGTTATTGGCATGAATGGACAGGCAACTCAGGTTTGGGTTGCTCTGCTCAACTTGCTCCTGCAGGTCATTGACCAGCTTTTTGCTGTCGGAAGCCACGGTAATAATCTGTCCCAGCTTGATCCGATCCTGCAAGTCGGCAATAGCGGCATTTCTGGCTTTGATTCCTGTGCCAAAACCTACCTTGATATCACTGTCTTCAAAGGGCTTGTCATACACCTCCATTCTGTCGCATAGGTGTGGGAACCATTCACGGAACTGCCAGAGGCAGTCTGACGATAAATCCGCATCCATGCACAAAACCACACCACTGTTTTCGATGGTTTTTTCGATCAAGTCCAACAGTGTATAAAATACTGCCTCCGGGCGGTCGATTTTACCGCTGGTAAACGCCGACAGTATCTGGGTAATCTCATCGAGCAGCAGTACATCTATTTTCTTGATGGAACCGTCAGCGTTTTTATAGACCGGAGTTACCTGTAACTTGTTCAGGCTATGAACCGTCGTTGCCAGCCTGTTAACCGTCGCTGCACTGTCTGGATGCAGGCTTTGGTAATGATCCAGCCCAAAGCTTTCTGCCACCTCCTGTGTCAGCGCACAGTTAGCACTGACCGATAAAATCCGGGCTTCCGGATTTTGGCTCAGACCATGAACCAGCGCTCTGGCGGTCTTTGTTTTTCCAGTGCCATGCCCTGCTTTGATAAAAATTAACTGCTCTGGACTCAGATCAATGGTTCTTGGGCTGATGCTGTCTGTGATCCGGTGATAATGAGTCCCCAGAGACTGGATCAACTTTGGTGAAAACGAATCATTCTGACGAACGACGTCCAGTTGTTGCCGACGATAGCCGTACAGTTTATGGGACAAGCCTTTGAGCGTGTCAGGATGCACACAGAACCGGCAGGCCATGTTGATAGCATCCATCATTTGCTGCTCAGACAGCCGGGCTGGTACCAGATGGTGAAACCGCTGAATGATTTTCAGGGCAGCACTGACGGCCTGAACTGGGCATTCAGAACAAATCGATTGCAAAGTAGCTATGGCCTGCTTGAAATTCTGCTGACTGATCCTGTCTGAAAGCAGTGAATTTGTTGTGACAGTTTGCAGGTCAATCGAAACCAGTGGTGGCCGTGCAGGTTGTAATAGTTGCTGTTTAAGAGCGGCTAATCCTTCACGCTGTCGTACATCACTCCAGTCATCGCCAAACTGCTCAGGTACAAGCCATTGGTAGCCAGTTCGCTGGCAGGCAAAAATTCCTGGCAGGTCGTGATCCAGTGCGACCACCCACTGATTTTTCAGGTGCGGCCACTGCTCTGTTAGCTGCGACACTATGGACGCGGCATTGTTCTCTCCAACAATGCTTATGGCAGGTTCACCTGTTGCCAGATAAACGCTGACACTATCAGCTATCCCTCCCACGATTCTTACTGTACCCACATAGTCAGGCAGCTCTGCAATAGTCATCCCCACCAGAGCAAAACACTTTGAAGTCTGCGTGTGGCGGGTGACTTTTTTATTGTCACTTGGACTGAAACGATCCGGGCATCGTTTATGGGTAGTGGGGTAAACCTGATATTTTGTAGTTGTTTGCTAAAATACGGCGTATGCCGTATTTGTCATGGTGCGATATGAAAATGTGCTCCACGCCAGTTCACTGCCCGAAATGTGGCGGTAATGACGTTAAAAGCTTTGGTTACAGTGTTCATAATGTTCCTCGCTACTTTTGCTGTAATGCTGAATGTGAAACCAAGTCCTTTATGCTTGAGTACCGGTATAAAGCTTATGAGCCAGGCGTTAAAGAAAAAGTCGTCGATATGGCAATTAATGGTGGCGGCATCAGGGATACAAGCAGGGTTTTGGGAATTAATAAAAAAACAGTAATAAACACATTAAAAAAAAAGAGAAAGGCTTAGTTCAAGTTAATCCAAATATTCAGAAAATGGATCTTGGAACGGGTGCTGTGATTCACGTAGGCCGTGCCTGCCAAGAGTCTGAGATAGATGAACAGTGGTCGTATGTGTTTGAAAAAAGTAACCAGCGTTGGCTTTGGCATGCAGTTGATCATGCGACCAATACTGTTTTGGCTTACGTTTTTGGGAAACGAAAGGATGAGGTTTTCAAAAAACTAAAAGAGCTTCTTGAACCATTTGGTATCAAGAAATTTTATACTGATGATTGGGGAGCCTATGAACGTAATCTCGACGAAAGCAGACACATCATTGGAAAAGAAAATACTCAGAAAATTGAACGTAAAAACCTGAATTTTAGAACTTGGATTAAGCGTCTGGCCAGAAAGACAATATGCTTTTCAAAGTTAGAACAAATGCACGATATTGTTATTGGCCTGTTGATCAACAAAATCGAATTTGGCATTGACATCCATGAAATATAACAGGTTTGCCCCACTACCCGTTTATGTAATACGCCTCTTGGGTATATCCGCTCATAGCCGTATAACTGTCCCAGTGTATTCATCAGTGGGTATTCGAGGCAATCTCCGTACCACTGGTCGTGGGTAATTCTTAGTCCCACAAGTTGTTGCATCAATTCCAGACTGAGCTGTTTTTCCTGTAGGTAGCCTGTGGGGTCAGTGCTACTCTTTTGTTCTCTTGCTGCTTGGTGAGTTTGGGTATTAAAAACGACTGGTACTGCCCCCTGAAGACCAGAACCAGGTTCCATCCGACAAGTGTCATTCAACATGGCAAAAGACCTTGCCAAGTATGTCATTGCAGACTAAATAATCAGATGCAATGCTTGGCTATTCTCGGCACGGGTCGCATTGCATAAGAAGCTCGCAGGGCTGACTGCTACATCATGCGGGCTTTTTTTACTTCTCAAAACCTGCTTGAGAGCAAAGCAAGCGCAATCCCGTGTAATAAACAAATAACTACTCATTTGAGAGCAGTAATGAAATTCACAGGAAAAGCACTCAAGTTTTGATGCTCATACTTATATGCCAAATCCCTTGCTCAGTACGGCACTGGTCGTATTTATAATATTGCGAAAGGAAAGTTCGTTTATCTGCCAATTGTGACTGGAATAAGCTTTCAATTAGGGTCAGGTTCGTCATGATCATACTCTCAGAGCAATCATGCCGAAGCCTTATCAAGCTGTAAGTTTGCTATACTTACTCAGTCTTGACGGGGCTTCGTAAATGCTTGTGTCGTTTTGTCAAGATAGCGTGCTTGCACGTGCCCCTCACTTCGTTGCACCGAGGTGAGGGGTTTGCTGCACGCAACTGTTTCTTAATTTAAGCAGTCACCTACGAAAACGAGTAACTTTTTCTCGCTAGTGGTAAATACTTAGTACGAATCGTTATTGTTTTCTATCGAAGCTTGTTTAAGCTTTCCTCATCAAGCTACAACATGGAAAGCAACATGAATGAAATTACCCTGTGTCAATCTGAGTTTCCTGTCGTGAACTTATCTAGTGATGAATTAGACCGAATGAATGAAAGTCCCGACTTTTTTCATATCGTCGATAATGAACATCGGTGCTATTTTGTAAATGATAGCTGGTGTAGACTTCACAATATTAAGCGAGGTTCTCTCGATGGACTGCCTTACTCAGCAATTCCACATAAAGCATATGATACATGTTGTGATCGTTTTGAAGAGCATGATCTTCAGGTTTTCAGAAGTAAAAAGACTGTTCCTAGTTTGGAAATACATGAATATAGCAAAAATGAATGGTTAGCTTTACTTCTTATCATTGCTCCCGTATTTGAAGACAATAATATCAGTGGACTTATCTGTTCGGCAAAGCCACTACCTGTTTTTTTAGCCGACAAATATCATAAAATTCGATCCCAAATATCAACATCGCTGGTAAAAACAGGATTTGGAATGAAGCTTTCAAATCCTGAAAAATTACATGATGCTGAATTCGATACAGCATACTTGTTCTTAATGGGTTTGCAACCTAAACAAATAGCAGCATATAGGAATGTATCTGAAAATACAGTTTATGCAACATTAACAAACATAAGAATAAAGTGTGGTCTTGAAAAAGGAAAGCAGATAATTGACTACGGAATGGAAAATCAATGGTATGACTATATACCAAATATGTTTAGAAGAGCAGAAACAGCTCTCAGGATAAACAACTATCGCTTAGTGTGAATAAAATGATCCCCATTTATATAACATCATCAATCGGCATAACTACCGAATTTGATTTATTTCATCCAATATTTAATATAGGTACAGAGTTACCATGTAGGAGTTCCAAATTATTCATAAGCTTTGCTAATGAAGACGATAAATATCTTTCTGTCAAAATTCATCAAGGGAACAACTGTAACTCTTCATACAACTCACTTCTTAAAAATATAAATATTAAAAAAAACGTTAGTTGTCACAAAGGACAGCCTCAGTTGTCGCTTGAATTAGAAGTAGCCAGGAACTCAGTCATGACTATAATAGCCAAAGATCTTATGAACAAAAAAATTACTACATCCTATATAGAAATAAATTCTTCCTCAACCATTCAGCTAGCAGCACCTCAATTAGAGAATATTGAGCACATAGTAATTGCAAAAAAAATGTCTCATGCAAAGCGACTTGTTCGTATAAATAAAAAGATCATCTACTCAATAAAAACTAAAGATAAATTGGTAAAAGATATTATAGATAGAATGACTTGTGTCACTCAACAGATTGAACACATACTAAATCAAAAAATTGATATAGAAGATTTAGAATATCTCCTAGAAAAATTAAGTGATCTATCCTGGAGGTTAAATATATTAGCATTTACGAATCATATTAAATAAATCACACTGCAGCTTTACTGGAAGAATTTGACTCTTCTCTTCTCTCAAGAAAGAGCCCAAGGGGTATTGATATTATTATCGAAGCTACCCATATAAATCCGGTTTGAGCAATCCAGCCTTTAAAAAGCTCATCCATTAGCTGATTGTTTTCGTAATTTATATTTAACTTTGATGCAAGCATTGTTAGAAAATTTGTATATGCAATAACAGAAAAGACAGCACCACCTGTCATGGTTGCTGCAAGATTACTAAATGCCATGCGAAAATATGGCCTTCGGCTAATTGATCCAATAACCCAGAACACTAATAGGTCAACGGTTCCTCCAATATTAACCGCTAAAAAATTAGCAATACAAACGCTTTCAGGCAGTGTTCCTTGAATGACAAACACAAGTGAGATAACTAAGGAGGCAAGTATCATAATCGACAAATTATATTTCAATTCGATATTTAATCTTTCACCATAATGCTGTGCAAAAGACCTACTCACGTCAATAAAAGGAATAACAGTTATTACACACAATGGAATCCACCAACCTTCACCTAGAAGAAACTCAAGACTAACTTTTTTTGTGCATCCGTACTGCCCTAAAATAGAAAAAGTTAAAAACAAGAAGAGGCAAACAAAATATTTTTTACACACGACAAAGCTCAATTATTTAAATCTGAATATTCCACGGCGATCTGAGATGCTAATTTCGCATTACTTACCAATAATTTTTGCATTGCAAGCTGGCTATTACCCTCGCTTAAGTCATTAACCTTGTTGAGCAAGTAAGTTGTACAATCTGAACCTTTGATCTGTGCTCTTTTCATTTCATTCAAAGCTGTAAAAATTTTATTATCCATATCAACTTTATTAAGAGAATACTTTTCATCTATTGGATTTGCCACAAGCAAACCACCATTAATTTTTAATTTGTATTTTCTGTTTATCACATCAGCGATATCCTTTGTTGACGAAAATGAATTTTCAATTTTACATTCAGAATCTCTGACACATAGAGAGGGAAAGCATTTTGTGTTGTATCCTAAAACAGCAACACCATAAGTTTCCAGATACTCTAAAGTTAGCTTAAGGTCAATTATGGATTTAGAGCCTGAACAAATCAAAACAACATTATTATTAGCTATTCCCTGTAAATCAGGAGAAATATCAAATGTACTTTGAGCATCAATGTGAACACCTCCTATCCCTGCTGAAACTATAAATTTGATTCCAACCAGAGCTGCTATCTCAATGGTTCCAGATGCTGTTGTTACTCCCATTATTTCACTAGCTAGAACTAAAGGAATATCTCTGCGACTCACTTTTACCAGAATATTTTTTTGTTTTGCTATTTGATGCAAATCAACATCAGACAACCCAACTTTTATAACACCTTTACTAATGACAATTATTGCAGGAATTACCCCCTCTTTTTTAGCTGCATCACACATCTCTAGCATAAGCTCAGCATTTTCTGGATAATTGTACGCTCCATGCTGCAAGGCTGTAACTGTTTCAAAAGCAACAACTGGCTTTCCTTCTTTTAATCCCTGATAAACTTGTGGGTCGATTTTAATATACTCACCACAACGACTAATCAGTTCATCTATATTGCTGCTTTCATTTCTCACTTTTAACATTTCATTTACCTTCATAAAAACTTCTAGCACCAAGCACTGAAAGAGGATACGGTATTTTTCATTTATTGCTAATATCAAAAATTTATTAGTAAATTTTTCTAACCAAACAAACGAAAATAAGTATAAACCACTAGCGAAAATAGTCCTTCCCTTTTTTAGTTGTTCTGCTTTAATCGGAAACACTGTACTGATTTTTATTTTGGTGCAACAGAATAAATTTCAGTGAATCAATCATGACTCAAGACACAAGCTCGAAGTCCATCAAGACTCAATACAGTCTAATTATGACTTCGACATGGGCTCTCTTTGGAGGCGCATCATGACGAACCTCATCTCTGCTTCTGAGTGGCAGCTTATCTTTGCCATATTAATCCTGTCCTATTTTATTACTGTGCTCTATCGAGCGTTGCGCAAGCAATTCATTTTCTGGCACCAGGCGTATCTTAATACTCACTCACTGTCTTTTAATTTTTAATCAGATTTTTTAAATCAGACGAGTTTTATTCTTGTTCTGTTATCACTCACTGCATGACTTTAGCCAAATATTCCTATGGTAGGAAACCGGCGGTAGCGTGTCTAAAGAGGCACTTCGGGAAGATGGGAGGCAACCCGGGGTGCAGGAGCTTTTAAATGAATTCTTCCCGTCCCGTGATCGAATTTGAACTTGAGCTGCAAACCCGTCAGGCACAGAGCATGAAAAACTGGCTGACGCATAACCTGGGAGGCATGTTTTATATGCTTGAAGTGGTGTTCAGGAATAAGCCGGAGCTTGATGAGCCCGTAAGGCAGACCATCAACGAAATTGTAGAAGCCTTTGATGACCTTGATGATGATTTACTGGTCTGTATCGAAGAGCAAGACCGAAAAAAGCTGCCTCACAATGACATTAACCTGAAATATTCGAACCCGAAAAATGTGTCTGTTGAATGTTCTACACCGCAGTTACTTTGCTGCCAGCAGTTGTTGAATCACTTTGATCAGGTCGTACAGGCTTTTGATAAGCAGTGGCTGTTGAAACAGATTTCCCGTCAGGAACACCAGCAGAATATTATGACATGGATGCAAAAAGTGTCCAAAGTGCTGTTTGAGTGCAATAAAAAATATCGCTCTGTCCGGCATCAGGTCATGGATCAGACAGATACTATTCCGGCAAAAACCGATGAAACTCAGGCATTATTACCTCTGGCCTGATATGAACCGATTTCTGGTTTTATGGCTGATCTTGATTTCCTGTAGTTCTGTCGCCAGTTCGCTTCAGCAAGAACTGAACAAAATGCTTAACACTCTGTCATCTTCCAGTTCTCCGGCGGTTTATCAGTCCCAGAGACGCGGTGTGATTACGGGTGGTTCATTTCATGCCAGAACCTCGATCAATGAAACCAACCTGACAGGTTTTGTGCCTCCCAACTTCAGTGCTGGTTGTGGGGGTATTGACTTATACGGCGGATCGTTCTCGTTTATCAATAGTGAGCAGTTCAACAAACTGATCCGGGATATTGCCGGTAATGCATCCGGTTATCTGCTGGGGCTGGCGATCAATGCCATGAACGAGAAAGCCTACCAACATATTGAAGCCTTGCAGGAAAAAATCATGCACCTGAACAGCCTGTTCTCGAATTCTTGCCAGATGGGGCAAGGCATCGTAAACAGTCTGCCCATGCCTGCGGCTATGAAGAAATTTCAGACCGACGCATCGTTGAATATCAGTCGTGCCAATGTGGCCGATACCTTTCAGGCTTTTACCGGAACGGGCTTGGCGGACCGTGATCCGGTAAAAGCCTGGAGCCAGTCCGCCAGTGAACAGAGTAAACAGCAGATGACGGGCAATCTTGTCTGGGATGTCCTGAAAAAGTCATCTGCTATCAGCAGTCCGGATTTTCGAGAAGCGGTCATGAGTTTGACCGGAACGGTTGTCGTATCAATGAATGGTGAAGGTAATCCGATCATTTTTCCCTATGTGGGGAACCATTTGAAAGTGGAAGACCTGATTTATGGGAGCCAGAAAACAAGGCTGTATCGCTGTCGGGATCGTGATCAATGTTTATCCTTGTCGTTGCAAGACAGTCAGCAGATTACCGGCCTGTCAGAGCAGTTAATCCAGTTATTGAATGCGGTGGCTGACCACTGGGATCAGAATGCAGGCAGTGCTTTATCGAGAACCTCAAACTCCGTACGACCTTTGTCGGTTTTACAAAGCCTGCCCGTTGGCACTGGCGGAATGATTCGAAACCTGACTACAGCGGACGTGCAGCTTGCCAGGCAGTTTATAGCTCAGGCTGCACCTCATATCGCTTTTTATATCGTGCATCAATTTATTGAAGACTTGCATCAGGTGGTGCAGGCGCTGGTCAACATGGAAGGCGACCAGAATCCTTTTTCTGAGCAGCTTCAGACAACGCTGAGAAGTTCACGGCAGCAGCTACAGCAGGAACTGCACCGGCTGGGACAACGCTATGGTCGCTGGGGAGAGCTTATTCAGGATTACCGCCATATGCTGGCCGTGGCACAACAGGGGCGCTATCAGGGCAGCCAGTATGAAGCGCAGAAATACCACAAGTATCGTTCCAGTTCTCAGTCAACCCACCAGTGACAGATGGAAACGGTATACAGCATTGGGGATGCAAATTTCCTCTACACCATTCTGAATGGCCTTGTGATGATGGTCGGTAATCCCGAGTTTATTATGACCATCAAGATTGGCTTTACCATCGGGGCGTTTTATCTGGCCTTGCAAGGGTTGATCGCGGGTAAGTTTCCCGCTTTTCAGCACTTGTTACTGAGCCTGCTTATTTATTCGGCACTCTTTGGCTTACCTGCCGGTGGTAAAACATACAAGGGCATCGACGTGGATATTTACGACGTTTATACCGATACCAACCGCAAGGTCGATGATGTGCCTTTTGGCATTGCGCTGACCGCTTCCATGCTGTCATCACTAACATGGAAGCTGACAGAGACATTTGAACAAACCTTCCATACGACGGATGCCACACGACTGACCCGCAGTGGTTATATGTCCAGCCTGGTTCGCATGATGGAAGCCAGAAGTTTTGCGATGGAACGGTTTCACACCAACAGGCATCTCGCCCAGTCATGGCTGAACTACATCAAGGAATGCACCTTGATCGGACTGGACCAAAGCCGTAAAGCCATAGAAGATGTGTTCGATAACCCCAATATCCTGTCCGGTCTGGAATACCCGTCAGAAGTCTTCGGAACCCTGATTTTTAAAACCGCACAATCACAGGGGGAGAATGTCACCTGCAACCAGGCATTTCTGTGGTTACGGCAACAAACCCAGCTTTTCTTTGACCAGCAGTTACAGACAGAGTTGAGCAGTCAACGGGGTATTTCATTGGGTGAATCCCTGAGAGCATTAAGTGAACACGCTGAATCCTCCCGGAACTTCCTGATGGCTTCGGCTTTGCTACCCATATATCACGATGCCACTGTAGAACGACTCCAGCAGATGCAGCAACCACAGGCGGCCATTATGACCCAACAAGCTCTGCTGCAAAGGAACTCACAATGGGCAGGTGAACAGCACCTGTTCCTGAGCAGTATGCGGGCAATGATGGCCTATATCGAGGGATTTGTTTTTGCGGTAACACCACTGATGGGATTGCTGGTTTGTGTCGGATTATTCGGTGTGCGGCTGGCGTTTAAATACCTGATGCTGCTGTTATGGATTCAGCTCTGGATGCCTGTACTGGCCATCAACAACCTTTATATTTCCATGGTCGCCAAGGGTGCAATGGCAAATATGTCTGCACCCATCACCAGCTTCAGCGGAATTATGGAAGCGGGACCGATATTGGAATACTGGCTGGGTGTCGGAGGCATGATGGCAGCTTCAACCCCCGCGTTGGTACTGATGCTGCTTTATGGCAGTGCCATCACCGCAACCCATTTGGCAGGGCGTATGCAAAGTGGTGATTTTGTTAACGAGAAAATTCCTACACCGGATGTTCTGATGCCGGGTTCTGCGATCAATCAGCAGGCTGGCTGGAATATCGCTCCACAGCAGGGAGCTACCCGAGGGCAGATTGATCAGGTGGTTCCGGCGTTATCTGCCAGCAGTCAGCTGTCAAGCCTTGTTCAGTCCAAAGATGCCGCCCGAAAAAGTGCGGGGTTGGCCTTCAGTCAGGCGACAACCAACGCTTTCCATCAACGATTCGGGGAAAGTGTTGATGCCAAAGAAATGCAGCAGTTCAGTGATAGTCTGTCGTCCAGCCAGGGGCAAGTGGCTCAGGTAGTGAATGATATGGCGAGGGATATTAAAAAGAATTTTGGTTTGAGTTCGCAGCAATCCAGAGATATTGCTGTATCAAAAACTTTAAATACTGGTGCAGGGCTTGGACATAGCATTGTTGGTGCTTTTACTGGTGTAAAAGCTGATTACGGGCGTACCGAGAAAGGTGCCAATACTGATACGCAACAGAGTAATTTCAGGGAAGCTATGGAGCATGTAAGCAAGGAGGGTTTCTCAAAAGCCTGGGATTCCCGGATCAATAAAGCGATGGCAATGGATGCCAGTAATAGTCACTCCGAAAGCTGGGTAAAGGAGCTAGGCGTCAGTGATAACCAGCAATATCAAAAGTCTGCACAAGAATCCCTCAGCACCGAAAAAAGTTATGAAGAAGCCAGTCAGCTTCAGCACCAATTAGGTCAGGCATTGAGCACTGCTCCGGCAGTCTGGGCAAACAAGCTGGCATCCTCTGATGCGGCCATGTCCACTCTGCAAAATGTACCTTATGACTCTGATTTCAATCAATCAGTGAACAGCAACATAAAGCGGTTTCAGGGGCAGTTTGCTAATTCAAAAGAAGCATTGGCAGCAGCACTGGTGGCTAGCCATATCAATACACCTACCCAGCAAAATTTTGAACGGTTGGGTAAAGCTCTGGGACAAGCAGGACTATCAGAAACCAGCAAACAAACCGCAACCCCATTAGCTAATCAAGAGTTGAAAGAGAATGAGTTACCGAAAGTATCAGAGAATGTATCTGGCAGGTTAACGACTCCCAAAGCCATTGATAAACATGATGTAGAACAGAATATTTCTGGAAGCAGGCTTCAGACAGACAGAGCGAAGTCACTGACAGGTTCATACTTAAGTGGCAGTCAATCATTATCAGGTAGGTTCGAACGGTCAGATCAAAATAAGTCTCAGGTGACAGGTTTGTTAACGCAATCCAGTTTTGGCAGGAATCCTTCTACTGAAGGAAAAGGTTTGAGCATGACATCCAGTGAAGCATTCGATAAAGCTATTGAGTACGGATTGACACAGACTCAAGCAAGCCTGTTTTCATCACTGGTTAAAGACCGCGACCCAAGTTACGAGCGAAGTACAGAACCTGAAGAGCGGAGCCATCGCTCAGGGCAGGCAATCGCTGAAATCAGTCGTGGCTGGGGAGAAAGTGGAGCAACACTGGGCTTGCACGCATTTAACCATTTGACCCATGCAGCAGACCACCCCGAGCACACTCATTCAGCTTTGTCCTTGATTGGCGAAATGAACCGTGTTTATCAGCCAGAGCTGAAAGCATATGATCAGTCTGTTAGTTCTCTACTCAAAGGGCAGGAACTTTATGCTCAGGAAGGCAACTATCTGGATACTTCCATGCCTCCTGAACATATTGGCTCAGGCGTTAAAGAGCAGTTGCAGGCACGGGAGAAAGAAAACAATCAATGGTTATTCGGTAGTGATATCGGTCGCTTCCATGAAAGCTCCGGCAAAATCACAAGAGCGGTGAGAGAAACAAAAAATGATCTATCCAACCTTATCAAGCCAGATTAATATTATTCCTCATGATGGTATCTCCCGTAAGAGCTTCGTACTTCTCCTGTGAATAGTTAGGACTCATAAATGTAGTTTCATCATGGAGTAAATAACACTCCAGATCTTCTTTAAAGAAGTCAGCATCAAACCGCCACAACAGATAAAAGCACACGACAGAGAAAATCCCCCAAAATACAGGCGAAACCAGGACACCCAAGAAATAACCCGGAACTACAACTGAATACCAAACCTGTTCCAGCACCAGACAACTTAACGCCAGTATCATAAAGCTACGACTAAACCGCTTGATACGCTGCCAGAGACTCATAACTCACCTCCCTTCAGGGATGAAAACAGATTCTATGCCACCCGATTTACCGGACAGCATCTCTGTTTTCTACCCAGTGAACATAGCACAACTGAGATTAAAATCATGTTTGCCAAGCGTCCGGTTCCGACACCGGAACCTCAGCAATTTTCCGACTCATTAATGACTGCCAGAGCTTATGATCCGGACAGCCAAGTGTTTTTATGCGACGACAAACACCTGTTCTTTGGATTTCTCTGCATAACCCTGAGTGGATTGGACAATGGTCTGGATGACCGCCTTAATGGGCTGCTCAATCAGGACTGGCCGGACGATGCCCTGATGCAGTGTGGACTGGTATTAAGTCCCGACCTGATGCAGACCATTGAGCAGCTATTGGCTCTACAGGGGCATGTGGACTCTGCTTTTGCTGCCATGCTGGACCAGAATATCCGGCAGTTACGGGCTGGGGTTCACCAGCCCATGACCAATGACCAGAAGTTGCGGCGGGGTATTTTATGGATGACCGTGAAAGTTCCGCTGCGACAACGGTCTCCCAGTGATGAAGAAATGCTCAGGGTTAAGCGGCTACGACAGACGTTTGCCGGTGGTATTGAAACCGCAGGCCTGGCTTCGGCTCCCATGAGCCAGAATGACTGGCTGCGACTGAGTATGATTCTGGTCAACCATCCTGAACAGGGACGCTGGGCGCTCAGCCAGATTGCTGCTGAACCGGAACATGCCCTGAATGAACAGGTGTTTGATCCTGATACACCGCTGGAAGTTCACCCTGATCATTTGGTTCTGGGTACAGGGCAGAAGCAACGTTTTGTCAAAGTGCTGGTTGCGAAACAGCTACCGCCTTTTGCCGCTCTGGGGTTGGCTTTTAATTACATGGGTGACAGCCAGAACGGACACCGGGGCATCAAATGCTACGCCCAGATTCATGTGTTACTGCATTTCCCGCCGGTGCGCCAGCTTCAGACTTCACTGAATAACCGGCAACGGATTGCCATCCAACAGGCATCCAGCCCGATTACCCGTTTTGAACCGCGGCTGATGGAACGCAAAAAAGATTTTGATTTGTTGTTTGGCGCATTGAACCAGGGCGATGCACCTCTGAAACTGACTTTTACGCTGGTGCTGTACTGCGACAGTCAGAAAGAAGCCGACATGTTGTCGTCCAATGCCAGCAGCTATTACCGTGAGTTGGGATTCATGCTCTATGAAGATGTGTATTTCATGCTGCCCATGTTTCTGAACACCTTACCCGGCAATGCCCAGAAAGCCACCCAGACCCTTGCCCTGCACGAGAAGACAGTGGCGACCCGTCATGCGGTGTCACTGCTGCCACTGTTTGATGATTGGTCTGGTCATCAGGAAGTATTGCTGAATCTGGTGTCCCGGCGTGGGCAGTTAATGAACCTGTCCATGTTTGAGTCCAACAGCAACTATAACGCTATTATTGCTGCGACCTCCGGGGCAGGAAAAACCGTACTGGTGAATGAAATTATCAGTAATGTCCTTATCCGAGGTGGGCAATGCTGGACATTAGATATAGGCGAAGGCTACAAAAAACTCTGTCAGCATTTTGATGGACTTTTTCTGGACTTTGATCAGGGCAGCACCATTGGCATGAACCCTTTTGCACTGGTGCATGACTACGAGGAAGAAGGCGATATTCTATTGGCTTTGATTATTGCGATGGTTTCACCGAGGGAACCATTAACGCCTTATCAGGAAGCCTGTTTAAGAGAGCAGATCAGGGAGTTGTGGGAACAGGAAACGACTGGCAGTACGATTGATGGGTTACAGGAACGCTTACGGCAACACCCTGATGAACGTATTACCGATCTTGCCGTTCAACTCAGTGCGTTTACTTCCAAAGGTGAATACGGTCGTTTTTTCTGTGGTGATAATACACTGGACATTAACCAGTCATTTACAGTGCTGGAACTGCGCCACCTGGATAGCCGTAAGCACCTGCAACGAGTGGTTATTCTGGAGCTGATCTACCTGATCCAGCAGATTATGTACTTTGGTGATGTGAACCGAAGAAAACTGGTGGTGATTGACGAAGCCTGGAACCTGATGCGGGACACTCAGGGAGCCGCACTGTTTATCGAACACGGCTTCCGTCGTTTTCGTCGCTTTAACGGCTCAAACCTTATGGCAGCCCAGCGTATTGAGGATTTTTATGAAACCCCGGCAGGCAAAGCCGCGCTGGACAACAGTGCCACCCAGTTCCTGCTGAAACAGGAAGTGGCAACCATTAACGAGCTGGAAAAACAGCAACGGCTGCCACTGTCACCGGAAGGCTACAAGCTATTGCGAAGTGTCCATACGGTGGAAGGTAAATATTCCGAAGCCCTTGTTCTTACCGGGCAAGGTTCTGGCATAGGAAGGCTGATTCTCAATCCTTTCAAGAAGTTACTGTATTCAAGTCATCCAGAGGATGAAGGTGCAATCAGAGCTTACCGAGCACAAGGTCTGTCGTTGAGTGATGCGATCCTTCATGTGCTTAAAGACAGAAATCAACTTTCAGCTTTTTAGTCATGCCTCTCTTTTTCTGCCTGGTAATCATCGGGTTTTGCAGCTGTACTCTATCCGTTCAGGGCAGCGTTCATATCAAATTATTTGTCTCAGCGAGCATGAAACAACCATTGCTGAATGAGTTGCTGAGCCATTCTGAAAGCGAAGTGTTGGTGGTCAGGGGTATCGACTCACGGCAGCAAAGTTTGGCGGTTGCTTTCCAGCAGTGGCATCAGCTGTTGAAAGCCAATAATTCTTCCGCTTCGGTAGAGATTGATCCGGTCGCCTTCAGGCAAGATCAGGTTGATCAAGTTCCTGCCATGTCACTGATAGTCAATGGTAAAACAGAACTCACAGCATTTGGAGTCACATCGGTTAACTGGATGGTGCGCCAATACCATGCTGGCAAGCGAGGCAATATCGGCACTTATGGAATGACTTATCCAATCAGTGAACCGGATTTATTGGAGGTATTGCTACAGCGGTTACAACAGCAAGATTGGCAGACCATCAACGCACAGGCTCAACGACGGTTACAGAGTAAAGTCTTCTCTTTTGGAGTGACATTGCCAACCAGTCGGCAGGTGGCCAGTAGAGTGTTGAAACTGTCCGGTAGCTGGCGCATCCCAATGGTTGTTCTGGATATCAATGACCGTCAGCAACAGCAAGCCGTGGCGTCTTGGCTGCAACAATATCCCGATGCTCTGATCCTGATTTCAAATGGCTCATTGCAGCAGCTTAAACGGCTGCCTGCGATCTGGCACAAACACCCGATGTATGTTGCAACTCCGGAATTAATTCGGCGCTTCCAGTTAAGTTCTTTGCCTGTTTTACTGGCACCTGAAAACCATAATAACTGGCGAGTCACTACCGCAGCCGTTTCGGCGTTCTCGGTGCTGGATAGCTTGTCATGGATTAGAGCCTTGATTTCCAAAGCCTCACAGCCAGCCTATGCGCTTGGCACGACTGACAACCCATCTAAAGCCCTTTGCCAGAACGCGCCAGTTCTCTCTGAAAAGCTCATCACTTCCGTTCCCTGGAAAGAGCTGTTTCCCATCCGAATCGGGTTGGCAAAGCTGGGCTCAGGTAAAGAGCCGAATCACAGAGCCAAAACCAGCACAGGGCTGTGTCTGTGCGAAGACAGTGCAGGCATGTTTCATCCAGGCGTAACTACCGGATTCTGGCGGCCTCAACGACTAATAGAACTTGCCCGCAGTCCGGGCTGCCTGATGGCTCTGGGCGGTCACAAATTGCCT
Source organism: Endozoicomonas gorgoniicola (assembly GCF_025562715.2). Classification (NCBI taxonomy): domain Bacteria; kingdom Pseudomonadati; phylum Pseudomonadota; class Gammaproteobacteria; order Oceanospirillales; family Endozoicomonadaceae; genus Endozoicomonas; species Endozoicomonas gorgoniicola. The sequence goes on from NZ_JAPFCC010000001.1 coordinate 2,048,732, forward strand.
ATTGTTGATCAGCGTCGTTGGGGAACTCTGGGTTCAGCCAACATTCCCAAAGGGCTGACTTATATGCACGCCCATGTATACAGCCTGCCATTGATTGAGATGTTGAATATGTTTACGGGCATTGGTGGCTGCACCAGCGATCTGGTGGATTTTGACCTGATGAACCTGTCTGAAGTCGATCCATCATGGAATCACCCTGAGCTGGCTGCCCTGCTCTCTCCGGATATGGCGGCTTATGCCAACCCTGCAGCGATGAATGCCTGTACTGCCGACGGTCTGGCTGCTTTGAATTCACAACCAATGGACAATCTGCACTGGTGCGCCGGAAGCTGGGGTAATATCTATCCTCTGTCAGGTTTCACCAGTACTTATGGCCACTTTGCCGACAACACCAGCCTGCTGGCAACAAGAGCTTTAGCCAAGATTCACCGCATCGGACTTGCCCGAAAAACCGTTGGCGAGGATGCACAGTGCCACAGTCGTATTACCCCCTGGCTACCCAAAAGCCAGTACAAGATGAGCATGTTCTGGCCGGAACCGGAAAAGCAGAAAGCCCACTGGATCGGTACCTCTGCAGCAACTTGGGGAATGCACCGGCATCCGTTGGGTAAAGACGACGCCATGTATTTGGTCTGGCAGTACCGGGACTGTTGTCAAACGGCTGTGAGCCAGTGAAACCGTCATTCAGCACTTAATCTGAGAATTTCCTAAAACCATCTAAAATGTAAAAAATTTTCAGACTGAGCATATGCCATGCAACCTCATCAATTTCACATTCAACGCATCGACCATACGGGGTTGGTGGCCGGTATGTGCAAAGAGCTCGGGATCGCTAACCTCTTGGATTCTCTGGTTCCCAACCAATCTGAAACCAGAAAGATTTCCTTCGGAGAAACCGTTGTCTCAATGCTGCTTAACGGACTGGGCTTCACTGCTCGCACACTCCACATGTTCCCTGAGTTTCACGCCGACAAACCACTGGATAAACTTATTCGGCCGGGTATAGAGCCGGAACATATCAACGAAAGTGTACTCGGCAGAGCCTTGGATCAAATTTTTGAACTGGGTGTAAGTGAGGTCTATTTATCACTGGCTGTCAAGGCCGTTAATGTCTTGAAACTGCCGTGTAATGCTCTGAATCTTGATTCAACCAGCTTTCATGTGGACGGTCGTTATAACAGTGAGTCTGAAGTCGATGAAGAAGATCTGAACTGCATTAAAATCTGTCGTGGATACAGCAGAGATCACCGACCTGAATTAAATCAGGCGATACTGCTCCTAATGACTGAAAATCAGGCGGGTATTCCCGTATTCATGGCCGCATCCAGTGGCAATATAAACGACAACACTAATTTTAAAAAAGTCATCAGCAAGCATTTGAAATGCTACAAAGAGGCGCTGAATAATCGTTACCTGATCGGCGATGCTGCACTTTATACAACAGACAATGTACAGATATTGCATCAGCAAAAGCAACAGTTCATCACCCGGGTTCCGGCTAAAATAAAATCCGCAAGAGAGCTTGTGGACAGTGTCGCTTCTTGTGCGATGACACCGGTTGAAGATGCCGAAGGTTATGAGAGCTGCGAAGTACTGTCCGACTATGCGGATGTATCTCAACGGTGGGTTCTGATTCGCAGTGAACAGGCTCGGAAAAGCGAACAGAAAACACTGCTCAAAAAACTGTTGAAAAAGTCAGAAAAAGAAGCGGAAGCACTGACCAGCAAGCTGGCGAAGAAACCGTTCAAGTGTGAAACGGACGCATTGCGTGCGTTCAATGAGTGGCAATCAAAAAGCAATTATTGTCAGGCAGAACCTGTAATTACGACAAAACCATGCTATACCAAAGTGGGACGTCCGGAGAAAGACAGCAAACCAGATAGCGTGGAGTATTATGTCAGCGGTCATCCTTGGGTATCCGTTGACTGTCGTAAAGTAGCAGAGGCTTCCCTGGGGTGCTTTGTGTTGGCAACAAATGATCTGGACAGGAGCCGGCTAAGTTCAGCAGAAGTGTTGAGCACTTATAAATCACAGCAGTCGGTGGAGCGTGGATTTCGGTTTCTTAAAAGCCCTGAATTTCTGGTCTCCTCGCTGTTTTTAAAGAAGCCGGAACGTATAGAAGCGTTGCTTATGGTGATGACGCTTTGCCTGTTAGTCTACGCAGCGATACAGCATCGAATCAGGCATGAATTAAAGCGTCAGAGTAGGTTCTTTCCGGATATGAAGCGAAAGCCCTATCAGAATCCGACTGCACGCTGGGTATTTTTTTGCTTTCAGGGAATTAATGTTTTATTGGTCGATGGTCATGAAAAACATGTCGTTGGCTTGCAGGAGAGGCAATTAACCATCATTTCAATTCTTGGTCGACCGTACCAAGAGATTTATTCCTGATATAGGTGCTGAATGACGGGTGAAATACTGTCAACCCAACAAAACGTATTGCCTTATTCTCTTTTGCACAAGCACTGCCTTTGCAGAAGAAGCCGCCAAAACCTTTGAGCAGCACACCCGTTCCCAGTGGCTAAACGACATCAATCATAAGACTGAAGCCATTACCCGCAATCCAGAACCGATTATTGGTTCTGACTCCACTCTCATCATGGAAAAGCCTGAAGACCATCAACACCGGCAACAGCTGGAACGCTTTTATCACCATGAAGATTTTGATGGCTTGCAAACCTTTGGCGAATACAGGGCAACCCAGTTGGAAACCGAACAGTCACCGGAAGGCGAAGCCTGGCGTCTGCTGAATCAATCGCCTGATCGCTATTACCCCGACGCCAATGAACACCGGATTCTCGGAGCTATGGAACTGGGCGTAAATGCACTGCAACATCCCAACACGTGGTCAAAACAAAAACACTGGCCTACCGATGCTCAGGGCAATCCGGTTTATGACTCTAATGCAGAGATGAGTGCCACCATTGCCCGGCTGCGCCAGCACTTTAAAGGCTGTGATTACCAGAAAACGCTGGTGCTGAAACCGGATCGGCAAGTGCATAGCCCCGATATCAGGGAATGCACACGGGCATTGGTCACAGACGACAGCGTAACGCTTAGCCGTAAAATCAGAATCAGCCCATTCCTTGAATACGTCTCAAGTTCGGGATTGGCAGGTATGAACAGCTGTGAAAGCAGTTCTGTCAATGAAGGCTGCATTCAGATTCGATTAGGTAAAGACCGGGGCGCAGATAACTACTATCGCTGCGGCTGCTGTATCAAAGAAGAAACATTCACTGTCACATTGCCAAGACCGGAAGCCCTTACCCGTGCCGTCATTCAGGAAGCCCGCTGGGATGACCGGATGCAAATCTGGATTAACGATCATAAGGTATGGCAGAGCAATGGTGACTTTCCACCGGAGAGCGGCGGTGGTTGTGAGCTGGACTCCAACTTTTATCTCAATAGCCCTGTGGTTCTTGATACAGCTCTGGTGACAAACGCAAATCGCCAGCTGACCTTCAAGATCAGAACATCCGTCGGGGGTGATGGTGAGGGCTATGCGCTGGTCAAAATGTATTTTGATACCAGCCAGCTGGTTGAAGATGACCGATGGACACCCGCTTCAGCACTGGCACAGCTACAGAAAATGCGACAGTGGCAACTGGATGGACTGTGTAACCTGTCTTACCAGTGTCTTGAATCCATAAGCGATGCTGAACACACCCTTCATGGCAAAGTGATTCCCTTGAGAGCCACTTTGTCGCCTCAATTACCATCTGACTGTAAAATCGTCAGAGCTGAAGCTGATTGCTTCTACTACAAAACCGCAGCATCACATTACCCGCCGGATCACTGCACTCAATACGCCAATGATCCCAACTGTGAGTTTGTGGACAGTCGTTGTCTGGGTGAAAAGAATACCATCTGCTATACCCGACAAGACCGATACGACTGTGGTTACACAGAGAACCTGAACCGCATAGGCATCAAGGAAAGCATTCAATGTGAAGGCCAGCCCATGCAGTGCATGTCAGGCGAGTGTCAGGCCGATATCACCGAAGCCGATAACAGCGACTTTGCCAGTGCAGTGAGCGGTCTTCATGCAGCAAAACACATGGCGCATGACATGCAGTGCAGTCAGGACGGCACTGGTTGCCGAATATTCAGTGGCAAAGCCTGTACCTGCAAACAGGGCATTTTCAATATGGTGGATTGCTGCAATCTTCCAACGAATGTGAATTTCGCCAGCTATATAAACCTGTTGCTGATGGGCTATCTGTTTGACAAGTCAGCGATTCACCTGCAATCCAACTACCCAAACCAGTTGACCGGACATTACCAGAAAATGCGGGAGCCGCTGATGCAGGGCATTAACAAACTCAGCCAGCCCGCTAAAAATCTCTGGTCGCAGATGGGAAAGACTTGGGACAAGCTCTCAGAAAAACTCTGGCCAACACCCGCCGAAGTCCATACACAGACGGCAACCTCCAAGCCTATTGCTGGTGAACTATCACAGGAAGCTCAGAAAAGTATGCTTGGCAACATGCAGCAACAGCTCATGCGAAAGATGGCCGAAGTCGTCCAAAAAGTGCTGGGAGAAGACGCTACCAACCTGTTGTTCCGAACCGTGGGTGACAATTTGGCTTCACAAAGCGGGCAACTAAGTCAGCAAGCATTGATGCTGAATCCAGCCATCACCTCGGCGATCAGTGCCGTTACCATGCTCTACACCGCCTACACCATGACCAAACTGATCATCCAGATCACCAACAAATGTGGAGACGAAGAGTTTGAGCTGGCAGCAAAGCGGGAAATGAAAACCTGCCACAGGGTCGGTAGCTACAAAAAATCCAAACTACTGGGAATAAGCAGCATGAAGTACAACAGCTACTGCTGCTTCAACTCACCACTATCACGCATTCTGCAGGTACAGATCAGACAACAGTTACACATGGGCTGGGGTTCGGCCAGGCATCCGGATTGTTCTGGTATCACTCCTGAGGTTTTGCAAATAGTAGACTGGAACCAAATTGATCTGAGCGAATGGCTGGCACTACTGAAGCTGCAAAACAAATTGCCAGAACTGAATGCAGATACCCTGAAGCAGCTTAACCTTGAAACCCTGACCGGCAAAGGCTCACGGCTAGATTTTGATGAACAGCGGGAGGATAGCCGGAAACGGCTGGAGGCGAGATATGAGGGTATCAGCCCAGCGCAACTGGACCAATATCAAGGCGGAAAGACCGAACACCTCCGTAGTCAGATCAGAGAAAAACAATGATCTCGTACGAATAGGCGATCAATAGGATTTTGACTGGCAATCCATTGACTGGTGAAGCACGCGGGCAATGACAATGCCGGTTTCAGATTCTCGGAAAAACACAACGTGTGCATTAACAGGGTAAGACCGGAGACCAGACCTTACCTCATCACGCTTTCGTGCCATGCCCGGCGTATCGGCAAGTGCCTGAAACGTCTCAAACAACGCTCGAATGTACGAATCGGCCTGAGCCTCACCAAACTCCTGAAGGGTATAGTCAAATATCCCTTCCATATCCTGCTCTGCCAACGGCCTGAACAGGTACTGCTTTTGTCTGGTCATAGGTTTACCGATGTTTTTTCATCCGGGAAAGAAATTGTTCTACTTCAAGATCCACAGGAGCACCGCTACTGTCGCCCTCATCAATCATGTTTCTCAGTTGCTCCAGACTTGAAGAAGCTTTTTGTTCCCGCAAATTTCTGAGTGCTTCACGCACAACTTCACTCACTGAAGAATATGCACCGGAGTCAACCAGCTTCTGAGCGTAGCTCTGAAGCTCATCTCCAAGGCTAATAGTTTGAGTTCGAGCCATCAAAAACACCTCATGTAAGAATATGTCTTACACAGTATAGACCGTCCTTTTGGATAAAACATCATGGAAATCCCCCGCACCATCAATGACCCTATTCAATTTTTGTTCTGGTCTCTGGATGAAATCTACCCCGTTGCCGTTGGGCTGATCTGGGGCATCTGGTTTGACCGCCTGTTGCTCGGTATGTTTCTCGGTATGATGGCGATTCGACTTTATCGACGCTTTCGTGACCGTAACCCCGATGGACACCTGAGCCACCGGATGTACTGGCTGGGCTTCTATTTTTCCGGCACGAAGACACTGCCAAACCCCTATGTCCGGGTATTTTACCCCTGCCGAAAATGACCGTTTCTGAATACCTGCGTCGCTTCAAACAGTGGCGGCAGCAACTCTGCGTGGACCGACTGATAGTGTTGATGCTGGCGCTGAGTAATTCGTTGCTGTTAATGCACTGCTTAAACAGTAAACCCACTGTTGAGCTATCGCTGCCATTCATGGATGCTCAGGTGGGTATCCAGTCAGGCAAAGCATCACAAGCCTATTATGAATGGTGGGGGCTGGCACTGGCCGAACTGCTGGGCAACCTGAATACTCAAAACCTGTCGTTTGTGGAGTCCCGTCTGCAAAGTCTTTTCTCACCCAACCTGTATCAGCAGGTACAAACCACACTGAACCAGCAGTTCCAGCAGTTGCGAGATGATAAAGTCAGCATGAGCTTTGAGCCGTTAAGTCTTGATTTTAATGAACAATCACAGACGGTTACTGTGGCAGGCAACAGTGTTTTGTCATCCGGAAACCAACGTCTTTCAGGACGAAAAACGTATAGCTTTCGCTTTGACATGATTCTCTATCGCCCCGTATTAACTGCTTTGCAGATCGAGTCAGACCTGAAGTAATCCCTTTACTCAAAATCATTACGAGCATTTCTTATGAACAAAGTCATCGCTGTTGTAGCCGGTTTCTATTGCTCATGGATTATGGCCGGAAGTTCGCCGGTTAAATTGCAGGTATCTCCGGGACAGCAGCAACCCGTTACCCTCAGTCGCCTGCATTTAAACCGGATAGTGACGCCTTTTGCGGCTCCGCAGATACGCACGATTGACCAGGCTGATATCCGGATTGAAGGTTCTGTGATTTATTTGTCGTCTCAACAGGAAGAACCTTTTGTCGTTTACATCACGCCCCACGATAGCGAAGCCCATGCTTTGTCTTTGCTGGTGACACCGCTGGATGTTCCACCGAAAGAAATCCAGCTCTCCCTGCCTAAACAGTGGCAGCAAAAGCTGAACCGGAACCGGGAGACAGCCAAACGCTTTGAGGAAGCCGGGAATTACCAACAAACCATCACTGAAGTGCTGTCTACTCTGGTTAAAGGACAAATTCCCGAAGGCTATGAGTTAACGAAATTCAACAAAGCGAATTATCAGCCCTGCCAGCAAGACGGTTTAAGGTTTGATTTTTCCAAAGGCCAGCAAGTTCAGGGGCATCATTTCAATGTGCTGATTGGCACGGCAAAAAACCACACAGAAAAACCAGTTACCTTCCATGAGCGAAACTGTCAGGGCAGCAATACTTCAGCCGTTGCCATGTGGCCTAAAAACACCCTGTATCCGGGGCAACGACGAGAGTTGTTTATCCTTTCCAGTACCGCAGAACCGGAATCTGCGCCACTCATACGTCCGTCACTGATGAACTACTGATGTTATCAGTACCATGAACGACCTTAGCCAATATATAACACCAAGGTTCAAACGCTATAGCATTGTGTTTGGGAGTGCGCTGGTGCTCGTTATCCTGATCTTTGCCACCAGTAAACGCCATGAAAAACCAGACAATAAGGCACCCGAAAAAGAACCAAAGACGGTGGATTTTACCGGCGTGCCTCCCAAAGAGTTAACGCTGAACCGGATCAGTGCTGACCTTGAGCGAATGCATCAGCAACAACAGGCTCTCCATACACAGCACCAAAAGGATATGGACTCTTTAAAGGAAAGAGTACAGCAGGAAATCCAGCGACTGAGCCAATCAGAACCTGTTCAGCACCCTGCCTCTGCCGCAGAAAGTCATGAGCTTTCAACCATGCCGGATGTATTGCAATGGAATCAATACAGCCCGCCGCCACCCAACGGTTACAACGAACCGGAGAACTATCAACCGCCCCCTCAGCCTCCCAGACCAATTCGAATGCTGGGAGCCACAAGACCAGCAGCATCCGAGCCGAATATTCAATCAGGAGACCAGCCAGGATTACTCCGGTTGATGGCGGGCAGCATTTTATCAGGCCAGCTGATTACCGGACTGGATGTTCCCACCGGGCAAGGCGCACGGCGTGAACCTTATCCCGTTCTTATTCGCATCAAAGCCTCGGCTATTTTGCCGAATCGCTATCGAACCAATGTCAGGGAGTGCTTTGTACTGGCTTCAGGCTACGGCGACCTGAGTTCTGAACGGGCTTACCTTCGCAGTGAAACCCTGTCGTGCATTTTCAGGCATAAAGATAAAGAGCAGGTCATTGAGCGACCATTGGAAGGTTATTTAGCGGGAGAAGATGGCAAGGCTGGACTGCGTGGCAGACTGGTCAGCAAGCAGGGACAGGTCATGGCAAAAGCGGCAATGGCGGGATTTCTCAGTGGGGTTAGTGAAGCCTTCGATATCAAACCTGTTCCCGTATTTTCAGTGGTACCTAACCAGAATGGACAAATCCAGTCACCTTTCCAGTCCGGTTTAAGGGGTAGCGAAGCCCTGCAAAGTTCACTGATTAAAGGCAGCAACAAGGCACTGGAAAAACTGGCGGATTTTTACCTGAAACTGGCTGACCAGATGGTGCCGGTGATTGAGATCAGTGCCGAGCGAAAGGTAGACCTGATTCTTACCCGTGGTCTGAAGAACTGACCAAGGACTTTTCTATGAGATTGTTTTATTTCAAGCCATTGTTACTGACTATCTTATCTACCTCGCTCATTCAGGGTTGTTCCACTCTGGGTTTGGGAGAAAGTGACTATGCCTGTAGCAATCCGGGCAAAGGTGTCTGTAAGTCAGCAAGACAGATTTACAAAGACACCGATCATTCTGTGCTGGAGGAAATGACAGCAACCTCTATGCCCTCCTTTACAAGCCATGTTTCACCTGATCTTTCCATCGTTACCCCTGAGGCAGCTCCCAGTCGCTTACCGGCTCAGGTATTGAGAATCTGGTTGGCTCCATGGGTCGACAAACAGGGCAACTGGCACAGTGGCGGTGTTGTCATGACAGATATTTATCCAAGGGAATGGCAGTCAGCGGTTCCTGTGTATTCCCCTTCTGATAACGAATAATTGGTTTTAAAAGGAGACAGTGTATGTGCAGTTCTCTCTTTCCCTACCACAACAAAAAACAAATTCTACAGATCAAGCGAGTCCTAAAAACCGTTTTGCAATCCTGTGGTTTTGCCTTGATTGTATTTTCACCCTTGCTCTGGGCAGAGGGTATGGCCATCACTGGCGGTAATGACTTTGCGGATATCTATGGTCGGTTAGTGGGCTGGATCAAAGGCGACCTCGGGCGTACGTTGTCCATCGCATTTGTCCTGATCGGACTGGCCTATGGTATGGCTCGCCAGTCATTGATTGGCTTTGCCACAGGCGTTGGCGCTGCCGTGGGTTTGCAGGTGACGCCCACCGTTATTAATTCCATTTTTGGCTTATGACGCCTCTTTTCTCTTCTTCCATATCTCGTCAGGACAGCCGCTATGACTTCCCTTCAGGCTTTAAGCCTTATCCATCGCTGGTTTCACCATGATTCCTCTCAATCCAAATCTGTTGGTTCACCAGAAAAACCGCCGCTACAGGTCACTGAACAACAGGGTTGCTCAGGGTATCAAACCGGAACCGGAGCCATACTGCATCAACAGCAAAAGTTGCTGGATCAGCTTAATGAGCAGCTGAACCTGCCCGATGAGTTGCAGCGCCTGTTCAACCAGACCCTGGATAACCTTGTGAGCTGGATGCATCTGCTTCCGGCGCACCCGCAACATCATTGTGAACCGGCCGGAGCCATTCGCCATGCTCTGGAAACGGCATTCTGGTCAGTGGTGGCAACAGAGCAAATTCATTTTGACCATGAACTATACCCTGATCAGCGCAGGGTGAGGCAACCGTTATGGCGACTAATAGCAGGCGTTGCCGGATTATTGTATGACAGTGGTCGAGTGGTCAGCAGTATCACCGTTCATGATTCCGGAGTCGGGCACTGGCCATCCCTGCAAGCCGGTCTGGAACAGTGGCTACAAAAGTACCGCATTACGGGTTATCAGCCCCACTGGGTACAATCCGATAACCGTCCTGATAAACCTTTGTCCTCTGAATACACCTGCATCAACCTACTGTTACTGGACAAACTGACCAGCAATGAGCTGGGTTATGTCCTGAAACCGGATCACGACAAAGGGTCTTTATGGCAGACTTTTATCGGTTGCTTAACCGGACAAAACAGTCCCCAGTCAGCGGCGCAGATGGTCAGCGCCATTGAGTTAGCCCGTCTGAAAAGTGTGAAACTGCATTTTATCGGTGGTGCCGCATTGGCGGCATTAAACTCGCCGGAACCCGATATTCTAAAACAGGATACTGAAGAAAATGTTGACTCAACAGAGTCTGCTGAGCCACAAAACCCAACTGTTCAAAGCAATGGGTTAGCCCTGAACGGTCTGCAACAAGTCATGAAGCAACTGAAACCGGAAAACACACGCTGGAAAAAAGACAGCCTGGTTTTGCGCTGGCCGGATGACTGTCAGCTCTCAGATCAAGAAGATCAGAGCCCCTTTCCCACGGCAACAGAGTTGCTGAATCAATGGAGTGAACAAGGCTGGCTAAGACAAGTTGGTGACGAAAAAACCTTTCTACGAAATGGGCAGCGTTACGTGTTCCTTCAACCGGACATTTCTCTGCTTTGCCGACAGTGGCTGAATACCCAACCAGAAACGGAATCGTCGCCATGTTAAGTGATCAGCCTTACCTGCAAAGCTGGCGTCCGGTCTATGAACTGTCGTCGGCTGTTTTGTGGTTCACCAGCATGAATACGGCGTTGTGCCTGTCGTTTTTCAGTCCTCTGCCATTATCAGGCTTTCTGGCAACAGCTTCGGTTTGTGCCGGTATGACCGTTTTGCGGTTAGGACAGGCACTCCCTCGCTGGCAGCAACATCGGCGGTTAAAAGGTCAGTCATTGTCGTTTCTGGCATTAAACCCGCAACAATGCCTGAAGCTGCAACAGGATAACGAGCAGAAAGGGCTCTGGCTCGGCTGGGGTTTTGAGTGGCAGCGTGAACACGGACAAAAAGCCTGGGACCTGATGAAAAGTGACAACATGCCCGCCAAGCTGCAAAACTCTATGGGCGCACACTGGATTCACGGCATGGCGGATCATGAGCAGCCCCTGTTTCAACCACTGGAGCAGGTTCAGATGCACACCATGGTCATTGGCGTTCCGGGCAGCGGCAAGACCCGGCTGTTTGACCTGCTGGTGACACAAGCGGTCTTGCGTGGGGAACCTGTCATCATTATTGACCCCAAGGGAGACCATGATCTTGCCAGCCATACCCAGAGAAGCTGTGAATTGTCAGGACAAAGACAACGCTTTATGAAATTTCATCCGGGGTTTCCAGCGGAGTCCGTGAGAATCAACCTGCTTCAGCATTTTAACCGTTCCAGTGAACTCGCCAGCCGCATTGCCGGACTCATGCCGTCCAGTGGCAATAATGCACCGTTTCAGGCATTTGCCCAGAAAGCAGTAGACGCTGTGGTTCAGGGCTACCTGCTATGTGGTCAGCGTCCGACGCTGGTGTTGATCCGGCAGGGACTGGAATCAGGTGTCACCAAACTACTGATTCGGGCATTAACGATGGTTTGCACTCAGCATCAAGCTCAGGCAGAGAAAGCCGTGGCTCAACAAGCAAAACAACCTCAGCCAAAGAATCAGCGACAGCCGTCTTCCAAGTCAGAACAACTGGCAAAAGCCTGGATCAATTATTACCGTGATGAAATCATGCCTGAGCATCCCTGTACGGATGTAGAAGGGCTGATCTCCCTGTTTGAGCATGACCGGGCGCACTACAGCAAAATGATTGCCACACTATTACCTATTCTGGGTATGCTGACCGGCGGCGCACTGGCTGACCTGTTATCCCCCGATCCCACCAATATCAACGACCACCGCCCCTGCACCCAGACTACGGCACTGGTTGAGCAGCAAAAAGTGATGTATTTCGGGCTGGATTCCCTGAGTGACCCGATGGTGGGTAAATCCATTGGGCAGCTGTTACTGGCTGATCTGGCTGCGGTGGCCGGAGACCGTTATAACTATTCAATGCAAGAGGGAGAAAAACAGGCTAAACCGATCAACCTGTTTGTAGATGAAGCGGCAGAAGTCCTTTGCCCACAACTGTTGTCTTTGCTGAATAAAGGCCGTGGCGCAAAATTCCGCTGTTATGTGGCCACGCAGACACTGGCCGACTTTGAAGCCCAGTTAGGCTCTGAAGCTGCCGCCCAGCAATTTATCGATAACTGCAACCACCTGATCTGTTTGCGAACCCAGAACCCTGAAACCCAGAAGTTTATTACCGATAAACTGCCGCCTGTTCGCTACCGCTACTTTATTCGCAACCAGGGCGTCAGCACCGATGCCAACCGCCCGATGGAATTCACCGGCAACCTGAGCGAACAACAACTGGAAGAAACCGGCGACCTCTTTCCACCTCAGCTACTGGGTGAACTGCCCAACCTCGAATACATTGCCCGGTTGGGCGGTGGTCGTTTACTGAAAGCCCGGATTCCAATTCTTACTGAACCGCAGCACTGACTTCCACACAAAACAATTTCTTTGCCATGAATAAACAACAAAAAACCACCAGTCCTTTAATGATCTGGTTTTACGGCCTTGTGCTGATTCTGCTCTGGCTGGCGGTGTCTGGTCAAACCATGACTCAGCATCTTCACCGTGAACAGAAAGGCTACTCAACCACGCTGGGAAAAGAAACCGGCGAATGGATTGTCCGTTATGGCTCACAACTGTATCGCTCAATGATTATCGAATCCGGCTTTCAGGGGTTTCTGATGAAACACACCACTCCGGATGGTCAGATGGGTAATGGCTTTGTCAGAGTGATCCTTTTTTTCAAAGGGGTAGCTAAAAACCTGCTGATTTTGACGCTGCAACTGTTTGAACGGCTGGTGCTGCTATTGGTGTGCTTACCCTTCTGGGGGCTGATTTTGCTGGCGGCAGTAGCGGATGGTTGTTTAATCCGAAAAATTCGCTACCACGATTTTCATTACACCAGCCCACTGCAAAACGTCTGGAGCCGACGGTTATGCCAGTGGATACCGGGGCTGTTCCTGTATCTGGTTATTGTGCCGCTGCCGTTTCCTGCGTGGCTAATTCCCACAATGGCTCTGCTGACTTCAGTCTGTGTCGGATGGTGGACTGCTAACTGGCAGAAAAAAGTATAAATGCGCGCCCTTCATTTATTACTCCTGTTTTCAACTACGTTGGTTGATGCTGGTGCCGATGAGCGATGGTTTGACCGACACTCTGAAGGCTGGTTTTGGTATGAGCCACTTGATGATGAGTCCACCGGTGAAGATAGTCCTCAACCAATGAAAATAACACCCCAACAATCACTTTCAGCTGCGTGGATTCGACAGAACATCGGTCAGTATCTGGACAGAGCCATTGACGAGCCGAGCAAAGAAAATGTCAGTAATTACCTCTACCTGGACCGGATGGTAAAAGAGAAAGGTGAGCAATTTGCCCGAGTAGGTAAACAGGTGATCGAAAGTGACCCCATGCTGGATGAAAACGTCCGTCGTCCCATATCGCCAGCAGCGGCAAAAATCAAAGACGATATGGCACATCAGGCGAAAGAGGAAATACTGAGGAAGGTCGCCAAAATAGCCGGACTGGTTTTTTACTATCGGGGCAACTGTAAGCTGTGCCACCTGCAAGTCCAGTCGGTTCAGTTGATGAAAGAACATTATGGTTTTGAGCTGATTTCATTTTCGACAGATGGAATCCTGATACCTCAACTGCCAGATAGCAGGATTGAGCAATCCCCTCATCCGGCACTGAATATAAAAGCGTATCCAGCTCTCTATCTTATGCAACCACCGGATAACATTGTGCCTTTACGTCAGGGAGGAGTGTCTTTCACCGAGTTAGGTAATCGAATTATCAGTGTATCAGCGCAGCAGCGATGGATTAGTCAGCAAGAGTTTAACCAGACAAAAATCAACATTGAGACATGGGACAACATCCAGGTATCACCACAATCTCTGGGTTTATGAATAAACAGGCTCTCTGACAAATGTCAGATGGGTAGTATCAAGCTCTATGTATAAACGGTGCCATCATGAGTCAAAAATGGGTTCGATTGAAAAAATACTGTGAAGAATCTGGGGAACCAGACAGAACAGTCATGAAGAAACTGGAAGGCGGCTACTACAGGTTGGGTATCCACCTGAAGAAAGATCCTGCTGTCAATTGTTGGTGGGTTAATACAGAGGCGGTGGACGAATGGCTGGACAAAGCAATTACCCGGGGGTAGAAGTCCGGGGTAAATCTCTTCGCATCAATTTCCAGTGGCGCGGTAAAACCCGAAAAGTTCTGGTGCCTGGTATTCCTGTGAATGCTAAAGGAATCCGGCAAGCTGCGGCCCTTCGTGAAATTATCAAGTCTGAGATAGAAACCGGACAGTTTGACTGGTCTCGACACTTCCCCAACCATCGCCTTGCTGAGACGGAAACGGCTCACCCAGCGGATTATACAGTCGCAGACCTTCTGATGGACTGGTTTAAAGACCAGAAAGGTATCCTTTCTCCTAACTATGAGCACAACAGCCAATGGAAAATAGATAGAGTCCTTATTCCTGCATTTGGACACCTGCCTTTAGGTGTTCTGAACTCGGGTCATATCAGGAATTGGGCAAAAAAACTGTCGGTCAGCCGAAATACGGTGAAAAATTATCTCGCCCCCTTAAGGGCAGCGATCAGGGAGGCTCTAGATGATAAGAAGCTCTCAGAGAACCCGCTGGACGACCTGCGTTTACCCAAAGAAAAACGATCTGTCACCAAACGAGTTGAACAGAATCGGGAAAAAATAGACCCTTTCAGCATGGAGGAATACTCACGAATTCTTTCAGGATGCCACTGGCCTGTTGAACGAAACATGTTCCAGTTTGCTTTCTGGACAGGGGTTCGCCCCGGCGAGCTGATTGCTCTGGAATGGCAACATATTGATCTGAAGGATAAAACCGCAGCTATCCGGCAGGCGATGAGCCGTGACGTGGTATCTGATATCAAAACCAGAGCCAAAGGTCGCAGAACTATTTTACTGCTGCCTCTATCACTGGAAGCTTTAAAAAAACAGGCTGAACACACACGAATGACAGATCATGGTCGTGTTTTTATCACCCGGAGAAATGAACCATTCGTCAACTATAATCAGGCTTACTGGTCTTTCCGCTGGGCATGTGAACGAGCCGGAGTCATTAACCGGGGGATTGGGCAAACCCGCCATACATTTGCCAGCTGGATGCTCATGGCCGGTGAAGATGAAATGTGGGTCTCCAAAATGTTGGGGCATACAACAGTAGAGATGGTCAGAAAGCACTACCGTAAATTTATCAAGGATGGTTCACCGACAGGCTACACTCCTAGAACTAACTGGGAAAGTAGTGATGGTATTTCGCTTGAGGGAGATAAACCCCAGTAACAGCTGGTCAGAAAAAGTGTCCTCATTTCTCCCCAAATCCTCCCCATTTGGGAAATTTAAAAAAGCTATTCCTTAATTACCAAAGGCTGGAGAGTCAGTCTATATACCACTCCTAATGGTCTTAGCCCGTCACTTCTTCCCCCAGAATGGCGGGTTTCTTTTTGCCCGGACAAAAGGCAGGAAGCCAGTAATAGCAAGGCCTGACACAGTTTCATTGATTCATCCCTTCAGTCAGCTTTTCATTTTCAACCTCATTTGGGTGCGTAAAAGTGTGTGTATTTGCTCATAAAAACGTGCCAAAAACGTGCCAAGGTGATTCAGCCTGAATCGCCTATCAGATTTCTTCCGATCCCTTGTGAGAGAACGTTGGTCTGACAGGTACACAGGGCAAGTACCAAGAAGTTTTACGGCCTGTTGAATCATCGAATGAATCAACATTTTCATGACAGTTTTGCTTTTTTTAAAGCTCTGTATATCGACGGCTGACTGGTCTCCAGAACTCGGGCAATCTCCCGTTGTGACATGCCCTGTAAAGAAAGTTGGTGGGCTCTGGCAGCCAGAGAATCACCTTCTGTTATCTCAACTTCTTCTACCTCCTGAGCAGAAAAGACATTTGGGTAAGGCTCTTCTGAAGCAGATAATTGATGCACATTGCATCGCATCACCTGCTCATAAGCCCCCTGAACTTTGTTGGCTCTATGGGGCTGAGGCATAGGCCCCCACTGAAAGATAATTTTCAGCAGTGATGCTTCGATATCCAGTTCTCCCAGGCTGACACCCTGCTCTACCCGTTGCTCAAAAAATTTGCTCAGATCATTCCCGTCAATCAGCATCGGGTATTCATTACCCAACACATGGCAGATATTGTTTTTCGCAGCTTCCAGGGCTGCAAAAAAGTCATTCACCCGCCAGCACTGGCTTCCTTCTGACCGGAGTACATCAACCCCGACCTGCACCTGAGGGTGATCAGAACCTAATTTTGTCACCAGCTCCTTTTGCAGCTTCATACGCTGCATCTGGGACTCTGTTTTTGCTTTCCAGTTAGCAGCTTCTTCAGCAGTCACAAAATAACCGACCTTTTGCCGTTGGCGGCCATTAATCCAGACCGTGGCCCGGCTTTTGATCTTTGTTGATGACATAGTTCACCTCCTATACGAAACGAATATAAAGAGGTACCGGATTGTGTTTATGATGGGTTGTGGCATGGTTCACTCAAAACTAGCGACACTGTATTTATATACAGCATGCTGCAATCTGGCAAATTTCCAACATAAACAACTCTGATTTCAACCAAAAAATGCCACTCACTGCAAAAATGCAATGAGTGACACTTTTAAGTTCATAGGATTAGCCAGTCACGGGTTAAAGTAAATAATGAAGACTTTAACTGGCTTAACTGATCAATCATCAGGCTCTTCGGAAACAGGTTTTTCACCAAAGGAACATTGATTCCCAACCCCACCACATCTATCCCTGACTGCTGACAACGACTCACCAGATCGACTACCGCATCGTGATGCTCACAGTCAGGCGCTCCATCCGTAATCATCAGAATTAGGCGACGTTCCGCCTTTGCCTGACAGATTTGGTGAACCGCATGCCACAATCCGGTGGCCATGGGTGTTGAGTCGTGGCTGTCCAGAGCCACCAGTGTTTGAGCTACCTTTTGAGTAGGCTCTTGACCTGTGACGATAGGAAAGACTCTATCTTCTCTGGTACCCGGATAAGCCGATGCTGAAACAGTGACTCCGTTTATCTGCTTCAGTGCATAGACCAGCGCCAGAACCGCTTCCCTTGCCAGCGGCATCCTTACTGCCATGGAAGAAGAAATATCCAGCGAGATATGAACGGTGGCATTGATAGTGATGGATTCTGCCCGTCGTTTGAAAAGACGACCATCATCTAACGCTATTCTGTGCAACCGTTTGCCATCTATCCGGGTACCTCTCTTGCCTGTGCGATCTCTGGTGAGCGTTTTGGCCTGAACCAGTCCGGTTAGCTGTGCGGCTAAACGGGTGGATTCTGACTGCACTTTCCAGAGCAAGTCTTTGGCGGCCTGCCTGTCCTCATCTGTCGTCACCACCGCATCCAGTCCTGGTGTTGTGGTGATGGCTGACAGGCCTGAAGACTGCTCGCAACTCCATGACTCCAGCTCTCCGGCGACCGTTTCAAACAGGTCATCCGGCCAGTCCTGATCGGTAGATTCCAGAATTTGTTTCAAGCTCTCTTTTTGGAGCAACAGGTCTTCAGCCTTGTCTGAAGCATCGCCATTGTCTGAAACGTCCTGGTTACTACTTCCACACGAATGTTCAGGATTATCATCTTCTCTTTCCTCAGAATCGGATTCCTGCTCACCACCTGACACAGAATCTGTTTTACCCTCCTGATCCTGTGCTTCTGGTTCTTGAGAACCTCTCTCCTGTTCTTCTGACGAATTCTCCGGTTTATCAGAACCTTCCTCACCAGAATCTTTGCTGTCAGAATTTTCATTGCTGAGATTCTGAAACAAAGCGATGATCTGGTCAGCCAACGTCAGAGCTTCCCTTGTGCTGTTCAAATCGGGAACCTGCTTTAACAGTCCATTCAGTGAGTCCAGTAACTGTTTGGGAAAACAGGCTTTCATCACTTCACGGGCTTTTATTGCTTCCTGCTTCAGAGCCTTCTGATCCAGCACTTCAAACCGCAAGATAGACAGCAAAGCGTCGTTCAGCACCTTCACAGGCGGGTCACTCTTGTCCGGCGCACTTAATCGACCTTCAGTCACCAACTGGTGAACGACACCCGCAAGAGAAAAAGCAGCACCGGGGTATTCCCGGCTGATGGCTTTTTCAATGCGAATGTCTTCTAAAAGGTTGGTCAGTCTGCGCCGAAGGGCTGAACCTTCATAGTCTAAAAAGAAGTTCGTGTAACGGACATGAGCCGCTTCATGACTCAAGTAACCCCATGCCAGCTTTTCCTGCTCTGGCCGTTGCGGGTCAAAGGCGGGTAGCCAGATACTTTCACCATCGGTGCAAGCCCTGCGACCAGCGACTTCAACCCGAACGCCCATTTTCCTGCCCAATGCACTGCCAACGATGGGTAGTGCTTTCTGTAAAACAGGAGCCATATCCAAATACCTCTCTATCTATATAAAAGAAAAAAGGGACATAGCACCTGCCCAGGCGGGCACTATGTCCCGCCAGGGCTTTTTATCGTAAAAGACAGCGTCCTTTAAAAAGACGCTTTAGAAGTAGAAAGTGGCTGTGGTGTTTGTTTCCTCTGGCACCACGACCGGTTCCTCAATAACAGGCTCTTTCTGAGACCCTGTGTCGTTGACCTCTGGCAATTGATCCACCTCCAATGGTTCCTGCATCTTTACAGGTTCCCTTCTGGGATAATCAATAGCCGTCAGCCCTTCTGCACAACGTTCCATTTGTTCCACAGAGCACAACAGCAACACTCGCTCCATCAGCTGAGTCAGCACCTCACCTTCCAGCGCACCGCTATTGGGTAACTGCGCTAACCCGGCATCCAGCCGCTGCACTATGGGAGCAATACCGGGATCAACAAAAGCCAGTCCGTGTAGTTTATCCCTGAGCCGTAGAATCGGGTTCAGGGCTTTACGGGTGACTTTTTCTTTCCCTCGGAAGGTCTGCTCAAACAAGGTCTGAGCATCCCGACTGATTTCCTCCCGCAATGCGCTGCCCAGCTGATTGACCTGTTGGTTCAGGTTATCGGGCTGAGGCGATGCCACCACTTTGTAAGTCGTGTAACCAAACTGGAAACGCTGACCTACGTGCTGAACATCCGGCACGGCATTCCTGATCGCTTCGGCAAAATCAGGATGGGCATTCACCCATTCCTGAATATGCTGGTCGTAGCGAGTCAGAAAGGTCTGCTTTTCCTGATTGAAGTCCTGCTGCACCTGATCCAGTTTCAGGCTTAAACCTGAAATGGAGTGATCCGGCACCGCATAGCCTCCCAGAAACCGCACTCCTTCTCTGGCACAAAGCCGACACGCCTGATCCCTCAGGCGATGGAACGGCTTCAGCACTTCCCGCTTGCACAGTTTCTTGCTGCCCAGCGACACCACTTCATCAGACGGCAGTTGCCCGCCTTTGCCCAGAACCAAATCCTCTGGTTTCAGACGACGAGCGCCTGACCAGATGGAACAGTCCAAAGCAATTACGGACATTTGATCGAGTATTTGCGTCACTGTGGTATGAGTTGTACTCATGATTCATGACCTCCTTCCCACAGTTCCCCAAACACGTCACTGGCTATCCGGTGAATCGCCTGCCGTTCTGCCAGTTCCACTCTGGCGGTCAGGGCTTGCTCCAGAGCGTATTCAAACACCCTCGGCGCACCCTGAAACCTCAGCGATAGCCTTGCCCAGCGCACCAGCCCACGAGTGGACAATGTAACACTGAGCTGTGACTCCCCTTCCCCTCTTCCATTAGCGTCACCAGTGAACAGACGACGAACCTCGTTGGCGAGCTTCACCATCTTTTCCCTGACGATGGTTGGAAGGTCTGGCACCACCTGGTCCAGAATCATTATCTCAGTGAACTCATCGGGATAGTCCACTTCGATACAACGGAAGCGGTCTAACCAGGCCAGTGACTGTCGCAGAACACCCTGATACAAGCCACTGCCGTCACCTGCTCCGGCACTGTTACCTGTGGCAACAAACCGAAACCTTGGATGCACCGGAATAATCTCTCCGCCGTTCTGCGCCAATACGAGAGGCGCACCGTCCAGCAGATCGTACAATCCGGCCAGCTCTGCGGGATCGGCCACATCCATTTCATCCATGATAAGGATATGACCTTCCTTAACCGCAGTACTCAATGCCCCGTACTGAAAAGGCGTTGCACCCTTATCAAGAACCTTCTGACCCAGAAGGTCGTCCAGTTCCATTCTTCCGTGAACGGGTACCATCTGTGTAGGCCAGTGCAACCTTGCAGCCGCCTGAACCACCAGACTGGTTTTGCCGCAACCTGTCGGCCCCGTCAGGTACAAGCCATCACCTTCAGGGTTATCGAGAAACGCCAGCAACTTACGCAGCCGGTCTCTGTCAAACACATAAGGCTGAACAGTCGGTACTGCCGGATGCCCACACTCCTGAAAACCTTCGAGCAGGATGAGTTGATTCGTATCCAGGTCAAAGGTTTCATTCAGTTCATAAAAAGCAGGCTGTAAAGCCGCTGGCATAGACTGAACTTCAGTTTCCATCGTTAATTTCCTGCCACTTCGTAAAATAAAAAAAGGGCAGGAACCCTCCCCGGATGGAGAAGGTCACTGCCCCACCCGGGTTAAGTAAATGTTGAATCAGAAATAGAAGCTCTGGTGACTCACGGTTGGGTTACGGTCCAACAGCTCGTTGCCTGCTCCATTTAGTCCTGATTCACTGTCGTTCATTCCTTTGTCCAGCAGGGTCACCCTCACCTGCTCCCTGCCCTTACGGCGGAAAGCATCAAGATCAGGTAACGCCAGCTGGTGTTGCTGACACAAGGCCTCCAAAGCCTTTTGGTAGTCCACGGAACCGGCGCAATCACTGCGGCAGATTCGCAAATCATCCGACTCAGCCACCCGAAAAGCGCCCATCAACTTCTGCAACTCATGTTGCATCAGCTTCTGCTGAGACTTTCCGTGGTTCAGTTCTTCCTTTAGCTCATCCAGATGTAACTGACGACGGCGATAAACCGTTGCGAGCTTGTGCCATTGCGCCTGTTCTGACAGACCTTGCGGCACAAATACATCCAGATTCGGGTCTTTGTCCGGCTCATCCCCTTTTTCCACCCGCTGCCAGAACGCTTCTGCTTCCTGCTGCAACGGTTGGATGAGGCTCTCATCCCTGTTGATACAGACCGGCAGAATCGGCATGCCTTTGTGGTAAAAGCAGAGCCAGGCTCTGGGCGCATCCGCAACCAGCATCTGAAACTGCACCTGCACCAATGCACGTCGATAGCCTTCCGCCTGATCCTTCAACGTCTTCACTTCCTCATAAACCTTCTGGCACGGTGCTTTCAGCTCTACCGGAATACCATCTTTGGTCATTCCGTCAAAGCTGGCGCGTAGCCTTGGGTTCTGCTCCCACTCACCGCAAATCGGCAAAAGAGGTGCATCACCCAAAGCCTGTTCCATCCGATTCCGGGCATCGTCTTCATCCTCAATGCCTCGCTGGACATGGGGGTTAGACGACAAATCCGGCTCCTCCAGGAGCCCGGACTTCTCTGCCCAAAGCTGCCAACGTGATTTATAAGGTGATTGCCCCAAGATCACAGCAGCATCACTGGCGGTAATACCTCCACGACGCCAGTCCAGCCACACCTGCGACCGCTGCTCAAGATTGACCGTTTTCATAAGGTCAGCCTCACGCAACAGAAGCCGGTGGTACTGAAGCCGCCTGTGCTTCGTCCAACCGAAACAGGCAGTAATTCAGGGCATTGCCATCGTCCTTAAACCGCTCCTGGGCAAAACCCTGGGCGGCGGTAAAAGCGCCTGTCCCTTTAGCCCGATCCACAATCTGGTCGATAAACGACAAAACTTGTGGTTCCAGATCGCTGGGTTCGGGTACTTCATCAGAAATTACATCCTTTTCTGGCAGTAACTCTCCTGACATTTCAGCCAACGCCTCATCAAAAACATCCGGTTCAGACGACACAGGCTGTGGTTTATCCCTTTCCTGAACACTGTCTAGCTCAACGGGATTTGATTCGGCTTCACGCAGGTCTGGTACCGGTTCACCCAGCTGGGTTTCCAGTAGCCGTTCCGCTTCATCCGGTTCAAATAAACCACTGAGTCCATAAGCAATCCTGATTGCCTGAATTTGCGACTTGTGCCGAAGCATGCGCTTTGGGCAAGTCTGCCAGGGGCCAGGAAACTTCTTGCCATTCTTTATCACAGCAGGCCGGTACAGCTCATCCAGATACTCACGCACCCGAATCGCATGTTCCCGATCTTTGCGATGCACAATACATTCCATCCACGGGTGACAGGCTTTCATATCTTCATCGAAGGTAATCAACTCATCGGGATAACTGAACTCCATACCATCGCTTTGAGGGTAGGAATTCATAATGGATGTCCAGCCATCAATGGAAATCACAGGCAGCACTCCGCCTTTTCTGTCGGATAGCGCCCATATCTGACGAATGAAGGGATTCAGCCCATAGGTGTCTGCCACAGACAGCAAAGACATCAGTTGCTCCCGGGAAGGAAGCGCACCGTTTTGCTGCCTGAAAGCAGTCTGCGCCAAGGTATTCAATAACTCATCTTCACCAAAGCCATAACGCTCCGCAAAACGAGCCACCAGATCATTAGTACTATCATGCATACTATTAGCGGTAACCATAGAAGTTCTCCTTAAAACAAAAGGTTCTTCCCTGTTTTAAGTGGGTAGTTTTCAACGATGTACGCCAGTGGGGTACAAGTCCAAGCCTCCAAGATGAAAGTAGATCGCTGTCTTATATCTTTCACGGTTTCGAAAGCCACAAGCCCGATTCTTCAAACTCTGAATCTTGCTGTTCACTCCCTCTGCTCGACCGTTATTAGCCTCAAGGACAATAGCGTTGATGATACCCCACAAGTGCTCTTTGACCGTTCTGGCAACTTCTTTTATGGGCTCAAGCCGACATCTCTGCGCCCAGCATAGCCACCTCTTCCAGGCCTTGATTGCCCAAGCTCTGGACTTGTAATTCCATAAGCTCATTGCCATTTGCCGGATGGCCCAGGCGCGAGCTGTTTTAAGTGTCGAGTTTCTCAGTGGTTCGAAGTTATCCCACTGCTCTTCAGACATGTTTTCAGGGTTAGTCAGCCAGTCGTAGCGAGTCCCCTTAAGCAGCTCTACACCTTGGTTTACAAGGGCTTTGTTCTCTTCTATCCGAACCTTGTTGACAGCTTTACCCAGAGACTGAGCAACGTGAAACTTATCAAATGCAATCTTCTGATCTGCGTCTGGAACATTCTCACTGACTGACTTGATGTAAGCCTTGGACATGTCCATCGTCACGCATTCGATCCCCTCTTTATGGTCATAGGGCAGTGTGTCAAAGTACTCGTTGAGACTGTCACTTTTACGGTCATCAGAAACGTGAATAACAACGCCTTGGTCGTGGTCAGTGACCACTGTGACGTATTCATGATGCTTTTGAAATGAGGTTTCATCAACAGCGATTCGTTTTGGTGGCTTAGCATCACGACGAGCCAGTCCTCTCTTCACTGCACGCTGCTGAATACCGTCTATGGCATTCCAACCAAGCTTCATTTGTCGTGCAACTGCCTTCGTAGTTGCCTCCTTTAGCCAGTCAATAACAAGGGCTTCAAACAGAGCTGTATATCGAGAGTCAGATTCAGCCCAGGGCACATTGATGGCTAACACCTTATGCTCAGGGCACTGGGTCCGTGGAACCCTGGCAACTAGAATAGTCTGAAACTGACAGGTATCCAGATGACGCCACTTCTGAGTGATGTGGTCGTAGCCAGAGCAGGGCTTATCGCAAACACTGCATTTGCAGGCCTTTTTACCATTGTGTTCAATGAATACCCGAACCTGTTGATCCTGTAATGACAATTCAACTTCAGAAACGAACCAAGGAGACTCAATACCCAGTATTTGAGAATAGAGTTGCTTATCACGCATCGGTGCATCCTTGCATTGAGTGCTTCAGAATATAATAAATCACCCACTCAAATTGAGGAAGAGCCAAACAAAAAGGCAGAACTTCCCTGCATGACAGAGAGGTTCTGCCATGCAGAAGGCGCAGAGTGTTTTTGACAAGTAATGGCAAGTCAGAAAGCTCATACGTCGTTTGGAACGTCACCTAAGTGACGGGGGAAGACAAGGCAGTGGACAAAGCCATCACCTTATTTTGAAAACCAG
Organism: Endozoicomonas gorgoniicola; assembly: GCF_025562715.2. Taxonomy (NCBI): domain Bacteria; kingdom Pseudomonadati; phylum Pseudomonadota; class Gammaproteobacteria; order Oceanospirillales; family Endozoicomonadaceae; genus Endozoicomonas; species Endozoicomonas gorgoniicola. The sequence continues at coordinate 2,073,125 of NZ_JAPFCC010000001.1, forward strand.
CTTTCGCTGTCAGCCTTCAAGCGTATCGAACGACACAGACCATTCAGCCAATCTCCGGAAAAACCACACTGCTGCGAATGCCTGAACTGCCGGGTCAGCAGAGACTCTAACCTGTGTGGCCGAACAACCTTTTCATCATAATCGTCACTGGCTTAACCCTGGGGGGGTGAAAGCCGGCTCCTGATGAGCAGGTAAAAGGAGAATTAACTATAGGACAGAGGAACAGATATTCAATGCAGTTTGCTGTGCCAATGAAGCGAACTTTTTCTACCGGAAAGAATCAGACATTGGATACAGTTCTAAAAACTGTATGTGATACACTCAGGATTCATAAAAAAGAGGCTATTAAGGAGAGCATCATGGCTAAATCCAAACGAAAACGCCCTGCTTCGGCAGTGCTGAAACTTATGAGTGACCCCATGTTCAGACAACGCAGGGAGAAGCTTAAAACCCGCTACAACCGTAAGGAAAAACACAACGGACGGTCTGATTCAAGGTCGTACCAGAAAGCATTGAGCGAATCAGTGCTTCCTCGTGCGGCTTGAGTCAGCCTTTCTGTTTTTACGGCTTCCTAAATACGCTGACACTACATGAATGCGGTTGTGGCCTAACTGTTTTACAATGGCTTCTCTGGCTTGTTTATCTACATTTTTATCGGGAATACGATCATCCCTGAAAACGGGTGCCAGACAGCCGGTTAACTGCTGGTATTGCTCACAGGCAAAAGCCGCTCGCAGGTCATGGCGATTATTCAAGCCATATTTCTTCAGTACAGGGCCACTGTGCATTCTTACTAAAGCCAGAAAATCCTCAATACGCTTTCCTTCAGGAATCAGGTTTCTGCCACTTCCCTGTAATCTTGCAGCCTGTGATAAAGCGATATGCGCAGAGTCTGATACCGGAACAAAACGCTCTGCCCTGGAAGGGCTTGTCGCTGTTGATTTACCACGCCCACCCTTGGTACCCAGCTCAATATCAATCTTCCTGTTCTCATGGCTTTGCTGCAGAGCTTTCTGGCAATCCAGCAGAACCGCTTCTCTGGAGCGAAGCCCAAGTTCACGACACAAACCCAATACCGCAGCAATGCGCTCCCGCCCCGCCATGATTAATTCAGCCTGAGCCTGTGCCAGTTTTTCGCGGCTTAACTCCGGTGCTTCGGTACGAGCTTTCTCACGGTTGGCCTGCAAAGCTTCGGAGGGATTGATTCGAATATCATTGTTATTCCGTAATGCTTTCATGACCACATTACAGGTCGATAACAAATTCTGTGCCGTAGCCACTGACAACGGTTTGCCCTGCCCTTCCAGCCTTGCCCGCAGGTAGAACGCATAACGCTTCAAAGTCTGGTTGTTTATCTGGTGGGCTTCCCGAATATTCTGGGTTTTGCTCCAGGCGCAAAACTGCTTCCACCGCTGAGTATGGGTTGCCACAGTACAAAACTGATCTGGCATCATTTCTCTGAGCGCATTATGTCCAGCATAAGACAACTGTCTGCCAAAGCCGAAATTATGGTCGTTGCGTGTTAAATATTGAGGCACAAAAGTATCCCTCCACCCATCTCTTTATCAAAAAAGGGGCACACTGGAAAATCAGTCCCATAACCCTAATCTAAGTTCAATGCGAAGCCACATCACGCAGTGGCCAAACGGGACAACCTGTAACGCAAGGGTTGCGGGCAGTGACGCTCATTGCTCCAGAGAGCTGAGCCTTGCTGATGCCAGCAGCTGAGGCGATGGCTGTTATAACCAATTCTAAAAATTAGCCGGGTTTAGCGAGTCGCCTGCTTATAAAAAAGTCCATCACACATCTGAAATTGCCGATAGAAGACGCTGGTCGATCTGTAGGGCACGGATACCAACGGATCCAGAGAGGGTCTCTCGAAACGGCTTTTTGAAAATGCACTGCAACCGAATTTAAGCACGCCTTTTCCTGTGACCCGATGTAATGGGAGATGAAAAACACAGGTATCAGCACTCTGAAAAACGAGCAGCAATAGAGACAGGTCAATCTGACAAGCAAACCAACCCTAAAGCCAGAGCGATTAAGCCCTGACGGTATCGCAGCAGGTAATCTGCTGAGCAGAAAGACTCGCGAAGAGTGGTGGGTGCCTCACGGCAAAACTCTTTCTGCATCAACGTCGTCGAGGGTAAATTGCAACCCTCTCCTTAAATTGCAGAAAGTAAATTTGCCATGCAAAAACAAATTACTCATGGCAAATAGCAGAATCGAAATTATACCTTAAGTTGGATTTTTTTCACCTATTCAAGCGTTAATCCGCCCCAAGAGCCTTAAAAATCGCATCCACTGGATCAGAATAAAAGCTTGTTTGAAATTTTGCGAATAACTCTCCGGGTACAGTAGGGATATCAGCCACGCTGGCCATTGACAGAAGAATCCGTTTCGCCCCAGCATCCAGTGCAATTTGCAAGCATTCAGCTAAATTTTCAACAGGAATAACATTTCCACCAAGGCTCATGTCCCCGAGGATAACCAGCTGGCTTTGCAATGGTCTTCCGAGAAGCACCGAACTGAACGCTATAAAGTTAGCCATCGCTGTTTGAGTAGATGGTCCAGTATTATGTAATTCAACACAGTGAAGGTGATATTCATGATCTGCAAATTTTGCCGATGCACTGACTCTGGAAACATTCGCCCGAAAGTAGTCAAACCCTACTTTCACTGCTTCTTTAGCAGGCGCATTAGAACCAAATCCTGATGTTGTGTGCTTGCCATTGCCAGGCGTCATCTGGGTTTCTAGTCGATACAATCCTCGATGACCACTGCTGCCAACTCCTACAGTATGAACAACGCCTGGCTTCATAGCATCCTCAGGAATCAGCTTACTTCCACCTTGTTCAGGAATCCCCACAAACACTTCATCCATTGATTCCTGTTCCAGGTAGCTAAAATGCACATCATAAAACTCCATGCCACCCAGCTTTTTCAGCTGTTCCTTAACCCTTCGACGAGCTTCCAGCGCATACTTTAAGCAACGCTCAACAGCTTCTTTATCAAAAGCCTCGTTTGGATACAGTAGTTTCAACAAGCCAGATACAGTCTTCTTAACTGCAATAGTGTCCCTCTGGTTGAGGTCTCTTCCCAGAGTGAAATGCCTGTAGATCGAATCAGAATAATTTCTTTTACGCATTTCCCGGAAGAACTCAGCAAGATAGTCAACAATCAATCCATACTGGTCTGTAAAAAATTCAGGCCGCATCTTAGGTATTTCCCAGCCAGGGATATAAGCATGAAAACGATCAAAGAATGCAGTATCAATCATTGGGGCTGGAAATGGCGCTAATAAATGACTGGTCTTAACCAGAGTATCTACAGACTGATTGATATTACCCACAAACACCATAGATGCATTGGCACTTATAGACTCCCTTCCACGACTGAAAGCACCATTTGCCATAAACCCTTTCATAATCTGGATGCCGTCTTTGTCTTTGAAGTTAATACCGGCAACTTCATCAAAAGTAACAACATCCCATAAACCCACCAGCCCAACTGAACGGCTGCTCATATTGTAAAAGAGATTTGCTACTGTCGTCTGTCCTCCCGAGACCAGAATACTATTAGGACTGATATCCTCGTACATATAGCTCTTACCCGTTCCTCTGGGACCAAGCTCACAAACATTGTAGTTATTCTCAACAAACGGAATCATGCGCGCCAGTAGGTGCCACTTTGTCCTCTCATCAAGATTAGTCGGCTCCATTCCTGTTGAACGCACAAGAACATCTATCCACTCTTCTTCTGAGAAAGCATCCCGCCCTTTCAGCAGTCCGTCCATGTCCATAGTTGGCATCTGGATCGGCTTAAGCTGAGAAACTGAAAAAGGAGAATCTTTTTGATTCTCTTCGTGGAAATACTCTATGGTAATAATGCACCAGATGCCTCCTGCTAACAACTTGTCAAACTCTTTGACTTTGCTGTCGGCAATAAATACACCCCGTAACCCAAGATTGCTGAGCGCTGCCTCATACCGGTCTTTTTTTTCATTAAGCCGGACTGTGACCTTATCGATGATCTTGTAAACACCACTCTCGCGAATTTTCGACTTAATTCGTTCCGCTTCGTCTGGGCGAACATAGTTATCAGAAAGAATCTGCTTCACCCGAGCCAGCCCTTCCTGAATCAATTGCTCATCACTGGACGAGCAGTACATCCCTAACAGGTACTCAAGAACATAAACAGGAACATTCGCCCCTTCGCGAACCAACTTTGTCAGATCCTTTCGGACAATTTTTCCCGGAAAATGTTCTATCAACAGGTCATCAGTCTGGCTCATTAAAAAACTCCCTGATCAAAAGTCATCAAAAAAAGCAATATCTATCAGCACGGGCTGTGACATGACTTCAGAGCGTGTATCTGCTTTTTCCAGAACCAGATAATATTGGGCTTTCCGGTCAAACTGCAGAGCCTTGAGAGTAAAGCGAACTCGTTTTTTTCGCTCATCCATAGAGGCAGATGCACTATCAAAAGTAAGAATTTGCTGATCAGATACTGCCTTTCCGGAGCTGTCCCGGATTTCAGCTCGCAGAGAAACAGCTTTTACTTTTTCGCTGACCACACTGGCTTGCAGCATAGTGAAGTAATGGGTCGGAGTCGTGATCCTGTGGTTATCGCCCAGAATAACAACATCCACATCGGATACTCTCTGTTTATGGGCTGACTGACCTCGTTTAAGGCGAGCTTCGATAACTGGCACCACGGTTTCCTGAGCCAGTAAGCCGCCATGAACAAACCTGGCTCCCCCTTTGAAGTGAAAGCGTTTAACTCCCTTGGGAAGAACAAATTCTTCAGGACCAGATACTCCCGAGGTAATCGACAGTTTGCCATGGTGAACCTGATCATCCACGTCAATACCCGTGCCAATCAGATAGCGTTTGTTCTCTTTGATAAGCATTCCGGAAGACATGGATGCCGGGCTTTTGTCCAGTTCTGAAACTTTGCTTGTCTGATAGATAAAGCCATGATCAGAGGTAATAAATACTTGGGTACCATTCCAGCTATTCACTATTTTATTTACCAGCGTTTTCAGTTCCTCAACTGTCTGACGAACGGCTGCAAATGCTTCCTGCTCTGTGGCTTCCTTGTCACCTTTAGCATCAATAGCGTCATGGAAAATATAGATAACCCGGCTATCTTTGAAACGTTCCCGTCCCATAGTCTTGTTGAGCGATTTGGTTTCCTCAAAATCAAGAGCACAACCATCAAAAGCAGCCAGAACCCTGTTTCTCTCTTCGATGCTAACGCAATTCGCACCGTCAACTTTAACCGTGCTATCAACGAAGCTGATGGTATCTTTTCTCGGTAACAGGGCTGCCTTACCCAGTGCAGTATACGACGGCAACACACCAAGCTGGCTTGACAGTTCTGATTGAACTCTGGATATACCAGCCAGATGATGATTCAGCTCATGAGCTACTTCATAGCGCATGGCATCGCTGACAATAACAAATATCTTCCGCTTGCTATCTTTAGCCAGCTCCGTAGCCACTCTCTCTTTAAAGAAATTAAACTGGTTTGGAATCTGTGGCAGCGTCCATCGTGACAGAAACTCTCCACCAAAGTGACGATCCCACTTCAAAGCAAAAGGTGCCATAAAGGTATTCACATAGGTGTTCTCAATGGTTTCTGTCAGCTGAGTCAATATGCCCCAGTGAGTGACCTGATCGGCATTTTCCCTGTAGATACGGTAATGCATGTCACAGAAGAAATACTGATTCTCATAAGCCTGATACAAATCCGCCGGACTGTCAGATGTATCATTCTTGAAATCTTCTACCGCTGTCAGCAGATTAAGAGCAGCATCAAATGCTTTGTAAACAGCACGAAACCCTTGATGGGTATCATTATTGGATACAGGTGATGCCCAATACCCCTCCAGCCTCTGCTGAACCATATTTTTCAGGGCACCAGCGGCAAGTCTTGGGTGTTCCAGAGTATTGTCCTGCAGAATGCGATCCCTGAGTACAGAGGCAATATACCGTTCAACCGCAGCAAAGGTTTTTGCATCCACCAGATGCTCTATCTCCAGAGAAGCCAGCAAACTGTCGATATTCAGCTCTTTTTCAACCCAGCTTGAGAGTTGATTATAACTACCCATCCAGCTTATAGAATCTCGCCAGGCCGATAACGTAACCACGGTATTATTGGTTGCCCTTGATCCTTTCAGGATTTTAGATTCAAGTGCTGTTGGTATGGATGTCAACGCGGAGTAATTAAAGTCAGAGACCATCAAACAGCAGAGCAAGTGCGCCAGTTTTGGTACTTCTGCATCATAACTGAACTCCTGAGCAACCAAAGCCCAGAAAGCATTCTCAAGGCCGAACTTGCATAAGTCATTCCAGCCCTGGGGCATAACCTCCCAGTTAATGTCTTCAGCTGACTCAAACTGTCCGGAGAACAGGTTATACAACTGGGTTAACAGACTAACGATATCGTAGCGGTCTGAATTTAGCAGAACGCCTAACATCTTCTTTTCCAGCTGGGCATGATCATCCCGCACATCCAGAACTCTTTTGAGCTTCTTTATCCGCTGCCTGTTTTTGAAAAAACTCCGATGTTTTTCAATAAAATCCCTGACTGCCTGCAATGCCAGCTGTGATTCAGGCTTAAGTCCAAGTTCCTCAAGCATTAATGCCGCAAAACCCACGGCAACTTCATCAGAATAGAGCCTTACATCCAGCAACCAGTCGTTCCTGGGTTCTGGTTTGGCCTTTTCACTGAATAACAAAAAGGGCTGATCAGGTTCATCGATTTCTATACGGGTTTTCACACCCAGCATAGGTTCGTTATCCAGCCTGATCAGGGCAACATCAGGCAGATGAGTCATAAGCTCATCCAGTTCATCGGCATACACCCGATCGGTATCGTGCCAGAAAACCAGCCTGTGGCTGGAAAAACGACGCTGAATATCTTCCAGCACTTTCCCGGTAGACCCACCTTTGCTGCTGCCTGCAATGCTGTTGCCTGAAACAAGAGCGTTTTTGCGCTCGGGGCTGATAGACTTATCCACTCACTCTCTCCGCCTGTAGTAGCAGGGCCTGCTCCTGCCTCAGCCGATTCACAACCACCTGAGAAAAAGGCTCCAGCTGACCATTATCATCCGCTGAATTATAGAGCTCGATATACTCTTCTATATCTTCCAGCTTTAAATCGTCCTCAAACAACCCGGAGCCCGATAGAGCCGCTTTACGCATATTTCTCAACTTCACAATATTCAAATTCAATACATCAATACTGGTGTCAGCGTCCTGATCATCTTCTACCGAGGCAACGTAGCCATTGGAGCGGAAAACAAACCGCTCTTCACAATCATCCTGTAAAGGGGTCACTGGCAATGGCCGACTGCCTTTGGCGTGACCACAATGTTCCTGCCGTGGCCCACCATTACAGGATGCCAGTAAATTACTGAACTCCAGCTGGAGTTTCTTGTGTTTATTCTGGTCAAGCACATGTTCGATATGCGTTGAATCCAGTTCAACACGAATGCCACAGTAGCAACACTGCCCCAGCTGATCTCCTATCAACTGTTGCTTAACCTCGTTATAAAGCGGCTGGTTAGCCACGAAGTTTTTATAGGTAGCACCATTACAGCCTTTGTACGCATTAAAAGCAGCAGGGGCAGCCGACTTTTTGATATGTCTCATCGACCCAGTTTCTCCCTGCGTTTCAACAGGATGCCGGCACGGATCAACTCAGGATCGTTACCAATCAGTGTCTGCAACTGATTCAGCTGTTCCCTGGCTTCAGTCGTCTTATTCTCATCCAGCAACAAAAATAAATGATCCAGCTGCTCACGAACCGAAAGCGTTCTGGAAGAGGCGTCCATAACCTCTTCCAGAAGGTCAGAGGCATCCCGTCCATAAACAGCCTCTGCCAGTGGCAGAATGGGAGGTTGCTCATGAATATTCAGGGCATAAACAGCCGCATGCTTCGCATCACCCAGCACTTGAGGGGAATGAGTGGTTATCACAAACTGGCAATTCGGAAATGTGCTTTCCAGACCCGGCACAATATTTCTTTGCCAGCGGGGATGCAGGTGCAGTTCAATCTCGTCAATCAGTATGATGCCTTCGCCCTTTAAAGGGCTTTGACCTGTCGGATTTGCCAGAGCCAACCGGCGTGCAAGGTCGCCGACCAGTGCTAACAGGCATTTCTCACCATCAGAAAGCTGATTAATAACAATGGTTTTGCCAGCTTTTTCTGCCAGTAACCGTGGCTTGTGCTCTTCCCGGTCAATTCTTAGTCCGGAAAGCTCTGGCAGGAACGCGGTAATCGCAGCACGAACCGACATCAACTGGTGATCCTGATAATCAAAATCCTTGAGTTTCAGACGTTGTTCATTTTCCAGGTCTTCACGGTTACGGAACCACTCAAAGAAGCTGTTAAAGCTGGACGCTTTGGTAAAGGCATTAGAAAAAGCGTCCAGCTGATCATAACGCTTACTTTTTGGCTCCAGCTTCGCTTCAGTGACCGAGCGATTGACAGGGTAGTAAGCCACCAGCGGTAAAGCGGTGTCGCGCTGTTCCGTCAGTTGCTGTCGAAAATGCAATGCCAGGGCAGACACATCGTCCATAATGCTCTTTTCAGAACCTGTACGCCCCAGTCGTTTTTTCACCCGCGACCAGAGTACGTCCTGACCATCATGAGTCAGGCATAACTCAACCAGTGCCGTACTTTCATCATTGAGGATATCCGTGTCATCCATTCTGTTCCCGGATGACTTTTCGCTGCGAATACGTGCAGGCAGCCAGGACAGCATCATTCCGATGGCTTCCAGCAGGCTGGTTTTACCGGAACCGTTGCCACCAATAAAAATCAGTGTCTGGGCGTCGGGCAGCGACAGTGTCAGGTCTCTGAAACCCCGAAAATTCTTTAGCTCAACGGACTTAAGTTTCATAGTGCCCGGTTCTCCTTAGTAAAGTGCCGGGAGTGGCAGTACTCCCGAACACATCATCCTTGCCTTTAACAGGAAAAATTATGACTTCTTGCCGGTAATTTTTTTCTCTTCCGCCAGCAGACCGGGGAAGCTACCGTAATTCACCTTAACACCCTGATCGAGATCCAGTTCAATTTTCTGGTCCGCATAATGGCGCAGGTTCTCGTCAAAGGTTTTCAGCTCCACCTGCTTTTCCCGCCAGAGTTTCAGTTTGCGGTTAATCTGGCTTTTCCGGGCGGCATTGTCAGCACTGGCCAGCTCACGATCCAGCTGATCAATCTGGTCACGGAGTCGTCCCTGCATGGGTACAACATACTCCATCCGCATACGGGAAAGCGTGCTCTCGTTGTAACGATGCAGGTAAACCAGCCCCTCAAAGGCTTTTTTCTTTCCGCTGGAGAACAGCCAGTAGATTGGGCGGTTTCTATAGGTTTGCAGATGGTCTTTAAAGAAGTCTTTGGCCATATAACGACGAATACTGTCCATCGCTGTTTCATTGGCTTTGCGCCCCAGGGCATCGGCAATAAAACTCAGGTTCTCGGATAACGTCTCTTCACCCCAGACGGCTACCAGAAACTCACGGAGCTTAAGGGAAAAGTCCTGGTCAAAGGCCAGTTCTGACTCATCACCAAGAGGCACAATACCATCTTCATCCGCAGGGAAAGTAGCATAGGCTGAGGCATCAAATCCTTTGTTGCCACTGTTGGCGTAGACCAGACCGGGCTGATCCAGAGAGTAGCGTCCCATCAGGCAGCCAAGCACATAGGACAGAAGCTCTTTGACTGAGTCTGTCTTGAACAACGCTTCACGCTCTTCACTGGTGAGAGTTTTGTTCTTTTTGTCCGGGTAGCGGTAGGCCGGGTTTTGGGTCAGGGTAATCTGGTGTTCAGGAACATCTGCTTCCAGTTCATTCTGTAAGCCATAGGCATCGATAAAGAGGCGGTTGTTTTCCTCTTCTAACCTTATCATTTCAGCAATCTGTTGCTGACCATGATTTCGCCAGTTGTTGTATGAGGTTTCTGTATTTTGATCTTTGAGATTACCAAAAATCCAAGGAAGCTTTTTAAAATCCCATGAGGTTTCATAGGAATCCCAATCATCTTTAGTGTATTCAGTAAGCTGAATGCTTTTCGTTTTTTCAGGAAACTTTAATACTGGAATCTGTTTGATGTTACCAACTTCAAAGCTCAGATTGGGACTAGTAAATGAAAGTAAACTTGCAGCTACTTTACTATTTAGAAAGGCAAGTGCATCTTGAAGATCAAGCTCATCAGATGAAAAAATCCCAGGCCCTTTATGGCCAAAAATCTGCCCTTTAGGTTGATATCTGAACGAAGGTATTCCTCCTGAAATCAATGACCATGCAATCATTTCTTTAAAATAAAAGGCCATATTCTTTATTGTTCGTGTCGCACTCCCATATAAGGAAGAGGCGTAGTGAATTACGTCAGCACCATCACTTTCCCAGTTTATCAACAAACTGTTATTACCATACCAACGTCTCATGCTTCCTCCTTTAACAAAAGGAAACCATTTGGCATTTTTCTTCTTTTCTTCTTTCTCTGCTGTACATGCTCTCTGGTTATCAACTTCAAACCAGTGACGTAGAAATCGCTCGTCATCACTTGTAGCAAGACCCTGCCGTGGTGCTGACTGTTCACCCAGAAGGTCACCAGTCATAAATACTTTTAAAAAGTTTTTGCTTGCCCAATACGCTACAGGACTTCCTGAAATATTTTGGAAGTCATCTTGTTTAAGATGGTCGAATTGATATTTTCGCTCTAATAACGCCTGCCTCTTTTCCTGAGCATCACCTTCAATCAAGCGGAAAAATACTGGTGTAAATTGGTCAAAATGCTGTTTACCAAGAACCCAGGCTGTAGTTTGCACTACCTCTCCTGAAATTGTTTCAAAAGCACGCGCACCAAAGTGAGCCATTGTAATAATGGTTCTTTGAGTCAGCAGTTCTTCTCGCATTTTTTCAAAGCTGGATAGGAACATCCAAGACTGCATATTGACCTGAGCGTTATAACCTTCTTTTTTTATCAGAGAAAAACCATGTTCCATAAACATGGCAAACAGGTCTGACTTACTATTTGAAAACTTTCTTGAAGCGAAATTTTTCAACTCGGGATTGAGCTTATTCATATAAGGCGGATTAGCAATCACCGCATCATACTTCTGCCCCAATACCCGAGCCTGAGCCACTAACAGCTTCAGTGCCTCCAACTCCGGCTTTTCGAACAGCTCCGCTGACAGCAGACATTCATCAATCTGCTGCTCCATGGCTTCCAGCTTCTCAGTCAGCTCACCGGGCACAGTCAACAGAGAACCGTAGGTTTTGCCGTTATGGAACGTATCCAGCAATTCATCCAGCCCATCTATGGCGAAACGCTGAAGATGAGAAGGATGAACCGCATTACTTTCGCCTACTGCATGAAGGTTCAGTTTCACCGGCTCATCACTGCTCCGCAGCCGGAATATACGACGATTGTCTTTTCTAGCTTTCATCATCAGGGCAAAGCCCGCCAGCTGCACGGCACGCTCATCGATATCGAGACCAAAGAGGTTTTTTTCCAGTATCAGACGAGGGATTTCGCGGTCATTGTAATGGCATTTCTGATAGATCGCTTTCAGCAGCTCATAGGCTTCCACCAGAATATGACCTGAACCACAGGCAGGGTCGAGCACCCGAATGGTTTCAGGGTCGATTTCTTCAGGCGTCATGGCAGCCAGCTGTTGCTGAACAGCTTCGCTCTGTTCTGCCGGTTCAATATAGAACGGCATTTCGTCTTTCAGGTCTGATTCCGGATTGCTCATCAGCCATTGACGACCAATGGAGTTCTGTACCAGATATTTTACAATCCAGTTCGGCGTGAACAGCTGGGTGACCGCAGGAATTTCATCTTTCTTATAGGCTTTTTTCGCCTTCATCAGCTGGGCTTTGCGATCAGAAATATAGAACTGATAGAGCCAGCCAATGGCTTCCACTTCTTCCAGGCTGGATTCCGGCACTTCGGTGACCAGCTTGCGAATCAGGGAGTCGCTGTGCAGCAGGTTATCCGGCAGCAGCAGTTCGGTGTCGTCGTCCAGCTTTTCAAACAGGAAAGGCATCACCTTGTTCAATTCCTGACACTGCGCTTTCAGAATCAGGGCGTACAGGGCCTCACTGTCGTTATTGTCCTGAAGTTCCAGCGCCTTGCGGAAATCAAGAAACTCCAGTTCATCTTCCAGCTCCGTGACGTGTTGCAGAATCTCTGGCTCATCATCTACTGTATCACTGTGCAGAACATGGTAGCCATGTTCCAGGTAGCCATGAATTTCCATATAACGAATAGCCACCAGCCGGTTAAACCAGGTATAAGCCACCTGCTCCATAACCTGCTGAAAGCCATCCCGCCGGATACGGTCTATCAGTGCACGACGCTGCCCTACAATCTGCCGGGGAAAGCTGACACCGTTGATGATAACCACATCACCGGTTTCCTGAGTATCAGCGATCTTTTTCTCTGTCAGGCCAAACTTTTCCGCTTTTTCGCTAACAGCTTTAATAAAATCGATCCGCGCCTGTGGCGCGTATCGTTCAAGGTGTCTTAATTCCATGAGTGTACTACTCCCGATCAATTAACGAATACGGATGCGCTTGCCATTGGTCAGCGCGGTTTCCAGTTCAGTACGTAGCGTCTTCAGAAAATCATCCACGGCGGCCTGGTCTTCCAGAAACTGTCCGGGTTTTAACAGCTGGCTGACGGTCACTTCCTGACTTGGTTTGAGTCGCACAACGGGTTTTGGTTTCGCTGGTACAGGTTTGGGCGCAGGCTTCCCTTCTTGCTCCGCTTTGCGTCTGGCTTCTTCCTCAGCCCGCTTTTGTGCCTCTTCTTCAGTCTTGCGCTGTTTTTCCTGTTCCTGCTCAAGCTTGTCCAGAGACTCCTGAAACAGATCATCAGCACCTTTCGTGGAAGCGTATTGCATATGGGCAACAGAAGTCTGCTGCTCAATAGTTCGCCTTTGTTGCTGCAAACCGTAGAGGCACTTGTTACGCAATATGGCATCGGCATCAGCCGTATCCAGCTGCTGCTCCATGGCGGCGATCAGCGTGTCCACTTTGTCCAGTGCGGTATTACGTTCACGCTCAACCAGTGTCAGGTTAAATTCATCAACGGTAGTGATAAGCGCAGGAACTGTCTTTAATCGCTTGAAGGGTTTGTCATCTTCACGAATTTCCTTCAGTGCCTGCAACGCTTTGGCTGCAGAGTCATCATTCAGAATATGCTCTTTGTTTGGCTCTACTTTCTTCAGAAGGGCTTTCAGACTATCCCAGCCTGTTTTCTGGGATTTATAGAAGTTGTGCAGGTCGTGGATATGATCTGAAGTATCGAGCAACTCACTTTCATTATCGTTGAAAACTTCAAAGAAACGAATGGTTTCCTTGATATCCAGCAGAGGTTCAACCACCACCAGACTGCCGTCAATGATCTGTCCGCCGGGGTTACCCTCATTTGCCAGCAGCCTCCAGGATTTCAACTGGCTTTTCCAACCGGTCAGTAATCGTCTGATATCATCAAACAGTTCCTTCTCGGACGCTTTCAGCTTCTCTTCAAAGAGATCCATGGCCAGCTTGCGGGCGTTCTTCAGAACTTTTTCATCAACCCGTTTGCATTTTCTGACTTCGAGGTACTGCCACTGACTGGTTTTTACCAGCAGATTTTCCAGCTGCTCATGGGTTGCAGGCTCTGTGCCTTTAAGGATTTCGATTTCACCCACATGAACCAGTCGGGCAAACAGCAGTGCTGTTTCCATTTCTGGCCAGCCATAAGGCAGCCCGGCAAAGTTTTCGATTTCCTGCTTGAGAACGGTTCTTTCTTTTCGGATTTCACGATTTTTCAGGCGGTTACGAATTTCCTGCAATGCTTTTTCGTTGGCTTCGCCCGTGGCTCCCAAGGCCAGCTGATCCGCTCCGGTTGGATCACGGCGCAGAGTGTCGCGGATTTCTTTTGCGGTATCGTTGTTGGGGCTGAGCGTATCCAGATAGCTCAGTTTGTTAAAGCGATTCTGGATAAAGTAGGTGAAAGCTTCTTCCAGTATCTCTTTTGGACGGCTCTGCTTTAAGCTGAGTTCTTTTTCAGCTGCATAGCAGGTAGCCTGTGACATCATTTCTTCGAGGCTTTCCCGAAGCACTTTTTCCTGCTCTGCCAGATCAGCCTGCAGGCGATCACGCACCATTTTTGTCGAAGGTTTGGAATTGGAGTGATCTCGCCCAAGGTAGCTGCGGGTTTGCAGGCTCTTCATCATGTCGTCAAATAGCCGTTCATTGTTCGGCAGTCTGAGCAATACGGCTTCCATGCTGTGAACCCTGCAGCGTCCGGCATCACTCCATAACCCATAATCTTCAAACAGGGGTGACACCACCTGAATGGTCAGAGGTCGATCTTTAGCTGAACCTTCGTAATGACCATCACAAATGCGGTTGTATTCAAAAATCTTGCCGTTGGCTTTGTACATGTAGCGATTGTTGTCGCTCAGTATTTCACTGAACAACAGGCTGGCAAGACGTTTATTGATTTCACCATCATCCAGCTTGATCCCCTTGATCTCGTTAGCAATGTCACGCTCTTCATTGGTCAGGAAGAAGTATTCATTACCAGTACGGCTGATCAGGGTTTCTTTTTCCAGTCGTTGCAGGGACTGCTCAATCTTGCGGCGAAGCACAACCAGGTCAGCATCAATCTCATCAATAGAAAGAGATATCAGATTATTGATGGTTCCCGGTATTTCATCTACGTAACGAATCAGGAACAGGGTACGCAGCAACTGGGTATCGAAAGGGTCTTCTTTCAGAACATCATCAGCACTACTAACAGTCGTTGTTACAATAGTGTTCAGTGTATTTTCAATGGCAGAGTAAAAACGCCATAGAGGCATCAAGACACCAACAGATTCGTCCTTAACAGACTGGGCTGCACGCTGGAAGGCACCAATCAGTGAACGCTCTCCACGACTGGTTTGCCCACCCGTCATTTTGACATCACGCAGCCGTTCGAAAATCTTTTGCACCAGTCCGTACTGGTAGGGCACGAAAGGATAATGGGCTGTGAATTCTATTTCACCCTGGTAATTTTTCAGGGTCATTTTCGCATCAGTAAAGCTGAGTTGATGACGAAGAATATCGCCCTTGTCGTTGAATATTTGTTTCAGCTCATTCTCAGGTTCTGCTTCTTTTTCCAAAAGGCGATGTTGAATAACTTCGTCGGTACGGGTGCTGCCAAGAGACATTCTGGTGGCAAATCGCCCCTGGATTTTAGAGAAGTCTTTGTCTTCTTTATCTTTAAGGGCTCCGATTACTGCACTCATATCTTCCTGGGCAGTCACCATCACCCATGCGCGACCGCCACAGTATGTACCCAGATTCTCAACCACAGTTTGCAGGTTCAGCATTAAATCCGAATCACTGCCTACAAACTGGCTGATTTCATCCACGAGAAAATAGATACGCTCATCAGGGCCTTTGCTATCCAGGTAGTCCCGAACATCCTCGGCAAATTTTTCAGGCGTCATGGCAAAGGAGTTATCACGGTTATTCAACCAGTGCTCCATAATGTCTTTGTCCTGTTCCAGAACATTGGCCAGAGCCTGTGAAGCCTGCTTGCTTTTAAACCGGTATCCTTTTCGCTTATCCTTCCAGCTCTCACCACCAGTAATACGGGCAAATTCGTCCTGAAATGCCTGGTACAGCCCCTGCTGTTCCAGTTGGCGCTCTATGGCGGCGATATGAGGAAAGTCCCCACTGTAACCACACACCTTATCGTTAAAAACATTAACAAACACTTTGAGCAATGCATCCTTACCCTTCTTGGCATCGGATTTACTGTCAATGTTAAACAGAACTACGTTACCGCTGGCCTGCCCCATTCTCTTGATGTTGTCCATTACCAGAAAAGGGTTATCCAGACAGCGGGGCTTGGTTTCAAAAAATTCCCAGGGCCTTTTGGTTTGACCTTCGTGAGTAATTTCAGCATTGCCAAGGAGATAGCTGATGATTTTCAGCAAGTGAGACTTACCGGAACCGAAGAAACCGGTGATCCAGACACCATTTTCATTTTCAGCCAGTTTCGGGTTGTCCAGCGATGGTATAAAGTTCTGGAAAAAGCGATCCAGCTCTTTAACTATCTCGGTTGTTACAACGTATTCGTGCAGTTCCTGCCATACGGTTGCATCTTCCGTTTTATCCGCTTTGACGACATCATTGATTTTTCGTTCGATGTCTTCTTTAAACAGTTTTTTAATAACCATAGAGATGCCCTCCAAGGCAATATTCCATGAACTTCAACGACAGAAACTCTGTACTGTTCACGCCAGTAGACGATGGGAGTGGTAGTGAGGTGACTCTTCAAACTGATTTAACAACTTGAAGCTATGTTCGTTGTACTCACCCGGAAAAAAGAGTACGACAGTTATCTTTTTAAGGTGAGACTGGAGGCTGCTCAACAGCGAATGTACACAGATCAGGGGGTATGCACTCCCCACCCCATGAAGCAGGAGCAGGTTGCTGGCCGAGTCTTCCAGTTTATTGGCTATGCGCTCAGCCAGGTATTCGGAATTCACAATGCCTGCTAACGCTTCTATCAGTTCCTCATCACCATCTTCAAGTTGCAGATCAAGTGCTCCGTCATAAAAGCCCTCAGACCGTAATTCTTCGATAACAACCTGAAAAATATTCAGACTCTCGGGAATAACCTCCCCATCTTCTGTTCTTTTGGGGAGTTTGGTCATTAGTGTGTTTTGTATGTAATGACGAACCTCCAGTTCACAGGCTGGGTCATAGTCAAAAACATAATAAGGTTCCTGAGAGCCCCGCCCTCTGCCACCAGCAAATGATTCTTTCTTGATGGTGTGATACAGCTCACTGAGCAAGTTCTGAATATCACTCATGACTCAAACACCTTCATCGTACGCAAGATGGCTTCATCACCTTGCTTCTTAAGATATTCACCAACTGAATGTTCAATCAGCACTGGCTGCAGAACAGGCTTCCGAGTGTCATTGATATAGCCGGATTCTTGCAGGATGCTGAACACAGCAGTACCAATTCTAGCCACAGTACTGTCTGCCCATGGTTTCATTTCCGGATCTCGGGCATAGCAACTTTCCAGAAAGCCACGCCAGCGATGCCTTGGAAGTTCCAGATTACCTAAAGCAACTTGCGGCTTGATCAAGAGTTCAATAAAGTCTCTCAGAATGCTGCTGTACTTGAGGGTCGCTGCAAGCAGGATTTGCAGTGCTACAGCATGATTCCCCTGACTCACCATAACTAAACCCCGATCATCAAGGGTTGCCAGTCGGCTCCTTAGAGCATTTGCATGTCGTTTGGCTGTAGCCGGATTGCCTAGCATCAGCACATTGTCACGCTGAATAGCCTGTTGCCACTGCTGCCCTGAAACTTTCTCAAGCATTAGTCGGGCTACAGCTCTGGCTTCAGTCAACTTGAGGGATACAGAAGCCAGGTCAGCACTGTATTTCTGGTTCATATTGCACTATTCCCAATATTTATCTGGAGAGGTTAGCACAAGATTTTTGAAATAAAAAACAGGATCTCACCAGATAAGTGAGATCCTGTTTTTTTGTTTTTAATGAGATACGATTTAGCGGTACTTAGCTATGTCTTTGCTTTTCATTTCCCAATAATCAACTCAAGCGTTATGAAAGGTTCACCAGAGCGGTGTTTGTCAGCAATGGTGGGTCTGTCGTGGAGCAGGTAATCCAGTATGGATAAGCCGCTTTCCTCAGGATGGGTTCCCTGGGTTGGCTGTCCCAGCTGCATCTGATTGAAAAACACCGCATTCTCTATTGAACTGGATTTTTTTCATCATTATCAAGTTAGATCGATTAGCATATTTGAGTTCCTCAACCTGCATAAATGATCATCAATTTGATAGTTAGAAGGAATAACAAGAGTAAGGTCAAACTTTGCACGACTCAGGATAATATAAATAGTATTTTCTGTCATTGTTTCACATAATATCGCAACTACGACGGGATACTCACGACCAGCTATTTGGTTGGCATTAAGAACTACTACATCCACGTTATCGTTTGTTTCATCAGAAGACACTTTATACCCTTGACCTGATAATACACAAATAATTTGTTTCTGAGCCTCTTCATCATTACAAATAATTGCCAACGGAAATTTATTAAGAAAACCATCTACAATAAATTTCAACTTCTCGTCAATGGTTTTACATAAATATTTTTCATCAACTACAGCTGGAACATCGAATCCTTTTTGATTGTCAAAATAGTCAGCTTCTAAATCTTCAATAGGTTTATCAAGCAGAAGCTGCCTGTAATTATAACTCAGATTACCCAACTCATAAGTCTGTCTGAAATTATGTCTGAGTTTAAAGATGGACTGTACGCCATTAGAGTAAAAACCTGTTTTATTACGAAGATTTGACCATTTTCCTAAGCCCATCGAGTTTTCTCTCTGAGCTTCATCTCCAGCAAGAATTATTTGCTTTGAGTAGCAACTTACCAACTCAATAAAATTAACTGGGACATCCTGAGCCTCATCAATAATAATACTTTGGTAGTTAGCTTTCATGGAGTTGACACCTAAATGCAGCCCCATCATCTTTCGATGCAATTCTGACTTTGCAACTAATGCCTTATCAAAAAATACTGATTTTAATTTCAGCATGGCATCATCAAATAATTGATTAAGTTTTGAAAGTTGTTTATCTAATCCGAGATAGACAGAATTATCATTAACAGCAGCTATCTTTTTCTTAGACAACTCCTTTTGTAAAACCTCCTTATGCCCCTCCATATTTTTGGCTATATTTGTTTTTATATAGTCCCCAAGCCTATGAATTTTATCCCCTTTGTCAGTACCGGACACTGTTTCTCCGAGACCCTGAAATCTCTTTTCAATACTTTTTAAAACTGTAACATACAGAGATTTACTATCATCACCTGAAGCATTATAGAGTCTTTCTACATCCCTATACTCCTTAATTAACTTTGCTATTTCTTTATTATCTTTCTGGTCAAACTCCAAGTTTTGTCGATATTTTATCTTACTCTCAAAAGCGTTCTCTTTCTCTTCATGAGAAAGCATTTTTTTATCAAACCCAAACTGTTCCTCGATATCAGCCATAATTTTTGATACACATTTCGATCGTTCAGCATCAGTTCTTCTTATATCATCACATAATTGACAATAGTTATTAAAATATGGCTTTATAATTGAAATATCTACCATCGAATTTGGCAAATAGTCAACATCATCCTGAGTCGGTTTCTCTTTGTTCAGAAGTTCCTCTACAGCTGATCTCAATGTACCTGAGAGTTCTTTCGTTTCATCCAAAACTTCTAATGATACACTGTTGAAATCATCTCCAAGCTGAGAGTAGAGAAAACCCTTAACAGAGTTCAGGAAAATACCATGCATCCCCATTTCCATTAACAATTCTTTAAATGGATCAATCAATCCATCGTGCTTCACAAGTATCATAAGGCTTTCTTCTTTAATGCCTTTTTGAGAAGTCATGATCAGCAGCTTTTGTAATAGAGATGTTGACTTACCAGTTCCTGCCGGTCCATCAATTATATAGTCGCCGTCTGCATAAATTGCTCTAATCTGACTTGGTGTAGGTATGACCTGTTTCATTCTCATAAAATTTTCTGCATCAATTTTACGAGAGATTTCTGATGAATCGTTAGTCAACGTTTCTGATGCACTGGAAAAATATGAGCGCCCTCTTGGTGTCAAATATGTTACATCTGTCAGATCATTTCTATCTGGCTTATAATCACCTACCAAATTAACTGCACCATAATAGCCTCTATCTCCAACTTCTACGCTTAATATGTCATAAGCTAAATAATGGTGCCAAGGCAAATGCCTTGCAAACCCCTTATGTAGACCCTTGATAGTACTCAAATCTTGATGGGATACTTTGGTGATGTAGTAATCTCCTTTTTCAGTCTGAACTCTTCTGAAAAAAGGCTTGTCTAAATAATTCAAGTGAGTAAGTAAATCAACGTTTAATTCTTCTTCTATCTCTGAAAGAGGGCTTTTAACGCGTGAATTTAAATCTTTTATTGGATTTTGTTTTTTATACTGATCTCTCAAACCAAAAAATTCTTGAATACTGAAAAAATCTTGATTGATTTCAGTTCCGAAATATGATCTGTACAAATCCTCTGCACTTGTATAGTCAGCATTTCTGAGAGCATAAATTACTTCATCTTTTTTCTCCTTAGGCGTTTTAATACCACCTTTTAAAAATTTAAATTCAGGCCTGCTAAATTCAACTGGAAATTGATCAGATAGTTTTATAACCAAAGATTCATAATCTGACGAACTTAATTGGCCTTCAGCCTTGCTTAACCAGTTTTTTGCCCCCTCGTAATCTTTATATTTTTCAAGACAGCCAGAAATATTGATAAAATAGTTCGACATAGATATTGTTAGTCCTTAAATAGTGCCTGTCCGAAAACCCTCAAGCCCTTGAAAAACACAGCCTGAGGCCAAATATAATACTCGAAGATTTTCCCAGACAGGCTGTTTTCGAGTTTATGCGTCAAACCATTAATCCACAAATGCAGTTGGGCGAGGTTGATATCTCCGCCATCACATTCAACCCCAAGTCCAGAGATGATATTCCCCGGCTTTTGCGGGGCTTGCAGCACATATGGGTTACACCTGATCTGAGAGAGCAGGTCTTTCAAGTTCTTGAAAGTATGATTCCTGCCAGCAGTAATAATGGTCGTCCCGGTATGGATCTCTGGAACATACTGGTGTTTGGCACCCTGCGGCTGGTCACTAACTGTGATTATGACCGTCTTCAGGAGCTGGCCAATGAACACGGCACGCTACGGAAAATGCTTGGGCACGGTCCTTACTGCACGCACTCTTATCATATCCAGACATTGCAGGATAATATCAGCCTGTTCACGCCCGAAATACTGGACCAGGTAAACCAGATTGTCGTGGCAGCAGGCCATCAACTGGTTAAAAAAAAGATGAGCCGCTATATGGCCGTGCCGATTCGTTTGTAGTCAAGACCGATGTTCATTTTCCCACAGACATCAGCCTGTTAAACGATGCCTGTCGTAAGGCTATTGAGTTTGCGTCCACCCTGGCTGGCCAGTACCAGTTACCAGCGTGGCGTCAGCGGGAATACCTGAAAAAACAGCATCGAAAGCGCTATCACAAGGTGCGGAATCTGAAACATTCCGTTGCTGCCTGCGAGTTTAAACAGCGGTCACGTCAGCACGATATTGAAACGGCACACCTTGAATACATTAAGTACAGTCTCGACATTATCCGCAAGGCAGAAAGCACAGCTGCCCTGGTAGAAAAAAGCGCCCCCGATGAGTCTGCGCTGGAGAATCTCAAATACTACATTGCCCACAGTCGTCACCAGATTAATCTGATTTATCGTCGGGTGATCGAGCATCAGCAGATTCCTCACAGCGACAAGGTGTTCTCGATTTTTGAACCCCACACAGAATGGATCAGCAAGGGTAAAGCCGGAGTTCCTGTAGAGTTGGGGTTGCGGGTATGCGTACTGCAAGACCAGTTTGGCTTCACGCTGAATCACCATGTGATGCAAAAGCAGACAGACGATCAGGTTGCAGTGCCTATCGCAAAAGGAGCAAAACAACGCTTTCCCATGCTGAGCCAGGTCAGTTATGACAAAGGGTTCTGGAGCCCCGCCAACCTTGAGGAACTTGATGGCTTTCTGGAACGAACCATTCTGCCGAAGAAAGGCAGGCTTTCCGCAGAAGACAAAAAACGAGAGCACCACCTTGAGTTTACCCGGGCAAAAAGAAAGCATTCCGCCGTAGAGTCTGACATTAATGCTCTGGAAGCCAATGGCCTCGATAAATGTCCGGACAAGGGCATTGATGCCTTCAAGCGCTATGTTGCCCTTGCGGTTGTGGGTGGCAACCTGAAGCGCTTGGGCAGGATTTTACAAGAACGGGATTTTTAGCCCTACTGACAGCAGTCTTTTGCCGTCCGAAATTTGATCATGGGTGCATGAGGGTTCTGCACGTTCGTAAAATGGCAGTTTTGGCTATTTTGCAAGCACTTTGATCAAGAAGTGCCCTATAAGCGAGACTCTGATAATGCTTGCGGAGCAGTTCTACTGTTTGATGAATGTCAGTGACTCAATTTTCATAGGTTTTCTGACAGGCACTAAATATATATTTCTAAAATAGTTAGATTGATACAAATTTTAGCTTAGATGGTTATATTAACAATAATAAAAACACAAAATTTCTTTATAAGCTGTAAGCAGTTAGGCTCTCCACTGTCGAATCTGATCTGAAAAGTCTGCTTACCTTCTTCCATGTGGTGTGGCAGTCATGCTATTCAGTAAGTGATAGTAACTGCTTAGAATTTGTAGGCAAATATCGTCTTTGATTAGCTACAGCCCAGTAAAATCAGGGGGTGCATTCTCAAAACGTACACATTTGCCTACAAAAAACGAGCAGTTAGAAGTGATAGGTGTATAAACAATATCAATTGTATAAAACTACTTGTCGCTATTATTGTCAACTCAATTTTAACCTGCACACCTATTTGTATATTTATACAGCATTAGCAAATAGACTCATGTTTCATGCTGAAACCGACATCTTCACCCTGTTCCTCTGATATTCAGAATGAGATCTCTATCTGGCACCCACCGTCATAATATCACTCCACCTCGTCGTGTATTTTGGACTCAACGATTGCTGGCTCATGCACCAGCCTGCGGGCTGAAAACCAATGGATGCCGGTTTCAGCGTCTGTTGCCCAAATCGTTGATTAACCGCATCCAGTACCTTCATCATTTCACTGGCTTCAGGCAGGCTGTTCATACTCAGCAAGTCACCCTGAAAACTCTGGCTGCCGCACAGGTCGAGCAACATAAAGCCTGCTTTTTTGTACTCGTAGCCTTGCTGGTAGAGTGCGTCTAATGCAGGAGTAATCTGCTGTAACCAGAGACGAGTGTCATTGGTTGGGCTGGGTGCTACTAACCGAATGCTTTGGCAATATTGAGGCGCTTCTTTAAAGGGATCAGTGCGAATGAAGACAACGGCTTCACGGGCAAACTTCTGTTGTGAGCGCAGCTTTTCACAGGCTCGGGTGGCAAAGCTCGACAGTGCGGAATGTAAATCGCTTTTTTCTGTTACTCTGCCACCAAAACTGCGGGAGCAGATAATCTGATGTTTGTTGCCAGTATTTTCGTCTTCTCTGGGAATACAGCTTTCACCCTGAAGCTCACAGACGGTGCGTTCCAATACCACAGAATAATGTTTTTTAATCCAGCTCCGTTGACATTTGACCAGATCAGCCGCTGTGTGAATGCCTTGCCGTTGCAGGCGCTGGCTGATTTTTCGCCCTACACCCCAGACTTCGCCTACCGGCGTGATCGCCATTAAACGTTGTTGTCGTTTGGAGTCCGTCAAGTCCACCACACCACCGGTAGCTCGATATTTTTTCGCGGCATAGTTGGCGAGTTTGGCGAGGGTTTTGGTGGTGGAAATGCCGACGCCGATGGGCAGCCCTGTCCACTGCTGTACCCTCTGTTTTATTTCTTGCCCCATCATCAATAGCTGTTCTTTCGGGAAGCCCGCCAAGTCCACAAACGCCTCATCGATGGAATACACCTCTACGTCCGGGCTGAACTGCTCCAGCACCCACATAAAGCGGGAAGACATATCACCATAAAGGGTGTAGTTGGAGCTTTTCAGAACAATGGCGCCTTGTTCAACCAGATGCCTGACCTTAAAGGCAGGCGTTCCCATCTTCACGCCCAATGCTTTGAGTTCAGGGGTTCGGGCGACAATGCAACCATCATTATTACTGAGTACACCTAAAGGAATATTCAGCAGGGTCGGATCAAACACACGTTCACAAGCACAATAAAACGAATTGGCATCACAGAGGGCGATGACCTTGTCGCTGCCCATTACGACCGCAACTCATGAATAACCTGTGTGACCACGCCCCATACATCGAGCTCCTGTTCTGCCGTTAATCGTACCGGGGGATAATCGGGATGTTCCGAATGCAGTTCGGCTTTCTTATTGTTCAGCTTCAGACGTTTAACCAGCAGTTCGCCGTCCAGCAAGGCGATGACAATATCTCCGGAACGGGCGGTCAGGGAACGATCAATTATCAGCAGGTCGCCGTCATGAATGCCCGCACCTATCATCGAATTACCCTGAGCCCGGGCAAAAAAGGTTGCGGTCGGATGCTGAACCAGAAGTTGGTCAAGGGATAGTCGGTCTTCCAGATAATCCGCCGCAGGGCTGGGAAAACCACAGGCAGCAGGGCTTTGGTAAAAGGGAAAGGATGTTTTCCCAGACGGGGGTTGCAATAGTTTTGGTGTTATAATCATGCTTTCATCAAATACTGTACATAGATACAGTATACGATAAATTCACAACCCTGTTGCTGTCAACTCGCTCCCGATCTGTTTGTGAACACCGCCGGTGAGCGAGTGATGGCAAGCATCACCCACTACCTTGAGCGGAGGCTAAAACTGAGGGTAAACCCGACAAAGAGCAAGGTAGTGAAAGCTACCGAAGCTGAGTTCCTGAGTTTTACCTTCACAGGGAAGCGAATCCGCTGGTCGTAGAAGAGTCTGAACCGTTTCAAGCGGAAAATCCTGAAACTCACTGGCCGAAGCTGGGGAGTATCGATGGAATATCGCTTGAAGAAGCTGGCCGAATATATCCGGGGCTGGATGGGTTATTTCAGGATAACCGAATATTACAGTCCCATACCGCGACTGGATCAATGGATACGTCGGCGGATTCGCTGTTGTTTTATCAAGCAATGGCGAAAGCCGAAAACCCGTTACAGAAATTTGATCAGGTTAGGTGTTGATCACATCAAGGCCGCCTCGATTGCAGCCAGTAGCAAAGGGTATTACCGGCTAAGCAAAACCTATGCGGCACAGTTAGCATTAAACGACAGTTCTCTCAGTAAACTCGGGCTTGTTTCCCTGAAAGACTTGTGGATCAGGTTTCACCATCCTCGGTGAATCGCCCGGTGCGGACCCGCACGCCGGAGTGATGTGGAGGCTGGAGGTTAAAGACCTCCGGCTACCCGATTTATAGCCGATTTGCACTAGTCTACAAGGAATATTTCTTGTACTTCTTTTGCTTTATTTGGCTGAGACTTATCTTCGTCTGGAATTACCTCTAGGTTTGCCCCCAAAGATAATTTACACCATTCTTGCCAAGCTCCATTTTTTAGTTTGTCAAAGTGTAAAAAATATGTTTCGCCAAAAGCGTCTTTTGCAAAAAGAAAACTAGCTCTATCTTTGGGGCGGTTATGTATTTTGACGGATATGAAATCTTTTACTTCATATTCGCTTGGTGTTTCAATGATGCTGTCTGATTTTAAATATGTCCGCCATTTTTTGGATTTAAACGGGTTGTTATCTATATTTACTTTACTCAGTTTCTCAATTATTTTGCTATTAAACGAATCTCTAGAATCACCAAATTCGAGAATGTGTTCTGATACCATTTCTAAAAGCTCTAAGCCTTGTTCTGGGAACTTAGAACAATATTCATCGCGAGAAAAACAAAATTCGATCTCTTCAAATACTTTTCTTGCTTGAGCGCAAGCTGTTCTAAGGTACCCATCATTACGGAAAACATCTGATAAAATGCGTGCTGCTCTGACTAGAGCATCAACGGCTTCATCAGGGTTAGGGTTAATATCAACCAAGTTTTCCATTTTTCTTTTCCAGGCACTAGCCCTGTAGGCACCTAATATACCACGGTATATATCTGATTCTTTCCATTTTTTTGTTTTATCTAATACTTCAGAATATTTTCCAGAGTATAAAAGAGAAAGAAAATAACCGTTATATATAGATCGCCCAAAGCTTACAATATCACTTTCTTCTCTTGTCCATCCATCATCAATTAGTTTTTGATAGATTTCTAAGGATTCATCATACCTGTTTGTATCGTGATAAAGCCTACCAAGCAAATAATAAGACTGAGCATTATTTGAATCAATTGATATTGCTTTTTTATATTCTCGTTCTGCGCCATTAAAGTCTTTTAGTGCTTCAGAAACTCTTGCAAAACTTCTATGGTATAAAGCATTATCATCATAAATATACTTTGCTTCTTGAAGTTTCCTATAGAGTGAAACAGCAATATCAGTGTTTCTGAATGCTTTTTTTATTTTTTTGTTTATTTCGGTTATTAAAATTTTTAAGTTTTGGTTTGTATCTTTAGGTATGTAATCAACATGCCACTCTGGTATATCTCGTTGATCTTGCTTGATGTCTATTTCTTTTGATAAAACCCTTCTTTTATTAATTAGATTTTGTACTTTATTTCTAGCGTCGATATTTTTTGGACTAATTAATAGTAGGTCTCTAACCGAGTCGCTTAAACTGTAAGTTTCATTTTGATCTGTAGATTCACGTTTGATTAAGCTTGTACGACTTAGTTCACCTATGCTTGATGAAACATCATCTAATGACAGCCCTAATAACTCACACAGAGACATTCTTGAGGAAGAATCTTCGACAAATATAGCCTCTAAAACTTGAATGGAGTTATCGCTAAGTGTTTCAATTAGGTTGTTATAAGAAAATTCAGCTATTTCTTTATTAGCTACATTCAAGGAGTCTGGTATAGGTTTCCCTTTAATGACCAAATCAAGAGTCAATCTTATAGCAAGAGGATTATAATGACACTCCTTTGTTAGTTTTTTATAAGCATTTTCTTCTAAAGGGTTAGCCCCGCGTTTTTTCAAATAAGTTCTTGCAAGATGTATTGCCGATTTTTCTTTAAGAACATTTAGACTTAAAACAGAAGAATTCGTGATGCTTACCCTACTAGTAACGAGAACCTTCCAAGTTACAGGAAGCGAGTGGTTCAAGTTTTCAAAGCTATCATGATTATCTCTAAGCAATGTTTCTAAATTATCTAAGCATAACAATATGTTTTTGTTTTTGTATGAGTTAATAGAATCATCGAAAGAATCATTTTCGTCATCAAATATTTCATTCAATGAGTTAACAATACTGCGTTTAAGTTCAGAAATTGTTTCTACTGCATCAAGAGGGACAACACCTTCAGCTGTTAGCTTTTCAGTCTTTAAAGTTGTGTAAACTACAGCATCAATGTGTTTAGAATAGGCTGGAGTTGATACTATTGCGCTTAGTAGATCTAGAGCAAGAGCGGTTTTTCCCGTTCCTCCAGGTGCTACAAGTGCAATCGTATTAACCCTTTGATTAGAGATTAACTTTTTAAGCTCTCCAAGTTCACTTGTGCGTCCAATAAGACCTGTAACACCATGATCAAATTGGTTAGGTAGATTGTTTGGTATTTGCCATATTATTTTACTTAGCCACTCTTCTGGAGGGTCTTGAATCGTACCAGCTTCAGCAGCTAAAAAGGTTTTTTTTATTTCTTGCAATCCTAGTATCTCATTTACTGGATCAGTTGCGATTGATGCAACTCTATACCAGTAACAATCCCAAAAAGGTCTATTGGGATGAGAAATGGCGTTTCTTACTTCATATATGTGGGTATTCCGGAGCCATCCGGCCACCGATTCCGGTAACATCCGGCCACCCATTCCGTTAGTATCCGGCCACTGATTCCGGTACATCCGGCCACCCCATTTCCGACCAGTGGCGCAGTCCCATAATTCACCGCTACCCTCAAACTTGAGACCTCCTCAAGGACGAGTGGATAGCATCATGAAGAGACTGCCCATGCGCAAAATTCGTGAAGTACTCAGGCTCAAATTCGAGCACCAACTCAGCATCCGGAAGATTGCCAGTAGCTGCAATATTTCCAGAGCAACCGTCAGTGATTACCTTAACCGGTTTGCTGCCTCCGGGCTGGAATGGCCTTTGTCATCTAATCTGGATGAGACGACACTGGATCAACAACTGTTTCCCGTTCAGCCACCTGCTTCAAAGCGCCAACTGGCCTTGCCAGACTGGAGCGAAATTCATCAGGAACTTCGCAAGCCCGGTGTCACCCTTATGGTGCTCTGGCAGGAATACAAGACCAACCATCCTGAAGGCTATCAGTACAGTTGGTTCAGTGACCGCTATAGAGAGTGGCGAACGCACCTTGATGTTGTTATGCGCCAAAATCATATTGCAGGCGACAAGCTGTTCATCGATTACGCCGGACAGACGGTTACTGTCGTTAATCAGCACACAGGAGAGGTTCAGCAGGCGCAGGTGTTTATTGCGACGCTTGGTGCCTCCAGTTACACCTATGTAGAAGCTACATTATCTCAGTCTTTGCCAGACTGGATAGGCTCTCACGTGCGTACCTTTGAATACCTGGGTGGAGTACCCAATAACCTGGTGCCGGATAACCTGAAAAGTGGCGTGAAGCATCCTCATCGTTATGAGCCTGAGATCAATCCTACTTATCAAGACCTGGCCGAACATTATAATGTCGCTGTCGTACCCGCCCGGGTCCGATCTCCAAAAGATAAAGGTAAGGTCGAGTCTGCTGTTCAGATAGTTGAACGGTGGATACTGGCGCGTTTACGCCACCAGACATTCTTCTCCCTGGCTTCACTCAATGAGGCTATTGCAGGGTTACTGACAGAACTGAATAACCAACCGTTCCAGAAACTGTCCGGTAGTCGTCGTTCATTGTTTGATTCTCTCGATAAGCCTTCACTGCGCCCACTGCCTGAAATGCGTTATCAATACGCAGAATGGAAGGAGGCACGAGTACATATTGACTACCACGTAGAGGTCGACAAACACTACTACTCAGTCCCTTATCAGCTGGTCAAAAAGCAATTAAGTGTACGCATGACCAGTCAGACGATTGAGTGCTTCTATAAGGGGCAGAGAGTCGCCAGCCACCGCCGTTCGCAGCATAAGGGCAGGCATACTACTCAAGCCAGCCACATGCCGGAAAAGCACCGTAAATATGCCGAGTGGACACCAGAACGAATGCAAAGCTGGGCGGCAAAAATCGGACCTGAAACCGCAGCCGTCATCCAACGCGTCCTTGCAACACGGCGTTATCCTGAGCTGAGTTACCGAAGTTGTCAGGGCATCATCCGTTTAGCCAAAGGCTACGGTAACGACCGACTTGAAAACGCCTGTCGTCGTGCACTTTATGCAGAAACCTGCACTTACCGGAGCATAGAGTCAATCCTGAAGCACAACCTCGATCAGCAACCGCTTCCGGAACTGGAGCCAGAGACGGTGTTGCCTGATGAGCACGAGAACCTTCGGGGTTCAGACTACTTTAACTAACGACGGCAGGAGAATAAAAATGTTAATGAACCCTACGATGGAAAAGCTTCAGGTTCTGAAACTTACCGGTATGCTCGAAGCATTAGATGAGCAGCTTAAAAGTCCGGATATAGAGCAGTTGTCGTTCGATGAACGGCTCGGCTTAATGATTGACCGTGAGATGACCGCAAGGGATAACCGGCGTTTAAAAACACGGCTTAAAAAAGCACGACTACGTCATGATGCCTGCATGGAAGACATAGACTATCGTCACCCCCGTGGTCTTAAACGAGACCAGATACAGCAGTTGTTATCCAGCCACTGGATACGGGAGCATCAGAACGTGATCATTACAGGGCCGACGGGTGTAGGAAAAACCTGGCTGGCCTGTGCAATGGCACAGAAGGCCTGCCGGGATGGGTACACAGTGCAGTACCTCAGGCTGCCGAGATTACTGCAAGATCTGAACCTGGCAAGGGCTGACGGTCGCTATGTGAAACTGATGACAGCACTGGCAAAAACTGACCTTCTTCTTTTAGACGACTGGGGTCTATCACCTCTGACAGAAAGCCAGCGGCGTGACCTGTTGGAAATAGTAGAAGACCGGCACAATGTAAAAAGCACCCTGGTCACCAGTCAGATGCCGGTAGATCACTGGCATGAATTGATCGGTGATCCAACACTGGCAGATGCCATTCTGGACAGGCTGATTCACAACGCTCACCGGGTGCCACTTAAGGGTGACTCCCTGCGCAAGAAACAGTCAAAACTGGCAAAGTCAGAACTTACGTCCTAAGCTGCTATCCGATGCGTCGCTACGCTCCGAAAAGGGGTGGCCGGATACACTGGAACAGGTGGCCGGATGTTACCGGAATGGGTGGCCGAATGCGCTGGAATACCCAATATATGTCAAGATGATGGAATAAAGCATATAAATAGTTAATAGAATCTATTACACTGCTGTCTTTTGCTAAGTCAAGAGCGAAACGGAAAAGTTCATCTAAATAGGTTGCTTCAATAATATCTTTTATAGAGTTACTATCAAATAATCGCCCCTTATCGACCTCTCTTTTATGAATATTTTCTAAAGTATTCACATTGAAGGATTCAATATTGCCATTGTTTAAAACAAAGTTACCTATTGATTCTTCAATTTGATGTAAAACCATTGCAGTTTTACGCTTCATTTCCTTATTCATCCTTTTTCCTTAGATGATTTCACGTTGTTTGTTTAGGCTATAATCGGGATAGGGCAGAGCCTCACGACTCCGCTCCTCCCACAACACCGGCCATACGGATCACGTAGCACGGCGTTTCAAATCTGCTTTGTATTCATCTTGCTGCCAGTTCTGGCAACCCAAGGTTCCTGAAATATCTGTTTGGCAATGCTTTAGTCAGCGCAGGACTACCACTAAGACGCCAAACCCCATGAGCAGACTTTGCCGTATTCCATGCCAGAAATCTCTCGACTCCCAGCTTTCTGAGCATTCGATAGCCTTTGCTTCCCCATTGCTATTACCGCCAGCGAAAATGGAAAACTCACCTTCAGTTATCGGAACAGTGAGAGCTGGACAACCGAATCCCGACCCCTGCAAGGAGAAGACTTCCTCTGGTTAGTACTCCAGCACGTTCTGCCCAAAGGATTAAGGAGAGTCCGGGATTACGGCTTTCTCCATTGCCGGTGCAGAAAACTACTCCGTCTGGTTCAGTTGATTCTGCAGGTGATCATCAAGCCTGCCACGCCAGTCATCCACCCTAAACATACCTGTCAACACTGCAGTAGTGATATGAGGGCGATTGCCTTCAAACTGATGCGCCCTACCTAATGTTGAACCAAAAGTGCCGGGACTAAACTCATTCAGCAGGAGGAAAACGAAAGCAGCAAACTAACAACAAATCTACGACGATGCTCGTCCAACCAGCGGGAGCAGGGACGCTTTCATGCCTGAAAAACCGCCATATTATCCGCACCGACTGTGCGGAGAGCTGAAGAAAAAGCTATTTCCCATAAACCACACCGAACAGTTGTCAAGGCCGGGCTTGTTCAACAACCGGATAAGATTGCGGCTGCGCGCAATCTATCCTTATTCGTTAGGCAATTTTATTGTACCTAATACAGGTTCTCTAAGTTAGCTAATTATTGTACCCAAAAGCTTTAGTCCCAAGAGTTTCCATCCACCAAAACTCCCTTTGCAATATGTAGTCTTTTCCAACCCTAGAGTTGTAGTTCTCTAAAATTGAATAGGTGAAATTAGCTTTGACATACTCAAACCCTTTTTGGGCAACTAAACTAACAAGATCCTTGTTCCCCCCGTGACCATTACTAACGTAATTTTTCCACCTTTGAAGTAGCATTCCATTATCGCCTGTTGCTGAGCCAACGTACATTTTGCCAGTTGCTGTATCATTGATTAAATAAACAGCTTTTTGACTTTCAAGTGCAGCAACCCAATCTCGTTTATCCCTGTCCACAATAGTTTTTAGATCTTTATACCCGACATTCACCACCCAGCATGACATTTTCCTAATACCTGCTATCTATTATCAGATAAGCAAATATCAAGAAGCCTTGTTATGCCTCCTATTCAATACCGCTCTCAGGTCATGGATCATCTCGGTCTAGTGGCTGGAATGTGCAAAGAACTGGGCATTGCCGACCATATCGACAGGCGTGCGCCCAAAGTATCTGACGAATGGAACATCTCCCACGGTGAGGCCGTTGTCGCGATGATTATCAATGGCCTCGGCTTTACGGGGCAGTCTCTCCACATGTTCCCTCAGTTCTTCTCCAATAAACCCCTCGATAAACTGATCAGAGAGGGGATTGAGCCCGAACACATAAACGACAAAGTTCTTGGAAGAGCACTGGATGAACTGTTTGAACTGGGTGTCAGTAAAGTCT
This sequence comes from Endozoicomonas gorgoniicola, assembly GCF_025562715.2. Classification (NCBI taxonomy): domain Bacteria; kingdom Pseudomonadati; phylum Pseudomonadota; class Gammaproteobacteria; order Oceanospirillales; family Endozoicomonadaceae; genus Endozoicomonas; species Endozoicomonas gorgoniicola. The sequence goes on from NZ_JAPFCC010000001.1 coordinate 2,105,241, forward strand.
ATTTTGAGCTGGCTATCAAGGTGGCTACGCATCTCAAATTGCCATGTGATGCACTCAACCTTGATGGCACAGGATTTCACGTCGATGGCCGTTATAACAGCGAGGAGGAAGTCAGTGACGAAGACCTCAATTGCATCAGGCTTTGCAAGGGCTACAGCCGAGATCATCGTCCTGACCTGAACCAGGCCATATTGCTCCTGCTGACTGAAAACCGGGCAGGCATTCCGATGTTTATGAAAGCAGCCAGCGGTAATGTGACGGACAAGACCAGTTTCAAACAAGTGGTTTCTGAGCATATAAAGAGCTTCAAAGCGGCACTGAATGCCCGTTACTTCATCGGTGATGCCGCATTGTATGTGGCTGAAACCGTTCAGGAACTGAGTCAGCAGGATCAGTTGTTTATCTCCAGAGTTCCTCTCAACATTGGTGCAGCCAAAGAACTGGTTCAAAGTGCGCCATTGCGCTCAATGGTTGAGGTTGAAGGGTTTGAGCATTACGAATCTGTAGAGACTCTGTCTGACTATGCAGGTGTCGTACAACGTTGGGTACTGTTTCGAAATAATCAAAGCCAGAAAACAGAACAGAAGACACTGACAAGGCGTATGCAGAAAAAGTCCCTGAAGGAATTCAAGGAACTTGAGAAATTGGGCAAGAAGCCATTCTGTTGCGAATCGGATGCCATGGAAGCTTTCAAGCTATGGCAAAAACAGTCCGTATACTGCCAGGCTGAACCTGAGATCATCGAGAGTCCCTGCTATAAAACCAAAGGCCGTCCTGCTGATGGAGCAGTTCCCGACCACTATGAATATTATGTGACAGGCTCCTGCACGGTTGCTGTACAGACTCGTCGTGATGCAGAAGCATCGTTGGGTTGTTTTGTTCTGGCAACCAACGATACAGATACAGCCCGGCTTGACGCTGGCGAACTACTGAGGACGTATAAATCCCAGCAGCAGGTTGAGAGAGGTTTTCGCTTCCTGAAGAGTCCTGATTTTCTGGTGTCTTCACTGTATCTCAAAAAACCTGAGCGTATTGAGGCCCTGTTAATGGTGATGACACTCTGTCTTATGGTCTATGCTGCAATTCAGCATCGAATCCGCTATGAACTGAAAAGGCAGAGCCGAACGTTCCCGGACATGAAGAAGAAACCAGCCCAGAATCCAACGGGCAGATGGGTTTTCCTGTGCTTTGATGGGATTCATGTGCTGTCGGTTAACGGGACGGAGAAACACATGGTTGGAATATCGGAGAGGCAATCGACGATCATTTTTATTTTGGGCTCAACGTACCAAGAAATTTATTCCTGAATAGGGTGGTGAATGACGGTTATACGACAACCTGACTTTGTCGTATCCAGGAAAATCTTTCCCTTCGAAGGTTGAAGGAAGGATTTGTACTACTTCTAAAGCATCTAAAACCGTTGATGCATTTACAGTGCTAGATTTGAATGACTTATGGTACTTAATTACTACTCGTCCATATAAACCGCTATATTCCTCTAATTCTTGGCCTTCATAGTTGATCCCATTCTTGACATCTAATTCATGAGTTACTTTTTTAATCGTAGTAAGTAGCCAGAATTTACCGCTCATTCTTACTAAGCATATTGCAGTTTGACCTACCCTAAAATTTCTTGTCTTTGTTCTCCAAAACAACCATTGGTGATTAACTAACTGAGGGTTATTTGCATACAAGTCAATTGGATCGTCATGACCATTGTTAAGATTAAATTTAATTTTTGTATTATTAACATTCAATCCCCCAATTAAATCAGTGAGGTATATTTTGTTTTTCATAAAGACCCTTTATTGCATACCATGCGCTGACAAATCTGAAAGCAGGTACAATTTGATGCCTAACGAATGAAATGGACTCCTCCCACTTTTGGCAAATAATGCCAGACTGGTATAGACAGCGATATATTCCATCAGGAGAAGCTCATGAATACATTAACCCTCGGTATCGATCTGGCTAAAAATGTGTTCAGCCTGCATGGTGTTAACCAGAAGGGAAGAACCGTCATTCGTAAAGCGGTAAAACGACAGCAACTGATACCTGAAGTCGCCAAATTACCTCCAGCCCTGATCGGTATGGAGGCTTGCTCCGGTGCTCATTACTGGGCCCGTGAATTTATCAAACTGGGTCACGATGCCCGGATCATGGCTCCGAAATACGTTGCCCCGTATCGACAGGGTGAAAAAAACGACAGTAATGATGCAGAGGCCATTTGCGAAGCCGTTGGTCGCCCGAAGATGCGCTTTGTGCCGGTAAAAACCGTACACCAACAGGCATCATTAATTATCCATCGCATTCGCCAGGGCTACGTGCATATGCGAACCGGTATCATCAATCAGCTGCGTGGTTTGCTGTCAGAATTTGGCATCGTCATGTGCTTAACCGGGGTGATAAAGCAGTCTTAAGCCCTGTTGACCGCTAACTTTTTGTTCGTCCACACTACCGCCTAAGACAGAAATAATGGTCGGATATTATTCAGACATCGGTCTCACAGTGGCAGTTAAATTTTAAAACCTGACTATCCTATCATATTTTGTTTACAGTAAGCTGATAAGCTGAGCTTTACCAAAACAAGTTCACTATACTTGCCACACTTCAGTGTTTTGTCGGGAAGAAACCAGCGAAATGGGTGCGCTGCATACGTGGCTCGACAAAACCCACCCATGATATTGCCGTGAGGCAACTGGGACTCCCTGCGAGCGACTCATTTGATACCCTGTTACCGATTGACAGGGCAAACCGTCACCGAAAGCAATCTGCTTTTGGTATTTCAACACCTGGCACTGTTCAGACATTCTTTCATTGACTGCTTTTGGCAGGTGTCCCTGATCATTTGATTTTCATTGCTCAGTGTACCGAGCCGGATGGTCTGACTACTGTTGTCAGAAGCAGGCTTTTTATCCAAATGACAGAAACCGGACTCACTGTTCAACTCTGCCGTAAGCGCATTCAAACGGCCTTGAAAGCGTACGAACTGATGAAACGGATGGTTTGAATTCTGGAGTGGTCTGTAGTGACCGTTGGGTACTGTTTGATAAGTACTTTTTCTGCCGAGCAAGAAGCTGGTATCGAAAGTGCTTCAAAGTGCCTTTAACTCATTAATAGTACTCATCTTTTTACTCTCGTTTGGGTTTGAGTAATGGTACTTGCACAAGCAGTTCACGCACGTACTCAAGGGTCTTAATGAGCCTCGTATTCATGATTATTTTCATCCTGTAATAATGAACGATAGAACCAAAATCATGAGGCTCATTCATATTGGAGAAGACTAAATCTTGCGAATGCTCAATTTATCACCAATCCTATATCGCAGATAAAAAATTGAGCAGTCTCTCATGCGAAGCATTATCAATATCAAAGATGCCCTGCATCAGGCCAAGCCGGATGATCATGTAGGCATTGCCATAGCCCCGCTATCAACTGGCAATGATTTTTGCCTGTTCAGTGCTGAAATCAAGAGCGGTCATAGAGTTGGGTGCCACTATCATGCTGAGGGTGAAGAGATATACTCCATCCTGTCAGGCGAAGGCATCATCTACACGGCCAATGTTGAAGATGACGGTTATGTGGGAGAAACCAAAGCACATGCAGTATCCAGCGGAGATAGCTTTACTATCGAACCCGGTACCGCCCATCAGTTGCAGGCAACTTCAGATTTAGTACTGATGTTTGTATGCCCGCCATCACACATAGACTCAGACCGGATTATGCTTCCGTCTCTGGTTTCGTAATCATTAGAACGTAGTCTGAGCTGTCTAAGGGTTCTCCTGAAGTTCTGGGGGGCTGTTCTGCAAGGAGGATATTCTTAATTCTGGAGCCTGTGCTAATTGAACCCTACTGACCTTGTTCACAGTGGAAAGACAATTGATATCATGATTATGGGCTGTCACACCTTGGCTTGTTTTTATACTACTCCCCTGAATCTGTGACAGACCAATTTGCTTATGAGCTGCCCGGGAGCTGGCATATCTCCGCATTAACATCAACGATTCCTGATTGATGCTGTAACGCCTGACCCTTATTTCTTTGCCTGTATCAGGGTTAAACTCTCCGGTGCGTATCTGCTGCTTATCAATAATCAGCCCCGCCATTCTCAGCAACCGGTTGACAAAATTACAAGCGGATTTTGGTCGCTGAAACTCTGCGCCTTTCACTGTATTTTTTATCACACTATCCGGTATCAGTTTCAGCTGGTTGAGCATAAAGGGGGCTTTCTGATGATAAGCCTCTATCCTGTCCACTAACTGCTCTGCTTCTTGCTCTCCCCAGGATTGCTCATAATTCCAACCTGGAAAAAGTGGTTGCAGCAACTCCCGGAAGACTTCCACTGCAACAGATTCAAACCGCCTGTGGCATATCGGTGTATTGTCATTGTCTGGTTGAGGTTGATAGTGGCTGCCATCGGGCAATGGAAACTGCATAAACCGCCGCAGTCGTGTGAGTCCTACTCGCTTCCAGAATTCAATATCTTCATCCTGTAATTCACGAGCCTGTATGCCCAGCTCTTCGCAGATTCGGTATCGCTCGCAACTCAGTATTTCCTGTAATCGAGGCTCAACCTTATGAGACAGCTGATCATACTGCTCCGCTGAAATAACAGCGGACTGCCGAACAGCCGCCACCTCCTCCCTTTCTAACTCCGTTTCTGTCTCCTTCCAACGTGCCTCAAAACCTTCAGACTGAACTTCTGACTGGTGATACTCCACCGTAAATCCCCTTTCCTGCATCAGATAAAAAAGACCATTGCCGCCCAGCGCTTTGAGTCTCACCTGCCGGCTCCGTTCACCTTCACAAAATCCGTCGTATTCCCCAACAGAAACACCATCGGTATTACGGACATAGCGTTCGGCATACTGAAGCGCACGGAGTCTTGCCAACCAGTCTTCATTGCCTTTTTTGGCGGGAATCATATCGGCGACAACAGTGAACTGCCGGGCTGACCGGAAACGCCTGAGCATTTGCACAAATTCTGTTGGCAGGACAATGTTATGCGAAAAACCAAACACCTGATCGAAAGGTGCCTGAATAGAAACGCCTGACTGAATAGCGGGTGAGTAGATGATGACCTGATATCGCCGGGCTTCCTGATCACAGTTTTGCAGAAAGGCTTTCTGGTTGGGTTCGTTCCGGTTTTTTCCGTCGAACCGCAGCAGTGAAATATCAGGAAACTGTTTGCGGATAATTTTTTCCAGCTTGCCGCCATAGACCCGGTTATCGGTGGCAATGGCGATTTTTCTGCCTTTGGCAATGGACGGTAATAACTGTTGGTCGATCACGGATTTTGCGCCGCTTTTACCAGTAGCAAACTCGCACACAAGATCAGTATTCTGGCTGAATGGCATGTCATAGAAGTGAATCTCTCTGTCAGGAAACCATTCTTGCAATAGTCGCACATGGTAAGACGACAAATCGGCATCACAGATGACGACGGTGTGTGTTTGCTCAATTAAATCCAGATAACGGGCAAGCACAGAAGGGTCTTTGATATGCGGACAGGTGCCCAGCACCGAGATATGCTGCGAGAACTCATCCAGCAGCAATATATCTGGCTTGCCTGATTGCAGATAGCAGCTGACATTCGGCGCACACAAACTGTTGATGCAGGTCACAAGCCGGTTAACCGCTGGCATAAAAGACTCAGGTATATTGAGATAGCTTTCCAGACAGAGCCGTTTAGAGAGTTCATGGGCAAGGGACACCAGATGAGTAACCGCCAGTACCCTGTCGCCTTTTTGTTCAGCATCCATTGATAGTGCAGACATCAGCCTGGTTTTCCCTGCTGCATAAGGGGCTTTGATCAGCGTAATCCGGCCTTTTTCCAGAGGTACTGTTTTAGGGTTGATGGCAGAAACTTTATGGTAATGATCTGCCAGAGATTTCGTTTTGCTGGCACTCAAACAACATTCACTCTGAACCACCTGTTGCTGACGAAAACAGTAGCCTGCCAGCATTCTTTTCAATTGATTCAAAGTGTCAGGATGAAGCAGATAGGGATTAGCGGCCTGAATTGTCTGAATAAACTCATGCTCATCACACTGAGCCGGAACTTTGTGATGAAACCGCTGAACAATGGCTTTTGCCAGAGTAGCGGCGCAACGCTCATTGTCTGCCTTTGCCAGTAACTTCAGGCTGCTCTGATAATCTCCGCAACCATTCGCTATCGCCATTTCAACCGCTGGAATCGGGATGGATTTTAAATCGACAGCCTCTATCGGGTTACGAACCGGCTGCAACTGCTGCTTGATGCCCTGCAACTCCACATCATCACGAACATCACTCCAGTCCTCACCATATCGTTGTGGAACCACCCATCGGCATTCACTTCGATGACAGGCCATAATCCCCGCTAGATCATGATCGAGGGCAACAATGATCCTTCCTTTCAGATGCGGCCATTCCTGTGCCAGCTGCGCAACGATGGACTTGGCGTTATTTTCCCCGACAATGCAGACCACAGGCTCTCCGGTGGCCAGGTATACATTTACCGCATCAGCCATACCACCCACCACTCGCAAGTTACCCAGATAGTTGGGCAGTTCTGGAAGAGAGATTCCCACCAACGCAAAGCTTCTGGAAACTGTAGTACCTTTGGTCACTTTCTTATTATCTTTTGGTGCAAAGCGATCCGGGCAACGCTTGTGCAGCAAACCTCTGGGATAAATTCGTTCGTGGCCTGTTATCTGCCCTTTGACGTTTATCAGTGGGTATTCAAGGCAATCGCCGTACCACCAGTCTTGTACAACTCTCAGCCCAACCAGCGAGCTCAATAGCACGAAGTCCAGCTTTTTTTCTTGCAGATAACCAGTCGGATCAACACCGTCTGCAGACAACCTGTTCATGAAAAGACTAAACCTTGCCAGACATGCCATTCTCAACTAAATAAAGGAAAGGCAATGTATGGCTCTCCCAAGACACAGCAAACATTGCTACAGAAAGCCCGGTGCCAAAACCGGGCTTTTTTTATGGCGTGCAGAAAACGATGTAATCCGCTGTGTCAGAGTTGAAAGATCTGCTGCTGATTGATTTTCAAATCAAATAATCAGCAACAGGACGCACAGCGGCGACTACATAAAATGCAGAGCCGTTTTCTCAGAGTTGAAACAGGGAAAGTTTCCCGATCGGGCAGTCATTAAACGGGAGTGAGAAAAAATGCCCCTCATATCAACAAGGGGCTCACAAATATCCCGGGCATTAGATACCCGCAGGAGATACGAGAACATAAATACTCCAAAAAAGTATTTACGCCCAAGTCACAGAACTGACTATACTAACCATCGGTTTCACGGTCAGCCTGTGACTTTGACATAATGGCAGGGGCTGGTTGAGAAGCTGGTTCACCCCCCAAGGGTGAACATCGACAGGGCGTTCATTCGGCGAACGCTCTGTCATTCATTACTTTTTTGCGAACAATATTATTGTCCGCCAATCCGATTTGTCGTCGTAATGGGTATACGTTGAAAATATTCAGCAATGGCTGCCTTTCTTCAAGAAACTGATCACAAGATAGTCCACTCTCATTTTTTCAAGCGTACAATAATTGCCTGCTCTTTAGTCCCATTTTCTGAAAAATGTTTTAATTTTCAAATGGACTTTAACCAGCTACGGTTCTATTTTCTGATATCTTACTCTGCTTTTTTAGGAAGTTTTTAGATGCTCGTTTATGAAGTGAACTGTTTGGTGAACACAAAGATGAAAGAAACATTTATGGAGTGGCTCCCCAACCATATTCGAGAAATACTGGCTATTGACGGCTTTATTTCTGCAGAAACTTACCAGATGCTGGAGGATGACCAACTATCTGCCAGAGAAAACAGCTTTGGTGTATCCATTCGATACTATCTGAAAGGTCAGGATACCTTGAATAATTACCTGGACAACCACGCAGAAAAGCTAAGAAAAGACGGTAAAGACAAGTTTGGAGACCAGCTGTCAGCTTACCGGAGAGTACTGCTGAAAAGTGCTTGAGTCATAAAACAGAATTGATTATCTATTGGCTGATATCATAACCATGAAACTAAACTCCCCCGAGTTAAATAAATTGAAGTTACTATTGATGATCAGCGCTGGGGGAATGCTGGAGGCCTATGACTTTATAGTTTACGGGCTCTTGACTGCTTATATCAGCCCGCTGTTTTTCCCTCACTACGAAGTACAACAAAGCTTACTCATAGCTTTTGCCATTTTTGCTGTTGGGTATCTATCACGTCCGTTAGGTGGGTTTATATTTGGTCATCAAGGGGATCGCCATGGTCGAAAGCACCCTCTGACAATGACCCTACTGTTGATGGCCTTTGCAACTGTCTCTATTGGATTGTTACCAGACTACTACAGTGCAGGCATCTGGAGCCCCATATTGCTTATCGCTCTCCGCTTTATCCAGGGGCTGTCAATGGGAGGTGAAGTCGGAGGCGTTTATACCTACATCAGTGAAGTATTTGAAGACAACAAGGGACTCGCTATCGCTATTATTGCTTCCGGCATGGAGCTTGGGATACTTCTCGGGCAGGTTGTTCATTCTTGTCTTATCCGAGTATTAGGTACACAGGGTATGGTTGATTTTGGTTGGCGCATTCCTTTTTTAATTGGCGGAATACTGGGCATAGTCGGGTATATTATTCGGAAAAATTCATTGGAAAGTGGTGCGTTTATACGAATAAAAAATCTTAACCGAATAGCCCGTCAGTATTTTCCAATCCCAAAATGAGCCTGAAAGAGGTGTCAAGCCAGTGCTTTCAGGCCTTTCGTTCAAAAACAGTTTTAAAAAGTGTTTCTCTGCCAGACTGTAGTCTTTCTGCCGCCTCATTATCGCTCATGGAATCAGCCTGTGCTTGTAAATCTTCAAGAGTGATTCCTTTCTTGAGGTATTGTTCACTTCTGGCCAGCGATTTGAACTTTTCGTACGGCGTCATCATATTTTCATAACAATATTTTTTTCTCTCTTTGCCTTTCTTGTCTACGACAGTTTCAGGAAAGAAGCAGGGTCTGTGATAATTGAGGTATGGTGTCAGATATTTTCTGTTGAATTCGTTTACCTCCGTCGCATATTCTTGTGGAATGTGCGCATAACCAAGAATCTTTCTGATCACCGCACCATTTTTACACTCAACAAGAGCATTGTCGTTTGTTTTTCTTGATCTTGATTTCGTGAATTTTATACGAAGGTTGTCGAGTAATTTTGCTACATTGTAATTCACGTATTCTGAACCGTTGTCCGAGTGAAAACCCTGTATTTTAAAGGGGAAAGATGTCAGCATCTCTTCAAGTACGGGTATCAGAAAAGTTTCACTAATTCTCTCCACTGTGCAAACAACCTGATACTGAGTCACCTCATCAACTGCGTTAATGTGGTACAAACCCTTTACCTTATCCTTGTCTCCCTGATGAACCGTGTCGATTCGAATAAAACCAGGTTGCCCCTGAGGATCTGGACGACGGCGTGTGCCGATGGCTCGTTTTGCCGGACGTGTACAGTCTTTATGGGTTCGGATATTCCGGTACGTCTTTGACTGCCTGAGATTGTAAAGATGCGAGACCGAGATGTTGGCCAAGCGCTCATAGCGACTGTCTCCGCGTGAATAAGCCCTCTCACAGAGCTTTTTAATAGCCACTCCATTCAGGTCATTATGCAGTCGATCAGTTTCAGCCAAAAGCCTTGCATCAGCTTGGGTGTACTTGGTTTTGAAGCCGTTGGTTGTGCGCTGCTTACGCTTCAGAGAGCCTTTGGACTGATAAGCATGGATAAGGCGGGTAACCTGAGCTCTTGAGTAGCCTGTGGCTACTGTGAGATAGCGCTTAATAAGCCCTTTTTCAGGTCTGCTAAGGGTTCGGTATTTGAAATGGTAACTTTTCTACAAACCGCTTCAAAATCAGCAATTAAGACACCACTTTTCCCTATTGTTGCCTCCAATTGTTATACCTTTGGCGGATCATGATTACGCATTTCACAAAGCCGCTCCTCACTCATTAACCAGGGCAGATAAGGAGTGAGATCATCAGGTGGCTTCCTGCCATTTATGGCACAAGCCTCAAGATAGGCACCCAGCCAGATTTTTGGATTAATATCCCAAAGCTTTAGCGTCATAAAAACGCTGAACAGAAAAGCGGCTATATCAGCACTCCATACGCTGCCAGAGCCGTAGTAATTCTTCCTGCCAACGACACCTGTGCGCAGTGCTTGCTCTGCAGCGTTGTTATCCATGGGGATACCGGGATTAGTGACAAAGCGGGTCAATCCTTCCCAGTGATTCTGCAGACTTTCGAGCACTTTTTTCGCTCTGACTCGCAGTTTAGGACGATTAAGTTCCTGATCCCTCTGGGTTGCCATCTGCTCTACCTGATGTTCAAGCCGTAACTGCTGTGTTGCTAGCTGCTCTGGTTCATCAAGCACTTCAAGTCGCTGACTATTAAGATGATATAAACGACCAATCCTGTTCACCCAGGTGGCGCTCCACTTCTCCAACTCCGGATCACCTCGTTGAGCGTCAATAAAATCCCGCCTGACGTGAGCCCAGCAGAAAGCTAAATCAATAGAAACTACATCATTCGCGAGTTTCTTGTAAGCTGAGTATCGGTCACACACCAATGTACCAGCCCCGTCACCAATGACTGACTCCGGTACGACAGCCGCACGGGTGTCAGCAATGCTGAAATAAACTGCCTGGTCACAGAGAAATACCCACAGCCAATGTTTGTGGGAACCTGTCGTCTCATGTGCCCAGGTGATCCACCGGGTTTCATCAGCATGCCACTGATCGCTACTGGCGACGAATTCCCGAGTAGCTTCGGCAACCGGCTCAAAAAAGGGCGTTATAGCTTCCAGGCCAAAGGAGATGGTCGCCTGCGACAGTTCCAGTCCCTGAGTCTTATAAGACTCAAGTTGCCTGTTTATGGGGATGCCGTATGCGTACTTATTCAGCAACAGCTCCACCCAGACAGAAATACCAAGCTTTCCTCTGTTGATGAGTCTTGGTGGAGGTGGTGGAGTAGTAATATTGGGCGTTTCAGGGCACTGGCAAGTTTTTTGGTAATGCCTTCGGTGATAGCGACGAACGTGAGCCTTAACTTCAACTTCAATTACGTCGCAGCTGTCGTCATTGAAAAAAGACTTGAATGGCCGGTGGCAGACTGTACAACACTGTTTGTCCACTGGTAAGTCTACAGACTCATGAACCACTGGCAGGTTGTTGTGAAGATGGCGACCAGAACCGGGGACTCCGGGCTGGTGACCTCGTTTTCGATTTGAAGGTGGCCGGGTAGTATTGCCACTTTTCTTTGAAGAAGAACTGGTCTTCTCTGATTTACGACCGAAAAGCAAGTGCTTCATGTGTGCCAGTTCTGATTTCAGATCAGCGACCTGGGTGTTCAACCCAGCTATTTCGGCTTTATGCTGAGCAATAAGAGAGGCATTTTTAGCCAGTACTTTTTGCTCTCGGCCACAGGCCGCCTTCCACATGGCATGCCAGAGGTTGGCCTGCTGTTTTAGCTGGATGTGTTCCTGCTTGGTGAGGATGACCTGCGAGGTAGCGAAGGGGGCAGGCAGTAATGCAGGTGTTGTGCTTGATCCTGAAACATGAGCATTTTGCATACTCTAAAAGTAGACGACTTTGAGCAGATGTTTAGTGGTTTGTAGAATAGTTACTTGAAATGTGCCAGAGTAGCTTCAACCCACTGATAACATTCATCTTTTGACTCCCAGCCAGGTTCGATACCAGGAGTACTTTGGAGCAGTTCCTGCACCTGTTGCAGGGTCTTTATGAGCTTTGTGTTCATGATGACTTTCATCCCGTAATAATGGACGAAAGCCCCAATAGCAGTAGGCTCATTTCATATTAGAAATTAGGATCACCTTTAGGCTCATTTCATATTGGAAGAGACTCTATCTTGACAAAAACAGGGTCTCAAACCACAATTGCTTCATACTAGCCGTCCCGCGTCCTAGGACATAGGACATGTCAGCAAAGGGAGCAACATGAAAGGTCAGGATATCGGTTTATTGTTAAAACTTTACTGCCTAAGCCTTGGAGAAAGTCAGTCGGTCATCCCTATTACAACGGGTCAATGGCAGGACTGGAGTGTGGAACAGGAAAATAGTGCAGAGTCTTCTTCTCTTGATACCGCTGATTCTTACGGGGTTCGTACGCTGGCTCAAATGACCGGTATCAGTAAATCTCAGGTTAATCTGGCATTAAATCGCTGCTATAGCGTGGGGCTGGCAAAAAAAGACCGTCGATCAGGTGCTCCCTCGGTGAACCGAAAGTCCCTGTTTGAGTTTATTGTTTATGGTTTAAAATTTGTTTTCCCTGCCTCACCGGGTGCAGTAACACGAGGAATTACTACTTCGCTGGTTGCTCCTGTTTTTGATAATGAACTCATGAGTGCCGGAGAGCTGGTTCCTGTCTGGCCTGATGCCCGTGGGCTCAGCAAAGGTCAGGGGATTGAGCCGCTGTTTAAATCCGCTACCTACGCTATCCGTAAAGACCCTGCTCTTTACGTGTTACTGGCTCTGGTGGATGCTATTCGTATGGGGCAACCCAGAGAGCGAAACCTGGCCATCCACAGGCTGGAAAACTATTTGGGTCTGGCACAATGAGCCAAGCCAATCAACACCAACAGATGCTTATTCGTGTCGCCACCGCACTGGGGGCTGACCTCTTGCAGCAAATGGCTTTTGTGGGAGGTTGCACCACCGGGTTATTGCTTACCGATGCTTTCAGTCTGGAGCAGGTGCGTCATACCGATGACGTAGACCTGATTGTCCATGTAATGGGGCACGCTTCTTTTGCCGACTTACAGGCTGTATTGCAACAAAAAGGGTTCTGTCATAGTACCGTAGAAGGAGATCCTCTCTGCGCTATGAGACTGGGCGAGATGAGAGTGGATTTCATGCCCGACGATGCAAGCATCCTTGGGTTTTCAAACCGTTGGTATCCGGATGCTCTGTCTACGTCAGAACCCTACCCCCTTTCGGATAACATCATTATTCGATTGGTTAAGCCGGTTTATTTTATTGCGACCAAACTGGAAGCTTACCGTGGGCGTGGGCGTGGTGATCCCCTCGCCAGTCGCGATATAGAAGACCTGTTGAACCTGTTTGATGGTCGCCCTGAACTCATCAATGAAATCAGTTCAGCCAGGCGCGAGCTGCGTCAGTATATTTCTGAAGAAATCGGTCGGTTAATGCAACATCCGGATTTTGAATACGCCGTACAAAGTTGTGCTTTGGGCGATAGTGGTCGGGAAGCACTTATTTTCGAGCGACTGGATCTTGTCGCTGAAGGTGATTTCTGATGCATTACCACTGGACCAGTCAACAGGGTAATGAACGACGTATTAATAATGACACTGCTCTCTTCATTGAGCGTGAGGAATATTATTTTGCAATGCTTGTAGATGCAGCTCAAAAAGGGCAACCGAGTAGTGCGTTTACTCAGTTCATACTGAATCACATGGCCGCAGAAATAGTAGAAACCAGTTCACCCTCAATGCCACACAGCCGAACCGTCATTACTCTGCTCAAAGCCCTTCAGAAAAAACTGCGCAAAGAGTACCTGCTTAATATTGCCAGCTATCTTATTCTGCTTGTGCCTAAACGGGTAACAAACCTTAAAGCTCAGGTTATCCATTGCGGCGACTGTCGTCTGGGTGCTCGAAAAAGTGACGGCAGCATTGTCTGGCAAACCAATGTACATACTGCTGCCAATCCTGAAGGTCTCTGGTTTTCAGACGGTGATTGTTCCAGGCCTGAACGACATATCCTGACCCGCAGCCTCAATGCCCGCCGCTTTCACACCCCTGATGTTCTGCAACTCTCTTTCAGTGATACCACTCACTGGCTGCTCTGTACCGATGGCTATTGGGCAGAACACCTGCTGGCAAAGAAGAGCTGGCTTAAACTCGAAGATGATGCAAGTTGTCTTGAGATTTCGAAACAGATACTTACTTCCGAACAGAACAGCGATTGTCAGAATTTACTGACTGTGTGAGAGCTTCAGGTCGACTTCATTATTATCAAGATATTCGAATTCATATGCCACGACACTTAACAATGAATAAGGCAGCTATCCATCCATATTTCACTGCTCCTTAAACATCACTGCTTTTTGCAGACCGCTGTTTCGTAAGAAATCGGTCTGCATCAAGTTCAACGACCTGGCCGCTATCATCCCCAGCATCAACCTTATCTCTGAGCTGAAACAATGCAGACAATTCATCTAATGCAGCAAGCCTTTTTGCATCAATGGTTAATTTGTAGTCTATCAGCGCCTGATACTGAACCCTGACTTCATCATTTTCTGAGACACATTGGATTGCGCCGCTCTCAAATAGTGTCTTCATATAGGAAATCGAAACATTAAGAAGGTCTGCCGCATCACAAATAGTCAACAGTGAATTCGGTTGAAGACGATTGTCATCGAAACTCATATCTGTATTGCCACTCTGTCTAAGTCGTTTATTGACGTTATCGTAGCATCCCTATTATCTCCTGTGAGAGAACCATGGAAATCCCCCGCACCATCAATGACCCCATCCAGTTCCTGTTCTGGTCTCTGGATGAAGTGTACCCCGTCGCCGTCGGCCTGATCTGGGGCATCTGGTTTGACCATCTGCTGTTTGGCATTTTGCTGGGCATTATGGCGATACGCCTGTACCGGCGATTTCGGGATCGGCATCCTGACGGGCATCTGAGCCACCGAATGTACTGGCTGGGGTTCTGTTTCTCCCGATCCAAAACACTGCCCAACCCCTATATCCGAACTTTCTACCCCTGCCGCAAATGACCATCACCGACTACCTGCAACGCTTTAAAGAGTGGCGACAACGACTGTGTATGGATCGGTTGATCCTGCTGGTTCTGGTCGTTACCAATGCCCTGCTGATTGCTCACTGTCTGAGTCGTAAACCAACGGTAGAACTACTGCTGCCGTTTATGGAAACTCAGGCTGGGGTTCATTCCGGTGAGGCTTCTGTCGCTTACCATGAATGGTGGGGACTGTCGCTGGCTGAACTGTTGGGCAATCTAAACCAACAGAACCTGTCGTTTGTAGAATCCCGACTGCAAAGTCTGTTTGCTCCAAACCTCTACCAGCAGGTGCAGGACACACTTAACAGACAGTTTCGTCAGCTCCGGGAAGATAGAGTCAGCATGAGCTTTGAGCCGTTAAGTATTGAATTTATTGAAGAATCAAAAGCTGTAAAAGTCACAGGCAATGCAGTAATGAGCTCTGGTAATCAACGGTTGAAGGGACAAAAAACCTTCACGTTCCGATTCGACATTATCCGCTATCGCCCTGTGCTGGCTGCCATTCAGATTGATTCCAACCTGAAGTAAAACCCCGGGAGAACCTCACCATGAACAGAGCATTGGCTTCTGTCGTCTGTTTTTTTTGCTTTTTATTTGGACCACCATTAATCGCAGCCGGAGTACCCCCGGTAAAATTGCAGGTGTCACCCGGACAACAACAGATGGTCACCCTGAGTCGATTGCACCTGAACCGGATCGTCACCCCTTTTCCTGCACCGCAAGTCCGTACCATTGATCAGGCGGATATTCGTATAGAAGGCAGCGTTATCTATCTTTCATCACGGCAGGAAGAACCGTTTGTGGTCTATATCACGCCTCCGGGCAATGAATCCCACGCGCTGTCGTTATTGGTAACTCTGCTCGACGTGCCACCAAAAGAGATCCAACTCGGCCTATCCAAACATTGGCAACGAACCCTTTTGGGTAATCGGGAAACTGCCCGAAAATGGGAAGAGTCCGCAGACTATGAACAGACCATTACCGATATTTTAAAGACTCTGGTCAAAGGCCAAATTCCGGAAGGCTACGAACTGGGCAAGTTTACCGCCTCCAGTGTTCAAACCTGCCAGCAGGACGGGCTGGTCTTTGACTTTACCCGGGCACAACAAGTACAGGGACATCATTTTAACATTCTGGTAGGCACCGCCAAAAACCACACTGAAAAACCTGTGACCTTCCATGAGCAGAGCTGTCATGGGCATCATGTCAGTGCCGTATCCATGTGGCCAAAAAACAGTTTATACCCGGGGCAGAAACGGGAGCTGTTTATTGTTTCCCAAACCGAAGAGCCGGAATCAGCCCCTGCTGTTCGCCCTTCCTTACTCAGCCACTGACCTTTCTTTTCATAAAAAAACTATGAATACCCTCAACCGCTATTTAACGCCCAGAGTCCGACGTTTAGGGATTGTTCTGGGCAGTACCCTGATCATCATTATCCTGATTTTTGTCACCAGCAAACAGCATCAACCGAGCGACGACAAAACCGATGAGACAAAAGCTCAGAGCGTGGATTTTACCGGCGTTCCTCCAAAAGAGCTGACCCTGAACCGCATCAGTGCTGATCTGGAAAACATTAACCAGCAACAACAAGCACTTCATGAACAACATCAGAAAGAGATGGGGCTGCTACAACAGGAACTTAAACGACTGAATAGTGTTGATCCGGTTCAAGGCAAAACTACTGTTACAGAAATCATTAGTTCACAGGAATCGTTGCCTCCGGATGTTTTGAGCTGGAACCATTACAACCAACCACTGCCCCCGCAATACCCGGAGCCTGAAGAGCAAGAAGCTCCGCCACCGCCTAAACCCATACGTATGCTCGGTGCTACTTTCACGCCTCCAACAGCAACAGACACCAAAGCAGACAACAAACCCAGATTACTACGCCTGCCCGCTGGCAGCATTCTATCCGGTCAGCTGATAACCGGGCTGGACGTACCCACCGGCCAGGGCGCACGACGGGAGCCTTATCCCGTTCTTATCCGAATCAAAGCCTCCGCTATTTTACCCAACCGCTACCGAACCAATGTGCGTGAATGTTTTGTGCTGGCTTCCGGTTATGGCGACCTGAGTTCCGAGCGGGCTTACCTTCGCAGTGAAACTTTATCGTGCATTTTCAGCAACAAAATCAAAGACAAAGAACAGGTTCTTGAACGACCACTGGAAGGGTATTTAGCCGGAGAAGATGGCAAGGCTGGCTTACGGGGCAGACTGGTCAGCAAGCAGGGACAGGTCATGGCGAAAGCGGCGATGGCGGGATTTCTTGGCGGTGTGAGTCAGGCGTTTGATATCAAACCAGTCCCTGTGTTTTCTGTGGTACCCAATAAAAACGGTGAAATTCAGTCTCCTTTCCAGTCCGGCCTGAAAGGCAGTGAAGCCCTCCAAAGCTCCCTGATCAAAGGCAGCAACAAGGCTTTGGAAAAGCTGGCGGACTTTTATCTGAAACTGGCGGATCAGATGGTACCGGTTATTGAAATCAGCGCAGAACGAAAAGTCGATTTGATCCTGACCAGAGGCTTACAGCCATGAGCTTATTGTTTAAACCACAAAGGCACCAAGACACAAAGAAAAAATATTTAAAAGCCTTCGTGTCTTTGTGCCTTTGTGGTTCAACATTTTTCCTTCAGGGCTGCTCCGTTTTGGGAATAGGTGAAGATGAGTACGCCTGCGATAAACCCGGCAAAGGTGTCTGCAAATCCGCCCGGCAGGTCTACAGAGACACTGACCTCTCAACCATAGAACCCATAACACCACCACAACCAACCACCATGACCAGAGCAGAACCGGATCTATCTGTGGTTACACCCGAATCAACCCCAAACCGCCTTCCCGCCCAAATCCTGAGAATCTGGATCACCCCCTGGGTGGATAAACAGGGCAACTGGCACAGCGGTGGCGTAGTAATGACCGATATCTACCCGAGAGAATGGCAGTCTGCCATTCCCGTCTATTCCCCCTCAAATGATTAAAACCGGAGAACCCGCATGAACTCCCTTCCTCTCACTGACCTGCAAACCTTCACTATTAAACAACAGCACTGGATGTTGTCACTGGCGACACTGGTCATCCTTTCCCTGTTACCGCCAGAACTTCAGGCGGCTGACTCTGTGGTACCGACAGGCTCCACTGATTTCGCTGAAATCTATGCCCGGCTGGTAGGGTGGATTAAAGGCGATCTCGGCAGAACCTTATCCATCGCTTTTGTATTGATCGGGCTGGCTTATGGCATGGCTCGCAACTCACTGATTGGCTTTGCTACAGGAGTCGGTGCGGCGGTGGGTTTACAGGTCACACCTACCATTATCAACTCGATTTTCGGGCTTTAGTCATGACCGCCTCACAGGCTTTATCTATTCTCAACCACTGGTTACATCCACATAAGGATGATCCCAAACTTCCCGTCAGTGACGCACAAGAGACAGAGAAACTCATCCAAAGTCCATCAGGCTGTGCCGGATACCAGGTAGGCTCTGGAACCATTCTTCACCAACAGCAAAAACTGGTGGAACAAGTGAATGAGCAGTTGAATCTGCCAGAAGAACTCCAGCCTTTGTTTGACCAGACACTGGATAACCTGACCCACTGGCTGCACCTTTTACCGGCGCACCCACAACATCACTGCGAACCGGCTGGGGCTATTCGCCATGCTTTGGAAACCGCTTTCTGGTCAGTGACCGCAACACAACAAATTCATCAGGATCATGAACTGTATCCCGATCAGCGCAGGGCAAGAAAACCCTTGTGGCGATTAATGGCAGGAGTAGCCGGGCTTTTATATGACAGTGGACGAGTGGTTTCTTGCCTGATGGTTCAACAGGAATCGGGTGAACAATGGCGCTCCTTTGATCAGCCACTGGGGAGCTGGCTGCAACAGCACCGGATCACCAACTACTCTCCACACTGGCAGCAGTGTGAAACCAATGCTGAG
Organism: Endozoicomonas gorgoniicola; assembly: GCF_025562715.2. NCBI lineage: Bacteria > Pseudomonadati > Pseudomonadota > Gammaproteobacteria > Oceanospirillales > Endozoicomonadaceae > Endozoicomonas > Endozoicomonas gorgoniicola. The sequence continues at coordinate 2,123,987 of NZ_JAPFCC010000001.1, forward strand.
AAAGCCTTACCAACTGACTATACTGCCATCAACCTGCTGCTGTTACCACAGCTGACTTCTCAGTCATTTCGTAATGCCCTGCAGCCCGACAGAGACAGCGGTGTATTGTGGCAAACCTTTATCAGCACATTAACCGGACAAAAAACCGGGCATGCCGTGTCACAAGTGGTCAGTGCTGTTGAGCTGGCACGCCTGAAAAGCGTCAAGCTGCATTTTGTGCAGGGAGAAGCCCTGAACCAGATCATGAAACCCGGCAAAACTGAAGATCAGCCCAAGCAGGAAAATGATCAGGAACTGGACTCACTGAAACAAGTCATTTCCAATCTTCAGGCTGACGAAATCAAGTGGGCAAAAGAGAGCCTTCTATTGAAATGGCCTGACTCTGTGGAAAATCAAAATCTGCCTGATCCGGAAATATTACTCAAACAGTGGAACCAGAGAGGGTGGATAAGACCGATTGGCAACCAGATTATTTTCCGCCGAAATGGTAGGCAGGTTATTGCCTTGCAACCCATGATTTCCAGTGAATGTACAAAATGGTTTATGTCCACATAATTAGCCAGGCGCTCCCAAACAGGCTATAAAGTGCCAATTTGGCACAAATTTGAAGAAAACCAGCGAATGAACCATAATTAATGTGCCATTTTGACACATAAAAGGAAGAACCATGGCTACATCACTACCCAGAATCACAGCCAGAATCGACACAGAAACCCGTGAGCTACTCTCTCAAGCAGCAGCCATTATAGGTATGAACAGCATCAATTCCTTCGTTCTATCTGCCGCCATCGAGAAGGCCCGACAAATCATGGATCGTGAGCGTTCTCTGAAGCTGAGTCAGGAAGACGCTATGTTGCTCATCAAAGCGCTGGATGAAGAAAGCAGCCCGAATTCAAGACTGAAACAAGCGGCAAAACGTTATTCCAGAAAAAGAGCAGACAAGGCATGAAAACGGTTGTTTTAGATAAGAAACACCATGACCGAAAAGGATTTAATTGCGGTGTCGAAGCGCTCAATAATTATCTAAAAGTCATGGCCAGCCAACAGGGTGGCAAAGACAACACCAGGACATTTGTGCTTGAAGATCTGGGCAACAACAGCACCATCATTGGGTACTACACCTTAACCATGATCCCTCTTGATTTAAGTGCCCTGCCGATAGAGCTACAAAAAAAACACAGTAGCGCCGGTTCTGCCGGGCTTATCGCACGACTCGCCGTTGACAAACGCTATGCCGGACAGGGTTATGGTGAATGGTTGCTGATTGATGCGCTTCACAAGCTACTTCAGGCCAGTGATGCCGTTGGATTTCCATTAGTGATTGTGGATGCAAAGGAAGGAGTATCCGCTTTTTATCAAAGGTTTGGTTTTGTTCCATTTCAAGACTCTGCTGACAAGTTGTTTATCACCATCAAAGAAATAAGGGGTAGTCTGAGCTGAGTTCATTTTTTGCCTGGTCACAAGTGACTCAACAAATATCCTTTATTCCTTAACTTCAGAAAACAAGCTTTATATCTGCCGAGATTTCCGATGTTCTCTGATAAGCCCTATTTACAAAGCTGGCGTCCGATTTATGAGCTGAGTTCTGCTGTCGTCTGGTTTACCGGCATGAATGCCGCTTATGCCCTGATGTACATCAGCTCCCTTCCCTCCATTGGTTTTATGCTGACATCTTCTTTCTGTGCAGCCATGATGATTACCCGGCTGACACAGGCTTTACCCCGGTGGCAACAACACCGGAGGTTGAAAGGTAAAAAGCTGGCTCTGTTCAAGCTGACACAGAAGCAATGCCAAAATTTGCAGCAAAAGAATCAGACACAAGGCGTCTGGCTAGGCTGGGGCTTTGAATGGAAGCGACTACATGGGCAACGCGCCTGGGACTTATTACGCAGTGATAACCTGCCCGCCAAATCAGAGAAAACTATGGGGGCAGGATGGGTTCATGGCATGGAAGAACACGAAGAGCCTCTATACCAGCCCCTCGAACAAATCCAGATGCACACGATGGTCATCGGCGTTCCCGGTAGCGGTAAAACCCGATTATTTGATTTACTGGTGACGCAGGCCGTATTACGCAATGAGCCCGTTATTATCATTGACCCCAAGGGCGATCATGACCTTGCCAGTCATACCTTGAGAAGCTGCGAACTGTCAGGCAACAAACTCCGGTTTATGAAATTTCACCCGGGCTTTCCTGCCGACTCTATCCGCATCAACCTGTTACAGAATTTTAACCGCTCCAGCGAGTTGGCCAGCCGGATTTCAGGGCTAATGCCTTCAGGGGGTGATAATGCGCCTTTTCAGGCCTTTGCCCAGAAAGCAGTCGATGCGGTGGTTCAGGGGTATTTACTCTGTGGTCAGCGCCCTACTCTGGTACTTATTCGACAGGGGCTGGAAGGCGGTGTTACCGGACTGTTAATACGAGCATTAACCGCTGTTTGCTCTACATACTGTCCGGGGGCGGAGAAAAAAATCACTTCAAAATCACAACAGGGTAAGTCCAATCAGGATACCGTTGCCCACCGCTGGATAGCGTTTTATCGAGAACAGATCATGCCTGACAACCCCTGCACCGACGTGGAAGGCCTGATCTCACTGTTTGAACACGACCGGGCGCACTACGGAAAAATGATCGCCACTCTCTTACCCGCACTAGGCATGTTAACCGGCGGTCCTCTTGCACGACTGTTATCGCCCGACCCAACAGATATAGACGACCTGCGCCCCTGTACCCATACGGCCAACCTGATCGAACAAAATAAGGTAATGTATTTCGGGCTGGATTCGTTAAGCGACCCGATGGTGGGTAAAGCCATTGGACAGCTGTTACTGGCAGACCTTGCCGCCGTAGCCGGTGATCGTTACAACTACTCATCAACAAACGACCAGCCCATTAACTTATTCGTAGATGAAGCTGCTGAAGTGCTCTGCCCTCAACTGTTATCCCTGCTCAACAAAGGTAGAGGTGCAAAATTCCGCTTATACGTCGCCACTCAGACACTGGCGGACTTCGAGGCGCAGCTGGGCTCAGAAGCAGCAGCGGAACAATTTATCGATAACTGTAACCACCTGATCTGCCTGCGTACCCAGAATCCCGAAACCCAGAAATTTATTACCGATAAATTACCTCCGGTTCGTTACCGCTACTTTATCCGCAACCAAGGCATCAGCACCGATGCCAACCGCCCCATGGAATTTACCGGCAACCTGAGTGAACAGCAGCTGGAAGAAACCGGTGATCTGTTCCCACCGCAACTGTTAGGCGAACTGCCCAATCTTGAATATGTGGCACGACTGGGTGGTGGCCGTTTGCTGAAAGGCAGAATTCCGATTATCTGCTCTCCAGAATCCTGAACCTCTGATATCAAAACAATCCATGACAAATTCTCAAAAACAGACCAGCCCCATCGTTGTCTGGTGCTATGGGCTGGGTCTCATTCTGCTCTGGCTGGCTATTCCCGGACAAAACATGAATCAATACCTTCAGAAAGAGCAACAGCAATACGCCAGAAGTCTGGGGGAAGATAACGGTACCTGGATTATCAATACCGGACAGCTTTTCTACTCCAAAATAGTGTTTGAAACGGGTGTTCAGAGCTTTCTGCTGAAACACACCACACCGGATCGCAAGATGGGCGAAGGGCTCGCCACAGCCATTGAGTTTTTTCAGGCCGTTGTCCGAAACTTCCTGACGCTTCTGCAACAACTGTTTTATCGTATTGCCCTGTTAATCGCCTGCTTTCCTTATTGGGGCATCGTTCTGCTGGCGGCGATATTGGATGGATGGCTGATCCGGAAAATACGCTACCATGATTTCCACTACACCAGCCCACTGCGAAACCTCTGGAGTCGCAGACTATGCCGATGGATTCCGGGGCTGTTCTTATATCTGGTGATGATTCCCTGGCCTTTCCCGGTCTGGCTCTTTCCTGTTATGGCGTGGTTGACCACGCTTTCACTGGGTTGGTGGACAGCCAACTGGCAGAAACGTGTCTGATGTTTTTCTTGCTTCTTTTATTGCTGCTTTTTCCAGCACCTGCCAGCACCGACGAGGGATGGTTTGACCGACACTCAGAAGGCTGGTTCTGGTATGAAAAAATCCCGGAACCTGAAACCAATAAAGATGAAGCAAAGCAATTGTCAAAAACAGCTGCTGACCAACCTCTCACCACAAGCTGGATCAGAAACAATATCGGTCACTATCTGGATACAGCCATTGATCATCCAAGCAAAAAAAACGTCAGTGCTTATCTGTATCTGGACCGATTAGTGAAAGAAAAAGCGGAACGATTTGCTCGTATAGGTAAACAAGTCATCGAAAGCGACCCAATGCTCGATGAAAATGCTCGCCGCCCCATATCACCCGCAGCCGCAAAGATTCAGGATGACATAGCCAGTCAAGCTAAAGAGCGGGTGCTGAAAAGCATTGCCAAAATATCAGGACTGGTATTTTACTATCAGGGAAACTGTCGTTTATGCCAGCTTCAGGTTAAAACGTTGCAAGCCTTCTGTAATCAGTATGACTTTTCATTGATCCCTGTTTCCACGGATGGGGTGCTGCTGCCGGAAATGGGCCCCAGTAAGATTGAGCCAAGCCCTCCGGAGACGTTGAACATTGTTCGCTACCCTGCCCTTTTTCTAATGCGCCCGCCAGACGACATCATTCCTCTCAGACAAGGCATCCTTTCACTCATGGAGCTGGCAGAGCAAGTACTTCAGGCAGCGGAGCAACACCACTGGATTACACCAGAGCAGTTTAATAAAACCCGCATTACTTCTGATACCTGGCACCAGAAAATGCCGAATCAGATAATTCCTCTGCTTAATAAGGCTTCTCAAGCGCCTTCTATAACCGATTGATGTGTGTACCTTTTTTCATTGAGGAGACAGCCCTATGATTCACTGGGTCAAACTTAAAAAATACTGTGAATTGTCAGGGGAAACCCGACATACGGTAAATGCCAAATTAGCCGGCCACATATGGCGAGAGGGTTATCATAGCAAGATTCTGGAGGACGGCTGTCGTTGGGTTAACTTATCAAGGGTGCAGGAATGGGCAGAGCAAAGTCAAAGAAAGCACTAAAAATTCCAAGAGGCGTTCAGCTGCGTGGCGAGACCATTCGTATCAATTTCAGTCGATTTGGGCAACGCTATTTCATTTCTCTGCCCGAGCTACAACCCACACAAACAGATCTTGACTGGGCGGCAGGTATTCTGGCCAAGGTGAAACGTGATATCCGCAGTGGCTCCTTCAAGTGGAACGACCACTTCCCAAAACACAAACTGGCAAAGTCAGAGCTTCGAAGCTCAGAAAATCTGACCATTTCAGAGTTACTGACTATTTACCTGAAAGAGTACGCCAGCCACCGCAAAGCGGATATGACGCTGGATAATTATCGCTACTATGCCAATCGCTTTATCAAGCCCGAGTTTGGCCATCTCACCATTCCCGAGTTTCGGGTTGGCCATATTACCCAGTGGGTCACCCGGATGGGCAACAAGCATATCAGCAATACGACGCTGAAAAGCTATCTGTCGCCGCTTCGTTCTGCCTTTCGCTATGCCAAGTCCCAGAATCTGGTGGAATATAATCCATTTATTGACTTTGAATGGCCGGAAGAGTCACGCCAGACCCTGCAGAAAAAACGAGCCCGTAAAAAACAGAAAAAACTCGATGTTTTTACTCTGGAAGAGATTTCCGGATTATTAGCCGCTGGTCAACGACCTCAGGAAACCCATATCATCCAGTTCGGTTTCTGGTCCGGGCTCCGGCCAGAAGAGCTGTTTGCCCTGCACTGGGAAGACATTGATTTCAATCGGGGAATTGCCTGTATATCTAGGGCAAAAGTCTTTCGACGGGGCTACACAATGATTGAAGAAACACCCGAAGAAAGAGAAGTGTTAAAAGAAATCAAAACCGGAGAACTGGGCGAGCGAGACTTGATACTGCTCCCGTCTGCCCTCTCTGCCCTGCAACGACAACAGCCTTATACTCATACCCATAGCCCTTTTGTATTCCATGCTGATTACAACAATAAACCCTGGCGCAATACTAACCAGTTCCGCAATCGCTTTCAGAAACTCTGTGTATTAGCAGGGGTTCGATACCGCCGTCCCTACATGATGCGACACACCTACGCCAGCATGTTGCTGAAAGAAGGAGAAAACGAAAACTTTGTAGCCCGCCAGCTGGGTCATGTGGACACGCAGATGTTGCGGAAAGTATACGGTGAATTTATTCCTGACAGTGGTACAGACAATGGTTATCAGTTGCGTGGCGACTGGCAGGCGATTGAAGAGCTTCATGCTCCGACTTTGCCAGCTCCGAGTTCATGGAATCCCGGGTAAGCAATGACTCTGTTTCCTGTTTGTCTGCCTTCTGATATGTAATAATTTGCCATTAATGACTCAAAGGTCTCAAACCGTCTGCATGGCAAAATATCAACCCCCTTATACAATTACCACGTCTATTCTTGACTCTATTGCCAATATTAGTGAGTTGCTGGGGCGGTACAGTGCTGGTCAATATTCTTCATCAACGCCACATCTTCGCCGTGGTAACCGGATTCGAACCATTCAGGCATCCCTGGCTATTGAGCATAATACGCTGAGCGTTGAACAGGTGACGGCTATTCTGGAAGGAAAAAGAGTACTTGGACAACCAAAAGAAGTTCTTGAAGTTCAGAATGCTTTTGCTGCCTACGACTTACTTTCAGACCTTGATCCAGGCAACGTGGATGATTTGTTACAAGTTCACGCAATACTTATGAAAGGGTTGACCAGTCAGTTTGGAAGCTGGCGGGAGTCAGGTGTTGGGATATACAGAGATGAACAATTGATTCACATGCCTCCTCCCGCATCACAGGTAGCCAGACTGATGTCTGATCTTCTGGCATGGGTTTCTGACACTGATGTACACCCCCTAATCGCCAGCTGCATTTTTCATTACGAGTTCGAATTCATACACCCTTTTACTGACGGTAATGGTCGTATGGGGCGCTTTTGGCAAACCCTGATGTTATCGAAGTGGCGGGAACCGATGGCCTACCTCCCTGTAGAAACCATCATTCGCGATCAACAGGATGCCTATTATCAGGCCCTTCGGGAATCGGATAATGCCAGTGACTCAACGCCATTTATTGCATTTGTTCTTAAAGCTATTGAACAGGCACTCAACGAAGCTCTGGAAAGTGAGTTGAAGCATCCCAGCGACCAAGTAGACAGTCAAGTAAGCGACCAAGTAAAAAGTCTTCTCAAACTCTTCCGTGCTGACCCTTCAAAACCTTTAAGGGTTGCGGATATGATGCAAAAACTGGCATTAAAACATCGTCCAACATTCCGCAAAAACTACCTTAAACCGGCTTTGGATCAGAGTTTGATAACGATGACCAACCCTGACAGCCCAAACAGTCCAAGACAAAGTTACCTGATCAGTACACAAGGTTTATCCCTGGCGAGAAAGTGAGATAATCTGAGCCCTAACGCATTCGATGGTCATGCGGATGCCACCGCAAAGCGGATATGACGCTGGATAATTATCGCTACTATGCCAATCGCTTTATCAAGCCCGAGTTTGGCCATCTCACCATTCCCGAGTTTCGGGTTGGCCATATTACCCAGTGGGTCACCCGGATGGGCAACAAGCATATCAGCAATACGACGCTGAAAAGCTATCTGTCGCCGCTTCGTTCTGCCTTTCGCTATGCCAAGTCCCAGAACCTGGTGGAATATAATCCATTTATTGACTTTGAATGGCCGGAAGAGTCACGCCAGACCCTGCAGAAAAAACGAGCTCGTAAAAAACAGAAAAAACTCGATGTTTTTACTCTGGAAGAGATTTCCGGATTATTAGCCGCTGGTCAACGACCTCAGGAAACCCATATCATCCAGTTCGGTTTCTGGTCCGGGCTCCGGCCAGAAGAGCTGTTTGCCCTGCACTGGGAAGACATTGATTTCAACCGGGGAATTGCCTGTATATCGAGGGCAAAAGTCTTTCGACGGGGCTACACAATGATTGAAGAAACACCCGAAGAAAGAGAAGTGTTAAAAGAAATCAAAACCGGAGAACTGGGCGAGCGAGATCTGATACTGCTCCCGTCTGCCCTCTCAGCCTTAAAACGACAACAGCCTTATACTCATACCTATAGCCCTTTTGTATTTCATGCTGATTACAACAATAAACCCTGGCGCAATACTAACCAGTTCCGCAATCGCTTTCAGAAACTCTGTTTATTAGCAGGGGTTCGATACCGCCGTCCCTATATGATGCGACATACCTACGCCAGCATGTTGCTGAAAGAAGGAGAAAACGAAAACTTTGTAGCCCGCCAGCTGGGTCATGTGGACACGCAGATGTTGCGAAAAGTGTACGGTGAATTTATTCCTGACAGGGGTACAGACAATGGTTATCAGTTGCGTGGCGACTGGCAGGCGATTGAAGAGCTTCATGCTCCGGCTTTGCCAGCTCCGAATCCGGGATGAGCAACTTCTCCGTTTCTTTAGATTGTCTGATGAGCCAATTAAAGAAGAACAGGTCAAGGCTCTCAACCGGCTGCTGTGGCAGGTCATCCCGCTACACAGATCACGATACGTGTTTTTTTGGCAAGGAGGGGGAGGGTTTCTCTATGAGCCTTTTAACGCTTGACCAGTCCAAAGGAGTATTGTTTAACGGATTGTTACCATTTTCCAGGTAAGCCTTAACAAGGCTGTCGTAATCCAGATGGCAATCGCTCAGTATAACCATTTTACTGGTTTTTTCTGCACGGAAAAGACAGTCATCAATATGGGATACGGGTATTGATTTCAGTTGATCAAAAGACGGCACTGTCCGCAGGCGCTGAAATTTTTGCCAGGGTGTCCATTGTTTGAGGTAGGCTTTTAGTTTAGCCCCGGAGCAATCGGTCTTCACACGCTTAACAGCCTTTTTTACATCCTCACCTGACACATGGGCGCAGCTTCTGAAGATCATATACTGAGTGGAACCGGGCAGGTCGAGTTTCTGGCGTACACCAATCTGAAAAGCCAGCTCTACTTCAACTTCATCCACCCAGCTCAGGTTTTCCATATGCTCACGAGCAATCTTTTTCACCTCATCCAGACGCATCATTTGAAGACCTAATTCCCTTAATTCACTATCATCACCTTTTTCAACGGCCAGCTTTTCCGCAGAAGCGAGTAATTGCAACGTTTCCAGATCATCCAGAGCCAGGATTATCCTATCATCACAGCTAGTGAGAGCATGGTTTATGTGTCGTAGAGCATCCTCCCGAATCTTGCCACCCCCTGCAAGAAGCGACATAACTGCCATCACCCGCTGGGCCAGTACAGGACGGCATGCCTGATTCTGGTAGTCCGCAGTGTTGGTCAGCCGCCCCAGGTAGCGAACAAGGTCAGTAGTCTGGTGATGCTGAAGGTTAAGTTCTGGTATTTCCAAGTCGGATGAAGCCAATTTCCGCCAGAAGTCAAAGCCTTGTTCCAGATTCGAAAACCGCTGTTCAGGCAGCCCTGCTCTTCTGGAAAAATAAAACCGCATACCGGGCGCGCGCTCGGTGCGCAGACGCGCAATCAATCCATCAGACAGCCCGGTATTCTCAAGATTGACATGGCGGGTACCCAGACGAGTTTCTCCCATCGTAGTAATCCAGTTAGGCAGGGCCCCCAGGCCGGTGCAATCGGAAAGATCAAGATCGCCCCCCAAGGAGAGCTTTCCGGACAGGGCCTCCAGGCTAGTGCAACCGGAAAGATCAAGATCGCCCCCCACGGAGAGGTTTCCGGACAGAGCCTCCAGGCCAGTGCAATCGGTAAGATAAAGATTGCCCCCCACGGAGAGGTTTTCGGGCAGGGCCGTCAGGTCGGTGTAACCGGTAAGATCAAGAGTGCCTTCGACTTGGTAAAGAACATCATTAGAAAATTTATTTTGAAGTATCAGTGCTTTCAGTTCTTCCGAGGAAATCTTCACTGTCGGAATGGCAGAACGGTCTGGCAATGATTTGCATTCTGATAAGCAAGAAGCTGTTTGAGGCTCCGGGTTTGCTCTAGAAAATTTACGGAGTATCAGTGCTCTCATTCCTGATAAGCAAGAAGCTGTTTGAGGCTCCGGGATAGGCCTTTGACCCTCATTGTTATCAGGATTTGATGGTGTTTCTGCTATGGGAGGCGTGCCTGAAAAATCTGATGTTATGATCATTATTTCATTACTCCATCATTTTAATACGATTAAAGTTCTTAATAATGATTGACAGCATTTTAATGGACAGGTTCCCTCCCCCCTGGATGTCGTTTATCGCTAAATAGAATAATGAAAAGTAAGCTATTGCTAAAAAGGTGTGCAGCATCGTGGATGAACGGTTAAGCATACTCAAGCTCCAAGACCTTAAGTCCCGCTTAAGTTTGAGGCAGTGAGCCATCAGGCTGAACTTTTGGTCGCGTTAAGGGCATTGGTTTGCACCTCGGGGCAGTGGAATGCGTTCTGGGCGAAGATGAATCGCTGTGGCTTCCCTATCGTGCATAATCTTCCGGTACATTAATCAGGCAGCACACCCTATTGAACAAGGGGTGTATTGAGAAACTTCCGGGTGGTGGGCGCAGCACTCGCTATCAGGTTGTTAGAGTGTGAAAGGACGTTATTAGTTTGATATTAAAAGCGATGCGTAACGCCATGCCTGTAAAATCAAGAACTAACGGGCAATGTCGCGATCATGGCGCAATTACATAAAATGCGCCATAATTGTGCCACTCCTATGAATACTCTCTCTGATTTATACCAGTCAATCACTCTGGCCCAAAAGCCTGTCTCTATCTCTGAGCTATTGGCTGCTCATCCAAATCTCACCCGCCGCACGACGCAGCGCTGGCTGAATAATTTGCTGGCCGAAGAAAAAATTGTTGCCATTGGAGAAGGGCGCGGCAGGCGATATCAGGCGCGGAGTACACCCAATACACAACAGGATGCCAGCCAGTTAGAGGTTTTTCCTGCATTCATACCACTATCCGCAGACAGTAAGGATATTCTGGCTTATATTGAGCAACCCGTTGAGTCCAGACACCCTATTGGCTATCAGCGAGAGTTTCTGGACGCCTATCAGCCCAACAAAACTTACTATTTGTCGGCACCTATTCGACAGCAACTCCGGCGTATGGGCGACACCAAACAGACTTCGCAACCTGCTGGCACTTATGGACGGGCTATCCTGAATCGCTTCCTCATTGACTTATCCTGGGCATCCAGCCATCTGGAAGGCAATACCTATAGCCGCCCGGATACAGTTCGACTAATTGAAGAAGGTTATGCAGCCGAGGGGAAAGCCGCCATTGAAACCCAGATGATACTCAACCATAAGTCAGCCATAGAGTTCTTGGTTGATAATGCAGAAACCGCTTCATACAACCGCTTCACCCTGCTAAACCTCCATAGCTTATTGTCTGAAAATCTGTTGCCAAACCCTGCCGATGAAGGTCGGATTCGTTTGCATCAGGTAGAGATCGGAAAAAGTGTTTTCAGACCTCTGGCGGGAGAAGTCATTATCAGCGAGTTGCTGGATATTCTGCTACAAAAAGCCAGTCAGATTGAAGATCCCTTTGAGCAGTCATTCTTTATGATGGTTCACCTCCCTTATTTGCAGCCTTTTGCCGATGTGAACAAACGTACTTCAAGGTTGGCAGCGAATCTGCCATTAATCAGGGCTAATCTATGCCCGCTTACCTTTCTCGACGTACCTGAACAAGCCTATAGTCGTGCAACACTGGGCGTTTATGAAATGACTCGCATTGAGCTGCTCAGAGACCTTTATCTATGGGCTTATGAGCGCTCTACTCAGGAATATCTGGTCATAAAACAGCAGCTGGCAGAGCCAGACCCGCTACGCTTGCAACACCGGAACCTGATCAAAAAAGTAGTCAACAAGATTGTTCTGCAGCCAGATGCCGACCCATTAGAACTGGTTGATAGGCTGTTGCCAGAAGATATGCAGGATTCCGACCGCTCGGATTTATCATCACTGATTATCGAGGAATTGCGACGTTTGCATGAAGGGGTTCTGGCCCGTTATGGATTAAGGCCATCACAGTTTAAACACTGGCAGGACATTCAAAATGAGAGCAGATAAAAAGTGAAACGTGCCAAGACTGTGCCAGACCACTAAAACCACCTATCCAGCCCTACTGCCGCAAGGCGCTTCATACCCTCTCCTAATGGTCTTAGCCCGTCACTTCTTCCCCCAGAATGGCGGGTTTCTTTTTGCCTGAAAGAAACGGATGGCAAGGGCTCACGGGGCTTCCCCCTCTCTCAATATTGGTTGTCGATCCCGTCAGGAAGCGTCTATTTCCGTCTGGATTTAGGTCAGATTTAGGTCACGGCATATGCACGTGCATATTGTCCTCTGACGGTTGACATCCCTTGTCGGTGTTGACGTACACAAACTGTGTACCCTACTATTTTGCATTGAAATATGCAGCCTATGCACACCCTGCATAATTACCGCTTCTTGCCACGCAAGACCCTGCTAACCGTGGACTGGTTGATACCCAGCATGGCTGCAATCTCTTTTTGATTTAGGTCATCGGTGTGTAATTGGCGGATTTTTTCATCTCTGAGCCGGGTATTATTCTCAATCGGGCTGGCAGGCCGATCGGATTCAACGACATCAATATAAGGAAGTGGCCTGAGTTTAAAAGGCTCCGGATTTTCATAGACCATTTTGTCAAAAGCGACCTGAACCTTATTACTGCTATTACCTCCCTCTTCCGATGTCCACTGAAAAAACAGCTTTAACAGCAATGTTTCTGCTGCAATTTCCTCATGAGAGCCCTGATCTGCGACTCTCTGCTCAAAATATTTCTGTAAATCAGAAGCATCCATGACAAAAGGATACTGACTGCCAAGATGCGCTCTCAGAAAATTTTCTGCCCGTGACAGCAATTTCAAGCAGTCATTAATGCACAACGCCCGTCGCCCACCCTTCTTTAACACCGACCTCAGTGCTTGAACCTGTGGACTGTCCTGCCCAACTTTGGTTTCCATCTCTTTAATCACTTTCACTTGCTGCATAAAGCGTTCGGTATCCAGCTTCCACTGCTTTGCGGCTTCCTGATTTGGCAGATACTTCACCTTTTGCCGCTGGCGCCCATCAATCCACACCGCTGCACGGATTTTGACTTTTTCTGCACACATAGCTCACCTCATAGTTATTTCAGATCAAGATGGTACCTGTATGAATCTATTTCACTCCAATCGCGCATGCTGTACATGCATACAGCACTGTTATTTTACAATCTCACAGAGCAAATATGACAGATGCCAGTTGGAGGAGCGTTAAATTTTGAGCAAATAAGGGAAGCAGCACTGTAGAATATACCAGTGCTTCGTCATTCCCGCGAAAGAGGCTGTCGCAAAAGGTGAAAAAATGCGAAATAAACTCTGAACCGTCATTCTCGCCTTCGACGGGGTGTTTTTATCTTCTACTTCCCTTATTGCGATGAAGGATTATGGGGATCAGACTCTGCCCGGGGCTGAATAGTTGTAATAACTTTTCCATCATGCTGTGTGACTATGATTGTCTCTGCTAACGGAGTTGAATTAGTAACCACTCTAACCGGTGTTTTTTCTTCTTCAGTTGATGAGCTGATATAGCTTACGCTGATTGTTGTGGGGGAGCTTGGGCCAGAGTTAAAAGAGTGTGTTGTTGTGACTACTCCGGCGGACGCCTGAGTGAATACGGTTGTATCAGGCGTATTCGGGGCTGGGTGACGCTTTTCTATGTGCTCATTGAGTCTATCTCGTCGTGCATAACCAGCTCTACAGATTGGGCAAAGAAACTTTTGCCCTGTATGGGTTTGCATGTGTCTGGCTAAATCACTCTTTCCGGTAAAACTTTTTGCACAGACCTCACAGATATATGGCTTTTCGCCTGTATGAGTTCGCATGTGTCTGGTTAAATTAGACGAATGGCTAAAATTTTTTGCACAGACCTCACAGCTATATGGCTTTTCACCTGTATGGGTTCGCTTGTGTATGGTTAAATTAGACGCATTGGCAAAATCTTGTCCACAGAAATCACAGCTATATGGCTTATCGCCTGTATGAGTTAGCATGTGTCTGGTGAGTTTGTACTGGGTCGTACAGTTCCTGCCACATTTTGAACATCTAAATGGCATACCAGAACCTCTTTTACTGCCATTAATTTTCCGGTTTCAAATCATAAGTCTGTTTCTGGAAATTACTGACATAGGAAAAACATGCTAAGTTAACTGACCTCCGGCATAGCCGGAGGCTTATCAGATTACGCCCTCTAAGGGCTTTTATTGCGCCCAAGGGCGCTTACCAGTCAAGATCATACTGATCTCTATTTCCATCATTCTTTTCTTGATCTCGGATATATGCCCGAACCACTTCTTCATCAAGTCCTACTGTTGAGACAAAGTAACCTCTTGCCCAAAAATGCTCTCCGTTAAAGTTACGCTGCTTGCCTTTGAAATTTTTCGCAATCTCTATTGCACACTTTCCTTTCAGATATCCAACGACATGAGATACCGGATATTTGGGTGGAATACTGATGCACATGTGAACATGATCAGACATCAAATGCCCTTCGAGAATTTTGCAGCCTTTCCTTCTGGCAAGCTCATGAAATATTTCTCCGAGAAACTTTCTCAAATTCCCATAGATTACCTTTCGTCTTCTCTTTGGGATAAAGACAATATGGTACTTACAATCCCAACGCGTATGAGCCAAACTCTTGTAGTCTCTCATTGGTTTTACCTTCAATTTTCTTGGTCGGAAACTGAAGGTTAGCTACTGTCGCTACGGTTAAACCTATGAGAGTCTCCCCGGCATAGCCGGGGGTTTATCAGTGTTAATTATAGTGCTTTCTGTGCTGTCTCGCGCATTGCGGTAGTGACTAGCTGAAATACAGCCTCACATCATTCGCCGCCCTGAGTTAAAGAAATGGGGTGTAGCAATTGTTCCGGAGCCGGTAAATTGTTGATTGCCGCTCACCTAATTGCGTTTAAGGGTTTCGTGCAGACAGGGCAATCGAGCGCTACGTAAATTTCAGGGGAAATGGTACAGAATAAAGCATTTCATACGCACAGAATCACCTGTTTCCGTATAAGAAAAACAGCAGATAAAAAACGCTACCCAACACTCCGATACGGAATGTGAGTAGCGTTTTTATCAGCTGATCAACCAGCTTTTTGTCAACTTAAAAAGCGATGTTTTAAGTTGACAAAGCTGATCAATCATCAGGCTCTCTGGAAACAAAGCTTTCACCAAAGGAACATTGATTCCCAGCCCGACCACATCAATCCCTGACTGCTGACAACGACTCACCAGATCGACTACCGCATCGTGATGCTCACAGTCAGGCGCTCCATCCGTAATCATCAGGATCAGGCGACGTTCCGCCTTTGCCTGACAGATTTGGTGAACCGCATGCCACAATCCGGTGGCCATGGGTGTTGAGTCGTGGCTGTCCAGAGCCGCCAGTATTTCCGCTACCTTTTGAGTAGACTCTTGGCCTGTGACGATAGGAAAGACTCGATCCTCTCTGGCACCCGGATAAGCCGATGCCGAAACAGTGACTCCGTTAATCTGCTTCAGTGCATACACCAGCGCCAGCACCGCCTCCCTTGCCAACGGCATCCTTACTGCCATGGAAGAAGAAATATCCAGCGAGATATGAACGGCGGCATTGATAGTGATGGATTCTGCCCGTTGTTTGAAAAGACGACCATCATCCAACGCTATTCTGTGCAACCGTTTGCCATCTATACGGGTACCTCGTTTTCCAGTGCGATCTCGGGTTAGCGTTTTTGCCTGAACCAGTCCGGTTAGCTGTGCGGCTAAACGGGTGGATTCTGACTGCACTTTCCAGAGCAAGTCTTTTGCAGCCTGCCTGTCTTCATCTGTTGTCACCACCGTATCCAGTCCTGGTGTTGTGGTGATGGCTGACATCCCAGAAGACTGCTCGCAACTCCATGACTCCAGCTCTCCGGCGACCGTTTCAAACAGGTCATCCGGCCAGTCCTGATCGGTAGATTCCAGAATTTGTTTCAAGCTCTCTTTTTGGAGCAACAGGTCTTCAGCCTTGTCTGAAGCATCGCCATTGTCTGAAACGCTCTGGTTACTACTTCCACACGAATGTTCAGGATTATCACCTTCTCCTTCCTCAGAATCGGATTCCTGCTCACCACCTGACACAGAATCTGTTTTATCCTCCTGATCCTGTGCTTCAGATTCCTGAGCATCGCTCTCCTGTTCTTCTGACGAATTTTCGGGTTTATCAGAACCTTCCTCACCAGAATCTTTGCTGTCAGAATTTTCATTGCTGAGATTCTGAAACAAAGCGATGATATGGTCAGCCAACGTCAGAGCTTCCCTGGTGCTGCTCAAGTCAGGAACCTGTTTTAAAAGTCCATTCAGCGAATCCAGTAACTGTTTGGGAAAACAGGCTTTCATCACTTCACGGGCTTTTATTGCTTCCTGCTTCAGAGCCTTCTGAACCAGAACTTCGTTACGCAGAATCACCAGCAAAGCGTCGTTCAGCACCTTCACAGGTGGGTCACTCTTGTCCGGCGCACTTAAGCGACCTTCAGTCACCAACTGGTGAACGACACCCGCAAGAGAAAAAGCAGCACCGGGGTATTCCCGGCTGATGGCTTTTTCAATGCGAATATCTTCCAAAAGGTTGGTCAGCCTGCGCCGCAAAGCAGAGCCTTCGTAATCCAGATAAAAATCTGTATAGCGAACATGCGCTGCTTCATGACTCAAGTAACCCCATGCCAGCTTTTCCTGCTCTGGCCGTTGCGGGTCAAAGGCGGGTAGCCAGATACTTTCACCATCGGTGCAAGCTCTGTGACCAGCGACTTCAACCCGAACACCCATTTTCCTGCCCAATGCACTGCCAACGATGGGTAGTGCTTTCTGTAAAACAGGAGCCATATCCAAATACCTCTCGATCAATATAAAAGAAGAAAG
Source organism: Endozoicomonas gorgoniicola (assembly GCF_025562715.2). Lineage (NCBI taxonomy): Bacteria > Pseudomonadati > Pseudomonadota > Gammaproteobacteria > Oceanospirillales > Endozoicomonadaceae > Endozoicomonas > Endozoicomonas gorgoniicola. Next base: position 2,140,959 of record NZ_JAPFCC010000001.1, read on the forward strand.
GGACATAGCACCTGCCCAAGCGGGCACTATGTCCCGCCAGGGCTTTTTATCGTAAAAGACAACGTCCTTTAAAAAGACGCTTTAGAAGTAGAAAGTGGCTGTGGTGTTTGTTTCCTCTGGCACCACGACCGGCTTCTCAATAACAGGCTCTTCCTGAAGCTTTGTGTCGTTTACCTCTGGCGATTGGGCAACCTGCGTCTTCACAAGCTTCCCTTTGCTGGAGGTATCAATAGCCGTCAGCCCTTCTGCACAACGTTCCATTTGTTCCACTGAACAGAGCAACAACACACGCTCCATCAGCTGAGTCAGCACCTCACCTTCCAGCGCACCGCTGTTGGGCAACTGCGCTAACCCGGCATCCAGCCGCTGCACTACCGGAGCAATGCCGGGATCAACAAAAGCCAGTCCGTGTAGTTTATCCCTGAGCCGAAGAATCGGGTTCAGGGCTTTACGGGTGACTTTTTCTTTTCCTCGGAATGTCTGCTCAAACAAGGCCTGAGCATCCCGACTAATTTCCTCTCTTAATGCGCTGCCGAGCTGATTGACCTGTTGGTTCAGGTTATCCGGCTGAGGCGATGCCACCACTTTGTAGGTCGTGTAACCAAACTGGAAACGCTGACCTACGTGCTGAACATCCGGTACTGCATTCCTGATCGCTTCGGCAAAATCAGGATGGGCATTCACCCACTCCTGAATATGCTGGTCGTAGCTGGTCAGAAAAGTCTGCTTTTCCTGGTTAAAGTCCTGCTGCACCTGATCCAGTTTCAGGCTTAAACCTGAAATGGATTGATCCGGCACCGCATAACCGCCCAGAAATCGCACTCCTTCTCTGGCACAAAGCCGACACGCCTGATCCCTCAGACGATGGAATGGCTTCAGCACTTCGCGCTTGCACAGTTTCTTACTGCCCAGCGACACCACTTCATCAGACGGCAGCTGTCCGCCTTTGCCCAGAACCAAATCCTCTGGTTTCAGACGACGAGCGCCTGACCAGATGGAACAGTCCAAAGCAATTACGGACATTTGATCGAGTATTTGCGTCACTGTGGTATGAGTTGTACTCATGATTCATGACCTCCTTCCCACAGTTCCCCAAACACATCACTGGCTATCTGATGAATTGCCTGCCGTTCCGCCGGTTCGACTCTGGCTGTCAGGGCTTGCTCCAGAGCGTATTCAAACACTCGGGGCGCACCCTGAAACCTCAGCGACAGCCTTGCCCAGCGCACCAGCCCACGAGTGGACAACGTAACACTGAGCTGTGACTCCCCTTCCCCTCTTCCATTGGCATCACCAGTGAACAGACGACGAACCTCGTTAGCGAGCTTCACCATCTTTTCCCTGACGATGGTTGGAAGGTCTGGCACCACCTGATCCAGAATCATTATTTCAGTGAACTCATCGGGGTAGTCCACTTCGATACAACGGAAGCGGTCTAACCAGGCCAGTGACTGTCGCAGCACACCCTGATACAAACCACTGCCATCACCTGCTCCGGCACTGTTACCCGTGGCAACAAACCGGAACCTTGGATGCACCGGAATGATTTCTCCGCCGTTCTGCGCCAATACGAGAGGTGCGCCGTCCAGCAGATCGTACAATCCGGCCAGCTCTGCGGGGTCAGCCACATCCATTTCATCCATGATAAGGATATGACCTTCTTTAACCGCAGTGCTTAGCGCCCCGTACTGAAAAGGCGTTGCACCGTTATCAAGAACTTTCTGACCCAGAAGGTCGTCCAGTTCCATTCTTCCGTGAACGGGTACCATCTGTGTAGGCCAGTGCAACCTTGCAGCCGCCTGAACCACCAGACTGGTTTTGCCGCAACCTGTCGGCCCCGTCAGGTACAAGCCATCACCTTCAGGGTTATCGAGAAACGCCAGCAACTTACGCAGCCGGTCTCTGTCAAACACATAAGGCTGAACAGTCGGTACTGCCGGATGCCCACACTCCTGAAAACCTTCGAGCAGGATGAGTTGATTCGTATCCAGGTCAAAGGTTTCATTCAGTTCATAAAAAGCAGGCTGTAAAGCCGCTGGCATAGACTGAACTTCAGTTTCCATCGTTAATTTCCTGCCACTTCGTAAAATAAAAAAAGGGCAGGAACCCTCCCCGGATGGAGAAGGTCACTGCCCCACCCGGGTTAAGTAAATGTTGAATCAGAAATAGAAGCTCTGGTGACTCACGGTTGGGTTACGGTCCAACAGCTCGTTGCCTGCTCCATTTAGTCCTGATTCACTGTCGTTCATTCCTTTGTCCAGCAGGGTCACCCTCACCTGCTCCCTGCCCTTACGGCGGAAAGCATCAAGATCAGGTAACGCCAGCTGGTGTTGCTGACACAAGGCCTCCAAAGCCTTTTGGTAGTCCACGGAACCGGCGCAATCACTGCGGCAGATTCGCAAATCATCCGACTCAGCCACCCGAAAAGCGCCCATCAACTTCTGCAACTCATGTTGCATCAGCTTCTGCTGAGACTTTCCGTGGTTTAGTTCTTCCTTTAACTCATCCAGATGTAACTGACGACGGCGATAAACCGTTGCGAGCTTGTGCCATTGCGCCTGTTCTGACAGACCTTGCGGCACAAATACATCCAGATTCGGGTCTTTGTCCGGCTCATCCCCTTTTTCCACCCGCTGCCAGAACGCTTCTGCTTCCTGCTGCAACGGTTGAATCAGGCTTTCATCCCTGTTGATACAGACCGGCAGAATCGGCATGCCTTTGTGGTAAAAGCAGAGCCAGGCTCTGGGCGCATCCGCAACCAGCATCTGAAACTGCACCTGCACCAATGCACGTCGATAGCCTTCCGCCTGATCCTTCAACGTCTTCACTTCCTCATAAACCTTCTGGCACGGTGCTTTCAGCTCTACCGGAATACCATCTTTGGTCATTCCGTCAAAGCTGGCGCGTAGCCTTGGGTTCTGCTCCCACTCACCGCAAATCGGCAAAAGAGGTGCATCACCCAAAGCCTGTTCCATCCGATTCCGGGCATCGTCTTCATCCTCAATGCCTCGCTGGACATGAGGATTAGACGACAAATCCGGCTCCTCCAGGAGCCCGGACTTCTCTGCCCAAAGCTGCGAACGTGATTTATAAGGTGATTGCCCCAAGATCACAGCAGCATCACTGGCGGTAATACCTCCACGCCGCCAGTCCAGCCACGCCTGCGACCGCTGCTCAAGATTGACCTGCTTCATCACAAATCACCTTAAGCAGCCGGTGCCGCTGAAGCTGCCTGTGCTTCATCCAGCCGGAACAGGCAGTAGTTCAGGGCATTGCCATCGTCCTTAAACCGCTCCTGGGCAAAACCCTGGGCGGCGGTGAAAGCGCCTGTCCCTTTAGCCCGATCCACAATCTGGTCGATAAACGACAACACTTGTGGTTCCAGATCGCTGGGTTCAGGTACTTCATCAGAAATTACATCCTTTTCTGGCAGTAACTCTCCTGACATTTCAGCCAACGCCTCATCCAGAACATCCGGTTCAGACGACACAGACTGTGGTTTATCCCTTTCCTTAACACTGTCTGGCTCAACAGGTTTTGATTCAGCTTCACGCAGGTCAGGTACCGGTTCACCCAGCTGGGTTTCCAATATCCGCTCTGCTTCATCCGGTTCAAATAAGCCACTAAGACCATAAGCAATTCGAATAGCTTGAATCTGACTTTTATGACGGAGCATGCGTTTAGGGCAGGTCTGCCAAGGGCCAGGGAATTTCTTTCCATTCTTTATCACAGCAGGACGGTACAGCTCATCGAGATACTCACGTACCCGAATAGCATGTGTTCGATCTTTGCGATACACCGTACACTCAGCCCAAGGATGACAAGGTTTCATATCTTCATCGAACTGAATCAGTTCGTCGGGATAGTTAAATTCAATGCCATCACTTTCGGGATTTGAGTTCATAATCAGTAACCATCCATCGACAGATATGACAGGCAACACCCCTCCCCGGCGGTCGCTTAGTCCATAAATCTGTTTGATGAATGGATTCAACCCATAACAATCTGCCACTGCCAGCAAAGACAACATCTGCTCCCGAGTAGGAACACTGCCGTTCTGCTGCCGAAACGCAGTCTGTGCCAAAGTATTCAGCAGCTCATCTTCACGAAACCCATAACGCTCTGCAAAACGAGCCACCAGATCATTAGCACCCTCATGCACACTATTAGCGGTAACCATAGAAGTTCTCCTTAAAACAAAAAGGCAGAACTTCCCTGCATGACAGAGAGGTTCTGCCATGCAGACGGCACGGATGCCGGAATTAGTACCCAAAGGGCATGAAGGCAACGCCGGAGCGGTTGCCGAGAAAGCGTACGACTCATCAGACAAGTGGTAGCTTGTCAGAGAACCTATACGTCGATAGAAAAGTCACCGAAGTGACAGGAATGAAGGGACGGTGGACACCGTAACCCTATAGAAAACCAGCTTTCGCTGTCAGCCTTCAAGCGTATCGAATGACACAGACCATTCAGCCAATCTCCGGAAAAACCACATTGCTACGAATGTCTGATCTGCCGGGTCAGCAGACACTCTAACCTGTGTGGCCGAATAACCTTTTCATCATAATCGTCACTGGCTTTACCCTGAGAGAAGAACGCCGGTTCCTGATGAGCAGGTAAAATGAGAGTTAACTATAGGACAGACGAACAGATATTCAATGCAGTTTGCTGTGCCAGTGATGCGAACTTTTCTCACCCTATATGATCAAATATCGATATACAGTTCTAAAAACTGTATATGGTACACTCAGGATTCATAAAAAGGAGGCTATTAAGCAGAGCATCATGGCTAAATCCAAACGAAAACATCCGGCATCCCAGTACTGGGTCATGAATCAAAACTGTTGATAGTACTTTCTGGAGATAAATTCGCCGATGACCTTATCATGAATATCTACTGATCGAGAGGAACAGATTGTTTTTCTCATTAGCCGCTTCAGCAATCTCTTGAGAGTCCTTCCTGTTCTGCGACCAAAGGCGTGATCAATGACTTTCGCTTTGATTCATCACCAAAAGGCGCAAGATAATGAATCAGAAACAACCTGAAAGTATATGATCTAGGTCATACCAACAGCTAACTTTTCCTGTTCCTCAACACGTTTGGGGTGGCGGGATAAAATCCAGTAACACCAGCCACATAATAATACGCCTTTAACCACAGACGACAGTGACACACTCCACCAGACACCTTCCAACCCCATTCCCGGAATACCAAAAGCACCGTAAGCCAGCAACAGTGCCACTGGAATTCTTGTGCCGGTGAAAACAATACTGATCAGCGATGGCGGCATGGTTTTACCCAGGCCATAAAAGGCGCCTGACGTGGAAATTTCCATACACATGAATATCTGACTGACCGCCAAAATAGCCAGATAAATGGCTCCCAGACGAATGGCATCAGGCTCAGGAATGAATACCGCAAAAATCTCTCGGCCAAATAACAGGAATGCCAGTGTAACTACGCCACCAATCAAAACACTGATAATTACTGTTACCCGAAACCCGGTATAAATGCGCTGCCATTTTTCTGCGCCATAATTCTGTCCGGTAAAGGTTGCCAAAGCGGTAGAAAAACCCGTGGCAGACATCCAGGAAACGGCTTCAATCTGGGCACCCACACTTTGTAAGGCGATAGGAAGCGCCCCCCATACGGAAACAACTCTGGCAATAGCAATTGAAAAAATAGCAAACAGGGCACTGTGCAAAGCAACGGGAAAACCCAGTACCATCAGCCGCTTTAACAGTTTGATCGCCGGAGTAAAAGTCTCTTTTGAACACTGGATAACCGAATACCCCAGAATAATTTTCCGATAAAACAGTAAAGCCACCAATCCCTGAGATAATACGGTTGCCAGAGCTGCGCCATTACTGCCCATGGCCGGCACAGGGCCCATGCCAAAAATAAACAACGGATCAACAATAATATTAAGCAACAGACCGGTACTGGTGATTCTGAAGGGTAACTGAGTATTCCCGGCTCCGGTAAAAATACCGGCCAACGTTGGATTTACATAATAGAGAGGCGACCCTATAGCAATAATGCGGATATAGGCGATCGCCATATCGTTAACTGACTGTTTTTCGAGATCAAAAAAACCGACCAGATAACCTGCTGTTAAATAAGTAAGTAATCCATAAGTGACTGCAGCAACCAGTGCCAGCAATATTGAGTTGGAAGCAAAGGCAGATGCCATGCCAGGATTTTCCCGGCCTATTTCCTGGGAAACCGTAATTTCAACACCGGATTTTGTAGTCAGCATCAGAGCCATACCAAACCAGGTGATAAAACTAGCGGTGCCAACAGCCGCTACTGCATCAGATCCGATCCGGCCAAGCCAGACCATATCCACCATATTGTATGTCATCTGTACAAACGACATGCCGATAATGGGAAATGCCATACGCAGCAGCGATGGTACAATAGGCCCCTGGGTCAACTTCTGGTTCATTAAACATCAGTCCATTGATTAGCTGATTTCTATTAGAAGATTTTTTGGAGAAGCGATCATAAACCAAAATAGGATTTGAATTCTATATCATTATATGCATTGAAAATCACGGTTGATTTCCAATCTTGGAAACAAAGATCACATTGTAATAATTGACCGAAGAAAACAGGAAAAAATAAGACATCCATTAAAGAGCTCAAAGTACAGATAAACCTCTCTGTTTTACTTTCATCCAACGATAAATCATTCGATGAACTCATTGAATTTGGTGTAGTCACTGGGCATTTAGGAATAAACATGCTGAAAAGTAGGTTGAGAATCTGGCAATGGAGTAAAAAGCAAAGTTGTTGAGGTAATAAGAGGGTTAAAAGAGCGAAATTTAATTCAAATAAACTAAATGAAGGAACGATCGATCGTAGTTACCCAAGGCAATATAAACAATAATCATCTTTACCTGCGTAATGTTTTGCCAATGTTCCCTTCGGGATGTATTGGAGGCTCTAACCGTAAAGAGCAGGCATCACAACTGATTACTCTGTATCTTCAGGGGGCGGATACTGTTCAGTGTGACATTGACGGTAAAAAGAAGATTTTCCGGGATCGAAAGGCTATCAGGCAGTTTCTGGGCAATAATGATATTGCGGCTCTCGATGAAGTGTTAATCAGAAAAATAGGGTTATATGAGTATCAGATTTCAAAAATACAATAATATACGCCCTGTGTTGAACAGAGTTTATTGTATAGCCGGAGCCTGATTTAATAGCCCTGCAATAAATGGACTGCCCTGAGCTGAGAAAATAGCCTTGAGTTGGTGCCAATAGACATGGTGTACATGTCTACCAACCCTATAGATCAGGGCAGTCCGGTCATTTAGCTCTTGAAAATAACCAGCGACACTTCAAACGTATCTTCGGGCAAAGAAAACGACACCATTGCGCTGCACATCACTGAAGCGTCATCCTGCGCACTCTCTCTAAGCGCATCGGTAGCCATCACATAGCCGCCGATGGTCAGTGATCCCATCTCACTGGAAATATTCATTAATATGCCGGTACTTTCTGTGCCTGCCGGATGTGATGCCTTATGAAGTGCCATGGCTTTTTTTGTGGCTTCCGATGCGCCATCCGGTCCTGACGCTTGTGCGCTTATAAGCAGCCCTTCGGAGCCCGGCGTTGCTATATGTTTGAGATCATCAACCGGCAGGTTAATCATGCCTGAGCCAACAAATGGATCAAGAATCTTGTCAACGGCGGCTTTAGAGCTTTGCTCGGTTGTTACGGTAACAACCTGGGATGGCTCCAGACCAGTGTCTGTCAAAGTCAGAGATAATTCATTCGGCAAGACCACTAAAGGGCACAGGTTATGAGCACTGAATAGCTGAATAAAGGCTTCCGGCAGTCGGTCTGCCCTGCTGTCACCAAAGACCACCATCAGCAGGTTGGTATTGGCCAGGCAGTCATCCTGTTCGAACACTGAAGGGACTTTAAAAATATTATCGGCCTGCAATGTGTAATGCTCTAAGACCGGATTCTCCGGATCATCTCTCACAACATTTTTTTGCCAAGCATCTATGTCTTTTGCTGCTTTCAGGTCTGCAGAGACAATAACGATACGGGATATTTCTTCATTCGTAGAGACTAATTCAATCATAAACGCTTACAACAGAGTCCTGTGTCAGGATATTTTGATCATAGGGTGATCAGCACTATATCAGTTCAGCAATAATGCAAGACTGCGCTGCATCAATAAAACAAATGCTCTGATCACTGTGAAGGGAGTTTGGTATTGCGACCGATATAGGCATTATGGAAAGCATTACATAAGGCTTATTTAGGAAAGCAGCGAATTATAAAAAGCTACTGCTAAAATCATCAGCAATTTCAATGAAGTGGAACTAAAATACTTTACATAATATTTCCATCATTCTGTTCATGGCCATGGTGCCACAGTCAATTGATGGAGGTTTATGTATGAGCTCCCGCCCGAACAAAGCAGTAAAATACTCACTCAATGAATTAATTTTTGACGCGCTGAGCCAGTTGCAAGTGTTCAGGTATAACCCCAGGTCGATACGCCGCTATCAGGCGGTGTGGCGAAAACTGGTCACGAGCTGTATGCCAGGGCAAATTTGGAAATGAAGCGGGCAGCTATCGAGAAAGTCAGTCCGACGCCAGCACCAAACATACCAGATTGGAAAGAAAACAAATCATTACTTCAGTGGTTGCAGCAACTGTGAAGGACACCTGGATGAACAGAAATTCTGGTTCCAACGGAGAAAGCACAGTTTTATGTAAAGCTATTTGCGTACGACTTTCCTGCTGATAAAGGGCTAATAGAGTTAACTTTACATAACTACTTGCTTTCCTAAATAGTGCCTGTCCGAAAACCCTCAAGCCCTTGAAAAACACAGCCTGAGGCCAAATATAATACTCGAAGATTTTCCCAGACAGGCTGTTTTCGAGTTTATGCGTCAAACCATTAATCCACAAATGCAGTTGGGCGAGGTTGATATCTCCGCCATCACATTCAACCCCAAGTCCAGAGATGATATTCCCCGGCTTTTGCGGGGCTTGCAGCACATATGGGTTACACCTGATCTGAGAGAGCAGGTCTTTCAAGTTCTTGAAAGTATGATTCCTGCCAGCAGTAATAATGGTCGTCCCGGTATGGATCTCTGGAACATACTGGTGTTTGGCACCCTGCGGCTGGTCACTAACTGTGATTATGACCGTCTTCAGGAGCTGGCCAATGAACACGGCACGCTACGGAAAATGCTTGGGCACGGTCCTTACTGCACGCACTCTTATCATATCCAGACATTGCAGGATAATATCAGCCTGTTCACGCCCGAAATACTGGACCAGGTAAACCAGATTGTCGTGGCAGCAGGCCATCAACTGGTTAAAAAAAAGATGAGCCGCTATATGGCCGTGCCGATTCGTTTGTAGTCAAGACCGATGTTCATTTTCCCACAGACATCAGCCTGTTAAACGATGCCTGTCGTAAGGCTATTGAGTTTGCGTCCACCCTGGCTGGCCAGTACCAGTTACCAGCGTGGCGTCAGCGGGAATACCTGAAAAAACAGCATCGAAAGCGCTATCACAAGGTGCGGAATCTGAAACATTCCGTTGCTGCCTGCGAGTTTAAACAGCGGTCACGTCAGCACGATATTGAAACGGCACACCTTGAATACATTAAGTACAGTCTCGACATTATCCGCAAGGCAGAAAGCACAGCTGCCCTGGTAGAAAAAAGCGCCCCCGATGAGTCTGCGCTGGAGAATCTCAAATACTACATTGCCCACAGTCGTCACCAGATTAATCTGATTTATCGTCGGGTGATCGAGCATCAGCAGATTCCTCACAGCGACAAGGTGTTCTCGATTTTTGAACCCCACACAGAATGGATCAGCAAGGGTAAAGCCGGAGTTCCTGTAGAGTTGGGGTTGCGGGTATGCGTACTGCAAGACCAGTTTGGCTTCACGCTGAATCACCATGTGATGCAAAAGCAGACAGACGATCAGGTTGCAGTGCCTATCGCAAAAGGAGCAAAACAACGCTTTCCCATGCTGAGCCAGGTCAGTTATGACAAAGGGTTCTGGAGCCCCGCCAACCTTGAGGAACTTGATGGCTTTCTGGAACGAACCATTCTGCCGAAGAAAGGCAGGCTTTCCGCAGAAGACAAAAAACGAGAGCACCACCTTGAGTTTACCCGGGCAAAAAGAAAGCATTCCGCCGTAGAGTCTGACATTAATGCTCTGGAAGCCAATGGCCTCGATAAATGTCCGGACAAGGGCATTGATGCCTTCAAGCGCTATGTTGCCCTTGCGGTTGTGGGTGGCAACCTGAAGCGCTTGGGCAGGATTTTACAAGAACGGGATTTTTAGCCCTACTGACAGCAGTCTTTTGCCGTCCGAAATTTGATCATGGGTGCATGAGGGTTCTGCACGTTCGTAAAATGGCAGTTTTGGCTATTTTGCAAGCACTTTGATCAAGAAGTGCCCTATAAGCGAGACTCTGATAATGCTTGCGGAGCAGTTCTACTGTTTGATGAATGTCAGTGACTCAATTTTCATAGGTTTTCTGACAGGCACTATTTATGAAGAACTCTATTGCCCCAGGGGGCAGGATGAAAACTACATAAAGCACCTGAAAAGCGACCTGTCTGGAGACAGGCTTTCAGACCAGGGGTTCCTGGCAAACCATTTGAGGATGTTTTATGCCTGTGCTGCTTATGTTCTGCACCATGAGCTGAGAACAAAAGCCCTGAAAGGAACGAAACTGGAAAATGCCCAGCCTTCTACAGTGATCGTGAAACTATGCAAGATCGCAGTAAAAGTGGTTGAATACAAAGACCGAATCAAACTTCACCTGCCCAGCAACTGCCCTTTGAAAGAGTTACTTCGATACGTGACCGAAATCTTTTACTCAATGCCACGTCTCAAGCCCGGTTAGCAGTCAGAATGACCAAGTGCCTCCGAGAAATCACCCCATTGGCAGAGAGTGAGGGGTTTTCTTTGTCCTGCCAACAGCAAATTGGTTAAAAATAGAACACGCATGAACTGCTGGAGTGATGCTGTGCGTTCAAAATGAGCTTTCAAGGCGATCCACGGTGATAGCCACAATCAGAATCATAAAAAACCGAGACTTTTGAGTGTCTGCTACATTTTTATGAAATTTTCGGGCTAAACGAACCTTGTCACCCACGGTTGGGCCATACATATCGACATACGCGCGACGATCAATTTTAGCCATTCCAACGACTCCCCGTTCTCTTATACCTTGCCCATCACATCGCCACGGAAACCGTAGACCTCTTTTTTACCGGCATACTGCACCAGCTCGACCGTACGCACCTGACCCGGCTCAAAACGAACCGCAGTACCCGCAGCGATATTCAACCGAAAGCCTTTGGTCGCTTCCCGATCAAAACGCAGCGCTAAATTGGTCTCGTAAAAGTGATAATGACTGCCAACCTGAATCGGACGATCACCGGTATTCGCCACTTTCACCTCTGCGGTTTTACGGCCAACATTAATTTCGATGTCGCTGTCAGCGCAAATAATTTCACCTGGAATCATTTCTTTTGCTTCCTGCATTCTCTGAAAACGTTATTGAAGCAGCCAACTTTCAGGCAATTGGGTTATGGACGGTGACAAGCTTCGTACCATCCGGGAACGTGGCTTCGACCATCACTTCATCCAACATGTCCGCAATACCATCCATCACATCTTCATGATTCAGAAGCTGACGCCCGGCATTCATTAAATCGACAACCGTACGGCCATCGCGGGCACCTTCCATAATAAAGGCACTGATTAACGCGATGCTTTCCGGGTAGTTGAGTTTTACTCCACGGTCTTTGCGCTTTTGTGCTAACTCAGCTGCAACAAAAATCAGCAATTTATCTTTTTCTCTGGGAGACAATTCCACGTGGTTTCTCCTTTTCTGAACTGTTTATTTTATGTACGCCAGATTCTTGGGGCACAGGCTTCTCTACCGACAACATCGGTTCGTAGTTGTTGCCATAAATGCTCAAAACAGTTGCGTACCTGCTCTGCTTTATTGCCTAAAATCCGGGCGATAAATGCATCGGGCTTTTGTGTGACAGCCACGGTTAATTGCTGATAACGGCTATTAATGCCTTCCTGCCAGGCAATAATTTTTTCGCCCAGCTCATTGGTGTCCGACATCACGTTGCGGTTAATTAAAAAAGTGCCAAACACATGGTAATTATTAAAACCCACACGGCTTTCCTGCAGCGGCGAAGAAGCAGAAAACTGCAAACGATCAGAAAACAATGGCCGTCCATCACGCCGCAACATCAGGCTTTGCATCAGCTGTCCGCGCTCAAAGAACTGTTCACTTTCGAAACGACCCAGGCAGGTAATTTCCCAGCCAAGGAACAAACCATCACCGGAGATATCAATGGTGGTGATGAGTTGGCCGTCAGCGCCATCAAACACAATATTTTCCTGGGGCAGGTATTCCAGAATGGTGCCGTCGTCGATAGTTAATGAGACATGTTGTCCCTGGGGAATGCCACTGATGTTGTTGTAGATTTTTCCGGCAGATGGCGTGGTCATTAATACATGCGCACCATCTCGGAGCACTAAATCAATCGACAGCTGGTCACCCCCTACCAAACCACCCGGCGGATGCAATAAATAGAAATGCAAACATTCCGGGCCTTCCGGAAAGAAAGGGCGCTGCACTCTTAATGGGCCAAAGTGTTCGGTTTTACCCAGACGGGTACCTCTCTGCTTTACAGAAAACTCGGCACTAAAGCGTGCCAGCCACCGTTGGGTATCTAACCCAGGATGGTCTTCGCGAGAGGCTGTTAATGGCGTTGCAGCAATATTCACAACCAAGCTCCAGCCAATTTGCACCAAGCAGGTGCATTGGTGAGCTTTTTCGCACTAAAACATGTCGGTGTTTTTGCTGTTGTTGGCTTTTGTACCAACATGACTCGTATTATTCCGATGTGATGCACTGCAACTGCCCAATAATCCAAACGTTATTGAGGTTTAAGCAAAAGAGATGCCAAATAAGCTGACACAGGGGGATTATGGCGTTCTATAGAAGAAGGTGAACAAACCACCTGGCATTATTGCCCCCCCTCAGGAACGATCAGGGATCATTTATTCTATCTCTTTTAGTGCAACCTTTTGCCACTCTTTGGGAGACCGCCCTGTTCTGCTTCTAAAAACCCGTGCCAAACCCGAAGCATTTTCATAGCCTACTTCATTGGCTACCCAACCGACCGGTTTCTCTTGCCTCAGATATTTTTTGGCAAGATCGACACGCAAAGCGGCCAGATAATCTCCCGGTGTCTGGCCGATAGTGACACGAAACTGCAACGCAAAGCGCGCCCTGGACATGGTGGCCACTTCTGCCATTTCCTGCAGGGACCAGTTTCTGGCAGGCTCTCTGTGAAGCTCATCCAGCGCTTTCGAGAGTTTGGGGTGGGTCATACCGGCAAGCAAGCCACCATTTACCTGACCGGATGCCAAAACATGACGAAGCATTTGAATAGTCAGCAGCTCGCTGATTCGATCCATCATCAACTGCCGGGCTTTTTCTTTGCCAAAAGCCTCTTCAAATAACCACTCTGCCGTATCTTTAATTCTCCTGCTTTGAGAGAGTGGAAGGCAGATCAGTGAGGGCAAAGAGTTCGCCAAAGGATTATCGGGGCCACATCCATAATAAACTTCCGCACAGACAATCTCAGCCATACCAATTAAGCCAGATTTAATGGAGTGCTCCGCAGGTCGCGGATAGAAGATCAACGTTGGCTCGGTAAATATTTGCTTCTCTCTGCCAGCTCCCTGAACGGTCATCGTCCCCCTGCGCAACAGGTGCAGATGCCCGGCCTGCTCTTCCGGTTTATCAAAAGAACTCAGGCCGCAAAGCCTTCCGGAATAGAAGACGCCTGTAGAAATAGAGTATTGGCTGAGAGCTCTGGAAAGCTGATCCATAGGCAATTCGATACGATCTGATCCAAAAAAGAGATTATTTTAACCTAATCGTCGTTCCAGCAAAGATATATTTCTAATCAAGACAAGTCAGCAGCGGGACGGAAAGAAAAATGAAACCAGTAAAAAGAGTGTTGAATACTCTGGCATTTGCTTCAGCCATCGCTTTCAGCGGCGCATTATTCGCAGCAGATATCGATATAAACGCAGATGCGAATGATGTAGCACTGCATGGTTTTGATGCCGTGAGTTATTTCACAGAAGGCAAGCCAGTAGAGGGTTCATTTGAATATACAGCCACTTACAAAAACGCCATTTTCAAATTCTCATCGGCCGCCAACAGAGATGCATTTCGTGCAGACCCTGATCGATACGCGCCCCAGTATGGTGGCTACTGCGCCTTCGGAACCAAGGTAGAGAAAAAGTTTGATATTGACCCCAATGCCTGGCGGGTTGAAAACGGCAAGCTCTACCTGAACAAAGATAAAAATGTTCAGAGAATCTGGGTAAAAGATGTACCCGGAAATATTCAGGAAGCCAATGTCGCATGGCCAAAGATCAAAGATGTAGCAATCAGTGATCTGTAAAAGATCACAGTGACATCATATTTAATAAAGCAAACAAAAGGGAAACCGACCATGAGCAATAAAGCACTCATCTCCGCAGGCCTCGCAGCTGTTCTCGCTGCAGGAGCTATTTCTACTGCCCAGGCCGCTGGCAAAGAGAAATGCTACGGCGTAGCCAAAGCAGGTCAGAATGACTGCGCAAATCTGGCTGGAACCCATTCCTGCGCAGGCCAGTCCGCCAAAGACAATGACATCGGCGAGTGGAAGGCGGTAGCTGCCGGCACCTGCAAAGATTTGGGTGGATATACCAAAGCAGAAGCCAAAGCAAAGCTGGCTTCGATGGAATCCTGATCATCAGGCTTTAACCCGGATGTTTCATAAACGTGCTCCTGTTCCCGGTGGCCCTTTGGCGCGAGATTCAGGGAAGTTTATGAAATATCCGGGTTAGTTAAATCTTCAGGTTTCTGTGGAGTGGATCAAAAATGGCAAATACATGGTATTCAAAACAAGCTCCTGTTGGGGTGGGACTCCGGCACGCCCATTACCATAAGGCATTGACTACTCCCGCAGAACTGGACTTCGTGGAAGTACATTCGGAAAACTTTTTTGCCCTTGGCGGTGCTTCTCTGGAAATACTGGAAGACGCGGCAAAATTGTACCCCATGAGCCTTCACGGTACATCTCTCGGACTGGGCTCAACGACAGGCATCTCTGAAAAACATCTTGATGCCCTTGAGTCTCTGGTTCAACGGGTTTCACCGGTTATGATCTCTGACCATGCGGCATTTGCCTGGGGTGAAGTTAGCGGAAGGTTAGTTCATGGCGGTGATTTGCTGCCCATAGCGTTTAACCAGAAGTCACTGCAAACTCTGGCAGATAATGTGAACCGGGTTCAGGATCGGCTGCAACGGCAGATTTCTGTAGAAAATCTTTCTGCCTATCTCGAGCCGGAGGGCAGTCTCTGGAAAGAGACCGATTTTTTAAATGGCCTGACAGAATTAACACAGTGTCGTTTACTGGTTGACCTGAATAATGTCGCTGTAAACGCCATCAATGATGGTCAAACGGATATCACCAAAGTCATCACAGAATGGGTGGATGAAATTAATCCTGCAGCCGTTGGTGAAATACATCTTGCTGGCTGCACACCGGCTGCACCGGGAGACATCGTCGTCGATGACCACAGCCAGAAGGTATCAGACCCGGTATGGCAGGCTTACTCCCATGCTCTGAAACAGTTTGGCCCTGTTCCCACATTGATTGAATGGGATACCGATTTACCAGCCTGGTCGGTGTTACTGGCTGAGGCAGAAAAAGCCAAAATCATTGCACGACAAGTTTCTTATGAGGCCAGAGAAACAATATGACCGGAATCAGCTGTTCGCAATCGAATCTTCTTGAAGCTATTTTTTCCATGAAGGCTCATTCTGATTTTGACCACAAAGGGCTTCAGGCTTATCAGAGAAACTTGCGAGCTAATGCACGTCGTGCCTTAAGCATCAGTTACCCATTAGTATCACAGCTTTTGGGAAAGGATTTATTTCATCAGTTAAGTGATGAGTTTGTGACGTCCTTTCCTCCAGAAGTGGGTGACTGGGGCGAATGGGGTCATCAATTCCCTCAATGGCTAAAATCCCGGGACATCAGTCAAAGCCTACCTTACATAGGCGACTGCGCCCTGCTTAACTGGCTGCAACACTCTATGGAAAGAGCTGCAAACCCTGAGTTGCGCTTTGAATCTTTTCAGTTATTGGCTGAGCAAGGAGCGCACTCAGGGAAAATCCTCCTGAACTCAACAGCGGTAATAATGACATTTGATTTTCCAGTGGCGGATATCTGGCAGGCCCATCAGTCGCAGGATGATCAACGAAAAGAGTACATGACCATTGCCCGCGAAAAAATACAGGCCAACACTCAGCAAGCCGTATTGATATGGCGAAAACACTGGCAGGTAAAAATCAGGCCAGTCAGTCAAACAGAAAGAATCTGGCTGGAGCAACTTCTGGCAGGTCTTTCGCTGGAGCACGCTTTGAACCAGCTTTCACTATTTACCCACAAGCAGAATTTACCTGAATTGGAATTTGAACAGTGGTTGCCAGAAGCGATCGAAGAACATCTCGCTACTGGTTTCGAACTATAAGACAATAGAAGGATACCTGGATGAATAAATTATCCGTTTTAGTAACCCCTGCCATCTCAATCAATCAGACACTGGCGTCGATCCTGAATTATCTTCAGCCAGTCGTTTTGCTTGCTGCAAGACTGTATGTGGCTCAGGTGTTTTTTTCTTCGGGGCTGACCAAGATCAACGACTGGGAAACCACTCTGTTTCTATTTGAGCTTGAGTACGCTGTTCCTTTTCTTTCCCCTGCAGCTGCAGCTTTTCTGGGGACTTTTGGGGAGCTGTTATTCCCGGTACTGCTGGCCTTTGGGCTCTTCGGTCGTCTGGGAGCGCTGGGGCTTTCTGTAGTCAATGCGGTTGCGGTGATCAGTCTATCTGAAATAGCACCTGCAGCATTCACTTTGCATGTACTCTGGGGCGTGTTGCTGGCTGGCATTGTAGCTTTTGGCTCAGGCAAGTTGTCTATAGATTCAGTACTTGGCTCTGAAAAATAATTTTTCCGGAAAAAAATGGCCAGAAGGTATTACTCTTCCCGCCATTTTGATTGGAAGCAGATCCACCAACCTCAAAATCCGAGGTTGGCTTCAATCAGAATTACTCACTGGAGTAAGCTTTCTTCAGCAGTGTGAAGTGGTCCCCCACAGAAATAACATCTGATCCATTTCATCCGTCATTCAGCACCTGTATCAGGAATAAATCTCTTGATACGGTCGCCCAAGAATTGAAATGATGGTTAATTGTCTCTCCTGCAAGCCAACGACATGTTTTTCATGACCATCGACCAATAAAACATTAATTCCCTCAAAGCAAAAAAACACCCAGCGTGCCGTCGGATTCTGATAGGGCTTTCAGAAAACGAAATCCACGCTCCACCGACTGCTGTGATTTATAAGCTCATGCTACGCACCTTTCATCGCTTGCCCTTCTTGGAACGATGATCTTAGTGCCGATAGATAAAGCTTTGCTCGCAACTCAAACTGGTTCAGGTGGAGCTTATTTGCCAAAACCTCAAGACAAAATGCCGAATATGTAGACATGAATAGATGATTGCTCTGCGTTAGAATCGTATGGCTCGGTGGTATTGCCATGGCGGCATTAGACTTGAGAGTTTTATGGAAGACTTCGACTCATCGCAGTTTTCGGTAATCAGTGATGATAAATCCGAGCGGTCGGAATCCTGCATATTTTCTGGCAACAGCCTTTCAACCAGTTCTAATGGGTCAGTAGTTACGTCAATGAAAGTTAATCGAATATACTATGGTATACCGTATTACTATAATTTTTATTTTTTAATATAAATCCCTACACCTTGTTATATAAGGTTTTTTTTGATAAAAATATTTCTTTTCTTTTTAGATATATTGACATCTGGTAAATAGGTATACGATCATACAGCCATTGCAATGGGTATTGTAAAATGCTCTAAGGGTGATCTTTTCCCCTTGGGATAAGGGGGGGGAGATAGCCAGCGGAAGATAAAAATAAATTAGAAGAATAAGAGGTGCAACAGCCCATGAAATTCTCACTATTTCTGCATATGGAACGCTATAACCACGACAAGCCCCATCAAGAACTGCTTGATGAACTGGTTGAACTTGTGCAAATAGCCGAAGCAGGAGGTTTTGATAAAGTCTGGATTGGTGAGCATCACGCCATGGAGTTTACCATTGGTCCTAACCCTTTCTCTTTTCTCGCTTACCTTGCCTCTTTAACGAAAAATATCCGGCTTGGTGTGGGCACTGCCGTTGCTCCTTTCTGGCACCCGATCAAGCTGGCCGGTGAAGCGGCTCTGGTTGATGTTATGAGTAATGGACGACTGGAGTTTGGTATTGCGCGGGGAGCGTATCAGTGTGAGTTCGACCGCCTTCTGGACGGTAAGCCCGCTGCTGAAGGAGCAAAGTATCTCCGTGAGATGGTACCCGCTTTGCAGAAACTCTGGGCTGGTGATTATGAGCACAAAGGCGAGTGCTGGAGTTTCCCTACTTCAACGGCGGTGCCTAAGCCACTGAACAGCTCCAGCATTCCAATGTGGCTGGCGGCACGTACGCCAGAATCACATGATTATGCCATCAAGAGTGGCTGTAATGTGATGGTGACCCCGTTATTTAAGAATGACGATGAAGTCGTCAGTCTGATGAATAAGTTTGAAACAGCCTGTGCTGACAATCCTGGGGTAAAACGTCCAGAGATTATGTGCCTGCGTCATACTTATGTGCATGAGCAGCCTGAAGACTGGAAAGTTGGGGTTAATGGTATTCGAAACTGGTACGCCCATTTTCAGGGTTGGGCTCGTAATAATCAGGTACCTGAGGCCGGATTCTGTTCGCCTATCAATGAAGATGAACTGAATGAGATGCCTGATTTTGCACCTGAGGTGCTGCGTGAAAATCTGGTCATTGGTACACCAGGCCAGGTTGTTAAGCGGCTTAAGAATTATGAAAAGCTGGGATTGGATGAATACAGCTTCTGGAGTGATAACAGCCTGAGTCATGAGGAGAAGAAGAAATCTCTGGAGCTGTTTATAAAAGAAGTTGTGCCATCGTTCCAGTAAAGAGTAAATCATCTGTACTGATAAATACCCGCCTAAGAGCGGGTATTTTTTAAGCACCCTGCATGATGACGATCTGAGCCTCTGCGGCTCCGGTGCGCTGTGATCGGGCAAACTGATAGTCTTCGGAGTGGTAACAGGACAAGGCCTGCTCATAACTTTCGAATTCAAAGACAACGGCTCGGTGTGGTACAGTTTCAAATCCTTCCAGAGCTGTTAGCTGTTCGCCTCTGGCAAGAATTTTTGCTCCGTAATTTTTCAATGCCACAGGTGCCAGCTCCAGATAATCCTGATATTTTACAGGATCATTAATATCAACGAATGCAACCCAGTAACCCTTCATTTTTGCTTCTCGTATTATGGTATACCATGGTATCTTATAGCTACTTTGCGCTAGGAGATAGCGCTATTGGCAAAAAGTCGGGAAGCAATAGACTGTTTCACCGGGTGGGAAATCGATAAAGCAGTAGACGCCCTGTTTTTATCTCTCAAAGAGAATAATAAGCCATGACATTCAACAGTACCGCACAAATTGTTAATGATATCCGTCAGGGAAAAATGGTTATCCTTGTGGATGACGAAGATCGCGAAAATGAAGGGGATCTGATAATAGCTGCGGAGGCGGTAACTCCGGAAGCTATTAACTTCATGGCGAGATATGCCTGTGGCTTAATTTGCCTCACTCTTGAAGAATCTATTTGTCAGCAACTGGATCTGCCTTTGATGGTGTCAGATAATGGCTGTGCTTACGGTACTGCATTCACCGTTTCAGTTGATGGTGTAAAAAATGTTACTACCGGAATCTCCGCTGCAGACCGGGCAGAAACAATTCTTGCTGCTGTAAATCCACACGCAAAACCATCAGATTTATCGCAGCCTGGTCATATATTTCCACTGAGAGCCCGTAACGGTGGTGTACTGACCCGAGCTGGCCATACCGAGGCAGGTTGCGATCTTGCCGCTATGGCGGGGTTCAGGCCCTCTGCTGTCATTGTTGAAATTATGAATGAAGATGGCACCATGGCACGCCGTGATGATTTGGAAAAGTTTGCACAGAAACACGATCTGAAAATTGGAACAATAGCCGAACTGATCCATTACCGCCTGGAAACGGAAGGCACTGTCAATCGCATTGGACAACAGCGGCTACCTACCATTCATGGCGAGTTCAATATGGTGACCTATGAAGACAAAATTGATGGCACCAGCCATATAGCTTTAACCATGGGGTCTGTTGCAGACGGACAGCCCAGTCTGGTGCGGGTTCACACGATCGATCCTCTGCGCGACTTGATGGGCGCAGAATATCAGGGGCCCAGAAACTGGAGTCTCTGGGAAGCGCTGGAAGAAGTGGCACGAGAGGGACGGGGCGTTGTTATCGCGCTGGGTAATACAGATACAGCCAACAGCCTGCTGCAAAGAGCGCCACAGCTGGCGAAAGAATCAAAGTCGGCTGGAAAGCGGGTTTATGCGGATGTGGGAACCGGAGCCCAAATTTTAAAAGATCTTGGCGTCAGCAAAGTGCGCCATCTAGGACCTCCTCTGCGTTTTACCGGCTTGGAAGGGTACGGTATTAAGATTGTTGAAACCATTCCATTGAGTGAGAATCGCTATTCTGCCTGATTTTTTCCGACGGTTCCCATGCCTGGCATAGGAACCTGAGTTTGGCAGTGACCGCTTGCATTAATGGGTGAAGTGTACAATGCCGTTTTCATGGCAGCCTGTGTACATCCCAAAACTGCTTTGTTCCCTTTCTTCAACGTACCTTTTCAGAATATCGCTGATAGCGGGATAGAAAATATTGTCCCAGGGAATTTCACTGGTTGTGAGCAAACTTACCTTTAATGTTTCAGGGCCGGGTTGATCAGAAAATTGTATCAGTTTTGCACGAAATACGACGTACACTTCGTCGATCTGGGGTACGCTGAAAATGGAATAAGGTGCGATTATTTCGACCTTAGCACCTGTTTCCTCTCTGGTTTCCCTGATTGCTGCTGCTTCAACAGTCTCACCGCACTCCATAAACCCTGCCGGCAAAGTCCAGGTGCCAGGCCGAGGTTTGATTGCACGCTGGCACATCAGGTATTTACCTTCGTGTTCAACTATACAGCCCGTTATAATTTTTGGGTTCTGATAAAACACATGATGGCAGTCACCACAGGTCAGGCGGAAGTGAGAATCACTGTTTTGCTCACGATAACGCAGATTATTGCTGCCACATTCTGAACAGTATTTCATGAATAAAAATTCCAGCCATTTTGATTAGTGCGACTCAATCTGAGGCCAAGCCGGATCAGGTTCTTTCAGGAAACTCTACACGTTGAACTGAATAGATGTCGGTCTGGATTTCTTCCCCGTCTTTTTGCTGCTCAGTGATAACTTTTAACGCAACTTCGGCAGCCTTCTTTATGTGATTCAGGCAGGCTGTATGAGCCTTGTTGACATCCCTGCTTTTGATGGCTGCAACGATTCTGGTCATTTCAGTATCACTGTCCCGGCTGCGCTTTTTCCGGGACAGTGATGTAGCCCGAAGATAATTAACCCGAGCCTGTTGTTGCCGTAACAGGTTTGCAGTGATTTTATTTCCACAGCCTTCATAGAGAACCTCATAAAAATGGTTCACCATTTCAAGAATAGCGGTAATCTCACCCTCTTTCAGTCGGGCTTTCAGTTTTCCAAGGGCGTATTCAAGGTCAAGAACCTGCTCTTCGGAAGCATTGAGTGTGAAAAGTTCCACAACCATACATTCCAGTGCGCAGCGCAACTCATAAATTTCCCGGGCACTGTCCGAGGTCATTACTGCAACCCTGGGGCCTTTGCCTTCCAGGTATTCTACCAGCCCCTCCGATTCAAGATGACGCAAAGCCTCACGGATAGAGGTACGACTTACCCCAAGAAGGTCGCAGAGATCCCGCTCTACCAAGCGGTCACCAGGCAGTAATTGAAAATTCAGAATGGCACCACGCAGAGCATTAAGCACTTTTATCCGCAGGGTTAAGGCAGTGCGTTCGATCTTTACGCGGTCATCCAGTGGCTGTCTCAGCATGGTTACTCTTTCCATAAGGCTTAATGGGAGTCCGGCAAAAACTGATCAGTCTTTACTGGCAGCGTCTACCTCCTCAAATACTGCTCTAGCAACCCTGAAACTGTCGATGGCTGCTGGCACTCCGCAATAAATCGCTGTCTGCATCAGAACCTCTCTAATTTCTTCACGAGTCAGCCCGTTGTTGAGGGCACCGCGCACATGGAGTTTTAGTTCGTGTGGGCGGTTCAGTGCTGTGATCATAGCAAGATTCAGCATGCTTCTCACTTTGAGCGACAAACCCTCTCGCTGCCAGACATCTCCCCAGCAATATTCAGTGACCAGCTGCTGAAGAGGCATGGTGAACTCGTCAGCATTTTCAATGCTGGCGTTAACATAGTCTGCACCGAGCACTTCGCGACGTGTGTCCAGGCCTTTTTCGAATTTTTCTGTAGCCATCGTATGAAACTCCTAAATTCCACCCATCATCATGTATTTGATTTCTACGTAATCTTCTATGCCATAACGGGAGCCTTCCCGGCCTGTTCCTGACTCCTTAATACCCCCAAAAGGAGCCACTTCCGTGGAAATAATACCCTCATTAATACCAACCATGCCGTACTCCAGGCTTTCTCCGGTACGCCACGCCCGACCAATATCCCTGGTGTAGACATAGGCAGCCAGACCAGAATCCGTATCATTTGCCATGCTGATGGCTTCTTCTTCCGTGCTGAAACGGAATACTGGGGCCAGAGGGCCAAAGGTCTCTTCCTTTGCCACTTTCATATCGGAAGTGACATTATAAACGACTGTAGGCTTGTAAAAGTTACTGGCTTCAGCCTGGGGCTCTCCCCCTGTAGTAACAATCGCACCTTTGGCAACTGCATCTGCTACATGGTCTGTTATTTTTTCTACTGCCGCCGCATTTATCAGCGGTCCTTGGGTTACTTCTGGCTCCATGCCATTACCGGTTTTTAACTGCTTGACCGCTGTAGTCAGTTTTTCCAGAAATAGGTCATGTACTTCATCCTGAACCAGAAAACGATTGGTGCAAACGCAAGTCTGTCCGGCGTTGCGGAATTTTGACGCCATAGCACCTTCGACAGCTGCATTGAGGTCTGCATCATTAAATACGATGAACGGCGCATTGCCTCCCAGTTCCAGTGAAACCTTTTTGACACTGCCTGCACATTGCTGCATAAGCAATTTACCGATTTTTGTTGAGCCGGTAAAACTCAGCTTGCGAATGATTTTACTAGAGGTCAGTTCTCCACCGATAGCCAGTGCATCACCAGTAATAACATTGAATATTCCCGCAGGAACACCTGCTTTTTCAGCGAGAGCTGCCAGTGCCAGTGCTGAAAAGGGTGTTTCAGGTGCAGGCTTGACCACGAAAGAGCAGCCTGCAGCCAGAGCGGGAGCACATTTTCGGGTAATCATTGCCGCTGGAAAATTCCACGGGGTCACCGCAGCTACAACTCCTATTGGCTGTTTGACCACAACCAGTCGTGCATCGGGTTTATGGGTTGGAATGACATCGCCGTATACTCGCTTGCCTTCTTCTGCAAACCACTCAAGGAAGCTGGCGGCGTAGGCTATTTCTCCTCTGGCTTCGGCCAGGGGTTTGCCCTGCTCCAGGGTAAGAATTTCAGCCAGCTCGTTCACATGAGCCATCATCAGGTCATACCAGCGCATTAGAACTCTACTACGTTCTTTTGCAGTTCTGGCAGCCCATTGGTGGCGAGCAGCTTCAGCACTGTTGATCGCCTGACGGGTTGCATCAGCGCCGAGCATGGGTACTGTTCCGAGCAACTCGCCAGTAGCAGGGTTATGAACCTGCTGAATAGCATTGTCTTTGTCGTTTATCCACTGACCGGCAATATAGGCCTGCTGTTTAAATAACCAACTGCTTGGCATAGTAATCAATCCTTTTGCTCAGACTGTGGCTGGCTTTTCCCATGCAGTGATTTTACCACGGCAGTAAACCATGGGAGTGTTTTGTTCATTGAGCTGAATATGTTTCACCTGTCCAATCAGAATGGCATGGTCTCCACCTTCATACTCATTCCAGAGGATACACTCCAGAGTGCTGACAGCACCTTCAATGACAGGAACACCTGTTTCACCTTTGCGAATCGGGATGTCTTTAATAGCGTCTGCCTTGGCTTCACCTTTTTTGGCAAAGGCAAAAGCAGGCCCTGTCTGTTCTGCTGACAGAATATTGATGGCAAAACGCTTGCCTTTACTCAGGATTGGATATGTATCAGAGCTATAGTTTGGACATACCAGAACCAAAGCAGGATCCATGGACAGAGCACTGAAGGCACTGGCAGTCAGCCCAGTGACTGTCCCGTCTTCATTGTAAGCGGTCACAACGGTTACACCGGCTGGAAAAGAGCCCAGAGCCTGTTTGTAAAGATCTTCACTAATCATTATTATTTTCTCTCTAAGCCATAAGTAACGGGCTTTGTGGTTTTATTATTAAACTTTGCAGGCTCAACGCATAACAAAAGGATCAGCCATGGGTTCGCTGGAGAGATTCAGCCAGACAGTTTTCTTTTCAGTAAAAGCCAGAACAGAATCAATACCGGATTCACGGCCATAACCACTGTTTTTGAAACCACCAATAGACGCCATAGCTGAAACAGCGCGATAAGTGTTGACCCAGATAATGCCGGACTGAACATTTTTAGCCATTCTGTGCGCCCGGGCTAAATCCCTGGTCCAGATACCTGCTGCCAGGCCAAATTGGGAGTCATTGGCAATAGCCAGAGCTTCACTTTCATCTTTAAACGGAATCACAGCAGCAATAGGTCCGAAGACTTCTTCCTGCATCAGATAGTCGGCATTACTGTTACATTCAAAGACCGTAGGTTCAAAATACCAGCCCTCAGCAATATCCGGTTTGTTACCCCCCAGGCGCAGGCGTGCACCTTCGGCTTTTGCTTTTTCAACAAAGGATTCAACAACCGACAGTTGTTGTGCAGTTGCCATAGGTCCCATTTCGCTGGAATCATCCCTGGGATGACCGATTTTAATTCGTTCTGCCCGATTGAGAAGCTTACTTAGAAAGGTGTCGTAGATGCTTTCATGCACGAGCAGGCGGGAGCCAGCAACACAGCTCTGGCCTGAGGCAGCAAAGATTCCGGCCACAGCTCCATTGACGGCACTGTCAATATCAGCATCGCCAAAGATAATCTGTGGAGACTTACCTCCCAGCTCCAGCGACAGTCTGGCAAAGTTCTCGGCCGAGTTGCGGACAACATGGCGGGCGGTTTCAGTACCACCGGTAAAAGCAATTTTCTTGACCAGTGGATGACTGGTCAACGCCGCACCAGCTTTAGCGCCATAGCCTGTAATAATATTAACGACGCCCTTTGGAAATCCTGCTTCTTCAGTTAACTGCGCCAATTCCAGCAGAGTTGCCGAAGCGTGTTCAGAAGGCTTGATAACAATGGTATTGCCTGCTGCCAGGGCGGGAGCCAGTTTGATTGCCGTCAGATAGAGTGGGCTGTTCCATGGAATAATGGCAGCCACAACGCCCACAGGCTCGTGGATTGTATAAGCCATCATATCCTGCTTATCCAGTGGCAGGGTTTCACCTTCCAGCTTGTCTGCAAGTCCGGCAGTGTAATAGAAAAACTCAGGCAGATAGCCGACCTGGCTGCGGGTTTCCCTGATCAGCTTGCCATTGTCAGTGCTTTCCAGCTGTGCCAGTGTTTCGATATTTTCGGCAATTAAATCACCCAGTTTACGTAGCAGTTTTCCCCTTGCTGTTGCGGTAAGGCTGCGCCATTCCTGACTCTCGAAAGCCTTTAGTGCAGACTCAACGGCTCTGGTTACATCACTTTCATCGGCATCAGGGAACTCTGCCCATGCCTGGGTAGTGGATGGGTCAAGGCTTTTGAATGTCTGACCAGAAAAAGAGTCTGTCCATTCTCCGTTAATGTACATCTGGAATTTTTGCAGGCTCATATATATTACTCCTGATTATCTGGCCGGTTATAAATCGTTGTTAAAAACCGCTGGAGACTATCATTGACCTGTTTTGGAGACTCGACGGGCATCATATGGCGTTCACCGTCGAGTACTTCGGCTTTTGCTTCGGGCATGCATTCGGCGAGAGCATAAGTCATTTGTGGTGTTGAACCTACGTCCAGCTCTCCAGTCAGAACCAAAGTTGGAATCTTTACTTCGCTCAGCTGCTCCACCATATAATTGTCAGAGTTGGCAAATAGCTCATAGGTTTTCAGATAACCCATGTGACTATTATTCTTTAACCTCTTTCTGGTGGCATTGACTTGAGCCGGATTTGCAGCCACATATTCAGGGCTGAACCAGCGATCTATAGCTGGTTCGATATTGGCTGCGGGACCTTTTACTGCCACTTCTTTTGTACGGGCCTTAACCCTTTCGCGCTGTTTTTCAGTGCGGTTGAATACGCTGTTCATTATAACCATCGCGTTCAGGTGTTCTGGATAGTGCAGGGCAAAAGCCCGGGCAACCAGCCCCCCCATAGAAAAGCCGATCACACAGGCTTTTTCTACTTGCAAATGGTTCAGAAGCTCTTTCAGTTGATCTGCATAATCTTTCAGATTGGCACTGTCAGAAGGCTGATGACTGTGACCATGTCCAAGCATGTCATAGGTGATGGTTTTATATGAAGGGGTAAGGCTGACCAGCTGTCCACCCCACATGAACTGATCCAGACCTACGCCATGAATAAGTACAATTGCTTCACCGTCGCCTGACACCTGATAACAGGTGCCTGCAGGAGATGTTTGATACGTCATACAGTCACCCGCTTACTTGACTTCAGCTTCTTCAGCGAGTGCTTTCAGGTCTTCATAGCGGTTGCCTATACGAGGGTGTACACGACCACCGTCGGATGCTCCCAGACAGACAACAATTTCGTCGGCTCTTGGAGAGTCTTCAATATTCATCTCCAGAGTGATGTAGTGGGATCGAAAGCCTTCGTCGTCTTTATGCATCATTGGAATCTGGATAGAAGTGCCTGGGCCGCCACGCTTATTAGTGAATGACAGATAACTCTGGGCATCGACAGCATTTCGGTAATGGTTACCAAAGCGCAGGGTGTGAATCACGGCAGAGGCGTGTTCAATCTCACCTTCAGCACCGACAACAGCAGCTTTACCGTAGGCTTCAATATTAGACAGTCCACCAATGTATTTACCGACGTATTCGACAATCAAAGCACCCAGATCAGAGCATGACTGTTTGATTTCCGGGCTCAGGTCTTCAACAAAACCACGCCCATTCCAAGGGTTTTTAATAACAGCTGCAACACCCACCATGGTAACCGGTTTGTCAGCAGCTTTTCCGCCTTCGACACGGGTTTCTTCAATGGTGGTGACGATTTTGCGAATTTCGAAGCTCATGGTCTTTCCTCATTTCTTATTTTCAGTATCAGAGTTTTCTGGCTACTCTGTCTTATGGCATACCATAAGACAATGTTTGTTTGAAAAAAGTTATCCCCGCAGAAAGTATTGGCTCAGGTATTTATCTGCCGGAGAAGCTTATTGAATGAAACGACTGCCCCGTTACCCACAGTAACGGAGCAGAAGATATATTAGCTGGCTGTTGGCTCAGAAGTTACAGCGATTTTTGTCTCAAGCTTTTTGCCCAAGTCCCTGTCATTATAAGTGATGCCATTGGCTTCATCGTTTAATCCTTTGACCAGCGAAAAGCACATCATGATCAGTATGACTGAAAACGGCAGAGCTGCCAGAGTGGATGCAGTTTGCAGGATTTGCAGTCCTCCTGACAGTAACAACACTGCTGCAACAATACCCAGAGTCAGTCCCCAGAATACGCGGAAGCGCTGAGGGGGATTATTACTGCCAGTAGACAGAATGGTGCAAATAACCAGGGTGCCAGAGTCCGCAGATGTCACAAACCAGCTAACGATCATGATGGATGCAACAGTTGCCATAAACAGGGTTAGCTGTTCGACCCCAATAGCTTCAATGGTCTGATACAGTGCCAGGGTCATGTCGCTGTTGACTGCTTCAACAATACCACCTGCGCCATAGAGTTCGGTGTACAGGGCGGTGCCACCAAACGACACAATCCATATAAATCCTCCCAGTGGTGGAATAGTCAGGGCAGAGAGCAGGAACTGTCGAATGGTGCGACCTCTGGAGATACGGGCGATGAACATGCCTACCAGTGGGCCCCAGGAAAGCCACCATCCCCAATAAAAGATTGTCCATCCACCCTGCCAGGTTGATTCTGGATTTGGATCAGTCCACAAGCCCATGGGAATAATGTTGGCAATATAGTCACCCACACTCGTTGCTAACATACCAAGGAGGAAGACCGTCGGGCCTGCAATAATAAAGAAGCCAATCAGTATAGCGCTGATCCGAATATTCCAAAGGCTCAACCAGCGGATGCCTTTATCAATACCGGACACAACCGAAGCCGTTGCGACTGAAGTGATGACTGCAATCAGAATAATCTGGTTAGTGGTGGAAATTTCCATTCCAAACAAATAGTTCAAACCGGCATTCAATTGAGATACACCCAGCCCCAGGGTAGTGGTCGTGCCAAACAGGGTACTGAATATCGCCAGAAGGTCTACAGCATGACCCAGTGGGCCATTAATTCTGTCGCCAAAGATAGGATACAGGCCAGAACGGATGGTCAGGGGAAGACCTCGACGGTATGAAAAGTAGGCCAGCATCAGGCCGACGATGATATAGATTGCCCAGCCGTGCAGGCCCCAGTGGAACAGGCTGATACGCATGGCAATTTGTGCTGCCTCGCTGGTTCCGGTCTCAACACCGGCCATGGCCATAAAGGGGTTACCCTGAAAATGGAAAACAGGCTCTGCAACACTCCAGAACATAATACCGGTACCAATAGCACAGCTGAAGAGCATGGAGAACCAGGTAAAGAACTTAAACTCTGGTTTCTCATCATCCATTCCCAGTCGTATGTCACCAAAGCGGCTGAAAGCTACCCAGATTGAGAATACAAGAACAAGACTGACTACCGTAACGTAGTACCAGCTCAGGCTACTCTGTATCCAGTTTTTAATACTCCCAAAGATTTCATTGGCCAGTTGAATATTGAAAATGGTGAAAATAACAAAGGCAAAAATCATAACCTTCGAGGCTATACCCAGCCCAGGGTGAATGCCTTTGAAAAACCCGCTGCGGGCTATCATTTGATCGGGCTGCATTAGTTGTTCCCATTATTGTTATTGTTATTGTTATTGATTTTTGTCGCGTACTTGTTGATTAGATAACAAGCGACAAAACTATTTAACTGCCTTTTCTATTTCTTGGTATACCATAATACAATGAAAAGCTGAAAGCCAAGTAAAATCTGCTAGTTCATCAACCGAATGTACTGCAACGTGCCTGAATCACTACCAAATCTTTACCTGTAGGGTAAGCGTCAGGCCAACTACATCTACTACTCCACTGTAAAATCCTGAACACTAATGCTTCCAAACATTC
This sequence comes from Endozoicomonas gorgoniicola, assembly GCF_025562715.2. Taxonomy (NCBI): domain Bacteria; kingdom Pseudomonadati; phylum Pseudomonadota; class Gammaproteobacteria; order Oceanospirillales; family Endozoicomonadaceae; genus Endozoicomonas; species Endozoicomonas gorgoniicola. Next base: position 2,170,627 of record NZ_JAPFCC010000001.1, read on the forward strand.
AGGAAGTTGCCATGACAACCCGTCGCACCACTGATTTCTGGAAACACCATATCCGAGCCTGGAACAAAAGCGGGCTCTCCCAGTCCGAATATGCCCGCAGGCATGAACTCCCGGTTAAAACATTCGGATACCATAAAAGACGCCTCGATAATCAAAGAATCATTCAGTCCGCTCTCAATTCAGAAGAGCAAAAGCCTTTGATTCCTGTTTGCGTCGCACAAGAGCCGGAACCTCAAAAAACACCGGAAACAGGCATCACCCTTGTCAGCCCCGGCGGGCTTCGTGACTGGCTCCTGGACGTGTTGCCGGTAGAGCAGAAAAAAGCCCATCAACCTCTGCACTACCAGCCTGCCGCCTGAATTTCCATGACCTGTTTCAATGCAAACTACAGGGTGCTTGTCGGATAATAAACGACATGAATACGATCACTACGCCAGACAGCCCGACCTTTGAATCCCTTCAGCTCGAGAATGTTTAGCTGAAGGCGAAATTGGCGTGGTATGAAGAACAGTTCCGGCTACAACAGCATAAACAGTTTGGAGCTTCCAGTGAGCGCTTTGAAGGCCAGGAACAACTCTTTAATGAGGCGGAAGAACTGGCTCTTTGCTCAATGCGTTAATGATGCCAATGCCATCTATATAGCCTGATCGAAACGGCCAAAGCCAATGGTCTGGAGCCTTATGCATGGTTCCGCTACATACTGTCTAAATTACCTCAGCTACCCAAAGGCAGCAGTGTCGAACACCTGTTGCCTATGAAGCTGACACAGGATGATTTAAAAATAGCGGATTGGTGGAAATAGGGCTAGATAGGGTTCCCCAACCGCTTACTTTGAAAAATAACCTGCTGTTTTGAGAGCGAAAATTAGGTTAACCCGTTGATTATAAAAATCACATGATTGAGGTCATACCTGTTCACATAACGGTAATAATCTGATATCAAACTACTCAGACTTACTCTGAGCCTACGCCCAAGGATGTCATACCATTGCGGTATTGGAGGCTTAAAAACAATAATAAAGAACAAGGAAGACTCATGAGCTATACCCGTCGCCGTTTCCTGCAGACTCTTGTGGTTTCTGCCGGTGTTGTAACCCTGTCCAGCCTGACTGGCTGTTCTAATGATGACAATACCGACAGCCAACCTTCAGACTTATTGCCCACCATTGCGCCTGAGTACTTTCCACAGTCCGTGATGTCCGGCGATCCCCGCCCAGACTCCGTTATTCTGTGGACCCGAGCCATCAATGGTGACGCCGATCTCAGTGTGACTTTGCAGGTCGCCAAAGACGCCCAATTTACCGAGCTACTGGTTGATGAAGTCTTCACCACCAGTGCCGACAACGGCCGCTGCCTCAAAGTGCGAGTCACCGATCTTGACGCTCACCAGCACTACTACTATCGCTTTATGTTCCAAAACGAGGGTAAGTGGATGAGTAGCCGCATCGGCCGCACCAAAACCGCTGCCCTGCCCGATGCCGATGTACCGGTGAAGTTTGGCTTTGCTTCCTGCCAAGACTACGGCGGTCGCTACTACAACACCTACCTGTCTTTGCTGGCCCAAGACGATCTGGACTTCGTACTGCATCTGGGTGACTACATCTACGAAACGGTGGGCGACAGTGGCTTTCAAGATGCCACCGAAGAGCGGAGCATCGAGTTCCGCGATCCAGACGGTGCCATTCAGATGGGCACCGAAGACGCCCCATTGGCAGCCGCGGCCAGCGTAGACAACTATCGCCAGCTGTATGAAACCTACCGCAGCGATCCAGTTCTGCAACAGGTGCATGAGCGCTTCCCTCTGGCCGCCATCTGGGACGATCATGAGTTCTCCGACGACAGCTGGCAGGACGTTGCCACCTATTACGACGGTGCCAAAGACGAACAGTACAGCCAACGTAAACGCAACGCTGAGCAAGTCTACTTTGAGTTCATGCCCATTGACCATACCACAGCCCACGGTGATGAAGGCGCTGGCTTGATGGCAGTGGATGAATCTCAGCTGTTCCCTAACACCAAAATCTATCGCGAACTGCGTTTCGGTCAGCACTTGCACCTCGCGCTCACCGATTACCGAACTTTCCGCCCTGATCACCTGATTCCTGAGGATGCCTTCCCCGGCACCGTGGTCATGGATGCGGCCACACTCACCGCGTTTCTCACCGCCACAGGCATGCCCCAGCCGGTTGTGGATGCCACGGTCGCCGCCATGAGCCCAGTCATCGACATCGATGCACCGGAGATGGCGGTATACAAGGCCAGCTTCATCGAGCTGTTCACTGGTCTCTATACCCAGGAGCTGGCAACCCGATTGCAGATAGACCCCGCCACCGCAGCGGTGGAAGCGGCCACTCGAGCTCAAAATGCTATCCAAGGCAAGCTGACCAGCAGCTATCTCAACTTGGCTCTCGCTGGTGCCCAGGCCAGCCTGCCGGCAGACCACCCCCTGCAGGCACTGCCACCGCTACCAGAAACCGGAGTGGAAACCGGTCTAGGCTTCTACACCTTGGGTAAAACCAGCCTATTTGCCGATTTAGGCGCTCGCTATCTGGTGATCAAAGACACCTTCGACCTCTATGCCGGCTACCTGGAGTGGCTGGCCCAGCAGGAAGGAAAGAGCGTGCAAAGCCCTTATGATGCCGAGCAGCTTGCGTGGCTTAGCGGCGTACTGACCCAAAGCGATGCCACCCACAAGATGATGGCAACCTCGGTCTCCTTTGCCCCACTACTGGCGGATCTGTCTGATAGCCGCCCTGACAGCGGGGTGCCGGATCTGGAAGCGGTACTCAACTCCGATCTGGTGCCGTCGTCTCTGAAGCAGCGTCTTTACCTCAACGTGGATCACTGGGATGGCTTCCCACAGTACAAAACCAATCTGGCCAAGGATCTGCTGAGCCCTACCGGCACCATCACCTTTGCTGGCGACATCCACGCCACCTTCGTGACTCAGCACCCAACGGATGCAGCCACCGGCAATACCGCCATCGACTTCACCACCAGTTCGGTCAGCTCTGGCACCTTTGGCTCGTTTTTGGATGAAGGTCTTCAAGGTCTGCTGTCTCAACTGGGGCCGGTACCCGAAGAGATTGATCAGCTCAAGTACTTCTTCGATACCATCGCCTTGACCGCCAGTAAACGTGACGACGTCACCTCAAAGCTGCAGTTCTCTAAGATGTGGGAGCACGGTGTTGGCGTGGCAACAGCGACATCAGACGGTGTGCAGGTGGCCTTCCACAACATCCCTACTTTCTGGGACGGCACTGACTGGGTTCGTACCTCGTTCTACGACAACCCGCAAACCTTCCTGGCACAGGTACGCACACACTTGGTCAACTGGAAAGATGGCGAGCTAAATATCGTGCCTGCCTAATCCGGTCACGTTTCAAACAGGTTGATACAAAATCCGTGAGATGAACTCTCCGATCACCTTGTCGTGCAGTTCCTCTAAGCGAGAAAAGCAGAGTTCTACGGGTTAATCGTTTAAGACGTGTACGAAGTGTCAGATTGTTTCTCTCGATGCTTTGTGTCAGTTTCTTGCTGATAATATGGCTCTGTGCCGGTAGCTCTGAGCCATAGGTTTTCCAATCATCGGTGCAATAGAACCTGAACTTATAGGGTTTGACCAACTTTATCAGCTTCTTCAAGGTTTTCTTCGTTCTGCGTCCAAAGATATGTGCGATTACCCTCTGGTAGCAAGGCTCCCGTGCGTAGAACAGCCAGCTCTGATTTTTCTTATTGCCAACATAGGACCATTGTCCATCCATCTGGCAGATTAGCACCAGCTCTTCATTGTCGAAAGGGAGTGACGTTACCTGTGGCGGGGCGAGTTTTTTAAATGGCTGATGTCCGTCGTTGGACTGATCCCCAGAACACGACCTGTATCCCTGACACCAGAACCATTCATAGTCATGCTCACTATGGGCTCGTGGGTGCTTTGCCATTTTTCACAACGCCATCTGTGGTATCACAGTGAACACATACAACTTTAATGATTGCCATAGGGAAAAAAATAGATAGAGTATCAGCAAAGCTCTTCCGAAAAATATACGAGATCAACGCATCTGATTCATGACCCTTTTGAGGGTATCGTGAGGTTCCTGCTATAACAGAAAGCAAAAGTACCCTCAAAAGTACCCCCACATTATTTTTTAGCCCACATTAAATTTTCAAAACCGGGTTCGAAGTTCATTTTGCTCAGGAATGATAGCATGAGCAAAAAGCCTGCGTCAGGAAGACTTCCCTGTCTAACCATTTCACCCTGAAAATACTACCCAATAATCCAATCGCGAGTCAGCGAAAAAATAGAAGACTTCAGTTGATCAAGTCGATCAATCATCAGGCTCTTTGGAAACAGCTCTTTCACCAAGGGAACATTGATTCCCAGCCCCACCACATCTATCCCTGACTGCTGACAACGACTCACCAGATCGACCACCGCATCGCGATGCTCACAGTCAGGCGCTCCATCCGTAATCATCAGGATCAGACGACGCTCCACCTTTGCCTGACAGATTTGGTGAACCGCATGCCACAATCCGGTGGCCATGGGTGTTGAGTCGTGGCTATCCAGAGCCACCAGTGTTTGAGCTACCTTTTGAGTAGACTCTTTGCCTGTGACGATAGGAAAGACTCTATCTTCTCTGGTACCCGGATAAGCCGATGCTGAAACAGTGACTCCGTTTATCTGCTTCAGTGCATACACCAGCGCCAGAACCGCTTCCCTTGCCAACGGCATCCTTACTGCCATAGAAGAAGAAATATCCAGCGAGATATGAACGGTGGCATTGATAGTGATGGATTCTGCCCGTCGTTTGAAAAGACGACCATCATCCAACGCTATTCTGTGTAACCGTTTGCCATCTATCCGGATGCCTCTCTTGCCTGTGCGATCTCTGGTGAGCGTTTTTGCCTGAACCAGTCCAGTTAGCTGTGCGGCTAAACGGGTGGATTCTGACTGCACTTTCCAGAGCAAGTCTTTTGCAGCCTGCCTGTCTTCATCTGTCGTCACCACCGCATCCAGTCCTGGTGTGGTTGTGATGGCTGACATCCCTGAAGACTGCTCGCAACTCCATGACTCCAGCTCTCCGGCGACCGTTTCAAACAGGTCATCCGGCCAGTCCTGATCGGTAGATTCCAGAATTTGTTTCAAGCTCTCTTTTTGGAGCAACAGGTCTTCAGCCTTGTCTGAAGCATCGCCATTGCCTGAAACGTCCTGGTTACTACTTCCACACGAATATTCAGGATTATCACCTTCTCCTTCCTCAGAATCGGATTCTGGCTCACCACCTGACACAGAATCTGTTTTATCCTCCTGATTCTGCGGTTCAGGTTGCTGAGAGTTGGTTTCCTGCTCTTCTAGCAAATTTTCGGGTTTGTCAGAATCTTCCTCACCAGAATCTTTGCTGTCAGAATTTTCATTGCTGAGATTCTGAAACAAAGCGATGATATGGTCAGCCAAAGTCAGGGCTTCCCTGGTGCTGTTCAAGTCGGGAACCTGCTTTAACAGTCCATTCAGCGAATCCAGTAACTGTTTGGGAAAACAGGCTTTCATCACTTCACGGGCTTTTATAGCTTCCTGCTTCAGAGCCTTCTGACCCAGCACATCAAACCGCAAGATAGACAACAAAGCGTCGTTTAGCACCTTCACAGGCGGGTCACTCTTGTCCGGCGCACTTAAACGACCTTCAACCTAAATTCAGCAGTTGAACGCCATTGAGCCATGCCGTTAGGGATAGCTTCTCACAGTTCAGAGCAGCATTTTTTTAAGTTATTAACCCGATCCAATTAATGGTTGCATCGTAATAACCTGCCCCTTTTTCAAAAATTTCGAGACTGCTTTCGTTAAAATACGACACCATGCGTTAATTGGAGTCAACTGCGGTGCGATACTTTTGATTGAATCAAAAAAATCACACAGTTCACTTTGTAATTTCGCAATTTTATACATCCATCGATGCTGGCTTGTCAGCTTTATTTTCTTTTGATTGCCAGAGTGGGTCAGCTTGCCAATTGAACTCATTAATAAGGGACGGCTGGTAATTGATTCTTTATGGGATTCCGGATTACTCAATCGAACGTATAGCGTCCACCAGTTGTAAACCAAGGCAACCATTCGGGCCAGCATTCGACATCTTGCCATATCTTTTGTTACATAACCGCCCCAGCCCCATTGGTTTTTGATTTCATCAAAGTTATTTTCACAGTCAGCCCTGTTGCGATAATGATTAATGATCGAGACTATATCATTATCAAGAGATGTGACCAGAACCGAATACTCGTAAGCTTTTATATTTTCTGGCTCTTCTATTAATGCTAACGTTTGTTGACGTTCTTTTATTCCTTTTTCCAACATCGGTATTTCATTTTCAGGACGCCGTCTTCGAACAATAATTATGCGTCTTTCTTTTTTCCATCCTGACAGTTTAATTACGGATTCTTTTCCCTCCCAATGGTTGTCGTATTTTACCCATCCTCCGCTACAGTGTGCATTCCCTATGGCTTTCTTAACGTTGTCGTGCTTCTTCATTTTAAAAAGATAATGACAACCAGCATCTTCCAATTCGCTCATTACCCGGTCACTTCCCCAATCACAATCACCACGAACAAATTCAGGCCAGCAACATTTTGGAAGTCGATTTAATAGCTCCATTAAACCGGGTAAAGAGTATTTACTTTGACTTTGATTTCCGGGTCTGACTTCAACCTCCAGTATTAATTTAAGATTAGCCATCATATATGAGTGGTAAGTATGAGAGGGCCTCCCTTTCTTATGTGGGTTATAGCCATTAACCGCTCCTTCCTGATGCCCATAAATGGTTTTCACGGTAACATCAACATCCATAATCCATGGAATGGTTAATAACGGATCAAAACAGAGATGGAGGTGTTTTTGCATCCATTCAACGCCTTCATCTTCGTCAATCTTCTTTAAACCACGCCTGGCAGAATCATCGCTGACAATTTTTTTCATCCCAAGCAACTGAGCGTTTACTTTATCACCAATAATTGTTCCGATATGCGCATAGCGTTTATGTCCTGAAAGAATGGAAAGCATTAATGAGCCAATCACATCCACTTTTTGAGGGGCGTTTGGGCTTTTATAAGTTAGTGGGCAATCGTTAATCCAGGGTTCAAATCGGTGACCTGTTTTTAAAAACTGTATAAAAAAAGGAAGCTGTCCCATTGGGGTGACCGATGCTTCAGGCTCCCACTCGACATGAATTTTACCGTCGAAAGAATCGACTTCGAGTTTGACGGATAAGGGGTCTTTTTCCATTTCAGACAACTCACCCTTTGGGGGAGTGGGTTTTGGTGGTCGAATCATCTTCAAGCCCTCAATATTGTTGAGGGTGAGAGTTTAGCTCAGGGGTTAACCGCTGAATTTAGGTTCAATCACCAACTGGTGAACGACATCCGCAAGAGAAAATGCAGCACCGGGGTATTCCCGGCTGATGGCTTTTTCAATGCGAATATCTTCTAAAAGGTTGGTCAGCCTGCGCCGTAAAGCAGAGCCTTCGTAATCCAGATAAAAATCTGTATAGCGAACATGTGCTGCTTCGTGACTGAGAAAACCCCATGCCAGCTTTTCCTGCTCTGGCCGTTGCGGGTCAAAGGCGGGTAGCCAGATACTTTCACCATCGGTGCAAGCTCTGTGACCAGCGACTTCAACCCGAACACCCATTTTCCTGCCCAATGCACTGCCAACGATGGGTAGTGCTTTCTGTAAAACAGGAGCCATATCCAAATACCTCTCGATCAATATAAAAGAAGAAAGGGACATAGCACCTGCCCAAGCGGGCACTATGTCCCGCCAGGGCTTTTTATCGTAAAAGACAACGTCCTTTAAAAAGACGCTTTAGAAGTAGAAAGTGGCTGTGGTGTTTGTTTCCTCTGGCACCACGACCGGCTTCTCAATAACAGGCTCTTCCTGAAGCTTTGTGTCGTTTACCTCTGGCGATTGGGCAACCTGCGTCTTCACAGGCTTCCCTTTGCTGGAGGTATCAATAGCCGTCAGTCCTTCTGCACATCGCTCCATTTGCTCCACTGAACAGAGCAACAACACACGCTCCATCAGCTGAGTCAGCACCTCACCTTCCAGCGCACCGCTTTTGGGCAACTGCGCTAACCCGGCATCCAGCCGCTGTACTACCGGAGCAATACCGGGATCAACAAAAGCCAGTCCGTGTAGTTTATCCCTGAGCCGAAGAATCGGGTTCAGGGCTTTACGGGTGACTTTTTCTTTCCCTCGGAAGGTCTGCTCAAACAAGGTCTGAGCATCCCGACTGATTTCCTCTCGCAGCGTATTACCCAGCTGGTCAACCTGTTGGTTCAGGTTTTCCGGCTGAGGCGATGCCACCACTTTGTAGGTCGTGTAACCAAACTGGAAACGCTGACCTACGTGCTGAACATCCGGCACGGCATTCCTGATCGCTTCGGCAAAGTCAGGGTGGGCATTCACCCATTCCTGAATATGCTGGTCGTAGCGGGTCAGAAAGGTCCGCTTTTCCTGATTGAAGTCCTGCTGCACCTGATCCAGTTTCAGACTTAAACCTGAAATGGAGTGATCCGGTACCGCATAGCCTCCCAGAAACCGCACACCTTCTCTGGCACACAACCGACACGCCTGATCTCTCAGACGATGAAACGGCTTCAGCACTTCCCGCTTGCACAGTTTCTTGCTGCCCAGCGACACCACTTCATCAGACGGCAGCTGTCCGCCTTTGCCCAGAACCAAATCCTCTGGTTTCAGACGACGAGCGCCTGACCAGATGGAGCAGTCCAAAGCAATGACGGCCATTTGGTCGAGTATTTGCGTCACTGTGGTATGGGTTGCACTCATGATTCATGACCTCCTTCCCACAATTCCCCAAACACGTCACTGGCAATCCGGTGAATCGCTTGCCGTTCTGCCTGTTCGACCCTGGCGGTCAGGGCTTGCTCCAGAGCGTATTCAAACACCCTCGGCGCACCCTGAAAGCGGAGCGACAGCCTTGCCCAGCGCACGAGTCCACGAGTGGACAACGTAACACTGAGCTGTGACTCCCCTTCCCCTCTTCCATTGGCGTCACCCGTGAACAGACGACGAACCTCGTTAGCGAGCTTCACCATCTTTTCCCTGACGATGGTCGGAAGGTCTGGCACTATCTGATCCAGAATCATTATTTCAGTGAACTCATCGGGATAGTCCACTTCGATACAACGGAAGCGGTCTAACCAAGCTAACGACTGTCGAAGCACACCCTGATACAAGCCACTGCCATCACCCGCTCCGGCACTGTTACCTGTGGCAACAAACCGGAATCTTGGATGCACCGGAATGATTTCTCCACCGTTCTGCGCCAATACGAGAGGCGCACCGTCCAGCAGATCGTACAATCCGGCCAGCTCTGCGGGGTCAGCTACATCCATTTCATCCATGATGAGGATATGACCTTCCTTCACCGCCGTGCTCAATGCCCCGTACTGAAAAGGTGTTGCACCCTTATCAAGAACTTTCTGACCCAGAAGATCATCCAGTAGGCTCGACTGCCGGCACCGTGACTTGTATTGAAGTTCAAATTTGACGAACCTCACAAGCTGGCAACCAACAGCCTGCCCCCGAACGCAGCATGCACCTTTCAGTGCACTACGCTCTCCAGTATTAATATCTTGCAGCATTACCACATTGCGAGTTCCTGGTCGGCCATTTCCGAAAGCTTTATGCCATCGTATTTGCCGTTATGGATCTGCCTGTGGCAGTCATGACAGACCGGTATTTGCTTCCGGTTTATTTGCGCCATTACTCTGGTGAACCCATTGGGTATTTGTCCCATTTTGCGAATATGCCTGACGTGATGCATTTCCACATTTTCAGGATTACCGCAAATTGCACAGTGGCAACCAAGCTTGCTCCTTGTCCGCTTGTTTGTTCGCACCCTGTACAATTTTTCAGGGTCAAGCCCCACCTCACTAACATTGAATGCGTTTTGATCCACTTTAAGCGAAAGCTTATGGCTGTAGCCATTGAAGTGGATCTTCTGCACCCCGTTTTTTGTAGGTTTCAGAGCTGTAATCTTACCGTTGCCTTTTCTCCAGACCTGCCGGAATGAGCAGCGCCTCCTGCTTGCTAGAGTATCTATCAGTGATGACTGGAGAATCAGTACAATCCAGCTCATTCTTGGTCTGTTGGCAACGAAAGAGTAGTAATTCAGAATGCCCCTCAAAACTGAGTTGTAGTAAGCCACTATTTCCCATTCCTGTCTTGAGATTAATTCTCTACGCGCTTTTCCCACGTATGACCCTTTCTGAGCGAATCCATCTTCAACCAGCTTATCCATAAGGTCCATTATTGGGGCTTCCAGCCTAATAGTTCCCGCGCCACTACGCGCAAGTGTTTTGCGCTTGGCCGGGCCGCTCTTGCGTTTGATGATATGCCCGCAGGGGTCCGTTTTAATAAACGTACCAAGGAACATAATCTTCTCCCTATCGGGTCTCGTGATAAGGGTTTTCTCAGGAGATAGCTCCAGTTTCAATTCATGTCTGAGGAATTCCTCAGCCTGTTTCTTGATGTCTTTTGCCATCTCCTTCGGGCCATAGATTCCCAAGAGCCAGTCATCAGCGTAGCGAACGTATTTGATGGCACGGTACGCATCATCGTAGTACTTCGTTTTACGCTGCTGTTCTCGCATTGCTCTGACCTTACTGACCATAGCTTTATGCTCCTGACTGCCTCGTTCCAATTTCCCCAAGCCCACGAGCCGATCAACCCTGTCAGACAATTGTCTGGCACGACTGTTTATCAGCTCATATTCATGGGTCACCTTGTTTGCGGTTTTGAGCTTTTTGGTATTCGCTATCCACTCTTCAACTTTACAGTCGAACTCGTGCAGATAGATATTCCCAAGGACAGGGCTAACTATTGCCCCTTGTGGAGTTCCTATCTTGGTTTGAAAATACGTTCCAAGATATCGACCTCCACGACTCTTTGGTTTGCCCTTTTGATCCGTCTGAACAACCAGCTTTCCAGCTCTTAAAGCCTTCCAGACCAGTTTAATGAATCGCTCATCCTTTATTCGCTTTCGCAAGATAGCAATCAGTACATGGTGGTCTACATTGTCAAAGAAGCCTTTGATATCTCCCTCAATAATCCATTTGACGCCTTTCCATTGATCGTAGACCTGCTTTAGTGCTGAATGGCAACCTCTTGCTGGGCGAAACCCGTGACTGCTGTTACTGAAAATCGGTTCATGGATTGCCTCGAGAATCATCCTCATGGCTTCCTGAATGACCTTTTCCGGTGGTGGCGCTATGCCCAATCGACGGAATTTACCGCTTTTTTTGGGAATCTCCTGAACTCTCACGGGAGAGAACCGAAAATCTTCGGTCTCAAGCTCCTGAATCACTTTCCTGATCATCTGGAGTGAGTACCCGTCCAGAGTTCTGTAATCGGAACCCTTCGTCATGTTACCGGTTTTACTTTTGATGTTTTCATAAGCGGTAATTAATACCCCTTCATCACAAAGCAACCGGTAGAGTTTCCGGTTAATATGGTGTTTGTCTTTCCGGTTTTCCTCTGCAAGTGTCCGAATTTGAGCCAATCCGTCGGCAGCCATATTTTCGACCTCCATTGTGATTACCTCTCTTTCAGATCATTAATACCTGCGACCCTTCGCCGTGTCCTGACTGTTAGATCAGGCGTTTGACTACTACGATCGCTCCGTCACCATAGGAATTACTCCCCTTAGGCGATCCCGCAGTTACGCGTTTGTAGTTCCTGATGCCTTAGGCTGCCTTTCCGCAACGTGTTACCTGTACTGCCATGCAGTTTGGCCAGCGACTCCGAACTTCGGCCTTCAACCATGGAGCTGTCAGTTGAAGGTCGGAGCCCATCTCGTTTTCAAGAGTCTTTCGAGGGGGGTGCCGTAGTTACCCGCTGTCGTTGCTGGGCTTTAACCAGTATGGGCTTAGCCATAGCATCGTAGCTGACGTCGATATTGAGTTTTGACTCTTAGCTCTCAGAACGCCTTTTCCGACCATGCTACACTCGGCTCGGGGATTTCCCCCTTACCTAAGGTCGGTGCTTTATACACATCCGAAGTAGTGTAATTCCTCCTAAAACAACTAATAAACGCGCCACAACGGCGCACGTTCCATTCTTCCGTGAACAGGGATCATCTGAGTTGGCCAGTGCAGCCTTGCAGCCGCCTGCACCACCAGACTGGTTTTGCCGCAGCCTGTCGGCCCCGTCAGGTATAAACCGTCGCCTTCAGGGTTATCGAGAAACGCTAACAATTTCCGCAGCCGGTCTCTGTCAAACACATAAGGCTGAACAGTTGGTACTGCCGGATGCCCGCACGCCTGTAAACCTTCGAGTAGGATCAGTTGATTCGTATCCAGGTCAAAGGTTTCGTTCAGTTCATAAAATGCAGGCTGTAAAGCCGCTGGCGTAGACTGAACCTCAGTTTCCATCGTTAATTTCCTGCCACTTCGTAAAATAAAAAAAGGGCAGGAACCCTCCCCGGATGGAGAAGATCACTGCCCCACCCGGGTTAAGTATTCCTTTGTCCAGCAGGGTCACCCTCACCTGCTCCCTGCCCTTACGGCGGAAAGCATCAAGATCAGGTAACGCCAGCTGGTGTTGCTGACACAAGGCTTCCAAAGCCTTTTGGTAGTCCACGGAACCGGCGCAATCACTGCGGCAGATTCGCAAACCATCGGACTCAGCTACCCGAAAAGCGCCCATCAACTTCTGCAACTCATGTTGCATCAGCTTCTGCTGAGACTTTCCGTGGTTCAGTTCTTCCTTTAGCTCATCCAGATGTAACTGACGACGGCGGTAAACCGCTGCCAGTTTGTGCCATTGCGCCTGTTCTGACAGACCTTGCGGCACAAATACATCCAGATTCGGATCTTTGTCCGGCTCATCCCCTTGTTCCACCCGTTGCCAGAACGCTTCCGCTTCCTGCTGCAACGGTTGAATCAGGCTCTCATCCCTGTTGATACAAACCGGCAGAATCGGCATGCCTTTGTGGTAAAAGCAGAGCCAGGCTCTGGGTGCATCCGCAACCAGCATCTGAAACTGCACCTGCACCAATGCACGACGATAGCCTTCCGACTGATCCTTCAACGTCTTCACTTCCTGATAAACCTTCTGGCACGGTGCTTTCAGCTCTACCGGAATACCATCTTTGGTGATACCGTCAAAGCTGGCACGAAGCCTCGGGTTCTGCTCCCACTCGCCGCAAACCGGCAAAAGAGGCGCATCACCTAAAGCCTGTTCCATCTGATTCCGGGCATCGTCTTCATCCTCAATGCCTCGCTGGACATGGGGATTAGACGACAAATCCGGCTCTTCCAGGAGCCCGGACTTCTCTGCCCAAAGCTGCCACCGTGATTTATAAGACGATTGCCCTAAGATCACAGCAGCATCACTGGCCGTAACACCGCAACGCCGCCAGTCCAGCCACATCTGCGACCGCTGCTCAAGATTGACCGTTTTCATAAGGCCAGCCTCATGCAACAGAAGCCGGTGGTACTGAAGCCGCCTGTGCTTCATCCAGCCGGAACAGGCAGTAATTCAGGGCATTGCCATCGTCCTTAAACCGCTCCTGGGCAAAACCCTGGGCGGCGGTAAAAGCCCCTGTCCCTTTAGCCCGATCTACAATCTGGTCGATAAACGACAACACTTGTGGTTCCAGATCGCTGGGTTCAGGTACTGCATCAGTAGCTACATTCTCTGCTGGCAGTAGTTCTCCTGACATTTCAGCCAACGCCTCATCCAGAACATCCGGTTCAGACGAAACTGGCTGTGGTTTCTCCTTTTCCTGATCACTGTCTGGCACAGCAAGCTTTGATTCGACTTCCCGCAGATCAGGTACCGGTTCACCCATCTGGGTTTCCAATATCCGCTCTGCTTCATCCGGTTCAAATAAACCACTGAGACCATAAGCAATCCTGATTGCCTGAATTTGCGACTTGTGCCGAAGCATGCGCTTTGGACAAGTCTGCCAGGGACCAGGAAACTTCTTACCATTCTTTATCACAGCAGGACGGTACAGCTCATCGAGATACTCACGCACCCGAATCGCATGTTCCCGATCTTTGCGATACACAATACATTCCATCCAAGGGTGACAGGCTTTCATATCTTCATCGAAAGTAATCAGCTCGTCGGGATAACTGAATTCCATACCATCGCTCTGAGGGTAGGAATTCATAATGGATGTCCAGCCATCAATTGAAATCACAGGCAGCACTCCGCCTTTACGGTCGGACAACGCCCATATCTGACGAATGAAGGGATTCAGCCCATAGGTGTCTGCCACAGACAGCAAAGACATCAGTTGCTCCCGGGTTGGAAGCGCACCGTTCTGTTGCCTGAATGCAGTCTGCGCCAAGGTATTCAACAACTCATCTTCACCAAAGCCATAACGCTCCGCAAAACGAGTCACTAAGTCATTAGCACTATCATGTACACCATTAGTGGTAGCCATAGAAGTTCTCCTTAAAACAAAAAGGCAGAACTTCCCTGCATGACAGAGAGGTTCTGCCATGCAGAAGGCGCAGAGTGTTTTTGACAAGCAATGGCAAGTCAGAAAGCTCATACGCCGTTTGGAATGTCACCAAAGTGACGGGAATGACAGGGCAGCGAAGAACACAAGCCCTTGGTAGAAAACCAGCTTTCGCTGTCAGCCTTCAAGCGTATCGAATGACACAGACCATTCAGCCAATCTCCGGAAAAACCACACTGCTACGAATGTCTGATCTGCCGGGTCAGCAGACATTCTAACCTGTGTGGCCGAACAACCTTTTCATCATAATCGTCACTGGCCTTACCCTGAGGGGAAGAAAGCCGGTTCCTGATGAGCAGGTAAAAGGAGAGTTAACTATAGGACAGCCGGATAGATATTCAATGCAGTTTGCTGTGCCAGTGATGCGAACTTTTCTCACCCTATATGATCAAATAGGGTGCGATGCAAACCAGTAGGTCATGCTGCTTTCGGTATCGAAACACGTAGATGGTCACTTTTCCATTGCCAGAATTGCCCGTGATCATCAGGTGATTCTGACCCATGGTAACGGGCCTCAGGTCGGTTTGCTGGCGCTGATGAATGACCACTATAAAGAGGTGGCGCCTTATCCACTGGACTCACTGGGGGCTCAGACCCAGGGGATGATTGGCTACCTGTTTGAACAGGAACTGCGTAATCAGATGCCAGGGCAGAAAGTGTGTGTTATGTACACACAAACCCTGGTCGACAGTGATGACCCGGCGTTTCCCGACCCTGATAAATTCGTGAGTCTGGTTTACGCACGTGAACAGGCTGACAGTCTGCTCAACGAGTACCCTGACTGGTTTATCAAAGCGGACGGAAAACATTTTCGTTGTGTCGTCGCTTCGCCCAAACCTCAAGCTATTCTTGAACTGGCTTCACTGAAACATCTGGTCAGTGCCGACGATATTACCGTGATCTGCGGTGGCTGTGGTGGCGTCCCCGTCAAACGAACCGGAGACGGACTGTTAAAAGATGTTGAAGCTGTTATCGATAAAGAGCGTTCTTCAAGCCTGCTGGCAGAAAAACTTAATGCTGATGCTTTCCTGATTCTGACCGATGTCGATGCCGTTGCCACACAGTTTGGACATCCGGACTCCAGAAATATTCGTACCGCAACCCCTGAAGGGCTGAACCAGTTCGATTTTGCCTCTGGTTCCATGGGTCTGAAAATCGAGGCTGCTGTCGACTTTGTCAGGCGCACAGGAAAGATGGCGGCCATTGGTTCCCTGAGTCGTTGTAGTGAAATTCTCTGCTCGGATTCAGGGACTATCATTCGACCCGGCAGTGATGGGCAGGTGACGTATTATTAACACATTTTCTCAACACGATTGACGGTAGGCGGCGTCAAGCAAAGTGAAACCCGCAACCCTTATATAGTGGACACTCTGGATTACCTGTTCTGCAAACCCCTCGATAGCCGGGAAGTGGAAAAAACACCCTGGAACTCCCTGAAATACTACACCAGTGCGATAACCAACAGGTTCGGGCTTTCTCTCTTTGCCGGAACACTTGCCGGTGGAACTACCCTTGCTTTTACAGCCGGGTGCAAGATGCTCAGCAATATGCCTGCCCGATACCTGCAAAACAACCCCGGGGCACTTACCGTCCCTGTCGCTACCATGATGCTAACGACTTATGTCTGTGGGCGGATTGGCCAGCAGGCAGGTAAGGCTGCCGACACACTGCTGGCAGACAGGCAGATCAGGAACGCAGCAACAGAGGAACCACAGGGCTTTCTGCAGAGAAACCGCTGTGCTGTCACACTGGCGGCACTGGGAGCCCTCTCAGCCCCGGCCATTATGCTGGCAGGTGTTCCTTCAGCCGCCGCTGGTATCGCTCTGCTGGAAAGGGGAGTAGTGGCTGCAACGGTGACTAACTCTATTGTCCAGGGAGCCCTTGGCTTTATAGCAGCTCATCTGGAAAACCGGGCGGCCAGCCTCAAAGCCAGTTAATAACATCCTTCCTACCAGATCGCTGGGAGCGCTCTTTCAGTTAAGAGGTATTCTGCGACAGGCTTCGGTCCATAGCCATAGACAGTAACTGCAAAATCTCGACGTTGTCTTCTTTGTTGAGTGCGACTTGCATAGCCCTATTGTCAACTTCGATGCCGGGCACTGCCAGCAACGCCTTAACGCACTCAACACTCGCCCTCACCCCTCCGGCTGCATAGTGCAATGGTGTCGAACCATTAATATCTTTCTCATTGACCTGGATGTCGTGTGCTTCAAGTAAAGCCTTAGTGCACATGACTTCACCGCCGCCGGCTGCATAGTGCAATGGTGTCGAACCATTAATATCTTTCTCATTGACCTGAATGCCGGATGCACTAAGTAAAGCCTCAGTGCACATGATTTTGCCGCCGCCGACAGCCTGGTGCAATGGTGTCACACCTTTATTATCTTTCTCATTGACCTGAATGCCGGATGCACTAAGTAAAGCCTTAGTGCACATGATTTTGTCGCCGCCGACAGCGTGGTGCAATGGTGTCCAGCCATTATTATCTTTATCATTGACTTGGGTTTCTGGCACATCCAGTAATGCATTAAGGCATTCGGTGAAGCCTTTTTGGGCAGCGTGGTGCAGGGGTGTTAAGCCATTACAATCCTTCTTGTTGACTTTGATTCCGTGCATTTTCAATAACTTGTTAAGGCATTCGGTGAAGCCATTTTGGACAGCGTGGTGCAGGGGCGTAAAGCGAGCATTATTACTCTGTTTGTTGACATCAATGCCGGATGCTGTAAATAGCTCCTTAATGCACTCTGCATGACCTCCTGAAGCTGCGAAGATCAGAGGGGTAAAGCCCTTATAATCCGCCATATTGACTTGAATGCTGGATTCTTTCAGTAGCTCATGAATGCACTCTGCGTGACCTCCTGCGGCAGCACAAATCAGGGGCGTCGAGCCCTGGTTACTGTGTTTGTTGACTTGAATGCCGGGTGCTTTTAATAGCTCCTGAACGCACTCTGCGTGACCTTTTACAGCAGCGTGGTGCAGAGCCGTATGACCCAGGGGATCCTCTTTGTTGACCTGAGTGTCAGGCGATTCTAATAGCATATGAACGCACTCTGTGTGACCTCCTGCGGCAGCGTGGTGCAGAGGCGTATGGCCTTTAACATTCGCCTTGCTGGTCTGGATACCAGGCGCTTTCAGTAGCTCGTGAATGCACTCTGCGAGACCTCCTTCGGCAGCGTGGTGCAGAGGCGTATAGCCTTCAACATTCGCTTTGTTGGCCTGGATACCAGGCGCTTTCATTAGCTCGTGAATGCACTCTGCGTGACCCCGTGAAGCAGCAGCCTGCAGTGCCGTAAAGCCCTTATTATCCGCCATATTGACTTGAATGCGGTGCTCTTTCAGTAGCTCCTGAATGCACTCTGCGCGACCTGATGCGGCTGCAAGAATCAGGGGCGTACGGCCATTATTATCCTTCGCATTGAACTGAATGAAGCGTACGCGAAGTAAGGACTCGACGCACTCTGCGTGACCGTTCCGGGCAGCGCTGTGCAGAGGAGTCTGACCCCATTTGTTTTTATGGTTAACCTCTCCACAGTCCCTATGGGCCAGAAGATGTTGCACCACATGCACTTTACCAAGGCGTGCAAAAACGCCGAGGAGGTTTTCTCCATTATTGTTGAGTCGACCTGTTAATTGATCGCAATGGCCCGTTAACAGGAGACGAGACATTGTGTCACCCTGTTCCAGAGTGTAAGCCTGTTCAAATAATCGTTGACAATCCTGAGGTGTCAGCAATTGGTCTATAGCCTCTTGTGAAAAGTTTGAGATTTGCCAACTGTTCAGACTTTGTGTGATCGGAGAAATATTGATTCCTTGCACACGGAGTTTTGACAGAACTGGCTCCAGTAATGGAGTGTCCACTAACCAGCGCAGAACATCCGGCGAAACGGGGTTTGTGCCGGAGCTGACCAACTGATCGACGACACGCCGACATAATTCCTCTTTGAAACCTCTCTCGCTGTGAGCCAGTTTATCGGTTAGTTGATTGGAAAGAGCCTGAATCACGGAGGGTGGTATTTTACGGAGTTGTTCACGGGTGGCGTCATGCAGGAAAAACGAAGCAATATCCCCGGCACTTTGGGTCTGTTCCATGGCCTGGATCAGTAAAGCGTGACCAACTTCTTCCCAGGTGCTGAAGTCAATGACCTGTAAATGGGAGAGTTGAAGTGAGTCGTGATTGCCCGCGTCAAAAGTGCACTCCTCTCCCGCACCCAGACAGTGGTCGTTGCGAAATACCCAGAAGAAATGCCCACCAATCGTTCCTATACAGGATTTCGAGTCAGCTTCGCCAGGAATGGCGGTGAGAACCTTAACCGATGAAGAGTCGCAGAAGTGGCCGGTGACCCAGGCCAGTAATTTTTCCCGGTAGCGGGCGAGGGAAAAATTACCCTCCTCTTTTTCTTCCATCAGTGTCCAGAGATTAAGGGATTGTTCCCCGGTTGTTTCCAGTAAATAGTTAACCGGTTTGCAGAGTTGATTTTCCAGTGCCACGGTTTTGTCCGCAGTCAGCTCGGCGGGAGCAATGTCGTTGGTTTCCCATGCTGACACACCCAGCTGTTGAAGAGACTCTTTAAGCTGGTCAGACCATTCATTCGCCATTGCCCGAAGAATAGTGCAACCGTTAACTGACAGTTTTACCTCAGAACAAAAACGCTGGACCAGGTCAGCGTCCAAATGGGTTGGAGCCAATGGATCAGAAACATGAGGAAGTCCCAGAGATTCACAGTAAAGGTTGTAAAACCCGTTACCCCAGTGGGTTTCCATACCTGACGGAATCATAGTAACGCCCTCTCGTTGGACTTGAAACACAAAAGAATCAACAAATTGTTTAAGCAGGCGTTTTTTTACGGTGAACAGTTTCGCGTCCAGCCCGTTTTCCCGGGATGCCTGGAAATAAAAAAAGTTGTGGCTAAAACGACCGTGAACGCCTTGCGGGCAAAGGTCGATACCGTACAGGCACTCATGGAGTAGAGAAGTGATATGTGTTTTTTGGGCATCGTTTTGAGAACCTTGTAAATTTTTAAGCTGGGTGACCAGTTGATGAATCTGGAAGCGGGTCTCACGATACAGGGGCCACAAGAATTGCCTGAGATGTTCCGGTGCTTTATCCAGGTTGTCCAGGAAAGTGTCTATTTGCCTGTCGTATTGATGGTCAACATAGTGGTAAGCCAGCGCCTTGAGTGCCTTAATATCATCCAGAAACCTGGATTTAATTTCCAGAAAGGAGTGATGAGACTCCAGTTCCTGATAACTACGCACGTCTGGCAATTCAATATAATCAGGCTGATGATCAGACGTTTGGGGCAAATCGTCTTCAGTGGACGAAGTGGGTTGCCAGGGCTGGAAAAGCCTTGAGGGAGCGCTTCTCATCTGGGCTGGGAACATGGTTGGAAAATCCTCTTTTCAGTCAAGTCACCCCGGCAGTAACCTGTGTAAAGTTACTCCATTTCCATACTTTCATGCGGTTGCTATTTAAATAGAAAACTCTTTGACCAATAAGGAGAGGACAAGTTCCACCTTGTCGGGGTCTTCGGGCAGAAAGACACTTATGGATCAAGGCTACGAAACCCTCTTCCTTCTGTGGCGATATCCTTTTTCAGCCAGGTAAGTGTCGCTCCTGTGTATATTCCAGCATCATTTATACCCCAGACAAGCATTAATAGATCAGACAGATAGCGCCACACCGCAAAAAGAAGCCGCTATCAAGGCTAGTTCAGGTGGAAGAAAACAGATTCGAATAACCCTCAGAGCCAGCATCGGATTCAGATTGTCAGGATGCCAGGGCCTGCGCCCGATCAAATATCGATATACAGTTCTAAAAACCGTATGTGATACACTCAGGATTCATAAAAAGGAGGCTATTAAGGAGAGCATCATGGCTAAATCCAAACATTAGGTAAGGCGGGGCTATTGCCCCGTCCTTCCCACAGAACCGTGCGTACGGACCTCGTACACGGCTCCTGCACTCTCTATCCCTTAACAATAAGGGGCAAGAACGCCCGTTTTAACGCCTTCCAAATTGAACAACTTTATCTCATTGAACCAGTTGTTCGGCATGGCTAAATGCGACAGGGGACTGCACGCATTTCTCCATGAACGCATTTTGATGTACTTAAATGGTGGCTTGTAACCCAGTTGCTTCAGCCGACGATGCAGCTTCGCTGGTTTCTTCCACTGTTTCAGTTGTAAACATCTCAGCCTGCGCCTCATCCATCCTGTCAGCCGTTTTAATTCACGACTACAGTTCGCTATCCTGAAGTAATTAGCAAATCCTCGTATCACAGGGTTCAGTTCTCGGATTACTCCTTCAAGGTTCGTTCCCCGATTCCTTTTCGTGATTCGCTTTACCTTTGCTTTCAGTGCGTTGAGCTTCTTTTCCTGTATGCGCGTATAGCTGCTCAGGATTTCAACTCCCAGAAATTTCACACCCTCGCCGCTATGGGCTATGTGTGTTTTATTCTGGTTGACCGTCAGTTTCAGGTCTTGCTCCAGTACTTTGGTCGCCACTTTCAGAGCGTTTTCTGCCGCTGCTTTGGAGCCACACAGAATCAGGATATCGTCCGCATAGCGGACAATCCTGTGCTTGCGTCGCATCATTTCCTGATCAAACGCATCAAGATAGACGTTTGAGATTAAGGGACTGATCACTCCGCCCTGTGGACTGCCTGTTTCCGTGGCTTCCAGTTGATAGCCAACCATCACCCCGCTTTTCAGGAACATTCTGATCAGGTTCAGGATGCTTCCATCTGCCACTTTGTGCCTGAACGCCTTGAGAATTAACTCGTGGTCGAGTCGGTCAAAGCATTTGGACAAGTCCATGTCCACCACCCAGCGTCTGTCGTACTTCCGTATGAACAGGGTCGCCTTGGTAATGGCTTGATGGCAGCTTCGATTCGGTCTGTACCCATAGCTGGACGGGTGGAAGTCCGGATCAAAGATCGGGGTCAGGATATTTAGAAGTGCTTGTTGGACGATTCGGTCTTTTACTGCGGGGATTCCCAGCAGACGCTTTCCACCGTCTTCTTTGTCGATTTCTACACGCTTTACCGGTAGCGGTTTGTAGCGCTTTTCCCGCAATTCAAGCAGTAACTGTTCAAGATTACCACGCAGATTCGAGGCGTAGTCGCTCAGGCTCTGCCCATCTATTCCGGCCGCACCTTTCGCTTTCCATACCTTTTTGAATCCGTTGTAAAGCGCTTCCATCGTCAGCAAGCGCCCATACAGGCTATAATATACTCTCATCAGTTACTGTCTCACGACAGACAGATTGCGCCATCCTTCTACTGTGGCCGGATTCTTCATGGACATTCACAGGCGTTCTGGCTCAAGGCAATCTACCTGCTACCTGTCCTTTACTCCCGAGCGCGGCTCTTTCTTTTAGCAGGATTGTTCCCAACCTCACCAGCCGAAGATGTCCTGCCTCGTCAGGCAGCTTGTGCGCTCACAGTGTCATTCCTGCGGTCTGACTGTTCTTTAAGAATGCTTCACCCCTTCGCAACATCTGCCGCTTTTGACGACACATGCCCTACAGTCACTCTGGCTGTAGTCATTCCGGTTTTGCCCTCCGAACGGTTACCCGCCTTCACAGGCCGGAATTTCATCACTACTACAGGATCATCTGCCACCTCACACCACTGTTACCCTTGAGTTTCCTCTTGCGATAACAGCCCCTGAGATTCAGAGATTGATGCCAGGCTTCCCCAGTTACTAAACGGTTCCCTGTCAGAAATGCCACCCTCAAGCACAGAGTTGGGACTGACTGAGTATCGGGCTTTGCGCTATTTCGCACGCTTGCCGCTCCCAACCTGCCGAATCAGGTTCGCTTGCGCTGTGTACCTCTGACTTCCTATGGCTTCCTTCAGACCCAACCGTTGGCCAGTTACGCCCTTGCCATTCAGATTGCCTTCCCCTCAGTCGGGGCGGCTCAGGCTTCTTTCAGCCTGACGGGTTTGCCCGCTTCGCTGGGCAAACGAAAACGCCCTGCATCGGCAGTGCTGAAACTTATGAGTGACCCCATGTTCAGACAGCGTAGGGAGAAGCTTAAAACCCGCTACAACCGTAATGAGAAACACAACGGACGGTCTGATTCCAGGTCGTACCAGAAAGCATTGAGTGAATCAGTGCTTCCTCGTGCGGCTTGAGTCAGCCTTTCTGTTTATATGGTTTCCTAAATAGGCAGACACTACCTGAATGCGGTTGTGACCTAACTGTTTTACGATGGCTTCTCTGGCCTGTTTATCTGCATTTTTATCGGGAATACGATCATCCCTGAAAACGGGTGCCAGACAGCCGGTTAACTGCTGATATTGCTCACAGGCAAAAGCCGCTCGCAGGTCATGGCGATTATTCAAGCCATATTTCTTCAGTACAGGACCACTGTGCATTCTTACTAAAGCCAGAAAATCCTCAATACGCTTTCCTTCAGGAATCAGGTTTCTGCCACTTCCCTGTAATCGTGCAGCCTGTGATAAAGCGATATGGGCAGAGTCTGATACCGGAACAAAACGCTCTGCCCTGGAAGGGCTTGTCGCTGTTGATTTACCACGCCCACCCTTGGTACCCAGCTCAATATCAATCTTCCTGTTCTCATGGCTTTGCTGCAGAGCTTTCTGGCAATCCAGCAGAACCGCTTCCCTGGAACGAAGCCCCAGCTCACGACACAAACCCAATACCGCAGCAATGCGCTCCCGTCCCGCCATGATTAATTCAGCCTGAGCCTGTGCCAGTTTTTCACGGCTTAACTCCGGTGGTTCGGTACGAGCTTTCTCACGGTTGGCCTGCAAAGCTTCGGAGGGATTGATTCGAATATCATTGTTATTCCGTAATGCTTTCATGACCACATTACAGGTCGATAACAAATTTTGTGCCGTAGCCACTGACAACGGTTTGCCCTGCCCTTCCAGCCTTGCCTGCAGGTAGAACGCATAATGCTTCAAAGTCTGGTTGTTTATCTGATGGGCTTCCCGAATATTCTGGGTTTTGCCCCAGGCGCAAAACTGCTTCCACCGCTGAGTATGGGTAGCTACCGTACAAAACTGATCTGGCATCATTCCTCTGAGCGCATTATGCCCAGCATAAGACAACTGTCGACCAAAGCCGAAATTATGGTCGTTGCGTGTTAAATATTGAGGCACAAAAGTATCCCTCCACCCATCTCTTTATCAAAAAAGGGGCACACTGGAAAATCAGTCCCATAACCCTGATCTAAGTTCAATGCGAAGCCACATCACGCAGTGGCCAAACGGGACAGCCTGTAACGCAAGGGTTGCGGGCAGTGACGCTCGTTGTACTGAGACAGTGAGCTTGGCTGATGCCAGCAGCTGAGGCGATGGCTGTTATAACCAATTCTGGAAATTGGCCGGGTTTAGCGAGTCGTCTGCTTATAAAAAAGTTCATCAAAACATCTGAAATTGCTGATAGAAGACGCTGGTCGATCTGTAGGGCACGGATACCAACGGATCAAGAGAGGGTCTCTCGAAACGGCTTTTTGAAAATGCACTGCAACCAAATTTCAGTACGTTTTTTTACCTGTGACCCGATGTAATGGGTGATGAAAAACACAGGTATCAGCACTCTGAAAAACGAGCAGCAAGTGAAGCAGGCCAATCTGACATGCAGACTAACCCAGTAGCCAGAGCGATTAAGCTCCAACAACATCGCAGCAGAGAATCTGCTGAGTGGAAAGACTCGCGAAGAGTGGTGGGTGCCTCACGGCAAAAGTGCGGTTCTGCAATCTATAGCGTCGAAGACATCGCTTCTCCAGTCGTTACAGAAACCGATATAGTAGAATCAAAAAGATAGCAGGGAAATCATTGAACTGCTCAGAGCGAAAAACACGCTCTGAGCAGTTCAAATGTCAGGATTTTACTTCAATCTTACGACTACCCCCCTGTGTCAGCATGATTGACGCCCTCCAAAGAGTCAGCCTCCACCCCGCCCGACAAATCAATGAGCTGATTCCCCGGAATTGGAAAGAGCGTTTTGGGAAAAATCCGTTAAAAGCGCCTCTGGACAAGTAGGGGGAGTCTGTACCCTGTTTGAACGGTTACCCTGCAGAACAGAAAGCCCCTGAATTTATAGAGTTGCCGGTTGCTCGATTGCAGCCAGTAGCAAAGGGTATTACCGGCTAAGCAAAACCTATGCGGCACAGTTAGCATTAAACGACAGTTCTCTCAGTAAACTCGGGCTTGTTTCCCTGAAAGACTTGTGGATCAGGTTTCACCATCCTCGGTGAATCGCCCGGTGCAGACCCGCACGCCGGTGTGATGTGGGGGCTGGAGGTTAGAGACCTCCGGCTACCCGATTTATGTGCGTTTTTTTACTCCAAAGCAATGTTCATCGGCTGGGAAGACGCCATTTCTAACTTCTCGCTCATACTCTGCAAATACTTCTTTGATAGTCGAACTTAGATCGACATATTTTTTTGCAAATTTTGGTGTGTAATCCGAAAACAAACCTAGCATATCTTCAGTGACTAGAACCTGACCATCACACTCAGGTGAAGCACCGATACCTATAGTTGGTATCGAAACAGATTCTGTAACTTGCTTGGCTGCATTTTCAAAGACTCCTTCTACAAGTAGTGAGAATGCACCAGCTTTCTCAAATTCTTTTGCTTCGTCAATAAGAAGTTTTGTCGCCTGTTTATCTCGTCCTTGGGCTTTAAAACCGCCCAAAGAATTGGCATGCTGTGGGCGTAACCCAATGTGAGGCATTACAGGAATCCCTCTTTTTACTAAGAATTCGACTGTTTCTACCATTTCCAAGCCACCTTCAATTTTAATTCCTTGGGCACCAGTCTCTATTAATACTCTTGATGCATTTTTATAGGCAACTTCTTTTGATTCTTGGTAAGTACCAAAAGGCATATCGACGATCACACATGATTTTTCTACTCCTCGAACAACAGCGGCTCCATGAGCAATCATCATATCCAGCGTCACAGGTAGAGTAGAGTCAAACCCGTAGGCAACCATTCCTGTAGAGTCTCCAACGATAATTAGATCAACATACGAATCCATCATCTGTGCCATTGGCTTCGTATAGGCAGTAAGAGAAACAATACAACCTCTACCCTTCATGCTTTGAATCTTCGTAGTAGTTGTTTTTTTAATTGATGTATGAGTACTCACTATTACTTCCTTTGTACTGTTGATGTGTAACTGCTCAAAATTGACTGGCAAATCAACCTCTACAGGTCAAAGAAAGTTATCCTGATCTTTCGTATATTTCACCGTATGCACCTGCCTGACTCACTATTCTCCAGTACAGACAATGAACAGTTGCGTTCATTCGTCAAAAACCTTCTCGACACGGTCGAGAAGCAATCTGTGCAAATTGAAAGGCAGCGCGTTCAGATCGAACAGCTGGTCGAAGAGAACGAACAGCTTCGAGCAGAAATTCGCCACCTGAAGAAGCACAAGGGCAAGCCTAAAATCAGGCCTAATGTCTCGGACAAGGGCGATGATCAGGAAGACAGCTCTTCTGCGGAAGACACTGATCAGGCTGCCGGGAAAAGTGACACTGATCGTCCGCCGAAAAGTAAACGACCACGATCACAAGAAGCCGGTGAAACCGCTGCACCACCAATGACTGTTGACCGAGAGGAAATCTGTTCAATCGCTGCTCCCGGTGAGAACTGGCGCTTCAAGTGCTATATCGACTTTTTCCATACTGAGCTGGACTTGCGTTTTGTCACTACTCGCTACAGGCGTGAGTATTACACAACTCCGGAAGGCGGGGTGTCAGCCCCGCTACCTGATCATGTGAAAGACCGTTTTGGCGACAACCTGAAAGCCCATCTGCTGGATTTTTATCATTCATGCAGTACGACACAGCCACTACTGCTATCTTGGCTGCACGATCATGGATGCTCAATATCAGAAGGTTCCCTGAGCAACATCCTGACGAAAGGCCATGATATTTTCCACCAGGAAAAAGAAGAATTGCTGGAAGCAGGGCTGACTTGCTCTGATTATCTCCAGGCCGACGACACAGGTGCTCGCCACCAAGGAAAAAACGGCTACTGCCTGTTTATCGGCAACCCTTATTTTTCCTACTTCCATAGCAGCGACAGTAAGAGCAGGATTAATTTCCTGGGCTGTCTGCAAGGGCAGCAGCGGCTTTATCTTCTCAACGACGTTGCCATTGACTACATGGAGAATCAGGTTGATGTGTCGAAGAAGTGGATCACTGCGCTATCCGAATGCGGCGAGAAGCGTTTCTCAACAGAAGAAGAGTGGGAGAGCTTCCTTAACAGCATTGGTTGTGCTGCCCCGCAACAAAGGCGCTGGGCGACAGAGGGTGTTTTAAAGGCCGCATTGATGCTCAATCATCGCCTTGAGAACCTGATTATCCATAGCGATGGAGCCCGGCAGTTTGATACAGCCTTTCAGCATTCGCTGTGTTGGTACCATGCGGGAAGAAACATGGACAAGCTGATACCGGCCAATGACCTGGAACGAGCCGCCCGTGACACCGTGCAGGATCAGTACTGGTGCCTCTACGACGACATTGAGGCCTACCAGAAAAAACCAACGGACAAGGAGAAACAGAAGCTCTACCAGGAGTTTGATCGTTGGGTAACACAGCGGGTTGACTACCCTGCCTTGCAGGCTGAGTTGGGCAAACTGATGGTTGTCAGGGAAGAGCTGTTATTGGTTCTTGAGTATCCGTGGCTGCCACTGCACAACAACCTGAGCGAGAGGCAGATCAGAGAGTATGTGAAACGGCGAAAGGTTAGCGGTGGTACCCGGAGTAAACTTGGGAGGAAATGCCGCGACACC
This sequence comes from Endozoicomonas gorgoniicola, assembly GCF_025562715.2. Classification (NCBI taxonomy): domain Bacteria; kingdom Pseudomonadati; phylum Pseudomonadota; class Gammaproteobacteria; order Oceanospirillales; family Endozoicomonadaceae; genus Endozoicomonas; species Endozoicomonas gorgoniicola. The sequence continues at coordinate 2,197,957 of NZ_JAPFCC010000001.1, forward strand.
TTTGCCAGTTTGAAAAAGACCTGTAAACAACACGGGGTGTCCTTTGCCAACTATCTCAGGGACAGGCTGACTGGAACCAATCTGATTCCGCAGCTGGGGCATCTCATCCTGAAGGCATCAGGCTATCAGGAAACGGTTCTTGCCAATGGAATATGAGCAGTTACGTTGATGTTTAATATTGAACTAAGCACATAACGCCCGCATTTTCGGCTGATTTGGAGCGCAGCGGAAAACCAGTCCGACAACATGCGCTTGTTGAACCAAGCCGCTACGCGGCAAAAATTACAAAATTGTCTTTTTAGTCAATAATTCCTGAACTCATTAATCCCAATGAGCAATACCAGGAAATACGCATCATGAATCCTGCCGAAAAAAACGCTTCGACATACTCTACCAACAGCACCTGACCACACTGAAGCTCAAGGGTAAAAGCAAAACCACCATTGATTTATACAGTTGTCCTTTAAGGCGTCTTTCTAATTACTTTGACCGCTGCCCGGATACTCTGACCACTGACGACCTAAAAACCTACTTCGCCGATCTGGTAGAAAGTCACTCATGGAGTACCGTCAAGACTGACCGTAACGGCCTGCAATTTTTCTACCGGTTTGTACTCGAACGGCCGTGGCAGTTCATTGACATCGTCAAGCCACCCTCCGTACGACGGCTGCCAGACATTCTCACCACAGATGAACTTACACGGTTACTGAACCGTTGCCGAAAGCCTGAAATTCGCACATTCATACTCACCACTTACAGCATGGGGCTGAGGTTGAGCGAAACTCTCACCCTGACGGTCAATGACATTGACTCAAACAGGATGAGAGTGCACCTCCGACAATGTAAAGGTCAAAAAGAACGTTACTACCTGTTCAACAGCAGTAACCTTGCCAAAGTCTTTCGGGCTCGCCTGCTCAAAGCACTGGACGAAGCGGGTTTACTGACAGCAAAGCTGAAGAAAAGCCTGCCGAAAAACTGGGTTGTTAATTGCCAGCACACAGGCAAAGGCGAACCCGCCCTGAAATACCTGTCCAGATATCTGTATCGAGGTGTCATCAGCGACCGACAGATTGTTGCCAGCCAAAATGGAAAAGTCACCTTCACCTACCGGAACAGTGCCTGCCTGCCCGGCAGACTGGTAGTGTGTTTAACCCAAAAAAAACAGACTATGCCTGATTTTCTGCTTTTAACTTGTGGAAGCTGAAATAGAGTTTAAACTGATGTGCTCTTGAATTTTCAAAACCAACGATTTCCTTAAAAAATAAGGTTTTCAGTTTATCTTTAATCGTAAACCAGAATCACATTTTTCAGAATGGTATTCGTTATGAAGTTCTGCCCCTTCAAATGTTTTCGTTATTGTTTTGTAGTTTTAACTCTCATTACGCTGTGGAGCAGACACTGCTTAGCTTTTTCCCGATATGAGGAAAATAATTCCCCTGTCGAGTTGCTGACACGAACCAAAGCCCTTTACAGTTTGCAAAAGTATTTACCTGAACCGATGCCAGATGCTACAGATACGTCTGGTGTCGTTAATAACGATTTGCCAAACACAGGGCTGATCGCTATAGGGGGTATGGTTTTTTCCTTTGTTAAAGCCTGGCTTACCAGCGAAGAAAATAATGACTATCCTGATAAACTCACGACTACCGATGAGGTGTCTCTGGTCACGGTAAAGAGCGACGCTGATGAACTGTTATTCAATACTTATCAGTTTGAGCTGTTGTCTGAAACCAGTGACTCCGACACTTTTCAGGTGAACTACCGATTCAGAGAAGTACCCAATACCAAAGGCCCCCTTTCCAGCCGGTCTTCAGGAGGCGGCGGCAGTTCTTCGAAAACTACCCACCCTGGCAACACAGCAGCCATGTTGAGTCGAAACAGTGCATCTAAAGGCGGTGCATGTGGCGGTGGCGGCGGTGGTGATAAGAAACCAGATGGCACAAACTACTCAAGACTTGCGGATAATGCCGGTGCCATTGATATTTCAGATATACAGGAAAGTCTTGAAGCACTTTACCTGCTGGCTTGCAGTTCTGAGCTTCCAGAAAATCGCCAGGAACTACAACTAAATGTAATGAATACGAAGATTAAAGTTCTAAACTTGCATATCGAAAGACTTAGATCAGAATTGAAAACTTCAAAGTCGGAACAGGGATCAAGCAACCGTACACCATTTCAAGCTCCCTCAACTTCAACGACATACATTGATAATGAAATAAGAAAAGTAAATGATCAAATAAGAACACTTGAACTCAAAATTGAAGGAACAAATAGGAATTTAGTAGCTAATGCCAACAACATGACCGGATTACAAGAACGATTAACTGGTATGGAACAACGACTCAACAATATGGAAGCATCACCTGTCGGGTCTGGAAATCAATTACGGCAGGTTCCGCAGCCTACTAGTTATAACGGCATACTTTTATGGAGAATAGATAGCTTCAATCAAAGAAGAAACGATGCAATTAACGGAGTTAAAACAGCCTTGTATAGCGAACCTTTCTATACTGACCAGTTTGGCTACAAATGCTGTGCAAAGGTCTACCTGAATGGTGACGGTTTTGGAAAAGGCTCTCATATTTCACTGTTTTTTGTAGTAATGCGAGGTGACTACGACGCTCTGCAAAGCTGGCCCTTCCTAAAAAAAATCACTATGATGTTGATGGATCAAGGTGAGGGTGAGCATATGCTTGACGCATTCCACTCTGATCCACAAAGCTCCTCTTTCCAGAGACCAAAGAGTGATTCAAATATCGCTTCCGGTAGCCCACTTTTTATGGAACTGGACTCTTTGGCAAACCATCAATACGTGAAAGATGACGTAATTTTCATCAAAATAATTGTTAATTAAGCTGTTGCTGTAGCTCATGTACCTCACTACAAAACTTCTGATGAGCAGATGCTGACTTAATACCACGCTGCTCACTCAGGTTAAAGAGTTCTCTCGCCACCTTCAGGTTCACACCGATGCCATCCACCTATGTACGGGACAAAAAATTATAAACTCTTGATTTATCGGGTCTGGAGGGTATGAGCTGACCTTTCCATCAGGTAACCTATCCGGTCTCTCAACTCCGTAAAGTTTACCGTTGTCGTACATGGAAGAAGTCAGCTCATTAGCCGAGAAGCTTAAGGCTCATTTACCCCTGCATCAAGCCCGAATCAACTTCATCTCACAATTTGTTCTATCTTTGATACGCGCCCGTTCTACTAATCTCTACCGAGTAGCCGAAGAGTTCCAGTCTGAAGCCGATGCCGAATCCAGTTATCGACGCATCAAACGGTTCTTTGCTGGTTACGAATACAGCTATGAGCAGTTGGGGGAATTTATCCTGAGCTGCCTCGATATGGATCGCTATACGCTATGCATGGACAGAACCAATTGGAAGCATGGCTCTAAGGATGTGAACTATCTGGTGGTCTCTATTTCCTGGCAAGGAAACTCTATACCCATTGTCTGGGAGTGTCTGGACAAACGTGGTGGCAACTCCAATACAGATGAACGCATTGCCTTGATAGAGCGGGTTTTGAAGATTATTCCGGCGGAAAAAATTGACAACCTTCTGGCTGATCGTGAGTTCATAGGTCATGACTGGTTTGAGTGGTTGCGACAGAAGAAAATATTGTGTCGCCTCCGTATAAAAGGTGATGTCGCAGTAGAGCATGACAATCGCAAAACCACAGCGGGGAAGCTTTGCCGTAGTGTGAAGTTTAATCAAACCGTCACTTGGCATACCAGAAAAAAAGTGGCGGGAGTACCGCTTTACATTGCTGCGCACCGCACCTTGAAAGGGTTGCTCATAGTTGTGGCTACTGAAAAGCCGGACGGCATGATCGAGGACTATTACAAACGCTGGGATATAGAAACGCTGTTTGGTTGTTTGAAAAGTCGTGGGTTCGATATGGAGTCTACACATATGACGAAGCACGACCGCATGGACAAACTTATGGGACTCCTCGCCATTGCGTTCGCGTGGTGTCTGCTTGTGGGGCACTGGCATTACGGTGAGGCTAATCAGCTCCCACTGAATAAACATAACAGACCAGCAAAAAGTCTGTTCAGACTGGGGCTTGACATGCTCAGACGAGTACTTAAAAACAAATGCGCAAAAAATGATCAGATTGCATTTCAGGAGCTGTTAAATGTTTTGTCCCGTACATAGGCCATCCACACCATAGAGAAAGCGTAAACCCCAGCGGTAGACATCCTCAGCACTCAACTCTTTTACCCGACCTGCTTCTATCAGCTTTTTCAGCCTTTCCAGCATTTCGGCCTGCTCCGGGTCCGGATGAAGAAACATACAGTCTGCATTTTACGCTCTGCTGACCAGTAAAAGTGGAACAACCGAATACCGAACGCTGCAAGGAGAAGACTTCCTCTGGTTAGTACTCCAGCACGTTCTGCCCAAAGGATTAAGGAGAGTCCGGGATTACGGCTTTCTCCATTGCCGGTGCAGAAAACTACTCCGTCTGGTTCAGTTGATTCTGCAGGTGATCATCAAGCCTGGCACGCCAGTCATCCGCCCTAAACGTTCATGGCCGGTAACTGGCCACCCCGAAGCATGAAAATATTGAAGCCTTCATCCAGACTTGGAGTGGGCGGCAAGGCCTGATCATGGTCGACAAATTTTTCAGAGGCTTTTGACCCTGAACCTAAACTGACCTGGACGGATCGCTCGTACCCCTAATCGTTTCCCGCCTTACGACGTTGAACGGATAGTAAAAAGACCTCTGCTGATCCTCGGCTTATGGCCCACGATCAATCCATCAGACCTTGCCATCTTCCATGATCCATAGGGAGATTAGTCTGATGCAGTCAATTTTGAAATGTTGTGCTGGCCTCGATGTTCACAAGATGATGGTCATGGCGACTGTTCAGACCGAAGATGAAAACGGCGAAATCAAAGAGATCACTCAGTCGTTCAAGACGTATCGACGTGAACGCAGGAAGCTTCGCGACTTCCTGGTGAAACATCAGGTTGAGCTCGTAGTCATGGAAAGTACTGGCGTTTACTGGAAATGCGTTCACGAAACTCTGATTAAAGCAGGCCTCAAGGTCTGGGTTGTCAATGCCCGTCACGTCAAGAATGTGCCCGGTCGCAAGACTGATGTCCAGGACAGTCAGTGGCTGGCAACACTGGGTCGGTGTGGTTTGCTTCGCCCCAGCTTTGTACCGCCCCCTGATATCGAGCAGCTGAGGTTGCTGTTTCGCCGTCGTCAGAAACTGGTGGGGCAGCTTGCCGGTGAAAAGACCCGTCTGCATAAAGTTCTGGACGATGCCGGCATCCGTCTCGGTGGTGTAGTGAGTGACATACATGGCAAGTCCGCACAGGAAATGATTCAGGGACTGATTGACGGCCTGCCTCCGCAAGAGCTGGTGAAGTTTGCCCGTGGCAAGCTGAAGAGCAAAACCAAAGAGTTATTCGACAGCATGGAAGGCTCGCTGTCTTCAGCACATCTGACAGTGCTTAAGAGCATCCGGAAACATATTCAGTATCTGGATGATGAGGTTGCCGAATTGGATGCGGGAATACGCAATATTGTACAAACTCAGTACCGGGAACCCTGGCAGCTATTGCAAACCCTTCCGGGAGTCGATGAGATCGCAGCAGCAGGGTTGATTGCTGAGATCGGTGATGACATGAGTGCCTTTGGCAGCCGGGAGTCTCTGGCATCCTGGGCAGGCCTATGTCCGGGCAACAATGAAAGTGCCGGTAAGCGTAAGAGTGGTAAAACTCGTAAGGGCAACCAGTCCTTACGACGGCTGATGTGTGAGATCAGTCAGGCAGCTGTAAAGACCAAAAGCCAGTTCAAAGGCAAACATCAAAGCCTGACCATTCGCCGTGGATATAAGCGCAGCATCATTGCCATCGGACATAAAATGTTGCGGGTGATCTACTGCATCCTCACCAGGCTTACGCCCTACAAGGATCCAGAGATTGATTACGAAGCACTGACGGTTCACAGGAATGCACCGCGCTGGTTACAGATGCTCCAGAAATATAATTATCTGCCAGCTTTAACTAAAGAATAAAAGCTCATCAGAGGCTGCGAGTAAGAACCTTGCCTGTCGGTGAGGATGGAGTGCTTTGCGAGTTCGGAGCACTATTTTCATAGTAAACATACCTGTCAATACTGCGGTAGTGACATGAGGGCGATAGCCTTCAGGCTGATGCGACCTACCTGATGTTGAACAAAAAGTGCCGGGACTAAACTCATTCAACAGGAGGAAAACGACAGCAGCAAACTAACAATATATCTACGACGATGCTCGTCCAACCATCGGGAGCAGGGACGCTTTCATGCCTGAAAAACCGCCATAATATCCGCACCGACTGTGCGAGAACTGTAGAAAAAGCTATTTCCCATAAACTGCACAGAGTAGTTGTCAAGTCCGGGCTTGTTCAACAACCGGATAAGATTGCGGCTGCGCGCAACCTATCCTTATTCGTTAGGTGCGATTCTAAATGTATGACACTAATATTAGAGGTATTGCTCTGCTATTTGAGAAATGTACTTCTTTAGTTTTTTTCGTTCATTCATACTTGCCAAACTATCAGCATACCAAACATTTGAATTGCCTATTCCACCTCCACCAATTGGACTTCTTGGAATAACATAGTTTCTATTTTGTACAGGTATCAAGTAGCAGTTTTCTTTGAGCGCACTTATTCTATAACCAAAAATATCATTTCTTTCGTATATTTCCGGTGTGTTTTTAAAATATTTAAGTAACTGCTCATATTCCATTGGCAAGAACCGTTTCCTGATAGCCTGATGCCTTCAGGATGAGATGCCCCAGCTGCGGAATCAGATTGGTTCCAGTCAGCCTGTCCCTGAGATAGTTGGCAAAGGACACCCCGTGTTGTTTACAGGTCTTTTTCAAACTGGCAAAGGTGTCGCGGCATTTCCTCCCAAGTTTACTCCGGGTACCACCGCTAACCTTTCGCCGTTTCACATACTCTCTGATCTGCCTCTCGCTCAGGTTGTTGTGCAGTGGCAGCCACGGATACTCAAGAACCAATAACAGCTCTTCCCTGACAACCATCAGTTTGCCCAACTCAGCCTGCAAGGCAGGGTAGTCAACCCGCTGTGTTACCCAACGATCAAACTCCTGGTAGAGCTTCTGTTTCTCCTTGTCCGTTGGTTTTTTCTGGTAGGCCTCAATGTCGTCGTAGAGGCACCAGTACTGATCCTGCACGGTGTCACGGGCGGCTCGTTCCAGGTCATTGGCCGGTATCAGCTTGTCCATGTTTCTTCCCGCATGGTACCAACACAGCGAATGCTGAAAGGCTGTATCAAACTGCCGGGCTCCATCGCTATGGATAATCAGGTTCTCAAGGCGATGATTGAGCATCAATGCGGCCTTTAAAACACCCTCTGTCGCCCAGCGCCTTTGTTGCGGGGCAGCACAACCAATGCTGTTAAGGAAGCTCTCCCACTCTTCTTCTGTTGAGAAACGCTTCTCGCCGCATTCGGATAGCGCAGTGATCCACTTCTTCGACACATCAACCTGATTCTCCATGTAGTCAATGGCAACGTCGTTGAGAAGATAAAGCCGCTGCTGCCCTTGCAGACAGCCCAGGAAATTAATCCTGCTCTTACTGTCGCTGCTATGGAAGTAGGAAAAATAAGGGTTGCCGATAAACAGGCAGTAGCCGTTTTTTCCTTGGTGGCGAGCACCTGTGTCGTCGGCCTGGAGATAATCAGAGCAAGTCAGCCCTGCTTCCAGCAATTCTTCTTTTTCCTGGTGGAAAATATCATGGCCTTTCGTCAGGATGTTGCTCAGGGAACCTTCTGATATTGAGCATCCATGGTCGTGCAGCCAAGATAGCAGTAGTGGCTGTGTCGTACTGCATGAATGATAAAAATCCAGCAGATGGGCTTTCAGGTTGTCGCCAAAACGGTCTTTCACATGATCAGGTAGCGGGGCTGACACCCCGCCTTCCGGAGTTGTGTAATACTCACGCCTGTAGCGAGTAGTGACAAAACGCAAGTCCAGCTCAGTATGGAAAAAGTCGATATAGCACTTGAAGCGCCAGTTCTCACCGGGAGCAGCGATTGAACAGATTTCCTCTCGGTCAACAGTCATTGGTGGTGCAGCGGTTTCACCGGCTTCTTGTGATCGTGGTCGTTTACTTTTCGGCGGACGATCAGTGTCACTTTTCCCGGCAGCCTGATCAGTGTCTTCCGCAGAAGAGCTGTCTTCCTGATCATCGCCCTTGTCCGAGACATTAGGCCTGATTTTAGGCTTGCCCTTGTGCTTCTTCAGGTGGCGAATTTCTGCTCGAAGCTGTTCGTTCTCTTCGACCAGCTGTTCGATCTGAACGCGCTGCCTTTCAATTTGCACAGATTGCTTCTCGACCGTGTCGAGAAGGTTTTTGACGAATGAACGCAACTGTTCATTGTCTGTACTGGAGAATAGTGAGTCAGGCAGGTGCATACGGTGAAATATACGAAAGATCAGGATAACTTTCTTTGACCTGTAGAGGTTGATTTGCCAGTCAATTTTGAGCAGTTACGCGGATTCGATCTCCCAAAGATAAAGGTAAGGTCGAGTCTGCTGTCCAGGTAGTTGAACGGTGGATACTGGCGCGTTTACGTCACCAGACATTCTTCTCCCTGGCTTCACTCAATGAGGCTATTGTAAGGTCACTGACAGGACTGAATAACCAACCGTTTCAGAAATTGTCCGGTAGTCGTCGTTCATTGTTTGACTCTCTCGATAAGCCTGCACTGCGCCCATTGCCTGAAACGCGTTATCAATACGCAGAATGGAAGGAGGCACGAGTACATATTGACTACCACGTAGAGGTCGACAAACACTACTACTCAGTCCCTTATCAGCTGGTCAAAAAGCAATTAAGTGTACGCATGACCAGTCAGACGATTGAGTGCTTCCATAAGGGGCAGAGAGTCGCCAGCCACCGCCGTTCGCAGCATAAGGGCAGGCATACTACTCAAGCCAGCCACATGCCGGAAAAGCACCGTAAATATACCGAGTGGACACCAGAACGAATGCAAAGCTGGGCGGCAAAAATCGGACCTGAAACCGCAGCCGTCATCCAACGCGTCCTTGCAACACGGCGTTATCCTGAACTGAGTTACCGAAGTTGTCAGGGCATCATCCGTTTAGCCAAAGGCTACGGTAACGACCGACTTGAAAACGCCTGTCGTCGTGCGCTTTATGCTGATACCTGCTCCTACCGCAGCATAGAGTCAATCCTGAAGCACAATCTCGATCAGCAACCGCTTCCAGAACTGGAGCCAGAGGCGATGTTGCCTGATGAGCACGAGAACCTTCGGGGTTCAGACTACTTTAACTAACGACGGCAGGAGAATAAAAATGTTAATGAACCCTACGATGGAAAAGCTTCAGGCTCTAAAACTTACCGGTATGCTAGAAGCATTGGATGAGCAGCTTAAAAGTCTTGATATAGAACAGATGTCGTTCGATGAACGGCTCGGCTTAATGATTGACCGTGAAGTGATAGCAAGGGATAACCGGCGTTTAAAAACACGGCTTAAAAAAGCACGACTACGTCATGATGCCTGCATGGAAGACATAGACTATCGTCACCCCAGAGGCCTTAGACGAGACCAGATGCAGCAGTTGCTATCCAGCCACTGGATACGGGAGCATCAGAACGTGATCATTACAGGGCCGACGGGTGTGGGAAAAACCTGGCTGGCCTGTGCAATGGCACAGAAGGCCTGCCGGGATGGTTACACCGTGCAGTACCTCAGACTGCCGAGATTACTACAGGATCTGAACCTGGCAAGGGCTGACGGTCGCTATGTGAAACTGATGGCAGCACTGGCAAAAACTGACCTTCTTCTTTTAGACGACTGGGGACTATCACCTCTGACAGAAAGCCAGCGACGTGACCTGTTGGAAATAGTAGAAGACCGGCACAATGTAAAAAGCACCCTGGTCACCAGTCAGATGCCGGTAGATCACTGGCATGAATTGATCGGTGATCCAACACTGGCAGATGCCATTCTGGACAGGCTGATTCACAACGCTCACCGGGTGCCACTTAAGGGTGACTCCCTGCGCAAGAAACAGTCAAAACTGGCAAAGTCAGAACTTACGTCCTAAGCTGCTATCCGATGCGTCGCTGCGCTCCGAAGAGGGGTGGCCGGATACACTGGAACAGGTGGCCGGATGTTACCGGAATGGGTGGCCGAATGCGCTGGAATACCCAACGGTTACTGGGAAAAATTTGAGAGGGCAGATAATAATCCCTACCAGTAAGGGTTTTGCGGTATCCAGAAACGGAAGCATTTTCGTCTACGAAGCAGGCAATAAACAAGTTGCCAGCTTTACTCCACCTGATGGCTATCATGTAGCACGCTTCCAAAATGGTGATATTGCCAGTACAGGGTATATTCTTGTTGAGCGTGACGAGCCCGAAAAAGGGTCTGTCGATGAGCTGATGAACTTTGGCACTCTTGGCAATCTTATGGGCATTTCTGAAGTCTCTGACTACATGCTGGTTGGACTGAATAATGGCAAATCCATTCCTCTCGTTATGACTACAGGAGGAAAGACTACCGGGTTCCACTCCGGTTGTGTCAAGAAAAATGATTTTATCAATGAGTGCGCTCAAGCAGAGTTCAGAAATTCACTCTATGAAAAGGATGGTAGCCCAAATATGGGGCACTATTACTGCCGTGTAAGTTGGTACGATACTCCCGAAGGGAGTTTTTCTATTTCCATGGAGCAAGGCAGTAAGAAAATAAATATCAGAAGCCTTGATACTGAGGAAAAAGCAACCCTCTTTGAAAGGTCTCTTGGCATTAATGATTATGTTGTTTCTCAGGATAGCTCTAGTAAATTGACAGTTAAGGCAAAACTTGCATTTTCTTTAAAAGAGGTGCCTGATGCCGTCGATTTCTGGAGGAAGAATAAAGACTTGATGGCAGCTCAGAAGTAATCATACTCACATAGTTCCCCACCCACGAGCTGGGAATCATATTTCCAGCTCGTTTTAAGAGAGCTTCACGTACCCAAATAAAACACCCCGCAACATTGACAACAATGGCGAGGCCGAGTGACTTTGTTCCTGTACTCAATGCTTGGTTTTCTTATCTTCCGTGGACTCACCTTCCGTGTGATGCCTGATACTTTGTCGGCATCTGAAGGTTGCCCTTCTACTGTTCACTGGAACAACCTTAGGGTACGTATTTTCCGGTGCAAAAATATTGATCTACATCAATGTATCAATGTTTTGTTTGTTCTCAACATTTCAATTCCTATCACGCTTTTTTTACCGAGCCGAACCTAAATAACTTGCCACCACATCCTTCCTTTGATGCCCAAGCACCAGGGCTATGGCCTCTCTCGCTTTACTATCGACGTAACTTTTCTACAAACCGCTTCAAAATCAGCAATTAAGACACCACTTTTCCCTATTGTTGCCTCCAATTGTTATACCTTTGGCGGATCATGATTACGCATTTCACAAAGCCGCTCCTCACTCATTAACCAGGGCAGATAAGGAGTGAGATCATCAGGTGGCTTCCTGCCATTTATGGCACAAGCCTCAAGATAGGCACCCAGCCAGATTTTTGGATTAATATCCCAAAGCTTTAGCGTCATAAAAACGCTGAACAGAAAAGCGGCTATATCAGCACTCCATACGCTGCCAGAGCCGTAGTAATTCTTCCTGCCAACGACACCTGTGCGCAGTGCTTGCTCTGCAGCGTTGTTATCCATGGGGATACCGGGGTTAGTGACAAAGCGGGTCAATCCTTCCCAGTGATTCTGCAGACTTTCGAGCACTTTTTTCGCTCTGACTCGCAGTTTAGGACGATTAAGTTCCTGATCCCTCCGGGTTGCCATCTGCTCTACCTGATGTTCAAGCCGTAACTGCTGTGTTGCTAGCTGCTCTGGTTCATCAAGCACTTCAAGTCGCTGACTATTAAGATGATATAAACGACCAATCCTGTTCACCCAGGTGGCGCTCCACTTCTCCAACTCCGGATCACCTCGTTGAGCGTCAATAAAATCCCGCCTGACGTGAGCCCAGCAGAAAGCTAAATCAATAGAAACTACATCATTCGCGAGTTTCTTGTAGGCTGAGTATCGGTCACACACCAATGTACCAGCCCCGTCACCAATGACTGACTTCGGTACGACAGCCGCGCGGGAGTCAGCAATACTGAAATAAACCGCCTGGTCACAGAGAAATACCCACAGCCAATGTTTGTGGGAACCTGTCGTCTCATGTGCCCAGGTGATCCACCGGGTTTCATCAGCATGCCACTGATCGCTACTGGCGACGAATTCCCGAGTAGCTTCGGCTACCGGCTCAAAAAAGGGCGTTATAGCTTCCAGGCCAAAGGAGATGGTCGCCTGCGGCAGTTCCAGTCCCTGAGTCTTATAAGACTCAAGTTGCCTGTTTATGGGGATGCCGTATGCGTACTTATTCAGCAACAGCTCCACCCAGACAGAAATACCAAGCTTTCCTCTGTTGATGAGTCTTGGTGGAGGTGGTGGAGTAGTAATATTGGGCGTTTCAGGGCACTGGCAGGTTTTTTGGTAATGCCTTCGGTGATAGCGACGAACGTGAGCCTTAACTTCAACTTCAATTACGTCGCAGCTGTCGTCATTGAAAAAAGACTTGAATGGCCGGTGGCAGACTGTACAACACTGTTTGTCCACTGGTAAGTCTACAGACTCATGAACCACTGGCAGGTTGTTGTGAAGATGGCGACCAGAACCGGGGACTCCGGGCTGGTGACCTCGTTTTCGATTTGAAGGTGGCCGGGTAGTATTGCCACTTTTCTTTGAAGAAGAACTGGTCTTCTCTGATTTACGACCGAAAAGCAAGTGCTTCATGTGTGCCAGTTCTGATTTCAGATCAGCGACCTGGGTGTTCAACCCAGCTATTTCGGCTTTATGCTGAGCGATAAGAGAGGCATTTTTAGCCAGTACTTTTTGCTCTCGGCCACAGGCCGCCTTCCACATGGCATGCCAGAGGTTGGCCTGCTGTTTTAGCTGGATGTGTTCCTGCTTGGTGAGGATGACCTGCGAGGTAGCGAAGGGGGCAGGCAGTAATGCAGGTGTTGTGCTTGATCCTGAAACATGAGCATTTTGCATACTCTAAAAGTAGACGACTTTGAGCTGATGTTTAGTGGTTTGTAGAATAGTTACGTTCCAGTCCCTGAGTCTTATAAGACTCAAGTTGCCTGTTTATGGGGATGCCGTATGCGTACTTATTCAGCAACAGCTCCACCCAGACAGAAATACCAAGCTTTCCTCTGTTGATGAGTCTTGGTGGAGGTGGTGGAGTAGTAATATTGGGCGTTTCAGGGCACTGGCAGGTTTTTTGGTAATGCCTTCGGTGATAGCGACGAACGTGAGCCTTAACTTCAACTTCAATTACGTCGCAGCTGTCGTCATTGAAAAAAGACTTGAATGGCCGATGGCAGACTGTACAACACTGTTTGTCCACTGGTAAGTCTACAGACTCATGAACCACTGGCAGGTTGTTGTGAAGATGGCGACCAGAACCGGGGACTCCGGGCTGGTGACCTCGTTTTCGATTTGAAGGTGGCCGGGTAGTATTGCCACTTTTCTTTGAAGAAGAACTGGTCTTCTCTGATTTACGACCGAAAAGCAAGTGCTTCATGTGTGCCAGTTCTGATTTCAGATCAGCGACCTGGGTGTTCAACCCAGCTATTTCGGCTTTATGCTGAGCGATAAGAGAGGCATTTTTAGCCAGTACTTTTTGCTCTCGGCCACAGGCCGCCTTCCACATGGCATGCCAGAGGTTGGCCTGCTGTTTTAGCTGGATGTGTTCCTGCTTGGTGAGGATGACCTGCGAGGTAGCGAAGGGGGCAGGCAGTAATGCAGGTGTTGTGCTTGATCCTGAAACATGAGCATTTTGCATACTCTAAAAGTAGACGACTTTGAGCAGATGTTTAGTGGTTTGTAGAATAGTTACGACTGACTCAGCGCTTCCCTCCTGTTGGGCTTCTTGTAACTGGCTTTGTAGGTCACGGTTCCGGCTCTCAAAGCGTCGCCTTTCAATAGACTCCTGCTTGCCCTGAAGCTGATCCAGTTCGTCCTGCATACTTTCCAGCGTACTGCGAGTACTGTTGCCCAGCTGCTCCATACTGTCTTCTGCCTGATCGATGGCATCCGTCAGGCGGTCAAGGTCTTGATGGTTAAGCAAGTCCAGAGAGTGCGCAGCGGATCGTCCGGCGTAAGCGAGGTTCTGTGCGGTCAGGGTGCCGTCTTCATAACCGGATAGCAGTGACTCCAGCGTGACTTTCTGCTGTAAAAACTGGGCTTTCACATAAGCGGCATTGGCGGCGGTATCCGATAGCCAGCTACCAATCCCGGTGGGGTCGAAGCTTCCGGTAACGTTCGCAAGCCGACCCGCTTCTTCCTTCGCTGCCTGTAACTCATGCTTTAACCGGCCTAACTGGTCAAGGGTATCGCTGGTATCAATTTGGGTGGCACCCTGCATGGCCAGAAAAGCGTCTTCCGCCTGTGCGCTCAGGGCATGGAGTTCGGCGGTAGTTCGGTTGAAGACCCCTGCCAGACCGGAACCGGTGGTTTTCAGTTTGTCGTTATTGTGGGTTATTTCAGTATTGAGACCGCCTATCTCTTTGCCCAGTGATTGAGCAACCTGTGTCACTTCCTGAAGCTTTTGCTTAACCCGTTCCAGTGCTTCCGTGTATTCGTCATGTGTCAGCGTGCCGTTGCTGTAGGCTTCGGCCAGTGCCACGCCAAGGTCAGCCAGCTCAGTGCGGGTTTCGGCAGCGTCTATTTGTTTCAGGGCATCGGCAGCATCGGCAAACGCAGATTGTGCGGTCTGGGCGACTTCTTCAGCGGCGGGTTTGACCTGTTGGTAATTATCCAGTAGCTGGTCAATGGTCTTTTTATTATGCTGCCGGACTTTTTGCTGGGATTGTTCGTTATTTCTGACAAGGCTGTCGCCTATATACGATAAGGCATCATTCACATCCGCAGCGTCCTGCTTGACCTTCGCTGCAAAGTCATTGCTCATGGCATCCAGCGTGGCGGTAATGGCTGCGGTTTTTGCAGCCATTTCATCGGCATTGACCGCTTTAAACAGGCTGGACAAACCGCTGGTAATGGAAGCAAAGGTCGCAGTCACCACAGCACCAAAACCGTTCACCCCCACCATAAAGCCATTAAAGAACAGTTTGACGGTGGAGCCGGTTATCTCAAAGGCTGACCGGGCATCGCTCAAAGCGGTGCTGACTGTACGGAAACCGTCTTTTATCCCGGAAACAACCCCTTCAATGGTGACACCGGAGAGCGATGCCTTGATACTCTCTGCCATGCTGATAAAGCCATCACTGATGGATTGTGCAACAGCAGCCAGTTTGCCGTTATCCGTTAATTCCTGAATGCTGACGGCAAAGCTTTTTAGCTGACCTTTGACGTAATCCAGCCAGCCGGAATCGGCAATCTGCCCTTTGAATTTCAGCCACTCATCGGACATATTCGCCATCAAGCCTGACAGCAGGCTCATGTTAGCGGCAGCGGCTCCTTCGCTGGATTTGCCGATCTCTTCAATCAGCAACTTTCCACTAATGCCTGCACCATATTGGAGGCAATGGGCGTGTAACTGACTTTTACACCTTTATTATCAATGCCACTATTCACCAGCACCTTGATGCCGGACTTGGTCAGTTCATAATCCACACCCGCCACCAGTTCGGTATCCGTACTGTCTTTGACGGTGACCAATTGCTTCAAGTCCGGCAGATGGTTAAACGGGATCAGTTCATCTTCAACACCATGACTCGGCAACAGTTCATCAGTGACCGGAGTTGTGGTCGCAGCCGTCATACTCCCACGCAGGGCAAGGGAGATATTCGAGGCGGTAAAGTCATTAGCGACAATGCTTGCCGTAACACTGGACACCCGGCTGAGTACATTGCGGTTACCGCCACCGCCCAGATAGTTTTTCAGCTCTTTACGGTCTTCTTCAAAGCTGAAGGTAAATTCGCTGACGTTGCCAATAGGCAGCAGTGGCGCGGACTGGTCGTAGGGTTGCAGGTGGATGGAACCGGCACCAATGAAACTGCGGTCGATTGTGGACATAGGAAGTCTCCTGTTGGATTTATTTTTGGGATGGTTGTCGGAGTGCGATTTAGAAGACGACTTCAAGGTTCACAGACATATCTGCAAACGAGAGCTGCCCGTTGCCGGGAGCAATATCGAACTGAGTCTCAGAAAAGCTGATTTTACGGACACCTTCAAAGCGGGCGTTATTGAGCAGTGACCGGATCGTTCGGGCAATGGTCATCAGCTCATAAGTGGTATCAGGCTGCGTCCGGTAAACGCCGCTGACCGTTAATTCCAGCCGATACTTTGCCCGTTTACCCTGCCGTTCCAGTTCCCGGATACTGTCCAGCTGTACCAGAATGGCTGGGGGCTCAATATCCGGAAGGTCAGCGATGGAATAGCCAAGCAACACCGGAAAACGACTCTCTTCCAGTTTGGCGACCAGGGCTTTGATGATCTGTTCATCGGGATTCGATGTTGAAGGCATAGTTCAGCTCTTGTTGTAGCAAAGTGGTAAAACGCTCCATTAATTCCGGCTCCAGGGTGGCAATGACCTGACTGGCGCTGTCGTAAAGTGGGGCTCCCTGCTTTGCCAGTGGTAATCCCATCCACATCATGCGTCCGGATCGCTTTGAGCGCTGGTATCGGTGTTGCCAGTTTGCTTTACGCTTAAACACCATCGGATGAGAAGCATTGAGCGGCTGCATCAGAAACGCTCCCGGCCAGAAGTGTTTGCCGGTCCGAACACCGGATCGGGTTTGCACTGGTTTACCCAAATAGTGAGCCGGAATATCCAAAGCACCGATCCAGATCACCAGCTGATAACCACTGTCCTGGTTCAGGGTCACTCGTACCCTGCCCAGCTCTTTCAATAGCTTTTGAGTGATGCCCTGTTGACGAGCGAGACTCCGCAATGTCTGTCGTTCTGCGAAGCGGGAGAGTTTACGCAGGGCTCGGGTTAAGGCTTTGTCCACTTGCCGGGGAGAGTCACGGAAGTCACTGACGATGTCTTCTATCTGGCTGTCCAGCTCAAGATCGATCTTCATGGAGATTCCAGACAATCAGGTGACCGTCGTCTTTGAGAGGCCGGTCAATTACCCAACGCTGCCCTCCAGATTCAATCAGACAGCCTCGCTTTACTGATAAGGTTCGATCCAGACTGATCACGGTCACTGGCTGCAAGACATTATCATTAAAACCGGTAGCAGCCAGCTCTCTGGAAATGATACCGGTAGTTTCAAAGCTGTAATTATCCTGAGTAATCGACACTGGCTGGCCAAAGGTGGCCAGCACTTGTTGGTGCAAGTCGTTTAACTCATCTTGCATTTGATCACCGCCCCGGGCTTCAGGCAGATGGGCAGAGGGTTGGACTGGGTATGCACCTGAACACCTTTGTCAAAGTCCAGAATCTTCTGCTTGGCGTAGCGAGGCAGACCGATGGTATTCACGGTTTCAATAAAGTCTGCCGGGGCATACCAGGTGCGGAACACCCCGGTGCCTTCAGGAATCACATAAGCCTCGTCCGACTTGATAAACGGAATATTACCCACCTGACCGCGATATTCTTCCCAGTCGATATCCCCGAACCGGAAGCCGGATTTAGGATCGTTCCGCAGCAGGGCGCTGTCCTGATGGCGATGGTAGGCATCCTTAACATAATCATGGCTCACCAGTCCATCGTAGAAATCTGCACCGCAGAAAGCCCGAAGTCCTGAGTAGGGTTGAGCCCCCAGGGCATCATCCACTTTCCGCCGCAGCTTCACACACTGGATACGCACGTCGGTGGCCGCATCACTGAACTTAAACGTATGGGTTTGCTGGGTAACACCAAACTCCTGAAACAGGTCATAAATCACGGTGCTGCCATCCGCATCGAGAATCTGGCCCTTAATGGCTCCCAGCCTGAGGTGTTCAAGGGTGACTTCGTGGTTGGCGTTCATATCTGAAAGCCGTTGGTTAACCACAGTACGCACCCCTTCCAGAGTACTCTCTGACCCAAAGGCACGCACATTCCGAACTTCATCCGCCACAATGGTGGAATCATAAGGAATATGGGGAATGACAAAGCTGCGCACCTTGCGCTTGCGACCGCTGGCCTGAGGAGCTGGCGCACCCCTCTCCGAAGTGGGCAACAGAATCAGCTCACCGTTTCTGGATTCTACGACGGCGGTTGTGGTGTTAATGCCGCTTTCCGTAAACAGGCCCAGTTCACCAATACGTCCCGGCTTGTAGGGTAGATCATTGATGGTGGCTGTCAGGCTGGTCAGACTGAAAGCGTCGTTGTTGAAAATATCCAGTAAGCTCATCCCTGTTCTCCCTGTCTGAGAATGATATCCAGTGACGCCAGCTCGCCTGCCGCTGACAATTCACGACTGATGCTGCTGTTTCCTTCGGACACAATGAATTGTTTATACGCAGCTTTATTCTTGTGAAAGCCAGGAGCAGAAATAGCACCACTGAGCACAGCCAGTTCCAGCTAGCGATTCCACACCGGGCGGCAAAACTGAAACACCAGCTGGTTGTGCTGAATCTGCTGAATCCGTCGTCTGAACTCATTGAGAACCACTCGCAATGCCCGGTCACTGACCCCTTTCATATCACCGGACAGGATTTCAAAAGGCAGCCCGATACCGGCTGCGACTGCCATTAACTGCTGCCGAATAAAGTCGGGATAGTTACTGGCGGCACCCGGTGGGTTGTTGAAAGTAATTTCTTCGCTGGGCGAAAGCTCCTGCATGGTGCCGGGCTCCATGGCCACTATGGGGACACCCTGCAAATCGTAAACAATGGGGCGTCCGGTAAGCGGATCGACCTTTTCAGTTTCCGGAGCGGGCTTGGTGATAAAGCCGGTGAACAGGTTAGCGATTTCCTGCCGGAGCAAAGTGGCGTCATCAAACTTATCCAGATGAAACATTCGCAATAACACCTGAGTCAGCAGGGGCTGTCCTCGCAGCTGCCCGGGTCGCAATGGTTCATACAGATGCAACACCTGTTCAGCAGGCACCCGTCGTAAATCAGCGATATCAAGACTGGTGTAATCCGTTGGATGTTGCCGGTGCATCCAATAGGCCACCCGCTGCCCAATACCATTAAACTCAATTCCGGCTCGGATTTTATGCCCGTTCTTCAGGTCATCCTGATAGTCCCAGGGTACAAACTCGGCTTCCAGTAGCTGCAATTGCAAAGGCACCGACAGACCGTCTGATGGTTTGCGGGGGCGCAGTCGGACAAAACACTCGCCCGCTTCCAGCATGGATCGGACAGCCAGCGATTGCTGCCCATAAAAGTCCAGCTGGCCATCAGCATCGGACTCATCGGTCCAGTCCAGAAACAGGGTTTGCAGCTGTTTACGAAACGCATCATCCGTTGCTTCCGACTTGGGTTTAATGCCTGTACCAACAATATTGGACACCAGTTTTTCCAGACCGGAAGCCGCCCAGGGGTCATTGCGAATAGCCGCCCTTGAGCGATTGATCAGCGTGCCGAGATTACTCGTCAGAGAGTTATTGGGGCCTGTGGACGGCGCTGCCCAGCTTTGGCTACGCCGTCCTCTGCCTGCCGAGGTGTAAGCCAGGTTTTTTAGTTCTGGCAGCAACCAGCCTGCAATCCTTTGTCTAACCCGAATATTTCATAAATGAGCAACAAGTTCCGGAAAAAACATCCCATTCTGATTTTTTCGGAGGTCTGTTGCTCTACTGTCCATGAAAAAGGTATTACAACCCGAACTCACCATTAATTCGGATGTTTTTTGATCAGCACCTGCTTTTTCAGGACAACAGAATTCCCCAACACTCTTTCTGTTGGTCGCTATTTTATTCTGATTGAGTTTATGAAGCTGACTATCCCGGTCGAGGCAGCGGCATTGAATAAAAGACTTCGGTTATATGCTGCAAAAGCCCTTTTATTGGACAGCTGCGGGGCAAGTGAAGTTTGATTCGGTCTTTATACTCAACCACTTTAACCGCGACCTTACAAAGTTTTGTGATCACGGTTGATGGCTGTGCCTTTTCCAGCTCCGTACCTTTCAGTGCCTTGGTTCTCAGCTCATAGTGAAGAACATAAGCAGCGCAGGCGGAAAACATTCTCAGGTGATTTGCCAGAAAGCCTTGATCTGACAAGCGATCACCGGACAAATCACTTTTCAGATGCTTAATGAAGTTCTCATCCTGCCCTCTGGGACAATAAAGGTCTTCATATATTTCCTCGGGGGAAGCCTCCATCATCGAAGTCACAATAAAGCGGGGATTGTCGCCTTTCTGGTTGACCTCTGCCTTATAGATTATCCGGGTGTCCAGCCCTTTCCAGCTTTTTGCCTGATAGTCCGTTTCTCCGTAGAGCCTGAGTCGCTCAGGCTCTGGCATGTTGTTCAGTTTTGCCAGCCCGGTTTTAACGTCGAGAGCTTTCCGCGCTTCATCCAGCAACTCTTTGGCTTTAGGTCGCAAGGCCGTCTTGTGTCCTGCGCCTTTTCCCAGCACGTAGTCGGAGTGAGGGTCATCCTGAACAACCTGCATTAACTCTGGTTGGGCAAAGTGGCTATCCCCACGAACCAGTAAATGGGTTTTCGGCCATCTTGTACGGATCAGCTTAATGAGGCGCTGGAGAATAGCTGCATTCTCTCGGCCTGTGGGTGTTTTTCCAGGACGCAGGATCGAAGTGATCAGCTTGCCGCTGAGCCCCTCAAAGATCATTAAGGGCAAGTAACAGTAGTCTTGATATTTGGCGTTGAACAGGTTCATCTGCTGGCCGCCATGGGTGATAGCAGGCGTATGATCCAGGTCGATAATGATGGCTAATGGCGGGTATTCATAACTGCTGATGAAGTGATCAGCCAGTGCTTTGGTCATATTATAAATATCCCGTTTGGTCATGGACTGACCAAGCCTTGTATACGTTGGAGCGGAAGCCAGATGGTTATCATCGTCCAGTGGGTTTCTTCCATTGGCAAGCTTAAAGATTGGGTCTTTACGCAGATGGTTGCTGTCGTTTGCATCTTCATAACCACAGGCCATTTGCAAAACTCTTTGGGCAATGAGTTCTTGCAGGGTGTGGTCGATGTAGGATTGATGACGTTTATCGTCAATGCCGTCAGTCAGCCTGGATATGATACCGCTGTGAAGCATTGTTTCACGTAGCATCAGGGCGCCAAAATCAGAGGATAATTCTCCGCCATTGAAGTCTGCCCGGATAGTTTTTCCGTTGGAGGGGTGAAAACGAAGCTGTTCTTGTGTAAATTTGTTCATGGCAAGTTCCGGTTTGCTTCTTCCGAAGCATTTTTTTGGTCGACCCAATTATATCAAGTGATTGGGCGGAACTTGCCTCTTTTTATGAAATATCCGGGCTAAGCCTCATTTAAATTCCTTTGCCAGAATACACCCCGTACTGCCGTGGTCGTTTTTGTTGCTTGATCAGTTCACGCTCGATGGCGTGTAAGCGCCTTTCCATTTCAGCAAAGCTGGCGTATTCCACTTTACGACCTTCAAATTCCACCGTGCGGGTTTCCCGCAGCAGAACGGCACGCTTTAACGCCTGATATTCAGCATCGGTAATCATGATTCATCCATTCAGGTAAGTACTGCGAGAGGTTCTGCGGTGACGGGTTGAAGTCAGCGTGTCGGGTTGCTCCTGTTCGATCTGCACATCAGGCTCCGGTCTCTGTTCAGCCAAACGTACCAGATCCAAACCTCTGTGTTGTTGCAGGATACGAACAGCCGTCAGTGCATACACCCGACAATCCAGCGCTTCATTTCTTTTCTTGCGGGCATCCCATTCAAAATAAGGGACACCGTGTTTGTATTTGCGGATCTTTTCTTCAGCGGTGGCCTGTTTGAAATAGTCTTCATCAAAACAGTCTTTGACCGGCCAGTGGCAATAACCAGCTCCTGGCTCCAGAATTCGATAACGCTGGTAGATCAGCTCTTTGGCGGTGTCGGTACCGACCAGCGTCAGGTAGACACCTTTCTTGTTTCGGGTCTTGGGAAAAGTGGCGATGGGTTTACCTGCCTGTGACGCACCCTTGATAGGGATGAGCCAGTCTGCCCCCTGTTTTCTGGAAAAGGCATAGACCTCATCAGTGAAATGCCCGCCTGAATCCATGCATACCTGGGCCAGATTCATTAATACGCCGTCCTGGCGTCTATAAGGCTGCCGCAGTTTGTCTGCCAGAATGTTCCATATCCCGGGCCGGGACAGATCGCCATAAAGGCGAACATAGTTGACCGACCAGCTTTCCTCACCGGCTCCCCAACCGACGACTTCATACTCAATGCGATCATCCTGAACATCGATACCACAGGTCAGCACCTCGACTGGCCAGGGTACTTCTGCTGGGTAATGTTCACGACGCTGGTAAAGCAATTCGTGATCGACGGTTTCTCCGGTTTCCTGCCAGGTTTGTCCCAGAACCGTATTGGTCCAGTCCTTCAACAGTACCGGATCATCCTTTGCCGCCAGAAAATCAGCAACCGCCTCTTTCCAGCTGTACCAGCCGTTTGGGCTATAAAGCGAGCTGAGATGATAACCCCGAACCGTGATATTGGCTTCTGTGTTCTGCGGTACCCATTGACCGTTTTCAAGCAGTCGGGGCTTGTCATGCTCCTGCATCCGGTGACCACAGGATACGCATTCAAAACAAGCGGTTTCAAGGTCATGGTTGTCAAACCGGATCTGCTGCCACTCAATCGGCTGCATCTCACCACATTCAGTGCAGGGAGCATGATATTGCCGCTGGTCACTGGCCTGATAAGCTGATTCAATCTTGCTGACTCCGGCAATATTGGGTGTGGAGACCATCAGGATTTTACGATTACGGGAAAACGTCGCCGTTCGTTTAATCGCCAGATTGATGGGACTGCCCTCCCCGTCCACATCGTCTTCATAAGCATCCACTTCATCCAGAAACAGAAAGCGGGCAGGCATGGAGCGAAGGCCGGTGGCTGAGTTGGCTCCGGTAATGATCAGCACCCCGTTGGGAAACTCCTTCACCATTTGCGTATTGCCGGAATCCCTGGAGCGAGGGTCTTTGACCTTCTCTCTCAGGATCGGCATTTCCTCAATCATGGGGGCGATGCGCTGCTTGGAGGTTCGCTTCGCCATATCGAGGGTTGGCAACACATACATCATCGGACCTGGCGTGTGGTGAATCACATAACCCAGCCAGTTATTGCCACACTCGGTGCCGCCGACCTGCGCCCCTTTCATAAACGCCACCCGTTCAACCGGTGAAGAAGGCGACAGGCAATCCATAATTTCTTTCAGGTAAGGGGTTCGGGCAGTGCGCCAGCGACCGGCTTCTTTAGCCGCTTTCATGGGCAGGATTCGGTACTCATCGGCCCATTCGGAAACAGAAAGGCGTGTGTCGGGTTTAAGGCCAGCCAAAAAGCCTGAGAAATAAGGTGAACTCACTGACGGCTTAACTCGTTGAGAATGTCTTCTAACTCATTCATTAACAGCTCCCTTATTTTTTTGGGATCGGTTTCTGCTGCCAGTACATCAGCCTGCCGATCTGGAATCCCCATAAGCGCATCCCGCACCATTCGAGCGGCCTGAAACGCATCATCCCGCACCCTGGCGGCATCCGTTAGCTTGCCCGACTTTTCCTCATACTCCATCTTTGCCATTCTGGCCTTGAAGGCTTCGCGCATGGTGCGAGCCGTTACAAAATCAACCGCCTGCCTGGAATCCGTAAGGGTGGCGGGAAAGGCCTCTTGACGAGCAGGAGCCTGCCGTAAGGCGCTAGCAGGTTCTGCCTGTTGCTTCAGGGCGGATAAAGCAGCTTGTTCATCGACCTTGCCATTGACCAGCTTAATCTTGCCCGACTTAACCAGCTTGGCCACATACTGGCGGCTCCAACCTTGACGTTTGGCGAACTCTGATTGTGACAGTAGCGCCATAGACCCCTATTGCTCCCTATAGAACCGTATCGCTCCGTATTGTCTCGCACCCTCCCGCCAACATATTGATTATTAAGAAGATTATCTTGATAACCATCGGTTATAGAGCCTTACTGTACATAACAAAAGCAAATTAACTGAAAGGACAGCCCAATGAACAAGCACATCGAAAAATCTCTGGAAGCCATCGCTCGCAAACACCTGTTTCTGGATACCCTGAAAACCCGGAACAGCAGCGAGGACTTTGAGGAACAAAGCATCTGGAGCATTAAAAAAGCACTGGAAGCCGCCTACCAACAGGGATTTAAAGACGGACAACAGCAATAATCGCGAAGGAGAAGCGCCATGAAAAACAACAAACTCACCCCAGCTCAGGAAAACGTTCTGCAACAAGCCGCTAAAACCGGAACCCTTCAGGCCTCTGACCTCACCATCAGGGGTGGAGCCCGAAACAAAGTGCTGAACAGCCTGACCAGCAAGGGTTTTCTGATTGCCCTTAAAGAGTCAGATACCTACGACATCAGCCCACAGGGAAAAGAGGCCATCGGTATCAGGGAGGATGATAAACCCACTCGCAAAGGCAAAATCCGAACCGGCACCAAACTGCACACCGTGATTGAGTTGCTCAGTCGTCCCGAAGGTGCAGCCATCCACGAAATCATGCGCGAAACCGGCTGGCAGCAACATACGGTTCGGGGAACGCTGGCCGGGTCACTGAAAAAACGACTGGGGCTGACCATTGAGTCTGAAAAGCTGGAAGGCAAGGATCGTACTTACCGGATCACCAGTGGACTGGATGGCCTATTTGGAGAAGCAGAAGCATGAGTACCCGCTCAAGAATTGCGATAAGGCTGCCGGAAGGCAGCTATCGCAGCATTTACTGCCATTTTGATGGTGATCTTGTCGGCCCGATTCTGCAAAAACATTATGCCTCAGACGAAAAAGCCCAAATGATTATCAATAGTGGCGATTTGCGCTCTGTCAGCCCAGACAAGCTGGATACCTATCAGGATCGGGGAGACTCTTGGCGTCATGTCTGCCCTGCTGACAGCCCCGACCTATCGCACTTAACCTCTCTGGCCTGGGAGTCTTGTGCTGAATACCTCTATTACTGGCAGGATGGTGGCTGGCAAGCCATCGTGCTACGAGAACCAAGGCTGTGAACAATCCGATACTTCTGGCCGCTGAACTCACCAGCGGCTCTTTTTTATCCTGCCGCCTGCTGTATCCTGATCGACAGACCTTACCCCACCTAACACGGTGGTATTCCAATCTGCATGAAGCTATTTTTTTGATTCAGCTGGGAGACTTGCACTACCTGAAGGGCAAAAGGGCTTGTGCTTTACATCGGGATTGGGGAGAGCCTTGGATCGACGTTCAACCTCGACTTTCTCCGTCAATCCGCCATCTAAAATCTGTTGCCAGAAGCCTGAAAATCAGCACACTTTTTGTCAACCAGCAGCAACAATGGGTGGTTGACACTATCAGGAATCCAGGTTGACAAAAACTACTCTTGGTTGACAGCTGAGAGCCTTATGAGCCGTGGCTTTCAGCACTTTTTGTCAACCACCTGTCAACCCCGATTTTTACTCTGTCGCTGGCGATATTCGGCGGTTCCGCATCCCCGCACTAGAGAACACCCCTCAGGGACCCCGGAACAGCTACAAGAAGCCACCTGTCAAGCTTTCTCTTCGATCTCCAGACGCTCCCTGTATTTGGGTAACGCCTCTCAGATCGGCTTAAATTGCGCCTCAGCCTTTCCATGTTCTTGTCACTTTCTCCAGCCCCCGGCTGGCAATGTATCCGCCAATGCCCAACTGAATAATGCTGAACAGTTTCAGCTCCACCACTTCCGATAGATTGGGAGCTGACCAACCCAACCAACGACATACAACCAGAGCCGTGAACACCAGCATCACAATAGGCCGCCAGCTTCTTTGCAGCCAGCCTTCACCCTGCGCTTCAGCCTTGATCACTCCGGCTTGTTGAGTCAGTTCATCCAGCTCACCATTAATCAGCATTTCAGCCAGAACCACTTTCACCTGATCACGGTTCTCTGCATCAGGAAAGAGCTTGTCGATGACCTTCCCCACCAGTGGGATAGCGGCAACCAGGCTCACTGTTTTTCTCCCAGCAGTCCTTCAGCAATCAGCCAACGGTGAACATCAAAGTTCGGACAGGCTTTGACCTTACTCAGGTGGTAATGACCATGGACAATGGCTTCTGGATACAAAGCCTGATGACCGGCAACGAGCAGCTTCAGCATCCGCTTCTGCAAAGGTGTGAAGTTGTCTTCAGACTGATTGTTGTCATCAAGCCCACCCACCAGACAAATACTCACGCTTTCATGATTGTGGCTTTTTGCGTGTGCGCCCCAGTCGTCTACTGGCCTGCCCTGTTTCACCGAGCCATCCCGCTCAATCACCCAGTGATAACCAATATCAAAAAAGGCACGTTCCATGGTGTGCCAGCGTTTGATGTCGTCAAACGTGACGTTCTGATTGGCCCGGGTAGCCGAGCAATGAATAACGATGTAATTGGTTTCGGTACGCTTACCCATTGCTCACCCCCTGATAAAGTAAGACAGCAGCCCGATACTGGCTGTTAAAACAATCCAGCCGAACCGCTCGATGTAGTTGAGCATCACGCCCCGGCGACTGGCCTGAAATTCAAGCACTCTGATGCGTTTTTCCTGAGCGTCCAGCCGTTCATCCTGACGACTGAGGCTGGAAGTCTGATGGGTAATGCGCTCTTCAATCATCGCCAGCCTGGACACCGCATCGCTGAGTTTGTCGAGCTTTGAATCAATCTGATCCAGTCGCCGGGAGAGTTCGTCCATGCCGTTGTTCCCTAATTTGATCAAAGGTCAGTTTGTTTTCTTCGAGATAAGCCTCTTTGCCGGTGTAGTCCTCCCAGCGACGTACAATCACATCAACGTACTTCGGGTCCAGTTCAGTGAGCCGGGCACTGCGGTGGTTTTTTTCGCAGGCGATCAGGGTTGAACCAGACCCACCAAACAGGTCCAGCACAATATCCCGACTCTTGGACGAGTTACGTACGGCCCGTTCAACCAGCTCGACGGGCTTCATGGTGGGATGGAGGTCATTCTTCGCCGGTTTGCTGTAAAACCACACGTCGCCCTGATCCCGGGCACCACACCAAAAGTGCTGCGAGCCTTCCTTCCAACCGTAGAGAATGGGCTCGTACTGTCGCTGATAATCAGCACGTCCCAGAGTGAAGGTGTTTTTTACCCAGATGATAAACGTGGACCACTTGCCACCGGCTTCCCGAAAGGCTTTCTGCAAAGTATCCAGTTCCGACGACGACATGCAGACGTAAATCGCTCCTTTGCAAACACCCAGCATGTTCGTCATGGCTGCCAGCAGGAAGGTATAAAACTCTGAACCCAGATTGTCGTTTTTGATGCGACGGTCTTTCTTCGCTTTGCCGTTTTTCTCAGGGTTGGCGTAGTCCACGTTGTAGGGAGGATCGGTGAACACCATGTCCGCCAGCTGCCCGTCCATGAGTTTTTCAACATCGCCTGGTTCGGTGGCGCTGCCACACAACACCCGGTGCTCTCCCAAAATCCATAAATCCCCCGGCTGGCTGACCGGCTGCTCTTCAGGCTCCGGGACATCATCGTCTTCGGTCTGACCTTCCGGCTCATCCGTGAGCAGAAATCCCTCTAACTCCTCGTCGGAAAACCCCATCAGATCCAGATCAAAATCCAGTTCATCCAGCTCCGCCAGTTCCAGTTTCAGCAGCTCTTCGTCCCAGCCGGAGTTCGAAGTGATCTGGTTATCCGCGATCACCAGTGCCCGACGCTGGGTCTCTGTCAGATGCCCCAAAACAATCACCGGCACGGTTTCCATGCCCAGTTGCTTTGCCGCCATCAAACGACCATGCCCGGCGACGATCACATCGTCATCGCCCACCAGCACAGGATTCACAAACCCAAACTCCTCGATGGATCGGGCGATTTGGTTGACCTGCTCATCGGAGTGAGTTCGGGCATTGTTGGCGTAGGGCGTGAGGCTGAGAACAGAGCGATGTTCGATGGTTTTAACGAGGATTTGAGCCATGGATCATCCTTGCAAACAGGCAATAAAAAACCCCGAACCGGTGAGGTGCGGGGCTCATGTGTACTTTGCTTCGAGCTTAGCCATTACTATGCGCTAAAACCGTGATTTTGTCCCACTTTGCAAACTCGCCATTTCTACGCTTTAACGCCTGCTAATTCCTGAGTGAACGCAAATACACGCAAATACCTCACCGATTTAACCGCAAAATCACTTGCAGCAGCGCTTTGTGCCAGTGCCTGAACACCGTCGTCCGGGGAATGCCAGTGGCTAGTGCAATTTCCCGCCAGGGCAAACCGGAGGCTCTGAGCCAGACGAGTTTGCGTTCCTCCTCGCTTAGCCAGCGCAACCAGCGCATACACTCCACCAAACGGTCAACAGACTCTGCGGATGGTTGAGGTCGCTTAGGTTTTATACCGTCCGAATGGTAAACCTCCCAGCGATTCGGATTAAACTCTGGCCAGTAGGCGGAATGCCCCAGGTTGATTCCGGACGACATTCGTCGTGATGTTACCCAGGCTTCCCGGTATCGATATTTGAGCTCGTCTTCGGTCATACCATCCTCCCTGGCTGTTCTGTTTCCAGCGCTGTCTTTCCAATCTCATCAGTAAGGGGAATTTCCATATTCCCCTTACTTATTTATAAGTAAGAGCTCCGGAAACCGGAAACGGCTTATTTATCAAGTAGTTACTGTTTCCAAAATGGCATCTATTTCCGGAAATCTGGAAATACGACAATAGTTGTTTTGTTTTAATAAAAAGACGTTCTATCAATGAGTTATAAAGTTTTCTTAATGCTGCCTCTATTTCCAAAAGGGTGACAGATTTCCGGAAATCGCCGGAAATCTGTTTATTCTGGAAATCTGTTTTTAGCGAATTACACACGATCAGCACCTTCTGCAAAGGTACCTTTTCCGAGTGCAAAATCCCCTCTTGGCGAGTCAAGCCACTTATGATCTCTCGACCCCTTGGCAACCCCTTTTACAAGCCGTGGAGGTCGTTCACTAATCAGCGTCTGAATAAGGCTTTCCAGCTTATGTCGAGACAAGTGATGAAAAAGATCAGGCAGTCTGTGCCGCTGAACAAAAACACCGTTGGCACCGGTATGAGTAAATGGATGCCCGCGACTGGCTGCCAGCCTGATAGCACCAGCCAGTGATATCAGCAGTTCATGATCTGACGACGATGCGCCTGACAACCTTCTGGTCAGGTCAACCAACAGGCCTGTCTGGTTACGCTTAAATATTCTTAATGTTCGGTCTGCTGGTCCGTTCGACTTAACAACCGCTCCCTGATAAAAGCTTCGAGGCTCTGGTATCAGATTCAAGGTAGTGCATACCTGCTGAACTACCTGATCCTGTGCTGGCCACAAGGCATAGGCCATTCGAACCCCATCCACTAAAGCACTACTGCCCCGTATGGCATCTCGCGCTTGCTCGGCACTCTCGATAGGTTTTTGCCCGGGTGGCTTTCGCATGTGATGAACCACGATAACCGCTGCTTCTGTCTCAGAGGCC